>NZ_JARLTC010000105.1 GCF_029382225.1 Spongiactinospora sp. TRM90649
GCCTCCAGCGGGGTCCAGGACACCTGGTAGCGCCATGAATCCAGGACGGAACGCTCACGGCGATCCTTCCGCCACGCGGACAGCGCGGGGAGGACGTTGTCCAGCCCGTCCTCGGGGGCCAGGCGCAGGGTCTCGGCCAGGGTGTTCAGGTCTTCGGACTCGACGGCCTCCCAGAAGCGGGTCTCCGTCTCATCGGCCGGACGCGCGTCCCCGGCGGGGAGGCCGCCCAGGACGACCGCGTCCATCCAGTACCGCTGCCGCTGGAAAGCGTAGGTGGGCAGCTCGACCTGTCCGCCGCCCCAGGGGGCGTAGACGGCGCGCCAGTCCACGTCCACACCGTGGGTGTAGACCTTGGCCACGCCGCGCAGCAGCGCGCCGGGCTCGCCGTGCTTCACCCGCTTGCCGCGCAGCGTCGCGGCCAGCACGGCCGAGGCCCCGGGCAGGCACTGCTGGGCGAGCGCGGTCAGCACGCCCTCGGGACCGATCTCCAGGAACTTCGTCACGCCCAACCCGTGCAGGGTCGCGACGCCGTCGGCGAACCGGACGGCCTCGCGCACGTGGCGCACCCAGTACTCGCCGGTGTACTCCTCGACCGGCTCACCGGTGACGTTCGAGACGATCGGCACACGCGGCCGGCGGTACTCCACCTGACCGGCGACCTCGCCGAACTCGGCGAGCATCGGCTCCATCAGCACCGAGTGGAACGCGTGGGAGACCGTCAGCCTCTTCACCCTGCGGC
>NZ_JARLTC010000106.1 GCF_029382225.1 Spongiactinospora sp. TRM90649
GGTGCGGCTGGATCACCTCCTTTCTAAGGAGCACACGGTGCACGCCCTCCCTCTTCCGGGGGCGGGATGCGCATCCATAGTCAGGTTCGGGTCCGTTCGTGTCCCGCCTGACGGCTCGTCTTAGTGGAGCACTGGCTATTCGGTTCACCTCGTCTGGTGACCGGTCGTTGGTACCGCCCAGGAGCCTTCGGGTTCCGGGGAGTGGGAAGACGATCCGGTCGCGGGGGAGGGTCCCGGGCACACTGTTGGGTCCTGAGGAAACGGACCGTCGGCGTTTTCCGCTGCTGTCGCCGCTTGCACCGCTGGGTGCGGTGGCGCGGCCGGAGTGGAAGGCGCCGCGGCCGGGTCACAGGCCGAAACCGTTCACCAGTCCGTGAGGCACCGGTTCCCGTCGGGGAACCGGAGGTCACGCGGAAGGGTGGGCGGTCGCCTCGTCTGAGACGAGATGCCGCGCGCAAGTGTGGGCGTCGCCTCGTCTGGGCCGGAGGGTTCCCGAGTCGGCGGTTGCCGGTCGGAACGTCTTCAGGCCGCTGGGGACCTGCTGCCGATACGTGAGTGTCGGTGGCCGGGGTTCCCGATCGGGTGGGGTGTGGGTCTGTTGGTTCGGGTGTTTCTTCGTTACCGGGGCTGGTTGGGCCGGGCATACCGCATCAGGCACTCGTTGGGGTGTTGG
>NZ_JARLTC010000107.1 GCF_029382225.1 Spongiactinospora sp. TRM90649
CGCCTTCGTGCTGTTCTCCTCGATCGCGGGGGTGTGGGGCAGCGGCGGCCAGGCCGCCTACGCCGCCGCGAACGCCTACTTGGACGCGCTGGCCGAGCACCGTCGGGCGCACGGTCTGGTCGCCACGTCGATCGCGTGGGGCCCGTGGGCCGAGGTCGGCATGGCCGTCCAGGGCGAGGCGGCCGACTACCTGCGGCGGCGCGGGCTGAACCCGCTGGACCCGCAGCTCGCCTCGGCCGCGCTGGGACAGCTCGGAGAGGCGTGCGTCACGGTCGCGGACGTGGACTGGGAGCGGTTCGCCGCCGGGTTCACCTCCTCGCGGCCGAGCCCGCTGCTGTCCGAGGTCGCCCCGATCGCCGAGGAGGGCGGCGAGCCCGAGCGGTCCGGGTGGGCCGCGCGGATGGCCGGGCTGGCGGAGGCGGAACGCGCCCGCGAGGTGCTGGGCCTGGTCCGCTCGGCGGTCGCCGCGTCGGCCGGCTACGGCTCGGCCTCCGAGGTGGAGACCGGCCGTCCGTTCAAGGACATGGGCTTCGACTCGATGATCGCGGTGGAGCTGCGCAACCGGCTGACCGAGGTCACCGGGCTGGCGCTGCCGGCCACGCTGGCCTTCGACTACCCGACCGCCGACGCCGTGACCGGGCACCTGCTG
>NZ_JARLTC010000108.1 GCF_029382225.1 Spongiactinospora sp. TRM90649
CTGCACCACATCGCCGCCGACGGCTGGTCCATGCGGCCCCTCGCCCACGACCTGTCGGCCGCCTACCAATCCCGTAGTAACGGCACCGCTCCTGACTGGGAGCCGCTGCCGATCACGTACACCGACTACACGCTGTGGCACCACGACCTGCTCGGCCAGGATCGTCATCTGGAGTTCTGGCGGACGGCCCTGGCGGGGATGCCGCACCAGATCACGCTGCCCGCCGACCGGCCGCGGCCCGCCGTCCCGACCCACCAGGGCCGAACCCTCGCCGTGAACCTCGACGCGGGGTTGCACGCCGCGCTGCGCCGCACCGCGCGCACCCACGACGTCACCGTGTTCATGGTGCTGCACGCCGCGCTGGCCACCGTCCTGCACCGACTCGGCGCCGGAACCGACATCCCGATCGGCACCGTCACCGCCCAGCGCAGCCACCAGCACCTCGAAGACCTCATCGGATTCTTCGTCAACACCCTCATACTCCGAACCGACCTGTCCGAAGACCCCACCTTCACCACCCTGCTGCACCGTGTCCGCCAGACCGACCTGACCGCCTACGACCACACCGACCTCCCCTTCGACCGGCTCATCGAAGACCTCCAGCCCGCCCGCACCCTCACCCACCACCCCCTCATCCAGGTG
>NZ_JARLTC010000109.1 GCF_029382225.1 Spongiactinospora sp. TRM90649
TTGAGCGCGGGGGAGAACGTGCTGATCCACGCCGCGGCCGGTGGCGTGGGCATGGCGGCGGTGCAGATCGCGCGGCATCTGGGCGCGGACGTGCACGCCACGGCGAGCCGTCCCAAGTGGGACGTGGTGCGGGACCTGGGCGTCGAGCATGTCGCCTCCTCCAGGGACCTGGAGTTCGAGCGGGTCTTCGCCGGTCGCGGCATGCACGTGGTCCTCAACTCGCTGGCGGGTGAGTTCATCGACGCCTCAGTTCGGTTGCTGGCCCCCGAGGGCCGGTTCATCGAGATGGGCAAGGCGGACCTACGGCAGGACCTGGGCCGCCCGGACATCCGTTACCGTTCCTTCGACCTGTCGGAGGCGGGCCCGGACCGGCTGCAGGAGATGCTGCTCGTGCTGGTGGGGCTGTTCGAGCGCGGCGTGCTTCGACTGCCGCCGGTCCGCTCGTGGTCCCTGGCCCAGGCCCGCTCGGCGTTCCGCACCCTCGGCCAGGGCCGCACCATCGGCAAGAACGTCCTCCTGGTCCCGCAGGACCTTGACCCGGACAAGGCAGTCTTGATCACCGGCGGAACCGGTGTGCTGGGCGGCATCCTGGCCCGGCATCTGGTGACCGGCCACGGAGTGCGGCACCTG
>NZ_JARLTC010000011.1 GCF_029382225.1 Spongiactinospora sp. TRM90649
GCCTGCGCCGATGGTACTGCACTGGGGACGGTGTGGGAGAGTAGGTCGCCGCCGCACGATCTTTGAATATGAAGGGGAGGGGTTCCCGCGCTTCGG
This sequence comes from Spongiactinospora sp. TRM90649, assembly GCF_029382225.1. Taxonomy (GTDB): domain Bacteria; phylum Actinomycetota; class Actinomycetes; order Streptosporangiales; family Streptosporangiaceae; genus Spongiactinospora. Next base: position 97 of record NZ_JARLTC010000011.1, read on the forward strand.
CGCTGGGAGCCCCTCCCTTTTTTTGTTGGCCGCACGTCGTCACGTGCACTGCTACCGGATGCTCGGGTCGTTCGAGGATGCCGAGGACACCGTGCAGGAGACGTTCCTCCGCGCCTGGCGGCGGCGAGAGACCTTCGCGGGGCGGTCGACGTTCCTGGTCTGGCTGTACGGGATCGCCACCAACGCCTGCCTGGACCTGCTCGCCAAGTGCCGTCCGGAGCCCGCGACCGGCGGCGAGGTGCTGTGGCTGCGGCCGTACCCGGACCGGCTGCTCGACGAGCTTGCGCAGCTTTACCGACGCCAGCGTGGCCACGGACATCGACCGGCTCGCCGCGCTGCTGCGGGACGACGTCCGCGGCTCGATGCCGCCCACGCCGGGCTTGTTCGTCGGCCGCGACGCGGTGGTGAACGACTGGGTCGTTCACGGCTTCGCGGGCATGAAGGACCTGCGCGCCGTCCTCACCTCCATGAACCGGCAGCCCGCCGTCGCCTTCTACCACTGGCGGGCGCCGGAGGGCGCGTACGAGCCGCTGACCATCGCGGCACGGAGTAGTCGCGGTGCGGAACCCCGGCCGTCGTACGGCGAGGGTGCGCATCGTCACCCCCAAGGCAAGCGCCCTCTCTTGCCACTCAACACACCCCTGCGCCAGTCACCGAATGATGAAGGACGCCATGAACAGCAGCAATGACACCGGGGTCGTCGCAGGCCCGGCATCGGGCGGCACCAGCCGCACTCGCCGCCTCCCCGGGCTCGCCGGCAGGAGCCTCCGCAACCGGACCGATTGACGAGGCGGACGAGGACGCCGAGGGCGCTCCCGGTCGCGACGGCGCTACGCCGTCACGACCGGGAGCGCCACCTGCTGACGCGGGTCAGCCGGTGGTGGTGAGAAGCCAGGGGCGGATGATCGGCAGGACGGTTGCCGCCTGCATGGCCTTGGAGTGGTCTAGGCCGTCCAGGAGGCGGACCTCCCAGCCGAGTGCTTCCAGTTCGGTGCGGTGGCGGGCCAGTTCGCCGCCGATGCTGACGTGGACGCCGCCCCAGCGTTCGGAGTAGGCGATCTCGTCGGCCGAGCCGGCGAAGCACAGGCGTGGGCAGGTGATCTGGGCCTGCGCGGCTCGGTCGTCGAAGTCGCGCAGGCCCTCGTAGAGGGTGAGGAACTGCTGGGCCTGGTCCCGCGTCAGGGTGACGTCGGCGGAGTCCCAGTCGTACTCGCCGGTGTCGTCGCGTGCGGGCGCGGACGGGGTCGTGCTCTGGGCCGTGCCGCCCGACATGTCGTACGTCACCTGGGTGACCCGGAGCATCGGCGCGTACGGCCCGCCGAGCGGCGGGAATCCGCCCATGACCAGCCCGGACAGCCGGTCGGTCCGCATCGCCAGTTGCAGGCCGCTGAGCGCCAGCCACGAGTAGCCGTAGTAGGCGAACCGCTTGGCTCCCACCGCGTCGGCGACGGCGAGCAGGTCGGCGGCGATGTTGGCGGGCGTCAGCGTGTCCGGCTTGGGGTTCTCCAGCACGTGGTTCTCATAGCCGAAGGCGATCACCTGGAAGGCGTCGGCGAGTCCGTCGATGAAGCTGCGTCCCAGGGCGGGGTCGGTGCCCCAGGCGCGCATCTCCTCGGCGCGCGGGCCCTCGACGGGCCGGGGGTCGATGGGCAGGAGCAGGGCGGGTCCGGTTCCGTGGACCTCGATCGAGATGGTGCTTCCGTCGTGCAGGGTCGCTTCCGACATGGTCGTCCTCCGTCGATATCGATCTATTTATGGCATAAAGGAATGAGCCCTGAACGATACCTTATGCCATAAAGAGATGCTGAGTGGCATGAAGAAGCCCGCCCCCGGTCCGGGAGCGGGCTCGTTCTGCCTGGCGGTCGGCGAGGCCGGTCAGCGGGTGATGTAGAGGCCGTCGCCCACGGTGCGCTCGCGGCCGTCGGAGGGCCGGTTGACGACGCGGTGCCGGACGACCATCGCGGTGGAGCCGCCGCCGTCCAGGTTGATCGCGTTCTTGGCGCCCAGCCAGCGCATGAGCTGGGCCGCCTCCACCATCGACGCGCCCACGGTCTCGCCGGGCCTGCGGCCGTCCACGGTGGCCAGCACGAGGCCGCCCGAGCGGGTGACGCCCGCCATGGTGCGCGGGTGGCGGCGCAGGATCATGTTGACCGACGCGTGGCCGTTGGCCTTGGCGGTGATGTTGATGTTGCCGTTCCTGACCAGGCCGACGCTGCCGCCGATGATGTGGGTCTGCGGGGTGAGCGGGACCGCCTTGCCGGTGCGCAGGTCGATGACCTTGGTCTCCAGGCTGAGCTTCCACTCCGCCCAGGCGTGCTCGTTGATCCAGGCGGCCGAGTCTCCGCTGCCGTGCAGGACCCACGTGCCGCGCGGCACCGCGCCGCCCGCCTGGCGGACCTTGACCACGGTGCCGGTGGCGAGGTCCACGACCGCCTCGGAGCCGCCGTTGGCGGGGGTCTTCTGCCCGAACTCCTCGGTGTAGGCGACCAGCTCGCCGGCCCCCGCCGCCCGGTTGATGCCCTGGACCTCGTTGGCGCCGTCACTGCCGACCGCCGTGAGCTGGGTCTTCAGCTCGGTGATTCGCGCCGAGCGCCCGTTGAGGATCAGCGCACTACGGCCGGGCACGGCCTCGCTGAGCAGCTTGCCGCCCACCACGGAGACGCCCATCGGGTCGCCCTGGAGGTTCTTGGGGGTGTGGATGTTGAAGAAGCCGCCGTTGACCCCCGCGATCGCCTTGACCTGCTTGGACATCGCCGAGGTGGTCTCCCGCTTGGCCACGCTCTTGCCGACGCTCGCCACGTAGTTGCCACGGAAGGTCCTGCCGTTCACCATCAGCACGTTCATGTTCCACGGGCCGGTGGTGTCGAAGCCGTCGTCGCCGAGGTAGTCGGTCTTGGCGCGGACGCCGGCCTTCTTCAGCTTGGCCACCATCTTGTCGGCCTTGGCCCGCTGCTTGAACGGCCACACGCCGACGCGGACCGCGAAGTACTCCCGCTCCGGGTCGTCGGCCACGCCGGGGCGGATGAACCGCAGGACGCTGGGCGACTCCCCGGCCTCCTGGACCTCGATCGCCTTGGCGTCGGCGTCGGCCTGGGTGCCGTGGTCGCGGCCGTTCGGCATGAGGACGGTGACCGCCCAGCCCTCCGTGGCCTTGCCGTATCGGATCTTGAACAGGTCGATCCCCGGCGCGACGGCGGCGCGATCGCGGGCTGGGACCCCCTGGAGCCCGAGCGGGAATCTGCCCCCCGGGAAACTCGCGGACACGGGCGCCGCAGAGGCGGCCGGTACGGCGGCGACCACGAGAACGGTGGCGGCCGACAGGCCGACGATGAAACGACGCGTCATGATGTTGTCTCCGGCGCAAATTCACTGAGGGCGATGATCGTCGGTCAACCATGGTGCCGATCTCTGAGCCCGAAAGTCAGCGGAACACGCCAGAAACATCAAGATAGGTATGTCACACCACTGATAAGCAACCACATCGCCGTGCTCAGCGGGGTTCCCGCCGGAACGACTCCAATGCCAGCAGGGCCACGTGCAGTGACAGACAGGACTCGACGTCGTCGAGATCGATGTCCAGAACCCGCTCCAGACGGCGCAGCCGGTCGTAGAAGGCGGGCCTGGACAGATGCGCCCGCTGGGCGGCCACCGCCTTGTTGCGGCCCGCGTCGAGATAGACGCGCAGGATGCGGGTCAGGTCGCCGCCGCGATGGGCGTCGTGGGCGAGCAGGGCGGCGAGTTCCCGCTCGGCGAAGGTCTGCAGCCGGGCGTCGTCGCGCAGCAGGTGGAGCAGGCCGCGCAGGCGCAGGTCGGGCAGGCGGTAGAAGACACGCCCATCGGGCTGGCGGACGGCGACGTCGGCGACCTGTTCGGCCTCCAGGAAGCTGCGCCGCACGTCTTTGAGCGACTCGACCGTGGACCCGGCGGCCAGGACGAAGGTGGGGCTGAAGGCGGCGCGCAGGCGGTCGGCCATCGAGGTCAGCGCGCTCTCCGCCACCCCACGCGGGGGTAAGGGGAGCAGCACCGCCACCTTGTCCTCGTCGAGGGTGCCCACCAGGGCGGGCAGTTTGGCGTCGCGGCAGGCGGTGGCGGTGGCCTCTGCCAGCTCGCCGAGCTTGGCCTGGCCGTCCAGCGCGGTGCCGCCCGCCTCGGTGAGCCGCAGCACCAGGCTGATCAGCTTGCGGCCGGTGAGCGGCACCCCGACGGCGCGGGCGCGGGCGGCGGCCTCGTCGGGGTCGGCGTAGGCGTGGGTGAGGATGCCGGTGATGATCGAGCCGTGCGCGTGGCGCTCCAGGCTCTGCTGGTGGCGTTCCAGCAGGCGGCCGAGGGCGAGCGTGGTCGCGGCGCGCTCGGCGAGCACGATGTCACGCGGCCCAGGACGCTCCTCGCAGAACAGGATGAGCCGCCCCCAGTCTTGTCCGCGCGCGCCGACCGTGACCACGAGCCAGCCGGAGGTCGCGTCGTAGGCGGTGCGCGCGGCGGGCGCGACCGCCCGGGAACGGGTCTCCCAGCTCGCCAGCAGGGTGCCGGTGTCGCGGCCCGCGCTCTCGCAGGCGAGCACCTGGTGGGCCAGGTTCTCCAGCAGCACGGGACGGCCGGAGATGCGGGCGACCTGGCTGAGCACCTGGGCGGGGGAAGCCCCCTCCACCGACAGCTCGGTGAACACCTCGTGCAGGTGCTCGGACGCGCGCAGCTCCTCAAGCTGGATGTCGATGATCCGTGCGTGGACCGACTCGGTGATCTGCACGAACGGGGTCGCCCGCCCGAGGGTGATCAGCGGCAGGCCGTGTTCCTCGGCGGCTTTGACGACGTTTCGGGGGAGTTCGGTGAGAAACCGGCGGCCCAGCTCCACGATCAGGCCGGACGCGCCGACCTCCGCCAGCGTGGCGACGAAGTCGGCCAGCCGCTCGGGCTCCTCGGGCAGCGCGACGCCGGTGGTGAGCACGAGCTCACCACCGCGTAACAGCGGGGCGATGTCGGTGACCTCGCCCACGTGCACCCAGCGGACGCGGGTGTCCAGACGGTCCGCACCGGCCACGACCGTGGGGTTGCCACGGCGCACGGGCTCCAAGGCCAGGACGTCGGCGATGGTAGGGAGCACTTGATGACACTATCTGATCACGGTGTAAAACAGGCGCGCTCCCGGCTTACAGAGTGCGGGCCGTATTCGGCCGGGAACGGCGGGTCTCCAGGCCGTCCAGCACGCATGCGAGACCGTAGTCGAAGCGGCTCTCCAGCACGGTGGCGGAATCGGCGCAGAGCTCGCGCTCCTCCCACAGTTCGCGCAGCCGGGGATGGTCGGCCAGGCCCAGGGCGATGGCGGGCTCGTGCTCGGCCGTCCACTCCTCCTGGGTCATGCCGGAACCGGCCACGCCGTCGCGCCAGGCGGAGTCGGCCGAGGTCAGGCCCATCACGTAGGCGATCACCGTGGTGACCCCGAAGTCGACGTCGAGCCGGCGGAAGCCGGCGTCGTGGAAGATGACGCTCATCCGCTCGGCCACGCGCAGCGCGTTCGGCCCGAGGTTGGGCCGCCCGCCCAGCAGTTGGGTGGCCCAGGCGTGGCGCATCAGCGCGCGGCGCAGGCTGTGCGCGAACACGCTGGTGGCCTCGCGCCAGTCGAGCGAGGCGCTCTCGGGGACCGCGATCTCGCCGAACACCTCGTCCAGGGCCAGGTCGAGCAGTTCGGTCTTGTTGGCGACGTACCAGTAGATCGAGGTCGCGCCCATGCCCAGCTTGGCGCCCAGGCGGCGCATGCTGAGCGCCTCGCCGCCCTCGGCGTCGAGCAGCTCGATGGTGGCACGGACGATCTGCCGGCGGCTCGGCTGGTCTTTCCCGGGGGACCTGCTCTGCTGTGACTTCTCGGCCGCCTCCCTGGCCCAGATGGAGGTGTACTGCGGTTTCGCGGGCACCGGTCCCCCTTTCTGCTACGTCGAGTCTAAACGGGGTCGCACACTGTTCGAGATTATCGTACGCTGTGCGAGTGGAATCGAACACTGTACGAGACGGGGGCCGGCGCGACCCCAGACGCTGGTGGATCCTCGCGGTGCTCTGCCTGAGTCTGCTGGTCCTGGTGGTGGACAACACCGTCCTCAACCTCGCGATCCCCGCGCTGATGCGCGACCTCGGGGCGACCAATGGCGACATCCAATGGATCATCGACGCGTATGTCCTGGTCTTCGCCGGTCTCCTGCTGACCTCCGGCAGCCTGTCCGACCGATATGGCAGGCGCCGCTTCCTGATCATCGGCCTGGTGGTGTTCGGCGGCGCGTCCGCGCTCGCCACGCTCGCCGTGGAGCCCTGGCACCTCATCGCCGCTCGCGCGCTGATGGGCGTCGGCGGCTCGATCCTGATGCCGAGCACCCTGTCGATCCTGATCACCGTCTTCGACGAAGACGAGCGCCGCAAGGCCATCGCCGGGTGGAGCGCGGTCGCGATGCTCGGCGTCATCGCCGGGCCGACCCTCGGCGGGTTCCTGCTGGAGCACTACTGGTGGGGCTCGGTCTTCCTGATCAACGTGCCGGTCGCCGTGGTCGCGGTGATCGCCGCCGTGCTGCTGATGCCCGAGACGCGGGGCCCCGCCCGGCGGATCGACCCGCTCGGCGTGCTGCTGTCCACCAGCGGGATGGCCGCGCTGGTCTACGTGGTGATCTCCGGGCCGCACGCGGGCTGGACCACGCCCGGCTCGCTGGCCGCGATGGCCGTCGCGGTCCTGGCGCTGGGCGGGTTCGTGGTGTGGGAGACGCGGGCCGAGCATCCGATGCTGCCGCTCGAACTCTTCCGCGACCGCGACTTCAGCGGTTCGTCGTTCTCGATCGTGCTGATCTCGTTCGGCTCGGGCGCGCTGCTGCTCATGCTCACCCAGTACCTGCAGTTCGTGCTGGGCTACTCGCCGCTTGAGGCCGGGGTCGCTCTGGTGCCCTACGCGGTGGCGGGGGCGGTCTTCAACGCGGTCGGCGCGGGCCTCGGGCAGAAGGTGAGCAACCGGCTGCTGATCGTCACCGGGCTGACCGTGATGGGGGCCGGGTTCCTCGTGCTGTCCTTCGTCGGGCCGGTGGACGGCTACGGCACCATGATCACCGCATTGATCGTGATGGGCGTCGGCGGCGGCCTGGCCGGGCCGTCCGCCTACGCCACGCTCATGGGGGCGGTGCCGCCCGAGCGGGCCGGGGTGGGCTCCGCGCTGAACGACACCGTCCAGCAGGTGGGCATGGCGCTCAGCGTCGCGGTGCTGGGCAGCGTGCTCGCCGGGGTGTACGCCGGGGGCATGCCGCCGGACGCGCCCGAGGCGGCCCGCTCCTCCATCGCCGGGGCGCTCGCCCTCGCGGACCCGGCGCTGGCCGAGGCCGCGCGCGGGTCCTTCGTCTCGGCGTTGTCCTTCGGGTCGTGGGTGGGGACGGCGAGCTGCGTGGCCGCCGCGCTGGTGGCGGGGCTGGTGCTCCGCCGTACGATCCGGCCGACGGCGGAGCCGCCGGACCGGATCGGAGATCCGGAGCGGCCGACGCAGGCGCCTGTCTGAGCGGGCCGTCCCCCCGTTCGGGCTGTCACGCGCGGGACTGGTGGAACCGCGGGGCCGGCAGGTTGGCCAGGCTGTCCAGCTTGTGCACCCGCTCGTCGTGGCCGATCTGCCGCAGCAGGTCGGCCACCGAGGCGTAGTGCCCGTACTCGGCGGCGTAGGTGCCCGGGGCGGGCTGGAACTCCAGCTCGGGGTTCTCGGCCACGAAGTTCATGTACTCGTGCTCGGCGTGGTCCTCGAACTCCGCGTTGAGCCGGTAGCTCAGCTCCGGCTTGACCAGGAACAGCAGCCAGGACACGTGGTAGTAGAAGAAGCTGATCGCCCACGGCGCGGCCCGGTGCAGCAGCCAGTTCTGCCGGTGACCGCCCCGCTGCACCAGGTCCTGCATGATCAGCAGGTGGAACTGCTCGTTGTCCTGGTCCGAGCGGGCCTCGACGATCCGCCCGACCACCCGCTTGGCCAGTGTGGAGGTGCCGCGATGGCGATGCAGCGCCCAGTAGCCCATCCGCTCCCACGCCTGGTACGGCACGCGGGCGATGATCTCCAGCATCGCGAACTTGGTGTAGGAGCCGCGCTTGCCGTACATCAGGTCCACCGGCAGGAACATCATCTTGGCCAGCAGGCCGTACTTCATGCGGGGGGAGTCCAGCGTGCGGCGCTGGGCGGCGCGCAGTTCCTCGGGGCCGAGCTTGGGCGGGCCGTCGTGGACCTCGGGGCGCTGCTCGATGGTGACGGTCATGATGTCCTCTTTCGTGTCTCCGGCGTCATTCGCGGTCGTGCTCATCGACACTTCGATGGTGCTGGAGGCAGGCCCTCGCGGTCGTCGCCCGAGAGGATGCACCTTGGGTGCGTCCCGCGAAGTACTCCTAGGGGATTTCCCGTCCACCGTCAGGTGCAGGGGACATCCCCTAGGGGGGCGAGATACGGGTAAGCACATACAGCACATACAGCGCATAGTCGGTACATGTCTGACCTTCTCGCGCGCCATCGGGCGGTCATGCCGACCTGGATGGCACTGAACTCGCACACCCCATCGAGATCGCTCGCGGCAAGGGAAACCGGGTCGTGGACGCCGACGGCAACGGCTACCCGGACTTCTTCGCGGGCATCCTGACCAACATGATCGGCTACGACGTGCCCGAGGTCCGCGAGGCCGCCGCCCGTTCGCCGATCGTCGCCGACGTTCGTGGCCGCGGCCTGACTTTCGCCCTAGACCTGGCCGACCCCACCACCGGCGCCCCCGCCCCGGCTCTGGCCGCAGCCTTCATGGAGGAGTCCAAGAAGGTCGGCCTTCTCGCGGGCAAGGGCGGCCTGCACGGCAACGTGATCCGCATGGCCCCGCCCCTGCCCCTCACCGTGGAGGAGGCGGAGGAGGGCCTGGACATCATCATCACCGCCTTGGAACGCGTCAACGCGACCGCATAGGAAGGCGGCCCCCACAGGCAGGTGGCGTGGAAAGGGTGGGTGGGGCCGGTAGGCTCGCGCTCAATAGGCGGTGGGAGGGGCTCCGGTGAGACGTGGCAGGCGAATGGGGGCGTTCGTGTGCGCCGGGGGGCTGGCGTTGGGGGCCTGTACGGGGGCGGGGGCCGAGAGCGCGGCCCGGCCCGCGGTGGGTGTGACGGCGGTGGCGCCGACCCGGACCCCGACGCCTTCTCCGTCCCCCACGCCGTCGATCAGTGAGGGGGAGGGCATCCTCACCGTGCTCTCCCACAGGGGATACGCCGAGTGGGGCGGCAGCGACCCGAAGGTCAACTGGGTGGGGCCGTTCGAGAAGAAGACCGGCTGCCGGGTCACCAGGCTCGATCATGTGCGTAACGCCGAGGAACTGCACAAGGCGTACGACGCCGGGTCGTACGACGTGGTGGCGGCCTCGCCGGAGGCCGCGGGGCGGCTGATCGCCGAGGGGAAGGCGGGCGCGATCGACACCGCGCTGCTGCCCCGGTACGGCGACATGCCCAAGCGGCTGCGCACGCTGCCCGCCTACGACCGCGACGGCAAGGTCTACGGCGTGCCGTTCCTGTGGGAGGTCGCCCAGCTCGGTCATGACACCCGCGAGCCCCGGCCGCGTGGGCTGTCCGGGCTGTTCGGCGCGAAGACGTCCGCCGTCGAGGACGATCCGCTCAGCCTGGCGACGGCCGCGCTCGCCCTGAAGAAGGACGACCCCGACCTCGACATCGACGACCCGTTCCAGCTCACCCCCGCGCAGCTCGACCGGGCGACGGCGTTGCTGGCCGAGCGCGACGGCGATGGGCGGGAGTACTGGACCGACCCTCTCGACGTGGTCTCCGGCTTCGCCGCCGGGGCCGTCTCGGTGGCGCAGACCTCTCCCTACGTGCTCAGCCTGCTGCGCAGGGCGGGCCGTCCGGTGCGACCGGCCTCAGCCGACCCCGCGACCGGCCGGGCCGACGCGTGGATGCTGTCGGCCAACGCCCAGCATCCCGGGTGCGCCTACCGGTGGCTGGAGTGGATGAGCGGGGCGAGCGTGCAGCGCGACGCCGCCGCCTGGAACGGCAAGGCCCCTGCCAATCCCAAGGCGTGCACGGGCCGGGCCGGCCGGGTCTGCTCGGCGTACCGGGTCGGCGACGACGACTGGCTGGACAAGGTGGTGTTCGCGACGCGCCCGGCGCGCGACTGCGGCACGAAGGGCAAGTCCGGGTGCACCGACTACACCGAATGGGAAAGACGCTGGCGTGAACTGGTGGACTGAACCGCCTGGTCGAACGAGTGAACTAACCCATTTGTCGCATTTCCCGGGTTTCCCGGGTTTCTGGCAGGTCGCGATCCGCGAGATGCGGGCGGCCGGAAACCCGCATTACAGGCGTTCAGGAATACGCGGCGCGGCGGCGGCCGGGAAACGGGCACAGGCCCGTCGGCGGTGTGAGCGCCTCGGCGCAGTCGTCGCAGGCGAGCACGGCCGTGTCGTCCGGCAATCGGCCGACGCGCACGCGCGGCCTGGGCCACTTCTTGTGGCATACCACGCAGGCGTCGCCGTAGCGCTGAGCGGACGTCAGACCATCCGGGTCGAACGTCGTCACGATCCGTGCCGTCGCGGTCGGATCTCCGTCCATCACGCTCCCCGAAGTGATCGCCAGTGTCATACCGGAACCGTTATAACCCTGTCTCGCTCACTGATCGCCTAATCGGGCGTCAAGGTGCGGTTAAATCACCGGCGTCACGCTTGCCGTATGACAACAAAATAGGACACCCGGCATAAGCCGGATGCCCTATTTGCAGGAATTAGTCTTCGCCGAGTGCCTTCTCCAGGATGTTCAGCCCCTCTTCCAGCAACTCGTCCGGGATGACCAGCGGCGGAAGGAAACGGAGCACGTTGCCGTAGGTGCCCGCCGTCAGCGCGAGCAGGCCCTCGGCGTGGCAGCGAGCCAGGACCCGGCCCGTCGCCTCGGGGTCGGGCTCCTTGGTCCCCGGCTTGACCAGCTCGATCGCGATCATCGCGCCCCGGCCCCTGACGTCGCCGATCATCGGATGCTGCTCGGCCATCGCGCGCAGCCGGGGGAGCATCACCGACTCGATCCGGCGCGCCCGCCCGACCAGGTCGTCCTGCTCGATCGACTCCAGGACGGCCAGCGCCGCCTCACACGCCAGCGGGTTGCCGCCATAGGTGCCGCCCAGGCCCCCCACGTGCACCTTGTCCATCAGCTCGGCCCTGCCGGTCACCGCGGCCAGCGGCAGGCCGCCCGCGATGCCCTTGGCCGTGGTCACGATGTCCGGGACGACGCCCTCGCGCTCGCACGCGAACAGATCCCCCGTCCGGGCGAACCCGGTCTGCACCTCGTCGGCGATGAACACGATGCCGTTCGCCTTCGCGAACTCCGCCATCCTGGGCAGGAAGCCAGGGGCGGGCTCGATGAAGCCGCCCTCGCCCGCGATCGGCTCGATCAGCAGGGCGGCCACGTTCTCCGCCCCGATCTGCTTGTTGATCATGTCGATGGCCTGCGCGGCGGCCTCCTCCGCGCAGTTCTCCGGACCGGACGGCCAGCGGAACGGATACGCCAGCGGCACCCGGTAGACCTCCGGCGCGAACGGGCCGAACCTGTGCTTGTAGGGCAGGTTCTTGGCGGTCAGCGTCATGGTCAGCAGCGTGCGGCCGTGGTAGGCGTGGTCGAACACGACGACGGCCTGCCGTCCGGTCGCGTGCCGGGCGACCTTGATCGCGTTCTCCACCGCCTCGGCCCCGGTGTTCACCAGGAACGTGCGCTTCTCGTGGTCGCCGGGGGTCAGCCGGTTCAGGTTCTCGCAGACCTCGACGTACGACTCGTACGGCGTGACCATGAAACAGGTGTGCGTGAAGTCGCCGACCTGCTTGCGGACCCGCTCGGCCACCCGCGGGTTCGCGTTGCCGACGCCGGTCACGGCGATGCCGGAGCCGAAGTCGATCAGTGAGTTGCCGTCGGCGTCCACGACCACCCCGCCGCCCGCGTGGGTCACGAAGACGGGAAGGGTGGTGCCGATGCCGTCGGGTACGGCGGCCTGCTTGCGGGCCAGCAGTTCGCGGGATCGGGGACCGGGGATCTCGGTGACGACGCGGCGCTCCTGAGGCAGATCCGGGCCACCCTGCGTGACGGTGCTCATACCCGTGACGCTACGTGCGGGGCCCCGAAGAGCCGATGCTGCACTATGGCACACTGGTCAGAGCCGGGTTATCCAGAAAGTACAACCCGGCGCAGGGAGAACGTCACGTGGCACCGACACTTCGACGCCTCGTCGCGCGAGCGCCACTGCGCCTGCGCGTCCTGGTCGGCGCCGATCGCCTCGACCGGCCCGTCCGCTGGGTGGCGGTCAGCGAACTCGAAGATCCCACGCCCTTCCTCGAAGGCGGCGAACTGGTCCTGACGACCGGCATGCGGATCCGCCCGGATACCGCCGCCGCCTACGTCGCCAGGCTCGTCGAGCGCGAGGTCGCCGGGCTCGGGGTCGGCGTCGGGCTCACCCACGAGGCGATGCCCGACGAACTCGTCCAGGCGGCGGAACGCGCCGGGCTGCCGCTCATCGAGGTGCCCCGCGACACGGCGTTCGTCGCGATCGGCAAGACGGTCAGCGAACTGCTGGCGGCCGAGCAGTACGAGGAGCTGAGCCGCGCCTTCGCCGCCCAGGGACGCCTCACCCGCGCCGCGCTGCGGCCGGAGGGCATGCGCGAGGTGGTGCGCAGGCTGGCCGCCGAGATCGGCGGCTGGGCGGCGCTGCTCGACGACGGCGGAGCGGTCATCGCCAGCGCCGGAGCGGCGGCGGGCGACCACGTGCGCGGGGTGCGGCCGGAACTGGAGCGATTGCGCGGCAGGCACGCCAGTCTCACCATGTCCACGCCGGGGGAGCACATCATCGTGCAGGCCCTCGGCGGGGCGGGCAAACTGCGGGGATACTTCGCGGTCGGCACGGCGGGCGGCGATCGGGTGTTCTCACCGGTCGCGCACACGGTCGTGAACGTCGCCGGGTCGCTGCTCACGCTCGCGCTCGAACAGCGGGCCGAGCAGCCGGAGGCGGAGCGGCGCGTCCGGTCCGCGGTGCTGCGGCTGCTGCTGGCGGGGGAGGGGGCCGGCGCGCGGGCGGCGCTGTCGGCGCTGGGCGACTCGCTGCCGGAACCGCCGGTGGTGGCGCTCGCCACCCGGGGCGGCCTGGACGAGGTGCTGGACGCGGCGGCGGGCGCCTTCACGGCGGCTTTGCCCGACGACGGCGAGTGCGTGGTGCTCGCCCCGGCGGACGCGGTGGACGCCCTGATCCAGGCCGTCGGACGGCACGGCCCGGTCGGCGTCGGCGAACCGGTCGGGTTCGACCGGCTGACCGAAGGCGTCGATCAGGCCCGACGCGCCCTGGCCGCGGCCCACCGCGCCGCGGCTCCCGTCATGCGCTACACCGCCCTGCCGGGCCAGGGCCTCCTCGCCCTCCTCGACCCTGCGGCGGCCGGGGCCTTCGCCACCGCCCTGCTCGCGCCGATCCTCGAATACGGCACCCGCGCCGACCTGCTCGACTCCCTGCGCGCCTACCTGGAGGCCAACGGCCACTGGGACGCCGCCGCCCAACGCCTCGGCATCCACCGCCACACCCTCCGCTACCGCATGCGCAAGGTCGCCGAACTCCTCGACCGCGACATAGACGACCCCGCCACCCGAGCCGAACTCTGGGTCGCCTGCTCAGTGTTGTGATGGCGCTCGCTTCGCTCGCGAGGCGTCAGGTCAGGAGTCTTTGGGGACGAGAAAGCAGCAGACGGTGGCGGTGGTGACGGCGTCGTAGGTGCGGGAGTCGCGGAGGTGGCCGGCGCGTTCTAGGCTGATGGCGCCCTGGGCGGCGGCCCAGAGGGCGTCGGCGATCTTTCGCGGCTGGGTCGGGATGATGTAGCCGGCGGAGATGCAGTCGGCGATCACGCGGTCGATGATGTTGAGCGCGGCCCTGGCCAGGGTGCGGGCGCGTTCGCTGGGCTCGAAGCCGGGGATGGCCTTCTCGAACATCAGGCTGTAGTACGCCGGCTCGGACAGGCACGCCTCGCGGTACGCGGGCCCGAGGGCGGTCAGGTACTCCAACGGGTCCTTGCGCTGGGGGACGGCCTCCAGACGGCGTCGAAACCGTTCGAAGCCCTCCAGGTAAAGCGCCTCCGCGAGCCCTTCCTTGCTGCCGAACATGGTGTAGATCACCGTCGTCGAGCACCCGGCCTCGGTGGCGATGCGCCGCATCGACAGGCTGTCCGGCCCTTGGGTGAGCAGCAGTTCGCCGGCGACGTCGAGCAGCCGGGTGCGAAGCTCGTCATGGGAGGTGCGCTCACCGAGTAGGTAGGCGCCTTGCAGCCCACGAGGCGCCGACGAGGTCATGAGCTTCAGCCCTTTCGCTCCGGGGCCCCGCACGCGACCCGCCACACGTTGACTTAACCCCGGCCGCGCTGGTTCAAACCGTCCCGTGCGAAGTCATCCTGATTTAAGCCCTATTTCGTTACAGCCTCAAGGAAGTCCCTCGGCGCATTATCCGGAACGGTGTGGAAAGGGGTGCCGATTGTGCGCTCTGGAGTAAAGCGAGGACGCTGTACCTGTCATAGCGTCGAGGTATGGACGTGCGCCCCTTCTGGCTCGCCGGCCGTCCCGAGACGGGCGAGGCCGAGCTGACCGTGACCAATCCCCATGACGGCGAGGTCGTCGCCATCTGCTCCGTGCCGAGCGCGGAGCAGGTCGAGCAGGCCGTCGCCGCCGCGGAGGCCGTGCGGAAGGAGGCCGCCGCGCTGCCCGTGCACGTGCGGGCCGACGCGCTCGCCCACGTCGCGCGCCGGATCGCCGAGCGGGCCGACGAGATCGCCACCCTGATCAGCAGGGAGAACGGCAAGCCGGTGCTGTGGGCCAGGGGCGAGGTGAACCGCGCGATCTCCACGTTCCGGTTCGCCGCCGAGGAGACCCGCCGCTACAGCGGCCAGGTCCAGCGCCTGGACACCGACGCGGGCGGCGCCGGTCGCGTCGCCTACATCACCCGCGTGCCGCGCGGCCCCGTGCTGGCCATCACCCCGTTCAACTTCCCGCTCAACCTGGTCGCGCACAAGGTCGCCCCGGCCATCGCGGTGGGCACCCCCGTGATCGTCAAGCCCGCTCCGGCCACGCCCGTCTCCTCGCTCGTGCTCGGCGAGATCCTCGCCGAGACCGCGCTGCCGCAGGGCATGTTCTCGGTGCTGCCGGTGCCCAACGAGCGCGCGTCCACCCTGGTCGAGGACCCGCGCCTGCCGGTGGTGTCGTTCACCGGCTCGGGCCCGGTCGGCTACGCCCTGCTCGACCGGGTGCCGCGCAAGCACGTCACCCTGGAGCTGGGCGGCAACGCAGCCGCCGTCGTGCTGGCCGACGCCGACCTCGACTGGGCGGCCTCGCGGGTGGCGGTCTTCGCCAACTACCAGGCGGGGCAGAGCTGCATCGCGGTGCAGCGGGTGATCGTCGAGGACGGCGTGTACGACGACTTCGTGGCGCGGCTGCTGCCCGCCGTCGCCGCCCTGGTCACCGGCGACCCGGCCGACGAGAAGACGCAGGTCGGGCCGCTGGTCTCCGAGGAGGCCGCCGAGCGCGTGCAGCAGTGGGTGGACGAGGCCGTCGCCGCGGGCGGGCGCGTGCTCGCCGGGGGCACCCGCGAGGGCGCCACCGTGGCCCCGACGGTGCTCGCCGACGTGCCCGCCGACGCCAAGGCCTACCGCGAGGAGGTCTTCGGCCCGGTGATGGTCCTGCAACGGGTGGCCGACGTCGAGGCGGCGTTCGCCGCCGTCAACGACTCGGTGTACGGCCTGCAGGCGGGCGTCTTCACCCGCTCCCTCGACGTGGCCTTCCGGGCCAACCGGGAGCTGGAGGTCGGTGGCGTGATCATCGGCGACGTGCCGTCGTACCGCGCCGACCAGATGCCCTACGGCGGCGTCAAGCAGTCGGGCGTCGGGCGCGAGGGCCTGCGCTCGGCCATGGACGACTTCACCTACGAGAAGACGATGGTGCTCACCGGCCTGACCCTCTGACGGGCCCGCGTACGGCGGGGCGCCCGCGCCGGTCATGCCCGCTGCGCCCTGGCGTACAGCTCCTCGGCGGCCCGGCCGAAGTACGGGCCGTACATCACGGCCTGGTCGTCGGTGTACTTGAAGCTGCTCACCGAGGTCACCGTGCCCCGCCCGCTGCGCTCGTCGAAGCGGCTGAACCAGGGGCCGCCGCTGGAGCCCGCCGTCATGTCGCAGGGCAGGCCCTGGTCGTGGGTCTGGCCGTGCGGGTCGGCGCGCACCGGCCCGGCGCAGTAGACGAGCCGCTGCCCGTCGTACGGCGGGTCGGCGGGGAACCCGAACACGTGGGTGCGCTGGCCCCGCCCGCCGTTGAACGCGATCTCCTGCGCGCCCACCAGGTCGGCCACATGCCGGCCGCGCCTGGTGTTGAGGGCCACCATGCCGAGGTCGTGGCTGTCGTCGCCGCGCCGCGACCACGGCTCGGGCACGAACATCCGCCGGGCGGTGAACTCGCCGTAGGGGCGGTGGCCGTCCGAGTAGCCGGGCACGAAGGTCCAGTTGCGCGCCCACGCGCCGACGCCGTCCTTGACACAGTGGCCCGCCGTGACGACGAGGTCGCGGCTGGCGCTGCGGACCGTGCCCGCCGAGCAGACGAAGTCGGCTCCGGCGATGGTCAGGAATACCCGGCCGGTGGTGCGGGTGACCGAGCCCGCGAAGCCCCATGGGGACCCCTCGGTGACCAGGACGGCCCTCGCCCGCCCGGGGGCGGCGGCCCGTGCGGCGGATGTGGCCCGCGTGGGCGCCGGCCCGGCCGAGCCCGGCCCGGACACGGCGGCGAGGATCCCGGCCGCCCCTCCATCGCGCAGTGCGGTGATCACGTCGATGGGGATCGCCCTGGCCATCCGCCGGGGAGTCCAGTAGCGGAGCACGCGGCGCTGCTCGGCCGCGCCGCGCGCGGCGGCGTGTTCGGCGACGCCGGCACGGCCGGTGGGCCGTGGGTGCCGCGCGTTCTCCACTGGGGTGTCGTCCGGAGCGCCGCCGCCGCCCAGCAGGCCGGCGACGAGGGTGGCGATCGCGAGCAGGGGGAGGTTCGGGGTCATGAGCCGAGTGTGGACTACTGCGTGTGTCCTTGTCGCTACTTTAGGTGAATCACATGGTGTCGGTCCGCTGCGCGGCGTCGTAGAGGGCCTTGGCCTCCGAGCCGAAGTACGGGCCGAACATCCAGTTGGGCGCGAAGTTGTACTTGAAGCTGTTGACCGAGTTGAGGGTGCCGAGGCCGGTGGTCTCGTTGAAGCGGGTGAACCACGGGCCGCCGCTCGAACCGCCGGTCATGTCACAGGTCAGACCGTGGTCCTCGGACATGAGGTAGTCGTCGAAGGTCCGGCCGGAACAGTAGAACAGGCGCGACCCGTCGTAGGGGGCGGCCGCCGGGTAGCCGAAGGAGTGCATCTGCTGGCGGCGGGCCTGGTTGAAGGCGATGCCCTGGCCGCCGACCACGTCGGTGAGCGCCTTGCCGTCGAGCGGCGCGACCACGGCGGCGGCCACGTCGTGGTTCATGTCCTCGCCGGAGTTCCAGCGCGGGGTGGTCAGCAGGGTGGTGGCCACCCACGTGCCCAGCGGGCGCTCGCCCTTGTCGTATCCGGGGACGAACACCCAGTTGGTGTGGAACTCGCCGCCCATCTTCACGCAGTGCCCGGCGGTGATCACGACGCTCTTGTTCGCGCTGGTCACGGCGCTGCCGGAGCATGAGGCGTTGCGGCCCTGGTAGGTGAAGAAGACGCGTCCGGCGGTCTTGGCGACCGCGCCGCCGCGTGTCCACGGAGAGCCGGACGAGGCGCGGGCCGCCGCGGGCCGGGCGGGGCCGTCTGTGTCCGTGCCTGCGTCTGTGTCCGTATCGGCCTGGACCGACCTGCCGGTCGGCGCGATCGTGACCGGCCGTCCCGTGGGCTCGGTGGCCCGCGAGGAGCTCAGCCGCATGTCGGACGACTTGCGCGCGGGCAGGTCGAGCGGCTGTGCCGCCTCCATCTTGGCGGGGGTCCAGAACTTCGTGACGGCCCGCTGCTCGCTCTTGGTGTCGGCCGCCTCCTCCTTGATCGGCTTGGGCTGGACGGCGGGCCGCTGGTACTGCTCGCCGTGCGCGGCTCCCGCCTGAAGTAGGACGCCACTGGCGGCGAGGGCGAGGATGGGCACAAGACGTGCCGTGCGGTGCATGCATACCTCCCGATACCGGATTGCTGAGTTCGGAAGGTAGTAGGCGGCATATCCGCTTTTCTCAAGGTTTGCGGAGATGGATATGGGGGGATTCGGACATGCGTAACTCCATTACCGCCAGTCGCAATACCGCATTTATTTCATGCTGATATATCCGACTCACTGGAATTAGCCAGTCAAATATGCTGCCCGCCCGCACTCCGGCGGGTCAGTCGTCGTCGAGGAGCCCGGCGTCGTGGGCCAGCAGCGCGATCTGCACCCGGTTGTTGAGGTCGAGCTTGGCCAGGATGCTGGAGACGTGCGTCTTGATGGTCGGCACGCTCAGGAAGAGCAGGGCCGCGATGTCGGCGTTCGACCTGCCCTGCCCGACGGCGATGGCGACCTCCCGCTCACGGGAGTTGAGCAGGGCCATCCGCGAACGGGCCCCGGCGCGGCGGCGGTCGTGGTCGGACTCGGCCACCCGGGCGATCAGACGCCTGGTCACCGCCGACGAGAGCACGGGATGCCCCTGGGCCACCCGCAGCACCGAGGAGACGATCTCGTCCGGCGGGGTATCCTTCAGCAGGAAGCCCGCCGCCCCGGCGCGCAGCGCGCGCAGCACGTGGTCGTCGGCGTCGAACGTGGTGAGCACGATGATCTCCGGCGCCCTGGCGCGGGACCGCAGCGCCTCGGTGGCGGCCAGGCCGTCCATCACCGGCATCCTGATGTCCATCAGGACCACGTCGGGTGAGTGCCGGTCGGTCAGGGTGAGCGCCTCGCGGCCGTCGCCCGCCTCGGCGAGGACCCGCAGCCCCGGCGCGCCGCCGAGCATCATCGCCAGCCCGGCGCGCACCAGCGGATCGTCGTCGACGATGAGCACCCCGACGGGAGCGGCCTGCGAATCGGTCATGGCGGCCACGGTAGCCAGGCCGTGAGCCGCCAGCCACCTTCGGGGGTGGGGCCGTGTTCCAGCCGGCCGTCCACCAGCGCGACGCGCTCGGCCAGCCCGGCCAGACCCTGCCCGGCGGAGGGGCCGGGGGGCGCCGCCTTCGCGGGCGCCGAGTTGCGCACGTCCACGGTCAGGCCCCGGCCGGGCTCACCCGTGACGCCGATCTCGACATCGGCCCCGGGCGCGTGCTTCCTGGCGTTGGTCAGCGCCTCCTGGACGACCCGGTAGGCGGTACGGCCGGCGCGCTCGGGCGCCGGCCCCGGTAGTTCGCGTCGCAGCTTCACCCGCATCCCCGCGTGGCCGGACTCCTCGGCCAGCGGTTCCAGGTCGGCCAGGCCGAACTGCGGCAGCTCGCCAACCGGCGCGCGGAGCACCCCGATGACCTCGCGGAGGTCCTGCAACGCCCGGTGGGCGCTCTCCCTGATCACCTTCGCCGCGAGGGTGATGTCTTCGGCGGGGGCGTCGGGGCGGTACTCCAGGGCGCCCGCGTGCACGCTGAGCAGGGACAGCCGGTGCCCGAGCACGTCGTGGATCTCGCGGGCGATGGCCTGGCGGACCTCCTGCTGCGCCTGCTCGGCGCGCAGGCGGGCCTCGCTCTCCGCGTGCTCGGCGCGTTCCCGCAGCGACAGCACCAATCGGCGCCGGTGGTGCACGAACAGGCCCCACCCGGCGGCGGCGCTCTGCACGGCGAGCCCGAACAGCAGGACCAGCGCGGCCGGGATGTCGGCCTCGGGACGCAGCACGACGTAGATGACGGCGGCGGCGAAGGCCAGCGCGAGAAGCCGCCAGGTGACGCGCGGGGCCCGGTGCACCGCGACGGTGAACACCGCGACCAGCATCGCGCCCGCGACCGTCTCGGAGAACGCCGACAGCACGATCAGCACCACCGCCAGCCGCACGGGATGGCGGCGGCGCAGCCACACAGCCGCGCAGCCCAGCACCCCGGTCAGTTGGTCGATCTTGAACAGCCATGGCGGCTCGCCCATGGACGGCTCTTCCAGCCGCATCAGGCCGGTCACCAGGCCGAAGAGCACGGCGAACAGGAACAGGCAGAAGTCCACCGCCCAGTCGCGCCCGCTGCGCCGCACCCGCGTGGCGGCGGGGACCCCGGGGGCGGGCGGCGTCGTGTCGTTCATCCGACGCGAGCCTATGTCGCGGCAGGTGGTGCCGCACCCGCGCGGACGGCGGCGGCGACCGAAGTCGCCCCGCGAGCTACTTTGGTAGCGCCCCGGCCCGCCGGGCGATGGCCCGTTGTCGCCAGGGTGCGGCCCTACGGCCGTTCCGCGCCGCGGCCCGGTGTTCCTAGCGTTTCCGGCATGCATAGAGGCATCCAATTGCTGGGGTTCATCCTGGCTCTGCAAGGCGTCAGCGGCGCGGTGGACCACTTGTGGGGCCAGCCGTTCATCGGGATCTTCCTCAACGCCTTCAACCGGCTGGTCATCCCCAGGATCGACTGGCTCACCGGCTACGAGCTGTACGCGAATCTCGCCCTGACCCTGATCGGGATCGCCGCAATGGTCGCCGCCGACGCTGTCAGGCGCTCATGACCGCCGGGGCGCGCGAGGCTCCCGGCCGGTTACGCCGCCTCGCCCCAGCGGCCGGGCTGTTCGTGCTCGCGCCGCTGACAGGTGAGTTCCTGCTCGGCAACGTCCCGATCACCGGCCTGCTGTGGCTGCCGCTGCTGGCACCGCTGTACGGCGGCGGCGCGCTCCTCATCCGGGAGGTGGCGCGCAGGATGGGGGCGGGCTGGCCGTCGATCGCCTGCCTGGCGGTGGCGTACGCGCTGCTGGAGGAGGGACCGGTGGACCAGTTGCTGTGGAACGACTCCTACGCGGGCCACGACTACCTGCACGGCCCCTCGTTCGTCCCGGTGCTGGGGACGAGCGTCGAACTGGTCCAGACTGTCATCGCGCTGCACGCCGTGTGGAGCATCTGCGTGCCGATCGCGATCGTGGAGTCGTTCGTCCCGGAGCGGCGGGAGACGCCGTGGCTGGGCGGTGTCGGGCTGGGGGTGGTCGCGGCGGTGTTCGTCGCGGGCGCTGCGTTCGTGTTCACCGGCAACTACGCCGAGGAGCAGTTCCTCGCCCCGGCCGCGCAGGTGGGCGGCGCGCTGGCGGTCATCGCGGGCCTGGTGGCGCTGGCCGTCGTGTTGCGCGGGCGGCGTGCCGGAAGGGACGTGGGGGAGCGGTCCGGGAGCGCCCCGCCGCCGATCGCGGTGGGGGCGCTGGGGCTCGTGGCGACCAGCGCCTACTGGGGGCCGCTGGTGCTCTTCGACCCGCCCTGGTACGAGTGGATCGGCGTCGGGGTGTGGTTCGTGGTGGCGGGCGGGGGCCTGACCCTGGTGTGGCGGTGGTCGGGACGCCCCGGGTGGGGCGCGCGGCACCGCCTGGCGCTGGCGGGCGGCGCCCTGCTCACTTACGTCTGGTCGGCGTTTCCGTTGGCTCCGGAGATCGGCGGTGTGTCCCCTGCGGTCGATCTGGCGGGCAACGCGATGTTCGGCGGGCTGGCCGTCCTCATACTGGCGCTGGCCGCCCGGCGGGTGCGGCGAAGTTCCGAGGACGGACGCGCGGAGTGACGGGTACGGGGACAATGGTGAGGTGCAGTCAGACATCACACGTTCCGTCGCCGTACTGGGATCCACCGGATCGATCGGCACCCAGGCCCTCGACGTGATCGGCCGCAACCCCGGCCGGTTCACGGTGGCCGGGCTGGCGGCGGGGGGCGGACGGGTCGATCTGCTGGCGCGGCAGGCCGCCGAGACGGGCGCCCCGGTGGTGGCCGTCGCCGACGAGACGGCGGTGACCGCGCTGCGCGGGGCCCTGGCGGGGCTCGGCGCGGCACCCATGATCCTGGCCGGGCCGCAGGGCGTGGCCGAGGTCGCGGCCCGGCCGTGCGACGTGGTGCTCAACGGCATCACCGGGGCGCTCGGCCTCACCTCGACCCTGGCCGCGCTGGAGGCGGGCCGGGTGCTGGCGCTGGCCAACAAGGAGTCCCTGATCATGGGCGGCGCGCTGGTGAAGCGGCTGGCCAAGCCGGGCACGCTGCTCCCGGTCGACTCCGAGCACTCGGCGCTGGCCCAGTGCCTGTGGGCGGCGAGCCCCTCGGGGGAAGACGCCCGCGCGGTGCGGCGGCTGATCGTCACGGCGAGCGGCGGCCCTTTCCGGGGCAGGAAGCGCGCCGAGCTGGCCGACGTCACCCCTGAGCAGGCGCTCGCGCACCCGACCTGGTCGATGGGCCCGGTCATCACGCTCAACTCCGCGACGCTGGTCAACAAGGGCCTTGAGGTCATCGAGGCCAACCTGCTGTTCGACATCGGCTTCGACCGGATCGAGGTCGTGGTGCACCCGCAGTCGGTGATCCACTCGATGGTCGAGTTCGTCGACGGCGCGGTCATCGCCCAGGCGAGCCCGCCCGACATGCGGCTGCCGATCGCGCTGGCCCTCGGCTGGCCCGAGCGGGTGCCCGAAGCGGCCCCCACGGTCTCCTGGGACACCGCGCAGTCGTGGACCTTCGAGCCGCTGGACGATGAGGCGTTCCCCTCGGTGGCGCTGGCCCGTCACGTCGGCACGAGCGGGGGCACCGCCCCGGCCGTTTACAACGCGGCCAACGAAGTGTGCGTGGAGGCGTTCATGCGGGGCCGGTTGCGGTTCCCCGGAATCGTCGACACCGTGGCGGATGTGGTCGCCGAGCACGTCGTGACCGAGGCCGGCACGGTCGAGGAGGTGCTGGCCGCCGACGCGTGGGCACGGGCCCGGGCCGGTGAGCTGGTCGGTTTGTGACGAACCAGCATCGAGTGACGTGTGTTGCTCTATCGGTTTATGTCGGGGTAAATCGGGCGGACTGATATAGCGATTAGGGTATGAACAGCTGTCCATGTCACAGTGACGCTTGTTACCTTCCTAAGCCGCGCGTCCGTAGCACTACCTAGACTGTCTTCGTACGAATGCGGCTGTCAGGGCTCGTTGCTACGCCAATCAACAAGGTGCTGAGATGTCTATCGATCTTGGGATTCCCTCCGTGCGCACCAGGCCCATCGCCGAGCGCAGGAGATCGCGGCAGATCATGGTCGGCTCCGTGCCGGTGGGCGGTGACGCGCCGGTCTCGGTCCAGTCCATGACAACGACCGTGACAGCGGATGTCAACGCGACCTTGCAGCAGATCGCCGAGCTGACGGCCTCGGGCTGCCAGATCGTGCGGGTGGCGGTGCCGTCCCAGGACGACGCCGACGCGCTGCCGGTCATCGCCAGGAAGTCGCAGATCCCGGTGATCGCCGACATCCACTTCCAGCCCAAGTACGTCTTCGCCGCGATCGAGGCGGGCTGCGCGGCCGTCCGGGTCAACCCGGGCAACATCAAGAAGTTCGACGACAAGGTGGGCGAGATCGCCAAGGCCGCCGCCGACCACGGCGTGCCGATCCGCATCGGCGTCAACGCCGGGTCCCTCGACCCGCGCCTGCTGCAGAAGTACGGCAAGGCCACCCCCGAGGCCCTCGTCGAGTCCGCGCTGTGGGAGTGCTCGCTGTTCGAGGAGCACGGGTACCGCGACATCAAGATCTCCGTCAAGCACCACGACCCCGTCGTGATGGTCCAGGCGTACCGCCTGCTGGCAGAGAAGTGCGACTACCCCCTGCACCTGGGCGTCACCGAGGCCGGGCCCGCCTTCCAGGGCACGATCAAGTCGGCGGTGGCGTTCGGCGCGCTGCTCGCCGAGGGCATCGGCGACACGATCAGGGTGTCGCTGTCGGCCCCGCCGGTCGAGGAGGTCAAGGTCGGCATCGGCATCCTGGAGTCGCTCAACCTGCGCGAGCGCGGCCTGGAGATCGTCTCCTGCCCGTCGTGCGGGCGCGCCCAGGTCGATGTCTACACGCTGGCCGACCAGGTCCACGCGGGCCTCGACGGGCTGAAGGTCCCGCTGCGGGTGGCGGTCATGGGCTGTGTGGTGAACGGCCCGGGCGAGGCCCGCGAGGCCGACCTCGGCGTCGCCTCCGGCAACGGCAAGGGCCAGATCTTCGTCAAGGGCGAGGTGATCAAGACCGTCCCCGAGTCGCAGATCGTCGAGACGCTGATCGAGGAGGCCCTGCGCCTGGCCGAGGAGATGGGCGTCGAGGTCGACCTCGACGACGACGCGCCCGGCCCGGAGGTCACCGTCCACTAACCGGCGCGGCGATTCCGCGGGTGGCCCGGCAATGGATTGGCCACGCGGTGGCAATCATCTCGCGATACCCTCTGTGATCGGACGGTGACTTGGGGGAACATCGCCTCTGTCACCCCAGCAGAGGAGAGCTGTCGAGTGAAGCGCGTCGTCGGAGTTGTCGCGGGTGTTGCGGTGCTGGCCATCGGAGCGGGAGGGATCCACGGCGGCGCGGCCCGCGCCGACGGTGACCTAGGCGGCACGGCCGAGACCGGAGGCGGCGGGGCGGGCCCCGCCGCCGGGGCCGGTTTCTGGCCTGGCCGGGCACCGGTGGGCAAGGGCGCGCCACCCGCGTCCAGGCTCGTCTGGCGGCCCTGCGCGGCCGAACCCGCCAAGGGCGGGGCGCGGATCGCGGGCGCCGTGGCGGCCGAGGCCCCCGCGCAGAAGGTGGAGTGCGCGACCCTCCGGGTGCCGCTCGACTACCGCGAGCCGTACGGCCAGACCGTGGAGCTGGCGCTGAACCGCGTCAAGGGCACGGTCTCCCGCGACCACAACCACCTCGGGGCGCTGCTGGTCAATCCCGGCGGGCCGGGCGCGTCCGGCCGCGAGCTGGCCAAACAGGTCGCCTCGTCGCTGCCCGCCGCGCTGGCCGCGCGATTCGACGTGATCGGCTTCGACCCGCGCGGTGTCGGCGCCAGCAAGCCCGCGCTGACCTGCGTCGACGCCAAACGCTACTATGCGCCGCCGCGCCTCGACCACGTGCCCCGCGCCACCGGGCAGGAAGACCGCCTGCTCGCCCAGGCGCGCGAGTACGCCACCGCGTGCGGCAACCGCTGGTCGTGGATGCTCCCGCACATGACCACGGAGAACTCCGCCCGCGACATCGAATCGATCAGGGTGGCGCTCGGCGAGGAGCGCATCAGCTACCTGGGCTACTCCTACGGCACCTACCTGGGGGCCGTCTACGCCACCCTCTACCCGGCGCGGCTCAAGCGACTGGTGCTCGACAGCAGCGTTGATCCGCAGGGCGTCTGGTACAAGGCCAACCTCGCCCAGAACTACGCCTTCGACCAGCGGCACCGCGACTTCATGACCTGGATCGCCCGCAACAACCGCGTCTACCGCTTGGGCGGCAAGGCGACCGACGTCCGCTTCGCCTGGTACTCCATGCGTGACCGGCTGCGCGGCCGTCCGGTGGGCGGCCTGGTCGGGCCGAGCGAGCTCGACGACGTGTTCACCGTCGCGGGCTACACCGACCGCGTGTGGCCGCAGCTCGCCGACGCCTTCTCCGCCTACGTCCGCAAGGGCGCGACCAAGGGCCTGATGGACGCCTATCATCGCTACGGCGACAACGACGCGTCGGCGGAGAACGGCTACGCGGTCTACCTGAGCGTCCAGTGCCGTGACGCGGCCTGGCCACGGCAGTGGAACGCGTGGCGCGCCGACACCACCCGGATCCACTCCAAGGCGCCCTTCCTGGCCTGGCCCAACACCTGGTACAACGCGCCGTGCGCGTACTGGCCGGTGCCCGCGGTCGGCCCGGTGCAGGTGCGGTCCGACCGCCGCCTGCCGCCGATCCTGATGCTGCAGACGCGCAACGACGCGGCCACGCCGTACGCCGGGGCGCTGCGCATGCGGCGCGCGCTCGGCACCGCCGGCATGGTCCTGGCCGGTGGCGGCAACCACGGGGCCGGGCTCGCCGGCAACGCCTGCGTCGACCGTCACCTGGCCGCCTACCTGCGCGACGGCACCGTGCCCGCCCGCCGGGGCGCCGGGCCCGACGCCAGGTGCGCGGGCGGGCCCGCGCCGGTCGCCACGCCTGCGACGCCCGCCCCGGGCTCGGGCGGCCGCTGACGGCGGGCACCCGGGAGGCCGACACCGATTTGGGGGTCTGCGTCGCTTCCTGCCAAATTCGGCCAGGTCGCGTACGCTTGGCGCGTGATGCTGCGAACATCGGCGTCGCGCGTGCTCGACGACAGCGATCGCGAGGAAGTCCTGGCTCTCCTCGACAGCGATCCCGTCGCCAACGTCTTCGTCGCCTCCCGGGTGCGTTCGGTCGGGTTGAACCCGGCCAGGCTCGGCGGGCAGATGTGGGGGTTCGGCCCGCGCGGCGGGATGACCTCACTCTGCTACGCCGGTGCCAACCTGGTGCCCGTGAACGCCGGCCAGGAGGCCGTGCACGCGTTCGCCGAGCGTGCCCGCAGGCAGGGCCGCCGCTGTTCCTCGATCGTCGGGCCGGTCGCCGCGGTCGAGCCGATGTGGGAGATCCTCCACCCGTACTGGGGGCCGGCCCGCGCCGTCCGCTGGGCGCAGCCGGTGATGGTGATCTCCACGCCGCCGCTGGTCGCCCCCGACCCCCGGGTGCGCCGGGTGCGGCCCGAGGAGTTCGAGACGGTGCTCCCGGCCTGCGTGGCGATGTTCACCGAAGAGGTCGGCGTCTCCCCGGACACGGGCGACGGTGGGGCGCTCTACCGCACCCGCGTGGCCGAGCTGATCAGGATCGGCCGGTCCTACGCCCGGCTCGACGACCGGCAGGTGGTGTTCAAGGCCGAGATCGGGGCCGTCACCCCGCAGGCGTGTCAGATCCAGGGCGTCTGGGTCCACCCGGATCGGCGCGGCGAGGGCCACGCGGTCGCCGGGATGGCGGCGATCGTCGATCACGCGCTGAAGTGTTTCGCGCCGGTGGTCACGCTCTACGTCAACGATTTCAACACGGTCGCGCGGGCGGTCTACCGGAAGGTGGGCTTTACCGAAGTCGGCACATTCATGTCGGTTCTGTTCTGATCTGGTGCTGTCTGGACCGGTAATAAGAGTGTGGCGCTAACGGCCAGATACGCGCGACGGCCGTTGACGCGCGGAGATCCACCCCCTTGAGTAGATACGCGAACGTTGAGTGGCGGCGAGGGGAGGCTGGCCCGTGCCGCAGGCGCAGCCGCTCAAAACGGGGGATCCCGTACAACTAGGCATTTACCAACTGATCGGACGACTTGGTGAGGGCGGTCAAGGGGTGGTGTTCCTCGCCACCCGGCCCTGCGACGGCGAACGCTATGCCGTCAAGGCGCTGTATGCCCCCGTCGGCGAAGAGGAGGCGGCGTTCCTGCGCGAGGCCGAACTGGCCAAGCAGGTCGCCAGGTTCTGCACGGCCCAGGTGATCGACGCCGGGGTGCTCGGCGGGCGGCCCTACATCGTCAGCGAGTACGTGGACGGCCCGTCCCTGCACCGCGATGTCGCGCTGGCCGGGCCGAAGGCGGGCGGGTCGCTCGAACGCCTCGCGGTCGGCACGGCCACCGCGCTGGCCGCGATCCACCAGGCCGGGATCGTCCACCGCGACTTCAAGCCGCAGAACGTGCTCCTCGGCCCGGACGGCCCGCGCGTGATCGACTTCGGCCTGGCGCGGGCCCTCGACGCCGCCGCCACCCTGAGCGGGCGCGGCGCGGGCACCCCCGCCTACATGGCCCCCGAACAGGTCGGCGGGGAGGAACTGACCTCGGCCGTGGACGTCTTCGCCTGGGGCGCGACGATCTGCTTCGCCGCCAACGGCCACGCCCCGTTCGGCCAGGACTCCGTCCCCGCCGTGCTGCATCGCATCCTCACCGCCCGCCCGGAGACCGGCCGCATCGCCGGACGGCTGCGCGCGCTCATCGAGTGCGCCCTGGAGAAGAACCCGGCCGACCGGCCGAGCGGCAGGGAACTGGTGCTGGCCCTGCTCGGCGAGGCGCCCGCCACGGGACGGCACGCGCGCGCGGAACCGGTGGCGGAAGCGGAGGGCGCCGGGGCGATGGGCGCGTACTACCTCGGCTCCTCGGCCCCCGGCATCACCCCGGAGCGCCCCTTCGAAGACGCCCATCCGTTGCCGGTGGAACCTCCCCCGCCGTCTCCGCGGCCCGCCGACGACGACGCCGAGGCCCGTGAACCGGCGGCGGTCCGGACCATCCCCGGCCGGGCGGCGACCCGCATGTCCGTCGCGGTCTCCGGGGCGCTGCTGGTGAGCGCCGCCGTACTGACCGCGGTGCTGGTCCCCGCGCTGACCGGTGGCGGCAACCCCTCCGGCGCGTCCCCGGCCGCGTCCGGCCCACCGACCACCGCGAGCGCGTCACCGGCGAGCGAACGCTCCACCCTGGGGCGCGAGGAGACCCAGGCGAACCAGGCGGTGCCGCCTCCCGCCGCCACCACGGCCGCCGCCGGGACCGTCCGGGTTCCCTTCCTCACCGGGATGGACCGCGCGGCGGCGGTCCGCGCGATCAAACGCGCCGGGCTGGTCGCGGGGCCGACCACCAGGTCCGACTCGCCGAAGCGGATGGGCCAGGTGCTCGCCACGACCCCGGCGGCGGGCAGCCCCGTGCACAAGGGCTCGGCGGTGCTGCTGAACGTCTCGGCGGGTGTCAAGGTGCCCACCGTGACCGGGCTGCGCCGCAAGGCGGCCGAGGGGGCGCTGGGCGCGGCCGGCCTGACCGTGGGCGACGTGATCCGGACCTGCTCCCACCTGCCCACAGGTCAGATCGTCAAGAGCGACCCGGCGGGCGGCGCGAGGACCTCGGCCGGCTCGCCGGTGTCTCTCGTCGTGGCCCGCCAGGGGGTGACGGTACCCGCCGTGACGGGCACCCCGGAGACCGCCGCCCGCGCGGCACTGGAGGGCTTGGGCCTCGCCGTCCGCAGACAGGGCCGCATCGCCGACTCCCCGGACCAGGTCGGCATGGTGCTCATCCAGAGCGTCCCCGAGGGGACATGCGTGGACGCCGGAGAGCGCATCACCCTCACCGTCGGCCTGGAGCTCACCACCGGCCCTCCCGACCTCGAACCCACGGATCCCCCCTCAGACGACACCCGGGACCCCACCTGGAATCCGGCCCCCGACGACTCCGAAGAATCCGCCATACCCTGACCCCGGGCGCCGACGGCGGGTCTGGGGAGGGCCGGGGGCGGTCCTCGCCGTTGGTGACGGCTGGGCCGCCTCCTTCCGGTGTGCGCGGCAGACCCCGGTGCGAAGGCCGTGGGTCTGCGGTGGGTCAGACCCTTTCTTCGGTTTCGGTGGGGTTGAACCAGTTCCAGGTGGGGGTGGAGGGTTCGTGGCGACGGCGGCGGCCGGGTTGGCGTGGGGCCGTGGAGTCGGCGCTGTCTGCGGCGGGGCGGTGGCGGCGGCCCCGGAGGGGTGGGCCGGTGGTATCGGTTCGGGGGGAGTGGATGTGCTCCTCGCGGGCGGTGATGGGGCGGTGGCGTCGGCCGCGAAGCGGGGCCGCGGCGAAGTCGGCCGGTGCCTCGGGCGCGCCCGACACGGCCGGGCGGTGGCGCCGCCCGCGCGGGGCGGGTGCGTCCGCGCCGGTGTCGGGGGCGGCGAGCACCGTACGGCGCCGCCGTCCCTGATACGTCGCGTCCGCGATGTCCGCCTCGTTCGTTCCGGGACGGCCGTGCCGCGCCGCCCGGTGCGCCGGCAGCTCCGGCGTACCCATGTCGCCGAGGCCGTTGGGACGCGTGGTCCGTCCCGTGGGGCGACGCGTCGTTTCGAGGGCCGGACGGGTGCCCGGTCTGGCCGCGTGGCGGCCCGGCGTCCGCGCCGGGCGTCTGCCGTTCGCGGGCCTGCGGACCGAGTGTCCCGTGGCCTGCGCGGCCTCCGCCGCCTCCAGGGCCCCCGCGACGCCCGGCAGCGAAGGAGAGGCCGCGACCGCGGGCCGTGCCACCCGGAGCCTGCGGCCACGGGAGTGGGCGAGCAGCCCCAGCGCGGCGAGCAGGACGGGCGCGAGCAGCACCGGGCTGCTCAGGTCCGGCAGCGCGCCCTGGAGCGGGTAGGTCGCCGACAGCGGGGCGGCGGTCAGCGGCGTGGTGTCCGGGAGGACCCGGGGCTCGGACGCCGGGGTGGGCGCCGGCAGGTGCGCGGAGGGGCCCCTGGCGACGACACTGTCGAGGTCGGTGGCGGTGCCCTTGCCGTCCACCGGGGGCGTGGTGGCGCGGGGCGCGGCCGAGGGCTTGTCCCGCGTGGCCGTAGCGGG
This sequence comes from Spongiactinospora sp. TRM90649, assembly GCF_029382225.1. Lineage (GTDB taxonomy): Bacteria > Actinomycetota > Actinomycetes > Streptosporangiales > Streptosporangiaceae > Spongiactinospora. The sequence goes on from NZ_JARLTC010000011.1 coordinate 30,315, forward strand.
CCTGGGGGCCTCGGACGGCTTGGCCGTCGGCTGGCTCGCCTGGTTCGCCTGGCTGGTCTTGTTCGCGCCCTTGGCCTGCGCGCGGCTCTCCCCGGCACGGGCCTTGTCAGACGGGCGCACGCCGCTCCACGGCCTCGGCGCCGCGAGCGGGCCGGGCGAGATGAGGCCGCTCTTCAGCTCGGGGACCACCGTGGTCAGCGGGGCGTACGGCGCGGCGGCCGTACCTGATTCCCCCGCGGTTCCGAGGACGGAGTCCGGCGGCCCCTGCGGCTCCCGCTCGGCCTCCAGCGCCTCCTTGACCTTCTCCGGGTAGCCGTAGCCGACGACCTTGTCCTGGTCGCGCTTCTTGCGCTTGGCCACGCCGCCGTCGATGTTGCCCTCGATGGTGAGGATCTTGTCGCCTCTGACTCCGGTGACGACTCCGACGTGGTCGATGCCACGGATGCTCTTGCCGCCGCTCCAGTCGTAGAAGACCAGTGCGCCCTTCTTCGGCGTGGTGCCCCACGCTCCCTGCTTCTCGAACCAGCGCGCGTGCGCGGGGGTCCAGGCGAACTGCCCGATCCAGTCCTCGTAGCCGAGCTTCTTGGCGGCCCAGGAGAGGTACATGTCGCACCAGGGCTGCGCGCTGTAGTCGGCGTCGGACTCGACGCTGTTGTACCAGGCGCCGAACTTGGTGTGGCCGCCGCTCTTCTCGGCGTAGCCGAGCTGTTTTTCGAGCAGCTTGATGAACTTCTCGGTCTCAGGGCTCATCTAAGTCAGGGGACCCGCGTACGGCCCTTGAAGGCATGGTCGCGCCGCCCTCGCGACCGGGTCGTACGGAGGTGGGGTCGGTGTCGATGGCGCGTTCGTCCGTGCCGATCGCGGGGGAACCGATCGGTACGCACGTGGCGGCACCAAAGGTCAGTGACTTCCGTGACGACGGAGACTACCGGGGCAAAACAACTGGTCAAGCCATCCCAAAGGGAGCGTCAAGGAGCGTTCAAGTCTCTCGACGACCCGAAGTCCCAGGTCGAACCTGTGTTGGGTTTGCCCAAACATGTCGGGATATGTGAAAAAAATCTACCTTTTGGGTGGTTATTCGATCTCTCCCACGGGCTCGTCGCTCGGCGACGGGGTGTCGGACGTCGGCGTGGGCGACGCGCAGGGCGGGCCGTCCAGCACGGCCTCGCTCACCTGGAAGCCGCCCTCGGCCGCGCGGTCGGTGGCCAGCACGACCCCCAGGTGGGCGCGCGTCCCGCAGGCGATGTCGCCCGGCGCGTTGCCCAGCTTGAGCGTGTAGCGGGTGCGCCCGCGCAGCGTCTCCCGGTGCGTGCGCAGGGTGCGCGCGGAGCCCTCGCCGTCGCGGCGCGTGTAGGCGACGGTGACCCGCACGGGGCCCCGGCCCGCCGTCGCGACCCGTACGGCGCCGGTCGAGCCGTTCCAGCCCACCACCCGCGCCTCCTGCACGGCGGGCGGCGGGCACACCGCCCCCCGCACTGGCGTGGTCTTCGACGTGGTCGCCCCGCCCGGCATCGCCGTGACGGTGAGCCGCCGGTAGACCGTCGTGCCGCACGCGGGCGCGGCGAACGGATGGCTCACCACCGGCGTGTAGGCGCTCGCGCCGGACAGCGTGAACGTGCGCGGCGGGGCCTCGGTGAGACGGTCGCGGGCCGCCCCCTCGGCGAACCTGGTCGTCACGGTGACGTTCTGCCCGCTGGACGCGCGCAGGCTGAGCGTGCCCCGCCCGCCGTCGAAGGAGGCGATGCGCAGCCCGCTGACCACCGGCCCGCCGGCCACGCCGGTCGTGCCGCCGGTCGGCCGCGACACCGGGGTGGTGTCGGGCGTGGAGGTGGGGGCGGGGTTGCCGTCGCGGCCCCTGGCCTGCGCCGAGGTGCCGGTCGTGGCGCTGGGGCGCGCGTCCGTCGTGGTGGGGGCGGGCGTGGCCCTATCCCGGCGTCGCGCACGGCGGGCCGCCTCGCTCTGCGGCTCCTGGGCCCGCTCGCGCGGCGGCGTGGCCAGGAAGGTGTCCGGTGAACCGTCGTCCTCGGGGCCCCCGTCGCTGGTCAGCACCACCACGGTGACGGCGGCGGCGGCCATGGTGGCGATGAAGGCGAGCCGGGGCTTGGGCATGCGGACGGGCCGGGAGCGGCGCATCCGGCGCTCTCCGCCGACCCTGCCGAGCAGCAGCGCGATCCCGGCAGACGGCGTGGTGCGCTCGTCGTCGGCGGAGCCGTGCTGCGTGCCGTGCGCGGGGGCCGCCCGCGTGCCGGCCGCGCGGGGGCGGGGGAGCGGCCCGGCGAGCGGGAAGTGCAGCGCCAGCGAGGTGGCCAGCTCGGCCAGGTGACGGCGGCCCCGTTTGTCCCACTCCTGGCCGTAGGCGGCCTGGGCGGCGGCGTCGAGGTCGGCCGCGAAGGCGCGGGCATCGCGCGGCCGTTCCGCCGGATCGACGGATAACCCTCTGGCCACCAGCTCACGGACCGAGCCGGGGACCTGACGGCCGGTGCCGTCGTGCGGGGGACGCCCGGTCAGGCACTCCACGAGGGCGGCGGTGGCGGCGTAGAGGTCCGCGTCGGCCTCGTGCGCGCTCAGGCCGCCCGGCGTCGGGTACGGCGGTTCGCCGCCCGGCAGCGCCAGCCCGAAGTCCGCGATCTTGGTGGTGCCGTCCGCCTGGACCAGCACGTTCTCCGGCTTGTACGCCCGGTGGGCGATGCCCAGGTCGTGGGCCGCCGCGAGGCCGGAAAGGGAGTTTCTCAGCAGGCTGAGCGCGGCCTCCGGGCTGATCGTGCCGCGCTCGTTGAGGATCGCCCGCAGCGAGACGCCGTCCACCAGCTCCATCACCAGCGCCGCGCTGGTCGGCGTCTCGACGTACTCGTGCAGCCGGACGATGTGCGGGTCGTCCAGTTCGACCAGGCGGCCCGCCTCCTCGCGGAAGCGCGCGAGGAACGCGGGGTCGGCCCACAACAGCGGGCGCAGGAACCTGATCGCCACATACGCCCCGGTGGCGCTGTACGTGGCGACCACGACGCGCCCGGCACTGCCACTGCCTAACTGGCGTACTTCCTCGTATCCCGAAACCATCCGCCCCCCAACGAGTGCACCGCGCTGCACATTCGACGGTCTCACCCCGGTGGTCGGTTGTCACGGAAGCCGATATTTCACTATTTGTCGCTACACCAAAAGCTCCCGGTATTGGGGCCGCCGCCCACTCGGGAGTGGGCGGCGGCGTTTGCGTGTGATGCGTGTGGTGCGAGTGATACTGGGTTACCGGAGTGACGCCGGCCGACCGTCAGGGGGTCAGGTCGAACTCGCCGGCCTTGACGCCGACCACGAAGGCGTTCCACTCCTCCGCGGTGAACCGCAGGAGCGCCCCGCCCGGCTGCTTGGAGTCGCGGACGCCGATGGCGCCGCTCGCGACGGAAACCTCGACGCAGTTTCCGCCACCGCTGTAGGAGCTTTTCAACCAGCCTTCCGCCGTGAACTCGTTCATGCGTGCGCCCTTTCTAAACGGTTAGACGAGACTGTCGGACAGATCGCGGATGAGGGACGCCGAGTCTCCCGTGTTGAGCGCCGCCGCCCGCAGATGGTCGAACACCAGCGACGCGGCGTGCGTTTCCTCGGGCTCCTCCAGGTAGACGCACCCCATGAGATGTTCCAGATACAGCACGTCGGGATACCCGTCGAACGTCAGCAGGACGAAGGAGCCGTCGATGGCCGCGTGCACTCCCGCGGTGAGCGGGAGCACCTGTAACGACACGTTGGCCAGTTCGCCCAGCTCCAGCAGGCGCCGGAACTGGCCTCGCATGATCGCCGGGCCGCCCACGACACGGCGCAGCGCGGCCTCCTCCACGATCTGCCAGACGTTCAGCGGACGATCGGAGGCGGTGACGCGTGCCTGCCGGGCGAGCCGTACCTGAACGGCCCGATCGGCGTCGTCGGAGCCGCCCCGACGCGACCCGAGCAGCGCGGCGCGCGCGTAGTCCCCGGTCTGGAACAGACCGGGGACCACTTGCGCGTCGTAGCTGCGGTAGGTGGCCGCCTCCGCCTCGAAGCCGAGGAACTGGCCGAACCCCGTTTTGAGCACTGCGCGGTAGGGATGCCACCACCCCTGCCTGCGAGCCTCACGCGCGAGCCGGACCAATTCCTCACGCTCCTCCGCGGTGACGGAGTAGACCTCGCACAGTTCCATCACCTCGCCAGAGGTGATGCGCATGCGCGCGTTCTCCATTCGACTGATCTTCGACTGGTCCCAGCCGAGCCGGCGTGCCGCCTGCTCGCCGCTGAGACCGGCCGCCTCCCGGATGCGCCGGATCTCATGCGCGAGACGCCTGCCCCGGACCGTAGGTACGTACGGCATTGCTTCTCCGCATAATGTTCCGATTTCCCTTGCGGCACCCGTGCTGCCGCGACAAGGTGTAACCATACGACTACGGAACCTGTACGGGGGCGGGTTTCGGCGAGTCCGGAGGGGGAGTCCATGTCCAGGGCAAGGTTGCTGGGATCGCTCGACATCCCGGGTACTGCCGCCGCCCCCGCCCGTGCCAGGAACTACCTGGCGACCATCCTCGACCCCGCCATGTACGCGCTCGACGCGATCGCCGACGTGACGCTGCTCACCAGCGAGCTGGTGACCAACGCGGTCGTCCATACGGCGTCGGGCGACGGCGGGAAGGTCACCCTGAGCGTGCTGGAGTTCCCCGGCGGCGGCATCCTGGTCCAGGTCGCCGACGAGGGCTCGGCCACGCGGCCGACCCCCCGCGTTCCCGGCGACGACCTCGACACGCACGGCCGAGGCCTGCGCCTGGTCGACTCGGTGGCCGCCAACTGGGGCCATCAGCGCGACGGCGTCGGCACCACCACGTGGTTCCTGGTGGATCCGGGTCCGGCGACCGGTTGAGCCCCGGCGCGCCGCGCGATCGCACGCGGCGGCGCGGCTACCCGGGCTCGCCTGGCAGGCCACCGCGGCAGGTCTCGCCGAGCAGCCGTCCCGACTCCGACTCGTGGGCGAGGCGGCGCAGCGCGTCGAAGGCCCGGCCGTACAGCACGGTGCCGATCACCAGATGCTCCACCGCGGCGTCGCGGGGCCCGTCGAACGGCACCCGTGGCAGCTCCTCCCCGGTGACCAGCTCCCGCGCGGCCAGCGCGTAGGGGCGCAGCGCCTCGGCGTCGGCGGGCATGCCCAGCCGCTCCAGCGACAGGATGGTCTGGGCGAGCTCGTCGAGGGTGGGGGCCTTCTCGGTGACCCGCCAGCCCAGCTCCGACATCAGCGCCGAGGCCCGCTTCCTGGCCTCCCGCCACGCCTCGGCGTCGGGATCGGGGTCGGCCCCCGGGCTGAGCGCGTACTGCGCGGTGCCGAGCATGTCGTGGACGGGCAGGCTCTCGTCCTCGACGGCGGCCACGATCTTGCGGATCGCGGCCAGCGGGAGGCGCCCGACCTCGATCAGCGCGCGGATCAGCCGGAGCCTGCGGACATGGGCCTCGCCGTAGACGGCGCGGGTGGCCGAGGTCTGCTCGCCCTGCGGCAGGAGTCCCTCACGCAGGTAGTACTTGATCGTGGGAATGGGCACCTGGGACTCGGCGCTCAGCTCGGATATCCGCATTATTGGATAGTATCGCTAGCCAACTTCCGGGCGGCCGGTGAAGGTGCCGTGCGGCGGTGCGGCGTCCTCGCCGAGCAGGTCGAGGGCGGCCAGCCAGGCCGCCGCCCCTGCCCCGTCTCCGGCGACGCTCACGGACGCGTCCCAGCGTTCGCGCAGCAGGTCGCATACGGCCCGCCGTACCGGCCCCCGGCTGGTCAGCACGCTGCCCGCGAGCACGATCGGCTCGCGCGCCCCCGCAGGGCGCACCTCGGACACGGTCTCCACGAGCAGCCGGGCCGCCTCGGCCACGATCTCGGCGGCACCCGGATCGCCCTCCTCGGCGGCCCTGTTGACCAGCGGCGCGAGGCGCGACAGCTCCAGCGGCGGGCGGCCCTGCGCGTGCCTGATGATCAGCATCGCGAGGTCTCTGCCGCCCGCCTCGGACTCCCCGATCAGCGCGCCGGTGATCAGCCGCGTGAGCGGCCCGGACGGCACGCCCCGCGTGAGGTCGGCGACCGCCTTGGCGGCGGCCTCGCGGCCCAGCCAGTAACCGGATCCGTGGTCGCCGAGCAGCCAGCCGAGGCCGTCCGCGACCCCGGCCAGGCGGCGGTCCGCGATGGCGGCGGCGACGGCCCCGGTGCCCGCCAGCAGGACGCTGCCGGACGCCTCGGCGGTGCCCGCCGCGAACGCCACCGCCACGTCCTTGGCGCAGCGGACCTCGGCCTCGATCCCCAGGTCGTACCAGACCCGTTCGAAGGCGGCGCGGCCCTCGCCGTGGCGCAGCGGGCCGTCCCCGGCCACGGCCGCCGTCCCGGCGACCACTCGCGGCACACCGGTCTCGCCGAGCGCCTCGGCGTAGCCGCGCAGCGCCTGGGCGGCGGCGTGAGAGAGTGCGGCGCAGGCCGCCGCGACCCCGTGCGCGATGGGGTTTCCGCCGCCCGCCCGGCCCCGTGCGAACCGGGCCCCGTCGAGGGCCGCGACGACCGCGCGAGTCGCCGTGCCACCTGCGTCGATGCCAAGCACGACCGGTTCGATCACCATGTTCACATCCTGGGACTTGACTCCTGGCCAACGCAAGAATAATTTTCATCCAACCATGTTTTGGGTGAAAGGAATGATTGTGGCCGGAGGGGTGCTCGGACGCATCCAGACGGAGCTGCCCGGTCTGCCCGAGGCGCTGCGCAGGGTGGGAGAGCGGATCCTCGCCGATCCAGGCGAGGCGGCACGCTCGACGATCATCGCGCTCGCCGAGCGGAGTGGCAGTTCCCCAGCGACCGTGACCAGGTTCTGCCGGGTCTTCGGCTTCGCCGGGTACGCCGAGTTGCGGGTCAGTCTGGCCACCGAGACGGGGCGCGCGGCCCAGGCCAACTGGGGCGCGGGCGTGGGCAGGGACATCGGTCCCACCGACCCGCTGGAGACCGCGATCGAGGTGATGGCGGCCTCCGACGCGCGGCTGATCCAGGAGACGGCGGCCCAGCTCGACACCGAGATGGTGGCCAAGGTGGCCGACGCCATCGTGGCCGCCAGGCGGGTGCTGCTGTTCGGCGTCTCGATCAGCGGCGCGGTGGCCGGGATGCTGGAGGCCCGGCTGCGCCGGATAAGCGTCTCCTGCTGGAGCCACACCGACGCCCACGAGGCACTCTCCGACGCGTCGCTCCTCGGAGCCGAGGACGTCGCGATCGGCATCTCGCACCGGGGCCGCACCAGGGAGGTGCTGGAGGCCCTGGCCGAGGCGGGCGCGCACGGCGCGACGCTCGTCGCGGTCACCTCGTTCGCGCGTTCACCGCTGGCCGAGCTGTCGGATTTGGTGCTCACCACGGCCGGCCGTACCACCGAGAAGTTCCGGCCCGGCGGGCTGGCGGCGGTCCACTCCCAGCTCTTCGTGCTCGACGCGGTCTACCTGGCCGTGGCCCAGCGCACCTACGAGCGGTCCAAGGACGCCTACGAGCTGACCATCAACGCGGTCGAGAGCCACCGGGTCGAGAGGGGTTGAGGGGATCTTGGACATCGGCGCAGCCACCTACGTCCAGCGGATCGAGAAGCTGGTCGACGAGGTCGCGCAGGCGCAGGCCGGGCCGGTGCGCGAGGCCGCGGCGCTCGTCACCGCGTCACTGCGCGCCGGAGGCGTCGTCAACGCGTTCGGGTCCGGCCACTCCGAGGCAATCGCCATGGAGATCGCCGGGCGCGCGGGCGGGCTGGTGCCGTCCAACCGCCTCGCGCTGCGCGACGTCGTCGTGTACGGCGGTGAGCCCGCGAGCGTGCTCACCGAGGGCAACCCGGGCGACCTGGAACGCGACCCGTCGATCGCCCGGCGCGTCTACGACCTGGCCCCCGTCCGCCCGGAGGACGTCTTCGTGCTGATCTCCAGCTCGGGCGTGAACGGCTCCGTGGTGGAGATGGCCCACATCGTCCGCGATCGCGGTCACAAGCTGATCGCGCTGACCTCCGTGCAACACAGCACCACGATGCCCTCGCGCCACCCGTCCGGGCGCAAACTGCTCGACCTGGCCGACGTGGTGCTCGACAACGGGGCCCCGTACGGCGACTCCGTCCTGCCGCTGCCCGGCGGCGCCGCCTTCGGGGCGGTCTCGACGATCACCTCCGCGCTGCTGGCGCAGATGGTGGTGGCCGAGGTCGTCCGGGAGCTGGTCGAGGCCGGCGAGACCCCGCCCATGTACCTGTCGGCCAACATGGCCGGCGGCGACGAGCACAACCGCGCGCTGGAGGCCCGCTACGCCGGGCGGATCCGCCGGGGCGCCTGAACCGACCCGGTTCGACATCATCACCAGGAGGGACCTCACCATGGCACAAACCCCCTTCACCCGGCGCGAGCTGCTGAAGAAGGCCGCGCTCGCGGGCCTGCTGCTGCCCGCGGCCGGCGCCCTGGCCTCGTGCGCCACCCCGGCGGGCGGACCGGCCGCCTCCCAGCCCCCGGTGTCGGGGGCCAAGAGCGCGAACAACCCGCTGGGCATCGCCGAGGACAAGCCCTTCGAGATCGTGATCTTCGACGGCGGTTTCGGCGACAAGTACCTGACCGACATCCACCAGCCGCTGTTCCGGGTCAAGCACCCCAAGGTCGAGATCAAGCACACCGCGACCAAGGAGATCGCCAAGACCCTCCAGCCCCGGCTGGCGGGCGGCAACCCGCCCGAGGTGATCCACAACTCCGGCGCCAACGCGATGGACGTCGGCGCGCTGGTGCAGGACAACCAGCTCTACGACCTCGCCCCGCTGCTGGACGCGCCGAGCTGGGACGACCCCAACGTGAAGGTCCGCGACAGCGTGCTGAGCGGCATGGTCGAGTGGGGCACCTTCGGCGGCAAGTTCCAGGTCATGGCCTACACCATGGGCGTGTGGGGGATGTGGTACTCCCGGAAGCTGTTCAAGGAGGAGGGCTGGACCACCGCCCCCAAGACGTGGGACGAGTTCACCGGGCTGCTCGACACCATCAAGAAGTCCGGCAAGACCGCCCCGTTCACGTACGCGGGCAAGCACCCCTTCTACATCTACGAGACGATCCTGACGCTGGCCGCGAAGATCGGCGGCAAGGACGTCCTGAAGAACATCGACAACCTCGAAGACGGGGCATGGCAGGTCGAGCCGATCAAGCAGGCCGCCACCGCATTCGCCGAGATCGGGGCGAAGTACCTGATGCCCGGCACGGCGGGCCTGGACCACATCCAAACCCAGACCGCGCAGAACAAGGGCAAGGTGGCCATCCTGCCCTGCGGGGTGTGGCTGGAGAACGAGCAGAAGGACACCACCCCCGCCGGGTTCGACTACGGGGTCTTCCCGCTGCCCGACTTCACCTCCTCCGACGCGCTGCCGTACGGCGCCGTGCACGCCCGGCCGGGCGAGGACTTCATGGTCGCGGCCAGGTCGGCGAACCCGCTGGCCGGGGTCGAGTACATGCGGGCCATGCTCTCCAAGGAGGCGGCGGGCAAGTTCGTGCAACTGGTCAGCACGCCGTCCGTGGTCAAGGGCGCGGCCGAGGGGGCGCAGCTCACTCCCGGCCTGCAGTCGGCCACCGGCATGCTGGCCGCCGCCGGTGACAACACCACCTACTTCCGCTTCCGCCAGTGGTACCTGCCCATGCACGACGAGGTGGCGGCGGCGACCGGTCAGCTCATGAACGGCCGGCTGACCGTGGACAAGTGGATCGAGCGGATCCAGAAGAAGGCCGCGGACATCAAGGGCGACTCCTCCGTCCAGAAGTTCACGCGCGCGTGATGAGAGATTGACATGAGATTCCACAGGACGCGTTTCATCGCCGGGTTCCTCGCGATCCCGTTGCTGCTCTACGTGATCTACGTGATCGCGCCCTACGCCCAGGCGTTCTACATCGCGCTGACCGACTGGCGGGGCGTCAACGCCAGCCCCCGGTTCATCGGGCTGGAGAACTTCCGGCGACTACTGGAGGACTCCGTCTTCTGGAAGGCCGTGGGGCACAACGCCGTCCTGCTGGTGCTCATGCCGGTGCTGACCATCGGCATCGCGCTGTTCTTCGCCTTCCTGCTCAACGTCGGCGGGAAGTCGGGCGTCACCGGGATCTGGGGGTCGAAGTTCTACCGGGTGGTGTTCTTCTTCCCCCAGGTCCTCGCGGTCGCCATCGTCGCGGTGCTGTTCCAGCAGGTGTTCCGTCCGGACCGCAGCGGCATGCTGAACGCGCCGCTGCTCGCCCTCGGCCTGGAGCCGGTGGGCTTCCTGTCCGATCCGGACTTCGCCTTCTGGTCGGTGCTCGGAGTGCTGGTCTGGCAGGCCGTCGGGTTCTACGTGGTGCTGTTCTCCGCGGGCATGGCCTCCGTGCCGAAGGACATGTTCGAGGCGGCGGCCATCGACGGGGCGGGGCGCCTGGCGCTCTTCTTCCGCGTGACGCTGCCGCTGCTGTGGGACACCATCCAGGTCGGCTGGATCTACCTGGGCATCGCGGCGCTCGACGTCTTCGCGGTGGTGTGGGTGATGACCGCCGAGCACGGCGGTCCCGACTCGTCCACCACCGTCATGGCCGCGGAGATCTACCGCAACGCCTTCCAGTACTTCAAGTTCGGCTACGCCTCCGCCATGGGCGTGGTGCTCTTCTTCTTCACCGTCGGCTTCGCGGCGATCGCCCTGCGCCTGTCGCGACGCGAGCGGATCGAGTTCTAGGGGTCAATCGTGGTTTCTGACAGTCTGCCCTTCTCTCGCCGCCGGGCGAAGGAGGAACGCCGGGCCCGTATCGGCCCGATGGCCGCCCTGTCGCACGTGGCCCTGCTCGTCTGGACGGTCCTCGTCGCGGTGCCGATCGTGTGGACCTTCCTGGCCTCGGTCAAGACCGAGGACGAGATCTTCGGCGACGCCTGGTCGCTGCCCGCCGCGCTGCGCTTCGACAACTGGGCCAGGGCCTGGGAGCAGGCCCAGATCGGCCAGTACATGATCAACAGCATCGTCGTGGTGTTCTTCGGGGTGCTCGGCACGATGCTGTTCGGGTCGATGGCCGCCTATGTGCTCTCGCGCTACCGGTTCCGCGGCAGCAAGGCGCTCTACCTGCTGTTCGTCTCCGGGCTTGCCTTCCCGGTCTACCTGGCGCTGACGCCGCTGTTCTTCGTGGTGCAGAACATGGGCCGGGTGCCGGTCATCGGGCCGTTCCTGGGCCTGAACTCGCACGTCGGGCTGATCTTGGTCTACATCGCCTACTCGCTGCCCTTCACGGTGTTCTTCCTGGCCGCGTTCTTCCGCACGCTGCCGACCGCGGTGGCCGAGGCGGCGTTCGTGGACGGCGCGTCGCACAGCCGGGTCTTCTTCCGGATCATGCTGCCGATGGCCCGGCCGGGGATCGTGAGCATCACCGTGTTCAACATCCTCGGCCAGTGGAACCAGTACCAGATCCCGCTGGTGCTGCTGGCGGGCGCCAAGGACAAGTGGGTGCTCACCCAGGGCATCGCGGACATCTCCACGGCGGCCGGCTACGACGCCGACTGGGCGGCGCTGTTCGCCGCGCTCAGCATGGCGATCCTGCCGATGCTGGTGGTCTACACGGTCTTCCAGCGGCAGATCCAGGCGGGCCTGACGGCGGGCGCCGTCAAGTAGCGGGGCGCCCGCCCGGTCAGCCTCCCGGCACGTTGCGCAGCGCCTCGCGGCGGCTCAGGCCGCTGATCCCCTTGTGGTCGACGTAGCGGACGACCTCACGCGGGTCTACCTTGGCGTACTCGCGCAGCGCCCAGCCGATCGCCTTGCGGGCGAAGAAGTCGGTGTCGGACAGGCTGGGCTCGATGCAGGCGTAGAGCAGGCCGAGGTCGGTGCGCTCGCGGAAGCGGTTCTGGCACAGGATCGAGGTGCGGCGCTTCCACAGGTCGTCGCCGCGCGACCACTCCAGCATCAGCGGGCGCATGCTGTCCGGGTAGGCCGTGAGCAGGCCGCCGACGCGGTGGACGGCGAGGTCGTCCACGAAGTCCCACCAGGCGCCGGTGACGATCATCTCCTCGTACATCGGCAGCGTGTAGAGGGTCTGCCAGGGCCTGTAGAAGCGGAAGCCGGTCAGCTCGATGGCGGCGTAGCGCTCCTCGCGGTACTCGGCCGCGCGCCAGATGGCCAGGGAGGTCTTGCGCCACTCGGGGGCGGCGAGGATCCGGTGCTCGGCGAAGACCCGGCGCAGCGCGGCCCGGCGCGGCACCGCCTGAACGCCGAGGAAAGGCATGTCGGACTTCATGTACGCGCGCATGGTCTTGGCCTTGGCGGGTTCGGCGATGTCGGCGAGCGCGCGGCGTACGGCTTCGTGCAGGCTGCTCATACGCGCTGGCTGGTCCGCTCTCCCGTGGACAGGCCGTCGAACAGCACCGTGATGTAGTGCTCGGCCAGGCCGTCGGTGTCGAGCCGGCCGTCGGGGCGGAACCACCGCACGGCCACCCACATCGTGTCGCGGATGGTGCGGTAGGTGAGCTTGGGATCGACGTCGGAGCGGAGCTGGCCCCTGGCCTGGCCGTCGCGGATCTGCTCGACCCACATGCGCTCGACCTCGTCCTCGGCCCTGACCAAGTAGTCGAAGCGGTCGCCTGGCAGGGAGCGCAGGTAGCCCCAGTCGTTCTGCATCACCATGATCGCCGCGCGGTGCGGCTCAAGGGCGGCGAACCCGATGTGGATCATCGCCGACAGCACCGCCCGGGGGTCGCCGCCGTGGGACAGCGCGGCGCGGTAACGGCCGATGAGGTCGTCGAGGAAGCGGGAGAGCACCTGGTCGACGATGCTCTCTTTGGAGTCGAAGTGATGGTAGAGGCTGCCCGAGTGGATGCCGGCCTCCTGCGCGATCTCGCGGACCGTCGTCGCCTGGAATCCCTTGCGCGCGAAGATCTCGGCGGCCAGCCGGACGAGGTGATCGCGGCGCTCCGAGACGGGGGTCGCCTTACCCGTGTTCACGAGTCCCCATTATGGGCCCTGGGCCAATCGCTTGTTCACGATACGGGATCGCGCGCTGGCCAGGCTGAGCGGGGTATATCACCGCAATTCATCATTTATGTACTGGTGACCCAACACTCCAGTTGAACTCAGCGCATCCCACCCCTACCTCCGCCACGATCGTTCCATGGCGAACCTCGGTTATCCCTTCACTCTGGGCGTGGCGTCGGGGGAGCCCGCGCCCGACAGCGTGATCATCTGGACGCGGCTCGCGCCCGATCCGTTCGGGCTGGACCCGGCCCGGCCCGGCGGCATGTCCGAGCGGCCGGTCCCGGTGCGCTGGCAGGTCGCGGAGGACCAGCGGTTCACCAGGATCGCCGCGAGCGGCACCGCCCAGGCCCAGCACGCGTGGGCGCACAGCGTGCACGTCAAGGTGGACGGCCTGCGCCCGGCCGCCGACTACTACTACCGGTTCACGGTCTCGGCGCCGTTCAAGAACAACGAGATGAGCGCGGTCGGCCGTACCAGGACCGCGCCCGCCCGGGAGTCGCGCGACCCCGTCAGGTTCGCGGTCGCCTCCTGCCAGCGCTACGAGCACGGCCACTTCACCGCGCTGCGGCACATCGCCGAGGCCGGGCCCGACGTCGTGCTGCACCTGGGCGACTACATCTACGAGGGCGGCAAGCCCGCCGTCCCGCAGCCGGGGCGGTACGTCAGGCCGCTGGAACCGCCCGAGCGGTCCTGCCGGAGCCTGCACGACTACCGCAACCGCTACGCCCGCTACCGCACCGACCCCGACCTGCGGGCCGCCCACGCGGCGGCCCCGTGGCTGCCCGTGTGGGACGACCACGAGGTGCGTGAGAACTACGCGGGCGGCCTGCCGGGCGACGGCACCGACCCGGGCGCCTTCCTGCGCCGCCGGGCGGCGGCCTACAAGGCGTACTACGAGCACTTCCCGCTGCGGGTGCGCCCGGTCGGCAACGGCCTGCGGATGTACCGCTGGCGCCCCTACGGCGCGATCGCCGACTTCCTGCTGCTGGACGGACGCCAGCACCGCGAGCCCGGGGACATGCTCGGCCGCGCCCAGGAGGAGTGGCTGACCGGACGGCTGCGCGACTCCTCCGCCCGCTGGAAGGTGCTGGTCCAGCCGCTGTTCTTCGGACGGCGGATGTTCCCAGACGGCTCGCTCAGCGACGACGCCTGGGACGCCTTCCCCGCCCAGCGGGCGCGCATCCTGGACACAGGGGGCGGGGGACTGGTGGTGCTGGGCGGCGACGTCCACAACCACTGGGCCTGCGACCTCGGCGACGACTCCGCCAGGCCGGTCGGCGTGGAGTTCGTGACCAGTTCGGTCAGCAGCGCGCCGCCCGGTACGGACAACGCGGCGATCCTCGCGGCCAACGCCCATATCCGCTTCCACGACGGCCATCGGGGTCATCTGGAGGGGAAGGCGGGACCAGAAGGGTTCGAAGTGGCGTACCGGACGGTGGAATTCGTCGATCGCCCCGGCGCGCCCATGGGGACGGCGGCGGTCTTCGGGGTCGAGGGAGACCGCCTCAAACGGCTCGACATATGAGTCGAGTATGAAATCGCATGATCAGCCCACTAGCAATTAGGAAAGTTTCCTATTAGATTGTCGGTCATGCCCAAGAGCGGTGACGCATGAGCCGACGCGACCACGAGCTGCTTCGCCTGGCCGATGAGGTCCTCCTTCCGGGGTTCACCGGAACCACGCCCCCCGACTGGCTGAGACGCCGGCTCGGCGACGGCCTGGCGGGGGTGGTGCTGTTCTCCAGGAACATTCGCGACCCCGAGCAGGTCGCGGCACTGACCGCCGCCCTGCGCGCGGAGAAGCCGGACGCGCTGGTCGGCATCGACGAGGAGTCCGGTGAGGTCACCCGGCTGGAGGTCACGGGCGGCAGCACCCGGCCAGGCAGCTTCGCCCTCGGCGTCGTGGACGACGTCGAGCTGACCGAGGCGATCGCCCGTGACCTGGGGCGAGACCTCGCCGCGGCGGGGGTGACGATCAACTTCGCGCCCTCCGCCGACGTCAACTCCAACCCCGACAACCCGGTGATCGGACTGCGCTCCTTCGGAGCCGATCCCGAACTGGTGGCCAGGCACACCGTGGCCGCGGTCCGCGGGATGCAGTCGGCGGGGGTGGCGGCGTGCGCCAAGCACTATCCGGGGCACGGTGACACCTCGGTCGACTCCCACCACGCCGTGCCGTACGTGAGCGGGACGGTAGAGGAACTGTGGAAGGTCCCGCTGCTGCCGTTCAGGGCGGCCATCGAGGCGGGCGTGCGCGCGGTGATGACCGGCCACCTGCTCGTCCCGGCCTTGGACCCGGAGCGTCCCTCGACGCTCAGCCACAGCGTGCTGACCGGGCTGCTCCGTGACGAACTGGGCTTCACCGGCCTGGTGGTCACCGACGCCATCGAGATGTCCGCCGTGTCCGGCCCGTACGGCATCGGCGGAGCGTCCGCCATGGCCATCGCCGCCGGCGCGGACGCCATCTGCATCGGTGGCGAGCACGCCGACGAGAAGACCGCCGAAGAGGCCAGGGACGCGATCGCCGACGCGGTGATCGAAGGACGGCTGTGCGAGGAACGCCTCGCCGAGGCCGCGCGCAGGGTGCGCGAGCTGGCGGCCTGGTCCATCGGCGTCACCGGTGCCATTGGCGCCTCCAATGGCGATGCCTCCGGCGCGAGCCTCGACGGAGCCCCCCTCGGGCTGCAAGCCGCCCGCCGCGCCCTCCAGGTGACCCGCCGCGCCGCCGACACCGGCTTCCCGCTGCGCGGTCCCGCGCTGGTGGTGGAGTTCGCCCCCGAGATGAACATGGCGATCGACAAGAGCACCCCCTGGGGGATCGGCGGCCCGCTCGCGGAGCTGCTCCCCGGCACCACCGCCACGAGGCTGACGGCCTCGACCGTCACCGGGGGTGCGGTCGAGGCCGTGCTGGCGGAGGCGGGTGATCGTCCCATGGTGCTCGTGGTGCGCGACGCCCATCGCCACGAGTGGCAGATGGCGGCGCTCGGCCACCTGCTCGCGGCGCGCCCCGACTCCGTCGTGGTGGAGATGGGGCTGCCCGGACGGCGCGACCTGGGTGCGGTGCACATCGCCACTCACGGTTCCGCCCGCGTCTGCGGCATCGCCGCCGCGGAGGTCCTCTGTGGTCACCTCGACGGGAAGGTGCCCGGCGTATTGTCCGTGCCCGCTGGTTGAATCTCGGCATGCGATTCGAGTCGGAGGATCTCTCCAACGCGTCCCTGGCCGAGCGACTGCCTGACGAGGGTCCGCACGTGTTCCACGAGTGCGACCTCTCCCACGCCGACCTCCGGCGGTTGTCCCTGCTGGAGGCGGTGTTCGAGGGGTGCACCCTCGACAAGGCCGACTTCCGGGGCGCCGACCTTGACGGCGCGCGCTTCTCGGGCGGCGGCGGCCAGGGCGTGCGGTTCGACGACGGCGAGCTGGTCGACGCGGTGTTCACCGACGTCGACCTGTCGACCGCCTCGTTCCGCAACTCCCTGATCACCGATGTGGTCTTCACCGGCTGCCGCATGATCGGGGCGGTCCTTTCCGGCGCGCGGGGCAACGGCTACCGCTTCAGCGGCAGCAACCTCGCGCTCGCCGACGTGACCGGCTGCTCCCTGCGGGCCCAGTTGATCGAGGACGTCCGGCTGGACGAGGCCAACCTGTCGGGCTGCGACTTCACCGACGCGGTGTTCATCCGCAGCCGCCTGATCGGCACCCGCCTGGTCGAGACCAAGTTCCAGGGCGCCGACCTGCGCGGGGCAGACCTCGGCGAGGTCGACGACACCAGACTGCGGGCACTGCGCGGCGCGATGATCGGCCAGGACCAGGCCGCCGCCATCCTGGGAGATCGTGGAGTGACCGTTCTCTAAAGGTAAATTCTGGTTACCGAGAGCCATGCTTCAGTCACCCATGGCTATATCATCGGTATGCAATTGACCTTGAGATGAACGGGGCGGTCAAGTGCGATGTCAAGGTCATGTCTCGGTTCGCACCGGGCCGGCCTGTCCTCGGCGGTCGCCGACCGGCCCGCGTCACACCGCGAAGGAGACCAAGTGATCAAGAAGCTGTGCGTCACCACCACCGTCCTGGGCGCGGCGACGGCTGCCGCGCTGCTCGCGGCGCCCGCCCACGCGGACGCCTGGACCAACTGGACGGCCAACGACCACGCGGTCCACTCCGGCAACCTCTTCGGACGGATGACCACCAGCGCGATCGGCGGCGCCGGCTCCACCAACGTCAACAACATCAACGGCACCGTCGCCAACGCCAAGGACGGCAGCGTCAGCGTGAACTTCTCGGTCGACTGACCAACCCCCACCCCTGCGGCACCCACGCGGGCCGGGCTCCCTCCAGACCTCCGGCCCGCACCCCCATGCCCAGTCGCCGGCACCCAGACGTGAGCGCCGCCACGTGCCATAACGCAGCACTGCGCTCCCGGTGCCGCACCGCAGTACACCCCTCGCCCTGCCGTCCCCTGATGCCCGCCGCCGTTGGCCCTCGCCAACGCCTTCCGTACCGCCGTCTGCCGGTACCGCGGGTGCGTCCTGCCGTTGGTCCCGCTGGGATGCGCGCTGTCGCGCGCCCACTCGATGACCATCTCGTCCCGGGCCTTGCCCGCCCTGCGGTCGACGACGACCAGGACGAGGGCGACGACCGGGCCGAGCATGCCAGTAGGCGGTTGGAGCGGCTGGAAAGTCTCCGGGAGTTCCTCGAAAACCGTGAGGACAACCTCTCGGTGTACGGGCGGATCACCCTCGAATACGGCCTACGTCTGGGCGAGGCCCAGTTGGAATGGGCCAAATGAGCGCAAGGTCAGATCCGCTAGCGCCCAAGATCATTCCCGTGCCGGTGGGCTGTCCGGGAGATGGCTGCCCGTTCCTCTGAGGATGTCCAAACGACCGGCCGGGCGCGAGCGTCGGGTGAACGCGAGGGCCGTTGGGGGCGTGGGGCGGCCCGGCGCTCGGCGTATGGGCGCGGGGATCCACAGGGGGAGTAAAGGGTGGGGCCCTTGGGTGTAAAGGGCGAGGGTGGGAGGGTGCCCTGGCGGGCGTGGGGGACCCGCCAGGACACCTCCCTTTCCGGACGCGACGGCGTTAGAACCCCGGCGAGGGATGAGGTCCTAGGCCGTTGGGTCGCGACCGGAGACGGTGGGGGGATCGAGTCTCCTCGGAGGATCCCGGCCGTCGGTACCGACCAGCTATGAGGTTTGCCGCCCCGACGGGGTCGTCCGCAGGATGAACGACTTCCTGCCCGTCTTCACTCCAGACGAACATCCCGTCTTTGCACCACACGGTCAGCTCGGTGAGAACCGAAAGCACGGACATGCCGTTCCCGTTGCTCTGGTAGGTGTGGGTGAACCCTTGGCGGTGCAACGCATAGCGCAGTAGACGCGTTGCCTCGCGGGGATCGCGCCAGGGCAGGTTGGGCGTACCCGCACGGACCGACAGCACCGGCCGTCACCCCCTCGCCGACCTTTCGATGGTTTTGTACCAACGTTTGGATGATGGGGCTCAAAGGGGGGCGCGGTCAAGAGCTGAGTTTCAAACTAGAACCAGATCGTCTAGATTCGTTGGCACAAAAGGGGTGAATGTGGCGCGGTCGACGCTGTACCAGCAGGTGGCCTCTGAACTACGGAGGGCCATCTACTCCGGTGACCTCGGTCCCGGGGACCAGCTTCCGACCGAGGCCGACCTCATGGGCTCCTACGGCGTGAGCCGCAATACGGTCAGGCTCGCGCTCGGTGAGCTCGTCAACGAAGGGCTCATCAGCCGGACGCCCCGGCGCGGGAGCATCGTCCGCGACCGCAGGCCCCTGCTGATGTATCCGCAGCGCGAGCTTCAGCCGCAGCCGGCCAGCGCGCCACGTGAGGCGTTCGGGTTCGCCGTGTCCCAGGAGGGCCGCGAGCCGAGCCAGGTCATCGAGGTGTCGATCGTCGAGCCTCCCGAGGACGTCGCCATCCGGCTGGAGCTGCCCGACGGCGGGCTGGCCGTGGTACGGCGGCGGCTGCGGTTCGTGGACGGCCAGCCGTACAACACGAACGACTCCTACTTCCCTCAGGCCATGGTCTCCGACTCCGAGATCGTGCGGCCCGCCGACATCACGCGCGGGGCGAACCTGGTGCTGGAAGAGCTCGGGCACCCGCAGGTGCGAGTGGTGGACGACATCTCCGCGCGGATGCCGACGCCTGCCGAGAGCATGCGACTCGAACTGGAGCCGGGCACTCCGGTCGTGGAATACGTCCGGGTCGGATACGACCCCGACGGTGCGCCGGTCCGTGTGGCCGTTTCCGTGTTGCCCGCGGACAAGCATCTGATCCGGTACGAGCTGGAACGCCGCTGATCTATCGCGGCACCGTCCACCGCGCGGCGATCTCGCCGACGCGGTGCTAGATACTTCCCAAAAATCCCGATTTGTACCGCCATTTCCGCGTGCCATGAGTCAGGCACGATTCGTGTTCATCCAACCACCCATCGCAACGAAGGGACGCTCCATGAACGCCGACCTCCTCCTGTCCCCCCAGACCCTCACCCTCCGCCGCGCGGGCGGCGGCGACCTCCAGGCCGCGCTCGGGCTGCTCGCCGAGGCCGCCGAGTGGCTGCACCACCGGGGCGTCCGCCAGTGGCCGCGCGGCGGCTTCGGCCCGGAGCGCATCGAGCCGCTCATCGAGCAGGGCGTGCTCTACATCGCCGACATCGCCGGACGTCCGGGACGGCGCGCCCAGGTGGCCGTCGTCGCGGTGGACGGCTTCGCCGACCCCGAGTTCTGGACCCCCGCCGACGCCCCCGCCGACGCCCTGTACGTGCACAAGCTGGCCGTGTCCCGCGACGTGGCCGGTATGGGCGTCGGAGAGGCGCTGCTCGACTGGGCGGGCGGCGTGGTCCTCGACGAGGGGCGGCGCTGGCTCCGCCTGGACTGTGCCAAGGGCAATCGCGGCCTGCAGGCCTACTACCGCGCCCGCTCGTTCACGCACCTGCGGACGGTGGACCTGCCGCACCGAGCCTCCGGCGCGTTGTTCCAGCGCCGGGCGGGACTCACGACGGGCGCACCCCGCGTCCGGCTCCTGGACCGGACGGCCCCCCGCAGGCCGTCCCCGGTCCCCGCGTAGCTCCCGATGCCGGTCGCCACGCTCGGCTCCTGAGTGGCGATCGGCCCCGCACGCTGCGGCAACCCGCTGAAGTCCCGATTTTGGGGGTGCAAGGCGTACTGATCGCAAAACACACCCGATAGCCTCGATCCATGACCGGAGCCCTGCTTGAGGTGATCGCGCTGGACACGCGCGACGCCGTCGCCGCCGAGCAAGGCGGCGCCGACCGCCTGGAGGTCGTCGCCGACATGGCGTCCGACGGGCTCACCCCGGCGGCCGAGACGGTCGCGGCCATCGCCAAGGAGTGCGCGCTCCCGCAGATGGTGATGCTGCGGCCCGGCCCGGGCTTCACGGTGACCGACGAGGAGGTGAAGGGCCTGCGCGCGACCGCGCGGGCCCTCGCCGACGCCGGGGCCGCGGGGTTCGTGTTCGGCTTCCTCGACAATGACGGGGCCGTCGACCTCGCCGCCACCGAGGCGATGATCCACGCCGTCGCGCCGCTCCCGTGGACGTTCCATCGCGCTGTGGACCGTGCCGCCGACGTCCAGGCGGCCTGGCGGGCCGTGCGCCTGCTGCCCAACCTGGCCACCGTCCTGACCGCCGGGGCCCCCACGGGGGTCGCCGACGGCCTGGGCGTCCTGCGCGCGCGGGCAGGGGCGGGAGACGCCGGGTTGATCATGGCGGGCGGTGGGCTGCGGCCCGAGCACGTGCCCGCGCTCGTGGACTACGGCGTCCGGGCCTTCCACGTCGGCACCGCCGTCCGCGGATCATGGACCGATCCCGTGGACCCCGAGCTCGTGCGCCGCTGGCGGGCGCTGGTCGACGGGCGCTGAGCGCCCCCCAGCCGCCCCGCGAGGCGCGGGCCGGTGTCAGTCACCCAGGGCGTGACCGGCGCGCGCCAGAGCGGCCGTGAGGGTCCGCACGGTGGCGGGCTCATCGAGCGCGCCGTCGCCCGTCGCGCGCCGTTCCACGAAGGCCGCCACCCGCGAGGCGTAGCGGTCCCGATGTTCCAGATGAAAGGCGTAGGTGGTGACGAAACGGCTTACCAGGTGCGCCGGGTGCATATCCCAGCCCTGGTAGTAGCCGTGCGCGAGGGAGTGCCGCACGACCTCGGCATGACGCCTCCACAGAGCCCGCACGTCCGAGGCCGACTCGCTCGCGGGCGCGGCGGCCAGCGAGCCGTCCGCCAGTTCCACGGACGTACCGGCGAACGCCGCCAGCATCGCGTGCCTGGCGTGGTCGCACGCCGGATGGTCGAGCCGCTGCTCGTGCGGCGCCAGCCCGCACGCCGCCGTGTAGTCGAACACCCCGAAGTGCGCCGCCGCCAGGCGCCCGCGCGCCGTCTCCACCAGGCCGGGCCGCAGGAACGGCAGCGTGCGGGGGTCTTCGACCTGCATCTCCAGGGGCAGCGCGCCGGGCGGCAGCCCGAGGCCCTCCTCCAGCGCGGAAAGGCACGTCGCGAACTGGCCGAGGTACTCCTCCATGACCACCTTCGGGAACGTCACCCGGAACCCGCGAGGGAGCCCGCCCGCCAGGGTGGTCAGCGTGGTCAGGAAACCGTCGAGCGTGCGCACGGCCCGGCCGGGGTCGCCGTCGGCGAACGACTTCACCCGCAGCCCCCAGCGCCGGGGGAGGGTTCCCGCCGCGTGCATCTCCGCCACCGACCGGGCGGCGGCCTCGGCGTGGGCGTCCTCCTCGTCGGGGGCGCGCTCGCCGTAGCCGTCCTCGAAGTCGATCCGGAGGTCCTCCACCGTGCGTCCGCCGGACAGCTTGGCCACCACGCGCCGGTGCACCTCGGCCGCCAGCGCGGGGGAGTCCACCTCGAACACGCCCGCCAGCGCCCCCGGCGAGCGCAGGTACGCCGCCAGCAGGGCCGACGCGGTGGCGGCCCACCGGGCGGCGGTCTCGGGCCCGAAGGCGTCGGCGGGCACGTAGACGGTGTGCGACGGCTGCCAGGCGGGCTCTCGCGCGGCCCGCTCCCCGGCCCGCTGCTCGGCGTACGCCCGCGCGAAGCCGGGGATCAGCGCCGCCGGATCGGTGAGCGTCACCCGCATCAGGACGACGCCCGCTCGCCGACGCCCGCGGCGGCCAGCATCGCGGCCAGCCCGACCAGCTTGACCCGCTCGCCCCGGCCCAGCGTGCGGGCCAGCTCGGCCTCGGCGCCCTCGATCCGCAGCCACTCGTCGTAGGTGATCGGGCGGACCCCGCGCTCGGTGAGGACGTCGTCGAGCGTGCGTGCGGGCCCGGCGCCGGGTTCGGCCGCCAGGTCGGCGAGCAGCGTGCGGACGGTCTCCGCCGCGTCGGACTTGTTGGTGCCGATCACCCCGGTGGGGCCGCGCTTGAGCCACCCGGCGACGTACTGGCCGTGGGAGATCCGTCCCTCGGCGTTGGGCACGGTCGAGGTGGACTCGTCGAACGGCACGCCCGGCAGCGGGACGCTCCGGTAGCCCACCGAGCGCAGCACCATGCCGACCGGGATCGTCTCGAACACGCCGGTGCCCACGACCCTGCCCTCCGACAGCGCGGTGCGCTCCAGCCTGATGCCCTCCACGCGCTCGGCGCCGAGGATCTCCACCGGCCGCAGCCAGAACCGCACGTCGAGCCGCCGGGGCCGGCCTATCGGCGGCCGCGCCGCCCAGCCGCGCAGCACCTCGACATTGCCCTTGATCTGCCGCGACAGCCCGCTGACGTCGCTGTCGCCGGCCTCCTCGGAGCGCACGCAGACGTCGGCGTTGCCCAGTTCGCCCAGTTCGCGGAGTTCCTTCAGGGTGAACTTGGCGTGCTCGGGCCCGCGCCTGCCGATCATGTGGATCGCCTTGACCTGGCTCTCCGCGAGCGCGGCCAGGACGTTCTCCGGCACGTCGGTGGCGCTCAGTTCCTCCGCCGTCTTGGCCAGGACGCGCACGACGTCCACCGCGACGTTGCCGACGCCGATCACCGCGACCTCTGAGCTGTCGAGGGTGAAGGCGTCGGCGGGGACGTCGGGGTGCCCGCAGTACCAGTTCACGAAGTCGGTGGCGGCCACACTGCCGGGGAGGTCCTCGCCGGGGATGCCCATGCGGCGGTCGACCATCGCGCCGGTGCAGTACACCACGGCGTCATAGCAGGCGCGCAGGTCGTCGACGGTCACGTGACGGCCCAGCTCCACGCCGCCGAGGAAGCGGATCCCGGGCGCCTCCAGCACCCTGCGCAGGTATCCGGCGATCGACTTGATCGAGGTGTGGTCGGGCGCCACACCGTATCTGACCAGTCCGTACGGCGTGGGCAGCCGTTCGAGGACATCGACCTCGACCGGTTCGCCCGCCTGCTTCCCCAGCGCCTCGGCCGTGTAGATGCCTGCGGGCCCCGACCCAACGATCGCCACGCGCAACGGCACGTCCGCCTCCTCGTCCCGGGTCCTGGCGACCCGCTACAACAACAGGCTGGTCATGTTCGCGATTCTGCGTCAAGGTCTCCCGTCGCGACCAGACGCAACCGGCCACCTTGATCGATAAATCCCATGTCACCGGTCCGAACGTATCCGTCGCGGGCGATGACCCGCGACGACGCCACGGGATCGCCGCGATATCCGGCCATCACCGCGTTGGAACGCAACAGCACCTCGCCGACGCCGCCCTCGGGCACCGGCCGTCCGGCGGGGTCGCGTACCGAGAGGGCGACGCCTGACCGGGGCCGCCCCACCGAGTGCTCCGCGTCCTCCGGCGGATCCTCCGGCCTGGTGCCCAGGCCGAGTCCCGCCTCCGTGCACATGTACCTGTTGCACACCGGCGCGCCGAACCGCTCCCGCAGCTCGCGCACCAGCTCCGGCCGTGCGGGGCCGCCGCTGGACAGCACCAGGCGGACGGGCGGCGGCGTGCCGTCCACCGCGAGCACCGCGGCGAGCTGGTCGGGTGTGCCCTGCAGCACGCCGAGACCGTGGTCCACCATCACCCGAAGCGCCGCCTCCGGCTCCCACCGGGGCAGGACGTGCACGGTACGGCCGGTCTGCAAGAACACCGGGATCCTCGTGGTGAAGCCGACCTGGGTGAGCGGCCGGTTCACCAGCCTCGCGTCGCCGGTGCCCCAGCGCGACCCGGCGCCGTGCGCCCTGATCGCCTCCAGCTGCGCGTCGGCGAACACCGCGCCGCGCGGCGGACCGCGCCGTCCGCGTGTGAACACCACGGCCACGGGACGGCGCGGATCGGGCGGAAGCGGCGGCGGGGGAGACTCGGCCCGCAGCAGGCCGCGCAGCCGTCCGGGGTCGTACGGCCCGCGCGCCCGCCCGTCGTACCCGCCGCCGGGAAGCGTCACCACGTCCTGGCCGGGCAGCGGCGGCAGCAGCCCGCGCTCAGTGACGACCAATGTGGGGGCCAGCCCGTGGAGCACCCCCGGACGGCCGGGCGGCACCCCCGCCGCCACCGCGCCCAGCTTGGCGGCGGCCACGAAGCAGATCGGATACTCGATGCCGTCGGGAAGGACGAGCGCCACCAGATCGCCGATCCGCACCCCGCGATGGGCCATGCCCGCCGCGACGCCGTCGGAGAGACGGTCGAGCTCGGCGAAGGACAGCGTGCAGCCCCCGGTGTCGAACGCCGCGCGCCCACCGAACCTGCGTGCGGCCTCCCCAGCGAGCATGCAGAGCATGAGGGCGTCCTTCGGGGTGACGCGGGGAACACCGTGACGGCTGACATTTCGAAACTACCCCCGAATGCGGCTGGAGGCTTGCGGGAAGCCGACCTACCCGATCACAGTTGGATCTCGTGGGCTCAGGGGCGAACAAACGGCGAAGAGGGCGCGGACGGCGCCCCAAGAGTGGCACGCTCCCAGATGTGAGGGGATCGCGTCCCGGGCCGCCGCAAGGCCCCAACGCCCTGCCGGGGATCGACGACGACTTGATCTCGCCGGGCGCCCGCCGCTACGAGGCGCTCGGCCGGGTGCTGGCGACCCTGGCGGCGGAGTCCGAGATGGTGGAGTCCTGCCGCGAGCTGGCGTGGTGGCGGGGCACCGACCACAGCTGGCACATCGAGTGGCGCGACGGCCTCTACGCCTTCGAGGTGGCAGCGCTGCTGGCCGAGCAGATGCGCGACCCGGCGATCGCCGGTCCGCTGGCCGCCGCGGCCGGTCCGGCCTCGCGGGCCTCGGCCGCGCTCGACGTGATGGGCGTGCGGTTCGCGCTGCGCGCCGTCGATCCCCTCGGGCGGGCCCGCCTGGGGGCCAGGCCGGGCCTGTGGCGGCTCACCGAGGCCCTCGACACCTCCCGCCCGCGCAAGGCCAGGCACGCCTGGGAGGAACTGCTCGGCGGTTAGCCGCTCCGGGCGGGGGCAGCTTCGGGGCCATGGGGGACGAACGCGAGCGCCGGTCCCGGCGGCCGGTCCACGATCATCGGGAGCCCGGCCGTACGGTGTTCGCCGAGTACGACCGGGGCCAGCGGCGCATTCTCGGCCACCTGCTGCTCTCCTTCGTGCTCGGTCTGGTGTTCGGGGTGCTCGGGGTGCTGGTCACGCACGCCGCCGCCCGGGCCGTGGAGTCGTTGTTCAACCCGTACGCGTATTTCCTGCTGGCGGTCTACGTCGGCGCGACGGCCTCCGGCCTGGGCTGGGCCGCGCTGTCCGCGCTGCTGGCGGCCCTCGCGCCGATGGTCTCGTCCATGGCCGGGACGCTCATGGTCGAGGGGTACGACACCGACGCCTGGGGCGGTGGCAGCGCCATCCAGGTCAACGTGCTGCTGGCCAGCGTCTTCTGCTACGGCGTGGCCGCCTACCTGGCCCGGGGGAGGGGGCTGGGCGCGGACCTCCTGGCCGGGGTGCTCGGCGGGATCCTGCTGGCCGACGGCGCGGACAAGGCGGCCCCCGGGTGGATGGAGTACGTGCCCGGCTTCTGGCCGTGGCCTGCGGCGGTGCTCGCCGTCGTCGTGGTGATCATGGTTCTGCTGCTGCGCCGTACGACGGCCGGGCGGCTGCGCGCGACGGCGGTCACGCTGGCCCTGCCCGCGGTCGTTATTCTGCTCCTTCCGCCTTCGTAGCGGATAGCCTGTAAACCTTCAACGGCCCGTTCCATGGGCCGCTCGATATCGATCCGGGAGTGACCGTGCTGCTGCGCATGTCGTCGTTGTTTCTTCGCACCCTGCGGGACGACCCGGCAGACGCGGAGGTCCCGAGCCACAAGCTGCTCGTGCGCGCCGGCTACGTCCGCAGGGTCGCCCCCGGCATCTACTCCTGGCTGCCGCTCGGCAAGAAGGTGCTGGAGAACGTCACGCGCGTGGTCCGCGAGGAGATGGACCGCATGGGCGGGCAGGAGGTCCTGTTCCCCGCGCTGCTGCCCCGCGAGTACTACGAGGCCACCGGCCGCTGGACCGAGTACGGCGACACGCTGTTCCGGCTGAAGGACCGCAAGGGCGCCGACTACCTGCTCGGCCCCACCCATGAGGAGCTGTTCACCGACATGGTGAAGGGCGAGTTCTCCTCCTACAAAGACTTCCCGGTCACGCTGTACCAGATCCAGACGAAGTATCGCGACGAGGCCAGGCCCCGGGCGGGCATCTTGCGCGGGCGCGAGTTCGTGATGAAGGACTCCTACTCCTTCGACCTCGACGACGACGGCCTCAAGCGCTCCTACGAGCAGCACCGCGAGGCCTACATCCGCATCTTCGACCGGCTGGGCATCTCCTACCGCATCTGCTTCGCGGTGTCGGGGGCGATGGGCGGCTCGGCCTCCGAGGAGTTCCTGGCCCCCGCCGAGTCCGGTGAAGACGCCTATGTCGCCTGCCACTCCTGCGGCTACGCGGCCAACGCGGAGGCGGTCACCACTCCCGCGCCGCCCGCCGTCACGGGTGAGCAGCCGCCGCTGCGGGTGCTCGACACCCCCGACACCCCCACCATCGAGTCGCTCGTCGCCCACGTCAACGAGCACCACGGTCTGGGCGTCACGGCCGCCCAGACCCTGAAGAACGTGGTGGTCAAGGTCCGCACCCCGGGCGCCGACAAGGCCCAGGTGCTGGTCATCGGGGTGCCGGGCGACCGCGAGGTCGACTTCAAGCGCCTGGAGGCCGCGCTGTCGCCGGGCGTTCCAGAGATCTTCGAGGCGGCCGACTTCGAGCGCCACCCCGGTCTGGTCCGCGGCTACATCGGCCCCCAGGTGCTCAAGGACCTCGGCATCACCTACCTGGTCGACCCCCGGGTCGTGTCGGGCACCTCCTGGGTCACCGGGGCCAACGAGCCCGGCAAGCACGCGGCGGGCGTGGTCGCCGGGCGCGACTTCTTCCCCGACGGCACCATCGAGGCGGCCGAGATCCGGGCCGGCGACCCCTGCCCGCGCTGCGGCTCGGATCTGTCCATCGACCGGGGCATCGAGATCGGGCACATCTTCCAGCTCGGCCGCAAGTACGCCGACGCCGCCCAGCTCGACGCCCTCGGCCCCGACGGCAAGCCGATCCGGATCACCATGGGCTCCTACGGCATCGGCGTCTCGCGCGCGGTGGCCGTGATCACCGAGCAGAGCCACGACGAGCTGGGCCTGGTGTGGCCCCGCGAGATCGCCCCGGCCGACGTGCACATCGTCGCGACCGGCAAGGAGAACCAGGTGGAGGTCGCCCTCCAGATCGCCGAGGACCTCTCCGGGCGCGGCGTGCGCGTGCTGGTCGACGACCGCCCCGGCGTCTCGCCCGGGGTGAAGTTCAAGGACGCCGAGCTGC
Source organism: Spongiactinospora sp. TRM90649 (assembly GCF_029382225.1). Taxonomy (GTDB): domain Bacteria; phylum Actinomycetota; class Actinomycetes; order Streptosporangiales; family Streptosporangiaceae; genus Spongiactinospora. Next base: position 58,027 of record NZ_JARLTC010000011.1, read on the forward strand.
TCGGCATGCCGACCATCCTGGTCGTCGGGCGGGGGCTCGCCCAGGGGGTCGCCGAGCTGCGCGACCGCGCCTCCGGCGACCGTCAGGAGATCCCCATCGCCGAGGCCGTGGAGCGCGTCACCGCCGCGATCGCCTGAGCCTGATCTCAGCGGCGGCGGTCGCCGGTGGTCTTACGCCAGTGGAAGCCGCCGGGGAGGTTGACCGACAGCGTGCGCCTGCCGTCGGCGTTGCGGGTGACGCGGAACAGGCGGTTGCCCCAGCTGTGGCCCACGCCGCCACGGGAGAGATTTAAGCGGAAAGGCCCGAACCTTAGGGATTTGCGATAGCTCCAGCCCATGAGTCTGCCTCCTAGAGACGTTCGTGGCTGTCAGCTACCCGCAGATCGCGCGATATGTCGTCTTCTGTAAAGGTTCGGTGCCGCTCACTCGCCCGGCCGCAGGCCGGGCAGCGCCGTGATCTCGGGGTGGAAGCCGTACGCCCTGATGACCGATTCCTGCACGGCCCGGGCGGCGCGCTGGCGCACGGCGGGCTCCTCGGTCGCGACCAGCTCCAGGTAGGCGGCGGTCACGCCGTTCTCGACCAGCGCGGCCAGCCGCGTGGCCTCGGACGCCGAGCCGGGCGTGAAAGGCAGCGCGTACGATGCCTCGGCCTCGCTCGGCGAGCCGCCCCGCTCGGTGATCATCGTGCGGAGCCGGTCGCGCTCGGCGCGGTGCGCCTGATAGGCGCGGGTGGCCGACGAGCGCAGCGTCCCGCTCGACCGGGCCGCGATGAGGCCGTAGGCGTAGACCGCGGCGTGCTCGGCCGCCAGCGCCTTCAGCAGGCCCGTGAGGGCGCTCACAGCGACCTCGACAAGGCCACGGCGTGCGCGGCCTCGCACGCGCCGATGCTGGCCAGGAGCTGGGCGAGCGACGGCGCGGCCGACGCGAGCTGCCCGGGCCGCGCGGCGGCGGCCTTGCTCTCGGCCTCGCGCAGGCGGGCCCGGGAGACCGGCTCGGCGGCCTCCGGCGTGGCCGTGGAGACCGCCAGGGGCGTCGCCGCGGCCTTCCCGGCACCTGAGGGCGAGGGGCTCGCCTCGGGCGGCAGGCGGCGTCTCAGCTCCGCCAGGTGCGCCCGGTGGCGGTCACGGAAGGGCAGCAGGTCGTCGTCGTCCTCGGCGGCGCGGCTGTAGAGCTCGATGGTCCGCTCCTTCTCGGCGATCAGCTCGCGCAGCAGCACGACCTGGGGGTCGGGCGGCGGCGGGGCCACGGGCGCCTGCTCGCCGGCGCAGCCGGACGCGGCCACCAGGGCCAGGCCGGCGGCGGCTCCGCCTTGGAGCAGGGCGCGCCGGGTCAGGCGGGGCGGACGCACGGACGGGCCTCCCGGAGACGAGCGACGGACGCGGGCATCCGGCGATACCGGGACGGGTGCCGCCTACATGCCCCTAGCATGGTACGGCTCGCCGGGCACGGGTTCCCCGCACCGAGCACAGGGCGGCGCGGCTCTTCGACGGGCTCGCCGCAGCGAGTGGCGCTTTTCCATGCCTGGGTGTGGATAGGCTGGTAAACCGCATGGGCGAGGTCCGCCCGATTGAGATCGTGACAATAGGAGGTCGGCATGGGAAGGGACGTGTCCCGTGACCGCCTGATGAAGGTCCTCGATCCCGTGGTTTCCGCAGAGGGCCTCGATCTGGAGGACGTCACGGTCACCCCGGCGGGCAAGCGCCGGGTCCTGCGCGTCATCGTCGACCGCGACGGCGGCGTGAGTCTCGACGACGTGGCCGACGTCAGCCAGGCGATCTCCAAGGCGCTCGACGACGGAGACGCCATGGGCGCCGCGCCCTATGTCCTTGAGGTCACCTCCCCGGGGGTCGACCGCCCGCTGACCGAGCCCCGGCACTGGCGGCGCGCCGCCGGGCGGCTGGTGTCCGCGGAGCTGCGCGAGGGCGGCGCGGTGGAGGGCCGGGTGCGCGCGGCCGACGACGAGGGCGTGGAGCTCGACGTCTCGGGAGAGCCGCGCCGGTTCGAGTATCAGGACCTCACCCGGGGCCGGGTGCAGGTCGAGTTCCGCCGCGCCGACGAGGGCGACGGCACCGAAGATGACGGCGACGAAGGCCAAGGGGGAGCCTCGTGGACATCGACATGAGCGTTCTGCGCAGCCTGGAGCGGGAGAAGGACATCTCCTTCGACCTGGTCGTCAAGGCGATCGAGGACGCGCTGCTCATCGCGTACTTCCGTACCGAGGGCGCCGCTCCCAAGGCCAGGGCCGAGCTCGACCGCCAGTCCGGGCACGTGACGATCTGGGCCGCAGAGGTAGACGACGCGGGCGAGATCGCCAGGGAGTACGACGACACCCCGGGCAACTTCAGCCGCATCGCCGCGACCACCGCCAAGCAGGTCATCCTCCAGCAGCTCCGCGACGCGGAGGACGAGATCAACTTCGGCGAGTTCGCCAGCCGCGAGGGCGAGCTGGTCGCCGGCATCATCCAGCAGGGCAAGGATCCCCGCGTGGTCCTGGTCGACCTCGGCAAGATCGAGGCGGTGCTCCCGCACAACGAGCAGGTCCCCGGCGAGGACTACACCCACGGCGAGCGCATCCGCTGCTACGTGGTGCAGGTGAAGAAGGGCCACAAGGGCCCCTCGGTCACGCTGTCGCGCACCCACCCGGGTCTGGTGAAGAAGCTGTTCGCGCTGGAGGTCCCCGAGATCGCCGACGGCACGGTCGAGATCGCGGCCGTGGCGCGCGAGGCCGGCCACCGCACCAAGATCGCCGTCCGGTCGCGGCGCCCCGGGGTCAACGCCAAGGGGGCCTGCATCGGCCCCATGGGATCACGAGTCCGTAACGTCATGACCGAGCTGCACGGCGAGAAGATCGACATTATCGACTGGTCGGAGTCCCCGGCGGAGTTCGTCGGGAATGCGCTCTCTCCGGCTCGTGTTTCGCATGTAGAAGTGGTGAATGCCGACGCCAGAGTGGCCAGGGTCACCGTGCCCGACTACCAGTTGTCGCTCGCGATCGGCAAAGAGGGGCAGAACGCTCGGCTCGCCGCGCGCCTCACCGGGTGGCGAATCGACATCCGCCCGGACACCGCGGTCGGCGATGCCGCCGGTCCCCACGATGCGTCGGCAAGGTAAGCTGGAATATGGTGGCCAGGCGGCCCCGCTGAGAACCTGCGTGGGCTGCCGGGTTCGCACGGTCAAGTCCGAGCTGCTCCGCCTGGTGGCGGTCGAGGGCGTCCTCGTCCCCGACCCGCGAAGACGGCTGCCGGGCCGGGGTGCGTCACTGCATCCCGCCCAAGGTTGTCTGGAGCTCGCCGAGCGTCGCCGAGCGTTTCCGCGCGCGTTTCGCGTCGCTGGACCGCTCGACTCAACGCGTTTGCGGGCCTACCTGGAGGAGCGAGACGATGCTGGAGGAACCGCGTGAAGGTTGCCAACTGTCATGTAGGACGCCGAGTTGATGGGCGGGTCAGATAGCGATGAGCGCCTGATGAGCATGCGGCGATGAACACGTCTAGGTAGCGACGGTCCGGCGGCTACCGCCTCCCGGGCCGAGTAAGGGAGTGCAGTGGCGAAGGTCCGGGTCTACGAGCTCGCCAAGGAGTTCGGCGTAGAGAGCAAGGTCGTGATGGCCAAGCTCCAAGAGATGGGCGAGTTCGTGCGGTCGGCGTCCTCCACCATCGAGGCGCCGGTGGTCCGCAAGCTCACCGAAGCTTTCTCGGGTGGGTCGAAAGGCTCGTCCGACAGATCCAGGTCGTCCCAGCGGACGACCCCCCGGCCGGGTGCCCCCCGTGCCGGCAACGGCGCCCCGCAGGCGTCGATCGGAAACGTTCCCAAGCCTGGCCCCAAGCCGGGGCCGCGTCCCGGCCCGGGCGGGCGTCCGCCCGTGCCCGCGCCGCCCGGCCAGCAGGGTCAGCAGCAGCAGCCCGCGCAGCCGCAGGTCCCGCAGGTGCCTCAGGTGCCGCAGACCCCGGTCCCGCCGGTGCCGCCGGTCCCGCAGCAGCAGGCCCCGAGCGGCCAGCAGCCGAGCGGTCAGCAGCGGTCCGACGCGGGCCGTCCGTCGGGTCCCTCGCAGCGCCCTGGGCCCGGTCCCAAGCCGGGTCCGAGGCCCGCGCCGCGTCCCGGTGGCCAGCAGGACCGCCAGTCGGCCCCCGCCCCCGGCGGTGGGCGGCCCGGCGGCGACCGCGGCGGCAAGCCCGGTCCGCGTCCGGGTCCCCGTGGCCCGCGTCCGGGCAACAACCCGTTCTCGTCCAACGCCAGCGGCATGGGCCAGCCCCGTCCGCCGCGTCAGGGCGGTCGTGACGGCGGCCCGCGCGAAGGCGGCGGCCCCGGCACCCGTGAGCCGCGTCCCGGCGGCGGCCAGGGGCCGCGCGACGGCGCGATGCCCCGTCCGCCCGCAGGGCGTTCCGGCGCTCCCGGCCCCGGTGGTCCGCGGCCTGGTCCCGGCGGTCCTCGTCCGGGTCCCGGCGCGGGCGGTCCGCGTCCCGGCGGTCCCCGGCCCAACCCGATGATGATGCCGCAGCGCCCTGTCGCCGGTGGCGGTCCCGGTCGTCCGGGCCCCGGTGGCGGCGGTGGCGGTGGCCGTCCCGGTGGTGGCGGCGGTGGCGGTCGTCCGGGTGGCGGTGGCGGCGGTGGCGGTCGTCCGGGTGGCGGTGGCGGCGGCTTCGCCGGCCGTAGCGGCGGCACCGGCACGCGTCCCGGCGGCGGTGGCGGTGCTCCCGGCGGCGGTGGCGGCGGCTTCGCCGGTCGTCCCGGCGGCAGGGGCCGCGGTGGCGGCACGGCCGGCGCCTTCGGGCGTCCCGGCGGTCGTCCGGCCCGTGGGCGCAAGTCCAAGAGGCAGCGTCGTCAAGAGTTCGACAACATGCAGGCCCCGGCGATCGGTGGCGTGCAGGTACCGCGTGGCGGTGGCCAGGCCATCCGGCTTCCGCGCGGCGCGTCGCTCTCCGACTTCGCCGACAAGATCGGTGCGAACCCCGCGTCCCTGGTGCAGATCATGATGCACCTGGGCGAGATGGTGACCGCCACGCAGTCGGTGAACGAGGAGACGCTGCAGCTTCTCGGCGCCGAGCTCGACTACGTCATCCAGGTCGTCAGCCCGGAGGAGGAGGACCGCGAGCTTCTCGAGTCCTTCGACATCGAGTTCGGCGAGGACGAGGGCGACGAGGACGATCTCGCGCCGCGTCCGCCGGTCGTGACCGTCATGGGTCACGTCGACCACGGTAAGACCAAGCTCCTCGACGCCATCCGCAAGACCAACGTGGCGGCGCGCGAGGCCGGTGGCATCACCCAGCACATCGGTGCCTACCAGGTCGAGACCGAGCACGAGGGCCGAGAGCGGAAGATCACCTTCATCGACACCCCGGGTCACGAGGCGTTCACCGCCATGCGTGCCCGAGGCGCCCAGGCGACCGACATCGCGGTTCTCGTGGTGGCGGCCGACGACGGTGTGAAGCCGCAGACCATCGAGGCGCTCAACCACGCCCAGGCGGCCAACGTGCCGATCGTGGTCGCGGTCAACAAGATCGACCGCGAGGGCGCCGACCCGAGCAAGGTCCGCGGCCAGCTCACCGAGTACGGGCTGGTGGCCGAGGAGTACGGCGGCTCGACGCTGTTCGCCGACATCTCCGCGCTCAACGGCACCGGCATCGAAGGTCTGCTGGAGTCGATCCTGCTGACCGCCGACGCCGAGCTCGACCTGCGGGCCAACCCGTCGATGGACGCCCAGGGCATCGCCATCGAGGCACACCTCGACCGTGGGCGCGGCCCGGTGGCCACCGTCCTGGTCCAGCGCGGCACGCTGCGCGTCGGCGACTCGATCGTCTGTGGCGACGCGTTCGGCCGGGTCCGGGCCATGCTCGACGACAACGGCGACCCGGTCGCCGAGGCCGACCCGTCGCGGCCGGTCCTGGTGATGGGTCTGACCGCGGTTCCGAGCGCCGGTGACAACTTCATCGTGGTCAGCGACGACCGGATGGCGCGTCAGATCGCCCAGCAGCGGGCGGCTCGTCAGCGCAGCGCCGACATGGCCAGGTCCGGCCGCCGGCGCAGCCTTGAAGAGATCTTCAAGGACATGGAGAAGGGCCAGGTCAACGAGCTCAAGCTGATCATCAAGGGTGACGTCTCCGGTTCGGTGGAGGCCCTTGAGGACGCCCTGCTCAAGATCGACGTCGGCGACGAGGTCACCCTCCGGGTGCTGCACCGCGCGGTCGGTGCGATCACCGAGTACGACGTCAACCTGGCGATCGCCGACGACAACGCGGTGATCATCGGCTTCAACGTCCGCCCGGAGGTCCGGGCACGCGACCTCGCCGAGCGCGAGGGCGTGGACATCCGCTACTACTCGGTCATCTACCAGGCGATCGAGGAAGTAGAGGCGGCCCTGAAGGGCATGCTGAAGCCGGAGTTCGAAGAGGTCCAGATGGGCACCGCCGAAGTCCGCGAGGTCTTCCGGGTGCCGAAGATCGGCAACGTCGCGGGCTGTCTGGTCCGCTCGGGCACGATCGTCAGGAACAGCAAGGCCCGGATCATCCGCGACGGCGCGGTGGTGGCGGACAACCTCACGGTGTCCTCGCTGCGTCGCTTCAAGGACGACGCGACCGAGGTCCGCGAGGGCTTCGAGTGCGGTATCGGGGTCGGCTACAACGACATCAAGCTCGACGACGTCATCGAGACCTTCGAGATGCGGGAGAAGCCGCGCGCCTGACACCGATCCCGACCCTGGAGGGTGTGACCTGCGGCGACGTGGGTTCACCCCTCCAGGGGACGGGTATCGCGGTGCGTGCACACTGCCATGTACGTTGGTGCCCTGACACTAGACATCCTGCTCGGCGATGTCCGCTCCCTGAAGCAGAAGCGCTCCGCGGTGCGGCCCATCGTCGCCGAGGTGCAACGGCGGTTTCCGGGCGTCGCCGTCGCCGAGACCGGCCACCAGGACCTCCACCGGCGCGCGCTGATCGGCGTGGCGGTCGTCTCAGCCGAGGCGGCCAACTGCCGCGAGGTGCTGGAGGCGTGCGAGCGACTCGTCGCCGGCCGCCCGGAGATCGAGCTGCTGTCCGCACGACAGCGGCTCTACAACAACGAAGAAGAGGACTGAAGCCACCGCGACCGGCCGGAGCCGCCCTCCGAGCCGGTCGCGTCGCAAGGCGGGCACGCCGTACGGCGGGCCCGCACGATGAGGGGGAGCCACCATGGACGCCGCCCGCGCGCGCAAGCTGGCCGATCGGATCCAGCAGATCGTGGCGGAGATGCTGGAGCGCCGGATCAAGGATCCGCGTTTGGGCTTCGTGACGGTCACCGACGCACGGATCACCGCCGACCTGCGCGATGCCACGGTCTTCTACACGGTCTTCGGGTCCGACGCCGAGCGTGCGGACAGCGCCGCGGCGCTGGAGAGCGCCAAGGGCGTGATCCGCTCCGAGGTCGGCCGCCAGACCGGCCTGCGGCACACCCCGACGCTGACGTTCAAGCACGACCCGCTGCCCGACTCGGCCAAGCACCTCGACGGCCTGCTCGCCGAGGCGCGGGCCAGGGACGCCGAGATCGCCAAACGGGCCGAGGGCGCGAGCCACGCCGGAGACGCCGATCCCTACCGCAGGCCGGAGACCGACGAGGAGGCCGCCGAGCACGAGTACTCCGACGAGGAGTCCTCCGACCGGGCGGGACACTCCGCGACGTGACCTCCGAGCACATCGGCCCGGCCTCGGGCGCGGTTCCCGAGGCCACCTGGCAGCGGGCCGTAGACCTCGTGTCCGGCACCGAGGAGATCGCGCTCGCCTGTCACGTCTCCCCGGACGGCGACGCCCTGGGCTCCATGCTCGCCATGGGACAGGCGCTCGCGGCCCTCGGCAAGCGGGTCGTCGCCTCCTTCGGCGACAACCGGTTCGAGGTGCCCCGGCTGCTGCGCTTCCTGCCCGGCCAGGAACTGCTCGTCGGCCCGGCGGCCTACCCGGCCGCGCCCGCGCTCATGATGACCTTCGACTCGTCCACCGTCGAGCGGCTCGGCCTGCTCGGCGAGAACGCGGCCAAGGCCCGTGAGCTGATCGTGGTGGACCACCACCCCTCCAACACCGGCTTCGGCACGATGAGCCTGATCGACCCGGCCGTCGCCGCGACCGCCGTGCTGACGGAGGAGCTGATCCACCGCCTCGGCGTCCCGGTCGATCTGGACATCGCGACCTGCCTGTACACCGGCCTGGTGACCGACACCGGCTCGTTCAAGTACGCCTCCACCACTCCGGAGGTGCACGCGATGGCGGGCCGGCTGATCGCGACCGGGCTGCGCACCGACCAGATCGCCAGAGACCTCTGGGACCGCTCGCCGTTCGGCTACCTGCGGGTGCTCGGCACCGCGCTGTCTCGGGTGATGCTCGACGGCGAGGCCGCCGAGGGCCTGGGCATGGTCTGGACCTACGTCACGCGGCTGGACCGCTCGGTGTACGCGCTGCCGTACGACGAGGTGGAAGGCATGATCGACATCGTGCGCCGGGCCGACGAGGCGGAGGTCGCGGTGGTTCTCAAGGAGGACGACGAGGGCGCCTGGCAGGTCTCCACCAGGTCCAAGGGCGCGATCGACGTTGGCCGCGCCTGTCAGGCGCTCGGCGGCGGCGGGCACGCCCGTGCCGCCGGTTTCACCTCCCATCAACCCGTCGAGGAGACCGTCGCCACCCTGCGCGGCCTGCTCACCACGGACTGACCAGCGAACACCGTTAGGACGATCATGACGAGTAGGGCTCGCCCCCAGCGGACCCCGCCGCCCAGTGGCCTGGTCATCGTGGACAAACCGGCCGGCTGGACCTCCCACGACGTGGTCGGCAAGCTGCGCGGCCTGGCCGGCACCAGGAAGGTCGGCCACGCGGGCACGCTGGACCCGATGGCCACCGGCGTGCTGGTGATCGGCGTGGAGCGGGCCACCAAGCTGCTCGGGCACCTGGCGCTCACCGAGAAGTCGTACCAGGGCACCATCCGCCTCGGCCAGACCACCAGCACCGACGACGCCGAGGGAGAGCCGCTGTCGTCGGCCGACGCCGGGCAGGTGACCGACGAGGCGATCGCCGCCGGGGTCGCCGCCCTGACCGGTCGGATCATGCAGGTCCCGCCGCAGGTCAGCGCCATCAAGGTGAACGGCGAGCGGGCCTACCGGCGCGCCAGGGCGGGGGAGACCGTCGAACTGGCGGCCCGCCCGGTGACCGTGTCCTCCTTCGAGGTCCTCGCGGTGCGCCGGGAGGGCGAACTGATCGACATCGAGGTGTCGGTGGACTGCTCCAGCGGCACCTACATCCGCTCGCTGGCCCGCGACCTCGGCGAGGGACTCGGTGTCGGCGGCCACCTCACCGCGCTGCGGCGCACCCGTGTCGGGCCGTACACGCTGGACGGCGCTCGCACCATCGAGGAACTGGCCAAGGAGTGCGTGATCCTGCCGATCGGCGAGGCGGTCACGGCGGCGTTCCCGCGCCGCGACCTGACGCCCGACGAGGCCAGGCTCGTCTCCCACGGCGGGCGCCCGTCCGCCGCCGGGCTGGGCCCCGGGCCGGTCGGCGCGTTCGGCCCCGACGGCTCGCTGATCGCGCTGCTGGAGGAGAACGGCAAGGTCGCCAGGCCGCTGGTGGTCTTCGCCCCCTAGCGGCGCGCGGCGTCGCCGGGCACCCTGGCGACCAGGATGTCGCGGACGATCGCCTGATCGACCCGGTGCTCGAAGGCACGGTAGGCCGCGTCGTCGAGCACCTCAAGGCCGCTGCCGGCGAGGACGTCCGCGAGTTCGTCGCGCTTGGCGACGTAGGTGTTGAAGGAGATGCCGATCGCGCCGCCGGGGCGCACCAGCTCCCGCCAGAGCGGTACGGCCTGCCGCAGCAGCCCCAGCGGGCTGCGGGCGAGCCCGCCGCCGCCCCTGGTGCCGTGCTGCACGCCGTAGGGGGCGTCGGTGACGAGCAGGTCGAACGACCGGGCGCGCAGCAGCTCGCGGCTGCGCAGCGTGTCGGCGCTGATCATGGTGATCCGGTCGACCTCGCCCGCCTTGTAGCGCTCCTTGGAACGCCCGATCTCGACGTGGAAGCGCCTGCCGACCAGGGCGCGCTCACGCCTGACCGGGGCGGTCTCGGCGGCGTGCTTGAGGCGGTGGTTCTTCAGCCAGGTGCGCAGGAAGGCGCTGTAGGCGTCGAAGTCCTTGCCGTCCAGGTCGATGCCGGTGGCGTCGTAGCCGTACATCAGGGCCTGGTTCAGCGTGGTGCCCCGGCCGCACATCGGGTCGAGGACCGACAGCTTGCGCTCCAGCATGTCCGCGGGGCGCGCCGCCGACAGCGCGGTGACGTTGAGCAGCAGCCTGGTGAAGTGCTCGTTGGTCTTGCCGGCGTACTTCAGGATGGTGATCAGGTCACTCGGGAAGACGTCCAGCGGCCGGACCTCGATCGGCCGCAGCAGCTCGCCCTCCCGCTCGAACAGGGCGTACATCGACGACAGGTTCGATAGGAACCGGACGTCGGTCTCGCCCAGCCGATCGGCCTCGAAGGTGACGTAGGGCACCCCGCCGATGCGGGTCTCCCGGAGGCCGGTGGCCCGGCCGCCGAGCACGGCCCGGTTGAAGACCTCCAGCTCGCCCTGGGTGAGCCGGATCGCGCTCTCGCCGTAGACGCGGTTGAACGCGGGAAGGATCAGAAGTGCGTAGCTTGCCATCGACCTGATTCGCTCGGAGCGGACGCACTGGCCCGGGCGGATTCGCGCGCGAGAACCAGTTCGGTACCGGGCGATTATAATGGCCGGGCTCCACCGGCCAGGACGGTCCGGCCGAGGCGTGTGGGAGGCCCGGTGCCGCGCGAGATCCGCGCGCATGGCAGTCTTGTCCCGGGAAATGTGCTGTCGCAGGGATTACCGACAGGATCGAGGTCAACGTGCGAAGCTGGCACGGGCTGGACGATGTGCCCGACGACCTGGGCAGGTCCGTGGTCACCATCGGCGTGTTCGACGGGATCCACCGTGGTCATCAGCGGGTGCTGGGCCGTGTGGCCGAGGTCGCCGGCGAGCGCGGCATTCCCTCCGTGGCCGTCACCTTCGACGTGCACCCGGAGGAGATCCTGCTGCCCGGCACCCACCCGCCGAGGCTGACCACGCAGCGTCACCGGATGGAGATCTTCGAGGACCTCGGGCTCGACGAGGTGTGCGTCGTGCCGTTCACGGTCGAGTTCTCCGCGCTGACGCCTGAGAAGTTCGCCCAGGTCGTGCTGGCCGACGGGCTGCGCGCCGCCGTCGTGGTGGTGGGTGTGGACTTCCGGTTCGGCCACCGGGCCGCGGGCGACGTCGAGGCGCTGCGCGCGCTCGGCGAGAAGTACGACTTCACGGTGGAGACCGTCCCGCTGGTCAACGCGCCCGGTGAGGGGGCCGAGCCGGCCTCCTCCAGCCTCGTGCGCCGCTCGCTCGACGCGGGCGAGGTCGAGGCGGCCTCCGAGGTGCTGGGGCGCCCGCACCGCGTGGAGGGCGTGGTCGTCCGTGGCCACCAGCGCGGGCGCAAGCTCGGCGTGCCCACCGCCAACGTCGAGTCGCCGCCGCACACCGCGATCCCCGCCGACGGCGTCTACGCCGGGTGGCTGCGGTGCGTCCCGCGCGACGACGTGCCCGCCGCCTACGGCGGCGAGCGCTGGTCCTCGGCGATCTCCATCGGCACCAACCCAACCTTCGACGGCGCGGTCCGCACCGTCGAGGCCCACGTCGTCGGCCGTGACGACCTCGACCTGTACGGCACGCACGTGGCCGTCGAATTCGGCCACCGGCTGCGCGACCACACCAAGTTCGAGAGCATCGACGCGCTGATCGACCAGATGCGCGCCGACATCGCGGAAACCCTGCGGCTGACGGGCTGATCGGCTGAGCGGATCGGCCGATCCGATCGGCTGAACGGCCGATCCGAACGGCGGCGGCCCGCGCCCCTGCCAGGCCGGATGCGGCGATGTGACGTGGCTGCGATGCGTGATGGTAGCCTTACATGTCAGCTCGGTAGGGGCGGCGTTGAATGCTGCCTTCCGGCTCCGCCACGGCGACTGTAGGTACGCACGGTCGTTTCGGGCGTCATCCGCATCTATCGCGTGCCCATGGAAGAAAAAGGAGAGCCGTGTCCCTCGACACCGCCGCCAAGAAGTCGATCATCGCTGAGTACTCCACCGTGGACGGCGACACCGGGTCCCCGGAGGTGCAGATCGCCCTGCTCAGCAAGCGGATCAGTGACCTCACCGAGCACATGAAGGTCCACAAGCACGACTTCCACAGCCAGCGCGGGCTGCTGCTGCTCGTCGGCCGCAGGCGCAGGCTGCTGAAGTACCTGCAGAGCAAGGACATCGCGCGCTACCGCTCGCTCATCGAGCGGCTCGGACTGCGCCGATAAACTGGAAGGGAGCGGCTCGCGCCGCTCCCTTCGCCTATGGCGCGAATGAGCGCTCCTCCGGCGACAGACCGCCGCTGCGGGCCGCCGCGCCATCGCTTCACAACTGAACAGCGTCACAACTGAACAACCGAGAAAGGCCCCGCGTCCGCGCAGCAAGCGTGCCCCGTGACGCCTGCGGGCCGGTCCTCGGTAGTGGCTTCCGGTGGTTGAGAGCGCGGCGACGCCGTACGAACCGGGCGCTTCGATCGAAGACCGGCGCTGCACCTGACGGGGGAGATCAGGACGCGGGAGAGACCGACTGAAGAGGAGGTCCCCCGTGGAGGGTGTCCACACAGCTGAAGCCGTCATTGACAACGGCTCATTCGGGTCGCGGACCATCCGGTTCGAGACCGGGCGCCTCGCGCGCCAGGCGGCGGGTTCGTCCGTCGTCTACCTCGACGACGAGACCATGGTGCTGTCGGCGACCACCGCCTCCAAGCAGCCCAAGGAGAATCTCGACTTCTTCCCGCTCACCGTCGATGTGGAAGAGCGGATGTACGCCGCGGGCCGGATTCCCGGCTCGTTCTTCCGGCGTGAGGGCCGGCCGTCCGAGGACGCCGTCCTCACGTGCCGCCTGATCGACCGGCCGCTGCGCCCGTCCTTCGTCAAGGGCCTGCGCAACGAGATCCAGGTCGTGGCGACGGTCATGGCGCTGAACCCCGACCACCTGTACGACGTGGTCGCGATCAACGCCGCCTCGCTGTCCACGCAGCTCGCCGGGCTGCCGTTCTCCGGGCCGATCGGCGGCGTCCGCGTCGCGCTGATCGACGGGCGCTGGGTCGGGTTCCCGACCCACCCCGAGCTGGAGGGCGCCACGTTCGACATGGTCGTGGCCGGCCGGGTCCTGGAGGACGGCGACGTCGCGATCATGATGGTCGAGGCCGAGTCCACCCGCGACACGCTGAAGCTGGTCGCCGACGGCGCGGTCGCGCCGACCGAGGAGACCGTGGCCGAGGGCCTTGAGGCGGCCAAGCCGTTCATCAAGGTGCTGTGCGAGGCGCAGGCCAAGCTGGCCAAGGTCGCGGCCAAGGCCACCGCCGAGTATCCGATCTTCCTGGACTACCAGGAGGACGCCGCCGACGCGGTGGCGGGCGCCGTTCGCACCGAGCTGGCCGCCGCGCTGACCATCGCCGGCAAGCAGGAGCGCGAGGCCGAGCTCGACCGTGTCAAGGCGCTGGCCGCCGAGAAGCTCCTGTCCGACTTCGAGGGCAGGGAGAAGGAGCTCGGCGCGGCGTTCCGGTCGCTGACCAAGCAGCTCATGCGCGAGCGGGTAATCCGCGAGGGCGTGCGCATCGACGGCCGTGGCGTCAAGGACATCCGGCAGCTCAGCGCCGAGGTCCACGTGGTGCCCCGGGTGCACGGATCGGCCCTGTTCGAGCGCGGCGAGACCCAGATCCTCGGGATCACCACGCTCAACATGCTCCGCATGGAGCAGACGATCGACACGCTCAACCCGGAGCGCACCAAGCGCTACATGCACAACTACAACTTCCCGCCTTACTCCACCGGTGAGACCGGCCGCGTGGGCTCGCCCAAGCGCCGCGAGATCGGGCACGGCGCGCTCGCCGAGCGGGCGCTGATCCCGGTGCTGCCGACGCGTGAGGAGTTCCCCTACGCGATCCGGCAGGTGTCGGAGGCACTCGGGTCCAACGGCTCGACCTCCATGGGCTCGGTCTGCGCCTCCACGATGTCGCTGCTCGACGCGGGCGTGCCGCTCGCCAAGATGGTGGCCGGCATCGCGATGGGCCTGATCCACGAGGGCGGCGACTACGTCACGCTGACCGACATCCTCGGCGCCGAAGACGCCATGGGCGACATGGACTTCAAGGTCGCCGGCACCGACGAGGTGATCACGGCCCTGCAGCTCGACACCAAGCTCGACGGCATTCCCGCCAACGTGCTCGGCGCCGCGCTGAAGCAGGCCAAGGCCGCCCGGCTGGCGATCCTGGACGTGATGCAGGAGGCCATCGACTCCCCGGCGGAGATGAACCCGACCGCGCCGCGGATCATCACGATCAAGGTCCCGGTCGACAAGATCGGCGAGGTCATCGGCCCCAAGGGCAAGATGATCAACCAGATCCAGGACGACACCGGCGCCGAGATCACCATCGAGGACGACGGCACCATCTACATCGGCGCCACCGACGGCCCGTCGGCGGAGGCGGCGCGCAGCTCCATCAACGCGATCGCCAACCCGCACATGCCGGAGGTCGGAGAGCGCTACCTGGGCACGGTCGTCAAGATCGCCGCCTTCGGCGCGTTCATCTCGCTGCTGCCCGGCAAGGACGGCCTGCTGCACGTCTCGCAGATCCGCAAGCTGCACGGCGGCAAGCGCATCGAGAACGTCGAAGACGTGATGAGCGTCGGCGAGAAGATCCAGGTGGAGATCGCCGAGATCGACGCCAGGGGCAAGCTGTCCCTCGTGCCGGTCGAGGTCATCGAGGCCGAGGTGCCGTCCGGCGGCGAGCAGCCCGACGACGACGCCGAGGACCAGGAGCCGCGCGGCGAGGGCCGTTCCGGCCGTGGCGACCAGTCGGCGGAGCAGGACGGCCGCTCGGAGCGTCCGCGCAGGCAGCGCGTCCGCACCCGTGGCGGGCGTGACGACCGCAACACCTGATCGGCGCCCGGCCCGTGCCGACGGGCCGCCGCGTCGTCGCCGCACAGCGATCCAGACGTCCCCCCGAGGCATCGACAGGGCGGTCCTGACGGCGGCCGGGTGACCGGCCGCCCCACCGGGCCCGCGAGGAGCCGATCAGTGAATACCCTCACTCTGCATCCCGGAAAGGACGGCGCCGGGACGGTACGGCGCACCGTCCTGCCCGGTGGTCTGCGCGTGGTGACCGAGACCATGCCGACCGTGCGATCCGTCGCGGTCGGCATGTGGGTCGGCATCGGCTCGCGAGACGAGGCCCCCGAGCACACGGGGGCCACTCACTTCCTTGAGCACCTGCTGTTCAAGGGCACCCCGAGGC
This sequence comes from Spongiactinospora sp. TRM90649, assembly GCF_029382225.1. Lineage (GTDB taxonomy): Bacteria > Actinomycetota > Actinomycetes > Streptosporangiales > Streptosporangiaceae > Spongiactinospora. The sequence continues at coordinate 73,374 of NZ_JARLTC010000011.1, forward strand.
GGAACGCGCTGGAGATCTCCGCCGCCATCGAAGGCATCGGCGGCGAGATCAACGCGTTCACCGCCAAGGAGTACACCTGCTACTACGCGCGGGTCCTCGACGAGGACCTGCCCTTGGCCATCGACGTGCTCGCCGACGTGGTCACCTCCTCCCTCATCACCGAAGAGGACGTCAAGTCCGAGCGCGGGGTGATCCTGGAGGAGATCGCCATGCACGACGACGATCCGTCCGACGTCGTGCACGAGCAGTTCTCCGCCGAGCTGTACGGCGATACGCCGATCGGCCGTCCCATCCTGGGCACGGTCGAGTCGATCTCCGATCTCTCCCGCGACCGGATCGCCGAGTACTACCAGCGCTACTACCGGCCGCCGCACACGGTGGTCTCGGTGGCGGGCAACATCTCCCACGACGCCGTGGTGGCGCTGGTCGCCGAGGCGTACGAGCGGGCGGGGGCGCTCGGCGGCGCCGGCGAGCCGGTGCTGCCCAGGCTGAGCGGCCCCGGCGTGGCGGCGAGGTCGGGGGTCCGGGTGCTCGACCGGCCGACCGAGCAGGCCAACCTGGTGCTCGGCACGACCGGCATCGCCAGGACCGACGACCGCAGGTTCGCCCTCGGGGTGCTCAACGCGGCCCTGGGCGGCGGCATGTCCTCGCGGCTGTTCCAGGAGATCAGGGAGAAGCGCGGGCTGGCCTACTCGGCCTACAGCTACACCTCCCAGTACGCCGACACCGGGCAGTTCGGGGTCTACGTCGGCTGCCTGCCGTCCAAGATCGACGAAGTGCTGACCATCTGCCGGGACGAGCTCGCCAGGATCGCCGCGGACGGCATCAGCGAGGAGGAGATCGCCCGGGGCAAGGGCCAGATGCGTGGCGGGCTGGTGCTCGGCCTGGAGGACACCGGGTCGCGGATGTCGCGCATCGGCAAGAGCGAGCTGGTCTACGATCGGCTGCTGTCGGTGGACGACGTGCTCACCAGGATCGACGCGGTCACCGCCGACGACATCATGGCGGTCGGGCGCGACGTGCTGGAGCGGCCGATGACCCTCGCCGTGATCGGCCCTTACGGGAAGAAGGACTTCTCCTCGGTGATCGGCTGATCGGGGTCCGATAGGGTTGGGGCTGTGATCAGGGTTGGTGTGCTGGGCGCCCGCGGGCGCGTCGGAGTAGAGGTCTGCAAGGCGGTCCACGCGGCCGACGACATGGACCTGGTGGCCGCGCTCGACCAGGGCGACGCGATCGAGGAGCTGTCGGCGGCCGAGGTGGTCGTCGACTTCACGCACCCCGACGTGGTGATGGAGAACCTGCGCTGGTGCATCGAGCACGGGGTGCATCCCGTGGTCGGCACCACCGGGTTCGACGACGCCCGGCTGGAGCAGGTCGGCAAGTGGCTGGCCGCCAATCCGGGCACCAACGCGCTGATCGCCCCCAACTTCGGTATCGGGGCGGTGCTGATGATGCGCTTCGCCCAGCAGGCGGCCCGGTTCTTCGACTCGGTCGAGATCATCGAGCTGCACCACCCGAACAAGGCCGACGCGCCTTCGGGCACGGCCCGCCGTACGGCGGAGCTGGTCGCCCGGGCCCGCGCCGAGGCCGGGCTCGGCGTCTCACCCGACGCCACGAGCACCTCCCTCGACGGCGCCCGGGGCGCCGACGTCGACGCGGTGCGCGTCCACTCGGTGCGCCTGGCCGGGCTGATCGCCCACCAGGAGGTGCTGCTCGGCACCGACGGCGAGACCCTCACCCTGCGCCACGACACCACCAGCCGCACCTCGTTCACCCCGGGCGTGCTGCTCGGCGTGCGGCGCGTGCGCGACCTGCCCTCCGGTCTGACGGTCGGCCTGGAGCACCTGCTCGACCTCTGATCAGCGCTTACCCGTCAGGCGCGGGCCAGGTGGCCGTCCAGCTCGGCCAGGTAGCGGTTCTTGACGTGCCGGGGCAGCCAGGCGATCTCGAAGGCGTTGCGTTCCAGCCTGACCACCTCCTCCCTGGTCAGCTCCAGCTCCTCCGCGACCAGCGCGAGGTTCTCCGAGACGTAGCCGAGGAAGTAGGCCGGGTCGTCGGAGTTGATCGTGACCCGCAGCCCGAGGTCGAGCATGCGCCTGATCTGTTCGGTCTTCGTCGAGCCGGTCACGTAGCGGTTGGAGATCGGGCACACGGTGAGGCCGATGCCGCGATCTCTGATCGCCTCGACCAGGGTGAGGTCCTCAAGCGCGTTGACGCCGTGGTCGATCCGGTCGACGCCGATGTCCTCGATCGCCTGGCGGATGTGCTCGGTCGCGTTGTCCTGGTCGACGTCGCAGTGCATGGTCAGCAGGTAGCCCTCCCGCCTGGCCCGCTCGTAGACGGCCGCGAACTTGGCCGGCGGGTTGCCCTTCTCGTCGGAGTCGAGCCCCACCCCGGCGATCCACTCCCGGTACGGCAGGCTGCTGAGCAGCGTGGCCATGGCGTACTCCGCCTGGAAGTCGCGCAGGAAGCACATGATGAGCTGCGCCCTGACCCCCAGCGTGGTCTCGGCGTCGAGCAGCGCCCGGCGCAGCCCGCGGATCACCACGTCGAACGGCACGCCCCGCGAGGTGTGCGCTTGCGGGTCGAAGAAGATCTCCGCGTAGCGGACGTTCTGCTCGGCCGCCCTGCGCAGGTAGCCCATGGCCAGGTCGTAGAAGTCGGGCTCGGTGCGCAGCACGTTCATTGCCTCGTAGTAGACCCGCAGGAACGAGGGCAGATCGTCGAAGGCGTAGGCGGCGCGCATCTGTGCCACGTCGGCGTAGGGCAGCGTGACGCCGTTGCGCGCGGCCAGCTCGAACCTCAGCTCGGGCTCAAGCGTGCCCTCGATGTGCAGGTGCAGTTCGCACTTCGGAAGTCCGGCGATGAAGTCGTTCACGCCTTCAAGGGTCGCACGTTCAGACGGCGAGGCCTACGGCGAGTGCCAGGCCGAACACGAGTTGCAGCCGTCCGGTGTCGCGCAGGCAGTCGATCAGCGCCGGGCCGGTGGCCCCGTGGCGCACGGTGCGCACCGGGCGCAGCGCCAGCGGCAGGGTGAGCAGCGTCAGCGCGGCGAGCGGGCGGACCGGCACCAGCGCGACGGCGACGGCGAACGGCAGCAGCATCGTGGCGGTGTAGAGCGCCCGGGTGCGTGCGTCGCCGAGCACGACCGCCAGGGTGCGCTTGCCCGCGGTGCGGTCCGAGCCGAGGTCGCGCAGGTTGTTGACCACCAGCAGCGCGCAGGCCAGCAGCCCCACGGGCACCGAGGCGGCCACGGCGAGCCAGGGCAGCCCCTCCACCTGGACGTAGGTGGTGCCCACCACGGCGACCAGGCCGAAGAAGACGAAGACCGACACCTCGCCGAGCGCGCGGTAGCCGTACGGGCGTGCGCCGCCGGTGTAGAACCACGCGGCGGCGATGGACGCCGCGCCGACCGCCACCAGCCACCACGCCCCGGTGGCCACCACCAGGACCAGCCCGGCGACGGCGGCGGCGGCGAAGCAGCCGAACGCGGCGGCGAGCACCGCGCGCGGCGCGGCCACCCCAGAGCCGACCAGCCGCATCGGCCCGACGCGCGCGTCGTCGGTGCCGCGCACGCCGTCGCTGTAGTCGTTGGCGTAGTTGACGCCGATCTGCAGCAGCAGCGCCACCGCCAGGGCGAGCAGCGCCCGCCACCAGACGGCGCCGCCCTCGGAGACCGCCACACCCGTGCCGACCACGACGGGGACCACGGCGGCCGGGAGGGTGCGCGGACGTGCGCCCGCCACCCACTGACGCGGGGTGGCGGAGGTCGTCTCGCTCATCGGATCACCGTCTTCCGCCGGACGCGTTGGGGGAATGGGGGTGTGGCGCGAGCCTCACGGGCGGATGTCCGTGGCCATGCGGACCATCCGGACCGGGCGGCCCATGTCGAGGACGCGTTCCGCGCCGTCCTCGCCCCAGCCGGAGGACTCCAGGAAGGCCAGCATGGCGTGGTTGTCGGCGAAGACCCACGCGATCAGCATGGTGAAGTCGTCCTCGCGGAGGTGGTCGACCGTCGCGTGCAGCAACCGGCTGCCATGGCCGCGTCTGATGTGGTCGGGATCGACCAGCAGCGACAACAGCTCGGCGGTGACCGTGGGGTCGGTGTCGGGATCCTCCGCCGGGGCGGACGAGGCCAGGCCGACCACCTTCTCCGGCGGCGGCATCGCCTCGGCGGCGGCGATGCCGCCCGGCCCGAGCGCGGGGAACGCGTCGGTGTCGAGGACTCGCTGGATCGCCACCAGCAGCCGATGATGTCGCGTCGGCGGGGAGTCAACGGCCTCCTCCCACTGGCTGCGCCACAGTTCCTCGGCCGCGGGCCCGGTCATCTGCTCCAGCGGCCCCTCCGGGAGGAACTCGCGGTAGCCGAAGCGCCACGCTCTGATCTGCGTGCGGGTCACCGCCGCCACGTCTTCGTGGCGTGCCGCCCGCACGCCTACGTCTGCCATCTCGGCCCCGCTCCTTCGCAATGCCGTCGTGCCTGAACCTGGTGCCGGGGACCCCTGTCCGGCGTGCGGGATCCGCGGTGCAGGCCCCCCAACCGTATCGGGGAATCGAGGTCAAGAAGGACGTGTACGGCGGTTGACTCCCTGTCTCGCGCGGTAAGCGCGAGTTTTTGTGCGATTGCCGCAGACTTTCATAGAGCACCAGGAGCGTGAACGGTTCTTGGACGCGTCGATGAACGCCCAGCGACAGGAGTCTTCCGCGCACACCTTCAGGCGTGCCCACACGCCGTCGGCCCGAGCCTCCGCCACGGCCGCCGCGACGGCCGCGAGCCCGCCCCGGATTCCCGCTCCGAGCGGCACGAGGACCGGCCCGATACCGGTGATGCCGATCCGCAGCGGGAGCCCCGACAGGACGCTCTCAAGGCCGTCGGGGGGCATCTCGACGGCCCGCCCGCCCGGCGGCTGCCGCAGCGCCGCGCGCAACCCCTCCCGCAGGTGCACGGCCAGCGCCAGGTCGTCCTCGGTGGCCCGGTCGGCCGGCCCGCTCAGGGCGTGCTCGCGCAGCCACACGGTCAGCTCGGCGGGCGACGCGAACTCGTCGAGGTCGCCCTCGACGTCGTAGGTGTTCACGAAGTCGCGCACGAGCTCGGCGGCGCTCGCCATCGTCCTGGTCACCTCCGCAGGACACCCTACGCCAGCGGGGTGTCAGGGGCCCGGAGGAGCGCACGTCCCCCACCCTGGAGGCGCGGCGGCCACCCCCGGCGGCGTCGCCGTCGGGTGGAGCGGGGCTTCGGTGGCGTTGTGGCCGGGTGGCCGGGTGCTCGGGTGCTCGGGTGGTCAGCCGAGCCGGGCGCGTAGCGCCATGCTCAGGCGGCGGACCCCCTCGTCCAGTTCCGCGGTGTTGGCGGCGGATATGTGCGTGACCCGGATGCGCGGGCCGGGCGGCTCGGCCGGGTAGAAGATCCGGCCCGCGTTGATCAGGACGCCCGCCCGCCGCGCCTCGTCCGCCAGGGCCGCGTCGTCGGTCTCGGGCGGCAGCCGCAGCCACAGGTGCAGCCCGCCCTGCGGCATCAGGTGGATCTCCAGCTCGGGCGCCCGCGCGGCGAGCGCCGCCGCCAGGGCGTCGCGCCGGGCCGTGATCTGGGCGGACAGCGCGGTCAGATGCCTGCCCCAGGACGGCGAGCCGACCAGCTCCATCACCGTCTCCTGTAGCGGCAGGGCCACGAAGAACGACTCGACCACCTGGGCGGCGCGCAGCCGGTGCGCCGCCGGGCCGCGCGCGGTCACGCCCGCGACCCGGACGCTCGGTGCGACCACCTTGCTGAGCGAGTTGATGTGCACGACCGTGCCGTGCGCGTCCATGGTCACCATCGACGGCGGAACCGGGGCGAGGGTCAGATATCTGGCGTAGTCATCCTCGATCACGAATGCTCCGGCGGCCCTGGCCACCGCGAGCACCTGCTCACGCCGGTCGCGGGGCAGGGTCGCGCCGGTCGGGTTGTGCAGGGTGGGCTGGCAGTAGAAGACCCGGGCGCCGGTCACCGCGAACGCCTCGGCGAGCAGGTCGGGGCGCACGCCGTACCGATCGGTCGGTACAGCGTGCACCCGCAGCCCGAGCGTTCGCGCGGCGGCCAGCGCGCCCGGGTACGTCGGGGTCTCGACGAGAACCGGCGCCCCGGGGACGGCGAGGGCGCGGAAGGCGTGGGTGAGCGCGGCCTGGCCGCCGCTGGCGATGATCACGTCGGCCGGGGTGATGTCGCCCCCGGCCTCGGCGGCGAACCAGCGCCGCAGCTCTGCGATGCCGTTCAGCGGGGGCAGGTCCCAGGCGGACGGTCCCCGTACGGCCCGTGTGGCGGCCGTCGCCAGCGCCTTGGCCGGGCGCAGGGACGCGTTGAGGTAGCCGCCGGTGAGCGCGACGGCGTCGTCTGGGGTGCCGGGGGAGGGCTGCACCAGCAGCGCGGTCACGTCGGAGGCGTCCACGACCCGGTCGTCGAGCGCGACGGTCTGCCAGGACAGGTCGGCGCTGTCGGCCCTGGGCCCGGCCGGGCGGGGCGCCACGAAGGTGCCGCTCCCTGGACGGGTGACCACCCTGCCCTCGGCGGCCAGCACACCGAGCGCACGGGAGACCGTCACGGGGCTCACGCCGTGGACGCGCACCAGCTCACGGCTCGGCGGCAGCCGGTCACCGGGGCGCAGGCCGTCGACAGTGCGGCGCAGCACCGCCGCCAGGGAAGCAGTACTGCTATCGTGTTTCATGAGAGTTAAGAGTAGCGCTACTATCGAACGTCCGATAGCGGTCACCGGCACGGCCTGGCGGGGCACGGCGCTCGCCGGTCTCGGCGTGCTCGGTTTCTCCGTCACCCTGCCCGCCACCGAGTTCGCCCTGCGGGGCTTCGACCCCTCCCTGGTCGGTGTGGGCCGCGCCGCCGTGGCCGGTGCGATCGCGCTGCTCTGCCTGCTGGCCGCAGGCGGCCCGGTGCTGCCGCCGCGCCGTCACCTGCACCTCTACACCGTGATCGCGCTCGGGATCGTGTTCGGCTTCCCGGTGCTCACCGGCCTGGCGCTGGCACTCGGCGCGAACAGCGCGCACGGCGCCGTGGTGGTCGGCCTGCTGCCCGCCGCGACGGCGGTGCTGGCCGTGCTGCGGGCAGGGGAGCGGCAGGGGCCGCTGTTCTGGACGGCCTGCGCCGCCGGAGCCGCGTCGATCACGGCCTTCACCCTCTACCGGGGAGGCGGCCACTTCACCGGGGCCGACCTGCTGCTGTTCGCCGCCATGCTGGCCGCGGCGGCCGGATACACCGAGGGCGGCAGGCTCTCCAAGGAGACACCGGGCTGGCGGGTCGTCTCCTACGCGCTGGTGGTCTCGCTGCCCGTGACGGTGCCGGTCACCGTCGTCCTGTCCCTGACCACCGAGATCACCCCGAGCGCCCCGGCGGTCGCCGGGTTCGCCTATGTGTCGGTGGTGTCGATGTTCCTGGCCTTCATCCCCTGGTACGCCGGGCTCGGGCTGGGCGGGATCGCCCGCGCGGGGCAGATCCAGCTCGGCCAGCCGATCCTGACACTGGCGTGGTCGTGGCTGCTGCTGGCCCTGCCGATCGGATGGGAGACGGTGGCGGGGGCGCTGGCCGTCCTGGTGTGCGTCGCGGTGACCCAGCGCAGTCGTGCTTGAAAGATGTGACATTGAGGCAGAGGATTGGGGGCAGGTGTGTAATAGGAGGGGTGAAAATGGCGGACCTCACGATTCCGGAGGGCGGATTCTGGCCGGCGCCGGAAATCCCCCAGCCGAACATCTATCCGATGGAGTGGCGCGTCGAGACGGAGAAACTCGCGGCCATCTACGAGAAGTCCAAGAAGGTGGTGTGGAACCCGGCCGACCTGCCGTGGGAGTCCCTCGACCCGGCCGACTTCACCCGCGAGCAGCGGCTCGGCATCATGTACTGGTTCTCGGTCCTCGCCAACTTCGACGCGAGCGGCCCGGCGGTATTCGCCCGCGCCACCATCCACGCCTTCGAAAAGCACGAGGAAGATCCCGTTCGTAAGTGCTTCTTCTCGATCACCAGAGACGAGATGAACCACGAGGAATGCTGCCAGCGCACCATCGCCCGGCTCTGGCCGGGCGGCCCGTTGGACTGGGCCCCGTCCGACGACCTGGAGGAGGCGGCCCACAACAACATCGCCTGGCTCTACCACAACGGCGGGCGCTACTGGACCGGCTACAACATGGCCGTCGGGAAGTACACCCTCCCCGTGCTGTTCACCAGCTTCATGATGGGCGAGATGGCCGCGTCCACGCTCTTCCGCGGCATGTCCTCGGGTACCACGCACCCGGTGTTCGGCGACATGTTCCAGCGCATCGGCCGCGACGAGTCGCGACACCTGCAGATCTGCATGACCATCCTGGAGAACCATTGGCCCGGTCTCACCGATGACGTGCGCACCACCATCACCCGCCAGTTGCGCGCCGGGTTCGTGTTCCTCTCGATGATCCTTTGGGAGCCGCCGGAGGGCTTCTGGGAGCTTCCGCCGTACTTCATGCCCAACCACCGCGTCCTGATGGACCACGCCCGCGACGCCGGGCTGGGCGTCCTGTCATACGAGGAACAGGCGGAGAACTGGCGCGTGGCCATGGCCCGCATCCGCACCATCGTCGCCCGCTGGGGCATCGAGTTCCCGGCCATCCCGGAACTGGACATCGAGGGCGTCGAAGTGGACATCATCGACCCGGAGGACATCATCCCGGTGTTCTGACGGGCGGTCGCGAAGGCGGCGGGGGGAGCAGGTCAGTCGGTGTGCCGGGTGGTCGACGCCATGCCGTCGCCCGCTCCGTCGGGCCATTTGTCCGGCTGCGTGACGTAGCTGCCCCGGTAGGAGACCGTGAACACCCACCCCTGCTGCCGCAGGTAGTCCACGGCCTGGCGAGCGGTCACCTTGGCCACGTCGTACTGCTGCATGAGGGTCTTCTCACTGGCGATCGGCCGATTCGGGGCCAGCTCGCCGCCGCGGATGCGCTCGACGATGTCGTTGGCGATCTGCTGGTACATCGGCGTCTTCCGCCGCGTACGCGGCAACCCTGGCCTGCCGACGAAGGTGCCCTCACCCTGGACGGTGTACACCAGGCCCTGCTCGCGCAACTCCCTGGCGACCCGGCGCGCGGTGGTGCGGGCGACGCCGTACTCGGCCTCGATCTGCGCTTCGCTCGGCATGGGGTCGCCTGCTTGGAGATCGCCGGTTTTGATCAGATCCTTTATGATCTGGGCGATCTGCACGTATAGCGGTATCGGTCCGTCTCGGTCAAGCACACTCTTATCTTAGACCAAAGGGTACGGCCTGCTATAAAGCAGATGTCTGCGGCCCGCTTTCAAACGTCTCCAGTACGAGCGGATACAAGCTATACCCATGCTTTGCTGGGGCTCCTGACCAGATCCGGACGGCCCGGCGGAGTACCCGCATCCCCCGGTGCCACCGCCGCCCTGCCCGGCCGATCACCCGGAAACCGTATCGCCGTCGATCGCCCCCACTCGAACACTGATATAACCCTTTCGCCCGCATCGCTCATCGTGAGCCCACCGCCGCCGGGCTCATGTCTCATGACATGCGACGATCGCCCCCGCCCGCCCCTCGCCGATTCCCCTTCAAGCGGGTAGGCCGCGTACCACGGAAACGAACGTGGCTGCCTTTTCCCCTATCACCTAGATATCCACAGAAGTGCCCATACGCACGCCGTATCCCCAGCGCCGGCCTGCGAGAGGCGTCCGACCCCGCTGGGAAAGGCACTGCGCCGTAGCCTGACGTCGAGGAGACGCGCAGGAAGGCGCCGGGCTGATGAATGATGAGGCCACCATCGGAGCTCGGCTCCGAATGCTCCGTAAATGGCGGAAAATGACGCTCGCCGAGCTGGCCGATCGCGTCGGCGTGAGCAAGAGCCACCTGTCCATGGCCGAACGCGGCGAGAGCGGGGAGAGGGTGCTCGCGCTCGCCAACGGCATCGATGAGAGCAGGCTCGCCGTACGGCAGAGCCGACACGCGAACATGCTGGCGGATGTCGGACGCGCCCTGGCCCGGGAGCGGAAGACCCGGCAAAAGGCCGTCCGATGGCTACGCCGAGCGGAGCACATCGCCCCCCAGCGCATCCGCAACTCCGCACCCGTCAGGGAGACGGTCGGCGTGCTGCTCAACCAGCCCCTCCCAGGGACGGCAGGCCGCGAACTGCGAGGGATGGCCGCGCGCATGGGCATCCCGCACTGATGCTCACCATGTGCATCCGATCGATTTCACAGTGGTGAGATTCGCAGGTGGTGGTGCCCCTACTGTCTCCAGCCATGGAGAGTCACCATCTGCAGCGGCTCTGTGGGGAGACCGCTCGTCGTGGCTGGGCGGCGCGGACCCGGTCGCGTGACCGGGTCCGCTCCCGCGCGTGACCGATTCCGACACGACCGGGATGAGTGACACCGTCGTCCGCCGGGACGACCGGTTCCGATGGTCATAGGGAGCGCCGAAACGTCCTGGCCTTGGGCGGCCCCGACCCGGTGATGGCGCACCGGCCGGGGCCTTGATCGCAGAGGAGCTGCGACCCGTGAGAAATCCTAGTCCCGTGCCGAAATCCGGCATGGCGGACTTTCCCGATCAAGATGACGATGTGCTGGCTTCGTGGGAGGTCGATGCGGGTGACCGTGGCTCGGCGGGTGTGACCGGTTCGGCCGCGGTGGCGGCGGCGGCGGACATGCTGTCGGCTCTGGCCGCCCATCCGAACGGTCGTGGCCGGGTACGGCTGGCGCGGCTGATCCCCGCGGTGGACGGGGCGCGGTATCGGTACGGCGCGACCGTGCTGACGGCCCGCCGTAGCGGCGGGGCCACGGTGACCGCGGACGGCGACGCGTGGGAGGCCACTCCATGAGCCGGTACGGCAGAGCGAGCATGCCGCCGGAGCGTACCGAACGGGCAGGCGGGCTCTCCGGTCAAGGTCCCTTGGACGCGCGGTGGCCACACCGCCGCGCGACACGAGAATCCTGTGGTGCTCGTGTCATCGGCGCGGACGGGCCGGGCACCTGCTCCGTCCCGTCCCGTCCGCGCCCCCTCTCGGTGGCACGCCTCAGAAGCAGGTCAGGTCCGGGTTCGGCGACGGGCCGCACGGGCCCTGGTTGCCGCCGCCGTCGATCACCATGGCCGGAGGTGCCCAGATCATGTACCCGCTGTTGCCGGTGCCGATGTTGTCCGTGAGGGTGATCCGCATGATCGGATTGGTGGTCCGCGTCCAGAGGTGGATACCGCCCTGGATTGGGGCGCCGCTCGTGTCGGTGATCCCACTGGGGGTGTGACCGTTGCCGGTGAACACGTTCGCCGAGAGCGCGGCGGGACTGGACATCGCGTGGTGGTTGGACAACAGCATGCCCACCGTGGCGTTGTCCTCGAACATATTGTCGCGCACGATCACGTTGCGGATGCCCGAGCCGGTCAGGCCGATGTCGTTGTCGCGGAACACGTTGTCCTCGACGACGGTCGCGCGGGCCGGGTCGAAGACCTCTTTCGCGGTGAACGCGGTGCCCGGGGCGTTCTTGAACTCGTTGTCCTTGAACAGGTTTCGGCGGCACTCGCTCCCGTTGGTCACGGGGTAGCCGTCGAAGACGTTGCCGGTGTAGACGCCGAGGTCGGACTGGGCGATGGTGAGGCTTCCGCCGGTCAGGACGCTGTCGCGGACGGCGGAGTAGTTCGCCGAGTGGATGGAGATCGGGCCGGTGACGGTGCAGTCGTCGATGGTCACACTGCCGTACAGGATCGTGACCCCCTTGACCTCGCAGGTGCTCAGGCCGCCGGAGAGGGTCACCTTCCCGCCGGGATACCCGCTGACCGACTGCCCTACGAGCCGGACGTCGGTGAAGGCGATCTGCCCCGCGACGCTGCCGACGTTGGTCACGCTCGCTCCGCTGCCGAACCCGCTGATCGTGCCGTTCAGCACGCTGACGCCGGTGCGTCCCTGCACCCGGATCGCGGTGCTGGTGCCGCTGCCGGTGAGGGAGTTCCCGGCCAGATCGACGGTCACGTCGTCGGCGCCGATGATGAAGCCGGGGCCGGGACAGTGCAGGTCGGCGGTGAGGGTGACGCTAGCGGTGAGCGTGTCGCCGCAGTTCACGGTGAGCGCTTCGGCCCGTGGGGCCAGGGCCACCACGAGTGTGACGGCGGACGCGAGGGCGAGTAATCGCCGGGTCGCGGCGGATATCCAGGTTTTCGGCACTGCGTCTCCTACTCAGGACTTTTCGGGACATGCGAAGCCGGCGCATTCGCGAGAGGTGCTGAGGTACGGCGGACGGCTCCGCCCTGCAGCGTTCCAAAATCAGCATGCAGGGCATCCGAAGATCCGTGAAGTAACGCAATCCGCGCCCGGCCGTACAGAGAATTGTGACGACGAAGGTGATATCGCCATCGACTCTGTCAGTCTCTAGGACAAATCCCCGATCGATGCCCGCTGTACCCAATTCGGCCCCGGCCTGGCATTGCCGCTGCCGCCACCGCGCGGCCCGCGATCAGCGAGACGGCCACGCGCTCGCCTTGACCACGACCTGCGCGATCACCGGCATGCGACCCCTCTCAGGGGCGATGAGGACTCCCGTAAAGGTAGTCGCACGCACAGGGTGTCCGATTATCATGCGACCCCTCTCAGGGGCGATGAGGACCCCAATGTAAAGACGCTGGTCAGCGCTCTGATCTCTGGGGTGGAAATCTTGGATTCTGCAGTGAACCTCCGGTAGTGCAAAAACCCTGGAGGTTTGCTGCAGATCAATGATCGTTATTCTGTCTCGGCTGCCCCGCCGCGCATCCCGTTCCTCCGGTGCGGCGGGATCTTGGCGGTGGCTTCACGATACCCATCCGAGGGCTCGATCGGGTGTAGGAAATGCGGTCTGGCGTTCGCGGCGCGGTAGTGCTGGGGACCATGGTTGGGCGGTCGTGGCCCGAGGGGGCTCAAGGGGGTGCGACCTGCGGGGACCACGGTTGGGCGTTGCGCGGGGAGCGGGGCTCGCGGTGGTGTCGCCCGCAGGCCCGAGGGGTCAGGGGCGGACGGGGAGGGTGTAGACGGCTCGGAAGCGGTCGCCGGAGACGATGATGTCGCCTGTCTCTACCGGGCGGTCGCCTGCGAGGTGGGTGCGTTCGATGTGGAGGACGTTGACTCCGGCGGGGAGGTCGAGGGCGTCGCGTTCGGCGGGTTCGGGGATGCGGGTGCGGATGCTTTCGACGACCTCGGAGACGGTGACGCCGACGGACGCCATGCGGGCGATGACGCTCTGCCTGCCGTCGCTGCCCTCGGCGGTGATGCCGGGTTCGGGCATGGGCTGGCTGAGTTCGGCCGGCTCGTAGGAGAAGGCGAGCTGGATCGGCTTGCCGTTGCTGCGGAAGAGGTACCGCGCCCTGACGACGGGGGCCGCCTCGCGCATGCGCAGGCGTTCGGCGATGGCCCGGCTGGCGTGGCTGCGTTCGACCCGCCAGACCCAGGTGACGTTGAGGCCGTAGGGCTGCAGGTCGGCGGCGAGCGGGGCGTGGTGGTCGAGGAAGCGGCCCCGGTGCAGGGGGAGCAGCACCGGGCGTGGCCGGACGTAGTGGCCGGAGCCGACGCGGCCGACGATCAGCCCTTCGGCGGCGAGCACGCGCAGGGCGTGGCGCGCGGCTGTCTCGCCCACGCCGTACTTGCGGGTGAGCTGAGCCCGGGACGGGATCAGCGCGCCCGGCGCGAGGGTGCCGTCGACGATCTGACGCCGAAGATCTTCGACGATGCGCAGGTAGACCGGATCGGAGCTGGCCATTTCCATCCCTGAGTAGGCCCGTGGCTCAATCTTGTCGTATCGAACGGGCGACGGAGGGTAACCGGCTCAAATTGGAGTGCCAACTTTGGGACACGACCCAACCGATCGCCAGGGCGACGATCCTGGCGAAAATATTTCAGGAAGCGTGTAACACCACGGTAAGGGACGCCGATTGTTCGGTAGAGGTCGCTGATGTGTGTACCCCCGAGCACATATCAGCGACCTCTTCTCGTCATCCGGGTTACGCGACCCACCGTGCCCGATGAGGGCGGGCGAGCCTGCGGACCGGGGTGGCGGGGTCCACTGTCCCGGCCGTTCCGGGGTACCGTTCGGTCTATGGCATCGCCAACTCGAACCTCGGACGCCCCATTCGGCCGCATGCTGACCGCGATGGTCACCCCGTTCACCTCTGAGGGCGCCGTCGACTATGACGCCGCCCGGGCGCTCGCCGCGTATCTGGTCGACGACCAGCGCAACGACGGCATCGTGGTGAACGGCACGACGGGCGAGTCGCCCGTCACCGGCGACGAGGAGAAAGAGCGGCTGGTGCGCGTCGTGGCGGAGACGGTGGGCGATCGCGCCACCGTCGTGGCCGGCGCCGGAACCTATGACACCCACCACAGCGTGGAGCTGGCCAGGCGCGCCGAGCGCGCGGGCGCGCACGCGCTCCTTCTGGTGACTCCGTATTACAACAAGCCGCCGCAGGAGGGTGTGTACCGCCACTTCGTCTCGGTCGCCGACGCCACCGGGCTGCCCGTGATGCTTTACGACATCCCCGGGCGCACCGGCACGCCGATCGCGACCGAAACGCTGATCCGACTGGGCCAGCACGACCGGATCCTCGCGGTGAAGGACGCCAAGGGCGACCTGTACGCCGGGTCCCACGTGATGTCCGCGACCGACCTCGTCTTCTACTCCGGTGACGACGCGCTCAACCTGCCCTGGCTCTCCGTGGGCGCGGCCGGGTTCGTCAGCGTCGTCGGCCACGTGGTGGGGTCCGAGCTGGCCAGGATGATCGAACGTCACCGCGCGGGCGACCCTGAGGGCGCGCTCGCGATCCACCGGCGGCTCCTGCCCGTGGTGGACGGGATCATGATGAAGGCCGGTGGCGCGATCATGGCCAAGGCCGCGCTGGAACTGGTGGGACGCCCGGCCGGGCCGGTGCGCCCGCCGCTGGTCGAGGCCGCACAAGAGCAGATCGCCGAGCTGCGGGCGTGTCTCGTGGCGGGCGGGGTGAAGCTGTCCGACACCTGATCATGGGGAGGAATCAGCAGTTTGAACAACAGTAGCCACAGCGGGCGGTCCGGCGAGGGCACCGTCTCGGCGCGAGGGGAGCGCGCATGAGCCATCCGCATCCTGACTTGGGACCGCCGCCGCCGCTATCGGCAGGTGCACTGCGAATCGTGGCGCTCGGCGGCCTGGGTGAGATCGGCCGCAACATGGCGGTCTTCGAGTACGACGGCCGCCTGCTCGTCGTCGACTGCGGCGTGCTCTTCCCGGAGCCCGACCAGCCCGGTATCGATCTGATACTTCCCGACTTCGAATACATCCGCGACCGCCTCGGCGACATCGAGGCGGTGATCCTCACCCACGCGCACGAGGATCACATCGGCGCCGTCCCGTACCTGCTGCGCGAGCGGGGCGACATTCCCGTCGTGGGCTCCCGGCTGACGCTGGCGCTGATCGAGAGCAAGCTCACCGAGCACCGCATCCAGCCGGTCAAGCACCAGGTCGTCGAGGGCGAGCGGCATCGCTTCGGGCCCTTCGACTGCGAGTTCTTCGCGGTGAACCACTCCATCCCGGACGCGCTCGCGGTCGCGGTGCGCACCCCGGCGGGAATCGTCCTGCACACGGGCGACTTCAAGATGGACCAGCTCCCGATGGACGGCCGGCTGACCGACCTCGGCGGCTTCGCCAGGCTCGGCGCCGAGGGCGTCGACCTGCTGATGTCCGACTCCACCAACTCGGAGGTGCCGGGCTTCGTCACCAGCGAGCGCGACATCGCCCCGGTCATCGACGATGTCTTCCGGGCCGCCGACCAGCGGATCATCGTGGCGTGCTTCGCCTCCCACGTCCACCGCGTGCAGCAGGTCCTCGACGCCGCCGACAAGCACGGCCGCAAGGTCGCCCTGATGGGCCGGTCGATGGTGCGCAACATGGGGGTCGCCCGCGACCTCGGCTACCTGAAGGTCCCGCCGGGGCTGATGGTGGACGCCAAGGAGATCGAGGAGTGGCCGCCCGGAGACGTCGTGCTGATCTGCACGGGCTCCCAGGGCGAGCCGATGGCCGCGCTGTCCAGGATGGCCAACCGCGATCACCCGATCAGGATCGCCGAGGGCGACACCGTGCTGCTGGCGTCCTCGCTGGTGCCGGGCAACGAGACCGCGGTGAACAAGGTCATCAACGGCCTCACCCGCTGGGGCGCGCGCGTCGTGCACAAGGGCAACGCGCGGGTCCACGTCTCGGGTCACGCCGCCGCGGGTGAGCTGCTCTACGTGCTCAACCTGACCAGGCCGTCCAACTTCATGCCGGTGCACGGCGAGTGGCGGCACCTGCGGGCGCACGCCAGGCTGGCCGCGCTGACCGGGGTGCCCGATGATCACATCGTGATCGCCGAGGACGGCGTCGTGGTGGACCTGCTCGACGGCAGGGCCCGCATCGTCGGCGCGGTGAAGGCCGGATACGTCTACGTGGACGGCACGTCCGTCGGCGGGGTCACCGACGTGGCCCTGAAGGACCGCCGCATCCTGGGCGACGAGGGATTCATCTCCATCGTCGTGGTGATCGACTCCACCACGGGCAAGCTGACCGGCGGCCCGGAGGTGCACGCCCGGGGTTCCGGCATCGACCTCGACGCCTTCGATCAGGTCATCCCGCAGCTCGAACGCGCGCTGGAGGAGACGGCCCTCGACGGCGTCGCCGACGCCCAGCAGATCCGCCGTGTGGTGCGCCGCACGGTGGGCCGGTGGGTGAGCGACACCTACCGGCGCCGACCGATGATCATTCCCGTGGTGGTCGAGGTCTGACCGTCCAGGGGGAACACCGCCCTCCCGATTGGTGCCTCGCCCGGCCCGCCTGATAGACCGGCAGGTAGTCGTACAGGTCGGGATGATGGAGGACGTTCCCAGATGATCTACGGTTACAACCCGCGCACCGGGCGGCAGGCCGGCGGCGAGCTGGCCGAGACGACGGAGGCCGAGGTCGGCGCCGCCGTCCGGGCCGCCGGTGACGCTGGGCGCCCGTGGCGGGCCATGGCCGCGGCCGCTCGGGCCGGCGTCCTCGACCGGGTGGCCGACGCGCTCGCGGCGAACGCCGAGGAGCTGTGGCGGACCGCCGACGAGGAGACCGCGCTGGGGGAGACCCGCCTGCGCGGCGAGGTCGGCCGCGCGGCCGGGCAGTTCCGGCTCTTCGCCGAGGTGCTGCGCGACGGCGGCTACGCCGGTGTGGTCGTCGATCACGCCGATCCGGGCGCGACACCGCCGCGCCCGGACGTGCGGCTGATGAACCATCCCCTGCCGGGAGTGGTCGGCGTGTTCGCGGCGAGCAACTTCCCGTTCGCCTTCTCCGTCGCGGGCGGCGACACCGCGTCGGCGCTCGCCGCCGGGTGCCCGGTGGTCGTCAAGGCGCATCCCGCGCATCCGCGCACGTCGGTGCTGAGCGCGTCGGTGATCCGCTCGGCGCTGCCCGACGCCGCGCTGCTCGGCCTGGTCCAGGGTCTTGAGGCGGGCCGTCCGCTGGTGCAGCACCCGCTGGTGTCGGCGGTCGGGTTCACCGGGTCGATCCCGGGCGGCAAGGCGATCCAGGCCATGATCCACGAACGTCCCGACCCGATCCCCTTCTACGGTGAGCTGGGCAGCGTCAACCCGGTGGTCGTGCTGCCGTCCGCGCTGAAGAACGACGTGACCGCGCTGGCGGCCGGGTTCGCCGGGTCGCTGACCCAGGGCGTCGGCCAGTTCTGCACCAACCCGGGCCTGGTGTTCGTGCCCGACGACGAGTCGCTCCGCTCGGCGATCAAGGAGGCGGTGGCCGGGAGCACCGGCGGCCCCATGCTCAGCGGGCGCATCATCGAGGGCTACGCGCAGGGCCTTGCGCGCCTGGGCTCGCTCGACACGCTGGCGGAAGGCGCCTCGGGTACCGGGCCGTGGGACGCCACGCCGAAGGTCTTCACCACGGCGCTGGCCGACTTCGCCGGGGCGTTGCCGGAGATCGCCGAGGAGTGCTTCGGGCCGTCGTCGATCGTGGTGACCTACACCGATCCCGCCGAACTGCCCGTCGTGCTGTCGCGGCTGCCGGGGTCGCTGACCGCGACCGTCCACGCGGCCGACCCGGCCGAGGCCCAGGAGGTCGCGGGGGTGCTGCGGGAGATGGCCGGACGGCTGATCTGGAACGGCTGGCCGACCGGCGTCGCCGTCACCTGGGCGATGCACCACGGCGGGCCGTGGCCCTCGTCCACCGCGCCCAAGCACACCTCCGTCGGCGCGGCCGCGATCGGCCGGTGGATGGCCCCCACGGCGTACCAGAACTGGCCGCAGGACCTCCTGCCCGCCGAGCTGCGCGAGGACAACCCGCTGGGCGTCCCCAGGCGCGTGGACGGCCGGCAGGAGTGATCACCGGCGGCCGGGAGTGACAACCGGGCGTTGAGCGCCACGGCCGGGCCGCCCGCTGCGCGGGACAGAGGCCGGTCCGGCCCCCACGGCCGAGTCGGCCCGCGGGCCGACGGCCCCAGGTCCGAGGCGAGTGGCGGAAAGTCCATATATTTTGCGAAAGGTGAGGAAAACAGAGCGCCGACAGGGTCAGCGGCCGCTGCTCGGCGCGCCGCTCAGCCGCAGGGAGCTGATCGCGCTCGACTGCGCCGCCGCGCTGGTGCTCGTCCTCGTCCTCGCCGGGCGGCCGTCCTCCGTCGCGGGGATGCTGGTGGTGTTCGCACTCGGCGCGCCGCTGGCCGTGCGCAGGGCGTGGCCGGTCCCGGTGCTCTGCGTGGTGCTCGCGGCCGCGGTGGCGGCCCCGTTCACCGGGGTGTCCGGCGGCGCCTTCGTCGCCCCGTCCTTCGCCGCCTACACGGTGGCGCTCACCCGGCCGCGCCGGTCCGGGGAGCGTGGCTCGGGGATCGCGGTGCTGAGCGGGATCGTGCTGTTCCTGCTGACGGTCGCCGGGGTGCCCAACGGGACGATGGTGCCGCCGCTCGGGGAACTGCTGCTCGCGGTGGCGGTGGCCGGCGGCGCGTGGACGGTGGGGCGCGCCGTGCGCGAGCGGCGGGCCCATGCCGCCCGACACGCCGAACGGCTGGCGGAGCGGGCCGTGGCGGGCGAACGGCTGCGCATCGCCCGCGAGCTGCACGACGTGGTCGCGCACAGCATGAGCCTGATCGCGGTCAAGGCCGGGATCGCCAACCACGTCGCCGCGGTCAGGCCCGAGGAGGCCGGTGAGGCGCTGCGGGTCATCGAGGCGACGAGCCGCGCCGCGCTCAGCGAGATGCGGCACATGCTCGGCGTGCTGCGCTCGGAGCCGGGCGACCCGCCGTACGATCCTGCGCCCGGCCTGTCCGCGCTGCCCGGGCTGGCCGAGCGCGCGGCGAGCGCGGGGGTGGTGGTGGAGACGACCGTGCGCGGGGCCGAGGGGGTGCCGGAGGGCGTGGAGCTGTCCGCGTACCGGATCGTGCAGGAGGCGCTGACCAACGTGGTGAAGCACGCCGCGCCCGCCACCTGCACGGTCGTCGTGGACGCCGCAGGAGGCGAGCTGCGCATCGACGTCACCGACGACGGCAGAGGCGGTCCTCCTCAAGAACCATCGGGGACCGGACACGGCCTGGCGGGAATGCGCGAACGCGTCCTGCTCTACGGCGGCGCGCTCACCGCAGGACCTCTGCCGGAAGGCGGCTTCCGTGTCTCGGCCCGGCTGCGGTACCGGGAGGCCGAATGACCGTCCGGGTGCTCGTCGCCGACGACCAGGCCCTGGTGCGCGGCAGTTTCCGGCTGCTGGTGGAGACGGCCCCCGGCCTGACCGTGGTCGGCGAGGCGGGCACCGGCGCGCGGGCCGTCGAGCTGGCCCACGCCGAACGCCCCGACGTCGTGCTCATGGACGTGCGGATGCCCGAAATGGACGGCATCGCCGCCACCAGGGAGATCTGCGGCTCGCCCGGCACCGAGGGCGTCCGGGTGCTCATGCTCACCACCTTCGACCTGGACGCCTACGTCTACGCCGCGCTGCGCGCCGGGGCCAGCGGCTTCCTGCTCAAGGACACCCCGCCCGCCGACCTGCTGGCGGCCGTCCACGTGGTCGCCGCCGGCGAGGCGCTGCTCGCGCCGAGCGTGACGCGCCGCCTGATCGCCGAATTCTGCCGCAGGCCGGAGTCCGCCCGGCCGGTCGCCGGTGAGCTCTCCGGCGTGACCGAGCGGGAACGCGAGGTGCTCGTCCTGATCGCCAGGGGGCTGTCCAACGCGGAGATCTCCGAGCACCTGCACCTCAGCGCGGGCACGGTCAAGTCGCACATCGGCCGCCTGCTGGCCAAGCTCCAGGCCCGCGACCGCGCCCAGCTCGTCATCGCCGCCTACGAGTCCGGTCTCGTGGTGGCCGCCCGCGACGAGCGGGGCTGAGGGGGCGCGGCGCTCGCGGGTGCCCTGTGAGGCCCGTGATAGGTGTAGTCGAGGGCCTGACGGTGATGGGACGGGTATGCACAGAGAAGTGTTCGGCACGCTCCCGACGGGCGAGACCGTGGAGCGGTTCACGCTCGCCGTCCCAGGCGGCCCCCGGGTCCGGGTGCTGACCTACGGCGCGATCGTCCAGTCGATCGAGACGCCCGACGCCACCGGGCTGAGCGCCGACGTCGTGCTCGGCCACGACTCGCTCGGCGGCTACCTGCGCGGCGACGCCCACCTCGGCGCTCTGATCGGCCGCTACGCCAACCGCATCGCGGGCGGCCGGTTCACCCTGGACGGCCGCGAGTACCGGGTGCCGCGCAACAACGGGCCCAACACGCTGCACGGCGGCGACCGCGGCTTCGACCGGCGGATGTGGACCGCCGAGCCGGGCGGCGACGACTCGCTCGCGCTGTACTACGTGAGCCCCGACGGCGAGGAGGGCTTCCCGGGCACGCTGCGCACCGAGGTCGTCTACACCGTCACTCCGGACGGCGGGCTGCGCATGGAGTACCAGGCCATCACCGACGCCCCGACCGTGGTCAACCTCACCGACCACTCCTACTTCAACCTGTCCGGCGCCGGGGCGGGTGAGGTGCTGGGGAACGTGCTGACCATCGACGCCGACCACTACCTGCCGGTGGACGCCACGCAGATCCCGGTGGGAGATCCCGCGCCGGTCGCGGGCACCCCCTTCGACTTCACCACCCCTCACGCGGTGGGCGAGCGGATCGGCGCCGGCGGCTACGACCACTGCTGGGTC
Organism: Spongiactinospora sp. TRM90649; assembly: GCF_029382225.1. Classification (GTDB taxonomy): domain Bacteria; phylum Actinomycetota; class Actinomycetes; order Streptosporangiales; family Streptosporangiaceae; genus Spongiactinospora. The sequence goes on from NZ_JARLTC010000011.1 coordinate 94,507, forward strand.
CTGAACCCCGGCGACGGCGTCAAGGCCCGCGTGGAGGACCCGGCCTCCGGCCGGGTGCTGGAGGTCCTGACCACCGAGCCGGGCCTGCAGTTCTACACCGCCGACCACCTCGACCGCCGCGCCGACGGGTACGGCCCGCACGCGGCCCTGTGCCTGGAGACCCAGCACTTCCCCGACTCGCCGAACCGCCCGTCGTTCCCCTCCACCGTGCTGCGGCCGGGGGAGCGTTTTCGGTCGGCCACCGTCTACCGGTTCTCCACCGCGTCGTAGCGGCGCTCAGGCCAGGCCGTTGGTCTGGGCGAAGACGATCAGCGCGGCCCGGTCGCGCAGGTCGAGCTTGGCCAGCAGGCGTCCCAGGTGGGTCTTCACCGTGGCCTCGCTGACGTGCAGCGCGGCGGCGGCCTCGGCGTTGGTCGCCCCCCGGCCGACCTGGGCGAGCACGTCCAGCTCGCGCTGGGTGAGCCGGCCGATCATGGACGCGTCGCGGCGGTGGCCGGGCGCGACCCGCCGGTAGGCGGCGAGCACGTGCCCGGCGACCTGGGGGTCCAGCCAGGCGCGGCCCTCGGCCACGGTGGTGGTGGCGCGGACGATGTCCTCGCCCGGAGCGTCCTTGAGGATGAACCCGGCCGCGCCCGCCCCGAGGGCCGCCGCCACGGTCTCGTCGTCGTCGAAGGTGGTGAGCACCAGCACGGGGGGCGAGCCGGGGCGGTCGCGCAGCAGGCGGGTGGCCTCCGTGCCGTCCACGCGGCGCATCCGGACGTCCATCACGACGACGTCGGGCCGGTGGCGGGTCACGGCGTCGAGCACCTGGTCGCCGTCATCGCACTCGCCGACCACGGTCAGTTCGTCCTGGGGCGAAAGGATGCGGCGCAGCCCGGCCCTCACCAGCGGCTGGTCGTCCACCAGCAGCACCTTGATCACGCGCTCACCACCTCGCAGGGAACCTCCGCACGCACGACCCAGCGCCCGTCGCGGGAACCGGTCTCGATGACGCCCCCGGCCGCCGACACCCGCTCCCGCATCCCGAGGAGCCCGCTGCCCTGGGACGCCGCCTCGGCGGGGGCCGCCCCGCCGAGCGGGTTGTCCACCACCAGCGACATTCGCCCGCCCGCGGCGCTCAGCGCCACGCTGGCGGGCCCGCCGCCGTGCCGTGCCGCGTTGGCCAGGGCCTCCTGCAGCACGCGGTACACGGCCAGCTCGGCGGACGGCGACGCCCCGTGGGCCGCCACCGACAGCGACAGGTCCACCCGCCGGCCCGCCGCGCGGTAGCTCTCGACCAGCGCCTCCACGTCCGACAGCCCCGGCTGGGGCGCGTCCACCGCCGTGGCGTCGTCGGCGCGCAGCAGCCGGACCATCCGCCTGATGTCGGCGAGGCTGGCCCTGCCGTGCCGCTCGGCCTCGCGCAGCGCCTCCTCGGCGTCGTCGGGGGAGCGGCGCACCGCCATGCGGGCGGCCGTGACGTGCAGCATGGTGACGGCCAGCGTGTGCGCCACGACGTCGTGCACGTCCTGGGCGATCGCGCGCCGCCGCTCGGCCGCCGCGCGGGCCGCCAGGGCCTCCCTGGCCTGCGCGACGCGCCTGCTGGAGAGGTAGCTCAGGCGTACGGCGTAGCCCGCGGCGGCGCAGAACGCGTAACCGAGGTGCCAGGTGATCGTGGCCTGCGCGTCGGGCGTGGCCCCGCCCAGCGCCCAGCCCGCGGCCAGGGGCACCGCGAAGGCGGTGTAACCGGCCGCCGCCACGCCCGCCCACACCCGCTGGACGGCGAAGGCCGCGAAGAGCAGTACCGTCAGCGGCAGGACGAAGGTGACCAGGTGGTAGGCGAGGTCACCGCCCAGCGCGAGACCGGGCGCGAACCGGTGCGCGGCCCCCAGCGCGGCCAGCGGGACCAGCACCGGCAGCGCGAACGCCCACGTCGGCCCCCTGCCGTCGTCGCGCACCAGCCAGGCCGTCCAGGGCAGCGCCGCGATCAGGGCCAGGACCGCGCCGACCGGGTGCGGGCCGCCCGCCGGGATCGCGGCCACCGCCGCGCCGCCCAGGATGGCCAGCGCCAGCGCGGACAGCCCCATCCGGAACAGCGGCGGCAGGCCGCCCTCCAGACCCGCGTCGAGCAGGTCCTTGTCCCATTCGCACCCCGGCGGCGGCAGGTCGGCCGCCGGTTTCCTCGTTCCCGCCATGGGTCAACTATCCGCCGATTCGGGCGCGCCGGTCACGGTCATCTCGATGCCGATCACGCGCCTGCGCCGGATCAGCCGCTCGTAGAGGTGGATCGGCCGGTTGATCCAGTTCGCCGACTCGGTGAGCCGGTTGGCCCTGCGGCTCTCCGCGCCGTCCAGGACCCGGGCTCTGGCCTCGACTGCCGGGCCGGTCGGCGCCCCGCGCAGGGTGCAGGGGCCGACGGTCACCCTGGCGTCGCGCCGGATGCGCTTGACCTTGCCGCTGTTCTCCAGCGTGCTCGCGTAGAGCACGCCGTCGTGGATCGCGGTGACCACGGGGGTGCCGACCGGCGTGCCGTCCTTCCGGAACGTGGTCAGCAGCACGGTCCTCGCGCCGGCCAGGTGATCGAGTCCTTGGGTGGTCTTGGTGCTGGTCTTGGTGGTGGACATTGCGCCTCCTCAGGTGATGAGACGACCGTACGAATCAGGCGCGTCTCCGCACATCGGACGCCGATCGCGAGTGTGTTCCGCTCGCCGGATGACCCCGGACCCTACCCGGGGATGACCCTCAGAGCGCCAGCAGGCGCTCGATCTCGCCCGGCGTCGCGACCCGGCCCGTGCCGCCCTGCCCGCCCAGGCTGATCGAGGCGGCGGCGGCGCCCGCCGCGACGGCCTCGCGCAGCCCGGCGCCCCTGGCCAGCCAGGCGGCCAGCGCGCCCGCGAAGTTGTCGCCCGCGCCGGTCTGGTCCACCACGGAGGCGGCGGCGAAGGCGGGCACCGCGACCGGCTCGGCGCCGCGCTCGGCCAGCAGCACGCCGTCCGCTCCCCGGGTCACCGCGACGGCGGCCGCGCCCAGGTCCAGGCACGCGCGGGCGGTCTCGTACGGGTCGCCCACGCCGAGCAGCGCGGTGCTGTCGCCCGGACTGGAGATCTTGATCAGCGCGGCGTGCGGGCCCACGGCGGCGAGGTTCTCCGCCGCGCGCTCGGGGGTGGTGAGCCTGGCGCGGTAGTTGGGGTCGTAGACGACCCGGCCGGAGGCCAGTTCGGCGGCGTGCCGTACGGCCTGCGCGCACGACTCGGAGATCGCCGCCGCGATGCCGCTGAGCAGCACCACGCCGGCCGCCGCGACGGGGGAGCGGTCCACGTCGGCCGGGGCCAGGCGGGTGGCCGCGCTGCCCTGGCGCATGTAGCTGAAAGCCCGCTCGCCCGACGGGTCCGCCCCCACCGCGTAGGCGCCGGTGGGGCCGCCGCCCTTGGTCATCCAGGCGGTCTCCACCCCGCGCCCGGCGGCGAAGCGGATCAGCCGCTCGCCGAACTCGTCGTCGCCCACTCTGGTCACCAGGGCGACCCGTGCCCCCTGGGCCGCCGCCGCGACGGACGCGTTGAGCGCGTCGCCGGAGAAGGACAGGCGGAAGACCTCGGCGTCGGTCAGTGCCCGGTCGGAGGAGAACTCCACCAACGGCTCGCCCAGCACCACCACGTCCACGGTCCAGCTCCTTCGATCGTTCCGTCGAGTCGTTCGGTGGAATCCTAGAGTCGGACAAGTCATAACAGGTCGGGGCACTCCCCCCGTCAAAAGAGGTTCTGGGGGAGTGTGGGGCATGCTGTAAGGGTCAAGCCTCCCGTACGGCGCGCCTCGGCACGTACGGCGCGCCTCGCGCGTACCTTGGTCATCATGGCCACCCGTACGTCCAAGGGCGCCCAGGGCGGACCCCGGAACCAGAAGGGCCAGAAGGGCACCCAGAAGAGCCCCCAGAAGGGCACCCGGACGAGCGCCACGCGGCGCTCGGCCTCCGCCTCGGGTTCCCGCGCGGCCTCCTCCAGGGGGAAGGCGGCACCGGCGTCCCGCAAGCAGGGCGCGCTCCACCAAGATCCGATCAGCTGGGTGTTCGGAATGATCGGCAAGCTCTTCGTGGGGGTGTGGCTGCTGATCGCCGGCGCGGTGGGCAGCGCGGCCCGCGCGCTCGGCAACAGCGCCCGCGAACTCGACCCCGCCCACCGCCGCGACGGCCTGGGCCTGGCGGTCCTCGCCGCGGCCGTCACCCTGGCCGCGATGATCTGGCGAAACGCCGAGGGCGCCGCCTCCCAGGTGGTCATCGCGGTGGCCAAGGGCGTGTTCGGCTCGCTGGCCTGGTCGGTACCGGTGCTGCTCGCGCTGCTGGCCTGGCGGTTCCTGCGCCACCCCGACCAGAACGCCGACACCGGCCGGATGGTGATCGGCTGGACCGCGCTGGTCGTGGGCATCCTCGGCGTCGTCCACGTGGCCAACGACACGCCCTACCCCTCGGGTGGCGACAACGACGGCATGGACAAGGTCTCCGCCGCGGGCGGCATGATCGGCTTCATCGTCTCCGCGCCGCCGAACAGCATCCTGCCGTCGTTCATCACGATCCCGCTGCTGCTGCTCCTCTCCGGGTTCGGCGTGCTGGTGATCACCGCGACGCCGGTCCACCGGGTGCCCGAGCGGCTGGCGGAGATCCGCCACATGCTGTTCAACAAGGAGGCCGACACCAAGCCGCGGGCCCCCAGGCAGCGCGGCGCCGGCCGGTCCAAGAAGGCCGCCCCCGACACGGAGCGCGAGGGCGAGCCGCCGTATGACACGCCCATCGTGCGCGACGACCAGAAGAAGGACGAGCACTCGCCCGAGATCGTCCCCGGGCTCGTGGACGAGGAGGAACGGCCGGAGCCCGAGGCGGTCAGGACGCCCGAGCCGCCCGACCCCACGCCGCCGCCGCGCACGGTGGAGCAGCTCGTGCTGTCGCCGCAGGCGGGGCCATACGCGCTGCCCGACCTCGCCGCGCTGCGGCCGGGCACCGCGCCCAAGCCGCAGACCAAGGCCAACAGCGTGGTGGTCAACGCGCTGACCAGCGTGCTCGAACAGTTCTCCATCGACGCCCAGGTGATCGGGTTCACCCGGGGCCCGACGGTCACTCGCTACGAGATCGAGCTGGGCCCCGCCGTGAAGGTGGAGAAGGTCACCGCGCTCACCAAGAACATCGCTTATGCCGTCAAGTCCGCCGATGTGCGGATCCTGTCCCCGATCCCCGGCAAGTCGGCGATCGGGGTGGAGATCCCGAACACCGACAAGGACCTCGTGTCGCTGGGCGACGTGCTGCGCTCCCCGGTCGCGCAGGCCGACCACCACCCGATGATCGTCGGCCTGGGCAAAGACGTCGAGGGCCGCACGATCGTGGCGAACCTCGCCAAGATGCCGCACCTGCTCATCGCGGGCGCCACCGGCGCGGGCAAGTCGGTCTGCGTCAACGGGCTGATCTCCTCCATCCTGATGCGCGCCACCCCCGACGAGGTCCGCATGGTGCTGGTCGACCCCAAGCGGGTCGAGCTGAGCGTCTACGAGGGCATCCCGCACCTGATCACGCCGATCATCACCAACCCCAAGAAGGCCGCCGAGGCCCTGGAGTGGGTCGTCGGCGAGATGGACCGCCGCTACGACGACCTCGCCGCCAGCGGGTTCCGGCACGTGGACGAGTTCAACAAGGCGGTGCGCGCGGGCAAGCTGGTGCCCCCGCCCGGCAGCGAGCGGGTCTACCAGCCCTACCCCTACCTGCTGGTGATCGTCGACGAGCTGTCCGACCTGATGATGGTGGCCCCCCGCGACGTCGAGGACTCCATCGTCCGCATCACCCAGCTCGCCCGCGCGGCGGGCATCCACCTGGTGATCGCCACCCAGCGCCCCAGCGTCGACGTGGTGACCGGGCTGATCAAGGCCAACGTTCCCTCCCGTCTGGCCTTCGCCACCTCCTCTCTCGCCGACTCGCGCGTCATCCTTGACCAGCCGGGGGCCGAGAAGCTGGTCGGCCAGGGCGACGCGCTGTTCCTGCCGATGGGCGCGAGCAAGCCGATGCGGCTGCAGAACGCCTTCGTGTCCGAGAAGGAGATCAACGAGGTCGTCACGCACTGCAAGAGCCAGATGCAGGTCGAGTACCGCGACGACGTCGCGGCGGCCCAGGGGGCCAAGAAGGAGATCGACGAGGACATCGGCGACGACCTCGACCTGTTGATCCAGGCGGCGGAGCTGGTGGTGACCACCCAGTTCGGGTCCACCTCGATGCTCCAGCGCAAGCTGCGGGTGGGCTTCGCCAAGGCCGGGCGGCTGATGGACCTGCTGGAGAGCCGCGAGGTCGTCGGCCCCAGCGAGGGTTCCAAGGCCCGCGAGGTCATGGTCAAACCGGACGATCTGCCCGCTCTGCTCGCCGACCTGCGCGGAGAGTGACCCCGCCGTACGGCGGGCGATCCATAGCTGGTTGAATATGAGGCACTACGCAACGTCAGGGGGAGGCGTTCGTATGGATGGGCGTAGCGAGAGCATCGGATCGGTCCTGGCGCGTGCGCGGCGGTCCGCGGGGTTGACGGTCGGACAGGTGAGCGCGCGGACGAGGATCCGCGAGTCGCTCATCCACGCGCTGGAACGCGACGACTTCTCCCTGTGCGGGGGAGACTTCTACGGGCGCGGCCACGTGCGCAACATCGCCAAGGTCGTCGGCCTGGATCCGGAGGCCGTCGTACAGGCCTATGACGAGGCCAACGGGGGTTCTCCGGCGCCGGTGCGCGCGTCGGCGGTCTTCCAGGCCGACCGGCGGATCAGGCTGCGCGAGCGGCGGTCGCTGAACTGGAGTATGGCGCTGGCGATCGCGCTCGGCATCGCGGTCGTGTTCGGCGTGGTGCGGCTGATGGGCGGCGCGGGCGACGTCAACGTGGCCGACATCCGGCCCGCGCCGGGGCCCAAGGTGAGCGCGCCGCCGCCCGCCGTACCGCCGCGGAACGCCGCGGCGGCGGGGCCGGCCCAGTCGTCGGAGACGGTCGTGGTGCGGGTCAAGGCGCGCAAGGAGGCCCAGGTCACCGCCCGTGACGCCAAGGGTCGCAAGATCTTCTCCGGCAGGCTGAAGGAGGGCGCCTCGGCGACCTGGCGCGCCAAGTCGGAGATCCGCGTGGTCTTCGCCGACGCCGGAGCCGTGAGCGTGCACGTCAACGGTAAAGATCTTGGGGTGCCCGGCGCGGAGGGCGAGATCGTCCGCCGTACCTACCGTCCTCGGTGACGACTCGGCGGATCGACCTCAGGGGTAGGGTCTCGGGTAGGTGGCAACTGCCGATACCGTAGTGTCACCATGTCATCCCGCCGAACCGCATCGCTGATCACGCTGGGCTGCGCGCGCAACGAGGTCGACTCCGAGGAGCTCGCCGCGCGCCTGGAAGCTGCCGGGTGGAGCCTCGGCGACGACGATCCCGACGTGATCGTCGTCAATACCTGCGGCTTCATCGACTCGGCGAAGAAGGACTCGATCGACACGATCCTCGCCGCCACCGACTCGGGCGCCAAGGTCGTCGCCGCGGGCTGCATGGCCGAGCGGTACGGCGAACAGCTCGCCGAGGCCCTTCCCGAGGCGTCCGCCGTCCTGTCCTTCGACGACTACACCGACATCGGCGAGCGCCTCGACGACGTCGTGGCCGGCCGTCCCCTGGTGCCGCACACCCCGCGTGACCGGCGCACTCTGCTGCCCATCTCGCCGGTGGGGCGCGCGGCGGCGCCGCCCGCGCACGCCATCCCCGGCCACGGCGAACTGCCCGAGGGCCTGGCCCCGGCCAGCGGCCCCCGACCGCTGCGCAAGCGGATGGACGACGGACCGGTGGCCTCGCTCAAACTGGCCTCCGGCTGCGACCGCCGCTGCACCTTCTGCGCCATTCCCGCCTTCCGGGGGGCCTACGTCTCCCGGCGCCCCGACGAGCTGCTCGGCGAGGCCGCCTGGCTGGCCGAGCACGGCGTGCGCGAGCTGGTGCTCGTCAGCGAGAACTCCACCTCCTACGGCAAGGACCTCGGCGACCTGCGCTCGCTGGAGGCCCTGCTGCCCCGCCTGGCGGCCGTCGAGGGCGTCGAGCGGGTGCGGGTGAGCTATCTCCAGCCCGCCGAGCTTCGGCCGGGGCTGCTGACGGCCATCGCCGCCACCAAGGGCGTGGCGCCGTACTTCGACCTCTCCTTCCAGCACGCCAGCGGCACGGTGCTGCGGCGGATGCGCCGTTTCGGCGATCCCCGCCGGTTCCTGGACCTGCTTGAGCGGATCCGCGCCGAGGCGCCGGAGGCGGGCGTGCGGTCCAACTTCATCGTCGGCTTCCCCGGCGAGACCGAGGCGGAGTTCGCCGAGCTGACCGACTTCCTCCAGGAGGCCAGGCTCGACGTGATCGGCGTGTTCGGCTACTCCGACGAGGAGGGCACCGAGGCCGCCGGCATGGCGGGCAAGCTCGACCCGGAGACCGTGGACAAGCGGGTGGCCGCCCTCACCGAGCTGGCCGAGGAGCTGACCGCGCAGCGCGCGGAGGAGCGCATCGGCACCGAGGTCGAGGTGCTGATCGAGGCCGACCTGGGCGACGGCGGCTACGAGGGTCGCGCCGCCCACCAGGGCCCGGAGGTCGACGGTTCGGTGACGGTCCAGGGCATCGGGCTGACGCCCGGCCAGATCGTGCGGGCCGTGGTGGTCGACGCCGAGGGCGTCGACCTGATCGCGCGGATCAAGGCCGGTCCATGACCGAGACACCGGACGCGACGTCGGCGGCCAAAAGCCGCCGGGTGAGCCCATGGAACGTCGCCAACGTTCTCACGGTCGTCCGTCTGGTGCTCGTTCCGTTCTTCGTCACCTGTCTGTTCCTGCCGGGCACCGGCTGGCGGGTCGCCGCCCTGGCGCTGTTCGTGATCGCCTCGCTCACCGACCGCCTCGACGGCGAGCTGGCCAGGCGCTACGGCCTGGTCACCGACTTCGGCAAGATCGCCGATCCGATCGCCGACAAGGCGCTGATCGGCGCGGCCCTGGTCAGCCTGTCGCTGCTCGACGAGCTGGCGTGGTGGGTCACGATCACCATCGTGGTCAGGGAGCTGGGCGTGACCCTGCTCCGGTTCGCGGTGATCCGGCACGGCGTGATCCCGGCCAGCTACGGCGGCAAGGTGAAGACCGTCCTGCAGATCGTCGCCATCGGCCTCTATGTCTGGCCCGGCGTCCCCGATCCGGTGCGCTGGGTGCTGATGGCGGGCGCGCTGGCGGTGACGGTGGTCACCGGGGTCGACTACGTCGTGCGCGCGGTGCGCCTGTCGCGGCTGGCCAGGGAGGCGCGGGGCGGATGAACCCGGCGGCGGCCAGAGCCCTGTCCCTGCTCTCCGGAGCGGGGCTGACGCTCTCCGTGGCCGAGTCGCTCACCGGGGGCCTTATCGGCGCCACCTTCACCGCCGTCCCCGGCGCGTCCGCCTCCTTCCGGGGCGGGGTGATCGCCTACGCCACCGAGCTGAAGGCCCGCCTGCTGGCCGTGCCGGGCGAACTGCTGGCCCGCGAGGGTGCCGTGCACCCGGAGGTCGCGGCGGCGATGGCCAGGGGCGTGCGCGAGCTGACCGGGTCCTCTTACGGCCTGGCGGTCACCGGTGTGGCGGGGCCCGAGCCCCAGGACGGCCGGCCCGTGGGCACCGTCCACATCGCGCTCAGCGGTCCCGGAGACGGTTTGTGGCAGCGTGATGCGCGTCTTAGGGGATCACGTGACGAGATCCGGGTAGAGACTGCGGAGGAAGCGGTTGATCTGCTGATAGATGTGCTAGAGGCAAACATGAGGGAACATTCCGGATGATTACCGTGTTACGTCACCAGCGAACATGCTCCTTACGGTCTGCCGCCACGTCGGTGGATGCGGGTACGGTGGAGCTGTGAGTGAGGTCCGTAAGCCATCGGCGAGAAGCGACTACTGCGGGAGCCCGGCCGGCGGGCCCACGGGAACGGTGATGACGGCGAGGAGCATGCACGAGGGTCATTCGAAAGATGGGCGGCATGAACCGATCGCGCGAAGTGGTGTGAAGGCACCGACACCGGGGAGGGAACGACAGATGGTCCTGCTGCGACAACTGCTCGGTGACGTGCTGCGGCGACTTCGGGTGCGGCAGGGCCGCACGTTGCGAGAGGTCTCCACCTTGGCGCGCGTTTCGCTCGGTTACCTCTCCGAGGTCGAGCGTGGTCAGAAGGAGGCGTCCTCCGAACTGCTGGCGTCCATCTGCGGCGCTCTCGGGGTTCCCCTGTCACAGGTCCTGCGCGAGGTCTCCGACCAGTTCGCGCTGGCCGAGCTGCAGGCCGCCCCGGTGATGGCCGACGTGCCCGAGCACGAGCGCCTGTCCATCGGCGAAGGTGTGGCCAGCGGCATCTCCGGAAGCGTGTTTCCCGAGGTCAAAGACATGGTGGCCGCCTGAGCGGCGGTTCACTCCGGCTGGCAGACCGCGCACCAGTAGACCAGCCGCTCTGGTGAGCGTGCCCGGGTTGATCCCGGTCGCGTCGCCTCTGTCACCGCGCCGCCGAGCTCGGTGACCCCGATCCGCGTGCCGCATCGGCGGCACGCGCGCCCCCCGCGCCCGTAGACCCACGTGCTCGCGCCCGGCCGGCGGTCCCCGGTCGTGATCGTGCCGGCCCGGTCCTTGTTGGCGTGGAGCAGCCGGTGCGCCAGAGCCGCCACGCGCTCCAGGTCCGCGACGTCGCGGACGCGCCGCCATGGCGAGATCCCAGCAAGGAAGAGCGTCTCGGCCCGGTAGATCGTCCCGATCCCGGCGAGGTTGCGCTGGTCGAGCAGGGCCTCGCCGATGGTCTGGTCGCCGTGGACGGCCAGCCGCCGCGCGGCCCGCGCGGCGTCCCAGTCGGGGCCGAGCAGGTCGGGCCCCAGATGGCCGACCACGGAGTCTTCCCTCGCGGTGGGCAGCAGGTCCACCATCCCCAGCCGGACGCCGACGGCGAGCCATTCGGCGTTGCCGAGGATCAGGCGGACGACGTCGCCGGGAGGCGGGCGGCCACCGGCGGGCAGCACCCGCCACGTGCCGTCCATCCGCAGGTGCGTGTGCACGGTCAGCGCGCCGTCCACGCGGGTCAGCAGGTGCTTGCCCCGGGAGAGCGTCTCAAGGACCGTGCGGCCCGTCAGATCGGCCGTGGCGTGCCTGGGGACCCGGAAGTCGGATCGGGTCAGCACGCGCCCGTCCAGAGCCGCGCGCAGGCGCTTGGCGGTCCGGTAGACGGCGTCTCCCTCGGGCACGGGCTTTCGGGGTCAGTCCCAGGCGGCCGGGTCGGCGGCGAGCTTGCGCACCCGGTCGGGCAGCGTGCCGGTGGACACATTGGCCAATGTCACTTCTTCGAGGATCGCCCGCTCGCTGGCGCGGAGCGCGATCCAGACCTCCTGCAGCGGTTCGGCCGCGCCCCGGTAGCCCACGTGCTCGGGGCGCTCGCCGCGCACGTTGGCCAGCGGGCCGTCCACGGCGCGGATCACGTCGGCGAGGGAGATCTCGGCGGGCGGCCTGGCGAGCACATAGCCGCCCTCAGGGCCGCGCTGGCCGCGGACCAGGCCCGCCCGGCGCATCTGGAGCAGGATGTTCTCCAGGTATTTCGGGGGCATGTCCTGCTCCTTGGCCAGCTCGCCCACAGTGGTCGGGCCGGCACCGGCGGCGGCGAGTTCGGCGGCGGCACGAAGGGCGTAGTCGACACGAGCGGATAGGCGCATGTTGTCGATTATCCCGCCTGGAGAACACTGGTCGGGCGGCGGGAGGGCATGAACGGGACCGAGAGGCCCTGGATGGCCCATCCCGGACGCCGGGGCATGACCTGCGCACAGATGATCGACATGGCGGCGAGCCGTGTTCTAGCGTGGGAATGGGTCCGTTACGCTGGGCGTACAACTAACAGGAAGCCTTATTAATTGACTCCTCCCGCTCATCTGGCTCGGCGAAGGCGGCGGGAAGACGGCGATCAGAGAGCATGGGTATGGAGCGACGTCCTGGGGTGCCCAGGTTGCTGCGGGAGATCAACGATCGGGCCGCCCTGGAGCTGCTACTCGCCTCCGGCCCCCTGACGCGGGGTCAGATCGGCGAGATGACCGGCCTGTCCAAGGTCACCGCGTCTCAGACGCTGGCCAGGCTGGAGGAGCGTGGGCTGGTAGAGGTGGTCGGCGAGCTGGCCGGGGGCCGAGGTCCCAACGCGGCGCTCTACGCCGTCGTCGCGTCCTCCGCCTATGTCGCGGGGCTCGATGTCGGCCCGGAGAGCGTCACGACGGCCATCGCCGACATACACGGCAGCACCGTGGCCGAGGTCACAGTCTCGCCGCAGGGGCACGACGACCCTGTGGCCGTCGTGCACAGCGGGGTGGTCAAGGCATGCCGTTCGGCGAAGGTGTCGCTGGCCAAGCTGCGCGGGGTGGTGATCGGCACGCCCGGCGTGGTCGATCCGCGCAGCGGCGACGTGCGGTTCTCCTTCGACCTGCCGGGCTGGCACGAGGGCATTCACGAGGCACTGGCGCGTGACCTGCGCCGTGAGGTCGTCATCGAGAACGACGTGAACCTCGCGGCGATCGCCGAGCGCGCCGACGGGCCCGCCCGCGACGCCGAGGACTTCGTGCTGGTGTGGGTGGGCCGTGGCCTGGGCCTCGCCGTCATGCTCGGCGGCAGGCTGCACCGGGGGCGTTCGGGCAGTGCGGGTGAGATCGGCTACCTGCCCGTCCCGGGAGTGCCGCTCGCCGAGGACGTGCGTGCCATTCCCGGCCGCCTGCCCTCGCTGGCGGGCGGTCTGCAGTCCCTGGTCAGCGTGGAGGCGGTGACCGAACTGGCGGAGACCTACGGGTTCACCGGCTCCAAGCAGGCCGAGTGCGTGGCGGCGGCGGTCAAGGCCGGCCCTGAGGGCGAGCCGCTGCTCGACGAGATCGCCTCCCGGCTGGCGCTCGGCGTGGCGTCGGTCTGCGTGGTCCTCGACCCCGGGCTCGTGGTGCTGGGCGGCGACGTCAGCCGCGCCGGAGGCACCGCGCTGTCCTCCCGGGTGGAGGAGGCCGTGGCCCGAATCTGCCCGATACGCCCGCAGGTGGTGCCAAGCGAGCAGAACGGCAACCCGGTCTTGCGCGGCGCCGTGCTGGCGGCGTTGGAGCGTGCCCGCGAGGAGGTCTTCGCGTCCTGAGCGCGGGTCCGGCCGCGCTCGTGTTCACCCAGACTTACTCGGATTTACCTGAATTTACTCGGACCGCCCGGAGATCACCTCGGCCGCGGCGGTCCCGCAGGCCAGTGACGAGCCGAACGTGGCCACGTGATGCGCCCCCGGCGTACCAGGCCCGGGGCGGCCCATCTCCACGATGATCGCGTCGGGCCGGTGCGACAGCACGGTCTCGATGGCCGCGGCGACCCAGCCGTGCCTCGACGCGTCGCGGCACGCCACCACCAGCGGCCTGCCCAGCGCGAACGCGATCTCGAAGCCCAGCAGCCCGGCCTGGCCGGGGTCGAGCCGCACCGCCGTGGTGCCGGGCAGCAGCGCCGCCAACGGCGCCGCCACGCCCCATCCGGTGGCGCGATCCACCGCCAGGTTGGTGACCGAGTCCAGCTCGATCACGTGCGGCGGCACTTCCAGCGGCAACGGCCCCGCGTGCTCCTTGGAGGTCACCCGGACGGCACGCCGCGCCGCCGCGAGCCCGATGCCCGCCTGCGCGACCGGAATCGGCCCACACGGCCCAGAGGCCCACGCGGCCAGCGTGCGGACCCGGGTGGCGGCGTCGGTGAGCCGCTCCTCGGACAGCGAGCCGTCGCGGACCGCCGCCACGATGGCGTTGCGGAGCATGTCCACGAGGCCGGGCGAGGTGTTCTCGCCGCCCACGCAGATCACGTCGGCTCCGGCGGCCAGGGCCCGCACCGCGACCATGCCCAGGCCGTAGCGCAGCGACAGGGACGGCATCTCGATGCCGTCGGTGACGATCAGCCCCTCGAAGCCCAGCTCGCCGCGCAGCAGGTCGGTGAGGATGCGCGAGCTCATGGTGGCGGGCCAGTGCGGGTCAAGTGCGGGGACGAGCAGATGCCCGGTCATGATCGAGCGGACGCCGGCCCGGATGGCGGTGCGGAACGGGGAGAGCGCGACCCTGGCCAGCTCGCCGGCGGTGGCGGTGACGGCGGGGAGGTCGTCGTGGGAGTCCACGGTGGTGGCCCCGTGCCCGGGGAAGTGCTTGGCGCACGCCGCCACACCGGCGGCCTGCAGGCCCGTGACCCAGGCGCGGGTGTGCCGGGCGACCAGCCACGGGTCGTCGCCGAAGGCCCGGGTGCCGACGACCGGGTTGTCGGCCGAGTTGACGTCGGCGACCGGGGCGTAGTTGAGCGTGATGCCCGCTTGGGCCAGCGCGGCTCCCACGTCGCGGGCGACGGCTTCGGTGAGGTCGGGGTCGTCCACCGCTCCCAGGGCGAGGTTGCCGGGCCGGGAACTGCCGGCCCTGACCTCAAGCCGGGTCACGTCTCCGGCCTCTTCGTCGGTGGCGATGACGACATGAGGGTTCTCGGCCCGTAGGCTCGCGGTGAGCGTGGCGAGCTGTTCGGGGCCGGTGATGTTCCGGGAGAAAAGCGTGACGCCGCCGAGCCCTAGGCTCAGGCGGCGTCGGATCCAGTCAGGGGCGGTCGTGCCGGTGAATCCTGGTTGCAACACACAGTCGGCGAGTCGTGCCAGGTCGGCGCTCGCGACGTCTCGGGCGGTATCGATGGTCATCGTGTCTCCGTCTCCGTGACGCGAGGTGGGCGGCCATGTTCCGGCCGCACTCACTGTTTAGCACCGATTCACCCTTTAAACAAGAAACTTTACTAACTAATCTTTGCTTCGCCCCTTGTCAACCGGTATGTCAGGACGCGGCAGCGGCCGCCATTCGATCGGGAAAGAGGAGTTCCGCCGCGGCCTGCGCGTTCGGCCGCGCGGCCCCGTAGGTGGCGACGTACGCCGCGCAGTCGGGCCTCCAGATGGGCAGGCCCATCTCCACCACCACGGTGTCCGGCCGGGCCGCGAGCAGTGCCGAGACGAACGCCCGGCTCGACTCGTGCCGGTGGGCGTCCTTGACCACGACCACCAGCGAACGGCCATTGGCGCGTTCCAGAATCGCGTCAGGCCGGCCGTCCGCCGGGACGAGGCGCACCACCTCGGCCAGCCGGGGCAGGTGGCCGAAGCCCCACGGCACGTCGCCGACGGCGATGGTCGGCGGGGTGTCCAGCTCGACGACCAGCGGGTCGACCAGCGGGGCCGTGGTGCCGGAGACGCTGACGGCGCGGCGGGCGGCGGTCAGGCCGATGGCCTGCTCGCCGTGCGCTCCCGGGCGGGGGGCGGTGAACCAGGCGCGCAGGGCGGCCACGCGCTCGGCGGCCTCCTCCAGTCTGGCAACCGGCAACCGGCCGTCGGCGGTGGCGGCCACGATCCCTGCGATGATCTCCCGCACGTCGTCCTCGGTGGGCAGCGGGCCGAGGCAGAGCAGGTCGGCGCCCGCCGCGAGGGAGAGCACCGCACCGCCGGCCAGGCCGTAGGCACGGGTGATCGCCGCCATGTCCAGCGCGTCGGTGACCACCACGCCGCCGAAGCCCAGCTCGTGGCGGAGCAGGCCGGTGAGCGCGGCGGGGGACAGTGTGGCGGGGGAGGCGCCGGTCAGGGCGGGCACCCGCACGTGCGCGGTCATGATGGACTTGGTGCCCGCGCGGATGGCGGCCTGGAAGGGCACCAGCTCGCGGGAGCGCAGCAGGTCCAGGTCGGCGTCCACCAGGGGGACCTCCAGGTGGGAGTCCACGGTGGTGGCCCCGTGCCCGGGGAAGTGCTTGACGCAGGCGGCGACGCCCGCCGACTGCAGGCCGTCCACGGCGGCGGCGGTGTGCCTGGCCACCAGGGCGGTGTCGTTGCCGAAGGCGCGGGTGCCGATCACCGGGTTGTCGGCGGCGGTGTTCACGTCGGCGTCCGGCGCCATGTCGAAGTTGATGCCGCAGCGCGCCAGTTCGTCGGCGATGGAGCGGTAGACCTCGCGGGTCAGCTCCACGTCGTCCACGGCGCCGAGGGCGGCGTTGCCCGGATACGGGCTGCCGGTGTGGTAGGCGAGCCGGGTGACGTCGCCTCCCTCCTCGTCGAGGGAGATGACCAGGTCTCCGGCCTCGCGCAGGCGCCCGGTGAGGGCGCTGAGCTGCTCGGCCTCGGCCACGTTGAAGCCGAACAGGGTGACGCCGCCGAGGCCGCGGCCGGCCTCGGCGAGCACCCAGTCGGGGGCCGTGGTGCCCTGGAAAGCGGCGAGCAGGGTGCCGGCCGCCAGACGGTACAACTCCCGGTCGGTAGTGTCGGGTATATCGGGCATGGCTCAGCTCCTAGCGGAACGTATGGGTAACGGTCGGTACGGCAGACCGGAACGGCGGCCCGCGCCTTGTGGGCGGCGAGCCGTCGCGACCGGGAAAGGAGGGCGGGATCAGCCCTTGACGGCGCCCGCGACGAGGCCGGAGACCATGCGTCGCTGCACCAGGAGGAAGAACACGAGGACCGGAATGGTCATCAGGGTGGAGGCGGCCATGATCCCGCCCCAGTCGGTGGAACGCTGCCCGATGAAGAACGAAAGGGCTCTCGGCATCGTGTACTTGGCAGGGTCGTTGAGCAGGGTGAGCGCGAAGACGAACTCGTTCCACGCCGTGATGAAGGAGAAGATGCTGGTCGCGACCAGGCCGGGCGCGACGAGCGGGAACAGGACCTTCCAGAACGTGGTGAACCGGGTGGCCCCGTCGATCCACGCCGCCTCTTCCAGGTCCTTGGGGACCGCGGCGACGAAGGTACGGAGCATCCATACCGAGAACGGCAGGGTGAGTCCGATATTGATCATGATCAGGCCGATGAGCTGGTCGTACATGCCCAGCCGGCGGACCATCAGGAACAGCGGGATGAGCAGCGCCTCGGCCGGCACCATCTGCACGATGAGCAGGAGGACCAGGAAGGACGTGCGGAACCTGAAGCGGAACCGCGCGACCGCGGTCGCGGCCAGCAGCGCGAACACCGCGCCGATCAGGACGGTGCTGAGCGCCACGATGGCGCTGTTGAGCAGGTACTCCCAGATGGTGTGCCCGGCCACGCCCTTGGTAAAGGCCCGGTTGACGTGTTCGAGCGTCGGGGACATCGGGATGGGGACGAACTCGGTCGTGTAGATCTCGTCGTTCGGCTTGAAGGCCGTCGCGACCATCCAGTAAACGGGGAAGACCGCGAACAGGAAGACGGCGATCCCGGCGCCGTTCATCCCCCACTTGGCCAGGCGTTTGCGGGCGAGTGGCGTCATCGGACGTCCTCCGCTCTGACGATCTGCCGGACGTACACGAACGTGATCAGGAGCAGCACCACGGTGAGGACCACCGCGATGGCAGCGCCGAGTCCCATGTCCGGCGGGGGACTGAACGCCTCGATGTAGCTCCACAGGGACAGGTTGAACGCCTCACGCGGCATGTTCGTGCCGCCGGCCAGCAGGAAGAGCTGGGTGAAGACCTTGAAGTCCCAGATGATCTGGAGCACCACGAGCACCGAGAAGACCGGCTTGAGCAACGGGAAGGTGATCTTCCTGAACGTCCTGAAGCCGCCGGAGCCGTCCACCTTGGCGGCCTCGTACAGCTCGGACGGGATGCTCTTCAGCCCCGCCAGCACGGAGACGGCGACGAACGGGAACGACGCCCACAGCACCGCGATGATCAGCACGAGGTAGATGGACAGCGGCTCGTTCAGCCAGGGTTCGCCGGTCCAGTCGGACCGGCCGAAGAGCAGTGCGGAGAACCAGTCGGGCAGTAGGTTCAGCGCCCAGTTGATGATGCCTGCGTCGGCGTCGAACAGCCACTTCCAGATGATGGCCTGGGAGGTAGGAGGCACCGCCCAAGCGGCCATGATGCCGACCACCACGACGGTGGACATCTTGCGGCCGAGCCGGTTGAGCAACATGCCGACCAGGGTGCCGACGATCAGCGTCAGCGCGCCGGTGACCACCGCGAAGACCACGGTGTTGCGCAGCGAGCTCCAGAAGAGGTCGGACTGGAGGACCGTCTGGTACTGCTCGAATCCCACGTACTTGGCGGGGATCGGGTTCTTCGGTCGGATCTGTCGAAGTCCTACCTCTTGGAAGGACATGACGACCATCTGATACAGGGGGTAGAGCAGGAGTGCCGCGATGATCAGCAGACCGGGCACGAGGAGCACGTAGGGGACCAGCCACGGCGGCATGCCACTGGCCCTGCGCGGCGGCCTTCTTCTCGGGCCCCGCGCCGGGGCGGAGGGATCGCCTCCGCCCCGAGCGATGGTTCGTGAATGCGCCATGGTTATGACTTGTTCAGGATCTCTTCGAGTTCCTTGTTGGCGTCGGCCAGGGCGGTGGTCGCGTCCTTCTCACCCTTGATCACCGCGCGTGCGGCGTTCTGCAGCACGGCCTTGGTGTCGTTGGCCTGAGCCCAGTTGGGGCTGGCCGGGAAGCCCTTGGCGACCTTGAAGGTCTCCGCGAAGGCCTTCTGGGCCGGGTCGCTGGCGTACTCGGCGAGAGCGTCCGGGTACAGCGGGAGGAGGCCGTTCTCCTTGGCGTAGCGGACGCCGAACTCCTTGCCCGCGGCCAGCTTGACGTACTCGGCGGCGAGCTCGGGCTCCTGGGTGTCCTTCCAGACGGCGATGTCGTTGCCGCCCTGGAACGCCGGAGCCGGGCCGGCGCCGTCCTTGGCCGGGATGGAGAAGAAGCCCATCTGGTCGGCCTTGACCTTGCCCTTGCTCTGCTCCTCGATGGTGGCGATGTCCCAGCCACCGGTGACGTACATGCCGACCTTGCCGGCCGCGAAGCGCTGCGCGATCTCGACCGAGTTCAGGTTCAGGCGCGACTTGCCGGACACGCCCTCCTTGGCCACCAGGTTGGTGTAGAAGTCGAAGCCTTCCTTGAAGGCGGGGTCGGTGAGCTTGCCGACCCACTTGCCGCCCTCGAAGGCGGCGAAGTCGCCACCGGCGGACCACACGAACGGCGACAGCGACATGTTGGCGTCCGAACCGCCGTTGAACGCGAAGCCGTCGACGTCGGAGCCCTTCTTCTCCACGACCGTCTTGGCCGCCTTGACGAGGTCGTCCCAGGTCTTGGGCTCCTCGATGCCGAGGTCGGCGAACCAGTCCTTGCGGTAGAGCACGGCGCGGGTACCGCCGCCCCACGGCACGGCGTAGATCTTGCCGTCGATCGTCTCGTAGCCCCACAGGTTCTGCGGGATCTGCTGGAAGTCCGGGGTGCTCTTGGCGACCTCGGTGATGTCGGACAGGGCCTCCTGGGCCACCCAGGCGGAGACCTGGTCGTTACCGAACTCGGTGACGTCGGGGCCCTCGCCGCTGGCGAGCGCGGCGGTCCACTTCTTCTGGGCATCCGGCCACGGCGTCCAGGTCAGCTCGACCTTGGCGCCGGTCTGCTGCTCGAACTTGGCGTTGAGGTCGTTCATGTACTTCTCGAAGACCTCGTTGGGGGCGCCGAGACGCCACACCTTGAGAGTCTTGCCGGCGAACTTCGGCCCGGCCGCCGATTCCGAGGCACTCGCCTGCGGCTCGGTCGGCTCAGACCCGCCACCACAAGCGGCGACACTGAGGACCAGCGCCGCCGAGGTGGCCGTCGCCAGTGTGAACTTCGAGATTCTCACTATGGGTTTTCTCCCTTCCCGGCTTCGCGTCGGGGGTCGCGCGCTTCGGGGGTGCGGGCCCTGGCAGGCCACCCCGCACCAGGTCGAATGCGACCTCGAACGGTCGGCTCTGTGACATCCCGAGGCGGGATCACTTGCCTGCGGGGTGACTGTCGCTAAACTAACAAGAAACTTTCTTAAAAAAAACGCTCGTTAGCGTATCGTGACGAGAGGGGGGCCGATCCTTGTCCCGACGCCCGGGAACTCCTCGGCTGCTGCGCCAGTTGAACGACCGCGCGGCGCTTGAGCTCCTGCTCTCCGACGGCCCGCTCACCCGGGCGGAACTGGGTGAGCGAACCGGACTATCCAAGGTTACGGCGGGACAGCTCCTCGCGCGCCTGGAAGGCCGAGGTTTGGTCGCACCAGTTGGGGAACAGGCCGGCGGACGCGGCCCGAACGCGGCGCTCTACGGGGTCGTGCCGTCCAGTGCCTATGTCGCGGGCCTGGTCGTCCTGCCCGACCAGGTCAAGGCGGGCATCGCCGACATCACCGGGGAGCTGATCGCGGAGATAGCGGTCGATCCGAACGGCCACGACGACCCGGTCCGGGTGGTGCACAACGCGGTGCAGCGGGTGTGCCAGACCGCGCGGGTGTCGATGGCCCAATTGCGTGCGTGCGTCATCGGAACCAGGGGTGTCGTGGATCCCCATACCGGCGACGTGCGGTTCTCCTTCGACCTGCCGTCCTGGCACGACGGGGTGCTCGCCGCGTTGAGCGCGAGCCTGCAGCGCCCGGTCGTGATCGAGAACGACGTGAACCTCGCGGTGATCGCCGAGCGTGAGCACGGCGCGGCCCGGGGGCTCGCGGATTTCGTCCTGGTATGGGCGGGAATCGGGCAGGGCCTCGGGGTGATGTTCGGCGGACGGCTACACCGGGGCAGCAGCGGCGGCGCGGGCGAGATCGGCTGGCTCCCGGTCCCGGGCGAGCCGCTGCCGGTCAACGTCACCGAGCCGCAGTCCGGCTCCTTCCAGCGCCTGGTGGGCGGCGAGGCCATCGCCGGGCTCGCCGCCGCCAACGGACTGCCGCCCGGCTCCATCGGCGAGCAGGTCACCGCGGCCGTCGCGGCGCTGCGGGCGGGCGACGGGGACTTCATCGAGGAGATCGCCGGACGCCTGGCGATCGGCGTGGCCGCCGTGACCGTGGTGCTCGATCCCGGCCTGGTGGTCATGTCCGGCGACGTCGGCAGGGCGGGCGGTGACATCCTCGCCGCCAAGGTCGAGGAGGCCGTCGCGCGGATCTGCCCGAGCCGTCCCCGGGTGCGGGTCACCCAGGTCGAGGGCGACCCGATCCTGCGGGGAGCCATCCTCGCGGCGCTCCAGCGAGCCCGCGAGGACGTCTTCACCAGCACCGTGGACAACTGAACCGGCACCGCACGACCGGGCCGCACACGGCTCACCCGGACTGCGCCGCCGCTCAGACGGTGCGCCACCGGGTGGGAGTGGTGGCTCCCGCCGTGATCAGGCGGCCCGCGTGCGCGGTGAACGCGATGCCCGCCATGCCGGGCGCGCCGGGGCCGGTGCCGGCCAGCGGCCGCCACTCCTCGTCCGCGGCCGACGGCAGGCGCGTGCGGATCGCACCGGTCGCGTCCATGGCGTACAGGCGGCCGACCATGCCGCTGAGCGCGACCGCCCCGGCGGACGAGCCGATCTCCGCCCAGGCGCCCGCGCGCGCGTCGGCGTACGCCAGGCGGTGCAGGCGGCCCGCCGTGGTCGCCGCGTAGAAGGCCCCGTCGCTCGCGGCCAGTGCGACCGTCCCGGCGGGCGCGCGGCAGACGTCGGTCCACCCGGTGGACGCGGCGGGCAGCGGCCGGTGGCGCAGCACCCCGCTCGGGGTCACGCCGTACAGGCCGAGGCCCACGTCGCCGCCCGCCTCGCGGGGGACGTCCAGGCAGCGCACCCCGCCCGCGTCGGCGACCGGCCGCCACGGCAGGTTCTGCCCGCACAGCTCACGGACGTGCAGCACGCCGCCCGCGCCGACGCCGTACAGCGACCGGCCGTAGCCCGCCAGCGCGACCATGTCGGCCTCCGGGCCGATGACCTCCCACGCCGCGGGGGCGCGGGGCGCGGACAGGCGGTCGATCACGTTGCGGGTGATCCGGTCGACCACCGGGTCGGTGAGGCCATTGCCCCAGTTCACCGTGGCCGCGGTGAAGACCGTGCCGGAGCCGCTGGTGAACACGCCAAGGGTGGCCGCGCCGCCCTGGCCGTACGCGCTCCAGTGCCGCAGGTCCGCCGTGGCCAGCACCACGAACGAGGACGGCGTGCCGTCCCTGGACGTCACCCGGGGCACGCCCATGACCTCCACGTACTCGGCGGCGTCGGTCTCGTAGCCGAGCGTGCCCTGCCCGAACTTGTCGCCGTCGGTGAGCCCGGTGCCCTCGAACACCCAGTGCCCGGCGAACCTGACCGTGTACGACTCCTGCAGGATCAGCGGCATGCCCGGACCCCAGGCGCCCGCGCCCTGGCGGAAGCTGACCCCGGTGAGCGTGTTCTCCGGCCGGTCGACCGGCGCGGCGGACCACTCGGTGGTCACCAGCCGGGGATCGGGGCTGGGGTCGGTCGCCGGGTCGCGGTAGCACACCATCGTGCGCAGGTCGTCCTCCAGCCGGATCTGCCACCAGGCGGTGTTCCCCGAGAAGAACGCGATGTTCCCGCCGCGCCGGACGAACTCCTCCGCCGCGTCGCGCATCCCGGCCGACCAGTACTCGTCGTGGCCGCTGACGACCAGCAGCCGGTAGCCGGACAGCAGGTCGAGACCGTCGTGCAGGTCCAGGTTGGAGCAGTAGTCCACGTCGTACCCGGACGGGCCGAGCCAGCGCATCATGCCCTCCTCCCACCGCTCGGGCGGTGGTCCGCCGCCCGGCCGGTCGAAGGACACGTGCGAGGCGCGCGTGGGCTCCTCGCTGTAGTAGATGCTCTGGCCGGGCTCGCCCGCCCGGTTGTAGGCCTGCCACGTGGTGAACGGCACCGACAGCAGCACCGGCGAGCGGGGGCTCGGCGCGCGCACCACGAAGTGGACCTCGTTGTCCGGGGAGACGTCCGCCCCGGGCAGCCGCTGCTCGCGCGGCCACGGCAGGTCGATCTCCTCCTCGTCCGGGGCGAGGAACCGCGCCCGGTAGAGCGAGCTGGCCCAGTCCCCGGGGATCGCGAGGTCCCACTCTGGGCCCTCGACCAGCGCCGACAGCAGCCGCCGGTCGGTGGTCGCGTCCGCGACGCTCACCCGGACCGGGCCCGGCGCGGATACGTGGAAACGCAGAATCCCGCCGGCGGCGCAGGAAGTGGCCCCGGCGTACGCTGTCACCGTCATCCGGCGTGAACCCCCTGGACCGCGGCGCGCATGGCCGCCTCCACGAGCAGGTCCTCGAACCCGCGCAGCCACGACTCCATCTCCGCCCTGGGCAGATAGCGGGTGTCGGCGGTCACCGAGACGCCCAGCCCGGCGGGGCCGCCGGTGATGTGCACGCAGAACCGGCAGTTCAGCCGGTCCTGGGAGAGCGGCCAGGTGATCGCGGACGCGCCGAGCGCGTCGTTGATCTCCCCGGGCTCCCACGCACGCGGCGGGGGCTCGGCGAAGCGCATGTCGTTGAAACAGCAGTACGGGTGCACCCGCACGCCCTTGGCCGCGCTGGCCCGCGCGGTCGCCGCGGCCCGGCCCGCCGGGTCGTGGTAGGCGTGCCGGTAGGCGCGCAGCGCGGCGGGCTTGGCCGCGCGCAGCAGGTCGTCGAACCGCTCGGCGGTGACGTCGCAGGCGAACAGCCCCTCCTGGGACAGCGTGGTCACCGTGGTCCTGGTGTCGGCGCGGAAGCGGTTGCCGACGATCGGCAGCATCGCGCACCTGGAGCGGCCCGTGGCCCGGCCCACCATCGCGGCGCTCGCCGCGAGCAGCACCGTCGAGGTGGTCGCGCCGTGCCGTACGGCCAGCCGCTGCGCCGCCATGGCCGCGGCCCGGGACGTGAGCAGCGCCCGCCAGATCGGCGGGTCCGCCGCCTCGGCGACCCGGCCGGGGAACATCGACGCCGGGGCGTCGGTCAGCTCCCGCTCCCAGTACTCGTCGGCGGCGCGGGCCAGCCGTAGTCCCTCCGGCGAGGACTGCCAGCGCGCCAGGTCGCCCGGCTGCGTCGGCGGCGGGCCGGGCACCGCGCCGCGCATCAGCAGCAGCCGCAGGTCGCGCAGCACGATCTCGGCGCCCAGGCCGTCGCAGGCCAGGTGGCAGAAGACCAGCACCACGTGCCCGACCGTGCCGTCGCAGACGACGGCGCCCGCGCGCAGCGGGGGCTCGGCGGCGTAGTCGAAGGCCGCCGACTCCAGCCGCGCCCGCAACTCCTCGGCGACGGCCTGCTCCTCGCCCGGCTCGGCGCGCACGACGCCGAGCGCCGGTTCGCCGCCCTCGCCCACGACCTGGACGGGGCCCGGGCCGATCGTGCTGCGCAGCGCCTCGTGCCGGGCCACCAGCAGGGTGAGGGCCCGGCGCACGTCCTCGACGCCCAGCGGGCGGATCGAGCGCGGCACGGTCAGGATCCGGCCGAAGTTGAAGTACCGGTCGTCCGGGGCGGTCTCCTGGATCGCGTCCCAGATGGCCCGCTGCCCCCAGGTGAGGGGCGCGGCCGTCACGACGTCCGCCCGTTCACGTAGTCGGTCAGCAGGCCGAGGTCGTCCAGGGTGGCCAGGGACTCGTCGGAGAAGTCCACGTCCACGCCGAACTCGCGCTCGATCGCGTCGATCAGCCGCATCTGCGCCAGCGAGGTGACGCCGAGCGCGGACAGCGGCACTCGCGCCGTCAGCGCCTCGTCCGCCGTGACCTCGCCGTCGGTGGCCGTGGCCACCAGTTCGGCCAGCCGCTCCCGGACGCGCTCGCTGTCGCTTCCCGAGGTGGTCTCCGTGGTGGTTCGCCCGTCGGCAGGGTGCTCCCGCACCGGCCGACCCCCCACTGTGTTCACGTCATGGCTCCCTGCGCGGTCGCATGTCGGTCCAGGTCCGCTCGATGTGGTCCAGGCACTCCTGCCTGCTTCCCGCCACTCCCGCCGGGTTCCAGCCCATGGGCGGCTCCCGGTCGGCGGGCCAGATCGAGTACTGCTCCGCGTCGTTGACCACTACCAGATAGGACAATTCAGTCCTGCTCCCTCGCGAGGCGCGCGGCCTCCTCGTCGGACAGTAGGTCTATCTCCGCGGCCAGCAGCTCCTCCACGGCCTGCGCCAGGTCCGCGACGGCGCCGCTCGCGAAGATCGTGCGGATCGGCACGTCCACCTCGGTGAGCGCGCGGATCCTGGCGATCACCCGGGTGGCCAGCAGTGAGTGGCCGCCGAGTGCGAAGAAGTCGTCGTGCGCGCCCACCTTCTCCAGGGACAGCACCTCGGCGTACACGTCGGCGACGAGCTCCTCGGCGTCGCTGCGCGGCGGGGTGTAGACGACCTCCTCGCGCACCGTCCGGGCGTCGCCGGGCAGCGCGGCGCGGTCCACCTTGCCGTTCGGGGTCAGCGGCAGCGCGTCCAGCTCGGCGAACGCCGCCGGCACCATGTACGGCGGCAGCGCCGCGGCGGCGTGCGCGCGCAGTTCGGTGATCGGCGCGGAGCCGACCACGAACGCGACGAGGGTTTCGTCCCGCACGGTCACGACCGCCTGCTCGACGCCCGGGTGGCTCTCCAGCACCGCCTCGATCTCGCCCGGCTCGATTCGGTGCCCGCGCAGCTTGACCTGGTGGTCGGTACGGCCGAGGCATTCCAGCACGCCGTCGGCGCGCCGCCGGGCCAGGTCGCCGGTGCGGTAGAGGCGAGTCCCCGGAGGCCCGTAGGGGTCGGGCACGAAACGCTCGGCGGTGAGCGCCGGGCGGCGCAGGTAGCCGTCGGCCAGCCCCGCGCCGCCGATCAGCAGCTCGCCGGGGACCCCGATGGGGGTCAGGTGGCCGTGCCGGTCCACGACGTGCAGGGTGGTGTTGGCGATCGGGCCGCCGATGGCGACCTCGCCGGGCGGGTCGGGCACCTCCCAGGCGGTGGACCAGATGGTGGTCTCGGTCGGGCCGTACACGTTGAACAGCCGCCGCGCCCTCGGCCGCAGCTCGGCGGCCAGCGCGGGAGGCAGCGGCTCGCCGCCGGTCAGGGCGGTGTCCACGCGGACGCCCGGCATCATGCGCCAGCCGGAGGGGGTCGCCTGCACGTGGGTGACCCCGTGCCGGGCGACCAGCGCGGCCACGGCCTCGCCGTCGCGGGCGTCGGCGCTCTCCGCCAGCACGACCCGGCCGCCGGTGATCAGCGGCAGGTACAGTTCGAGCGCGGAGATGTCGAAGGACAGCGAGGTCAGCGCCAGCCAGGTGTCATCGGCCGTGGCGCCGAGCAGCGAGCGCATCGCGAACAGGAAGTTGGTCAGCGCGCGGTGCGGCACCACGACGCCCTTGGGCCTGCCGGTGGACCCGGAGG
Source organism: Spongiactinospora sp. TRM90649 (assembly GCF_029382225.1). Lineage (GTDB taxonomy): Bacteria > Actinomycetota > Actinomycetes > Streptosporangiales > Streptosporangiaceae > Spongiactinospora. The sequence goes on from NZ_JARLTC010000011.1 coordinate 120,552, forward strand.
TGTAGAGCACGTAGGCGGGTTCGCCGGGCCGCGCCGACGCGAGCGGGCCCGCCGGGTCGGGCACCGCGAGGCGGCGCACGTCTTCGTCGGTGAGGACCCGGGCGACCCGGGCGTCGGCGAGCACGTAGTCCACGCGGGCCGCCGGGTAGTCCGGATCGACGGGCAGGTAGGCCGCGCCGCTCATCGCGACGCCCAGCAGGGCGAGCGGCATCTCGGGGCCGCGCCCGGTGGCGACGGCGACCAGGTCGCCTCGGCCGATGCCCTCGGCGGCCAGCCGTACGGCGAGCCCCGCGGCCCGCCGCGTGAGCTCCGCGTAGGTCAGAGTGGTCTCGCCGTGGACCACCGCGACCGCGTCGGGGGTCTCCGCCGCGCGCTCCAGCACCAGGTCCGCGAGGGTGACCTCCGGCAGGTCGGCCGCCGAGTCGTTCCACGGGCCGAGCAGCAGCTCCCGCTCGTCGGCGGTGAGCAGCGGGAGGGCCGACACCGGGCGGTCGGGGCCGGCGGTGACGCCTTCCAGCAGCACCAGGTAGCGCGCGGTCATCCGGCGCACGGTGTCCTGGTCGAACAGGTCCGTGCCGTAGATGGCGCGGCCGTCCACGCCACCGTCGGCGCGCGGATAGAGGTCCAGCGACAGGTCGAACCTGGCGGGGTGCCATCCGTGCGGGACCGGCTCTGCGGCCAGGCCGGGCAGCGGCTCGTCCTCGTCGCCGTGGGTGTGGAAGGCGAACATGGTCTGGAACAGCGGCGTCCTGCTCAGGTCGCGGTCCAGGCCGAGCGCGCCGACCAGCCGTTCGAACGGCACCTCGCGGTGTGACAGCGCCGCCAGGACGCCTCTCCGTGTCCTGGCGAGCAGTTCCGCGAAGTCCGGATCGCCGGACAGGTCGGCGCGCAGCGCGAGGGTGGTGGAGAACATCCCGATGAGGTCCTCCACCTCCGGTCCTCCGCGTCCGGCCGCCGGGGTGCCGACGCAGAAGTCGTCCTGCCCGCTGTGGCGGGCCAGCAGCACCTGGTAGGCGGCGAGGAGCACCATGTACGGGGTGCACCGCGCACGCCTGGCCAGCCCGTTGACGGCCGCCGCGAGCGCGGGCGGGATCTCGAAGGAGACCTCGCCGCCCGAGGCCGACCTGACCGGCGGGCGCGGCCGGTCGGCGGCCAGGTCGAGCGGGGGAACGCCGGTGAGCCGCTCGGCCCACCAGGAGACGTCCGGCTCCTCCGCGCGCTCGGCGCGGACGTGGTCGGCGTAGCGCAGCGCCGGCTCCGGCAGCGTCCGGCCGTCGTAGAACGCGGCCACCTCGCGGCGCAGCACGTTGATCGACCAGCCGTCGGCGTTGATGTGGTGCAGCACCACGCAGAGCACGTGGTCGTCGTCGGCGAGGCGGATCAGGGTGATCCGCAGCGGCGGCCGGGCGGCCAGGTCGAACGCGGTGTTGGTGCGCTCGGCGACGACGGCCAGGGCGGCCGGCAGGTCGCCGGCGTCGATCCGCTCGATCGGCACGGGTCCCGGGGGTTCGACCACCGCCTGCGGGTGTCCGTCCGCCGACTCCGGATAGCGGGTGCGCAGCGGCTCGTGCCGGGCGGCCACCTCGGTGAAGGCGGCCTGGAGGCGTCCGGTGTCGAGGGCTCCGCGCACCCGGTAGGCGTAGTGCGTGGTGTAGGACGGATCCTCCGGATCAAGGCGCTGCAGGAACCACAGTCTTTCCTGGCCGAACGACAGCGGGCCGTTAGTCACGTGCCGTCTCCCACGCTGTTTCGGAAGGGTTCTTTCCGGAAAGATTGTTAACTGTTTCCGGGGTGGGGACAGTGTTCCACGGGCCTCGCCGGTGTCGCAAGCCCCGTCTCACGAGGGGTTGCGGCTCATTGGAGGGCATGTTTAACTGTCGGCCGTCGACAAAACGAAAAGGTTTCTTTCCAGAAAGAATCCTTACTATTCCGTGCTGTGACACAGTCAAGACGGTGTTGACAGATGGCTACGTGACGCCCGGGGGCTCTCCATGAGCGCGATCTCGAACCTCACCATTCCGGCCCTCCTGCACGCCCGCGCGAGCGCCGACCCCGACCGGGAAGCCCTGATCGTCCACGGCGGCGGCAGCGGCGCGTTCGGGGCGACCTCCGGCGCGCTGACCTTCGCCGAGTGGGCCAGGGGCGCCGCCGAGGTGGCCAGGGGGCTCGCCGGTCGCGGCGTGCGGCGCGGCGACCGCGTCGGGCTCGTCTTCGGCAATGGCGACTGGATCGACTACGCCGTCGCCTTCTGCGGGGTCACCGCGGCGGGGGCCGTGGCCGTCCCGCTGTCGGACCGCCTCGCCGACGGCGAGATCCGCACCGCACTGTCGCACGCCGGCGCCACCACCGTGCTGCGCGCGGGCGACCTCCCCCTTCCCGGCGGCCCGGAACCCGAGCCGCCCGCACCGGGGGACATCGCGCAGATCCTCCTGACGTCCGGAACCACCGGCCGGGCCAAAGGGGTCGCCGCGACCCACGCCAACCTCACCTACGGGCACGGTGGCCGCAGGCGGTCCTTCGCCCACTCGACCCACCTCGCACACGCGTTCCCGATCGGAACCAACGCCGGGCAGACCATGCTGGTCACCGCCCTGGACGCGCACCCCGTCACGGTCACGCTGCCCCGCTTCACCCCCGGCAGGTTCGCGGCGATGATCGAGAACTACCACGCGGGCACCGTCTTCCTGGTGCCCGCGATGGCCGTGGAACTGCTGGCGGCAGAGGTCGCCGACCGGCACGACCTGTCGTGCGTGCGGCTGCTCGGCTCGGCCGCCGCGCCCTTACCCGGGCCGGTCGCGGCGCGCCTGTGCACCGCCTTCCCGCGCGCGGCGATCGTCAACTACTACACCTCGACCGAGTCGTACCCGGCCCAGACGATCATGATGTACGACCCCGACCGGCCCGGCAGCGTCGGGCAGGCCGTCGGCGGCGGCACCGTCAGGATCGGCACCGCCGAGGGCGAGCCGCTGCCCCCAGGCACGGTCGGCGAGGTCTGGCTGCGCTCGCCCGCCGCGCCGCGCTCCTACTGGCGCGACGAGCGGGCCAGCGGCGCGGTGTTCCGCGACGGCTGGGTGCGCATGGGCGACCTCGGCCGCATCGACGACGAAGGCTATCTCTACCTCGTTGACCGCGAGAGCGACGTGATCAAGTCCGGCGCCTTCAAGGTCTCCACGCTGCACGTGGAGGAGACGGCCCACGAATGCCCCGGCGTGCGCGAGGCCGCCGCGTTCGGGGTGCCGCACCCGACTCTCGGCATGTCGGTCGCACTGGCGCTCGTCGGTTCCGTCACCCCACAGGAGATGCGGCTCTTCCTCGCCGACCGGCTCGCCCCCCACGAACGACCTGCGCGGGTCCTCCTGATGGAGGCCCTGCCGCGCAACCACGCAGGCAAGATCGACAAGCGCCTGCTTCGAGAGGGAGCACGATGACTACGACGACCGTGGACGCGGTCCAGCACGGAATGTGGATCAACGAACGACTGGGCGCGGGCTCGGCGTACCACATGCCCGTGGTGATCAGGCTGCGCGGCCCGCTCGACCGGGGCGCGCTGATCAAGGCGTGCGCCGGTGTGGTGGAGCGGCATCCGGCGCTGTCCGGTGCCGTCGAGGAGCGTGACGGCTTACCGTTCCTGCGGCCGGGGCACGCCGCCGTCGAGGTGGCCGAGATCGAGGACGGCGCGGCCGGGCGCGAGGCGCTGAGCGACGTCCTGCGCCGCGAGGTGACGAAGCCGTTCGACCTGGCGGCCGGGCCGCTGGTGCGGTTCACGCTGGTTCGCGAGTCGCCGCTGCGCCACCTGCTGCTCGCCGTCGCCCATCACGTCGTCTTCGACGGCATGTCCAAGGACCTGCTGGCCGGTGAGCTGGCCGCGCTCTACAACGGGAACGTGCCGCCGGGGGCGGCGGCCGGGCACCGGGACTCCGCGACCGAGCCGGACGCCGCCTTCTGGGCGGACCGCTGGCGCGAGCCGGGGCCGCTGGCACTGCCGTCCAGCGAGGCCCGCTCCCGTGGCACCGCGGACGGCCGGGCCATCGCCTTCGAGGTCGAGGCCGACCTGTCGGTGCCCGGCCTGACCAGGTTCGAGCTGCTAACCGCCGCGCTGCACGCGCTGCTGTACTCCTACGGCAACGCCGAGGTCGTCACCGCGATCGACCTGAGCACCCGGCGTCCCGCCGACGCCGCCACGATCGGCTCCTTCGTCAACGAGCTGCCGCTGTTCAGCCGCCCCCGCGCCGACCAGCCGTTCGCGGACTTCGCCCAGGGCGTCCGCGCCGAGCTGCGGGCCCTGTACCCGCACCGGCGCACCCCGCTCGCCCGCGCCGTGCCCGGCCTGCGCCCGCACGCCGCCCTCGCCCCCGTGTCGGTCAGCTACCGCAAGCGCGAGGAGGCGGACCCGGAGTTCGCCGGGCTCGACGCCTCGGTGGACTGGCTGGTCTCCAACCACGCGGTGAGAGGAGCGCTCCAATTCCAGTTCCTCGACACCCCGGCCGGGCTGTCCGCGTCGCTGCGGCACGACCCGTCCGAGACCCCCGACGCCGACCGCGTCGCGGCCGACCTGCGGGCGCTGCTGGACCGGATCGCGGCCGACCCGGCGGCTCCGCTGTCGGCGTTGCTGGAGATCCGCGCGGCGGTGGTCCAGGAGGCGCCCTCCGGCGAGACCACGGCCGCCGCTTCTGAGACGGCTTCGGCGGCCCACCCGCTGGCCGACGAGGTCGCCGCGATCTGGGAGGAGGTGCTCGGCATCTCGCCCATCGGTCACCACGACGACATCTTCGACCTGGGCGCGCACTCGCTGACCATCACCCAGATCATCGCCAGGATGCGCAAGCGGCTGAAGATCGAGGTGCCGCTCGACGCGTTCTTCGAGACCCCGACCATCGCCGGTGTGCTCCAGGCGGCCGGCCGTGACTGATCTGCTCGACCGCCCGCCTGGCGGCATGCCGTACCCGCTCGGCGAGGACGGTGACCTGAGCCTGATGCTGCTGATCCGCGCCTTCGAGCGCAAACTGCTCGACCTGTTCGCCGCCGGAATGCTCAACGGGACCACGCACACCTGCCTGGGGCAGGAGCACGTCCCCGTCGCGCTGGCCCCGCTGATGGAGCCCCGCGACCACGTCTTCAGCAACCACCGGGGGCACGGCCACTACCTGGCCCGCTACCGCGACGCGCACGGCCTGCTGGCCGAGATCATGGGCCGCGAGGGCGCGATCTGCGGGGGAGTGGGCGGCAGCCAGCACATCCACCGCGACCGCTACCTGTCCACCGGCGTGCAGGGCGAGAGCCTGCCCGTCGCGGCCGGGGTCGCGCTGCACCTGTCCCGCACTGACCCGGGGGCCGTCGCGTGGGCCTACATCGGTGACGGCACGTTCGGCGAGGGAGCGCTCTACGAGGCGTTCAACATCGCCGCGCTGTGGCGGCTGCCGCTGGTCGTCGTGGTGGAGAACAACGGAATCGCCCAGTCCACGCCCACCGGCGCGCACATGGCCGGGACCGTGGCCGGGCGCGCCGCCGCCTTCGGCATCCGCCACCACTTCACCGGCTCGACCGACGTGACCGAGATCAGGGACGGCTTCGCGGCGGCGGTCGAGGGGGTCCGCGCCGGGCGCGGGCCGCTGGTGCTGGAGTTCCGCACCCACCGGATCGGCCCGCACAGCAAGGGCGACGACACCCGCGACGAACAGGCGCTGCGGGAGGCGCTCGCGGGCGACTGGTACCACCGCTACGCGGCCGACGATCCCGGCACGCTGCACCGGCTGGAGGCCGAGCAGCGCGACTACGTGGCGGCCGTCGCGGCGGAGGTCGCCGCGCGCCCGCCGTCCTCGGGGCGGGCAGCGTGCGCGTAGCCGACGACCTCAACGCGGCCCTGCACGACCTGCTGGACCGCGACCCGCGCGCCTACCTGCTCGGCGAGGACGTGCTCGACCCGTACGGCGGCGCCTTCAAGATCACCCGCGGCCTGTCGGGCAAGTTCCCCGGCCGGGTCCTCGGCACCCCGATCAGCGAGGGCGCGATCACCGGCATGGCCGCCGGGCTCGCCCTGGCCGGGGACACCGCCGTCGTGGAGATCATGTTCGGCGACTTCGTCACGCTGGCCTTCGACCAGATCGTCAACTTCGCCGCCAAATCGGTGACCATGTACGGCAAGCGCCTTCCCATGCGCATGATCGTGCGCTGCCCCAGCGGCGGCGGGCGCGGCTACGGCCCCACGCACAGCCAGAGCCCGCAGAAACACCTGATCGGCGTGCCCGGCCTGGCCCTGTACGAGGTCTCCCCGTTCCACGACAACCGCGCGGTGTTCACCGAGATGCTCGACCGTGGCGAGCCCTGCGTCCTGTTCGAGGACAAGATCCTCTACACCCGGCCGATGTTCCCGCAGGTCGCGCCCTTCCGGCTGACCCCGCCGGAGGAGGCGGGCGGCTTCGCCACCGTCTCGCTGCCCGGTGGCGGCGAGCCGGACTGCGTGATCGTGGCCACCGGCGGCACCGCCCATCGGGCGCTCGCCGCCATGCGCGCCCTGTTGCTACAGGACGAGATCACCGCCACCCTGCTGGTGCCCTCGCGGCTCTACCCCTTCGACTTCCCCGAGTCCGCCGCCTCGGCGCGGGCCGTCTTCGTGGTCGAGGAGAGCACGGCGGGCGGCACCTGGGGGGCCGAGGTCGCCCACGTGCTGCACAGCCGCCTGTGGGGGCGGCTGTCCCGCCCCGTCGAGCTGGTCCACACCGACGCGTCGGTGATCCCCACCGCGTCCCACCTTGAGGAAAGGGTGCTGGTGAGCGAGTCCTCGATCCACCACGCCATCAGAAAGGCCCTGCGTGGCTGACATCCGCGTACCAAAGCTCAACAACAACGACGCCGAATATCTCCTGGTCGAATGGCTCGTGGAGGACGGGGCGGCGATCCGGACCGGTGACCCGGTCGTGGTCGTCGAGACCTCCAAGGCCGCGGAGGAGCTCACCGCCGCGGAGAGCGGTCACCTGCACCACAGCGTCCCGGCGGGCGCGTGGTGCCGCCCGACGCAGTCCATCGCCCGCATCACCGCGACGGCCGAGCCCGCCGTCCCGGCCCAGGCTCCCGCTCCCGGACGGCCGGCCGGCGACGACGCGGCCGACGGCCCGCTCATCACCGAGCCCGCCCGCGCCCTGATGACCGAACTCGGCGTCACCGAGGACGCGGTCCGCGCCCTCGGGGTCGCCGTGGTCCGCCGCGACGACATCGAACGGCTCGCCGCGACCGCCGAGCCCGGCCAGGCCCCCGCCCCCGAAGGGGTGCCCGCCGGGGTCGAGCGGCGACCGCTTTCCAAGGTGCAGCGGGCCGTGGGACGGGCCGTCGAGACCTCCCACCGCACCATCCCCGCCGCCTACACCGCCGTCCGGATGGACCTGCGCCCCCTCCTGGCCAACGCCGGCCGCCTGACCAGGGAGATCCGCCGCCCGGTCGGCGTGGCCGAACTGTTCGTGATGGCGGTCGCCAGGACCCACGCCGGGTTCCCGATGTTCTTCGCCACCCTCACCCCCGACGGCTCGGCCGCCGACGTCCCCGCCACGGCCGACATCGGCGTCACCGTTGACGTCGGGGAGGGCCTGTTCGTGCCGGTCGTCCACGACGCGGTCCGGCTGAGCGTCAAGGAGGTGTCCACCCTGCTGATGAAGTACCGGGTGGCCGCCGCCGGAGGCGAGTTCAGCGAGAGTGACCTGACCGGCGCGGGCATGGTGGTCACCCTGCACACCGAGCCCGAGGTGCTGCTCGCCATCCCCTACGTGCTGCCCGGCACGGCCTGCGCGCTCGCGGTCACCCCGCCCGGCGAGGACGGCTTCGCCGCCATCGGCATCGCCTACGACCACCGCCTGGTCAACGGTCGCGACGCCGCCCTCTACATGCGCGCCCTGAAGCGGATCATCGAACACCCGGAGACCACGTGACCACCCTCTCGCCGGACAAGAAGGCGGTGCTGGCCCAGCGGCTCCGGCGGCGGACCAAGGTCCGCGCGATCGACCCCCGCGAACCCGGCACGGAACCGCCGCCGACCCCGGCCCAGGAGCGGCTGTGGTTCCTTGAGCAGTACCGGCCGGGGACCGCCGCCTACACGATCCCGCTGGTCGTGCGGGTGCGCGGCCACCTGGATGGACCCACGCTGGAAGCGGCGCTGGCCGGGGTCGCCGACCGCCACGAGTCGCTGCGCATGCGCTTCCCGACCGACGACGACGGGCGTCCCGGCGTCGTGATCGACCCCCAGCCCCGGGTGGAACTGGTGGTCACCGAGGCGGTGGACGAGGCCGGCGCCCACGCGATCGGCGCGGAGCTGCTGGCCCGCACGTTCGACCTGGCGGGCGGCCCGCTGTGGCGAGCCGCGCTGATCACCATCGCGCCCGGCGATCACCTGCTGGTGCTGGCCGTCCACCACATCGTGGCCGACGGCTGGTCGGCCGACGTGATCCTGCGCGAGGTCCTCACGCTGTGCGGCGGCGGCGCGCTGGAGGAGCCCGGCGCCCAGTACGGCGACTACGCGTTGTGGGAACGGGCCAGGGACCACGGGGGCGAACTGGGTTACTGGCGCGATCGGCTGGACGGCCTGCCCGCCCTCGACCTGCCCACCGACCTGTCCCGCCCGGCCGAGCAGAGCAGCGCGGGCGCGGGCCACGAGTTCCGGATCGACGCGGACCTGGCCGCGCGGGTGCGCGGGCTGGCCGCCGAGCGCGGCGCCACGCCGTACATGGTGCTGCTGGCCGCGCTGCACGTGCTGCTGGCCAGGCACAGCGGGCAGACGGACTTCGCCGTCGGGTCGCCGGTCGCCGGGCGCGACGTCCCCGAACTCGACGCGGCGGTCGGCATGTTCGTCAACACCCTGGTGCTGCGGGCCGACCTCGCGGGCGACCCAGGATTCGGGGAACTGCTGGACCGCACCCGCGAGACCGCCCTGGACGCATACGCCCACCAAACGCTGCCGTTCGACCGGCTGGTCACCGAGCTGAACGTGGCCCGCGACGTGAGCCGCACGCCGCTGTTCCAGGTGATGTTCGCGCTGCAGAACTACGGGGCGGGGGCGGCGCTCGCCGTACCCGGCTACGAGGTCGCCGGGCTGACGCTGCCGCCTGCCGCTTCCCGCTTCGACCTGTCGTTCTACCTGCACGAGACGCCGGACGGCATGACCGGCTACATCGTCTACAACAGCGACCTGTTCCTGCCCGGCACCGTCGAGCGGATGGCCGAGCGGTACGCCCGGCTGCTCCACTCGGCCACCGACGCCCCCGACACCCGGGTGTCCCGGCTCGGCCTGCTCACCGAGCGGGAGAGCGCGGCGCTCGCCGCCTTCACCGTCTCACCCGAGCCCCCGCCCACGGCGTCCGGCACCCTGCAGGAACTCGTCGCCGCGCAGGCCGCCGCCACCCCCGGCGCGACCGCCATCGTGTGCGGCACGGAACGTCTCACCTACGCAGAGCTCGACCGGCGCTCCGGACGGCTCGCCGCCCTCCTGCGCGCCGAGGGCGTGGGCCCGGACGTGCGCGTCGGGGTGTGCCTGGACCAGTCCGCCGACCTGGCGGTCGCCGTGCTCGGCGTGCTCCGTGCGGGCGGCGCCTACATTCCGCTCGATCCCGCCCAGCCCGCCGAACGCCTGGCCTACATGATCGGCGACGGCCAGGCCCGCACCGTCATCACCGTGGCCGAGCACACCGACCGGCTCACCGGCCCCACGATCCTGCTGGACGGCGACCCCCTCGCGGAGGGCGAACCGCTGCCGCTGATCGCCGGATCGCCCGACGATCTGGCCTACGTGATCTACACCTCCGGCACCACCGGACGCCCCAAGGGCGTGGGCGTGCAGCACCGCCAGGTGGTCAACTACCTGGAGGGCGTGCGCCGCCGCCTGGACGTGCCGTTCGGCGCCGACTACACGCTGGCCCAGTCGCTGTCGTTCGACTTCGGCGTCACCATCTTCTACCTGTCGCTGCTGACCGGTGGAACGCTGCACCTGGTCTCGCCGCGCACGCCCGCCGCCGAGCTGTCCGAGCGGTTCCGCCGCACCGACTACCTCAAGATCACCCCCTCGCACCTGGCCTCGCTCCAGGCCGAGGCGCCCGGCGCCGACCTGCTGCCCCGCCGGACCCTCGTGCTCGGCGGCGAGGCGTCCCGGGCCGGATGGGCGGGCGGTCTCACCGCGTCCTGCCAGGTGGTCAACCACTACGGCCCGACCGAGGCCACCGTCGGCATCACCACCTACGCCGTGTCCGAGGGCACCCAGGACGCCGCGGGCATGCTGCCCATCGGCCGCCCGCTGCCCGGCGCGCGGGTGTACGTCCTGGACGAGCACCTGTCGCCCGCCCCGATCGGCGTGCCCGGCGAGGTCTACCTGGGCGGCGACCGCCTGGCCCGGGGATACCTGGGACGGCCCGGCCTCACCGCCGAACGCTTCCTGCCCGACCCTTACGGCGAGCCCGGCGCGCGGATGTACCGCACCGGCGACATCGGCCGCTGGTCGCCCGAGGGCGACCTGCACTTCCTCGGCCGCCGCGACCTCCAGGTCAAGGTGCGCGGCTACCGGGTGGAACTGCCCGAGATCGAGGCCGTGCTGGAGGCGGTGGACGGCATCGACCAGGCCGTCGTGGAGGCGCGCGGCGACCGGCTGGTGGCCTACCTGGTCGGGGCCCGGATCAGCGTCAGCGAGCTGCGCGGCGGCCTGGCCGACCGGTTGCCCGACTACATGATCCCCGCCCGTTACGTCTGGCTGGACGAACTGCCGCTGAAGTCGCACGGGAAGGTGGACCGCGCCGCGCTCCCCGAGCCCGACGACGACCGTCCCGACCAGGAGGCGGGTTTCGCCGCGCCGGAGACGCCGCTGGAGGAGGCCGTCGCCGCCATCTGGGCGGGTGTCCTCTCGCTGTCGGCGGTCGGGGTCATGGACGACTTCTTCGACCTCGGCGGGCACTCGCTGCTCGCCGCGCAGCTCGTCGCCCGGCTGCGGCACGCCGTACCGCCGGGCGGGCGGCAGCCCACCATCCTGGACGTCTTCAAGCACCCCAACGTGCGGGAACTGGCCAGGGTCATGGAGGCCGGCGCGACCGGCAGCTCCGACCGGCTGCTGCACCGGCTCACCCCCGCCGGACGGCGGACGGCCGCGTCGGCGGTGTGCGTGCCGTACGGCGGAGGCAGCGCGGTCATCTACCAGCCGCTCGCCGACGCCCTCCCGGAGGACTGGGCGCTGTACTCGGTGTCGGTCCCCGGCAACGAGCTGGGCGAGGAGGCCCGGCCGTCCGACGAGGTGGCCGAGCGGTGCGTGGCCGAGATCATGGCCACCGTCGAGGGCCCGCTGGTGCTCTATGGCCACTGCGGGCTCGGCGTCACCCTCACCGTGGAGATCACCCGCCGCCTGGAGGCGGCCGGCCGCACGGTGGAGGCCGTCTACCTCGGCGGGATCTTCCCGTTCTCCCGCCCGTCGAGCTGGTTCGGCCGGATGATCACCCGCATGGAACGCCTGCGCAGCGACCGCTTCTGGGCCAACGCGCTGCGCGCCTCCGGCCTCGACGTGGACGAACTGGCCCCCGAGCAGCTCCGGATGATCATCGAGAACCGGCGCCAGAGCACCGAGGAGGCCGAGCGCTACTTCACGCGCCTGTTCGAGGAGGGCATCCCCCCGCTGCGCGCCCCGGTCGTCTCGGTCGCGGGCGAACGCGACCCGGCGATGGAGTTCTACCAGGAGCGCTACCCCGAGTGGCACCTGGTCGCGAGCACCGTGGGCCTGGTCGTGCTGGACGAGGCGAACCACTTCTTCCTGAAGTACCGCTCGGCGGAACTCGCCCAGATCCTCACCACGGTCCACCCCTCGCTCACCACGGACGACCGACCGGCCACTCCGACCTGGTGGGTCGAGGGCGTCTCGACCTCGGCGGAGACCCGATCTCCCGCCGTCCCGGCGGACGAGGCGGTGGGGGTGCGGCTGCCGGCGTGGCAGGGGACCGTCGCTTCTCCTGCCTCTCCTCCCGTTGATCCGCCGCGTGTGGCGGCGCGGCCGGGGCCGCAGCCCAGCATGCGGCGGTTCTCCCTGGTCGCCCTCGGGCAGCTCGCGTCGATCCTCGGCGCCGCGCTGACCGAGTTCGCCGTGCCGATCTGGATCCTCCAGACCACCGGATCCCTGGTCGGCTACGCGCTGTTCGCGGTGATCGCGCTGCTGCCCGGCCTGCTCATCGCCCCCCTCGCCGGGGCGATCGTGGACCGCTACGACCGCAGGCGCGTGCTGCTCGCCGCGAACGTCGCCGCCGGTGGCGTCCAGCTCGGCCTCGGCGCCCTGCTGTGGACGGGCAACCTGCGAATATGGCAGATCTACCCGCTGCTGGCGGTGCTGTCGCTGGCGCTGGCCTTCCAGCGGCTGGCCTACCAGTCGGCGATCCCGCAACTGGTGCCCAAGCGCTTCCTCGGCCACGCCAACGGCATCGTGCAGACCGCCACCGGCACCGCGCAGCTCATGGTGCCGCTCGTGGCGGCGGCGATGATGGCGGTGATCGGCCTGGAGGGCATCCTCGTCCTCGACGTCGTCGGCTACTCGCTGGCCATCGCCGTGCTGCTGCTCACCCCGTTCCCCGCCACCATGGCGGCCCGCCGCCGCGAGACGGTCATGGCGGAGATGGTCGGCGGGTTCCGCTACTCCTGGGGCCACCGGGGCTTCCGCGGCATGCTCGCCTTCTTCGCCCTGTTCAACCTGCTGCTCTCGCCGCTGTTCCTGCTGCTGACCCCGCTGGTGCTGGCGTTCGCCACCCTCCAGGACGTCGGGCGGGTGTCGTTCGCGGGCGGCCTCGGCGCGCTGCTCGGCGGCCTCACCGTGGCCGTGTGGGGCGGGCCGCGGCGGATGCGGATGCGCGGAATGCTGCTGGCCGGTCTGGCGCTGGCCGTGTTCTGCCTGGCCACCGGGGTCGTGGACAGCCTCATCGTGATCGCGGTGGGCGCGTTCGGCATGTCGTACTGGCTCGCCGTACTCAACGGCGTCTACGCCACGCTGCTGCAGGTCAAGGTGCCCCAGCGGTTCCACGGCCGGGTCATGGCGATCAACCAGATGATCGCCTGGTCCACTCTGCCGGTCGGGTTCGGCCTGGTCGCGCCGTACGGCACGGCGCTGTTCGAACCGCTGCTCGCCCCGGGCGGCCCGCTGGCGGACACCGTTGGCGCGGTGATCGGCACCGGCCCCGGACGCGGCATCGGGCTGATGTACCTGGTGCTCGGGCTCGGCATCGCGGTGCTCGTGCTCATCGCGCTGCGGGTGCGCGCCCTGTCCAGGTTCGACACCCACGTGCCGGACGCGCTGCCCGACGACCTGGTCGGCCTCGCCGTCCTCGAAGGCCGCGCCCACGGGCTGACATCCGCCGAGGAGCAAAAGCGGGTATCCGTGCCATAGAAGGCGGTTATGGCGGGAAAACCTTTGGTGATCCTCCCTCCCGCCGAGAGGTCCCCGCTGATGATCGAGGCCCTTCCGCTGCTTGGAATCGAAGAGGAATACCTGGTCGTCGATCCCCGGACCAGGCACGCCGTGCCCAGAGCCGAGGACGTCCTGCGCGCCGCCGAGCCCGTGCTCGGCGGCGACGTGACCCAGGAGATGACACGCCTGCAGGTGGAGGTCCGCACCCGGCCCACGGCCGACCTCGACGACCTGGCCGGACGGCTGCGCGCCGCCCGGCGGCAGGTCGCCGAGGCGGCCGGGTCGTGTGGGCTCGCCGTGGTGGCCAGCGGCCTGCCCGTGCTCGGGTCGGTCGTGCCACCGCCGATCAGCGTCGGCGAGCGCTACCAGCGGGGCGATCTCGTCTACCGCGCGCTCAACGACGAGATCAGCATCTGCGCGCTGCACGTCCACGTGGACGTGCCCGACCCGGAGCACGCCGTGCTGGTGGCCAACCACCTGCGGCCCTGGCTGCCCACGCTGATCACGCTGGCCGCCAACTCGCCCTTCTTCGCCGGGCGTGACACGGGATACGCCTCCTGGCGGGTCATGTGCTGGGGGCGGTGGCCGGTGTCCGGGGCACCGCCGTACTTCTCGTCCTACCTCGACTACCAGCAGGTCGTCTCCGCGCTGCTGGAGTCGGGCGCGCTCATGGACGAGCGCACCGTCTTCTGGGACGTGCGCCCCTCGCCGCGCCTGCCGACCGTCGAGATCCGGGTCGCCGACGTGCCACTGGCCCCGTGCGACAGCACCACGATCATCGGGCTGGTGCGGGGGCTGGTGGTCACCGCGCTCACCGCCGTCGCACGCGGCGACCCGGGGCCGCCGATCGCGGGCCAGTTGCTGCGCGCCGCCTACTGGCGGGCCGCCCGTGACGGCCTGCGCGGCCACGGCCTCGACGTGCGCACCGGCGTGCTCACCCCGTCGGCCGTGCTCGCCCGCCGCCTGTTCGACCACGTGCGGCCCGCGCTCGCCGAGATCGGCGACCTGCCGATGCTCAGCGAAGGCATGGCCGACCTGCTGGCCCGCGGCACCGGCGAGACCCGGCAGCGCCGGGCCTTCGCCCGGCGCGCCAGCCTCAGCGACGTCGTGGACGACCTCATCACCGCCACCCAGTCCTGACCCTCGCGGGTCAGGCGCGCAGCCGCAGGCCGCGCGGGGTGGGGTGGAACCCCGCCGCCTCCAGGGCCGCCGCCAGCGGGGAGTCGTTGATGGACGTGCCGTCGGCGCGTTCGACGGTGAGCTTGCCGAGCGCGCCGTCGCGGACGGCGAGCGCCAGCGCGTCCACCGCCGGCTGCACCCGCTCGTCGTCGGCGAACGACAGCAACGTCTTGCCGCCGCGCTCGACGTACAGCACCAGCCGCCCATCGACCAGCGCCACCAGTGAGCCCGCCTTGCGTCCCGGCTTGTGGGTCGCCTCGCCGGGGCGCGCGGGCCACGGCAGCGCCGCGCCGTACGGGCTGGCCGGGTCGGCGGCGGCCAGCACCACCGCGCGCGGCGAGCCGTCGTCGCCCCCGGCCGGGGCGCGGCGGGCCGCCCCCGGCGCCAGCGCCCGCATCCGATCGACCGCGCCGGGCAGCGCGAACTGCGCCCCGCCCAGGCCCTCCACGAAGTAGCCCCGGCGGCACCGCCCGCTCTCCTCATATGCGCGAAGCACCTGGTAGACGGCCGAGTAGCCGCCAGGCAGGCGCTCCCCGGCCACCGCGCCCCTGGTCACCACTCCGTGGCGTTCGAGCAGCACCTCCGCCTGCGCCTGGGCCCGTTGCGTGGCGTCCTGCGACGGCGCGGGCAGCGACCACCACCGGCCGCCGACGGTCGGCGGCCCGCTGCGGGTGGGCAGCACGGCCCGCCGCCTGCGGGTGCCCGCCGGGCGATGCGCCGGACGCCCCGTGCCGAGCACCGCCCGCAGCGGCGCGAGCGTGTCACCGGTCACGCGCCCGCTCCACACGAGGTCCCACAACGCGTTGGACAGCGTCGCGTCGTCGGGCACGGTCTCGGCCCCGCCGGGCAGCGCGGCGGAGAACACCCGCCCCGCCAGCTCGCGGAAGAAGACCGCGCCGCCACCGGCGAGCGCGGCCAGCACCTGCTCGTGGACGGGAGTGAGGGTGATCTCGGCCGGCTCCGGCAGCAGCAACGGCGCGGTGTCGGCGAAGTAGAGCGACACCCAGCCGTCGCCGCCCGGCAGGGAGCCCTGCCCCGCCCAGATGACCTCGCCCGACGCCGTCAGCTCGTCGAGCAGCGCGGGGGAGTATCCCGGCACGCGCGACGGCAGGACCAGCGTCTCCAGCGACGAGGCGGGCACCGCCGCGCCCTGAAGCTGCTCGATCGCGCTCACCAGCGCGTCCATCGCCCGGCCCGGCCCCTGCTCGCTCTTGGCGCGAGCCTCCTGAGCACGCGCAGGGCCGCTGATGCCGTGCCAGGCCGTGGAGAACGCCGCGAGGGTCTCGGGCGGGACCGGCTCCACCTCCTTGCGCAGCCGGGCGAGCGACCGGCGGCGCAGCATGCGCAGCACGCCCGCGTCGCACCACTCCTCGCCCCGGCCGCCCGGACGGAACTCGCCGCTCACCACCCGGCCGGACGCCGCCAGCCTGGTCAGCGCGTCTTTCACCACGGCCACCCCGAGCCCGAACCTGGCCGCCGCCGTGGCCGCGGCGAACGGCCCGCGGGTGCGCGCGTGCCGCGCCACCAGGTCGCCGAGCGGATCGGCCACCGGTTCGAGGAACGCCACCGGCACCCCCACCGGCAGCGGCGCGCCCAGCGCGTCGCGCAACCGGCCCGCGTCCTCGATCGCCGCCCACTGCTCCGCACCGGCCACCCGCACCCGGATGGCCCGCCGCTCGCGCTCCAGGTCGTCGAGCCAGGACGGGTCGCCCTCGCGCACCCGCACGTCGTCGGCCGGCAGCGGGCCGTGCGAACGCAGCAGGTCGGCGAGATCCTCCGCGTCGCGGAGCGGGCGGCCGAGCCGGGCCAGCTCCCGCTCGGTGTCGGCGATCACGTCGGGATCGAGCAGCTCGCGCAGGTCGGCCTGGCCCAGCAGCTCGGCCAGCAGGCTCGTGTCGAGCGCCAGGGCCTGCGCGCGGCGCTCGGCCAGCGGCGCGTCGCCCTCGTACATGAACGCGCCGACGAAGTTGAACAGCAGCGACGCCGCGAACGGCGAGGCCTGGGAGGTCTCCACCTCCACCACCCGCACCTTGCGGGCCGCGATGTCGCGCATCAGCCGCACCAGGCCCGGGACGTCGAAGACGTCCTGCAGGCACTCGCGCATCGTCTCCAGCACCACCGGGAAGGAGCCGTAGGAACTCGCCACGCCCAGCAGGTGCGCGGCCCGCTGCCGCTGCTGCCACAGCGGGGTGCGCCTGCCCGGCGAACGCCTGGGCAGCAGCAGCGACCGCCCCGCGCACTCGCGGAACCGGGAGGCGAACAGCGCCGAGCCGCCCAGCTCCTCCACGACGATCCGCTCGATCTCCTCCGCGTCGAAGGCCGCGACGTCGGACGGCGCGCCCTCGAAGGTGTCGGGGACGCGCAGCACGATGCCGTCGTCGGAGTGGACGGCCTGCACGTCGGTGCCGTACCGCTCACGCAGCCGCCGTCCGATGGCCAGCGCCCACGGGGCGTGGACGCGCGCGCCGTACGGGGAGTGGACGACCACCCGCCAGTCGCCCAGCTCGTCATGGAACCGCTCGACCAGCAGGGTGCGGTCGTCGGGGACGTATCCGGTGGCCGCACGCTGCTCGTCGAGATAGGAGAGCAGGTTGGCGGCGGCGAACTCGTCGAGCCCCGCGGCCCTGACCCGCTCGCCGCCCCCGCCCTGCGACATGGCCCGCAGGAACTCGCCGATGGCGTGACCCAGCTCGGCGGGCCTGCCCGCCGTGTCGCCGTGCCAGAACGGCAGCTTGCCCGGCTGCCCGGCGGCGGGGGAGACCAGCACCCGGTCGGTCGTGATGTCCTCGATCCGCCAGGAGGTCGCGCCCAGCACGAAGACGTCGCCCACCCGGGACTCGTAGACCATCTCCTCGTCGAGCTCGCCCACCCTGGACGCCTTCTCACCGACCAGGAAGACTCCGAACAGCCCCCGGTCGGGGATCGTGCCGCCGTTGGTGACCGCCAGCCGCTGGGACCCCGGACGGCCGCGCAGCGTGCCGGTGACCCGATCCCACACGACGCGCGGGCGCAGCTCGGCGAACTCCTCGCTGGGATAGCGCCCCGCCAGCATGTCGAGGGTCGCCTCCAGCGCGGTGCGCGGCAGCGTGGCGTAGGGCGCGGCCCGCTTCACCACGGTCTCCAGCTCGTCGACCGTCCACTCGTCCATCGCGGTCATCGCCACGATCTGCTGGGCCAGCACGTCGAGCGGATTGCGCGGATAGCGCAGCTCCTCGATGCTCCCGGACTTCATCCGCTCGGCCACCACGGCCGTCTGCACCAGGTCGCCCCGGTACTTCGGGAAGATCACGCCGTGCGACACCGCGCCGACCTGGTGCCCCGCCCTGCCGATCCGCTGCAGGCCGCTGGCCACGCTGGGCGGGGCCTCCACGCACGCCACCATCTCGACCGAGCCCATGTCGATGCCCAGCTCCAGGCTGGAGGTGGCCACCACGGCGGGCAGCCGCCCCGACTTCAGCGCCTCCTCGATCTGCGCCCGCTCCTGCTTGGACACCGACCCGTGGTGGGCCCGCACCACGTCGGGAGGCACCCCCTGGGTGGACCCGGCCTGGGCCATCAGCTCGGCCGGCATCCCGCGGGCGTCGGGCGGTGCGCCGCCCGCCCGCTCGTGGGCCAGCTCGTTGAGCCGGGTGCACAGCCGCTCGGCCAGGCGGCGCGAGTTGGCGAACACGATCGTCGAGCGGTGCGCCTCGATCAGGTCGAGCAGCCGCTCCTCCACGTGCGGCCAGATCGACCGGCGGCCCGGCTCGGGCTCCGGCCGCCACAGCTCCTCGTCGTCGCCGGGCTCGGGCGTGACGGCGGCGCCGCGCGGCGGGCCGTCCAGCTCGGTCATGTCCTCGATCGGGACGACCACATCGACGGCGATCACCTTGTCGGACGGCGGCTGCACCACCGTGGCCGGGCGGGCCCCGCCGAGGAACGCGGCCACCTCGCTCACCGGCCGCACCGTGGCCGACAGGCCGATCCGCTGCGCGGGCCGGGGGAGCAGCGCGTCGAGCCGCTCCAGGCTGAGCGCCAGATGGGCCCCCCGCTTGGTGGCGGCCACCGCGTGGACCTCGTCGACGATGACCGTCTCGACCGTCGCGAGCGCCTCTCTGGCCTGGCTGGTGAGCAGCAGGAACAGCGACTCGGGAGTGGTGATCAGGATGTCGGACGGCCGGGCCGCGAACCGGCGGCGGTCTTCCGACTGGGTGTCGCCGGAGCGGATCGCCACCGAGATCTCCGGCGGATGCAGGCCGAACAGCCCGGCGGTTTGGCGCAGGCCGGTCAGCGGCGCGCGCAGGTTCCGCTCGACATCGACGGCCAGCGCCTTCAACGGCGACACATAAAGCACCCGACAGCCCCGCGCCGCCTTCCCGTCTTTCCCGCGCTCCTTCCCGCGGTTCGACGGCGGCGCTGCCTCTCGGGGGCCGGTAAGCTGCTCGGCCGCCAGCCGGTCGATCGACCACAGGAACGCCGCCAGCGTCTTGCCCGAACCGGTGGGAGCCACCACGAGGGTGTTGTCACCCCGGGCGATCGACTCCCAGGCACCCTCCTGCGCCGCGGTGGGCGCGGCGAACGCTCCGGCGAACCACCGCCTGGTCAGGTCGGTGAAGTGGTCGAGCGACGATGCGGTCATGGCCCCATGATGCACCGTGCCACCGACAATTCCCGCCGGCCCCCGGCCCGCCCGGATCGCGGCCTGATCAGCAGAATGTCGCCTTGGTGGGAGATTGAGGGGGATCATCGCGGAGATACAGGACGGGTATGAGCATCGACTACGCGGCGCTCGAAGCGGCCCGCGGCCGGATCAGGTCCATCCACCTGGGCGGCCACCGCACCCCGAGCAGCGCGCGCGGCCTGCATCACGTCGCGCTGTTCTCTTCCGACATCGAGCGCACGATCGCGTTCTACCAGGATCTCCTGGAGTTCCCGCTGACCGAGATCGTGGAGAACCGCGACTACAAAGGATCCAGCCACTTCTTCTTCGACATCGGCAACGGCAACCTGCTGGCCTTCTTCGACTTCCCCGGCCTCGACCTCGGCCCCTACCGCGAGGTCCTGGGCGGCCTTCACCACGTGGCCCTCTCCGTCGACCCGGTCACCTGGGAACGGCTGCGCGGCAAACTGGAGGCCGCCGGAGTCCCCCACGACATGGAAAGCGGAGCCTCCATCTACTTCCGCGACCCCGACGAAGCCCGCATCGAACTCCTGGCCGACCCCTTGGGTGAAATGTACGGCTCCCGCATCCTCTGACCCCCGCACCGACGGATGCCCCCGCGTGGACAGGGGGATGGCAGACCGGTCGGCCCTATTCGGCCGGAGTAGCCCCAAGAGAACCGGCGACGAAAGGGTCGCCGTTCGTGGCGGCCCTGGGTTTGTGGTGGGCCCTGGGGGCGTTGCCGTCACTCAGCGGCGTGAGCGCTTGGGGCGGCGCGGCCGGGCGCGCTTCGGCGGCGGCACCGTGCCGTCGCGCCGTTCCGAGCGGGCCGCCTTCTCGGCGAGCACGTCCTGGCGGAGCCGGGCGAGGAGTGTGCGCCTGCGAGCCCGGCGGGCGATCTTCTCCGAGGGAGTGAGCCACAGCGAGGCGGCGACGAAGGCGCCGATGAGGGGGAACTGCATCATGGAGCGGGTTTACCCGCGCACCGCCGTACGGCATGCCCGTGCCAGGGGCCCAAACCGCCGGGGCACCGCACGGCTGCCCCATACTGGGGAGATGCGCCTATCCGATTTCTGGGACCGTATGAGCATGCATTTCGGTGAGGCGTACGCCGAGTCGTGGGCGCGTGACTACGTCATCGCGGAACTGGGCGGGCGCACCGTCACCCAGGCACTGTCCGACGGCGTGGCCGCCAAGACCGTGTGGCGTGCCGTGTGCAAGGTGACCGACGTCGACTCCAAGCTTCACTGAGCCTCCGCCGTCGCCACCGTCACCACTGACCACCGCTCACTGCGGCGCGGACAACAGCTTCTCGACCAGGTCCGCGGTCTCGTCGGGAGAATCGGCCCTTTCCTGGCCCCCCGGAGACCACAGGAACATCCACCCGTCCTGGGACGGCGTGGCGAACACGATGGTCTGTCTGGTCGTGCGGGGATGCCAGATCCACAGCACCGGATCACTGCTTCCGATCATCCTGCCGACCAGCCCGCGATCGGGCAGCCGTGCAGCGAGCTTTTCCAGGTGGGCGCGGCGTTGCTCAGCGAACGTGCTTGTCACTGGTCACCTCGGGGTCGGCTGTCTCCAGGATCACCCCAGGTCAGCATGGTGACAACAGTCCGAGAAGAATGCCCGAGAATGTCGCCTGAGGGTTGGGGTATGACACGTGTTTCACAAGCGATCGAACAGCCGTTCGGCTATATTGGGACCCGCCGACTCCGGCCGACACCGGAAAATGTCGGTGGCGCCGCGTAGCTTGCACGCGACGGAAACGACAGACCACGACACCCTCCCAGGGGGCATCCATGGCAGCCAATGACCGCGAGAAGGCCCTTGAGACGGCGCTCGCTCAGATCGAGCGCCAGTTCGGCAAGGGCTCGGTCATGCGCCTCGGCGACGACACACGTCCCCCGGTCGAGGTGATTCCGACCGGTTCCATCGCCCTCGACGTGGCCCTGGGCATCGGCGGCTTCCCCCGCGGCCGCATCGTCGAGGTCTACGGCCCCGAGTCCAGCGGTAAGACCACGGTCGCCTTGCACGCTGTGGCCAACGCCCAGCGCGCGGGCGGCATCGCCGCCTTCATCGACGCCGAACACGCGCTCGACCCCGAATACGCCAGGAAGCTCGGCGTCGACACCGACGCCCTGCTGGTCTCCCAGCCCGACACCGGTGAGCAGGCGCTGGAGATCGCCGACATGCTGATCCGCTCCGGGGCGGTAGACCTCATCGTCATCGACTCGGTCGCGGCCCTCGTGCCGAAGGCCGAGATCGAGGGCGAGATGGGCGACAGCCACGTCGGCCTGCAGGCCCGCCTCATGTCGCAGGCGCTGCGCAAGGTCGCCGGCGCCCTGAACAACACCGGCACCACGGCGATCTTCATCAACCAGCTCCGCGAGAAGATCGGCGTCATGTTCGGCTCGCCCGAGACCACGACCGGCGGCAAGGCGCTGAAGTTCTACGCCTCGGTCCGCCTCGACGTGCGGCGCATCGAGACCCTCAAGGACGGCACCGAGCCGGTCGGCAACCGCACGCGGGTGAAGGTCGTCAAGAACAAGATGGCCCCGCCCTTCCGCCAGGCCGACTTCGACATCCTCTACGGCATGGGCATCTCCCGCGAGGGCGGCCTGATCGACATGGGCGTCGAGCACGGCTTCGTCCGCAAGTCCGGAGCCTGGTACACCTACGAGGGCGACCAGCTCGGCCAGGGCAAGGAGAACGCGCGCAACTTCCTCAAGGGGCACCCCGACATCGCCAACGAGATCGAAAAGAAGATCAAGGAGAAGCTGGGAGTCGGGCCCCGTCTCGACGCTCCCGCCGACCCTGCTCCGGCCGCCCCTCCGGCGGCGGCGCCCGCGCCGACCGCCAAGGCGACCGCCTCCGCCAGGGGCAAGGCAGCGGCGGCATCCGCGGGGCCCAAGCCCGGAGACGTCTGACCGGTATGACCGATGACGCCGAACGAACCCGGTGGCCCGCCCGGCGAGGTCGGGCCACTGGACTGGAGCGCCCGGCCCGACCTCTCCCCGGATGCCGCGACGGACGCCGTTCTTCCTTCCGACACGGAGAGCCGGGAGGCCTCAGAAGACCGGCTTGACAGCAGATCACGGACCAACCGTTCGCGAACCAACCGGTCGCGGTCGGAACGCCGGACCCGGCGCTCCGACCGCGACGCCCTCGCGGACGGCCCGGTCCCCGGTTCGCCAGCGGCCCAGGTGCCCGACGCCGACCCCGAGTCGGTGGCCCGGTCGATCTGCCTGCGCCTGCTGACCATGGCGCCGCGCACCCGCGCCCAGCTCGCCGAGGCCATGCGCAAACGCGAGGTACCGGAGGCGGCGGCCGAGTCGGTGCTCGCCCGCTTCTCAGAGGTGGGCCTCATCGACGACAAGGCGTTCGCCGACGCCTGGGTCGCCTCCCGCCACGCCGGACGCGGCCTGGCCCGCCGCGCCCTCGCCGCCGAACTCCGCCACCGGGGAGTCGACGACGACACGGTCCGCGACGCCGTAGAACAACTCGACCCCGAGGAAGAAGCCGAAACCGCCCGCCGCCTGGTCGCCCGTAAACTCTCCGCCACCCGCAACCTCCCCACCCCGGCCCGCACCCGCCGCCTCGCAGGGATGCTCGCCCGCAAGGGCTACTCACCCGGCCTGGCCTTCCGCATCGTCCGCGAGGCCCTAGAAGCCGAAGGCCATGACCCCGACACCTTCCCCGACCCCTTCGACTCCCTCTAACTGGCCCCCGAGCACAAGTTCCACGATGGTGCCCGCCGTCGCGTCCTCGCCGACCGGGCCCGCTGTGCCTCTTTGGCCAGCGCCGTTGCCGCCTCTGCGGTCGGGGCGCGTCGCCTCGCGCCCAATGGGCCTCGCTCCGCTCGGACGTTCTTTCTGAGGTCGGCTTCGCTCGACGCTGTCGCCGTTCCTGGATCACCTGGACACCGCGACCGAGCCGGGCACCCACCTCCCACCAGGCCGAACGCTCTTCCCCGAACACGACGCCTGTGCCCCCACCAGCGCTGCCGCTCTTCCGTCCGAGCCGAGCTACCTGCCGCTGTGCGCTGCCCTTGTACGGCACCGGGCACGCCGTACAAGGGCAGCACCCGGGCAGACCATGGTCGGACGGGAGGGGGCAGGCCCGGGCTGTGGTGGGGTGCCCCGCGCGGCGGGCGCTTGGCTTCGGGGTGTAACCGGGTGGCTGTACTAAACCCAAGCCTTCGAGCAATTGACCGGCGGGTCGGGCCGTGTTGACAGGGTTTGCTTTCCCGTGAGTGTTGCTCATTGTCATCATTTGGGGCCCCGGTGGTGTGGGTGGATTGTCCGGGGGCGGTGGGGTGGTGTTGGGGCTGGTGAGCTGGGGGAGTCGCTGGTGTCGGTGGCATGTGTGGTCATCGTGCGGTTTGGGGTGGTTGAAAGGGGGGTTAAATATGGCGATATGGGGGATGTTGTGGGACGGCGACGTATGCGTGGGAACAGGCTTGACAGGTCACCTTTGCTTGCCCGTTACCTCTACGACGCTTAATCTCGACGGCAGTGAGGAGTTACTCCGCGCTGTGCGGATTGCCATAACGGTGTACGACGGACGGGCTAGGCTCAATGGCGAGGCGGCTGCGGTGTCGATCGTGACGGTCGGTGCCCGGCCTGTCGCTGGTTGATATTTGTCCTGGTGGCGCCAGCGATTGGTGTTTCCGTGCCGTGGGTGTGACCCTTCGCGTGCTTGAGGATTCGCGACGCGAGGAGGCTGGGGCGCGAATGGAGACTGCGGTAGTGGTCGCCCTGACGGTGGCGGTGCTCGTATTCGCCCTGGTGGCGATCGCGGCACTCGTCGTGCTGGTGCGCCGTACCGGAGCTCTTGCCCCCCGTGAGTCCGGGCCGACGCCGGAGCAACTGGCCGAGGTCAACGGAGAGCTGGAGCGGGCGCGGGCAGAGGCCGGCGAGATCCGGAGCAAGGCGGAAGCGGACGCGAGCGAGATCATCAGTCGCTCCGAGGTGGTCGAGAAGACCGTGGTGAAGATCCGGCAGGAGGCCGAGGAGGAGACCCGCGTCCTGAAGTCGGAGCTCAAGGAGTTCCGGGCCGACCTCGAACGCCGGGAGATCCGGCTGGCCGAGCGGGAGCAGCGGCTGGACGAGGAGGCGCGCCGTCAGTCGGAGCGCGGGCGCAAGCTCGCCGAGACCGAGACCGAACTGGCCGGTCGCCGCGAGGACCTGCTGCGGATCGAGGAGGAGCGGCGGACCATCCTGGAGCGGGTGTCCGGGCTGACCTCCGAGCAGGCCAAGAACGAGCTGGTCAAGGAGATCGAGAACCAGGCCAAGCGCGAGGCGGTGCTGCTGGTCAGGGAGATCGAGAGCGACGCCCGCAAGGAGGCCGAGAAACGCGCGTGCAAGATCGTGACGCTTGCGGTGCAGCGGGTCGCGACCGAGCAGACGGCCGAGTCGGTGGTCAGCGTCCTGCACCTGCCGGGCGATGAGATGAAGGGCCGCATCATCGGCCGCGAGGGGCGCAACATCCGGGCCTTCGAGTCCACCACCGGCGTCAACCTGATCATCGACGACACGCCCGAGGCCGTCCTGCTGTCCTGTTTCGACCCGGTGCGCCGGGAAACCGCCCGGCTGACGCTGGAGAAGCTGGTGCTCGACGGGCGCATCCACCCGCAGCGCATCGAGGAGGCGCACGAGCGCAGCCGCGCCGAGGTCCAGGACCTCTGCGTCCGCGCGGGTGAGGACGCGCTGGTCGAACTGGGCATCACCGACATGCATCCCGAGCTGGTCACCCTCCTGGGGCAGCTCCGCTATCGCACCTCCTACGGGCAGAACGTGCTCAAGCACCTCGTCGAGTCCGCCCACATCGCCGGGATCATGGCCGGTGAGCTGGGCATGGACTCGAAGCTGCTGAAGCGTTGCACGGTGTTGCACGACATCGGCAAGGCGCTCACCCACGAGGTGGAGGGCAGCCACGCGCTGATCGGCGCCGAGATCGCCAGGCGGTACGGCGAGCACGAGGACGTCGTCCACGCGATCGAGGCCCACCACAACGAGGTCGAGGTCCGCACCGTGGAGGCCGTCCTGACCCAGGCCGCCGACGCGATCAGCGGCAGCCGTCCTGGCGCCCGCCGCGAGTCGCTGGAGGCCTACGTCAAGCGGCTGGAGCGGCTGGAGGAGATCGCCCAGTCCTACGACGGCGTGGAGAAGGTGTTCGCCATGCAGGCGGGCCGGGAGATCCGGGTCATGGTCAAGCCGGACACGGTGGACGACATCCAGACACAGGTGATCGCCCGCGACGTGGCCAAGCAGATCGAGGAGGAACTGACCTACCCGGGTCAGATCCGGATCACGGTGGTCCGCGAGTCGCGTTCCACCGAGTTCGCCCGCTGAGCCTTACCCCGAGAACGCCTGCCCATCGAAGGCCCTCTGGAAGCCCCTTTCGAAGACCCTCAGAAGATCTGCTGGTAGAAGGCCAGTTCGGCGGCGAGCGCCGCGCTGCGGGTCTCGGCCCGGCGGAAGCCGTGCGACTCCCCCTCGAAGGTGAGATACGTGCACGGCACGCCGCGCTCGGCCAGCGCCGACGCGAACGCCTCCGACTGGACGGGCGGCACCACCGGATCGTCGAGGCCCTGCAGCAGCAGCATGGGGCAGCTCACCCCGGCGACCCGGGCGAGCGGCTCGCGGGTGGCGTAGAGGACCGGGTCCTCGGGGCCGACCAGCCACTCGACGTAACGGGACTCGAAGTCGTGGGTGGTGGCGTTGAGCGGGGCCAGCGCGCTCACGCCGTAATAGGACACGCCCCCGGCGAACGCGGTGGAGGAGCAGCAGGCGGCGAGGACGGTCCAGCCGCCGGCGCTGTTGCCCCGGACGGCGATGCGCGCCGGGTCGGCGATGCCCTCCGCGGCCAGCCATTCGGCGGCGGCGATGGTGTCCTCGACGTCGATCACGCCCCACTGGCCGCGCAGCCGTTCGCGGTAGGCGCGCCCGTATCCGGTGGAACCGCCGTAGTTGACGTCGATGATCCCGATACCGCGGCTGGTGAAGAAGGCGCGTTCCAGTTCCAGGGCGCGCACGGCGTGGGCCGTCGGCCCGCCGTGGACCGACACCACGAACGGCGGCGGCCCGTCGCCGTGCGCGGCCGGGTTGGCCGGCGGGTAGACGATCGCGTGGACGCGCCTGCCGAAGCGGCTCTCGATCTCCACCGCGCGCGCCTGCGGCAGGTACGCGATGTCGGGAAGCTCCTCGACGTCTCTGCGCAGCCCTTCGACCCGGCCGGTCACGGTGTTCACCCGCACCACCGAGCCGGGGACGGCCGCGCCGTAGGCGATGCCGGTGAGCGTGACGCCGTCGGCGTCGAGCGAGGGGGTCCAGCCGTCGTAGGGGACGTCGAGGTCGGTGAGCGAGCCGGTCTCCGGGTCCAGGACGCCGAGGCGCAGGTCGCCCAGGCCGTGCAGGACGGCGAGCCGTCCGTCGCCCAGCACCTCGTACGGCGAGTCGCCCAGCCGCCACAGCGCCCCCGCGAACTCCTCCTCGGCCGGGTAGAGCGCCTGCGAGCTGGTGCCGTAGATCCCGATCTGGTAGAGGTTCCACCACCCCGACCAGTCGGACACGACGTAGAGGTTGCGGTCGTCGCGCCAGCGCGGGGCGAGCACCGACTCGCTCTGACCGCCCTTGACCGTCCAGGAGTGGCCGTCGCTCAGGCGCGTCACCCGCAGCTCGGTGCCCTGCCAGGGCATGCGCGGGTGGTTCCAGGTGATGTAGGCGAGGTGCTCGCCGTCGGGGGAGATGGTGGGGTAGGCGTAGAAGTCGCCGCCTGCGGCCCGTTCGACCGGTTCCCGGCCGGACGCCGGGTCCAGCGAGACCGACACGATCGCGCGGTCCACCTTCCCGTCGTCGTGGTGGCGTTCGCGCACCGCCCACACGTCGCCGCCGTGGACGCGCAGGTCGGCGTAGCGGAGCCCGGCGTGCCGCTCGGGGTCGGGGGTGAGCGGCAGCGGCGGCTCGTCACCCGCCAGCAGGTAGAGGCGCTGGTCGGCGTGGTTGGCGAAGACGACGCCGGTGCCGGGCACGACCGCGTATGAGCGCCCGCCGTACTCGTGGACCCGGGATCGGGCGCTCCACGGCGCGGGGAGCAGTTCGCGGCGCGAGCCGTCGGCCGTCCGGTGCATGATCGTGGTCCGCCCGCCGTCCGCGGGGCGGTCCTCGCTCCACCACACCTCGTCACCGCTCAGAGTCGGTGAGCCTAGATAGATGCGGGACCGGGCGACGTCCGATGTGGAGATCGGAGACGGCCAGGCGGCGTGAGGGGCGGCTGAGGTCCGGCTCGGCGTTCGCTCGGGGGACATAGCCGCATCCTGCCGGAAAAGGCGGCCCTGCGTCTCCCTTTACCCATCCCTTTACGCGAGCGATCCCGAGTAACGCCCGTTCCAACTGCCGCGATTCCGGGGACGGCCGCGGCGGCCGTCCCCGGAGAGGTCAGTTGCCGAGCCCGCCGTCCACGACGGCGGGCGGCTGCCCGGCGGCAGCGGCGGCGGGTATGCCGGTGGACGGCCCCAGCGGCCGGGCCGAGGTCTTGCGGCTGCGCCTGCTGCGCCGCTCCAGCCAGTGGGCCAGGGCGCTGAGCAGCATGTTGATCCCGATGTAGATGATCCCGATGACGATCGCGGCGGGGATCAGCGAGCCCGGGAAGTTCGGCGGAATGATCTTGAAGCCGAAGTTCAGCAGGTCCACGTAGGCGATGATGTAGCCGAGCGCGGTGTCCTTGAGCAGCACGACGAGCTGGCTGACGATCGCCGGCATCATCGCGGTGACCGCCTGCGGCAGCAGGATCCGCCACAGCACGCCCGTCCGGCGCAGCCCGATCGCGTAGGCGGCCTCCGACTGCCCCTTGGGCACCGACAGCACGCCAGCCCGGACGATCTCCGCCAGCACCGACCCGTTGTAGAGGGCGAGACCGGCGACCACCGCGATCAGCGTGTAGTCGCCGCCGCCGAACGCGGAAGGCAGCCAGTAGAACACGAAGAAGATCAGCAGCAGCAGCGGGATGGCCCGGAAGACCTCCACCACCACGCCCGCCGGGATCCGGATCCAGCGGTGCTCCGACAGCCGGGCCAGGCCGAAGATCGCACCGAACGCGAGCGCGAACACCGCGCCGAGCGCGGCGGCCTTCAGCGTGCCGAGCAGGCCGGGGAAGATGAAGTTGGTCCAGGTCTCCGGGCGCAGGAACGGCTCCCAGATCTCCCCGCGCCACTGGCCCTTCTCGTCGAACCTGGTGTAGACGAACCAGGCGATCGCCAGCAGGGCCACCAGGCCGATCGCGGTGAGCAGGTGGTTGCGCAGCCGTGCCCGCGGGCCCGGAGCGTCGAAGAGGAGCGTCGCCTGCGTGCTCATCGGGCCACCGCCAGTCTCTTGGCCAGCCAGCCGCTGAAGAATCCGATCGGCAGCACCACCACCATGAAGGCGAGCACGATGCCGAGGAAGATGGGGATCGACACGCCGGTGGTGTCGAAGGTGTCCTTCATCACGAACGCCACGTCGGCGAGGTATCCGGCGGCGATGGCGACCGTGGTGTTCTTGATCATCGCGATCATGACGCTGCCCAGCGGCGCGATGACCGCGCGGAACGCCTGCGGCAGAATGATCATGGTCAGCGACTGCATGAAGGTCAGGCCGATCGCCCGCGCCGCCTCGGCCTGCCCGAACGGCACCGTGTTGATGCCCGCGCGCAGCGCCTCGCAGACGAAGGTCGAGGTGTAGGCGGTCAGCCCGAGCACCACGAGCCAGAACCCGTTCGTGCTCGGCTCCTCGGAGAAGACGAGACCGATCTGGTCGCTGAGCCCGAGCGAGGCGAACGCCAGCACCAGGGTCAGCGGCGTGTTACGCGCGATATTGACGTAGGTCGTCCCCGCCGCCCGGAGTACCGGCGTGGGCGATACCCGCATGGCGACCAGGATCGTGCCGAATATCAGCGACAGTACTGCGCATACCGCCGAGAGCTTCAGGTTGTTCCCGAAACCGGTCAGTAGCTCCGGTGCGTATTTGATCAGTTCGTCCATCGTGCTCCAGCCACGGGTGCGGCGGCGGCCGGTGATCGGGAGTCCGTTCACCGGCCGCCGCGTACGTTGCGAGCCTTACGAAGCGAGGGTGCCTACGCGCAGCCCTCGAACGGCGGCACCGCGGTGGGCGCGGAGAGCCCCTGCGCCTTGCCGAACCACTTGTCGAAGATCTGCTTGGCGGTGCCGTCGCTGTACATCTTGGTGACGGCCTTGTTCACGGCCTCACAGGTCTTGGTGTCGCCCTTCTTCAGGCCGATACCGTACTTCTCATCGGTGAACGGGTCACCGAGGATCTTGAAGTTGCCGCCCTGCGCGGCGAAACCGGCCAGGATCAGGTCGTCGGTGGTGACGGCATCGAGGTTGTTGCCGCTCAGCTTGGAGACGCACTCGGAGTAGTTGCTCGCGCCGACCAGCTTGGCGTCGAGGTCGAGCTTGCCGTCCGGCGGCGGGTCGGTGATCCGCTTGTAGGAGTTCGACCCGGCGGCCTGGCAGATCCGCTTGCCCGCGAGGTCGGTGGCCTTGGTGATCTCCGCGGCGTCGCCGCGCACCATGGTGTCCTGGTGGGCCACGATGTACGGCCCGCCGAAGGTGACCTTGGCCTTGCGCTCCTCGGTGATCGAGTAGGTCGCGAAGACGATGTCCACCGTGCCGTTGGCCAGGAACGGCTCCCGGTTGGAGGACGCCGACTCCTTCCATTCGATCTGCACGTTGGGATCGCCCGAGATCTCCTTCACCACGTACTTGGCGATGTCGACGTCGAAGCCCTGCGGCTCGCCCGCGCCGGTGTTCAGGCCCAGGCCCGGCTGATCCCACTTGGTGCCGACCACGATGCGCTTGGTGTTCTTCACCTTGTCCACGACCGAGGTGGCCTTGTCGGCGGTCGCGCCGGTGTCGCCGCCGCCACCGCCGCCGCACGCCGCCAGGCCCAGCGTCAGCGCGCCCGCCGCGGCGAACGCCACGCTGAAACGTCGTACCCGCATTTCCGTACCTCTTCTTCCTTAAGGATGGGGCCTAAAGGTTGGAGCCTAAAGGTGGGGAGACAGGGGGGTGAGGGCCTTCCGACGTGCTCACGCCGTGTAGCCGTGTCAGGGCCGACGTCAGTGGGTGAGGATCTTGGACAGGAAGTCCTTGGCGCGGTCGGTCCTGGCGTTGGTGAAGAACTCGTCGGGGGTGTTCTCCTCGACGATCTGGCCGTCCGCCATGAACACGACCCGGTTGGCGGCCCTGCGCGCGAAGCCCATCTCATGGGTGACCACGACCATCGTCATGCCCTCCCGCGCCAGGCCGATCATCACGTCGAGCACCTCCTGGACCATCTCGGGGTCCAGGGCCGACGTCGGTTCGTCGAACAGGATCATCTTGGGTTCCATCGCCAGGGCCCGCGCGATGGCCACCCGCTGCTGCTGCCCGCCGGAGAGCTGCGCCGGGTACTTGGCCGCCTGATTGGCGATGCCGACCCGGTCGAGCAGTTCCATGCCCCGCTGCTCGGCGTCCTTGCGGGCCTTGCGGCGCACTTTGGTCGGCCCGAGCGTCACGTTCTCCAGGATCGTCTTGTGCGCGAAGAGGTTGAACGACTGGAAGACCATGCCGACCTCGGAGCGCAGCCGGGCCAGCGCCCGGCCCTCCGACGGCAGCGGCTCGCCGTCGAATATGATCTGCCCCGCGTCGATGGTCTCCAGCCGGTTGATCGCCCTGCACAGCGTGGACTTGCCACTGCCGGAGGGCCCGATGACCACCAGTACCTCGCCGCGATCGACGGTCAAGTCGATGTCCTTCAGCACGTGCAACGCGCCGAAGTGTTTGTTGACCCCGACCAGACTGACGAGTGGAGCCCTGTCCCCGTTCTCCGTCATGGTGGTCAACGTTATGCATGCCAGGAGCACCCGTCACTAACCCTCGGGTACCGATCCGATCACGGCGGGGCGACGGGTGTGCCGTTGGTACCCCAGGTCACAGGGCTGCGGGTCCGCCCTGGCCCACCCTTATGGGTCCTCGCGGCTCTCTCGGGCATGATGCCCGCTCGGGTGGCGATGGCGCTTAGTCTTGTCATCGAGATGAATGTCACCGAGATGAACGTCACCGGGGAGAGCGCCCGCGCCGGCGAGAGCCGTACCTACCAGGTCCGGACCTACGGGTGCCAGATGAACGTGCACGACTCGGAGCGGCTCGCCGGGCTGCTCGAAGACGCCGGCTACGTGCGGGCGGGCGACGGCGAGGCCGCCGACGTCGTGGTCTTCAACACGTGCGCGGTGCGCGAGAACGCCGACAACCGCCTCTACGGCAACCTCGGCCACCTGCGCCCGGCCAAGGACGGCAACCCGCGCATGCAGATCGCCGTCGGCGGCTGCCTGGCGCAGAAGGACCAGGGCGAGATCGTCCGCAGGGCGCCGTGGGTCGACGTGGTGTTCGGCACCCACAACATCGGCTCGCTGCCGGTGCTGCTGGAGCGGGCCAGGATCGAGCGCGAGGCCCAGGTCGAGATCAAGGAGTCGCTGGAGGTCTTCCCCAGCACCCTGCCGACCAAGCGCGAGTCCGCCTATGCCGCCTGGGTGGCGATCTCGGTGGGCTGCAACAACACCTGCACCTTCTGCATCGTGCCGTCGTTGCGCGGCAAGGAGAAGGACCGCCGCCCCGGCGACGTCCTCGGTGAGATCCGCACGCTGGTCGGCCAGGGGGTGCTGGAGGTCACCCTGCTCGGCCAGAACGTCAACACCTATGGCGTCGAGTTCGGCGACCGGCTGGCGTTCGGCAAGCTGCTGCGCGCCTGCGGCGAGATCGACGGCCTGGAGCGGGTCCGGTTCACCTCCCCGCACCCCGCCGCCTTCACCGACGACGTGATCGCCGCGATGGCCGAGACGCCCAACGTCATGCACCAGCTCCACATGCCGCTGCAGTCCGGCTCCGACACCGTGCTGAAGGCGATGCGGCGCTCCTACCGCGCCGAGCGCTACCTCGGCATCATCGAGCGGGTCCGCGCCGCGATGCCCGACGCCGCGATCTCCACCGACATCATCGTCGGCTTCCCCGGCGAGACCGAGGCCGACTTCCAGCAGACCCTCGACGTGGTGCGCGCCGCGCGTTTCGCCCACGCCTATACCTTCCAGTACTCCATCCGACCCGGCACCCCGGCCGCCACCATGGACGCCCAGGTGCCCAAGGAGGTCGTCCAGGAGCGCTACGAGCGGCTGGTGGCGCTGCAGGAGGAGATCTCCTGGGAGGAGAACCGGCGGCAGGTCGGCCAGACCGTCGAGGTGCTCGTGGCCGAGGGCGAGGGGCGCAAGGACGACACCACCCGGCGTCTGTCCGGACGCGCCCCTGACAACCGACTTGTCCACTTCGTGCCCGGCGCGGAGCGGCCCCGGCCCGGCGACATGGTCCGTGTCGAGATCACCTACGCCGCGCCGCACCACCTGGTCGCCGACGCCCCCGCGCTGTCCCTGCGCCGCACCCGGGCGGGAGACGCCTGGGAGGCCCGGCAGGGCCGTCCCGACTCACCGGGGGTCATGCTCGGCATGCCGACGGTGGGGCGTCCGCCCGCCGTGCCGGCCGCGCAGCACTCCGGCTGCCCCTGAGCTTTCTCGCCTCAGTGCGGGGCGAGGCTCCTGAGCAGCTCGTCGCAGTACGGCCTGCGGAAGTCGTCGAACTTCGCGCACGGATCGTGGCCGCCCCAGGTCCTGGTGGGCTGCGGCTCCGGCCGGGGTTCGGGCCGGGGCTCCGGCTGCGGACGCGGCCGGGGGAGCGGCATCGGCTCGGGCGTGCGCGGGCGTGTCCGCGCCCGGGGAGCGCGCTCGGCCGTCGAGACGGCCGGCAGGCTCCGCGCGCCCCTGACGACCGGATGCCGCCCGGATGGCCGTGCCGTCTCGCCGCCCACCCCCGGTGAGAGGGTGTCCGCGGGCACGCCGCCGGTGCCCGGGGTGGGCGTGGGGCTGTGGACCGCCATCCAGCCGGAGAACGACTCCTCCGGGCGCGGCGAGCCGCTCGCCGGCTGGCCCGGACGGGGTCGCGGAGTCGAACCGGCGCCCGGATCCGTGCCGGTCTGCCCGCGTCTGTCCGTGCCGGGCCGCTGGGCGGGACCGGGTCTCTGATCGGGCGACATGGCGAGCAGGACGCCGGCGCCTGCCGTACCGAGGACCGCTACCGTGCCCGCCACCGCCACCCACGTGCGCCGGTTGCCTCGGAGGAGTCGTGAAATAGGCGACAAGTGTGATTCCTTTGTGATCCTTGTGCGGCGTTTTCGTTACTGGGGCTAGTGTGGTCCAGCACCCTCGGGAACCGTGCTGGTTTCCACCGATCACGACCGCAGGAGTTGTTCACCCATGCGACGGCACGTCCGATCCTCGACGGGCCACACCGATCCGCCCGAGCAGAACGAGACCGAAACCGAGACCGAGACCGGAACACGACGCGGGAAGGGCAGGAGAAGCGAACGCGGCAAGGCCATGGCCGCGGGCGCTCTCGTCGCCGCCCTCGCGGCCGGCGGCATCGCCTTCGCGGTGCTGAACGATCGTGGCGCCCCGCCTGGCGGCGCCCCCGCCGGGCAGTCCGGCCAGACCGATCCGGGCGGCCAGGAGCCCTCTGGGGCTTCCGGGAAGACCGACGACGGCTCAGGCGCCGAACGGCGCGGCCAGTCCGGCGAGTCCGGCGACACACCGGCCGCGAACGCCGAGCCCCACTCGATCACCGATCCGGGCTCCGGCTCCGGGGCTGAAGAATCCGGATCCGACCCCGATTCCGGAAACGCCGGACGGGAACCCAAGAAGACCGGCAAACCCACCGCCGGTCCCCGCGACGACGGCGGGACCGGAGGCGATGACGCCGAGAACGGCTGGCCCAGCGACGGCCCGCCCGGCATGATCTCCGGCCGGGGCCCCAACTGACGGCGGTTCCGCTCGACGCCGGTCCCAGGTGACACCGGCGGCGGCCGCCGTCCCGCACACCCGAGCCGGGTCGGCGGCCGTACCCCGGTCCACCGCGAGCCCGCCCGAAAAAGGGCGCGCCGATGTGCCCCCCGCTGATGCCTGATGGTCCCTTGACGAATAGGGTCCGGCACATGAGCACTCACTACGACGTGGTAGTCCTGGGCGCGGGCCCCGGCGGATACACCGCCGCGGTGCGGGCCGCGCAACTCGGTCTCCGGGTGGCGGTGGTCGAGGAGCGATACTGGGGTGGAATCTGCCTCAACGTAGGATGCATCCCCTCCAAGGCGCTTTTGCGCAACGCGGAACTGGCACACCTGTTCACCCATGAGGCGAAGACCTTCGGCATCCGTGTCGAGGGCAATGTGACCTTCGACTACGGCGAGGCGTTCAAGCGCAGCCGCAAGGTGGCCGACGGCCGTGTCAAGGGCGTCCACTACCTGATGAAGAAGAACGGCATCACCGAGTACGACGGACGCGGCACCTTCACCGACCCGAACACCCTGCGGGTCGAGGTCGGCGGCGGCACCGAGACGGTGACCTTCGACCACTGCATCATCGCCGCGGGCACCACCACCAAGCTGCTGCCCGGCACCAGCCTGAGCGAGCGGGTGGTGACGTTCGAGGAGCAGATCCTCGCCGACGACCTGCCCGAGAGCATCATCATCGCCGGAGCGGGCGCGATCGGCGTGGAGTTCGCCTACGTGCTCAACTCCTACGGGGTCAAGGTGACGATCGTCGAGTTCCTCGACCGTCTCGTCCCCCTCGAAGACGCCGAGGTCTCCGCGGAGCTGGCCAAGCGCTACCGGCGGCTGGGCATCGAGGTCCTCACCTCCACCCGTGTGGAGTCCATCGACGACTCCGGTGACAAGGTCCAGGTCACGGTGTCGCGCGGCGGGGAGCAGCAGAAGCTGGAGGCCGACAAGGTCCTGCAGGCGATCGGCTTCCAGCCCCGGGTCGAGGGCTACGGCCTGGAGAACACCGGTGTGGCGCTGACCGAGCGCGGCGCGATCGCGGTGGACGGCCGGTGCCGTACCAACGTCCCGCACATCTTCGCGATCGGCGACGTGACGGCCAAGCTGATGCTCGCCCACGCGGCCGAGGCCATGGGCATCGTCGCGGCCGAGACCATCGGCGACGCCGAGACCATGGAGATCGACTTCGTGATGGTCCCGCGCGCCACCTACTGCCAGCCGCAGATCGCCAGCTTCGGCTGGACCGAGGCGCAGGCCCGCGAGCAGGGCTTCGACGTGAAGGTCGTCAAGTTCCCCTTCACCGCCAACGGCAAGGCGCACGGCCTGGGCGACCCCAACGGCTTCGTGAAGATCATCAGTGACGCCAAGTACGGCGAGCTGCTCGGCGCCCACCTCATCGGCCCCGAGGTCACCGAACTGCTCCCCGAGCTCACCCTCGCCCAGCAGTGGGACCTCACCGTCCACGAGGTCGGCCGCAACATCCACGCCCACCCCACCCTCGGAGAAGCGGTCAAGGAGGCCATCCACGGCCTCGCCGGCCACATGATCAACATGTGAGCCACTCCGGCGACCCGCGAACGGGGGCCACCGCCGGGGGCCGACACTCCCGGCCGGGCCCCCTTCTCGTGCGCGCTCGGGGGTGAGCAGGTCACGGAACGCGCTCGGTCCGCTTCGGCACGGGGACACGGGCGAGGTCGTGGGCCAGGACGATGTCGCCGGAGAACGTCTCGGCGGCCTCCGCGAGGAAGCGGGGTTCGTCGGCGGGGTCGTAGCGTTCGGAGAAGTGGGTGAGGACGAGGCGGCGGACTTTCGCCTCGGCGGCGACGCGGCCGGCCTCTGCGGCGGTGAGATGGCCGTACTCCTCGGCCAGGGCCGCCTCCGCCGACAGGAAGGTGGACTCGATGACGAGCAGGTCCACGCCGTCGGCCAGCCGGAAGGCCGAGTCGCACAGGCGGGT
Organism: Spongiactinospora sp. TRM90649; assembly: GCF_029382225.1. Taxonomy (GTDB): domain Bacteria; phylum Actinomycetota; class Actinomycetes; order Streptosporangiales; family Streptosporangiaceae; genus Spongiactinospora. The sequence goes on from NZ_JARLTC010000011.1 coordinate 156,635, forward strand.
GTCCATCACGAAGGCCGCGCTCTGGCCCCTGCGGGGCTCGCTGACCTCCTCCAGGGGGACGGCCGAGCCGTCCGGGGCGGTGACGGTGCCTTCGCGCTGGAGGCGGCTGATGAGCGGGCCGTCCACGCCTCTGGCGCGCAGCCGGTCGGGGAGCATACGGCGGCCGTCGGGCTCGTCGAGGCGGTAGCCGTACGCCTCGACGGGGTGCGACAGCGGCAGCGCCGTCAGGGTGACCGGCCCGGCCGAAAGGCGGACGGCGGCGCCGGAGAGCGGGCGCTCGGCTATGACGCCGGTGTCGGCGAACAGGCTCGCGTGCCGCAGCCGTCGCCAGTAGGTCTCGCCGCTCGCCGGGTAGGTCGCGGTGACCTGGTGGGAGACGCCGTCGCGGGCGATGCGCTGGACGACCCCCGGCACGCCCAGGCAGTGGTCACCGTGCAGGTGGGTGACACAGATCCAGGTCACGTCGTGGGCGCTGACCCCCGCGTGCGCCATCTGGCGCTGGGTGCCCTCGCCGGGGTCGAACAGGAAGCCCTCGCCGTCCCAGCGCAGCAGGTAGCCATTGTGGTTGCGCAGGCGCGTGGGCACCGCGCTCGACGTGCCGAGGACGACCAGTTCACGCAGGGACATCCGCCCATGCTAGGCAGTCGGCGGCGGCACGGCATCAAGGGCCTTGCGCGATCGTCAGGGGTGTGCGCGGTCGTAGACTGCGATGGTGGAAAACGTGGCATTCGGCGCGGTGGAGACGCCGCTCGGCAAGATCGCCGTGGCCGTCACGGACGCGGGTCTGGCCACCGTCGTCTGGGGCGACACGCCGGGGCGGCGGGAGAGCGTGGCGCGGCGGCTGGGGCTCGCCGTCGCCGAGGGCGACCCTGACGGGCGCACCGAGGGCGTGCTCGCCGAGCTGTCCGCCTACTTCGCGGGTGATCTGCGGGCCTTCTCCGTTCCGGTGGACTGGCGGCTGCTGTCGCCGGTCCAGCGCGGGGTGCTGGGCACGCTGCACGGGCGCGTGCCGTACGGCAAGGCCGTCACCTACGGCGAGCTGGCCGCGATGAGCGGTACCGGAGTGCCCGCCAGGGCGATCGGGTCGATCATGGGCGCGAACCCGATCCCGATCGTGGTGCCCTGCCACCGGGTGGTCGCGGGCGACGGCCTCGGCGGTTTCAGCGGCGGCACGGGCGTCGAGGACAAGCGCTGGCTGCTCACCCTGGAGGGCTACCTGCAGCCCATGCTCGACTGGGACATCTGAGCCTCCGGAAACGCCGGTAGGCCTCTGAAAACGCCTGGGCCGCGCCCGGCGCCCGGCGCGGCCCGCGTTCCCGGAAGGCGTCTCGTACGAGGACGCCGGTCAGCCGTTCTGGTCGCCGGGGCGGTCTGTCCGCTTGTGCGCCTCTTCGGCGGCGCGGTCGATGTGCTGGTCGTACTTGCCGCCGGTCTTGTCCTTGGCCCACTGGGAGCCCTTGTCCACGGCGCCTCCGGCCGCGTCCTGGGCCTTACCGGTCATGCCGTGCTGGTCGGCCTGCTGTTCGGCCTGCCGCGGGATGTCCTTCGGCTTGTCGCTGTGGCCCCCGAACATCTCCTTGAGCTTTTCCATGATCGACATTGTGGATTCCCCCGAATCGATCTATCGCGCCTCTTCATCCCATGCATACCCACGCAGTTGACACACTTAGCGGCGTGAGAGAGCAACCCGTGGTAGCCGTCGTCGGCCCGACAGCGGCTGGAAAGTCCGATCTGGCAGTGGATATGGCACTTCGTCTGGGGGGTGAGGTACTAAACGCCGACTCCATGCAGCTTTACCGAGGAATGGACATCGGTACCGCCAAGCTTTCCAAGACGGAGATGCGCGGTATACCCCACCATCTCCTGGACATCTGGGACATCCGGCGCACGGCCAGCGTCGCCGAGTACCAGCGCCTGGCGCGCCCCCTGCTGGACCGGCTGCTCGCGCGCGGCGTGACGCCGATCCTGACGGGAGGCTCGGGCCTGTACGTACGCGCCGCGCTCGACGACCTGGAGTTCCCCGGCACCGACCCGCTGATCCGGGCCAGGCTGGAGGCCGAGCTGGACAAGACCGGCCCCGCCCCGCTGTACGAGCGGCTGCGCGAGCTGGACCCCGCCGCCGCGGGCAACATCCTGCCCAGCAACGGCCGACGCGTGGTGCGCGCCCTGGAGGTCATCGAGCTGTCCGGCAGGCCGTTCTCGGCCACCATGCCGTCCTACGACGCCGTGTACCCGAATGTGCAGATCGGCGTGGAGATGCCCAGGCCGCTCCTCGACGAGCGCATCGAGCTGCGGGTGGAGCGCATGTGGGCGGCCGGCCTGGTGGACGAGGTGCGCGGGCTCGACCGCGAGGGCCTGGCGCAGGGCCGTACGGCCAGCCGCGCCCTCGGCTACGCGCAGGTGCTGCGCCACCTGTCGGGGGAGTGGACCGAACAGCGGGCAAAGGAGGAGACAATCCGCGCCACCAGGAGGTTCGCCCGCCGTCAGGAGTCCTGGTTCCGGCGTGACCCCCGCGTCGTATGGCTCCCCGGCGACGCGCCCGACCTGCTGGAGCAGGCGCTGGACCTGCTGGGCGAGACCGCTCGATAGGCTTGGGGTATGCGGTTTCTGAAGGGGCACGGCACGGAGAACGACTTCGTGATCCTCCCCGATCCCGACAACGAGCTCGATGTCACGGCCGCCCTGGTGGCCGCGCTCTGCGAACGCCGTAGCGGGATCGGGGCCGACGGCGTGCTGCACGTCGTGCGCACCAAGCTGTGCCCCGAGGTGGCCGACCAGGCGGACCGGGCCGAGTGGTTCATGGACTACCGCAACGCCGACGGCAGCATGGCCGAGATGTGCGGCAACGGCGTGCGCGTGTTCGTCCGTTACCTGATCGACGCGGGCCTCGCCGGGCCGGGCGAGCTGGCCGTGGCGACCAGGGGCGGCGTCAAGCGGGTCCAGGCGGGCGTGGAGGGCGACGTCTCGGTCGACATGGGGCCCGCCAGGGTGCACGGCGAGAGCGTCGCCAACCTCGGCGGGCACGAGTACGGCGGGCTGCACATCGACATGGGCAACCCGCACCTGGCCTGCGTGATCGGCGACCCGGTGGCCCAGCTCGACCTGACCCACCAGCCGGGCTTCGACCCCGGCGACTTCCCCTCGGGGGTCAACATCGAGCTGATCAACGCGGTCGGGCCGCGCCGCGTGGTGATGCGCGTGTACGAGCGCGGCTCGGGCGAGACCCGCTCCTGCGGCACGGGCGCGGTGGCGTCGGTCGTCGCGGCGGCCAGGCTCGCCGGGGAGGAGACCGGCACCTGGTCGGTCGAGGTGCTCGGCGGCACCCTCACCGTCGTCCTCGACGGCACCACGACCCACCTCGCCGGTCCCGCCGTCATCGTGGCCTCCGGCGACTACCTCACCTGACCGCTCACCTTCGTAACGCGGGCGCGCCGCCGCCACAGGCGTTTGGGGCACGCCCGCCGACCTGGCAGACTGACTGCCCATGGACGTGGACATCTGGGCCTGGGTCGGCGACACCCAGCGGCAACTTCAGGAAGCTGGGAACGCCGGCCTCGCGATCGCGCTCGGCGACCTCCCGGCGCAGGCGTACGAAGGGCGATACGCCCAGCTCGACGTGGTGGCCCCGGCGGTCGCGGGGCAGGCGGAGACGCTGGAGATGCCCTGGGTGGAGTTCTACGCCCGCTACTGGCATCTGATCGGGCGCATCGGCGACCGCGCCCAGGGAGCGGTCGCGCTCGGCGACGCGGAGGAGCTGCTGGCGTTCGCCCAGCGCGAAGACGTCCGTGAGTGTCCCTCCGTCCCCGCCGCCGTGGAGGCCCTCGCGCTGGCGTGGGCCAACGCCGACGGCCCCGGATACGCCTCCGAGCGCCTGGGCCTGATCAGCGGCGCGCTCGAAGGCGTGGAGCCCGACTCGCTCGCCTTCTGCGGGCTCACCACCCAGTACGTCACGGCGCTGCTCGACTCCGGCAAGCCGGGCGAGGCCGTCGCCTACGCCGAGTCCGCCATCGAGCGCCTGCGCGGCGCGGAGCGCGAGGCGAGCTGGGAACTGGCCGTGTCCGCCGCCCGCGCGCTGCTCGCCGCCGACCGGGCGGAGGACGCCCTGGCCGCGCTCGACGCCGCGTCCGGGCTCAAGCCCGACGACCCGGTCAACCGCCCGCACCGCGAGGGCGTGCTGCGCGCCCGGGTACTCGGCGCCCTGGGCCAGACCTCCGAGGCCGTCGAGGCCCTGCCCGACCTCGACGTGGTCGGCGACCACCCGCACTCGTTCGTCGAGTGGTCCCGTGCCGTCCACGTGCTCGCCGGTTCTTCGCAGATCGCCAACACCTGGCAGCTCGGCCGGGTGCTGCGGCAGTGGATCGACTACTTCGCCATGATGGGCGGCTACCGCGCGCGGGTCGAGCTGGCGCTGATCGCCGGTGACCTGGCCATCGCCCGGCAGGGGGTATGGCAGGCGCGCTACCTCGCCGACATCGCCGAGAGCGGCCTGGGCGAGCTGCGCGACGCCGGGGAGCTGCCCGAGCGCGTGGCCAAGCTGCGCCGCGACGCCGACGCCACCTCGCCGCCCGAGGCCCCCGGGCCGCTGGCGGAGCGGGTCGGCATCTTCGACGCCGCCGACGGCTCCAAGGCCGACCCGGAGCGCTGGGTCGAGTGGCTGACCCCCCTCGCGGGCACGGACACCGAGGCCACCCGCCGGGTCACCAGCACCCTGGGCTTCCTCGGCTACCCGAGCCGGGGCGCCGACATCTACTGGACCATGCTCGTCGACGACGAGTCCGCGCCGGGCGAGCCCGACGACGAAGACGTCGCGATCCTCGCCAACCTGCTGATCGAGGCACGCCAGGACGAACGCCTTGAGCAGTTCGCCGCCCGGCTGCCCGAGGCGCAGCGCCACCTCACGCTGGCCCGGCTGCACCGCGCCCGCGACCGGTGGGAGGAGACGATGGCCGAGGCCGAGGCGGCCCTCGCGGCCGGGGCCGGGCTCGACGCCCGCCGACTGCAGTCCGGCGCGGCCCAGCAGCTCGACGAGAACGCCAAGGGCGCCCTGGTGATCCGCGAGGTCCTCGACTCTCCCGACCTGGAGGACGAAGACGTCTGGCGCATGATCGTCATGGCGACCAGCGCGGAGGACTGGGAGACCGTGCGCCTGGGCGCGGCCCGGCTGCGCATGGCGCTGGAGGGCGACAGCGGTCCGGTGGAGATGGAGATGGGCCTGGTCCGGGTCATCCTGCCCGCCCCGGACGGCAGCCAGCGCCAGGTCATCAGCGTCCGCACCGGCCCGGCCACGGCCCGCCTCGCGATGCCCCAGCCGCCCGGCATGGACTTCAACGCGGGCGACACCGTGGTCTTCGACCCGCAGCTCCTCGAACCGTTGCCCGACGACCCGCAGGAGCGCGAGGAGTTCATCCCGCCGTTCGCGGCGGTCCGGATGCTCCGACCGGGCGGCTACTCGAGCTGGTTCTTCGACGGCGCCGCGCCGTCCGAGCACGACTGGGCCGAGTTCAACGAGGTCCTCGCCGAGCGCGGCTGGCCGATGTGGGTCTACAGCGACGAGAACTACACCGTCAGCCACCCGACCAGCGGCGAGCGCCTGCCCGGCGTCTTCGGCTGGGTCGCGGTCCCGCCCGACATCACGCCGACCGAGGTCGACGCCCTGCTCGACGACGTCACCGAGCGCTGGGTGCACCCCCTGGCCTGGCTCGACCTCGCCCGCGAGGTCGACGTCGAGGTCGAGCGCCATGAGCGCATCGTCAAGGAATACGGCCTCTGAGAAACCACCGGAACGGGCCCCCTCGCACGACCCGCACCGACCACCGCGGCGCCTTCCGCGCCGCCTGCCGATCATGACCACGGCCGTCGCGCTGACGGCCTCGACGGGGCCACGCCGGCGCAGGCCGTATGGCGCTGTGCGGGTTCTGCGGGGGTAGAGACGGGGGTGCCCGACTTCCGGCTGGTGGTTCCGGGTGGGGAGCGGCTGATCACCGGGCGGACGACCAGCGGTGATATGTGAATGGGTCTCTCTCGATGGCGGTGTTGGACATCGGCAGGTCGGGCTGCTTGGCTCCTGTGGCCGGTGGAAAGAGGGGGAGGGGCCGGATGCGGCGGGTGGGTTCGACTGTGATGACGGTGGTGGTGGCCGGGGGGCTTGGGGGTTGTGCTGCGGGGCGGACGTCTGTGATTGAGCCTGTGCCTACGGCTGTTGTGAGTTCTTCGGCTCCGCCGGATCGGCGGGATGCCGTGCGGGGGGAGATCCGGGCTCTGGAGGCTGCGTTCAAGGGGCGGATCGGGGCGTATGCGGTCGATACAGGGACGGGGCGGGTGGTGGGGAATCGGGGGGATGAGCGGTTTCCGCTGGCGTCCACGTTCAAGGCGGTGGTCGCGGCGGCCGTCCTGCAGAAGGCGCGGACCACGACCCCCGGGCTGATGAAGCGGGTCGTGCGGTGGAAGGCGGACGAGGTTTTGCCGTATTCGCCGGTCACGGAGAAGCATGTCGGCGATGGGATGACAGTTGCCGGGTTGTGCGAGGCGGCTGTGACGCAGAGCGACAACACGGCGGGGAACCTGCTGCTGAAGGAGGCCGGGGGGCCGGCCGGGCTGACGCGGTTCTTCCGGTCGTTGGGGGATCGTGCCAGCCGGATGGACCGGTGGGAGCCCGAGATGAACCGGTGGGCTCCGGGGGAGAAGCGCGACACCACCACGCCCGCGTCCATGGCGCGGGACTTTCAGCGGCTTACGACCGGAGATGCGCTTCATGCGAAGGACCGCGATCGGTTGAACGCCTGGCTGGTCGCCAACAAGACCGGTGACCGCCGGATTCGGGGTGGGTTGCCCAAGAGTTGGCGGGTGGGGGACAAGACTGGGACGGGTGGTACGTACGGCTCGGCCAATGATGTGGCGGTCGTGTGGCCGGTGAAAGACGCTCCTCCCGTGGTGATGGCGATTTATACGAATCGGCGGGCGGCGGACGGTGACGTGGACGAGAAGGTGCTCGCCGAGACCGCCGCCATCCTGGCCAGGGGGCTTGGCCGTCTCAACTGAGCTGGGCGGCGCGGAGGGTGGCGTACCGGCCGTCGGGGGTGGACAGGAGTTCGGTGTGGGTGCCCTGTTCGACGACCCGGCCGTGTTCCATCACCAGGATGAGATCGGCGTCGCGGATCGTGGACAGGCGGTGGGCGATGACGAAACTCGTACGGCCGCGCCGAAGCGACGTCATCGCGCGTTGCAGCAGCATCTCGGTGCGGGTGTCCAGTGAGCTGGTCGCCTCGTCCAGGATGAGGATCTGCGGGTCGGCGAGCAGGGCCCTGGCGACGGTGACGAGCTGCTTCTCGCCCGCGCTCAGGTTGCCGCCCTCGTCGTCGATGAGCGTGTCGTAGCCGTCCGGCAGGGTCGCCACGAAGCTGTCGAGCCCGACGGCGGCGGACGCTTCGACGATCTGCGCACGCGACGCGTCCGGCCTGCCGTACGCGATGTTGTCGGCGATGGTCCCGGCGAAGAGCCAGGTGTCCTGCAGCACCATGCCGATCCGGCCGCGTACCTCGCCGCGCGGCATACCGGCCACGTCCACCCCGTCGAGGGTGATGCGGCCGCCGGTCGGCTCGTAGAAGCGCATGATCAGGTTGACCAGCGTGGTCTTGCCCGCGCCGGTCGGGCCGACGATCGCGACGGTACGGCCGGGCTCGGCGACCAGGGACAGGTTCTCGATCAGTGGCGCATCGGGGACGTACCGGAACGAGACGTCCTCGAAGGCGACCTTGCCGGCGACCGCACCAACAGTGTCCCGCCGGGGGGAGACGGGCTCCTCGGGCTCGTCCAGCAGGTCGAAGACGCGGCCCGCCGAGGCCAGCACGGACTGCACCAGCGTGGACGCCGACGCCGCCTGGTTGACCGGCTGGCCGAACTGCATGCAGTACTGCAGGAACGCCTGGATCTCGCCGATGGACAGCGCGCCCGACGCCACCCGAAGGCCGCCGATCACCGCGACGAGAATGAAGTTGAGGCTGGTCAGCAGCATCATCGCGGGGCCGATCAGGCCGGAGACGAACTGGGCGGTGAAGCCGGCCCCGCGCATTTCGCGGTTGTGGTGGGCGAAGGACGCTTCGGCGGTGTCCTGCCGTCCGAAGGCGGTGACCAGGGCGTGGCCGGTGTAGATCTCCTCGATGTGGGCGTTGAGGCGCCCGGTGGCCGCCGCCTGGGCGGCGAACCTGGACCGCGCGCGGGCAGCGATGACGCGGGCCAGCAGGACGGTGGACGGCACGACGACCAGCGACACCAGCGCCAGCAGCGGCGAGATCAGCACCATCATGGCGAGGACCCCGACAAAGGTGAATATGGCCTGCGCGATCACACTGAGGACGTGCTGGAGGGTCTGGGCGATGTTGTCCACGTCGTTGGTGACCCGGGAGAGCACCTCCCCCCGCGGGGTGCGGTCGAAGTACGCCAGCGGCAGCCGGGCCAGTTTGTCCTGGACGCGTTCGCGTAGCCGGTGGACGAGCCGCTGGACCACGGTGACGGTGAGGCGCTGCTGCACGGCGGACGCGCCGAACGCGGCCAGGTAGCAGGCCCCGGCGGCCAGCAGGATCCCGGTCAGGGCGGCGAAGTCCACGTTCCCGGGGAAGCCGACGATCAGGTCGGTGGCCGCGCCGAGCAGGCGCGGAACGGCGACGGTCAGCGCCACTCCGACGGCGGCGGCGAGGACGGCGACGGCGGCGGTCGGCAGTTCCGGCCGCGCCGCGCGGAGCAACCGCCTCCCCGGCCGGTCGCCCGCGGTGATCCTGTCATCCGCGGTGGCCCCGTCGTCCGGAGTGGTTCCGTCGTCCGGAGTGGGCGGCCCGGCGTGGTCTCGCGGAGGCGTCACGGCGCGGGATCGGGTCCGAGGGCCGCGACCGGCGTCGCGCCCAGGGCCGGCACGGTCAGGCCCGACGTTGGGGCCGGTGGTAGGGGCGGTGCCAGGGGTGTCCGGAGGGTTGGCGCCGTCTGTGAAAGGCCGGGTGCCGGTCATGCCGCCTCCTCCTCGGTGAGCTGGGAGAGGACGATCTCCCGGTAGGTCGGGCTGGTACGCATCAGTTCCTCGTGGGTGCCGGTGCCCGCGACGCGTCCCCGGTCCAGCACGACGATCCGATCGGCACGCCGTACCGTGGCCACCCGGTGGGCGACGATCAGGACCGTCGCGTTCCGGGTACGCCGGGCCAGGGCGTCGCGCAGGGCGCGTTCGGTGAGCAGGTCGAGGGCGGAGAACGCGTCGTCGAACAGGTAGATGAGCGGGCGGGACACCAGGAGCCGGGCGATGGCCAGGCGCTGGCGCTGCCCGCCGGACAGGTCGGTGCCGCCCTGCCCGATCCGGCCGGTGAGCCCGTCCGGCAGCGCCTCGACGAAGTCGCGGGCCTGCGCGGCGTCCAGGGCGTCCCACAGCTCGTCGTCGGTGGCGTCGGGCCTGCCGTACCGGAGGTTGGACGCCACGGTCCCGGTGAACAGGTGGGCGCGCTGCGGGGCGACGCCCACGGCCCGCACGAGCGCGTCCGGGGCAAGGTCGCGCACGTCGGAGCCGTCGATGAGCACCGCGCCCGCCGTGGGCTCGGTCAGCCGGGGGATCAGGTTGAGCAGCGAGGTCTTGCCCGCGCCGGTGGAGCCGACGATCGCCACGGTCTCGCCGGGGCGGGCGATGAGGTTCACGCCGTCGAGCACGGGGCGTTCCGCCCCGGGGTAGGTGAAGGACACGTCGCGGATCTCAAGGTGCCCTCGGACGGGTGGGCTGGTCACCGAGACCGGCCCGGTGGTACGCCCGGGGGTGTCGAGGATCTCGGTGATGCGCCCGGCGCTCACCCCGGCGCGCGGGGCCATCATGACGGTGAACGTGGCCAGCAGCGCGGCGCCCAGGATGAGCGCCAGGCAGTTGAGGAACGCGAGGAGGGTTCCGGGGGTGGCCGACCCGTCGTCGATGAGGTACGCCCCGGCCGCGACGGCGGAGACGGTGGCCAGGTTGGGGACCAGCATCCCGGCGGGGAACATGATCGACGTGAGTCGGGAGGTGCGCGTGGCCGCCGCAGTCAGGTCGTCGTTGGCGCGGGCGAACCGGTCGCGCTCGGCGTCCTCCCGGACGAAGGCTCGGACCACCCGCATGCCCATGATCTGCTCGCGCAGCAGGCGGTTGACGGTGTCCAGGCGCCCTTGCATGGCCCGGAACGGCGGGCCCAGGCGGTAGACGAGCACGCCCAGCACGGCGAGCATCACGGGCAGCGCCACCAGCACCAGCGCCGACAGCCGCAGGTCCAGGCCGACCGCCACGACGATGCCGCCCACGAACGCCATGGGTGTGGTCGCCAGGCTGGTGAGCGTCAGGTAGAGGAGCGTCTGCACCTGCTGGACGTCGTTGGTGGTCCGGGTGAGCAGCGAGGGCGCGCCGAAGCGCGCGACCTCCTTGACCGGGAAGGCGAGGGCGTGGCCGTACACGGCGGCCCGCAGATCGTGGCCGACGTGGACGGCCGTGCGCGCGGCCAGGTATCCGGCGGCGACGGCGCAGCCGAGGTGCACCGCCGTGGCGGCCAGCATCGCGCCGCCGGTGCGGAGGATGGCCGCGGTGTCTCCGGAGAGCACACCGTCGTCGATGAGACGTGCGTTGAGGGCGGGCAGGGACAGTGACGCGACGGCCCCGGCCAGTTGCAGCACCAGGATCAGGGCGATGGAGCGCCGGTAGGGGCGGGCGTGGTCGCGCAGCAGGCGGATCAGCACGGCGACCACCCCCATCCCCCCGGTCGGCGGTCGTCACGTGAGGGGTTCCGGACCCGGCGGAGGGACGGCACGGCGGGGCGCGGGCGCCTTCTGGGGCGGTGGCCGTTAGGCGAGGGGTTCTCGATCCGGCGGAAGGGCGGCACGGCGGGGCGTGGGCGTCCTTCCGCCAAGCCCCTTCCGCGCGGGAACGACCGGGTGTTTCGTAGGCCGATGCTCATCAGCCGGAGCGGGGGCATGGGGTGTCTCATCCGGCGTAGGGACGGGCGGCCCGGGCGTCGCGCAGGGCGAGGCCCCACCAGACGAGCCGGTCGAGCATGATCTTGGCCGCCGCGTTGCAGCCCTCCGGTTCCGTCGGGAACGTCCCGTCGGGGCCGAAGCGGGACCCGATCTTGTCGATCGCCACGTAGTCCCGGATGGCGGGTGCGTGCAGTTCGGCGAAGACCGTCCGCAACTGCTCGGTGGCGCGCACCCCGCCGGAGATCCCGCCGTAGGAGACGAACGAGACCGGCTTGGCCTGCCACTCCCAGTTGAAGGAGTCGATCGCGATCTTCAGCGCCGCCGGGTAGCCGCGGTTGTACTCGGGGACCACGACGACGAACGCGTCCGCCGCCGCGATCCGTGGACTCAGGACCGCGACCTGTGTGGGCTTCTCGCCGCCGAAGTGGCCCGGCAGCCCGTCCGGGAGGTCGGCCTCCAGCAGGTCGATGACGTCGATCTCGATGTCCTCGCGGGTGGCGGCCTGTTCGACGAACCAGCGGGTGACGAGGGGGGCGATCCGCCCTTCGCGCACGCTGCCGATGATCACTGCCGTCTTGAGCGGGGCCGGTGACATTCTGCATACCTCCATGGGTGCGTACGGCGTACTCGCATTCAGATACAGCGTACGCACATGAGCGTACGGCGTACAAGTCGAGTACGATGTACGCAAGCGAAGGGAAGTGCGCATGGCGGAATCCGAAGACCGGGAGTCGATCTGGCAGCGGATCGAGCGGCCCAAGCAGGCGCCGCGGGTGTCGCTCACCCACGACCAGATCGCCGAGGCAGCCGTCGAGATCGCCGACGCCGATGGGATCGACGCGGTCTCCATGCGCCGCCTGGCCGACCGGCTCGGGGTCGCGACGATGGGCCTCTATCGCTACGTGCGCGGCAAGAACGACATCATCGAACTGATGGTGGACGCCGTCTATCGCGCCGACTCCGACACCGCGGCCGATACCGCGACCGACGTTGAGTCCCAAGGTGAATGGCGGGCCGTGCTGCGGCGCGCCGCGTACGGCCAGCGGGCGCTCTTCGCGCGCCATCCGTGGCTGATCCAGACGGGCGCGCCGTTGACGCCGAGCATGGTGTCGCGCAGCGACCGGCTGCTGGCCGCGCTGGACGGCATGGAGCTCGACGAGGACACCAAGATGGCCCTGGTGAGCGCGATGACCTCGTTCGTGCACGGCACGGCCGCCGCTCTCGCCGAGCGAGACGCCTTGCTCGCGCGCGAGGACGTCGCGGGAATGAACGAGCTGCGCGCCGCCTACTCCTCGCGTATGACGTGGCTGCTGGACTCCGGCCGCTATCCCGCTTTCGCGCGCTATATCAGGGCTGGCACCCGCAAAGACGACACCGACTGGCAGTTCGAGGTGGGCCTCGAATGCCTCCTGGAGGGCATCGCCCGGCGCTACGGGATCTAACGGGAAAGCAACGCTAACAACACTGCTTCCGGGTAGTTGCTATACGTAACTATTACTAAACCTTGACCTGGGAGCAGTGTTGATGAACCGGAGAAACCGGAAGATCGCCGCATTGGCGCTGGTGGCGGGAATGCTCGCGGGGTGTGGCGGTCTGGAGGCGCAGATCGGTTCCTCCGACGACCGGGGTGGCGGCGGCGGTGGTGGCGGGGGCGGCAAGGTAGACGTGCGCGCGGCACGGACCGGCTTGGACCAGCTCGACGTCAAGGGCCGTGCGCCGATGACCGGTTACGACCGGGATCGGTTCGGCCCGGCCTGGGCCGACGTCGATCACAACGGTTGCGACACCAGGAACGACATCCTCAAGCGCGATTTGAAGAACGAGACCTTCAAGAAGGGCACCCACGACTGCATCGTGCTGACCGGCACCCTCGACGACCCCTACAGCGGCAAGAAGATCGAGTTCGAGCGCGGCACCCGCACCAGCATGGCGGTGCAGATCGACCATGTGGTGGCGCTGGGCGACGCCTGGCAGAAGGGCGCGGCCAAGTGGGCGGAGGCGAAGCGCAAGGAACTGGCCAACGACCCGCTGAACCTGATGGCCGTGGACGGCCCGCTGAACGGTCAGAAGCAGGCGAGCGACGCGGCGACGTGGTTGCCGCCGCGCCGTGCCTACCGGTGCGACTACGTGGCGCGTCAGATCGACGTGAAGGTGAAGTACGACCTGTGGGTCACCCAGGCGGAGAAGGAGGCCATGCGGAAGATCCTCGCCGACTGCTGACGCGAACCGTCGGTCGTCGTAATCGCGCTCGAACTTGATGATCTTGCCGGTCTTGAGCCAGACGTAGACCTCGTACTCCCAGTTCCCCTTCTCCAGCTCGACCTCGGTCACCCGGGCCCGGGGCGCCCGCTTCTTGGCGATCTTCACCGCCTGACCGCAGGTGATCGAGGACGAGGCGATGGCAGGGGAGGTGGCAGGGGAGGTGGAGGGGGTGGGGGCGGTCTGGGCGGTGGCCGCGACGGCCACCCCACCGGCCAGTACGGCCACCACCCCGGACGCGTCGCGGTGCCGCCGCTCGCCCGACCGCCGCCGGGCCTCGTTGATCACGGCGGTCACCGCGCGCTCCGGGTCGTCCACACGGGCCCCGAGCCGCGCCGTCTCCTCGGGGGTCGCGCAGCCCGCGCCTCCGGCGGCCCCTCCGGAACGGCCCACACGACAATAGCGGCCGTCCGATCCACACCGTTCGGAATGATTAAGCGAACCTAAATGCATTTGTCATGTCCTGTGACCTGAGTCCACTACCGTGATCCGCCATGACCAAGAAGCAGGACGGAACGGCGGGCTCGGCGGCGAGAGGAGGGAGCCGGAGGCTGCTGAAGTGGTTCATCGCGGCGGTGGTCGCCGTCGTGGGCCTCGGGTTCGCGCTCTCCGGCTGCTCTCGCGTCAGCACCCAGCCCGACGAGGTGATCCTCCACTACGCGGGCGGCACGTTCGAGGCGATCGCCTTCGACCGCTGCATCAACCCGTCGAGCGGCGCCACGCTGCTCGGCCCGGGAGACACCGGCTACTCCTACCCGTTCGGGCAGCGGACCTTCGACTTCTCCGGCGCCGAGGGCGCCGAGTCCCGGCCCATCTCCATCGTCTCCAAGGACAACGTGGAGATGCAGGTCGCCGGGTCGGCCACGTTCACCCTGAACACCCACTGCGAGACGCTACGGCGCTTCCACGAGCGGATCGGCCTGAAGTTCGGCGCGTACGCCGACGGCGACGGCGATTCCTCCAGCGGGTGGACCAAGATGCTGAACTTCTACTTCAAGCAGCCGCTCGACCGGGCCATGGACGCCGCCTCGCAGGAGTTCGAGTGGCGCAAGCTGTTCAACGACCCGAACGTCAAGCAGCAGTGGGAACAGCGGGTCGGCCAGCTCGCCCGGCAGTTCATCAAGGAGACCGCGGGCGACGACTACTTCTGCAGCCCCAACTACGGCGGCGTCGGCGAGTGCGGCGACGTCGTGCTGACCATCCAGAAGCCCGAGCCGCCGGAGTCGCTGGTGAACGCCCTGGCCGCCGAGCAGGCGGCGAAGGCGGAGAACGCCGCGCAGACCCAGCGCAACGCCAAGGTCCGCACCGAACTAGAGTCGATCAAGGACCTGGTGGGGGTGCTGGGCCCGCAGGGCGCGGTGCTGTGGAAGGCGATCCAGGACGGCAAGGTCGAGGTGATCCCCGTCCCGCAGGACGGCAACATCACCATCTCGCCGCGCAGGCGCGACTGAGAGGCCGTGGGGGGCGCTGGGGGGCGCCGAGCGGCCTCAGGACGCCCTGGCGCCCCTGACCTCGATGGAACCCAGCAACTGGGCCGTGGCGGCCGTCACAGCCGCCACGGCGGCCTCGAACGCCTCGGCGTTGTGCGCGGCGGGCGTCCTGAAGCCGGAGATCTTCCTGACGTACTGCAGGGCCGCGGCGCGCATCTCCGCCTCGGTCACTGTCTCGGTGTACGGCGGACGAAGTGTCTTGATGCTTCGGCACATGTACCTATCTTGCCGGGTCGGGTCCGGTGCTCATGACCTGTTCGGCGTAGGCAACGCCCGGGGGGCCAGCTCGGCGCCGAACTCGTCCGCGATCCGCCGCATCCCCCTGGCCAGCTCCTCAAGGTCCAGCGCGTCGATGCGCTCGGCCGGGCCGGACACCGACATGGCGGCCACCACGCGCCCGCCGTCGTGCACGGGCACGGCCAGGCAGTGCACGCCCAGCTCCTCCTCGCCCAGGTCCATGGCGTAGCCCTGGGAGCGTACGCGCCGCAGGGCGTCCAGCATGGCGGGGTGGCCGGTGATGGTGTTGGCGGTGCGCCGGGGGGTGCCCGTGCGGTCGATCAGCGCGGCCACCTCGGGCTCCGGCCTGGCGGCCAGCAGCACCTTGCCCACCGCCGTGCTGTGCGGCAGCACCCGCCTGCCGACCTCGGCGAACATCCGGAGCCTGCGCGGCGAGGGCACCTGGGCCACGTAGACGATGAAGTCGCCCTCCAGCACCGCCAGGTTCGCCGTCTCGCCGGACAGCTCCACCATGCGGGTCAGGTACGGCTGAGCCCACTCGCCGACCATCCCCTCGGCGACGCCGCCCAGCCGTACGAGGGCCCCGCCCAGGGCGTACCGCCGGTCGGACTCCTGGCGGACGTACCCCCTGGCCAGCAGGGTGCGCAGCAGCCGGTGGATCGTCCCGTACGGCAGCGCGGTGCGCGCCGCCAGCTCCGAGATCCCCGCCTCGCCGCCCAGCTCGGCCAGCGCCTCCAGCAGGTCGAGCGCCCGGTCGACGCTCTGCACCCCGCTCAACCCGGCACCCCCACCTGCACGCCGCGCAGCGACGCGTCCAGGATCTGGACGGTGTGGGCCACCGGGATCTCCTTCTCGCCCAGGCGGCGCAGCGCGGCCGTGATCTGCATGGTGCATCCGGGGTTCGCCGAGACGAGCACGTCGGCGCCGGTCGCGACCACGTGCGCGGCCTTCCGCTCGCCCAGCTCGCCCGCCGCCCGCGGCTGGAACAGGTTGTAGGTGCCGGCCGAGCCGCAGCAGATCGACGACTCGGCGATCTCCCTGATCGTCAGCCCGGGAACGCCGGTCAGCAGCGCCCTGGGCTGGGCCCGCACGCCCTGGGCATGCGCCAGGTGGCAGGCGTCGTGGTACGCCACCGAGATCGGCAGCGGGTGGCGTTCGGCGACCGGGCCGAGCTCCGCCAGGAACTCGGTGACGTCCAGGACGCGGATCGCCCGCGCCCGCGCGGCCCAGCCGGGCTCGCCTTCGAGGATCTCTGCGTAGTCCTTCATCGTGGAGCCGCATCCGGCGGCGTTGACGACCACCGTGTCCACCCCGGCGCGCTCGAAGGCGGCGATCGTCCGCCTGGCGAACCTGAGCGCCTGCGCCTCCTGCCCGGAGTGCAGCGAGAGCGCCCCGCAGCAGCCCTGGCCGGGCGGGATGACCACGTCGCAGCCCTCCAGCGCGAGCACCCGGGCCGTGGCCGCGTTGACCTGGGGGAAGAACTCGCCCTGCACGCATCCGGTGAGCATGCCCACCACCGCGCGCCGGGGGCCCTGCGCACGCACCAGCGGGGGCAGGCGCACCCGGGCCACGCCCTTGGGGGCCAGTTCCGCCATCGCGGCCAGCGACGGGTTGATCCGCGCCAGCCGTGGCGCGATCCGCTCGCGGAGCCGTTCGGAGAGCCGCAGCGGCAGGCGCAGCGCCCGCAGCCGCCGGGGGTAGGGGAACAGCGAGAAGACCAACGCCCGCAGCGCGCGGTCCTCGGGCTCGCGGACGTGCTCGCGCTCGACCTCGGCACGGGTCTGCTCGATCAGCCGGTCGTAGCGCACGCCGGACGGGCAGGCCGTCACGCACGCCATGCAGCCGAGGCAGGCGTCGAAGTGCCCGGCCATCTCCGGAGTGATCGGGGTGCCCTCCACGTGCTGCTTCATCAGGTGGATCCGCCCGCGAGGGGAGTCCATCTCCTCGCCCCACAGCACGTACGTGGGGCACGTCGGCAGGCAGAACCCGCAGTGCACGCAGTCCTTGATCAGTTCAGGGTCCACACCTGATCCCTCCTCCACCTCAGATGCCCCCGACGAAGCGGCCGGGGGACATCCGGCGGCCGGGGTCGAACCTCTCCTTGACCCGCCGCATCAGCCCGAGGGCGCCTGTCTCGCCCCAGGGGTCGATCCGCCTCGACAGCTCCTCGGGAGCGGCCAGCACCACCAGCCGCCCGCCCGAGTCCGCTCGGAGCGCGCTCACGAACGCCTCCAGGCCGTCGGCGGCGGGCAGGCCGATGCTCAGCACCCCGGAGGCCGCGGCGCCGCGCACGCACGGGCGCAGGCCCAGCCGTCCGGCCGCCTCCCCGACGGCGGTCAGCGCGGCGGACAGGCCCGCGGGCGGTACGCGCAGCTCTATCAGGCACTCGTCCGGCTCTTCCGCGCCGCCGGACTCCTGTGGGAGCCCGCCCGGTTCGCCCAGCACGGCGACGGCCTCGGCGCGTTGCTCGGCCGCGACGCCTTCGAAGAGGGCGGACACGCTGAGCGGGCCCCGCGCCTGAGGCCAGTCGATCTCGACCGCGCTCGGCTCGGACTGGGACGCGGCCAGCGCGGCCACCAGCGCCCCGGCCTCGCCGGGGCCGGGGGCGGTGAACGCCGTCCAGTGGCGCTGCGCGGGGAGGGGGTGCAAGCGGAAGGTGGCGTCGGTGATGACGCCGAGCGTGCCGTACGAGCCTGTGAACAGCTTACCCAGGTCATAGCCCGCGACGTTCTTCACCACGCGCCCGCCGGAGCGGGCCACGGTTCCGTCGGCGAGGACGACGGTGATCCCGATCAGCAGGTCGCGGGCGGTGCCGTACCTGAACCGGCGCGGGCCCGCCGTCGCGGTGGCCAGCGTGCCGCCCACCGTGGCGCCCGCGAGCGGCACGTCGAGGGCCAGCTCCTGGCCGCTGTCCGCGAGCAGGACGGCCAGGGCGTCCATGGTCACCCCGGCCGGTACGCGGGCGACCAGGTCGCCCGCCGTGTGCTCGACCGGCTCGGTCAGGCAGCAGGTGTCGATCAGCAGGTCGCAGCGCTCAGGGGGCAGGCCCCAGTGCAGTTTGGTGCCGCCTCCGGTGGCGACCACGGCGAGGTCGTGCCCGGCGGTGGCGCGCAGCAGCGCGGAGACCTCTTCGGTGGACTCGGGCAGGGCCACCCAGCGCGGGGACACACCGGCCACCGCGTCCTCGGCGGCGCCGTCGCGAATCGTCACCCCGGTCTTCTCCAGCGTCATCTCTGGGGTCTTCTCCGGGGTCTCGTCGGGGCCGGGCGGGTTCGACATCAGAACTGCTCGGCCTTTCCGGAGGCGACCAGCGGATGCACGCCCTTGCGCACGCCGGGGACCTCCCCGCACAGGCGCGGTGTGGGGAACACCTTGCCCGGGTTCGACAGGCCCCTGGGATCGAACGCGCAGCGGACGAGCTGCATGGTGTCGAGGTCGTCGGCGGAGAACATCCTCGGCATGTGACGGGCCTTGTCGACCCCGACGCCGTGCTCGCCGGTGATCGACCCGCCGTTGTCCACGCACAGGTCGAGGATGCGCGCGGAGACCAGCTCGGCCCGCTCGCCCGCGCCCGGCTCGGCGTCGTCGAACAGCACCAGGGGGTGCAGGTTGCCGTCGCCCGCGTGGAACACGTTGGCCACGCGGATGCCGTGGTCGCGGGAGAGGCGGTCGATGCCCGCCAGCACGCGGGGGAGGGCCGTACGGGGCACCACACCGTCCTGGACGATGTAGGCGGGGCTGATCCGGCCGACGGCGGCGAACGCCGACTTGCGGCCCTTCCAGATGGCCGCGCGGTCGGCTGGGTCGTCGGCCGTGCGCAGCTCGAACGAGCCGCTCTCCCGGCAGATCCGGGTGACCTCGGCGAACTGGGCCACGACCTGCGCGGCCGGGCCGTCCAGCTCGACGATCAGCACGGCCGCAGCGCCCTCCGGGTAGCCGCACCGCACCGCGGCCTCGGCGGCCTCGATGGCCAGGGCGTCCATCATCTCGATCGCGGCGGGCACGATTCCGGCCGCGATGATCTCCGAGACGGCCGTGCCGCCCGCCTCCACGTCGTGGAAGGCGGCCAGCAGCGTGGTGACGGTCTCGGGGGCGCGGCTGAGCCGTACGGTGATCTTGGTGGTGACGCCCAGCGTGCCCTCGGACCCGACGAACGCCCCGAGCAGGTCGTAACCGGGATCGAGGGCGTCGAGCGTGACGATCTCGCCGTCGGGCGTGACGATCTCCAGGGCCTCGACGTGGTTGACGGTGAAGCCGTACTTCAGGCAGTGCGCGCCGCCGCTGTTTTCCGCGACGTTCCCGCCGATCGTGCACACCTGCTGGCTGGACGGGTCGGGCGCGTAGTAGTAGCCCTGGTCGCGCACCGCCTCGGTGATCGCCAGGTTGGTGACGCCGGGCTCCACGACGGCCCGGCGGTTCGGCAGGTCGATCTCGATGATCCGCCGCATCCTGGAGGTCACGACCAGCACGCCGTCGGTGCGGGGGAGCGCCCCGCCCGACAGGCCGGTGCCCGCGCCGCGCGCGACGAACGGCACGCCGTACTCGTCGCAGAGGCGCACCACACCGGCCACCTGCTCCGCCGAGCCGGGCAGGACGACGACGCCGGGAGTGGCCCGGTGGTAGGTGAGGCCGTCGCACTCGTACGTGCGCAGCCTCACCGGATCGGTGATCACCGCCTCGGGCCCGAGTAGCCCGGTGAGCCGCTCGGACAGCGCGCGGAGGGTATCCGTCACAGTGCCTCCTCCCTTTCATCCTCCTGCAACGGCCGAGGCGGCGCACCTCATGGGTCAGGGCATACGGGCGTAGGCGGGCAGGGTGAGGAAGTCCACGAAGTCGTCGTCCAGGGCCACTTCGCGGAACAGGGCGGCGGCCAGTGCGAAACCGGCCTCGTCGTAGCCCGGCTCGGTCTTGATCCGGGCCAGCTCCTCCTCGATGATCCGCTCCACCAGGTCTCGGGTGACGAGGGTCTTGGTGTCGGACAGCTCGATGTCGTTGTGGATCCACTGCCAGATCTGGGAGCGGCAGATCTCCGCCGTCGCGGCGTCCTCCATCAGGTTGTGGATGGCCACCGCGCCGTTGCCGCCCATCCAGGCGGCGAGGTAACGCAGCGCGACGTCCACGTTGGCGCGCAGGCCCGCCTCGGTGATCTCACCGGGGGTCCGCGAGACGGCCAGCAGGTCGGCCGCGGTCACCTCGACGTCGTCGCGCAGCCGCGCGACCTGGTTCGGACGGTCGCCGAGCACGCCGTCGAAGACCTCACGGCAGATCGGGACCAGGTCGGGGTGGGCCACCCACGAGCCGTCGAAGCCGTCGCCGGACTCGCGGGTCTTGTCGGCGCGGACCTTCTCAAGGGCGACCTTGTTGACCTCGGGGTCGCGCCGGGAGGGGATGAACGCGGCCATGCCGCCGATCGCGTGCGCGCCGCGCCGGTGGCAGACGCTGACCAGCAGCTCGGTGTAGGAGCGCATGAACGGCGCGGTCATCGTGACGGTGTTGCGCTCCGGCAGCAGGAACTCCCGCCCCCGGGTGCGGAACTTCTTGATGACGCTGAACAGGTAGTCCCAGCGGCCCGCGTTGAGGCCCGCGGAGTGCTCGCGCAGCTCGTAGAGGATCTCCTCCATCTCGAAGGCGGCCGGGTAGGTCTCGATGAGCACCGTCGCCCTGATGGTCCCGCGCGGGATGCCCTGGAGCTCCTGGGCGCGGACGAAGACGTCGTTCCAGAGCCGCGCCTCCAGGTGCGACTCCAACTTGGGCAGGTAGAAGTACGGCCCGCGGCCCTTGTCGAGCTGACGGCGGGCGCAGTGGAAGAAGTACAGGGCGAAGTCGAAGATCGACGCCGAGACGGGGTCGCCGTCCACGAGCAGGTGTTTCTCGTCGAGATGCCATCCACGCGGCCGGACCACGACGGTGGCCAGCTCCTCGTCGGGACGCAGTGCGTAGGACTTCTCGCCGATGGAGAAGTCGATGGTGCGGTCCAGGGCGTCGCGCAGGTTGAGCTGACCGGCAACGCAGTTCTCCCACAGCGGGGAGTTGGCGTCCTCGAAGTCGGCGAGCCAGACCTTGGCCCCCGAGTTGAGCGCGTTGATGGTCATCTTCCGGTCGACCGGACCGGTGATCTCCACCCGGCGGTCCACCAGGCCGGGCGCGGGGCCGGCGACCCGCCAGGCGTCGTCCTGGCGGATGTGCTTGGTCTCCGGCAGGAAGTCGAGGGTGCCTCCGGCGGACAGCTCTGCCTGCCTGACCTGGCGTGCCTCCAGGAGCTCCGCGCGGCGCGCCCCGAACTCGCGCTGCAGGGCCGCCGTGAAGGCCAGCGCCTCCGGCGTGAGGATCTCGTCGAACCGGTCCAGCAGCGGGCCGGTGATCTCGACTCCGTCCATGGGCCGTCCCTCTTTCCGTATCGTGGAAAATTGATTCTGGATTATGGAAGAGACGCTACTTCACCGCGTTGGTGAGACGAAGGGCGGGGCCCCCACTTTCCGGGTTTCCCGGACAAATCGTTCAGGGATCACCCCCGGGGTGGAATGGGGGGCGTCCCGGATGGCAGAGCGTCCCGCCTGGGGGAGGCTGTTGCCCACACCGAAGCCGACAGTGAGAAACGCGGGTAACAGAGATGAAGAGGATCGTCGTGGCGGGGGCGCTGCTCGGTTCCGGGCTCCTTCTGGCCGGGTGCGGCATAGGAGACATCGGGGGCCCCGAGCAGGAGGACACGGTGAGCTACGACGTCGCCGACAAGGTGGCGCTGTTGGAGATCGACTCGGAGGCCGGTGACATCGTCGTCACCGAGGCCGACCGGAGCGGGATCAAGGTGACCGAGACTTTGCACTGGCGCGGGCAGAAGCCCGAGCCCGAGCACCCGGTCAACGGCGACCGGCTCGCGCTCAGTTACAACTGCCCCGGGGGTATGGGCTTTCGCAGCTGCTCGGTCGACTACCGGGTGGAGGTTCCCCGGGGGCTCGGCCTGACGGTGAGCACCGGCTCCGGCGACATCACCCTGCGCAACGCGTCGGGCACGCTGATCGCCAACACCGGCTCCGGCGACATCGAGGCCGCCGGGCTCACATCCAAGGAGTCGACCGTCGAGACCGGGTCCGGCGCCGTGGAGCTGAGGTACACCGCGGTCCCCGCACAGGTCAAGGTCGAGACCGGCTCCGGCGACGCCACCGTGCGTGTACCCGACGGCCGATACGACGTGGAGGCGGAGACCGGCTCCGGCGACAGGAGCGTCGAGGTTTCGCATGATCCGTCCGCCTCGGCCAAGGTGATCGTCACCACCGGCTCGGGTAACGCCGCGGTGTTGAAATCCTGACAATCCGCGAGGATAACCAGATGATTGGCGGCGCGAAGTCGTGTCACCATCGGGAAGACACCACGGTGTCCCAGCGTTCTCCTCACAGAGATGACATATATGCCTAACGATTCCCGTACCCGGTTCACCCGTGAAGACGCCCGTCAGTGGGACGGCATCGAGCTAGAACTCGACGACCAGGCCTTCGAGAACGGCGAGCTCGACCTGGAAGACCGCCAGGCGCTACGGCGCGTGGCCGGATTCTCCACCGAGCTCGAAGACGTCACCGAGGTCGAATATCGCCGGCTCCGGCTGGAACGCGTCGTCCTGGTCGGGGTGTGGACGCAGGGCACGGTGGTCGACGCCGAGAACTCCCTGACGGAGCTGAAGCTCCTGGCGGAGACCGCGGGCTCGGAGGTCCTGGAGGGACTCATCCAGCGCCGCCAGCGGCCCGACCCGGCGACCTACATCGGGTCGGGCAAGGCCATCGAACTGCGCGACATCGTCGCCGCGACGGGCGCGGACACCGTGATCTGCGACGGCGAGCTGACCCCGGGTCAGCTCCGCCAGCTCGAAGAAGTGGTCAAGGTCAAGGTGATCGACCGCACCGCGCTGATCCTCGACATCTTCGCCCAGCACGCCAAGAGCCGCGAGGGCAAGGCACAGGTCGAGCTGGCACAGCTCGAATACCTGATGCCGCGCCTGCGCGGCTGGGGCGGCAACCTGTCCCGGCAGGTCGGCGGTCGCGCCGTGGGCGGTGTCGGCATCGGCGGCCGCGGCCCCGGTGAGACCAAGATCGAGCTGGACCGCCGCCGGATCCGCACCCGGATGAGCAAGCTGCGCCGTCAGATAGGCGAGATGTCGACCGCGCGAGACACCATGCGCACCCGCAGGCGGGCGCGCGAGGTCCCCGCGGTCGCCATCGCCGGCTACACCAACGCCGGCAAGTCGTCGCTGCTCAACCGGCTCACCGGAGCGGGCGTGCTGGTCGAGGACGCGCTGTTCGCCACCCTCGACCCGACCGTCCGCCGGTCGCGCACGCCCGACGGCAGGCTGTTCACCCTCGCCGACACCGTCGGGTTCGTCCGGCACCTGCCGCACCAGCTCATCGAGGCGTTCCGCTCGACGCTGGAGGAGGTCGCCGACTCCGACCTGATCCTGCACGTGGTGGACGGCTCGCACCCCGATCCCGAGTCCCAGCTCGCCGCCGTGCGCGAGGTGCTGGGCGAGGTCGACGCGGGCGACGTCCCCGAGATCGTCGTGATCAACAAGGCCGACGCCGCCGACCCGGTCGCGCTGACCGCGCTCATCGCCAAGGAGCGCGACAGCGTGGTCGTCTCGGCCCGAACCGGCGCCGGGATCGACGACCTGATGCGGATCATCGAGCGCGAACTGCCCCGGCTGGACCACGAGGTCCGCATGCTGGTGCCGTACGACCGGGGCGACCTGATCTCCCGCGTGCACTCCGAGGGCGAGGTACTGTCCGTCGAGCACACCGCCGACGGCACCGTGCTGCACGCCCGCGTGCTGCCCAGCCTCCTCGTGGAGTTGGACCGCCACGCCAAGCCGGTGGAGATCGTGAGCTGAGCCGAATCGCGGGCTGAGGCCGGCTTGAGTTGACGCGGAACCCCGCCGGGCCGCGAAAAGGTGGTCCGGAGGGGTCCGTATTGCTACTATTAGCCAAACCTTACGACACGATTCTGGCACGGGTTTCGCATGTCGGCTGTTGTGAGTTCTGATGCCGGTCCGCCAAGATGTGACCTGAGATGCGCTGCCGCGCCGGGGAGCACGGTGAGACGACCGGCTTCCCCGCCGCGAGAGGGCAAGATCAAGAGGGGCGTTCTTCGCGAATAACCCTGTACGCCGAGCCGACCTGTGAAATAACGTAACTGAACTGAAATCGCCGGATCATGATCGTGGCGATACGGTCAGCCGCACAACCCTCAAGCGGATGAGAAGCAGGAGACCCCCGATGTCGTCCGGACTGCGAGCGGACCCCATGGGCCAGGCGCCCAAGCGGACCGGGGCTCCGCTCACCCTCGGGGTTCCTACCCAGGCGGTGATGCGATGACCGTTCGCTTGCTGACCAACATCGGTCGGCTCTGGACCGGGAACGACGTGTGCAGCAATGCCGCGATCCTGGTCCACAACGATCGGATCGCCTGGGTGGGCCGCGCGGCGGACCTGCCACAGAGCGTTCCCGGCGTCGTCGATGACATCGTCGACGTCGATCACGTGGAGAACCTCGGCGGCGCCCTGGTCACTCCCGGGCTCATCGACGCCCACACCCACCCCGTCTACGCGGGCAACCGTTACGCCGAGATGGCGATGCGCTCCGGCGGTTCGTCGTCCAGCGCGATCAACGCGGCTGGCGGAGGCATCGGCTCCACCGTGACCGTCACGCGCGGCACCGACCCCTGGACCTTGTGCAACGGCGTGCGCGAACGCCTGCGCGAGTGGCTGCTCAGCGGCACCACCACGGTCGAGGCCAAGACCGGCTACCACCTCACCCGCGACGGCGAGCTGGCCGACATCCGGCTGCTGCGCGAGCTAGAGAAGGAGCCGATGATGCCCCGCATCCACGCGACCTTCCTCGCCGCGCACGTCGTGCCGCCCGAGTACTTCGGCCGCCAGCGCGACTACGTCGAGGCCGTCGGCTCCTGGTGCGCCGACGCCGCCGCGGCGGGCGCCAACAGCGTCGACGTCTACTGCGACGACGGCCACTTCACCACCGAGGAGGCGCGCTGGGTGCTCGCCTCCGGACGCAACGTCGGGCTGCTCCCGCGCATCCACGCCGGCGCGCACAGCCGCCGCGGCGCCGTCCAGCTCGCGGCCGAACTGGGCTGCGCCTCCGCCGACCTGCTGCACCACACCTCCGACGAGGACATCGCGGTCCTCGGCCGCTACGGCATCCCCGCCGTGGTCTGCCCCGCCACCGCCATGCAGGGCGGCGCGAGCACGCTCCCGCCGGTCCGCCGCATGATCGCCCAGGGTGTCCCGATCGCCCTCGGCAGCGACCACAACCCCGGCCACTGCGGCATCACCTCGATGTCCCTGGTGATCAGCCTCGCCGTGGCCGCCTTCGGCATGAGCGTCGGCGACGCCCTGCGCGCCGCCACCCTCGGCGGCGCGACCGTCCTGAGCGCCCCCGACCGAGGCGTGCTGGCCCCCGGCCGGCTCGCCGACATCGTCCAGTGGGACGCCGACCACGAGGGCGCGTTCGCCTGGTCCTTCGGCCTGAAGCCCAAGCGAGTCTGGAGCGGCGGCACCCCCGTCCAGTAGTCCCGTACGACGCCTGACGCCGGTGTTCACGGTCTTCGGGCTATCGGTATCACCGGTCTTCGCCCAGGCCGGGCCGGTAATGTCGGCCTATGCCGCCGCCCCCCACCGCGCCGTCCACTGCCGTGGTCACCGACTCCACCGCCTACCTGTCCCCGGCGGAGATCGCACGGCTCGGCGTCGTGGTCGTGCCGCTCCAGGTGATCGCCGGTGACCGGGCACTCGACGACGACCCCCGGGAGATCCGCGCGGCGGGGCTGAGCGACGCGCTCGCGGGCCGTACCGGCGTGACCACCTCCCGGCCCTCGCCCGAACGGTTCGCCGAGGCGTACGCCGCTCTGGCGGCCCGTGGGGTGACCGGGGCGGTCTCCGTGCACGTGTCCGGGGAGATGTCCGGCACCGCCGGCTCGGCGCGCCTGGCCGCCCGCGACGCGCCGATCCCGGTCGAGGTGATCGACAGCAGGTCCATCGCGATGGGCCTCGGCTTCCCCGTCCTGGCCGCCGCGGAGGCCGCGCTGGCCGGGGGCGTCCGGGAGGAGGTGACGGCCGCCGCACGCCGTCACATGGACACCGCCCGGACCTACTTCTACCTGGACACCCTGGAGACCCTGCGGCGCGGCGGGCGCGTCGGCGTCGCCGCCGGGCTGGTGGGCTCGGCCCTGCGGGTCAAACCGCTGCTGCACATCACCGGGGGTTCGATCGTGCCCCTGGAGAAGGTCCGCACGTCCTCCCGTGCTCTGGCGCGGCTGGAGGACCTGGCCGCCCAGGCGTGCGGCGAGAAGCCCACCGCCGTCGCCGTCCAGTACCTCGGCGACCAGGCGAAGGCCGCCGACCTGGCCGAACGGCTCAGGCGACGCGTCACGGCACTGGCCCGCCTGGAGGTGGTCGAGATGGGCGCGGTCATCGGCGCCCACGTCGGCCCCGGCATGCTCGGCGTCACCGTGACCCCCTGGCCGTGAGGGCGCTCTGGACAATGACCGTTGGAACCCCCAACATTGGGGCAGTCGATCGAGCTCTTGGTGTTCCCCGAAGTTCCGTGACGGCTCATTGGAGGCCCGTGATGGCTCAGGAAGGCGGGCGCGTCCGGCGCCTGGCCGCGACGGCGGTCATCGTCGCCGCCGTACTCCCGATGGTCGCCCCGGCAGCCGCCTGGGCAGCCCCCGTCCGCGGCATCGACCCCAACGCCAACGTGGTCCGCACCCCTCAGATCAGCCCCTGCCACGACCTGAAGGCCTGACCCGCCCCCGAACGATCCACAGGGCGACGGCGGCCTGCGGACCTGGTTATCCACAGAACCGCGTTCGGCTCGAAAGCCCGTGCTCGCCGTGACCTAGCGTGCGCCCTGTGCCGAACGCAGAACAAGGCCGCCAGAGCCCCGAGGCCAGGCTACGCAGACTCATCCCCGCCCCCCATCCGCCTGCCGAGGATCCCGCCCCGATACCCCATACGGAGCCCCCGGCCCCCTGGCCGGGCACTCCGCCGCCCAGCGGTCCCCGAGAAGGGGATGCTTCGGATCGGTGGCCAGGCTCGCGTTCCGCGCCGCCGGGTAATCCCCGAGATGAGGGGGCCTCAGGTCGCTTGGCGGGTTCGTCCGCTGTGCCACCCGTGGGTCTCCGAGAAACCGCGTCGCGGGTCCCTGCAGCCGGCAGGGCCTCGGCGGCCGATCATTGGCTGGCCGGCCTTCGGTCCGATCCCGATCCAGCGGACACGGACGAGGCGGCGGCCGGTACTTCGCAGGAACCGGACGATGATGGCGAGCCGCTGGATCGGTCGCCCGAGGCCTCGCGGTTCCCGCTTTCCATGCGCGAGCGGCTGCGCATCGCCCTTACCGACAGAGACTCCCTGCTGCGGCTCAACCGTCCGAAGGCAGGGTTGCTGCTTCTGCTCGGCGTGGTGGCCGCGCTGGCCGGTGGGTTCCACCTGTGGCGCTCCCAGCCGGTCGCGGAGCCCCTGCCGCCGCCACCCGCCGCCGCGCCCGCCTCGGGCGTCGCCTCCGGGCAGCCGGTCTCGGCCTCGCCGCCCACCTCCCCGTCCCTGCCGCCGTCGCCCCGGGCCGCGACGACGGCGGTGACCGTGCACGTCGCGGGCAAGGTCCGCGAGGCCGGGGTCTTCACCCTCCCGGGCGGTAGCCGCGTTCAGGACGCCGTGGCCGCCGCCGGAGGCCCCAGAAAGGGTGTCACCACCGACTCCATCAATCTCGCCCGCGTGCTCGTGGACGGCGAGCAGATCGTCGTGGGCGGCCCACCCGGCCAGGCCCCGGCCCTCCCACTCGTTCCTGCGTCGGGCGATCCCACGGCGGGCACACCGGTCGATCTGAACACCGCGACCGTGGAGCAGCTCGACCTCTTACCCGGCGTCGGCGAAGTGCTAGCCCGCCGTATCGCCGACTACCGCACGGCACACGGCGGCTTCCGCAGCGTGGAGCAGTTACAGGAGGTCTCGGGCATCGGCGACCGCAAGTACGCCGACATCAAGGACAAGGTCCGAGTCTGACCCCACGTCCCTGCCCTTCACGACCGCGGTGTCGCGGGGCCGGATGGTGACACGACGATGAGAAGAGGTTCGGCTTGAGGTTCATCGGCGACCGTAGTCCGGCGCGTGAGTACTCCGACCTACCGCAGGCGCTCCGGTGTCCAGCCGGCCCGCGACCGGAGAATCGGTGACCGCAGACAGGGAGGCCCCACCGGGCGACGAAGCCGCCGGAGGGAGGAACACCCACGATTCCACGGAGCACGAACCTGCGGCGCCTGCCGGGGTTCCCGCGCTGGCGGCTCCGGCGTTGGGTGCGTGGGTGACCGCTTGGGTGTTGCTCGGGTGGTCGGCGGCCGGTGCGGCGGCGGTGGCCGGGGGTGCCTTGGCGGCGATTCTGATCATCGTGCTGAGGCCCGAAGTGACCAGACGGTTCCCCGCACACCGTCCTGGCGGCGGGTGGGCGGATGGCTGGGGCGGGACGGCGGTGGCGGTGCTCGGGTGCACCGGTGCGGTCGCGGCGGCCGTCGGGTTCCGGATGCACGCCGTGACCACCGGCCCCGTGGCCGATGCCGCGCGCACGGGGGCGGTGGTCGTCGCGGAGATCGTGCTGACCGGCGATCCGCGTACCTACCGGTCCCGGAACGGAGGTTTCCCCGGAGAGCGCGTCGCGGCCGACGCGGGCGTGCTGGCGGTCGAGATCGCCGGGCGGCGGCATGCCGTCCAGGTCCCGATCGTGGTCCTCGGCGCGGGCGACGGCTGGCAGGGGCTGTTGCCCAGCCAGCGCCTGCGCGTCCGGGGACGGCTGGCCACAGCCGACCGTTCCGAGCTCGTCGCCGCGATGCTCCTCGCGCGCGGACGCCCGCAGGTCCTCAGCGGCCCCCACGACGTCCAGCGGATCGCCGGTGCGCTGCGCGCGGGCCTGCGCTCCGCCAGCGACGTACTGCCACCTGGCCAGCGCGGGCTGCTGCCCGGACTCGTCGTCGGCGACGTCTCACGCATGGACGACAAGATCAAGGCCGACTTCGAGGCGGCCGGGCTCTCGCACCTGCTGGCCGTGAGCGGTGCCAACCTCGCCATCGTGGCCGGGGCGGCGATCGCCCTCGGCCGGGTCAGCCGACTGCCATTGGCCGCGCGGGCCGTCCTCGCGGCGGCGGCGATGCTGGCCTTCACGGTAGTGGCGCGGCCGTCGCCGAGCGTGCTGCGGGCGCTGCTCATGGGCCTGGTCGCGGCGCTCGCCCTCGGCACCGGCCGGACCCGTGACGGCGCGGCGGCGCTGTCGGCGACCATCCTGCTGCTGATCCTCTTCGATCCGTCACTCGCCCGGTCCTACGGCTTCGCGCTGTCGGTCTGCGCCACCGCCGGGATCCTCGTGCTGGCTCCGGGCTGGCGCGACCGGCTGGCCGTGCGGCTGCCGTCCTGGCTCGCCGAGGCGATCGCCGTCCCGGCGGCGGCCCAGGCCGCCGTGGCACCCGTGCTGGTGGTGATGTCGGGAGCGGTCTCGCTGGCCGCCATGCCCGCCAACCTGCTGGCCGGACCGGCCGTGGCCCCGGCGACGCTGCTCGGGTTCGTGGCCGCGCTGGTGGCGCCGCTGCACCTGGAGGCGGCGAGCCTGCTCGTACGACCGGCGGGGGTCGCGGTCGGCTGGATCATCGGGGTGGCCGAGTGGGCGGCGGGCCTGCCGTACGGGACGGTGCCGTGGCCGGGCGGACTGGCCGGGATCGGGCTGCTCGGGGCGTCCGCGCTGGTGGTGGTCCTCGTGCTGCGCCGTCCGTTCGGGCGGTGGGCGGCCGGTGCGCTGGCGGCGGGGGCGCTGGTCGCCTTCCTGGTCGTCGGACCTGCGCTGGCCGGGTGGCCGCCGGGGCGCTGGCTCCTGGTGGCCTGCGACGTGGGCCAGGGCGACGCCTTGGTGGTCGCGGCCGGGCCGGGCAGGGCCGTGGTGGTGGACACCGGCCTCGACTCGGCCGGCGTCGATCGCTGTCTGCGCGATCTCGGCGTGCGCCAGGTGCCCCTGATCATCCTGACGCACCCGCACGCCGACCACGTGGGAGGTCTCGCCGGGGTCTTCCGCGGCCGCCAGGTCGGGGCGGTCGCGGTGGCGGCCGGGTCGTCCCCGGCCACGCGGCGGGTCTCCGCCGACATCGCGCGCTACGGCGTGCCCGAACGCCGGGTCAACGTGGGCGACCGCTGGACCTTCGGGCCGTCCGCCCTCACGGTGATCGGGCCGGTCGGGGGCGAGCCGTCCGCCGGGTTGGGGGAGGGCTCGGCGGTGAACAACGCCAGCGTCGTGGTGCACGTGCGGTGGGCGGCGGGGTCGGCGCTGCTGAGCGGCGACATCGAGACCGAGGCGCAGGCGAGGCTGCTGGGCCTCGGGCTGCCGAGGGCCGACGTGCTGAAGGTGCCGCACCACGGCTCCGCCCGCCAGGACCAGGCGTTCCTCTCGGCCGTCGGCGCCCGCGCGGCCCTGATCAGCGTGGGTTCGGACAACGGCTACGGCCACCCGGCACCGACCACCCTGTCCCGGTTGGCCTGGGCAGGCATGCGGATCTACCGCACCGACCGTTCGGGCGACCTGGCCGTCGTCGCCACGGACGACGCACTCGCGGTCCTCCCGAGAGGCAAGTCCCCATGACGGGGGGCCGCTGGGTGCGGGAGGCGGGGGTCTCCGTCGATCTCCCGCTGCCGCGTGCGTCGGGGTGGCGCTTCCACGGTCGATTCCCTTGGTGATCGGCCAGGTACGGCATGCGGGCGGGGTCATATGGCTGGAGGGACGACATCGGCCAGGGTTCGCTCCTCCGAACGGCCGATACGACGGCTTGGGCCGTGGGCCGATGCTGGGCCGGGCCCCGCGTGAGGGGCCGATTCGCACATCGATCTGATCAGGGGACATTCATGACGGCTCGCTTCAGGAGATTCACCGCGACCCCTCGGCGTGCGGCCGCGCCGGTGGCCGCCGCGCTGGCGCTCGTCTTGGTGCCGGGCGGTGGGGCGGCGCTCGCCGCGGTGACGCCGACGGCCGGGCCGGACGGCGTGCTGCGGCGCGACGCCGACGCCGCCATCAAGCTCGGCGTCACCGGCCTCCAGCTACGGGTGACCACCGCCGACGGCAAGGGCACGGTGCTGGCGCGCGGCGTCGCCGACGTCAAGTCCAAGCGGCCGGCGCCCCGGGACGGCTACTTCCGGATCGGCAGCGTCAACAAGAGCTTCGTGGCCACCGTGGTGCTGCAACTCGTCGGCGAGGGCAAGCTGAGACTGACCGACAGCGTGGAACGGCACCTGCCCGGCGTGGTCAAGGGCAACGGCAACGACGGACGGAAGATCACCATCCGGCAACTGCTGCAGCACACCAGCGGCATCGTCGACGACTACCCGTTCCCCAACGCGGCCGACTCGTCGAAGGAGTTCTACCGGCACCGATTCGACATATCCACCCCCCAGCAGGTGGTTCGCCGGGCGATGCGTCACAAGCCGCTCTTCGCGCCCGGCAAGGCCTGGGCGTACTCGAACACCGGCTACGCCCTGCTCGGCATGGTGATCCGGGCTACCACGGGCAACGACTGGTCGGTGGAGGTCAAGCGACGGATCATCGATCCGCTCGGGCTCAAGCACACCAGCTCACCCGGGACCTCCGCCAAGCTGCCGCGTCCGCACGCGCGGGGATACGAGCAGTTCGGGGGCGAGAAGCGCTTGGTGGACGTCACCGAACAGCGCGACGCCGACGCCTCGGGTGGCATCATCTCCACCACGGACGACCTGGAGAGGTTCTTGCGCGCGCTGCTGGGAGGCCGGCTGCTCAAGTCCGACCTGCTCACGCAGATGAAGCGCGGTGTCCTGGTCAACGCGGAGACGCGCCGGTTCTGGCCGGGCGCCCGCTACGGCCTGGGCCTCTGGTACCGCCCGCTGCCCTGCGGCGACGGCTACTGGGGCCACGGCGGCGACATCTTCGGCTACATGACCAGAGCGGGCATCGCGGAGAAGAGCGGCCGCGCGGCGGTGCTGTCACTGTCCAGCCAATTGCGCTCCTCCAAGGACCAACTGCTGGGCGAGGACCGCGCCGCGACCAAGCTGATGGACGACGCCTTGTGCGGCAAGAAGTAGCCTCACCACCCCGCACCGATCCGATTGTTGCGGCAGCGTCGGGCCGAGTCGGCGGGTCCCAGATCGGGCCGTCCACCGTGCCGATGTCGGGACAGGTGGTGAGCCCGGTGTTGGGGCGAGATTGCGCTCTGAGTCGGGCCGAGGGATGGGCGCGGTGTTGGGCTGAGGATTGCGCTCTGCGCTGGCCGACGCTTGCACCGATGTGGGCCGCCCGCCGTTCACCTGCGGCGGGCGGGAGGCGGGACCGGCGCCGGGCAGGGGGTCGCCTCACGTCGGGCTGACCGTCGTGGGGGTGCAGCGGACCTTGGATGGGCTGGTCAGGGGTGGTGAGTTTCCGGGGGTGTTAGCCGCGGTTCGGGGACGGGATGGGCGGGTTCGTGTCGGGAGCATCACCAAGACGTTCACCGCCGTCGTGGTGCTCCAACTGGCGGGGGAGAAGAGAGCCGACCTGGACGCGCCGGTGAAGCGGTACCTTCCGGGCCTGGTCAGGGGGAACGGCAACGACGGGCGGGAGATCAAGGTACGGCATCCGCTGCAGCTCACCGGTGGCCTGCCGGACTACGCGCGGTACATGCCGTCGTTCGCCGGGATCCGCCACCGCTACTTCGAACCCAGGGAACTGCTCGATCTGAGCTTGGCCAATGAGCGGGTGTTCGTGCCCGGCGGTGGCCGGCGGCCGCCGCAGACATGGCCACCGCGGCCTTCGACGCCGTCGTCTGCGCCGCGCGCTAGATCGGTTGCCGGGGGAGCGGGGAAACGTGGGATGCTCTGTCGCATGGCCGCGACGAGTCCTGCCCCCGTGACCTTGGTGATCGGCGATGAGGAACTGCTCGCCGACCGTGCCGTGGGCGCGGTGGTGGCCGCCGCCCGCGAGGCGGATCCGGGGGTCGAGACGCATGATCTCGCCGGGGGCAAGGTGGAGCCTGGCGAGCTGACCAGGCTCGCTTCGCCGTCGCTGTTCGGCGACGGGTCGGCGATCGTGATCAGATCCGCCCAGGACCTCGGCAAGGACGTGATCGCCGAGGTGGTCGCCTACGCCGCCCGCCCGGCCGACGGCGTGGTGCTGGTGCTCGCCCATCCGGGCGGGGTGAAGGGCAAGGCCCTGGTGGACGGCGTGAAGAAGGCCGGGGCCCAGGTCGTCACGGTGAGCAAGATCACCAAACCGGGGGAGCGGCTCGACTTCGTCAAGAGCGAGATCAGGCGGGCGGGCCGGACGATCGCCCCGGACGCCGCCCAGGCCCTGGTGGACGCCGTGGGCAGCGACCTGCGGGAGCTGGCGGCGGCCTGCGGGCAGCTCGTCTTCGACGCGCCCTCCGATCGAAAGAGCATCGACGCGGCGGCCGTGGCCCGCTACTACCGGGGGCGGGCCGAGGTGAGCGGGTTCACCGTCGCCGACGCCGCCGTGGAAGGGCGCCTGGCCGACGCGCTGGAGCAGCTCCGCTGGGCGCTGGGCACGGGCGTGGCGCCGGTGCTGCTGGTGAGCGCGCTGGCCGGAGGGCTGCGGTCGCTGGCCAAGGTGGGCGGCGCGGCGCGCAACGCGCGCGGTGGGCAGCTCGCCTCGCAACTGGGCATGCCGCCGTGGAAGGTCGATCGGGTCCGCCGTCAGCTCAACGGCTGGACCCCGGACGGCATCGCCCGCGCCATCCAGGCCATCGCCGACGCCGACGAGCAGGTCAAGGGCGGCGGAGCCGACCCGGCTTACGCGCTTGAGCACGCCGTCCAGACCATCGTGGCCAGCCGCTCCACCGGCCGCTGAAACCGCTCCCTGAAACCAGCCGCTGAAACCAGCCGCTGAAACCGCCTCCGCGCCGGTCAGGCGGTCAGAGGGGTTTCGGCCCTGGCGGTGCGCAGGGTGCCGTCGTGCATTTCGAGGACGCGGTCGGCGAGGGTGATCAGGCTGGGGTCGTGGGTGGCGACCAGGGCGGTGACGCCCTCGCTGCGGACCAGGGCCCGCAGCAGTTCCATGATCTGACGGCCGGTCTGCGAGTCGAGCTGGCCGGTCGGTTCGTCCGCGATGAGCAGGCGCGGCCGGTTGGCCAGCGAACGGGCGATGGCGACCCGCTGCTGCTGCCCGCCGGACAGCTCGTAAGGACGCTGGTTGACCTGGCGTTCCAACCCGACCAGGGCGAGGAGCATGGCGACCCGCTCCTCGCGCTCCGCCGACGGCATGCGCGCCAGCCGCATGGGAACCCCCACGTTCTCCGCCGCCGAGAGCACCGGGATCAGCCCGAAGGACTGGAACACGAACCCCACCACGTCGCGCCGCAGGGTGAGCAGGCCGTCCTCGGGCAGGGCGGTCACCTCGTGCCCGGCCACGACGACCCGCCCGGCGTCGGGGCGGTCGAGCCCGCCGACCTGGTTGAGCAGGGTGGTCTTGCCCGAGCCGGACCTCCCGCGCACGGCGATCAGCTCGCCGGGGTACGCCTCGAAGGAGACGTCCTTGAGGGCGACGACCTCGCGCGGCCCGGTCCGGTAGACCTTGCGGACGCCCTCGACGACGACCAGCGGCTCACTCATCCTCAGCAGACCCTTCCGGCCACACCCCGATGTGGTCCCGTTCCAGTTCCAGCCGCACCCGGCGTTCCATGCTGAGCGCGTTCATGAAGTCGCGGGGGAGTTGCAGGCGGCCCACGCGGTCCAGCACCGCGTACTCCTCGGCGATGAGCCCGCCGTCCTCGGCGGCCCGCCGCAGGGTCTCGCTGCTGGTACGGCCGTCGCGGATGCCCACCGTCCGGTCCACCTGCTCCGACACCAGCTCGTCGTGGGTGACGATCACCGCCGTCACGCCCAGTTCCCGGTTGGCGTTGCGCAGCGCGGCGAACACCTCCTCCGAGGTGTCGCTGTCCAGCTCACCGGTCGGCTCGTCGGCCAGGATGACCTCGGGGGAGTTGGCCAGCGCCACCGCGATCGCCACCCGCTGCTGCTCGCCGCCGGACATCTGGCCGGGCCTGCGGGCGGCGCAGTCGGCCACGCCGAGCAGTTCGAGCAGCTCGTCGGCGCGGGCCTGGGAGGCGCGGTTGCCGGCCAGGCGCATGGGCAGCACCACGTTCTCCCGGCCGGTCAAATAGGGCAGCAGGTTGCGGGCCGTCTGCTGCCAGATGAAGCCGACGGCCTCCCTGCGGTAGCGC
Organism: Spongiactinospora sp. TRM90649; assembly: GCF_029382225.1. GTDB lineage: Bacteria > Actinomycetota > Actinomycetes > Streptosporangiales > Streptosporangiaceae > Spongiactinospora. The sequence goes on from NZ_JARLTC010000011.1 coordinate 191,842, forward strand.
AGGCGGTCCTTCGGTTTCATGGCCAGCAGGTCCATGCCCGCGACCCTGGCCACCCCAGCGGTCGGCACGTCGAGCCCGGACAGCACGTTGAGCAGGGTGGACTTGCCCGATCCCGACGCGCCGACGACGGCGATCAGCTCGCCCTTCTCGACCAGGAGGTCCAGCCCCTGCAGGGCGACGACCTCGACGCCCTCGGTCTTGAAGATGCGGACCAGGTTGTCGCACAGGATGTGGGCGTGCTCGCCGAAGGCGGGCCGGGCGCGGGCGGCCCTGGCCGCGAGGTCGGACAGGGTGGGCGCGGTGGCGGCCGGGCCGGACGGCGACGGGGGCGGAGTCATCCACTCACCTCTCAGTCTGTGCCAACTCAGTCTCTGTCAACTCAGTCCGTGCCGATCAATCTGTGCCGATCAATCTGTGCCGACTCTGAGCGCGCCGCCGAGGGCGCGGCGGCGGGCGACGGCGGCGTGCGCGAACGCCCCGGCCACCGCCACCGCCGCGAGTCCCGCCGTCAGCAGCACCGGGGTCAGCACGTCGATGGGGTAACCGTCGATCTGGGCGTTCCCCGCGTAGACGCTGAGATCGATGCCGGGACCGAGGGCGGCGGGCAGCGCCAGGCCGAGCAGCAGCCCGGCCAGCGCGGTCAGCACGATCATGGGGGTGATCTCCAGCACCGTGAGGCCGCGCGCCTGCCGTTCGGACATGCCGAGCGTGCGCAGGTAGGTGAGCGCGGTGTCACGGTCGGCGCCGGTGATCACCAGCACGATGAGGACGGCGAGCAGCGCGTACGCGGCCAGGGCCAGCGTCACCACGAGCAGCGTGGTCTGGACGGTACCGGCCAGCGGGGTGGAGGTGATCTTGCGCAGCTCGTCGTCCACCGTGGTCACGATGGGCGGCACGGACAGGTTCGCGGCGGCGGCCAGGCGGGCGGGGTCCAGGCCGGATCCGCTGATCAGCAGGGTGTTGATCTCGGTACGCGTCCCGGCGCGCTCGTTGGCGTCCAGCGGGACGACGATCAGGCCGCGAGGCTTGCCGGTCAGGCCGGGCAGGGTGGTGATGGTGCCCTTGGGGGCCACGCTGAACCGGGCGCTCCACCCGATCTGGAGCGTGGAGTTGCCGGCCAGCTCGGGGCTGACCAGCGCGGGCACGTCCGGTCCCGGCGAGTCGGGCGGGGCCGCGGGCATCGACAGCGGGGTACCGGCGAGGATCCGCCGGTAGGCGTTCAGATCGACGGCGAAGCCGGTGCCGAACACGCTGCCCCGCCCGATCTGGACGGATCCCTTGGCCGCGGGGATCACGTCGCGGACGCCCGCCGTCCGCCGTACGCGCTCGACGGCGTCCGGCGGGATGGCCACGGTGCTCTCGATCCGCGCGTGCGCTCCGGCGCGCTGCCAGGCCGCGTCGCGCTGGGTGGCGGTCAGCCCGCCCGCGATCACCGAGGCGAAGACCGAGACCGTCAGCGCGGGCAGCAGGATCAGCACCGGCAGCGCGCTGAACGACCTGGCCCGCGCGGCCAGCGTGAGCCCGAGGAACGGCACGGCCCTCGGCCGCCGGGTGGCCAGCGACGCGATCAGCCGCAGCGGGTAGGGGTAGCAGCGCACCGTGATGAGCGCGCACGCCACGGTCAGCGCGACCGGCACCGCCATCAGGAACGGGTCGGCGCCCCGCTCGGCCACCGACGTGGTCAGGCCCCGGGTGCGCAGCAGGTAGGCCCCGCCGAGTGCGAGCGCGATCACGACGATCTCCACGGTCAGCCGCCGTGGCGAGGGGCGCCGGGCGACCATGTCGTCGCGCCGGTCGTGCAGCGGCGTGCGGTGCGTCACGGCCACCCGGCCGGCCGCGAACAGCACGGCCGTGACGGCGAGCGCGACGGGCCCGAGGTGCGCGGAGGCCGTCACCGGCCCGGGCACCAGGTAGGACAGCCCGTAGCCCGCCAGCGCCGCCGGGACACTCACCAGCGCGACCACTCCCGCGCCGGTGCCCACGACCTGCCCAAGGGAAGCGCCGCGGGCGCGCATCAGGCCGAGGGTGGGCCGCAGCCGGTCGGTCAGCAGTTGCACGCCCAGCGCGATCACGCCGAGCGCGACCGCGGTGAGCCCGCCCAGGATGAGCAGCAGCAGCGACTCGGCGTTGCCCAGGCGCAGCAGGAAGTCGCCGAGCAGGGTACCGAGCCCGGTGGTGGCCCGCCCGGGGCTGCCGCCGCCCGGCAGCGCGCCCTGGTCGACCGATCTGCCGATCACCAGCGTCCCGGCCGCGTCGGTGAACGCCTCCGTGGCGTCGATCACCCCGTCGGCGTTGCGCGCGTTCAGCTTCTCCGAGCCGACCGGGATGATCCACCGGTAGCTGAGCTGGCGCGAGTCGCCGTTGAGCTTGGGCAGCGTGGCGGCGGAGGTGAGGCCGGTGATGTGCGTCTCGTTGTTGTCGGCGCCCGGCTGTGCCTGGATCCTGACCTGGAGCAGGTCGCGGTTGTGGTCCCAGTAGCGGTCGGCTGGCCGCAGCGGCTCGAAGATCCCGGTCACGCGGGCGGCGACCACGTCGCTGTGGCCGAGCAGCAGGACGGTGCCCACCGGCAGGTCCATCCGCTGCGACGCCTCCTTGGTGAGGGCGATGTCGAAGCAGGGGATCTCGGGTTTGCCGGTCTGCCGCAGCGAGGTCACCGCGGCGGGGGGCTTGCCCTCCACGTAACGGACCCGGCGCTCGGCGTCGGACAGCCAGCCGATGTTGACGAACTGGTAGTTCTGGTGGCCCGGGCCGGCCCGCCCGGAGACGGGGGTCTGTTCGGTCTTGGCGCTGTAGTGCGTCCGTGACGCCGGGCCGCTCTCGGCGACCGCCCGCAACTCGGGCGACAGCAGGCCCCACCAGCGCCGGTCGGCGCTGGAGAACCCGTCCGCGGTGGGGATGGTCTCCTCGGCGGTCTGCGGCGTCTGCGTGACGATCAGATCCGTCCGGGTGGCGGGGGAGCCGTTCATGACGTCGTGCAGGGCCGCGTCGTACGCGCCCTGGACGGCCCTGGGCAGCCCGCCGATCAGCAGCGACGCGCTCAGCGTCAGTACGGCCAGCACCGCCGCGGCCCCCGGGTGCACCCGGGTGGCCAGCACACGCACGTTCACCGATCCTCCCCGACCCGAAGCGCGCCGCCCAGGCCCTGCTTGCGCAGCGTCCTGGCGAGCCCGGCGACGATCACGAACAGCAGCGCGGCCACGACCACCAGCAACGCGGCGGTGGCGAGCCACGGAATGTCCAGCAGCACGCCGGGCGTGACGGCGGTGGCCTGCCCGGTCACCACGATGTGCGGGACGACCAGCGCCGCGACGGCCACCGCAAGGCCGGTCCCGGCCAGCAGCGACAACCCGATCAGGAACGCCTGCTCGACGGCCAGCAGGCCGAGCACCTGGCGGAAGCTCATGCCCAGCGCGCGCAGGATGGCGAACTCCGACGCGCGTTCGCGCGCCGCGACCGCCGCGTTGACCAGGAAGCCGAGCAGGGCGAACACCAGCGCGGCGGCGAAGCCGAGGATCAGTGCCCCCTGCAGGCCACTGGCCAGCGGGTCGTCGCGCAGGTCGCGGGTGAGCGCGACGCGGTCCACCACCGTCTGCTCCCACGTCGGGTGGCGGGCCAGTTCGGCCACGGCGGGGGCGGTGTCGCCGCCGCGCGCGGCCAGCCACCATTCGGTGGCGGGCCGGGAGGGCGCCCCCGCCATCAGGTCGCGCGCCTGGGTGGTCTCCCAGTCGGCCAGGACGGCGGGCCGTCCGTTCGCGGAGCCCGGAAGCGTCTCGACGATCCCGGCGATCGACACGGCCGTGGGCCGCTGGTCGAACGTGACGCTGGCCCGCTGCCCGGTCGTCAGCCGTTCGGCCGTGGCCAGCTCGCGGGTGATCACGACGGGCAGCGGCGCGGCGGCGGTCCCGGCCAGGCCGGGCGTGCCCTGCGGAAGCGGCACCAGGGCCACCCGGGCCGGTCCTGCGGCGGCCTCGACGGTGAACAGGCCGTCGTCCCCGCTGACCTTGAGGTCGCCCTCACCCGCCGTGGCCTGGCCGCCGAGCGCCTGGTGGCCCCACTGGACGCCCTGCGGCAGGGCGAGCGCCTCGCCGCCCCGCACGCGGACGCTCTCGACGGCCACCGTGAAGCGGCCCCCTCCGGGCGGGGCGGACACGGTGAACCCGCGCACCGACAGCGGGTGGCTCAGCTTCCCGGTGCGCCCGGTCAGCGCCGCCAGGTCGGCCGTCACCTCGCTGGCGCCGGTCCGCAGCGGGCCGAGGCGGAGGTCGTGGCGGACGCCGAGGGCGTCCTCGATCGTCATCCTGAGCTCGCCGGGGACCCCGGTCTGCGTCTCGGCGCGGACGGCGACGGTCAGCTCGGACGGCGTGCCGGGGATCGGCAGCGCGGACGTCTCGGGCCTGCCCTCGGCCAGGCGGGCGGCGAGCGCGGCGAGCGGCGCGTCCGACAGGTCGGCGCGCAGGTTGATCAGGCCGGGGATCCGGTCGGCGTTCAGGGTGAGCATGGTCACCTGGTTGCCGCCGAACTCGCCGCTGCTGCGGTAGGCGGGGCTCAGCGCGGCCACGCCGGGCAGCGCCGCGTATGCGGTGCCGCGGCCGAGCGGGCCCAGCTCGGCGCCCTCGGCGGATCCGGCCACCCGGAGGTCGGCCCCGGCCTGGTGCCTGGCCTGGTCCTCCTGAGAGCCGCGCCAGGTCGAGGCGGTCGCCATGGACACCACCCCGATGGCCACCGCCATGGTCAGCAGCAGCGCGGGGCCGGAATAGCGCATCGGACGCCTGCTGACCTGCCACGCGCCGAGCGCGGGGGCCAGGCCGACGCGCCGCGAGGTGATCCGTTCGGCCAGCGCGGACACCCTGGGCACCAGGCGCAGGCCCAGCATCCCACCGCACAGCAGGGCGAGCGCGGGACCGGTGATGATCAGTGGGTCGAGGCCGAGCCCGCCGCCGCTGGTCGCGGTCACCGGCGCGCCGTAGTGCTGAAGCTGCCAGATCGCCAGCGCAGCGACGGCCAGCAGTGCGATGTCCGCCCCGGCCCGCTGGAACAGCCCGCTGCGGTCGCCGCGCCCGCGCGCCGACTGCTCCTCGACGTAGGTACGGCGTGCCCCGCGCACGGCGGGCAGCGCCAGCAGCACCGCGCAGGCCAGCGCGACCAGCCCGGACACCAGGAACCCCATGGGGTCGGCGGCCGAGGCGGGCCGTACCCCGCTGGCCTTGATCCACGGAATGGAGGCGACGAGCTGGAGCAGTGGCGCGGCGAGGAAAGGGGCGGCCAGCGCGCAGGGGACGGCCACGATGAGCGCCTCGCCCCCGGCGAGGGCGGCCAGGCGCACGGTGCCGGCGCCCCGTGAGCGCAGCAGTGCGACCTCCATGCGGCGGTGGTCGGCGAGCAGCCGCGCGGTGAGCATCAGCGCGTACGCGGCCAGTAGCAGCAGTTGCAGGATGGGCACCATCATGGTGGAGCGGGCGACCAACGCGGCGGTGGTGAGCTGGGCCGACATCGCGGGCAGGCTGCTGTGCGCGGCGCAGCCCGAGCAGCCGGGCAGCGCCTTGTCGTCGATCCGGGTGAGCGCGCCGACCGAGTCGGCCAGCGCGCCGAGCCGGTCCGGCGGGAGCGGGCGCAGGTCGGGCACGGCGAGCCAGGTGGCGGCGACGCTGGTGGTGAACCGCGCGGCGAAGGTCTCCCTGGGCACCACCAGCGGGCCGTAGGTGGAGTACTCGCCGGTCTCGACGCCGCTGGTCAGCAGGCGCTCGGCGGTCCAGCGGCCATCGTAGGGGTCGTTCAGCGCGAACACGCCGGTGACGGCGACGCGCACCGGCGGGCGTCCGCGCAGGCGGGAGGCGACGGTGATCTCGCTGCCAGCCGTGACGCCCATGACGCGGGCGGCCGTCTGCGACACGGCCGCCTCGACGGAGGACGCGGACTCGGACGCCGGGGCGGGCCAGCGGCCGGACTCCAGCCGCGCGTGCCGGTCGATGTTCTCGAAGACCCCGAAACGGGTCAGGTCCGGGGTCTTACGCGTTTCCTGGCCGGGCATCGCGTAGGAGTCGGACAGCGCGTTGACGCCGACCGTGACCGGCAGCCCCTGGTAGGCCGCGCGCATCCGGTCGCGTACGGCGGTGTCCAGCGCCGCGAAGCCGTCCTGGGTGACGGTGGAGGTGATCCCCGCCGAGGTGGTCTGCACCGTGGCGGTCTGCACGGCCCGCCGTACGCCCATGTCCACGACAGACGACGCGTACGTGCTCAGCGCCACGAGCGTGGTCGTGGCCAGCAGGATCGAGCCGAGGGCGGCCAGGAGCAGCAACGGCTCGCTCAGCGCGCGTCGCAGGACGAGCGGCACCCTCCCCCGCATGCGATCCGCCTCCCGTGATGATCACCGGTTCCGACTGCCGTATGCACCATTGAGGAGGGCTCGGGTACGGGGCAAGAGGGCGCCTACCACGGTTGTGCACCCGATATCTCGCGTCTATGCGGATGTGATATCGAAATCGTGACATTCCGCGGGCCGTGCGGCGGTTTAGCGCTCCCGGAGCCTCGGAGAGGGCCGGGAAAGCGAAAACGCCGCACCCCCGTAGCGGGGAGTGCGGCGTGATGCCGATCGTCGCTGGGCGCGCGGTTCAGCTGGCGGCAGCCGTCAGCTCGGCGGCGCGCTTGGCGATCGCCGACTTGCGGTTGGCCGCCTGGTTCTTGTGAATGACGCCCTTGCTGACGGCTTTGTCGAGCTGGCGCGAGGCGGCGCGCATGAGCGCCACGGCCTCGTCCGGATTGCCACCCTGCTCGGCGGCCTCACGGAACTTGCGGATCGCCGTCTTCAGGGACGACTTGACAGCCTTGTTGCGCATCCGGTGCTTCTCGTTCTGCCGGTTGCGCTTGATCTGGGACTTGATGTTCGCCACGAAGGAAGCCTCGGTCTGCAGGTCGGTTGGATGGGGCGCGCGGGCAAGTTGAGAGGGCGCGCCACACGCAGTTGAACAGGTTACCAAGTCTGCGGCGCGCAGCTCAAATTAAGCGGCCAGGTACTCTCGCGTGCAGTCTACCGGTCACGCGTCCAGTACCGGCGATATTCCGCCCAGTCCTCCTCGGTCGCGGCGAAGTCTACGTACAGCGCGAGGCCGAAGCCCTGCCTGGGCCTGCCGTACTCGGTGAGCGCGAGCCGGGCCCCCTCGGCGGCGGCGGCCACGCTCTCGGCGGCGTCCAGCAGCGGTACGCCGTGGTCGTGGTAGGCGGGCGCGCCGATGAGGATGTCCGCGCCGTCCTCGGGGAGGATCTCCAGCGCGATGGCCGCCTGGCGGGCGACGTGGCCGCCGTAGAGCGAGGTGACCGGCAGGAACGCGTCGTAGGTCATGATCGCCACCTGGTCGCTCCTGGCGGCGACCTCGGTCAGGTACTCGCGCGACCAGTATTTGTCGTGGCCGAGCACGGCGCGGGCGATCGGGCGCAGCCCCGAGTACGGCTCGACCTGGGGGACCGACGTGGTCAGCAGGCCCCGCTCGCCGACGATGGGGCGGGTGCGGTCGAGCAGGTCGAGGAACTCGGCGTCGCCGTCGCCGATCGGCTCGAAGTTGTAGTGGACGCCGTCGAAGCCGGTGGCCATGATGTCGCGGGCTCCATCGAGCACCCGCCGCCGGGCGGCGGGGTCGTCGAGGTCGAGGCCGTCCTTGACGGCCTGGCCGAGCCAGGCGGAGACGCGGACGTCGGGGAGGCGGGCGCGCCACCAGCTCAGGAAATTTCGTGCGTTGGGGTATTTCGCGGGGTCCAACCTGCCGTCCCACTCGAAAGGCCCGGCGTGCACGTAGACATCGCGGATGCCGGTGCCGCGCAGGCGGGCCGCCAGCGCGTCGAGGTCGCGTTCGGTGCGCCTGCCGTCCACCCACGCGTGCCCGAGCCACAGCGCGTCACGGCCGGTGGTGCCCGCCCACGACGCGGGCGTGCCGGCGTACTGGGCGCCGAACGCGGCGGCCAGCGCGCCGGTCCAGACGAGCAGCACGACCAGCCCCCAGGCCCCCAGGCGGGCCACGCGGCGCGCCACGATCTTCGCGGTGTTCATCCGGCATTGTCGCCCAGCGGCGGCCCCCGGCGTCAAAGCCGCGTACCGGACGGGCCGGGTGGGCCGAGCGCGCCGGGCTCCTCGCTAAACTTGCAGACAGGCGCCGGCTGGATCCGGCGCCCGCAAGCAACAGCCGACCGAGCAAAGCCAGAGGGCTCCGGCGCTGTCCCACCCCGCTCTAAGCGGCCCAGCCGAAACGGACTCCGGTGCGCATCCAGCCAGGCCAGACCGATCCCGCGGTGATCAGGAACTTCTGCATCATCGCGCACATCGACCACGGGAAGTCGACGCTCGCCGACCGCATGCTGCAGCTCACCGGCGTGGTCGAGGAACGCCAGATGCGCGCCCAGTACCTCGACCGGATGGACATCGAGCGCGAGCGGGGCATCACCATCAAGTCGCAGGCCGTGCGCCTGCCCTGGCAGGTCGACGGCGCCGAGTACGTGCTGAACATGATCGACACGCCCGGCCACGTCGACTTCACCTACGAGGTGTCGCGGTCGCTGGCCGCGTGCGAAGGCGCGGTCCTGCTCGTCGACGCCGCGCAGGGCATCGAGGCGCAGACCCTCGCCAACCTCTACCTGGCGATGAGCGCCGACCTGCACATCATCCCGGTGCTCAACAAGATCGACCTCCCGGCGGCGCAGCCCGACAAGTACGCCGAGGAGCTGGCCCACCTGATCGGCTGCGAGCCCGGCGACGTGCTGCGGGTGTCCGGCAAGACCGGCGTGGGCGTGGCCGAGCTGCTGGACAAGGTCGTCGCCGAGGTCCCCGCTCCGGTCGGCCGGGCCGACCGGCCCGCGCGGGCGCTGATCTTCGACTCCGTCTACGACACCTACCGGGGCGTGGTCACCTACGTCCGGGTGATCGACGGGCACCTGGGCAAGCGCGAGCGGCTGCTGATGATGTCCACGACCGCCCAGCACGAGACGCTGGAGATCGGGGTCATCTCGCCCGAGCCCGCCGTGTCCGCCGCCGGTCTGGGCGTCGGCGAGGTCGGCTACCTGATCACCGGCGTGAAGGACGTCCGCCAGTCGCGGGTGGGCGACACCGTCACCTCCGCGGTGCGCCCCGCCCAGGAGATGCTCGGCGGCTACGACAACCCGCGCCCGATGGTCTACTCCGGGCTCTACCCGATCGACGGCGACGACTACCCCGAGCTGCGCGAGGCCCTCGACAAGCTGCGGCTCAACGACGCCGCGCTCGTCTACGAGCCCGAGACCTCCGCCGCGCTCGGCTTCGGCTTCCGCTGCGGCTTCCTGGGCCTGCTGCACATGGAGATCGTCCGTGAACGGCTGGAGCGCGAGTTCAACCTCTCGCTGATCTCCACCGCCCCCAACGTCATCTACCGGGTGGTGATGGAGGACTCCAAGGAGCTGATCGTCACCAACCCGTCCGAGTTCCCCTCGGGCAAGATCGCGACCATTCACGAGCCCGTGGTCAAGGCCACCGTCCTGGCCCCGTCGGACCACATCGGGGCGATCATGGAGCTGTGTCAGGGGCGTCGCGGCGCCCTGCTCGGCATGGACTACCTGTCCGAGGACCGTGTCGAGATCCGGTACACGCTCCCGCTGGCCGAGATCATCTTCGACTTCTTCGACCAGCTCAAGTCGCGCACCCGCGGCTACGCATCGCTCGACTACGAGCCCTCCGGCGAGCAGGAGGCCGATCTGGTCAAGGTCGACATCCTCTTGCAGGGCGAGGCGGTCGACGCCTTCAGCGCCATCGTGCACCGCGAGAAGGCCTACGCCTACGGCGTCGAGATGGCCAAGAAGCTGCGTGAGCTGATCCCACGGCAGCAGTTCGAGGTGCCCATCCAGGCCGCCATCGGCGCCCGGGTGATCGCCCGCGAGAACATCCGCGCCATCCGCAAGGACGTGCTGGCCAAGTGCTACGGCGGTGACATCAGCCGGAAGCGCAAGCTGCTGGAGAAGCAGAAGGAGGGCAAGAAGCGGATGAAGATGGTCGGTCGCGTCGAGGTGCCGCAGGAGGCGTTCGTCGCCGCGCTGTCCACCGACTCCTCCGGAGACAAGCCCAAGAAGTAGCGGAAACCCGGTTCGGCGCGGCCCTACGACGGCGAGTGCCCCGGGCACCGGCACAGGAAGTCGCGCAGCAGCGGGAACGCCCGCTCGGGCACCTCGCGGAAGACGCCGTGCCCGCTCTCGGGCAGCACCCGCAGGACGGCCGGCGTCCCGGTGAGGCCGTCCGCGAGACGGCGGGCGGCCGGCGGTGTGGCCACCGGGTCGTCCGCGCCCGCCAGGATGAGCGTCGGGCAGAGCACGCCGGATAAGCGGTCCCAAGGGTCGAAGGAGCCGGCGAGCGTGTGCCGGAAGTGGTCGAGGACGTCGTTGTTCCAGCGGATCCGGTGGAACCTGTCCTTGGCGTCGGGGTGGCCGCCCGGGTGGCGGGAGTAAAGGGGGAGGCAGACGCGTTCCCACGCCTGCCGTATCTCCTGGCCCCGCTCGCCGCTCCAGTAGCGCCGGGCGACCTCCCGGGCCTCCGGGCCGCCCAGGCGCTCGAAGACGGCCAGGCGTTCCTCTGAGGGCCCTGGCATGACGCTGTCCAGGACCAGGCCCGCGAAGCGGTGGGGATGGCGGATCGCGGCCGTCAGCGCGACCCAGCCGCCGCTGGACGTGCCCACCAGCACCGGGGCGGCGATGTCCAGGGCGTCGCAGAAGGCGGTGACATCGTCGGCCCACCGCTCCCACGTCCAGGTGCGCGGGTCGGCGCGGTCGGATCTGCCGCTGCCGCGCTGGTCCAGATAGATCACCTGGGCGAAGTCCGTGGCGGCGTCGAAGACCGGTTTGAACAGCGAGTGGTCGGCGCCGGGGCCGCCGTGCAGGGCGATGATCGTGGGCCGTTCCGCCATGCAGGGCCCCTCGGGGACGAGGGCGCTTCCATCGACGTCGAAGTAGAGCGACACATCTCCTATACGAATTCGCATATGTCCATACTGAGCTGAATTCATGGGCGCGGCGGGAAATTGTCAGTGTCATGTCATAGCGTTTGATCGAACTTGTGTGCGAACGGGAGGTTCGGTTGTGGCTGAGGAAGGTCAGGCGGTCCTTGCACACCCGGAGCGGTTCGTGCGGGCCGCGATGCTGGGGAGCGCGATGGCCGCGGAGATCCAGCGGATCCTGCGCGATCATGTCAAGCTCACCGAGGTCGCGCCCGACGGCACGATCCTGGTCGAGGTGCCCTATCCCGACTCGACGGTGCTCTACGCCGTCCTCGATGCCGCCGCGGCGTGCTTCGGCGGCGAAGGACCGGGGGAGGGCTCGCCGGAGGAGGCGCGTCAGGCGATGGTCGAGCCGGTGCTCCAGCTCGCGTCGCTGCTGCCCGCGCAGGGCGGGCGCGCGCCGTCCGCCGATAACGGCTGGCCCGAGCCGCCGGACGTCGGCTAGCGTCGGCCGCATGCGCGTTGTCTCGGTGAACGTCGGCCGGGTGGCCGACGCCGAATGGGCGGGTGCGCCCGGGCGGACGGCGATCGACAAGTCGCCCGTGACCGGGCCGACACACGTCGGCGAATACGGCCTGCAGGGTGACGAACAGGGCGACACCGCCAGCCATGGCGGTCTCGACCAGGCGGTCTACGCCTACGCCCGCGAAGACTACGAGTGGTGGGAGCGCGAACTCGGCCGCGACCTGCGTGATGGGAGGTTCGGCGAGAACCTCACCACCGAGGGTCCCGACCTCACCGGCGCGCTGCTCGGCGAGCGGTGGCGGGCGGGCGGCGCGCTGATCGAGGTGACGGCCCCGCGCGTGCCGTGCGTGACGTTCCGCAACTGGATGGACGAACCCGGCTGGGTCAAGCGCTTCACCGCTGCGGGGCGTGTCGGCGCCTACTTCCGTGTGCTCGCCGAGGGCGAGGTCCAGGCCGGCGACCCGATCGAGATCGTCCACCGCCCCGAGGAGGGCGTCACCATCGCCGAGGCGTTCCGCGCCTACCACGGCGACAAGGACCTGTTGCGGCGCGTGCTGGACGTACCGGGGCGGAGCGACAAATGGGACCGCGTCGCCCAGCGCGTCCTCGGCGCCGCCTGAGCGGGAGATCCGGGGTGAAACGGTGAGGAAAGGTGAAACGGGCGGGGGCGCGCACTGACCCCAGGACACGCGACCCCGCCCGGTCTGGTGGGACGGCCTCCGCTTAGCGGAGAACCCGGTAGAGAGCCGAGGTGAGCGATGCCTTCTCGTCGTCCTGGTCGAGAGACCACATCATCGAGCCACCGAGGCCCTTGGCCCTGATGTAGAGGGCCTTCTGGGTGAGCGAGACCGGGTCGTCGTACGACCAGAACTCGTTACCGTCGTACATCCACAGCGCGCCGGTGCGCAGGTCTCGGTAGCGCTTGCCAGGCTTGCCCTTGAGGAGCTTGTAGTCCTCGGAGCCCGCGGCGAACTTGCCGGGAGCCGGGCCGGTGGCGGGCTGCCACAGGCCGTCGCCGCCCTTGACGCCGGTCCAGCCGTGGCCGTAGGCGGGCACGCCGACGACGATCTTCCGACGCGGGGCGCCCCGGTCGATGAAGTCGCGCACCGTCTGGTCCACGCTGAAGCGGACCGGGTACGGGTCGCGCTTGTCGGTGTACAGGTTGCCGTTGTGGCCGGTCTTCGCGTCCCAGGGGCCGTGCAGGTCGTAGCCCTGGACGGTGGCGAAGTCGAGCTCCTTGAAGACCTTGGGGACCTCGATCCCCGGGTCGATCTTGGAGGCCGCGGCCGGCAGGAAGGCGGTGATCTGCGCGCGCCGGTTGTAGGCGTTCATCTGCTTGCGCAGCTCGGCCAGGAACAGGCTGAAGTTCGGCTTGTCCTCGGGCCGGACCACGTTGCCCACCTCGCCGGGCGAGCCGGGCCACTCCCAGTCCAGGTCGATGCCGTCGAAGATGCCCGCGGCGGCGCCCGGCGGCAGGTCGGGCAGGTTGCCCTTGAGCCACAGGTCGATGCAGGAGGACGCGAACTTGGTGCGGGCCTCCGGCGTCAGCACCGCGTCGGAGAAGTACTTGGAGAGGGTCCAGCCGCCGAGGGAGATCAGGATCTTCAGGTTGGGGTTGCGGGCCTTGAGCTTCCTCAACTGGTTGAGGTTGCCCTTGATCACCTGGTTCTCGGCGTCGGCCTTGCCGTCCACGCTCTGCTCGGCGGGCACGGGGCGCTGCCAGTCGGCCCAGGGGTCGGAGGACTTGCAGACACCCTGTGCGGTGACGTCGCTGAACGCGTAGTTGATATGGGTGAGCTTGCGCGGGGCGCCGCTCGCCTCAAGGTCCTTGACGTGGTAGTTGCGCTCGTAGACGCCCCACTGCACGAAGTAGCCGACGCGCTTGAAGCGGTCGTCGTGCGAGGGGCGGTCGCGGTCGAGCGATTGAGCCTGGGCCGGCAGGGCCACGGCCGTCGCGGCTAGGGCGACGGCCGAGGCGGTGGCGGCGATGTACCTTCCGAGTCTGACCACGTGAACTCCACGGCTGGGGGGTGGTGGAATGCGCTGCGGACTTGACGGCAACTTATAGGAAACTTTCCTTAAAGATGTTCCGGATCGTAGAACCGCGCGCACGCCGAGTCAACGGTGGCGGGGAATTATTCCGCCGCCGAACGGGCCCGCTCGGTTAACCTCGCGGTAGGTGGTCGGCGAGGGCTGCGGGTGCCGGCGTCCTGAAGGTACGGTTACACGGGTGCTTTCCTCCCGGCGGGCGGGTCATCGGGCCCGGCCGCCGACGGCTGGAGGTGGGGCTGCGGATGGACGACCAGCGTGCGTGCCGGAGATGCGGGGTGCATGTCGGAGATCTCGGACGGTGTCCCAGATGTGGCACACCGGCCGAGTCCTCTGCAACCGACCCGCCGTCCGGGCCTTCGGGCGGCTGGGGCGCGTCCGGCACGCCACCCCAGCGCGCCGAGGGCGCCGTCCCCCGGCCCCAGAGCTTCGGCTCCTCCTCGCCCGAGTCGTCGTCACCCTCCCCGCCACCGGGCCGTCCCGACGCCCGCCCACCGCGCCCCCGCCACGCCTTCCCGTACGGCAGGCACTCCCGCCCCACCGGCGAGGAGCCCGCCGAGTCGTCCGAGTCCGCTGAGACCACCCGCCGTGTCCGCCCCGAGGCCACCCACTACGAGCCCGGCGGCTGGCCCGTCCTCCCCGAAGCCCCCTCCGCCCCGAACCCCCCGGACGACCGCACCGCCCGCTCCAGCGAATACGGCGGAGCCTTCGGCCCCACCGACCCAGGCGCCCTCGGCCGCGGCGGATTCAAATGGCCCAGCGAATCGGAGGGCCCGGGCGGCGGAGCAGAGGCGTCGCCAGGTTCCCCATGGCCCAGCGGCCGAGGCGCACCAGTCGGCCCCACCGCCCCGTCCGCCTCCGGCCCGACGTGGGTCGGTGGATCGGAGGACGCGGCGGGCGGGGCAGGGGCTTCGGCTGGGCCTGCGTGGTCGGGCGCGGCGGGCGCATCGGGTGGCCCCGGGGCGGCCGGTCCGTCCTCTACCGCCTCTTCCAGTGGCCCCGAGGGGCGCTGGCCCGCTTCTGGCCCCTTAGGCGCTGTGGGCCGTTCTGAGGGGGCCTCCGGCTCGGCCGACCCTGGGCGGCGGGAGGGGGGCGGGTCTGGCCCGACGTTGGTCGGTGGGGCCGCATGGGCTGGGGGCTCGGGGCCTTCGGGTGGTCCCGGCTCGGTGGATCCGGGTTCTCCCTCCTCTTCTGGTTCCCTCGGTCCGCCCGCCGGGGCGTGGGGCGAGAGGCCCGCGGCTACGGCGTTCTTTGGGGAGCCTGCGCCTGGGGGCGGGGAGGCTTATGGGGGGCTTGGGGAGGGCGGAGGGGCTTGGCGTGAGCCGGGGCGTTCTGGGGAGACCGAGGTCTGGTCTGGGGGTGGGAACGGCGGTGACGAGCCGCGCGGGCGTGGCAGGCGGGTGCTCTGGCCTGTCGTCGCGGCCGTGATGGCGGCCGTGGTCACGGCCGGGGTGATGTGGTTCGTGATGCGCGGGAACACCCCCGGCACGACGCCCGTCAGCGCGCCGTCCACATCGACCGGGCAGGACTCCACGGGCACCGGTTCCGGTGAGCCGGGGGAGACCGGGGAGCCGACGGAGGGCGCGTCCGATGAGCCCACCGCGGACCCCGAGGAGTCGGGCGGTACCGGCGGCGGGGCGAAGGAGCAGGCGCAGGCCGTCGACGACCTGCTGTCCGACAGCGGAGGCGCGCGGTCGGGGCTCGGCCCCGCGCTCACCAGCCTGCGCGAGTGCAGTGACACCGACTCCGCGATCAGTACCGTCCAGCGGGTCACCGACGCCCGCCGCGAGCAGGTCGAGAAGATCGGCTCCCTCCAGGTCGACGCCTTCACCGACGGCGAGGGCATCAAGGAGCGCCTCACCAGCGCCCTGCAGGCGTCGCTCGACGCCGACGAGAGCTTCCTGACCTGGGGCCGCCGCCGGGCCGGTGACTGCGACTCCGACTGGACCGGCGATCCCGACTACCAGAGCGGCCTGTCGTCCTCCACCAAGGCGACCAGCGCGAAGGAGGAGTTCCTCGCGCTGTGGAACCCGGTGGCCGAGGAGCACGGCCTGCCGACGCGGGCCCCGCACGAGATCTGATCCACCCCGCCACCTGGGGTGACCTTCCCGGCGATATTGACAAATGACACTTTTATGTAAAGAGTGATTTTCTCAAAAGGTGTTTCGAGGAGGAGCGAACGGTGACCGAACCGCTGACGATGACCGCCCGCGTGCCGGCGCCCATCAAGGAGGTACGGCACGCGCTCACCGACCCCGAGGCGATGCGGGTCTGGCTGGCCGAGTACGCGGACGTCGAGCTGCCGGACCGTTACCACTTCTGGGGCCGCTACACCCCCGAGGGCGACGCCCCCCACCAGACGCTGACCCGGGCCGACGACAACGGCCTGCGGTTCACGTGGCTGCTCGACGGCGAGGAGACCACGGCCGAGATCGGCCTTGCCGAGGAGACCGCTGAGTCCACCCTCCTCACGCTCACCCAGACCCACTTCGACTTCCAGGACGTGATCACCGGCAGGAGCATCCGGGGCGTCCTGCAGACCTTCTGGGCGCTGGCGATCGCCAACCTGGTCGCCCACCTGGAAGGCGACGAGCCCATCAAGGTCGACTTCACCTCCGCCGAGCTGCGGGCCGAGGCGCTGATCGCCGCGCCGGTGAGCGCGGTCTACGACTCGCTGATCGACTCCGAGAAGACCACCGCCTGGTTCGGCATGCCGATCGGGATCGAGCCCCATGTCGGCGGCCGGTACGCGATGGGCGGGCTCGACGCCGACCCCGACCCGGCCAGGATCCTCGACCTGGTCCCCGACGAGCGGCTGACCATCGACTGGGGCGCCGGCTTCGGGGTCTCCACCTGGGAGCTCGCCGGGTCGGGCGGCAAGACCAGGCTCACCCTCGTGCAGAGCGGGTTCGACACGCGGCGCCCGCCGTACCCGGGCTGGACCGGTATCGTGAGCGGCCTGGCCGAGTTGCGCCGCTTCCACGAGGCGCCCGGCTGGACCCCGGTCTGGATCGCCCCCGAGGCCGCGTAGCCGCACGCGGCCCCGACGTGATCAGTTCAGGATGAGCGCGGCCAGGGCGCCGACCGCCTGGGTGAGGGTCGTCACGGCCGTGACGCGGCGCGTCATCCGATCCAGGGAGTCGGACAGGAAGTCGGCGTCGGGGTCGTCCTCGGCCAGCTCGGCCTCGATCCGGTCGGCCTCTCGCAGCGCGGGCCGTGCCTGGTCGCCGAGTTCGGCGCGGTGCTCCTCGACCAGCTCGCGAATCCGGGCGAGCAGCCGGGCGACGTCGTCCTCGCTCGCCCGGCTCGCGCCGATGTACTGCTCGGCTCGCGCGTTCGCGCCGACCGCCATCGGCCCCTGCACGTTGCCGCCGCTGATCTGGATGCCCTTGTTGACCTCGGTCACTTCCCGCCCCCGCCCTGCTGTGCCTGCCCGTGCTGGTGCTGCCTGGCCGAGGCGTGGGAGCCGGCCGCGACCGGGCCGCTCACGTTGCCGCCGGAGATGATGGCGCCGTTGTTGATCAGCATCGTGGCCTGGTCGCGGAAGCCCGCCGTGTCGATGTCGCGGGCCTCCAGGTAGTCGAGCACCGCTTCGGTCAGCCGCTGCTCGATCAGCTTGGTGTACTTGTCGGCGTCCAGGACCTGCATGAACCGGTCGACTCTGGGCGCGGCGCCCATCTCGCGGACGCTCTCCCGGGCGCCGAAGGGATAGACCAGGTAGCGGGCCGGGTTGCGCTGCCGGATCCCGCGCACGGCGTTCCGGCAGACCGTGCTGACCAGCCGCGCGGGCCCGAACAGCACGTCGGCCACCAGGTCGTACGGCGACGCCTTGGCCGCCCGCCACACCACGATCGGCCGGGGCAGCGAGGGCAGCATGTCGATCACGTGGAAGTCGGCCCTGACCGGGGGCAGCAGCGTGACCACGAGCTGCGTGTAGAGCATCCGCCCCTCGACCGCCAGGTGGATGAACGCGGACACCACGATCTCGCGGTCCTCGGCGGGGGAGAGCAGCAGGTCGTGGGCGCTCCTGATCTCCTGGCCCTCGACGTTGACGGTGACCCGCTGGTAGTGGCGGACGCCGCCCTGCGGATGCCTGGTCACCGCGTCGATGGTGTCCTTCGGTGCCTCGTAGTGCGGCATCCCGGTGTCGGAGTCGATCAGCGGGTGGCTGTGCGCGGGGGTGTTCCAGTCGCGGGCCCTGGCGTCGGGCCAGTCGCGGCGGGTGAAGGTGCCTCGCACGGCCAGGTGGTCGGTGATGTGGAGCCCTTCGACGCGCTGCGCGGGGTCGCCCACGGCGTCGCGCATCTGGTGCAGGCGGTCGCGCACGAAGTCGTGCAGGTCGACGCTGTCGATCTCGACCTGCTCCCTGCGTCTGGGGGCGCGCGGCCGGCGCAGGTCGGCTCCGGTGGGCTGTTTGCGGTCGAGTTCGACGGCGATGGACCAGGACCGCCGGATGTGGCCCGCGCCCACGAACGGGTTCTCGTCGCCGTAGAGGGTGATGTTGCCCCACTGCGCGCGGTTGATGTACTGCAGGCGATCGTCGTGCGGGGTGGTGTCGTCGGGGGCGGAGTCGTGCGCGCCGGGCTTCAGGCGCTCGGACAGCGTGAGGTACCACATCACGCGGTAGCCCAGCGCGACCACGAACGGCAGCGCGGCGATGAGGATCGGTATCGCCATCGTGCCGAGCCTCAGGGTTCCGGAGGTGTACTCACCGGTCAGCAGGTCGTACTCGCCGGCGAACAGGTCGGCCGCGAAGAGCGGCAGCACGACGAACATCACCGCCGCCGCCGTCAGGCCCCACAGCACGGCCTTGGTCAGGACGCCGCCCTGGCGAAGGCCGGGGAGGGTCCAGAGCGCGAGCGGGAGCAGGGTCAGCACGATCAGGATGGCGGGCGGCACGAACAGGCACAGCATCAGGAGCAGCGTGACGAAGACGTCGCGCAGCACGGTGAGCCGCTCGGCCCGCAGGCAGTGCGACAGCACGGGGATCAGATCGACGCCGCCGTAGGACGGCGCGACGGCGCGGTGCCGGTCGTCGAGCAGTTCGCGCAGCACGCGGTCGCGGAACCGCTGGTCGAGGTAGGCGCCCGCGCAGAGGTAGCGGGTGGCGTTTCGCAGCGGCGGCCCCCCGGGCGGCGGCAGCGGTGGCTGGTAGCCCGCCGCGCCGGCCTGTGGCGGTGCCCCCGGAGGCGCCCCCGGTGGTGGGGGATCGGCGGGCGGCCCGACGGGCGGTGCGGTGCGGGGCCGCGGCCCGGTGGGTGGTCCAGCGAAGGGCTGTGGCCCGGTGGGCGGCCCCGCGGGTGGTGCGGCGAGGGGCTGTGACCCGGCGTGGACGGCCCGCGTGGCCTCCCGCTCGTCGTCCTGCCCGGTCGCGGGCACGTGGGACTGCTGTGGTTCCTGAGGTGGCGCGGGTGGTTCCTGGGGCGGCGAGCCGCTCGCACTGTGGATCTCGTCCATCGGCGCTCCGTTGAGGGGTGCTCGTAGCATATCCCGGGCAGGTCGCCACAGAGAGTAGTGATTCACGATCCATGCCATTGCGGTTCGCCCCAAAAGCTGGAACGCCAAGCCGGACGGCCGACGCACTCGCCCGGTGACGGCAGACTGAAGGGGTGCCTGCCACCCTGCCCGACGGCGAAGCCGTGCCCGAGTCCGGCGAGCTGCCCGCGCCCGCGCTGCGCGGCCTCGGCTCCCGGCCGTTCGGCTTCTACGTGCACGTGCCGTTCTGCGTCACCCGCTGCGGCTACTGCGACTTCAACACCTACACCGGCGACGAGCTGGGGCCGGGCGCGTCTCCCCGCGACTACGCCGACACCGCCATCGCGGAGATCCGGATGGCGCGCCGGGTGCTCGAACGCTCCGGTGCCACGCCCCCGCGCGCCGAGACGGTGTTCGTCGGCGGCGGCACGCCCACCCTGCTCCCGCCCGGCGACCTGGTGCGGATCCTGCGCGCGATCGGCGACGAATTCGGGCTGGCCGAAGGGGCGGAGGTCACGACGGAGGCCAACCCCGAGTCGGTGGACGAGGCCGCGCTGGCCGTCCTGCGCGAGGGCGGCTTCACCCGGGTGAGCCTGGGCATGCAGAGCGCGGGCGAGCACGTGCTGCGGGTGCTGGACCGGCGGCACACGCCGGGGCGGGCCGCGCAGGCCGTACGCGAGGCGCACGCGGCCGGTTTCGAGCACGTCAACCTGGACCTCATCTACGGCACGCCCGGAGAGTCCGACGCCGACTGGCGCGGCTCGCTCGCGGCGGCGCTGGACGCCGGCCCCGACCACGTGTCGGCCTACTCGCTCATCGTGGAGGACGGCACCCGGCTCGCGGCCCGGATCCGGCGTGGCGAGCTGCCGATGCCCGACGACGACGTGGCCGCCGACCGCTACCTGATCGCCGACGAGATGCTCACCGCCGCCGGGCTGCGCTGGTACGAGGTGTCGAACTGGGCCGCCACCGAGGCGGCGCGGTGCAGGCACAATCTGCTCTACTGGACCGGCGGCGACTGGTGGGGCGTCGGCCCCGGCGCGCACAGCCACGTCGGCGGCACGCGCTGGTGGAACGTCAAGCACCCGGCCGCCTACTCGGCCCGCCTGGCCCAGGGTGTGTCGCCCGCGCACGCCCGCGAGGTGCTGTCGGAGCGGGACCGTGCGGTGGAGCGGCTGATGCTCCAGCTCAGGCTGGTCACCGGGCACCCGGTGGCAGAGGTCGACCCGGCCGCCCGCCCCGTGGTGGAGCGCGCGGCGGCCGACGGGCTGCTCGACGGAGAGGCGCTCGCCGGTGAGGACCGGATGGTCCTCACCCTTGGCGGGCGCCTCCTCGCCGACGGGCTGATCCGCGACCTGATGGTGTGAGCGCCCCGGTCAGGTGACCATGCGGATGTTGATCGGATACTGGTAGTCCTCGCCGCGGTAGGCGGCCATCGACGCCAGGATGACGAACACCAGGGCGCCGATCCACAGGGCGAGCATCAGGAACGCCCCGATGATGAAGAACGCCAGGATGAACGAGATGAACCAGCCGATGAGCAGCGTGAGCTGGAAGTTCAGGGCCTCGGCCGCCTGCCGCCGGACGTAGGGCGACTGGTCCTTCTTGATCAGGTAGACGATCAGCGGGCCGACGAACCAGGTCAGCAGGCCCAGCAGGTGGGCGAGCATGGCCATGGTGGTGTCGTCGGTGCCGGGCCGCGCGCCGTAGCCGTACGCGCCGTATCCGCCGCCGGGCTGTCCGTAACCCTGCTGCTGGCCGTATCCGCCGGGCTGTCCGTAACCCTGGCCATAGCCCTGCTGCTGGCCATAGCCGGGGGGCGCCTGGTTGTAGCCCTGAGCCTGGCCGTAGCCCTGCTGCTGGCCGTATCCCTGCTGGTCGTAACCGGGCTGCTGACCGTACGCCTGCTGCTGGCCGTAACCGGGCTGCTGGTCATAGCCGGGCTGCTGACCGTATCCCTGCTGGTCATAGCCGGGCTGCTGACCGTACGCCTGCTGCTGGCCGTAACCGGGCTGCTGCCCGTAGCCCTGCTGCTGGCCATGGCCGGACTGCTGCCCGTAGCCGGGCTGCTGCTCGCGCGGTGCGTCGCGCGGCTCGTCGGGGCGGTCGTTCATTCGGGGTCTCAACTCCTTGGAAGTCGTACACGTCTATCGCATCGGCCGGGCCCGCTAATCGTCTCCCGGAGTGGTGGTTACGAAGTCGATAAGTTCTTCGACCCTGCCCAGTAGTTCGGGCTCCAGGTCGGTGTAGGACGTCACCGATCCGAGGATGCGCCGCCAGGCTTCGGCGGGGTCGAGCCGCCACCCCAGGGCGGCGATCACCCCCTCCTTCCAGGGCGTGCCCCTCGGCACCTCGGGCCAGGCGCGGATGTTCACCGCCGCCGGTTTCACCGCCTGCCAGATGTCGATGTACGGATGCCCCACCACCAGCACGTCCGGTGAGGCGACCGCCGCCGCGACGCGGCTCTCCTTCGACCCCTTCACCAGGTGGTCCACCAGCACGCCGAGACGCCTGCCAGGCCCCGGCTCGAACTCCGCCACGATGTCGGGGAGGTGGTCGACGCCCTCCAGGTACTCCACGACCACGCCCTCCACCCGCAGGTCGTGGCCCCAGATCTGCTCGACCAAGGCGGCGTCGTGGACGCCCTCCACGTAGATGCGGCTCTCGCGGGCCACGCGCGCCCGAAGGCCCTGCACGGCGATCGACCCGGAGGCGCTGCGCTGGGGGGCGCCGCCCGGCGTGGCGGAGGGGCGCACCAGCGTCACCGGCTTGCCGTCCAGGAGGAAGCCCGCGGGCTCCAGCGGGAACACCCGGCGCCGCCCGAAGCGGTCCTCCAGCGTGACGGCCTCCTTGTCACAGGCCACCACCGCGCCGCAGAAGCCGCTGTCGGGGTCTTCCACCACCAGATCGCGCTCTGCCGGCACCTGGGGGATCCGACCCTTGTTCGGTCGTCGCCGGTCTCCGGCGAGCACGTCACGCCCGTACATGTCCGCCGACGCTAGCAAAGGGCGCGATCAATGGTCTTGCAGAACACTTGCAAGGTTCCGGAACGGCGGTCTCATCCGCCTACGCGACCGGGTCAGGGGATCTTACCCACCCGCTGTTATCGCACCCTGTGCACGGTGGCCGTACACTTGGCACTCGGGAACACAGAGTGCCAGCCCTGTCGTTTCTCAGTGAACGGACGCGGATCGCAGGGAGGTGGGCACATGGTCGACGACCGAAAGCTCGCGGTACTCCGTGCCATCGTCGAGGACTACGTGTCCACGAACGAGCCGGTGGGATCGAAGTCGCTGACCGAACGGCACAACCTCGGCGTCTCCCCGGCCACCGTCCGCAACGACATGGCGGCCCTGGAGGAGCTCGGTTACATCACCCAGCCGCACACCAGCGCGGGCCGGGTGCCCACCGACAAGGGCTACCGCCTGTTCGTCGATCGCCTCTCGCAGGTCAAGCCGTTGTCGTCGGCCGAGCGCAGGGCGATCGAGTCCTTCCTGGCCGGGGCCATCGACCTCGACGACGTGGTGACCCGCACGGTGCGGCTGCTGGCGCAGCTCACCCGCCAGGTCGCCGTGGTCCAGTACCCGGCGCTCACGCACTCGACGGTCCGCCACATCGAGCTGGTCCCGCTGGCCGAGCGGCGCGTGATGCTGGTGCTGATCACCAACACCGGCCGGGTCGAGCAGCGCGTCATCGAGCTGCCCGACGTGATCGACGACGCGCGCATCGCCCACCTGCGGGCCCTGCTCAACGCCTGCCTCGACGGCTGCGGCCTCGCCGAGGTGCCGGACACGGTGGCCGACCTCCCCGACCGGGTGCCGGCCGAGGACCGTTCGATCATCGTGACCATCCTGTCCGTGCTGCTGGAGACGCTCGTCGAGAGGCACGACGAGCGGATCGTGATCGCCGGAGCCGCCAACCTCGCCGCGGCCGATTTCACCATCGGCCTGCGTGAGGTACTGGAGGCGCTGGAGGAGCAGGTGGTGCTGATCCGCCTGCTCGGAGAGACCACCGATACTTCCGCGATAACCGTGCGGATCGGGTCGGAGAACCCTTATACCGGACTTCGTGGCACGTCGATCGTGGCGGCCGGATACGGCTCCGCCGACACGCAACTGGCCCGGCTCGGCGTGCTGGGCCCGACACGCATGGACTACCCCGTGACCATGGGCGCGGTCCGCGCGGTCGCCCGCTACGTCAGCCAGATACTGACTGCATCCTAAGAGGCCGAAGAGGTTCGATAAGTGGCTAAGAGCGACTACTACGGCACCCTCGGGGTTCGCCGTGACGCCAGCGCGGAAGAGATCAAGAAGGCCTACCGCAGGCTGGCGCGCGAGCTGCACCCCGACGTGAATCCCGACCCGGCCACCCAGGAGCGTTTCAAGGAGGTCACCCAGGCGTACGAGGTGCTGTCCGACCCGGGCAAGCGCCAGATGTACGACCTCGGGGCCGACCCCTACGCGGGCGCCGGGGCGGGGGCGGGGGGCTTCGGTGCCGGGTTCCCGTTCAGCGACATCATGGACGCCTTCTTCGGTTCCGCCGGCGGCGCGCGAGCGCCGCGCTCGCGGGCCCGGCGCGGGCGCAACGCCACCATCCGCGTGGAGCTCGACCTGCGCGAGGCGTGTTTCGGCACCACGCGGGAGCTGATGGTCGACACGGCCATCCTCTGCGAGGTGTGCCAGGGGTCCGGGGCGTCGGCGGGCACCCACCCCGACACCTGCGACATGTGCCAGGGGCGTGGCGAGGTGTCCCAGGTCACCCGCTCCTTCCTGGGCCAGGTCATGACCTCGCGGCCGTGCCCGCAGTGCGGGGGGTACGGCACGATCATCCGGCACCCCTGCCAGGAGTGCTCGGGCGACGGGCGGGTCCGCACCCGCCGTACGATCAAGGTCCGCATCCCGGCGGGCGTCGAGGACGGCACGCACATCCAGCTCGCCGGCGAGGGCGAGGTCGGCCCCGGCGGCGGCCCGCCCGGCGACCTCTTCCTGGAGATCGTCGAGAAGCCGCACGAGATATTCGAGCGGCGCGGCGACGACCTGCACTGCACGGTGTCGATCCCGATGACCGCGGCGTCGCTGGGCACCGTCCTCACCGTCGAGACCCTCGACGGCAAGGAGGAGCTCGACGTCCGGCCCGGCACGCAGTCCGGCCAGGTCATCCCCCTTTACGGCAAGGGCGTCCAGCGGCTCAACGAGACCGGCCGGGGCGACCTGCTGATCCACTTCAACGTCGAGACGCCCGCCCGCCTCGACCCCGAGCAGGAAGACCTGATGCGCGAGCTGGCCAGGCTGCGCGGCGAGGAGCGTCCCCCGGGCAAGTTCGCCCCGGGGCAGCAGGGCTTCTTCTCGCGGCTGCGAGACGCCTTCAACGGCCGCTGAGCGCCCGGTGACGGCTCCCGTCTTCATCGTGCCCGGCGAACTCCTCGCGGGCGACCCCATCGACCTCGGCGGCCAGGAGGGCCGCCACGCGGCCACCGTGCGGCGTCTGCGCGCCGGTGAGCGCGTGGACCTCACCGATGGCCGGGGCGGGGTCGCCGAGTGCGTGGTCGCCGATGTCCGCAAGGACGCGCTGCGCCTCGGCGTGCTGCGGCGCTACGAGGTGCCCGCGCCCGAACCGCGCCTGGTGGTCGTGCAGGGCCTGCCCAAGGGCGACCGCGGCGAGCTGGCGGTCGAGATGATGACCGAGGCCGGTGTCGACGTCATCGTGCCGTGGGCGGCGGCGCGGTGCGTCACCCGCTGGAAGGGCGACCGCGCGGACAAGTCCCTGGCCCGCTGGCGCGGCACCGCGCGGGAGGCGGGCAAGCAGTCGAGACGCTTCCGGCTGCCCGAGGTCACCGCGCTGACGGAGACGTCCGGGGTGGCCGCGCTGCTGACCGGCGCGGCGATGGCGGTGGTGCTGCACGAGGAGGCGGCCGAGCCGCTGTCCGGGATGAGACCGCCCGACACGGGAGACATCGTGGTCGTGGTCGGCCCGGAGGGCGGGATCAGCGAAGAGGAGATCGCCGCGTTCCGCGCGGCGGGGGCGCTGCCCGCGCTGCTCGGCCCGACGGTGCTGCGCACCTCCACGGCGGGCGTGGCCGCGGCGGCCGTGCTTCAGACGCGCACCGGCCGCTGGTGAGAGCGCCCCTCGGGCCCTCCATGCCGTTCGGGTCGTTCAGGTAGCGGGCGTGTTGGTGCCCGGCCCGCTGTTCAGCGGGCTGGGCACGCCCACCTCGGTGGGCGACGGGTCGGACGGCGGGCACTCCTCGACCGGGCAGGGCTCGCCCGACCCCGGCGGGATCGAGCTCTCGCTCGGCGACGGCTTCGCCGTGGGCTTAGGCCCGGTGCCGGAGGGGCACTCGCGCGCCTTGCCGGACGGCTCGGTCTGCTCGGTCTGCGACCTGGGCTCCGGCTCGACCGAACTCGGCTCGATCGACTGGTCGGCCGTCGGCGTGGGGCACGGGCCCTTGTCCGACGGCGTCGGCGACGCCTGCTTGGTCCTCTCCGTGGTCTTCTTGGCGTCAGGGGTGGACGGCGCGGCCTTGGAGACCGCCGGCGGGGCCGGCGGCACGCTCGTCGCCTGCGGCGGGGCGTTCGGCCCGCGCGAGGTGGCGTCGATCTCCGGCGCGGCGGTGTTCTGACCGACCAGGCCGACCGGGCTCTGGTCGTCGCCGCGGAACTGGGGCACCGCGATGATCACCGTCGCGGCGACCAGCACCGCGCCGGCCACCGAGGCGGCGGCACGCCACCAGAACAGCCCTTGGCCGCGCTTCTGCTCGATCCGGGCCCGGATGATCTCCAGACCGTCGGGGGAGGGAACGACCTCGTCCGCCTCCGCGCGAAGCACACGACGAAAGAGATCGTCGTACTCGTCGGGGGACTCGGTCATGACAGTTGCTCCAGGACGGTACGTAAGGCGGCCATGCCGCGGGCCGTGTGGCTCTTCACCGCGCCCTTGCTGATGCCCATCGCGTTCGCGATCTCAGCCTCGGACAGGTCACCGTAATACCGTAGAACCAGGGCCTCTCGCTGGCGGGTCGGGAGACTTCTCAGGGCCTCGATGACCGCTGTCCGCTCCAGCTCGCCGATGGCGCCGTTCTCCGCGCTGGGCGCGTCGGGCAGCCCCTTGGGGGCGTACTTCTCCACGACCGCGCGATGGCGCAGCACGGATCGCGATCTGTTGACGACCGATTGTCGCAGGTAGGCGAGTGCCTTGTCAGTGTCGCGAAGTCTGCGCCAAGCGCCATGGAGGGCGACGAAGGCGTCTTGAACCACTTCCTCCGCAGTGGCGTTGTCGCGGACCAGCAACACGGCGAGACGCACTAATGACCGATAGTGCGCGCTGTAAAGCGCGGTCACGGCCATGTCGGCGTCCCACCCGACGGGCACCGCCCCGAGCGACCTGTCGGCCACGAGGGTCTCGGTGGTCACATCAGTAGGACGCGTAGGTTTCGCGGAGGGTTTACTACGCTCATCCGGTTCATTGGGGGGCATGACCCAGTCGTGTCCTCGCCGGTGGCCTCGCCCGAGTGGTGTACTTACGTTGAAGTGTCGCACAGACACCATATCTGGGTGGATCTTTGCTCGCAGCCCGTGACTGATTACCGATTGGCAACGGCGCCTACCGCTAAGGTATGGCTCCGTGGAGACGGACTGCCTGTTCTGCAAGATCGTGGCCAAGGAGATCCCGGCGGAGATCGTCCATGAGACCGCGCGCACCCTGGCCTTTCGCGACATAAACCCCCAGGCTCCGACGCACGTCCTGGTGATCTCCAAGGGTCACTACGCCGACGCGGGGGCCGTGGCCGACGCCGACGACGGCCTGGCCGACGAGATCCTCAAGGCGGCCCGCTCGATCGCCGTCCAGGAGGGCGTGGCCGAGAGCGGCTACCGGGTGGTGTTCAACACGGGGCCCGCCGCCGGCCAGACCGTGTTCCACGTCCACGGGCACGTGCTCGGCGGGCGTGACCTCGGCTGGCCGCCGGGCTGAGGCCGCGCCGTCCGGGGCGGCGGTATCGGTATACCTAGCGACGTGCCGTCCGGCCATCGCGGCCCCGCATCGCCGCACGCGGCGGCGGCCGTAAACGGCTGAGCGCGAGGGGGGCCTTCCGGGCTACCATTACGTGAGAGAACCGTGTCCGAACCGGGAGGCGATCAGGCCGCGAGGCCTGCCCATGTCCGAGCTGAACGAATCACCATCGAAGAGCCCCGCATCGACCGTGGCCAAGACCCAGGCCAAGGTGGTCATCCCCGACGACTATGCGATGGTCGGACTCCTGGGATCGCGGGACGAACTGCTGAAGGTCATCGAAGGCGCGTTCCGCGCCGACATCCATGTCCGCGGCAACGAGATAACCATCACCGGCAGCCCCGAGGAGAGCGGCGCGGTCGTGCGCCTGTTCGAGGAGCTGATCGAGTTGTTGCGCGGTGGCATGCCGCTCACGGTCGACGCCGTGGAGCGCAGCATCGCGATGCTGCGGATGAGTTCCGACCGCCCTGCCGAGGTGCTCTCGCTGGACATCCTGTCCTCGCGCGGGCGCACCATCCGGCCCAAGACCGTCAACCAGAAGCGCTACGTCGACGCGATCGACAAGCACACGATCGTGTTCGGCATCGGCCCCGCCGGTACCGGCAAGACCTACCTGGCGATGGCCAAGGCCGTGAAGGCGCTGCAGAACAAGGACGTCAACCGGATCATCCTCACCCGCCCCGCGGTCGAGGCCGGAGAGCGGCTCGGATTCCTGCCGGGCACGCTCTACGAGAAGATCGATCCGTACCTGCGCCCACTGTACGACGCGCTGCACGACATGGTCGACCCCGACTCGATCCCGCGCCTGATGGCGGCGGGCACGATCGAGGTCGCGCCGCTCGCCTACATGCGCGGCCGTACGCTGAACGACGCCTTCATCATCCTGGACGAGGCGCAGAACACCTCGCCCGAGCAGATGAAGATGTTCCTGACGCGGCTCGGGTTCGGCTCCAAGATCGTCGTGACCGGCGACGTCACCCAGATCGACCTGCCGGGCAACACCGAAAGCGGCCTGAAGGTCGTGAGAGACATCCTGGACGGCATCGCCGACATTCACTTCAGCACGCTGACCAGCACCGACGTGGTGCGTCACCGGCTGGTGAGCGACATCGTCGACGCCTACGGACGTTACGACGCCCTCGTGCGCCGCGACGAACCCACATCGATCAAGGGCGGCAAGCGTCCGCCCCGGGGGCGATGATGAGCATCGAGGTGGCCAACGAGTCGGGCGTCGAGATCGACGAGTCCACGCTCGTCGATCTGGCCGGGCACGTGCTGGCGAAGATGGGCATCCACCCCCTCGCGGAGCTGTCCCTCGTCGTCGTCGATGAGGCGGCCATGACCGAGCTCCACGAGCGGTGGATGGGGGAACCGGGCCCGACCGACGTGCTGGCGTTCCCGATGGACGAGCTGCGTCCGGGCTCCGGCGGCGGGCGTCGAGACGACGACGCCGGAACCGACCCGGCCCTGCTCGGAGACGTGGTGCTGTGCCCGCAGGTGGCCGCCAAGCAGGCGGCCGAGGCCGGGCACGGCATGAAGGAGGAGCTGGAACTGCTGTGCACGCACGGCATCCTGCACCTGCTCGGTTACGACCACGCCGAGCCGGAGGAGCACGCCGAGATGTTCGGCTTACAGGATGAGCTCCTCAAATCGTGGCGGGAGGTGCGGCCGGAACGGTGAGTTCCGCCAACGTGTGGCTGTTGTCGGCCGCCGTGCTCGTCGTCATCGGCGGCCTGATCGCCAGTGCGGAGACCGCGCTGGCGCGGATCTCACGCGTGCGCGCGGACGAGTTCGTCCGCGACTCCCGGCGGGGCGCCGAACGCCTGCGGGCGATCGTCGCCGACCCGCCACGCTACCTCAACCTGCTGCTCCTGCTGCGGCTGAGCTGCGAGCTGGGTTCGACGGTGATCGCCACGCTGCTGTTCATCGACCTGATCGGTGACAAGGGCGCCGCCTACGCGGCCGCCGCGGCCAGCATGATCCTGGTCAGCTATGTGATCGTCGGTGTGTCGCCGCGAACCCTCGGCCGTCAGCACGCCGAGCCCATCGCGCTGGCCTCCGCGCCCCTCGTCTACGGCCTGACCCGCATCTTCGGCCCGCTGCCGCAGTTGCTCATCCTGCTCGGCAACGCGCTCACGCCCGGCAAGGGGTTCCGCGAGGGCCCGTTCACCTCCGAGGCCGAGCTGCGCGACCTGGTGGACCTGGCCGAGGAGCGGCGGGTCATCGAGCCCGACGAGCGCCAGATGATCCACTCGGTCTTCGAGCTGGGCGACACACTGGTCCGCGAGGTCATGGTGCCGCGCACCGACATGGTCTTCATCGAGCGCGGCAAGACGCTCGACCAGGCGCTCTCCCTGGCCCTGCGCAGCGGCTTCTCGCGCATCCCCGTGGTGGGCGAGAACGAGGACGACGTGATCGGCATCGCCTACCTCAAGGACATCGTGCGCCGCGTCCACGAGGCGGGCGAGGAGGGCGGCAGGCAGCGGATCGACGCGCTGATGCGCTCGGCGACCTACGTGCCGGAGAGCAAGCCGATCGACGAGCTGATGCGCGAGATGCAGGCCAGGCAGATCCACCTGGCCATCGTCATCGACGAGTACGGCGGCACGGCCGGCCTGGTCACCATCGAGGACGTTCTTGAGGAGATCGTCGGGGAGATCACCGACGAGTACGACCAGGAGGCGCCGCGCGTCGAGTCGCTGCCAGACGGCTCCGTGCGGGTGACCGCGCGCCTGCCGGTGAGCGACCTCGGCGAGCTGTTCGGCTGCGAGATCGACGTGGACGACGTGGAGACCGTGGGCGGACTGCTGGCCCACGCCCTCGGCCGGGTCCCGATCGCCGGTTCCGAGGCCGAGGTCGCCGGGCTGCTGCTGACCGCCGAGAGCCTGGCCGGGCGGCGCAACCGGATCAGTACGGTGGTGGTCCGCAGGGTCAGCCCGTCGCGGCCCGACCGGGTCGGAGCGGGCGCCGAGAAGGACTGAACCGGCCGGTCCCCGGCGGGGCGGCGGGCGTGGCAAGTCTCTTTCAAGCGTTCTGCAAGCAGGGTCCGCCATCCTGATGGTGCGACGCCCGCCAAGGCGGGTGACATGGGGATCCGGATCCGTCGGAAGGGGTTCGCGGCGGCAGGATTCCGGGGGGTCAGGGACGCGTCGCGGCCGCCGGCGGCCGTGACGCGGCTCAACGTGAAGGGTGTTCTCGCCCGCGACGGTGCGGGCGAGAACACCCTTTAGTGCTGTCTTGGGCACGATTGACGGAAATCCCAGGCTACCTGGTGAGGGGCGGCGATTGCCGACTTCGTCGCCGGGGAAGGACACCCGGCGGGGAATCCGGGGGGGTCATCGTGTTCGTCAAGTGCTGCTTCAGCAGGTGCGTGAACTGGTGGAACGCCGCCGGGCCGCCGTCCCGCACGGTAACGGTGGCCGTCGCCGCGCTCGTGTGCGTGCCGCTGGCCGGCTGCGGCACCGAGACGGCGATCTACGCCGATGTGTCGGCGGCGCGGGAACAGGCCCGGATCCGCGACCTGCTGCGCGACCTCCCCGACCTCCCAGAGGGATTCTCGCCGCGTCCGCGTGAGGGATGGAGCCCGCCGTTCCGGGCCGCCGACGCGAACTGCCGCACGGTCCTGGAAGCCGTCGCGGGGCGTCCGCCGCGGGCCAAGGAACTGCGCACCCACGCCGAGGCCACCTTCTACGGCGAGCGCGTCGGCGAACTGGGGGGCGCCAGCGTGGCCAGCTTCACCGCCGACGCCGCCGAGAGCTTCGACGCGCTGGGGGAGGCGCTCGACGGCTGCACGGGGGCCGTCCGCCGCAACCCCGGCGACGCCACCCTGCTCGTCCCCGCCGACCTGCCGCTCACCATCGGCGAACTGGAGTTGGGCGACGGCACCGCCGGCACCCGCCTGCACGGCAGACTGAACGGATACCCCTACGACATGCATCTGGTCTTCGTCCAGTCCGGGCGGACGCTGATCTCGGTCGTCCACGCCGCCATGGGAACCGCCGACGCCACTCGCACCGAGGGTCTGGCGCGAGCGGTGACGGCCAGGATGACCGGCGAGCCTGAGTAACCTAGACCCGTGACTGAGGCGACGCTCGACCCCGAGGACTCCAAGATCATTACGCTGGCCCGTGCCGCCCGTGCTCGCACCGGCGCCGCGCAGGGCGCCGCCGTACGCGACGAGACCGGACGCACCTACTCCGCCACCAGCGTGGCGCTCCCCTCGCTGACCCTGTCGGCCCTGCAGGTCGCCGTGGCCATGGCCGTCTCCAGCGGCGCCACCGCCCTGGAGGCCGCCGCCCTGGTGAGCGCCGGCGATGGCCCCAGCGACGCCGACCGCGCGGCGGTCGCCGACCTCGGCGCCGCCGCCACCCTGCTCATCGCCGGCCCCGACGGCGAACTGCGATGACCGGGCCCGCACCGGAGTTCCGCTCCGGCTTCGCCTGCTTCGTCGGGCGTCCCAACGTCGGCAAGTCCACACTGATGAACGCGCTGGTGGGCACCAAGGTCGCGATCACCTCGGCCAAGCCGCAGACCACCCGCCGGGTGATCCGGGGCATCGTGCACCGCCCCGACGCCCAGCTCGTCATCGTCGACACCCCCGGCCTGCACCGCCCCCGCACCCTGCTCGGCGAACGCCTGGACAGCTTGGTCCTGTCCACGCTCACCGAGGTCGACCTGATCGGCTTCTGCGTCCCGGCCACCGACCCCATCGGCAAGGGCGACCGGTTCATCGCCGACAAACTGGCCGCCGTCAAGAAGACCCCGGTGATCGCCGTCGTGACCAAATGCGACCTCGCCTCCCGCGAACAGGTCGCCAAGCAGCTCCTGGCTGTTTCGGCACTCGCGGAGTTCGCTGACATCGTCCCGGTTTCGGCGGTCTCCGGCGAACAGCTCGACACCCTCGCCGACGTCCTCGTCTCCCACCTCCCCGAGGGCCCGCCCCTGTACGCGGGAGGCGAGCTGACCGACGAGCCCGAACAGGTCCTCGTCGCCGAACTGATCCGCGAGGCCGCCCTCGAAGGCGTGCGCGACGAACTGCCGCACTCCATCGCCGTGGTCGTCGAGGAGATGCGCCCCAGGGAGGGGCGAGACGACCTGCTCGACGTCTACGCGGAGATGTACGTCGAACGCCCGTCCCAGAAGGCGATCGTCATCGGCCACCGCGGCGAACGCCTGAAGGACGTGGGCACCCGCGCCCGCAAACAGATCGAGGCCCTCCTCGGCACCCGCGTCTACCTCGACCTCCACATCAAGATCGCCAAAGACTGGCAACGAGACCCGAAACAACTCCGCCGCCTCGGTTTCTTCGACTAACCCCCGTTGCCTGTGTTGCCTGTGTTGCCTGTGCTCCCGGTACCGGGCTCTTCGTCGTACGGCGAGCCCGGTGCCGTCCGACCGCCGTTTCCACCTCTCCCCGGTGCCCGGCGCTTCTCAGGCGCGTCCCCGACTCGCCGTATCGGCACCGGCTGACACGGCGTACATCGCCGAGTGCCGCACACCGCCTCGGGCTTGGGGAGACCAGCGCACGGGCCGGGGCAGGGTTGCGCTGTCGCCCGACGCGCCGGTGGCCGGTGGCCGAGGCGGGTTGGCGCGCGCCCATTGCCGTCGCCATGCTCGAACGAGGTTCCTTAGGCCGGGTTCGCCTGACTGCCGGTGGCCGGTGGCCGGGGCACGCCGTCGCGTGCCCAAATCGGCCTCGCTGCGCTCGGACGATCTTCTGGGGTCGGGCTTCGCCCGACGCTGTCCCCGCCGGTGAATCGCCTGGATACGGCGACGAGTTGGAGACCGGCCCCTGGCCGTCAGCGGGCTTCACTCCGGCTGGCCGTTCCGGCTGACGCGTTCCCGCAGGTGAAGTGGCCTCCCACTTGGGTCGTTCCGCCCGCATGGGCCGGTGCCCTCGGGGACCGGCGGCTACCTCTCATGGCGAGTCTGGCGACTCCTCGCGATCTTCGCGGCTGAGGTTCAGTGGGGGTACGAGATCTGCCTCGCCGAACCCGCCCCGGCGACGGATGCCCCGTGGCATGGGATGGACATCCGGGGCCCCTCCGGTGGGTGTCGGCTTCGTGGGCCGCTGAGGTGGCGCGTCAACCTCTTCTCGCTCGCCGACGTTCTATCGGTGCTGGTCAGCCTCCATATAAACGCTGCCGGTAGGTCGGGAAGGCGTTTTCCCCAGCAAGATCGCGCTGACACTTCATGGAAAGACTCAATGAACATTTCCGTCAATTCGGCAAATAGGCGATAACGCTACTTTTTGAGCGATCCTCTGTAGCACCATGCTCCTGGGTAGACCCCTATCGATCTAGGAGCAAACGCCTGTGGCACTTCCCCGAGTACGCCGAATGATCTCGGCTGCGAGTCTGCCGCTGATGGTCGCGGCGACCATGGCGGCGTTACCCGGCAACGCGCGAGCCCTCTCGTCCGACGTCGTCATCTCCGCCGTGTACGGCGGCGGCGGCAACTCCGGAGCGGTCTTCAAGAACGACTACATAGAACTGGCCAACCTCACCGGCAACCCCATCAATGTCTCGGGCTGGAGTGTCCAGTACGCCTCGGCCGCGGGTGCCGTCTTCCAGATGACCAACCTGACCGGGAGCATCCCCGCGCACGGCAGGTACCTGATCCAGCAGGCCGCAGGCGCCGGTGGCAGCGTATCCCTGCCGACTCCGGACGCGCTTGGAACGATCCCGATGTCGGCCACCTCCGGTGTCGTCGCTCTGGTCACGGCCCAGATCCCGCTGGTGGGTTGCGGCATCTCCTGCTCGACCGCTCCGAACGTCAAGGACCTGGTCGGCTACGGCGCGACCGCGAACGTCGAGACGCTCGCCGCGCCCGGCCTCACCAACTCCACGGCCGCCGCCCGCTCCGGGTCGCTGACCGACACCGACAACAACTCGGCCGACTTCAGCTCAGGCGTGCCGAAGGTCACCAACTCCGCGGGCACGACGGTCAGCGCGGGCGACTCGCCGGACCCCGGCGATCCGACGCCTGGCAGCGTTCGCATCCACGACATCCAGGGCTCGGGCCGTATCTCCCCGATCGTCGGGCAGAGCGTCACGAATGTCCCGGGCATCGTCACGGCCGTCCGGGTGACCGGCAACTCGCGCGGTTTCTGGTTCCAGGACCCGAGCGTCGACGCCGACCCCCTCAGCAGCGAGGGCCTCTTCGTCTTCACCGGCTCGACGTCGCCGACGGTCGTCATCGGTGACTCCGTCCTGGTCAGCGGTCGCGTCACCGAGTACCGCCCGGCCGCGGGAGCGCAGGCTCTCACCGAGCTCGGCGGCACGATCAACGTCATCAAGCTGAGTGGTGGCAACCCGCTGCCCGCGGCCGTCCCGGTCGCCCTGCCCGACGCCTTCACCAAGAGCGGCGCCCTCGAAGCCCAGCCGATCGAGCCGTCCTCGTACGTGCTGGACTGGCTTGAGATCCACGAGGGCATGCGGGTCACCCTCGCCGAGGACACCCGCCTGATCAGCGCGGTCAACACGCAGTACTCCGAGCTGTGGGTGACGCTCAAGCCGGGGCAGAACCCGACCCCGCGCGGTGGGTCCGTCTACAAGGGCTACGACGATCCGAACAGTGGACGGCTGATGATCGTCGCGCTGAACGGGGCGCCCGCGGCCAACGTCGGCTCCACGCTGGCCGCCGGCACCACCGGACCGCTCGACTACCAGTCGTTCGGCGGCTACGTCGTGCAGGCCACGCAGCTCGGCACGATCACCGAGGGCGGGCTCAAGCGCCAGAAGGTGCTCCCGCCGAAGAAGCAGGGCGACCTGTCCGTCGCGACCTACAACGTCGAGAACCTCGCCGCCACCAACCCGGACGCCAAGTTCGCGCGGCTGGCGGAGGGGGTCGTCACCAGCCTCGGCAAGCCCGACATCCTCGCCCTGGAGGAGATCCAGGACAACAACGGCGCGACCAACAACGGCGTCGTGGCGGCCGACGAGACCCTCGCGAAGTTCATCGCGGCCATCCAGGCCGCGGGCGGTCCCACCTACGCCTGGCGCTCCATCAACCCGAACAACGGCACCGACGGTGGCGAGCCCGGCGGCAACATCCGCCAGGTGTTCCTGTTCAACCCCGCGCGTGTGACGTTCGTCGACCGCGCCGGCGGCGACGCCGACACAGCCGTCTCCGTCGTCCGCGAGCGGCCGACCAGCAACCAGATCTCCCTGTCGGTCTCACCCGGCCGGATCGACCCGACCAGCGACGCCTGGACCTCCAGCCGCAAGCCGCTCGTCGGCGAGTTCCTCTACGACGGCAACAAGCAGTTGTTCGTCATCGCCAACCACTTCAACTCCAAGGGCGGCGACTACCCGCTGACCGCGGCCGTGCAGCCGCCGGTCCGGGGCTCCGAGGTCCAGCGCCTCAAACAGGCCACCGAGGTCCGCGACTTCGTCCAGGACCTCTCCGACAAGAGCGCGGGCCGGGCCCGGGTGGTCGTCCTCGGCGACCTCAACGACTACCAGTTCAGCCCCGCCATTCAGACCATCACCGGCAACGGCACCCTCCTCAAGACACTGATCGACACCCTTCCCGCCGACGAGCGCTACAGCTACCTCTTCGACGGCAACTCCCAGGTCCTCGACCACATCCTCATCAGCCCCGCGATCAAGGGTTACTCCTACGGCGTCGTGCACATCAACGCCGAATTCTCCGACCGGGCCAGCGACCACGACCCGCAGATCGTCCGCATCCTCACCGGCTGCGGCTCGGACCCCCTCCCCACCCGCTGCCTCCCGGGCAGCCCGGTAGTAGACGAGTAACCCGGCAAAGGCGGTCGCGGGCGACTTCCCTGAGGTTGTCGTAGCGTCCGCCAGGTCGGTACGCGGGGTGGCGGGCACTGAGCCCGCCACCCCGCCAGTTCCGAAGCCATTGGATCGTCCGTCCGGCAGGGCTCGTGGTCACCGCACGGTGACGGGCACGCCTCCTCGGCCGAGAGCAGTCAGGCCGCGCCCTCGCGGGCGACGACGCCGAGCCGGGCGGCCAGGTCGATTGGGGCTGAGCGGGCCAGGCGTTCGCCTACCCTGGCGGCCCGGTGGGCGGGTGGTGCCCGTACGGCGTGCCAGTGGCGGCCATCGCACCCGCTTGGGCCGGTGCCGATGCGTGTTCAGGCCCAGGCGTGGACGCGGTGGCCTGTGGGGCTGGTTCCGGCACTGGAGCGGTGCAGTGCCGATGGGCTATCCCTGCGGCGATCTCAGACCATCTCGGCCCCGAGGACTTCGACGGGGCCACCATTGCTCCAGTTCCGGGCATCCGCATAGCCGGTGGCACCTTCAACGGCGGGGGCTCGAAGGGGTGGGTGCAACTGGGGTACAAGTGGGAGCGCAGCTCTTCGCAAGATCGTGTGGCCATGATCGGTGATGCGGCGGTGATCCTTCCGTGGGAGGACGGGGATCGACCGATCCTTACTCCGGCCCCGGAGGCTCCGCCGCCGTTGCACCGAACCCGATCACTGAGGAGTTGTGACATGGCCATTCGCATTGACGACCTGCGCGGCGACGCCGAGCTGCCCGACGACGCGCTGGACGCCGTTGTCGGCGGGCGTCCGCCGATGACCCCGCCGAGCCCGCGGGTCTGCACGTCGATCAACAACGGCCAGCCGGACACCTGCTGGGACTTCTCCTAAGCCCGGTGATCCATCCGGGTGGCGCTCCGGGGGCGCCACCCCTCTCCTGGGAGACCTGGTGATCCTTATCCTCAGCGCCAAGGACGACATGGGCGTGAACCTCGTCCTGCCGAAGCTGCTGGAACGCGGCATCGAGGTGTACTGGTGGGATCCCGGGGACTACCCGGGGTCCGCCCGGATCACCTCCCGGCTGGACGGCGGGGCCTGGCGGCACACGCTGGTCACCGAGGACGCCGAGATCGACTCCGCCGACGTCAGCGCCGTCTGGGTGCGCCGGCCGCAGCATCCCAGGCCGCCCGCCGGCGTGGCCGGCGCGGGCTACGAGCACCTGGTCTCGGCCATCGGGCGGATGCTCATGGAGGGCTGGGAGGAGACGTTCGCGGCCCGCTGGTTCCCGGCCCGTCTCAACGCGCTGCGGCGCACCCAGAACAAGCTGGTGAACCTCGCCGCAGGGGCCAGATACGGGTTCACCGTGCCGCGCACCACCGTCACCAACGATCCCGGGGAGCTCGCGGGCATGTGGGAGGCCACGGAGGGCCGGTTCATCGCGAAAGAGGTCGAGCTGGTGCCGTACGACCTCGACGGGGAGGAACACGCCTTCTACACCACGACGGTGACCCGGCGGCATCTCACCTCGCGCCACCGGCTGGCGCACTGCCCGGTGATCCTGCAGCCCCGGATCGACAAGGCCGTGGAGCTGCGCATCACCGTGGTAGGCGACCAGGTCTTCACCGCCGAGATGCACTCCCAGGCGTCGCGGATGACCCGCGATGACTTCCGCCACTACGAAGGCAATTTCACCACCTACGCCGTGCACGACCTGCCAGAGGACGTGCGGCGGCGCTGCGTCGAACTGGTCGGGTCGCTGGGTCTGGCCTTCGGCTGCCTCGACGTGATCCTGACCCCGGAGGGCGAGTACGTGTATTTGGAGCTGAACCCAAACGGTCAGTGGGGGTGGCTGGAGGAGTTCACCGACCTGCGCATCTCCGACGCGGTGGCCGACTGGCTGGCCGCCGGTGAGCGCCCGGGGAAGGTGCCCGCGTGACCGGCTACGCCGACACCCTCGCCTCGGCGGTCGAGATGCTGCGCGGGCTGCCGCGCCGCCGCGACGCCGTGCCGGGCGCGCGGGGGATCGCCGCCGAGTGGCGGGCCGCCAATCCCGGCTGCCGCGCCCAGCTCGTCGTGGACGACCGGCCGGGCTCACCGGTGGTGGACTACGACCTGCTCATCGACCATCCGGAGGGCGGCACGGTCGCGCTCACCGCCTCGGTCGACGACGGCGTGCCGTGGACGGTCGACCACTCCACGCACTGGGCGGCGGGCAAGGTGCTCAGCGTGAACGGCCAGGAGCTGTCCGTGCAGACGGCGCTGCTGTCGATGCGCGCCTACGGCGAACGGCACCGCACCCTGCCCGACGACCTGATCGAACACTGCCTCCTCCTGCTGGAGACCTGGGACGACCAGGAGCCGACCGATGAGGAGATGCAGCGGGCCTCCGACGAGTTCCGGAGGCGGCGCGGGCTGCATGACCGCGCGGGCATGCTGCGCTGGCTGGAGGCCGTCGGCCTCACGGGGCAGGCGTATGAGAACCACCTGTTCTCGCTGGTGCGGGCGAGCCGGTTCCGTGAGCGCAAGGCTGCGGAGCTGGGCGCGGCCTACCTGGCCGGCCACGCCGCCGACTTCGACCGGGTGTCGGCGGTCTGGGCGGTCGGGCCCCGGCCGGTGCTCGACGAGCTGGCGGCGGACGGCGATCCGGTGGCGGCGATCGCCCTGGCGGTGGCCGCCGGCGCCGGAGAGCTGTCGATCCAGGTGGCCGAGCGGGCGGCGGCCGAGCTGCCGGAGCCGCTGCGCCACGCGACCGAAGGGACGGCGGTCGGGCCCGTGCCGTACGGCGACGCGTTCCTCCTCGGCGCGGTGCGCGAGAGGCGTCCCGCCCCGCACGACGACGCGACGCTGGCCGCGGCGGGCCGGGCGGCCTTCGCCGCCTTCATGGTCGAACGGCGGGCCAAGGCGACGATCGAGTGGTACTGGCCCTGAGCGCCGACCGGCCCGGCTCGCCACGCCGCTGACCGAAGGCGCTGCGGCTCGACGAGGCCACTGGCGACGTGGACGGCGCGTCCGAGGCGGCGCCATCGAGGCGGGGCCGCCCAGACCCGGATCGTGATCGCCCATCGGACGAGCACGATCAGGGGCGCGGACGCGATCCCGCACCTGGACGACGAGCGGTGGACCCGGACGGCGCCCGGGCCGGACCCGATCGGGTCCGGCCCGGGCCTTTCACCGGCGGTTACGGCTCAAGGAGAATCGAGTTGATCGGGGAGAGATTCTCCAGGTAGCTGCCGGGGCCCTTGCGGGGGCCGCAGTTCTGGCCGCCATAGGCGGTGCAGAGCCGCAGGCCCGCGCCGCCGGTCTGGTTGTTGACGACGAGCCGCGTGCCGAACACGTTGCTCAGGTTGTGGCTGCCGTAGCGGAAGTAGGTCTGCGGGGTGCCGTTCGAGGTGGCGTCGGGGTAGATGCACACGTGCCCGGACGGGCAGGCGGCCCGCTGCGGCGCCGCGACGGTGGCGCCGGCGCTGGCCGTGCCCGCCGTCAGGGCAAGGGTGAGCGTGGCGGTCGCGCCGAACGCGGCGATCATCCCCCGGCGGAGCGTGCCCGTGGAAACGCTCTTGATCTGGTCGCGCATGGTGGTGTTCCTCCCGTGTCCGAGGTCGCTGGACCTCAGTGGTGTGGCGTGGTGCGGCGGTCCGGGCGTCGGGCCCGTTCGCCACGACCGCCAATCAACCCGGACGGCGCTGGTGGCCAACAGAGGCCCGGACGAACTCGGCCGGAACCGTGCCACGGCGAGACGGGGTCTGGACGCGTTCGGTAGTGGTTCATACACTGTCGGTCATGACGAGGGTCGGATGCCTGGTTCATGAGAGGACGGGATCCGAGCAACGATGATTGCTGATCTTGGAGACAGTGGGGATCTTCGGACGGCGGACAGGGCGGGTGAGACCGACGTAGCGGCGGTGGCCCGCCATGAGGAACTGGTGACACTTTTGGCCGCGCGGTTCGCGCGGGCCGACGTGTCGCTGCGGGAGTTGCAGGCGCGGGCCGATCGGGCGGGCGGCACCCGGCTGCCCAGGTCGAGCTGCGCGGACATGCTGGCGGGGCGGCGGTTTCCGAAGAAGGCGATGATGGTGGCCTTCCTGCGGGCCTGCCGGGTGCCCGAACACGAGCTGCCGGCGTGGGAACGCGCGTGGGAACGGGTGCGTCTCACGCGCATGCCGGCCGTTCCGGGACAGCCCCGGACGGCCGGGCCGGGGCCCGCCGGGCGCCCGGCGGACGGTGAACCGAACCGGCCGGCGACGCTCGTGTCCGCCGTCGGTGGCCGGTGGCGGTGTGCGGTCCTGCTGGTTCCTGCCGTGGCGGGGATCGCGGTCGTCGTGGTCGCCGCCGCCATGACGCTGGTGTCGCTCGGGCGGACGACCACCGACGACGGCCGCGCGTTCGGCCCCGGCGGGTCGAGCCGGTTCACCGTCCGGATCGATCCGGCCAACACGGGGGTGCGGCTGGTCCGCCGCCTGGACGCCAACGTGCCGCTGCAACGCGCCTCGGTCGCCGTGGACGGCGTGCCCGTGGGGGAGTGGCGCCCCCTGCTCGGCGGCACCTACGGATGGGTGGATCAAACCGTGATGATCCCCCCAGAACTGACCTCGGGCCGGAGCCGGCTCACCGTGGTGAACACGTTCGTGTCCTCGGCCTGGGACTTCAACGAGTTCCGCTACCTGGTGCAGCAGCGCATCAACGACGGCTGGACGACCGCCGACGTGCTCGACATCGGTCCCGGCCACACCGGCAGCGAGGCCGCGCACGGCTACCGGATCACCAACCAGACCTTTCGCGGCAGCCGCACGCTGGAGTACCCACCGCCCGGAGAGCAGGCGGGGGAGCACACGGGAGAGCACACGGGGAGTCCGAATCCGTGGCCTGACCGCTGAGTCCGGTCCCTGGTCCGGGCGGTCGCAGCCGCCCGGACGAGAGATCATCGGAGGTGGTGGCATTGTCCGCAGGGCGGTAGAAATGACCTCATGATCTCCGTTGCGGTAACCGGGCATCGCGGGCTTCCGCCCGCCACCGCGCGGCTGGTGGACGGCGCGCTTCGCGAGGTCCTCGCGGGCCGCGCGGCCGGTGCCGCCCTCACGGGCGTTTCCTGCCTGGCGGACGGGGTGGACCAGTTGTTCGCGCGGGCCGTCCTGGACCTCGGCGGCCGGTTGGAGGTGGTCGTGCCGGTGCGCGGATACCGCGAGGTGCTGCCGCCCTACGTGCGGGCCGAGTACGACCGGCTGCTGGCCGCGGCGGCGCGCGTCGAGCGGCCGGCCTTCGACCAGCCCACGCCGGAGGCGTACATGGCGGCGAGCGTGGCGATGCTGGACCGCGCGGACGAGCTGATCGCGGTATGGGACGGGCTGCCCGCCAGGGGGCACGGCGGCACGGCGGACGTGGTCGCCGAGGCCCGCAGGCGGGCGATGCCGGTCCGGGTGCTCTGGCCGAATGGGGCGACGCGGGAGGAACCGGGTGTCATGCCGCCCACGGACGGCTGAGACGCTGCCCTGCACCCATCCCGCGATCATCCAGGCTGTCCGGAGATAGCTAACTTTCACAAGTACTGCGAGGTTTGATCCCGTTCTGCTGGCAGTGGTGTCACGGATGGCGTGCTCGGCGTAGCCTGCCGGGAAACACGGGCCGGGAGACACAGGATGTGGGGGGCGCGGTGGAGAGCGAGAAGCCCGGGGGAACGGCGGGAGGCGACCCCGGACAGGGGGTTTCACCCCCGGCACCACCGGCCGCACCGGCCGAGGGGGAGGCCGTTCCGCCGGGGGAGCCGGGCACGGCCGTCCTGGGCGGGACCGTTCCGCCGTCGCGGCGCGTCAGGGCCAGAAGGCTGCGCCTGTACGGCTGGCTGGTGGCCATCACCGCCGCCCTGCTCGCGGGCGGCGGGATCATGTGGGGCACGGGCACGCCCACCGAGGCCGAGTTACGCGAGCAGGCGGGGCTGCTGGACAAGGAGAACCTGCGGATCGGGGTGAAGGACGACACACCGGGCATCGCGGTGCGCGACAAGGAGACCGACACCTTCAAGGGCTTCGACATCGACATCGCCTACATGATCGCCAACGACCTCGGCTTCCAGCAGTCCCAGGTGGAGTTCCTGTCCATCGAGACCGAGGACCGCGCGCGGATGCGGGCGCAGGACAAGAACGACGCCTTCGTGTCGGTGGACCTGGTCGTCGCCACCTTCAGCGTGACGGACGAGCGGCGCAAGGACACCTCGGTCGGCTTCTCCTCGCCGTACATGCGCACCGAGCAGTCCGTGGTGACCAAGAGCGGCCACGCGCCGGTGACCTCGCTGCAGCAGCTCCGCGACAAGCAGGTCTGCACGCTCGGCACCTCCACCTCGCAGAACGAGCTGGAGCGCGCGGGAGCCCGGCTGACCGGGGTGAACCGGATCAAGCAGTGCATCGACGGGCTGTACGCGGGGACCTACGAGGCGGTGAGCACCGACGCGGCGATCCTGGCCGGGTTCGTCACGGCGTCGGCGGGGCGGTTGCGGCACTGGGACGTCGGCGTGGAGAAGAGCGAGCACTGGGCCGTCAACACCGGCACGAACGAGGCGCTTCGCCGTCTCGTGGAACTCTCCCTCTACCGCTCGCTGGCCGATCCCGCCGACCGTCGCTGGGAGAAGGCATACGATACCCACATCCTGCCGATGGCCTCCACCAACCAGGGCATCGACATAGCCGGGGACATCCAGCCGTGCCTGGTGGCCCCCGACGTGCGCCGCTGGCCATGGGAGCGGGACCTGCCCCGGCCGCAGTGCCGGCTCGACCAGGAGTGGGCGCCCGGCGGATGACCGAGGAGAGCGGCGGGGGGAAACCTGGGCCGGCCCGCAGGCGCAGGCCGGTGTACCGGTCGGCGGCGCGCGACCAGGAGTGGCTGCTCGCGGTGCTTCCGGCCTTCCCGGTGGCGCTGCTGGTGATGCGCCTTTGGTACGCGGGGCGTCAGGACACCCAGACGGTGCTGCTGCTCGTCCAGCACGTCAGCCCCTTGGGCCTGCTCAGCGTGGTGCTGCTCACCATGATCTGGGTGGTGCCGGTGGTGGTGCTGGCCGGACGGGTGCTGGGATCGCTGTACCGGGTGAGCACCGGGCGGTCGTCCTGGCTGGTCAGGAGCGCGGATCGGATCCCCGACTGGGTGGTCGCGCTCGCCGTGCTGCTCGCGATGCTCGGCTGGCAGCTCAGGTTCCTGCCGGTGCTGGCGGCGTTCGCGCTGTCCGCGGCGGGGCTGACGGTTCGCGACCGCCATCCCGAGCGCGCCCGGCTGGTCTACGCGGTGTGCGTGGTCGTTCCGGTGTT
Source organism: Spongiactinospora sp. TRM90649 (assembly GCF_029382225.1). GTDB lineage: Bacteria > Actinomycetota > Actinomycetes > Streptosporangiales > Streptosporangiaceae > Spongiactinospora. Next base: position 234,858 of record NZ_JARLTC010000011.1, read on the forward strand.
GGCGGCGGTCTTCGTCTACGTGATCCTCTATCCGGCGATCGCCATGGCCAGGGCGGAGGGCGACTTCTCGACGCTGATCCTGCTGGCCGTGCCGCCGGGGGTGGCGCCGCTGCTCACCGGGCCGGTGCCGGAGGTGTCCGCCTGGCTGATCGCGCACGGCGCGGCGGCCGTGCTGGCCGTCGTGCTGCCGCTGGCGACGGGCCTGGTGGTGCTGCGCGCCCCGATCCTGCCGCTGAGCGCGGTCGAGGTGACTCCGGAGCGGAAGTCCCCCGGGAACGAGGTGGTGGTCGGCTACGTGATCGCGGCCGACGACCGGATGACGACCCTGCTGGAACGCGCGGGGCCGGTGCGTTTCGTCAGGAACGACATGCTGGTGTCGCGGGTGCTGTGCCCCGAGCCGGGGGATGTCCCCCGCAGCCGGGTCCATCTGCGCCATTGGTACGTAGAACAGAGCATGATCTCGTGGCTCGCGCCCGATCCGCTCCCGGCGGCGATGGACCCGCGCTGCGAAGGTCGTCCGCCCGCCGACCCGTGACCCCAGCGGGACGGCGGGCGGCGGGCGTTCAGTGCCGTGAGATCACGCGCGAGCCCACAGGGCCGGCACGTTCGGCGGCTCCCAGCCGGGCAGAGCGGTGTGGCTCTGCAGGCAGCGGTAGCTGGTGCCGTTGTAGGTGACCGTCGCGCCCGCGGAGTACGCGGTGCCCGCGGCCCACGTGGTGGGGCCGCCCGTCGGGCCGCCCGTCGGGCTGTTGGTGGGGGTGTTGGTGGGGCTGCTGGTCGGCTGACCGGCGATGTTCAGCACGAAGTCGTACGTGCCCTGACGCTGACCGCCACTGGTCGACATCGTCATCAGCAGACGAGGGTTGTAGATCGTGTCCGTGCTGTTGCGCGGCTCACCCGGGAAGTAAAGCTGGGTGGTCAGGATCGGCCGGCCGGGGGCCTGGACCTTGACGTGGATGTGACGCGTACGTCCCGGGTACAGGCCGGGGACGATGGTCACGAGGCGGTACTGGCCCTGCGCGTTGGTGAACTGGTGACCACGGAAGGTGAAACCGTAGTTGTCGTAGTTCCCGTTGTTGTCGGCCTGCCAGAAGTCCAGCAGCGCGTTGGCCACCGGCTGACATGCCCGGTTGAAGACGTAGCCGGTGACGACCAGTGCCGTGCCGGACCCGGGCAGCGTGCTGCGCTGGGGGGAGTTCGGCTTGAAGTACGGGCCTTCCGTCTGCGCCAGCGTGGGCGGGTCGCCGTCGCTGCAGTAGGGGGTGGGCTCCAGAGGCTGGCCAGGAGCCATGTTGCGGGCCAGCGCGGGAATCTGGGGGACCAGGAGGGAAATCGGCGCGGCCATGACGGCAGCCCTGAGCAGGGTCTTCCGCGAGATGACCTTGCCGTCCTTCCCGGTTTCCATCTCCCTCTCGTCGCCGGTGTGCTCGGCGTCCACAGTGATCTCCTTGGCTTTCGGGGGCGGCGTGCCCGGATGCGGCCCGTCGCGTGTGAAGCTCGGGCCGCTGTCCCAAAAGCTGACACCCCCCTCTGGAAACCGAGTACCCCACAGATATCCATAATGTTGCGATATAGACGGATGCACATAACGGTGTAATAGGTTCCAACTGATAGGGCCGCTCCGTGTGTCTGTGCCGTTACGTTAACGGCGCACCCCCCGACACAAGGAGAGATAGATGCTCCGCAGAAAAACCGTGACCGCGGGTCTCGCGCTCGCTCTCACGTTGGTGGCCGCCCCGGCCATCGCCTTCGCCGCGTCCGGTGGCAATGGAGTTCCCCAGGCCGCCCCCGCGCCGGTGCCCCCGGCGACGGTATACGCCCAGATCAAAGCAGCGGCTGCGGCCGCACTGATCCCCACGCCCGTTCAGGTCGACGACCTCAAGAAGAACCTCGGGCTGACTCAGCAGCAGGCTGAGCTGCGCCTGGACAACGAGGCCGCGGCAGGCCGGCTGGAGCCGCTGCTGCGCGGCAGGCTCGGCGTCGCCTATGCGGGAAGCTGGGTCACCGGCGCGACCTCCACTCTGGTCGTCGCGACCACGGATGCCGCGCAGATTCCCGCCATTCGTGAGGCGGGCGCCGAGGCCAAGGTGGTCAAGAACTCCCTGGCCGCCCTCGACTCCGCCCAGGGCAGCCTGGACCAGGCGCTGCGCGACTCCGCCGACGTGGCGACCTCGTGGGGCGCCGACCTGACCACCAACAAGATCGTGGTTCGGACTCCGAACCCGGCCAAGGCGAAGGCCAGGATCAAGGCGGCGGGCGTTGACGCCGGGCTGGTCCAGGTCGTCAAGTCCAGCGAGAAGCCCGTCCTGCTGTACGACGTGCGCGGCGGCGAGGCTTACTACATGGGCAGCGGCGGTCGCTGCTCGGTCGGCTTCTCGGTGACCAAGGCCGGATCGCAGGGCGGCTTCGTGACCGCCGGCCACTGTGGCCGGGCCGGGGTCACCACCAGCGGCGTCAACCGCGCGGCGCAGGGCACCTTCCGCGGCTCTTCGTTCCCCGGCAACGACTACGCCTGGGTCGAGGTCAACTCGCAGTGGGTCCCGACCGGCGTCGTCTACGCCTACGGCTCCGGCGTGGTCACCATCAACGGCTCCACCGTGGCCCAGCCGCAGTCCAGGATCTGCCGTTCCGGATCGACCACGCAGAACCACTGCGGTACCGTCCAGCAGCTCAACACCAGCGTGACCTACCAGGAGGGCACCGTCTCCGGTGTCACCCGCACCAACGTCTGCGCCGAGCCCGGCGACTCCGGTGGTTCCTTCTACTCCGGCGACCAGGCGCAGGGCATGACCTCCGGTGGCTCGGGCAACTGCAGGTCCGGCGGCACCACCTACTTCCAGCCGGTGGGCGAGGCCCTCTCGGTCTACGGTCTGACCCTGGCCGGACGTAGTGGCCCGACCGGTGGTCCCACCGGTGGCCCCACCGGTGGCCCGACCGACCCGCCCGGTGGCACCTGGGCCGCCGGCACCGCGTACGCCGCGGGCGCGACCGTGACCTACGGCGGCAGCACCTACCGCTGCCTCCAGGGTCACACCGCCCTGCCCGGCTGGGAGCCGCCGAACGTGCCGGCTCTGTGGGCCCGGGTCTGATCCACGACCGGAGCGGATCTCACCAGACCTGACCTGATCGGTGGGATCCGACCCGACGTCGGCCCTGTGCCGGAGGCCACCCCTCCAGCGCCCCCGGCACAGGGCCTCTCGCCGGTTCCTGTACGGCCGCCGCGCGACGGCCGGACGACCGGCACCCCCTGGGGGCGGGCCCACCACACCTCGCCCGCCCCCAGGGGGTTTACGCGTTTCCGGGGGACACCTGCCACTCGTGCCAGGTGTCGAGCGGGCGGAATCCCATCAGGTCGTTGATCGCCAGCATGTGCGCGTTCGACGTGGCGTTCCAGGTGGTGAGCCGCCGCATCGCCGGTTGCTCGTCCAGCAGTGCCAGCGCGTTGGCCAGCTTGAGCGTCATCCCCAGGCGCCGCCCGCGGTGCGGGCGCAGCACCACGGTGTCCGCCTGCCTGCCCCAGCCGTCCGGGGTGCCGGGGTAATACTTGATCGAGGTGTATCCCGCGACCTCTCCGGTGGCCCTGTGCCGGGCGATGATCTGCCGGCCGGTCAGCCCGGAGCCGGACTGTTCCCGCTCCGCCGCCCGTACCCGCTCGGCGTCCCACACCGAGTCCTCCATGTCGAGGTCGCCGATGGGCGCGTCGTTCATCCCCATGTACACGAGCGCGAGGTCGGCGTACAGGTGTTCGGGGGCGTCTCCCCGCCACACCTCCAGCTCGTAGTCCGCCGCGTGCTCCCGGGCCTCGGCCAGCATGGCCGCGAAGCGGTCGCGGTCGGCGGCTCGCAGGTCGAGCACCTGGCGCGTCTCGGTGGTGGCCGGGGTGAAGCCCCTCGCCCGGGCGAACGCCGATCCGGGTCCCTCCGACTCCGCCTCGGCGATGAGGACCCTCCTGCCCTGCCCCGTGGCCCGCTCGGTGGCGTGCGCGAGCAGCGCCGAGCCCAGGCCTCGGCGGCGGGCCTCGGGGACGACCACCAGCAGGTCGATCAGCGCGACGTGGGTGTTGTCCCTGGTGGGAAACCGGAGGGAGTAACCGCCGGTGACCCTCCCGTCGCGCACGTCGGCGTACGCCTCGGCCCGCTCGTACCAGCCGGTGATCGACGCGGTGGTGAAATGGGACAGTGACATCGCCGGACCGGGGTCGTCGTTCCGGTGCGCCGCCAGGTAGGCGGCGTGGAACGCGGCGACGAGCGGGTGGTCGGTGGCGGGCACCGGCAGGATCGGCATGCTCGCCAGCAAATACGATGGGCCCCCGGTGCGCGAGCCGATTTACCGCGATGTCACTGTCGGTGACCTCGGCCTACTGCTGGTACGACTCGATCTCGTCGACCGGGCGCGCCTCGGCGTCGGCGGGGTTCTCGCCGAACTCACGCCGGGCGCGACGCTGCCGCAGCAGGTCCCAGCACTGGTCGAGAGCGCGTTCCAGAGATACGATCCGGTCGTTCTCCTCGTGGGAGGACAGCTCGCCCGCGGCGAGGCGGGCTCGCAGGTCGTGCTCCTCGGCGATGAGCCCGTTGATCCGCGTCAGAATGTCGTCGTCTCGCATGGTCGTTTCCCCATTCCCTCACTCATCCAGGACTGTAGCCCCTGGTGCCCGTCGGCAACCTCTCCCGGCGTCGCTTGCGAATGAGAGCCACCGCAATGGGCAACCTTTGATACGCGGACGGTTATCGTTCGCCGACGAAGAGCGATGCCGTGAATCATCAGATGACGCACGTGACCACCACGTCCGAAGGCGCCGAGGTGTGGGCCTGCGCGGTGTGCGGGCGGCGGATCCGCCTGCGCTGGCCGCCGCACTACGAGCGGACCGTGCTCCACTCCGGCGATGAGTCGATCTGCCACCCGGGCGTCCACCTGGGCGTTCGCGGTCCGGGCGAGCGCGCCGGGCCGACGCACGACGAGCGCGCCTGGCTCAGGGAGCACGGCATCGAATGGGGAGACCCCTACGACATCTGCTACCCTCCATAACGTGCTGCGTGGCCTGCTCCTTATGTGCCGCGGCGGGGGCCTTTCCTAGGCCGGCTCCCTCGTCGCGGTGCCAGTCATGCGCGTCGGCCGCTTGTTGAGCCCTGACGAGGAGCGGAAGACCCGTGACCGATTACCCGCAGCAGCGTCCCACCTCGATGCCCGTAGGCCGCTACCAGCCCTACGAACCCGTGCGCCTGGCCGACCGCACCTGGCCGGACAAGGTGATCACCGAGGCTCCCCGGTGGTGTGCCGTCGATCTCCGTGACGGAAACCAGGCGCTGATCGACCCCATGGACGCCCACCGCAAGGTCAAGATGTTCGGCCTGCTGGTGCGCATGGGCTTCAAGGAGATCGAGGTCGGCTTCCCCGCCGCCTCGCAGACCGACTTCGACTTCGTGCGGCAGATCATCGAAGAGGACATGATCCCCGACGACGTCGTGATCCAGGTCCTCACCCAGGCCAGGCCCGAGTTGATCGAGCGCACCTTCGAGTCGCTGCGCGGGGCCGGGCAGGCGATCGTCCACCTGTACAACTCGACCTCCACGCTGCAGCGCCGCGTGGTCTTCGGGCAGGACCGCGAGGGCATCACCGCCATCGCCGTCGAGGGCGCCAAGCTGTGCAAGAAGCTGGCCGACGCGATGACCGACACCACCGTCTACTTCGAGTACTCCCCGGAGTCCTTCACCGGCACCGAGCTGGACTACGCGGTCGAGGTGTGCGACGCGGTCAACGAGGTGTGGCAGCCGACCCCCGACCACAAGGTCATCATCAACCTGCCCGCGACGGTCGAGATGGCCACCCCCAACGTGTACGCCGACCAGATCGAGTGGATGAGCCGCAACCTGGCCCGCCGCGACTCGATCATTCTGTCGCTGCACCCGCACAACGACCGGGGCACCGCCGTGGCCGCCGCCGAGCTGGGCTACATGGCGGGCGCCGACCGCATCGAGGGCTGCCTGTTCGGCAACGGCGAGCGCACCGGCAACGTGTGCCTGGTCACCCTCGGGATGAACCTGTTCTCCCAGGGCGTAGACCCCCAGATCGACTTCTCCGACATCGACGAGATCCGCCGGGTCGTGGAGTACTGCAACCAGTTGCCCGTGCACCCGCGTCACCCGTGGGGCGGCGAGCTGGTCTACACCGCCTTCTCCGGCTCCCACCAGGACGCCATCAAGAAGGGCTTCGAGCATCTGGAGATCGACGCCGCGGCCGAGGGGGTCGCGGTGGACGACTTCCGCTGGGCCGTGCCGTACCTGCCGATCGACCCCAAGGACATCGGCCGCACCTACGAGGCGGTCATCCGGGTCAACAGTCAGTCCGGCAAGGGCGGCGTCGCCTACATCATGAAGGCCGACCACCAGCTCGACCTGCCGCGCCGCCTGCAGATGGAGTTCTCTAGGGCGATCCAGGCGCGCACCGACGAGCAGGGCGGCGAGGTGACCCCCGCCCAGATGTGGGAGGTGTTCGCCGACGAGTACCTGCCCAATCCCGCCAACCGCTGGGGACGCCTGGGGCTGCTCGCCCACCGCAGCACCTCCACCGTGGAGGGCCAGGACAAGATCGGCGCCGACATCCGGGTGGACGGCGAGATCCGTGAGGTCGAGGGCGTCGGGAACGGCCCGATCTCCGCGTTCTGCGACGCCCTGGCCAAGGTCGGGTTCACCGTCCGCGTGCTGGATTACACCGAGCACGCGCTGGCGGCGGGCACCGACGCCAAGGCCGCGTCGTACGTCGAGTGCGACGTCGACGGCCGGGTGCTGTGGGGCGTCGGCATCGACGCCAACACCACCACGGCCTCGCTGAAGGCGCTCATCTCGGCGGTCAACCGCGCCGCGCGCTGACCGGAGGGGCGGGGGTACGGCAAGGCATCTCGCCCGCCGTACCCTCGCTTCATGCGTCCGCCGGGTAGGCGAACCCGATGAACCGCCCCATGCAGGTCATGCTGTGCTCGAAGGCCGACCCCGGGTCGAGGATCGTGTTGGCGAACTGGCCGAACAGCTCCAGGCTGATCGCGCCGAACAGGGCGGTCCAGGCCACCACCGCGCGGGCGACGACGTCGTCGGGCAGGCCGGGCATGACCCGGCGCAGCCGCTCGGCGTCGCCGGACCATGACGGCGCGTGCGGAGAGGGGAAGCCGGGGGCCGGATCGAGCACCCCGGACCGATGGGCGTCGGCCATGATGCCGCCGTAGACGACGACGTCGCGGATGGCGGGGCCGATGGTGTCCTCCGGGGCCTGGTATCCGGGCACCGGCGAGCCGTACAGCAGGGCGTACTCGTGCGGGTGGGCCAGCGCCCACTCGCGCAGCGTGCGGCAGACGGTGAGCCACCGGCCGCCGTGGTCTACGGGTGGACAGGCCCGGTCGGCGGCCTCGACCGCGTCGCCGATGGCGTTGTAGCCGTCGATGATCAGCGCGGTCAGCAGGTCGTCGCGGCTCGGGAAATAGCGGTAGATGGCAGAAGAGACCATCCCCATCTCCCTGGCGACCGCGCGCAGGGAGAGCCCGGCGGCGCCCTCCGTGGCGAGCTGCCTGCGTGCGATGTCGGTGATTTCCCTGGTCAGCTCGGCGCGGACTCGTTCCCGCGCGGTACGGCCCGCGTTCATGGCACCACCTTAACAGAGCACCGGAAGCAGGCGAGAGCACTGCTCTTGACAGAGTCGCGCCATTCGGAGAGCATTGCTCTCGAAACAGTCTGCTGATCCCAGAGGGGCGGGTCATCATGAGCCAGCACGTGGTCGTCGGAGCGGGTCAGGTCGGGACGGAGGTCGCCCGGCGGCTGGCCGGGCTCGGCCACGAGGTCACGGTGGTGAGCAGGTCCGGCTCCGGCCCCGTCCTGCCGAACGTGCGGCGGGTCGCCGCCGACGCCGGTGACCGGAGTGCCCTGACCTCGATCGCCACCGGCGCCGACGTCATCTACAACTGCGTCAACCCGGCGTACCACCGCTGGATGACCGACTGGCCGCCCATCGCCGCTTCGCTGCTCGCCACGGCCGAGGCCACCGGCGCCGGGTACGTCATACTCGGCAACCTCTACATCTACGGCATGTCCAACGGGCCGCTGACCGAGGCCACCCCGCTGCGTCCCACCAGCGAGAAGGCCCGCGTCAGGATCCGCATGTGGGAGGAGGCGCTGGCGGCGCACCGGGCCGGCCGGATCAGGGCCACGGAGGTGCGCGGCTCCGACTACTTCGGCCCCGGCGCCCTGGACCAGTCGCATCTGGGCGAGCGGTTCATGCCCAGGCTGCTGGCCGGGAAGGCGCCGCGCCACATCGGCGACGTCGACCAGCCGCACAGCTGGACCTACATCCCCGACGTGGCCACCGCTCTCGTGACGGCGGGCACCGACGACCGCTCCTGGGGGAGGGCCTGGCACATCCCCACCGCCGGGCCGCAGAGCTACCGCCGGATGGCCGAGCTGACCGCCGAGGTGGCCGGGGTCGCCATGCCCGGCGTGAGCGCCTACCCCGCGTGGGTCGTGGACGCCCTCGGCCTGGTCGTGCCGATGCTGGGCGAGATCAAGCACGTCCGCTACCAGTTCGACCGGCCGTTCGAGATGGACTCCACCGGCTTCCAGAAGACGTTCGGGATCGCCCCGACCCCGCTCGGGGAGGCGCTGTCGGACACCGTCGCGTGGTGGCGGGAGCGCCTGGCCTCGGTCGCGGCGTAGGAGTCCATGGTCCGTCCGGCCGAGGCCAGCAGGCCGTCCAGCCGCTGGCGGGTCAGCCGGGCGATCAGCGAGAAGCCGTCCCTCTCCTGGTAGGGGGAGGACGAGGTGGCCACCCCCACGACCGCGTCGCCGCGCACGGCGGGGCCGCCGCTGTGGCCGTCCACGATCTGGCAGTTGCGGGTGACCAGCATGCCGGGGCCCGGGGTCTTCGCGTCGGCGGAACCGCCCGAGCAGCGGTACATGTCATCGCCCGGATATCCCAGGTCGGACGGGTACCCCAGCAGGCTGAGCCGCCGCATCGGGGCCTCGCCCCGATGCGTGACCACCGGGCGCAGCCCGGGGCCGGTGACGTCCTCCAGCCGCCGGCCGTGGGCGTCCGGCTCCACCCCCACCACCCCGACGTCGTGCGGGATGGTGCCGATGGAGTAGGAGTGGGTGCGCCACGGCTTCGTCACCCACGTGCGGGCGGCCCTCCAGACCCCGAGCGGGGTGTCGTCCGTTCCCGCGCTGTTGTACGCGGGGACGAACACGACCCGGTCGTACCAGCGCCGCGCCCGGCCGTCGTTGTCGAACAGGCAGTGCGCGGCGGTGAGCACCAGGCTGCGGCTGTGCGAATGGACCACCGCGGCCCCGCACCGGCGCTCCACGCCGGTCAGCGGGTCATGGCTGACCAGCAGCCCGGTCACCCGCTGCGCCCCCGGCCCGGTGTACGGCCGGGCGACCGGCGCGTAGCCGAACCGGTCGCCGCCCGGCGTGACCACCAGCCTGCGCGGTACCTCCCGGGGCACGGCGTGCCCGGGAGGCGCGCAGAGGACAAGAACCGAAACGAGCGCGAGCGCTACCGAACCCAGCCGCGTGATCACACATCTCCGGTTACCCTGCGTGACCGGCGGTAAATCCGTACGTCCGGTAAAACCCCCCTCTGTCAGGGATAAAGGCCGCGCAGGCGATGGGCCTCGGCCACCCGGGAGACGCCGATCGCGTGCGCCGCCTGGCGCAGGGTCAGGCCGCGGCTCTCGGCCAGCGCGCCGACCTCGCCGAAGGCCTGCTCCATCAGGTCGCGCAGCTTGATCTGGACCTCGCCCGCGCTCCAGGAGTACGCCTGGGTGTTCTGCACCCACTCCAGGTACGACACGATCACGCCGCCCGCGTTGGCCAGGATGTCGGGCACCACCGTGACGCCGGAGCCGGTCAGGATCACGTCGGCCTCCGGCATGGTCGGCCCGTTGGCGCCCTCGACGATGAGGCGGGCCCGGACCCTCGGCGCGTTCTCGGCGGTGAGGACGCCCTCCAGCGCGGCCGGGACCAGCACGTCCACGTCGAGTTCGAGCAGCTCCTCATGGGTCAGCCGGTCGGCGTGCCGGTAGCCGGAGACCCCGCCCGATTCACTGTGGTGCTCGCGCACCGCGGTGACGTCGAGCCCGTTCCGGTCGGCGATCGCGCCGGTGACGTCGGAGACGGCCACCACCCGGCACCCGGCGTCGGCCAGGTAGCGCGCGGTCTGCGCGCCGACCTTGCCGAAGCCCTGCACGGCCACGGTCACCCCGGCAGGGTCGCGGTCGCCGAGCGCGCTCATGGTGGCGATCTGCACACCGCGCGCGGTGGCCCCGGCGCGGCCGAGCGAGCCGCCCAGGATGGTGGGCTTGCCGGTCACCACACCGGGCACCGAGTAGCCCGCGTTCACCGAGTAGGTGTCCATGATCCAGGCCATGGTCTGCTCGTCGGTGCCCACGTCGGGCGCCGGGATGTCCTGGTCGGGGCCGATCAGCGGCAGGATCTCGTTCACGTAGCGGCGGGTGACCCGCTCCAGTTCGCGGGTGGTCAGGGTGGCCGGATCGACGCCGACGCCGCCCTTGGCGCCGCCGTACGGGATGCCGACCAGCGCGCACTTCCACGTCATCCACATGGCGAGCGCGGTGACCTCGAACAGGTCGGTGGCCGGGTGGAAGCGGATGCCGCCCTTGGCGGGGCCGCGTGAGACGTTGTGCTGGACCCGGTAGCCCTGCACGACGTCCATCCGGCCGTCCTCGCGGCGGACGGGCACCGAGACGGTGAGCGAGCGGCGGGGGGTCGCGAGCATCTTGCGCAGGCCGTCGTCGAGGCCGAGATGCTCGGCGGCCTGGTCGAGCTGGAACAGCGCGGAATCGAGGGCCAGACGGCCCGGACTGGCGGTTGCCGACGCCTTTGGCGGCACCATGACGGTCATGAAGACCTCCGGAAGGGCGGGGCGCCGTTGCCCCGCTCGACTGTGTTGTGGATCGACCGCGGAGCGCCGTTGCCCCGCCACCGACCTCTTCATCTTGATCCAACCCCGTGATCGTGACCAGCGGAACGTGCCAATGTGGCAGGCTTCGACAGAGGAATGTGCCGTTGTGTGGTAACAGTGTCGCAACAGGGGGAATGCGGTGACCGAGCTGCTGGTCGGGCCGATGCTCCGATACGTGGACACCACCAGCGCGAGCGTCTGGGTGGAGACGGCGGCCCCCGGCCGCGTCGCGGTGGAGGCCGGCGGGGTGCGGGTGGAGAGCGCCACCTTCACCGTGCACGGTCACCACTTCGCGCTCTGCGACCTGGTGTGGCCCGAGCCGCCGGAGGGCGGCGTGCCGTACACGGTGGAGGTGGACGGCGAGCGGGTCTGGCCCCCGGAGGGCGGGCCGCCCAGCCGGATCCGGCTGCTCCCGGCGTCCGGCCCGCGCGAGGTGCTCTTCGGTTCGTGCCGCACCAGCGTGCCGCACGACGCCGCGCACAACCTCTCCCACGGAGTGGACATGCTGCGCGAGTACGGCAGGCGCCTGCGCGACGCCCCCGACGCCGAATGGCCCGGCCTGCTGCTCCTCCTCGGCGACCAGGTCTACGCCGACGCCCCCGGCGGCGCCGTGCTCGACGCCATCCGCGCCCGCAGGGGCGGCGAGGAGCCGGTGGACGAGATCGCCGACTTCGAGGAGTACGCCGAGCTATACCGCCAGGCGTGGTCCGAGCCGGAGATCCGGTGGCTGCTGGCCACTCTCCCGACTGCGATGATCTTCGACGACCACGACCTGCGCGACGACTGGAACACCTCCGCCGCCTGGCGCGAGCGGATGAGCGAGCTGCCCTGGTGGCGGCGCAGGCTGGTGGCCGGGCTCGGGGCCTACTGGGTGTACCAGCACCTGGGCAACCTGTCGCCGGGGGAGCGGGCCGCCGACCCGCTGCTGAACGAGCTGCGCGGGCACGAGGGCGACGGCGGCGCGCTGCTGGACGCCTTCGCCGAACGCGCCGACCGGGAGCCGGACGCCACCCGCTGGAGCTATGCCCGCGACCTCGGCGACACCCGCCTGATCATGCTCGACACCCGCTGCGCCCGGCGGCTCACCCCCGGCGACCGCCGGATGATCGACGATGTGGAGTGGGCCTGGTTCGCCGGGCAGATGGACGCCGACGCCCGGCACATCGTGATCGGGTCGTCCATCCCGGTCCTGCTGCCGTCGGGGATCCACCACGCGGAGAGCTGGAACGAGGCGCTGTGCGACGGCGCGTGGGGGCCGCGCGTGGCCCGCTGGTCCGAGCGGCTGCGGCAGGCGGTGGACCTGGAGCACTGGGCCGCCTTCCGCCGTTCGTTCGCGGGCGTCTGCCGCTCGATGGCCGCCGCCCGGGGCACGGTGATCGTGCTGTCCGGCGACGTGCACTACTCGTACCTGGCCAAGGCACGCGGGCTGCCGATCTACCAGCTCGTCTGTTCGCCGATCCGCAACCCGCTCAGTCCGGTGCTGCGGCTGGCCAACGTGGTCGCCTCGGTCTGGCTCGCCGGTCTGGTGGGCGGGCTGCTGGCCCGGCTGGCGGGGGTGCCGCGCCCGCCGTTCCGGTGGCGGTTACGCGAGGGGCCGTGGTTCTCCAACGCGGTGGCCACGCTCACCCTCGGCGAGGTGGCCACCGTGCGCTGGGACGGCCCAGGCCGGACCGCGCGCCTGTCGCCTAACGAAGATCGCTGAGTGCCTCTGCCAGCCGGTCCACCGCCCACATCAGGTCCTCCTCGGAGATCACCAGCGGCGGCCCGAGCCGTACCGTGCTGCCGTGGGTGTCCTTGACCAGCACGCCGCGCTCCAGCAGCGCCTCGCTGACCTGCCGTCCGGTGCCCAGCGACGGATCGATGTCGATGCCCGCCCACAGCCCCCGCCCGCGCACCGCCAGCAGGCCGTGGCCGACCAGCCCGCGCAGCCGCCCGTGCAGCAGCGCACCCAGCTCGCGCGCCCGCGTCTGGTACTCCCCGGTGCTCAGCAGCTCGACCACGGCGATGCCGACCGCGCAGGCCAGCGGGTTGCCGCCGAAGGTCGAGCCGTGCTGGCCCGGCCGGATCACGCCGAGCACCGCCGCGTCGGCCGCGACCGCCGAGACCGGGACCACGCCGCCGCCGAGCGCCTTGCCCAGCACGTACATGTCCGGGACGACGCCCTCGTGGTCGCAGGCGAAGGTGTCGCCGGTGCGCCCGAGGCCGGACTGGATCTCGTCGGCGATCATGAGCACCCGGTTCTCGGCGCAGATCTCGCGAACCTGGGTCAGGTAGCCGTCCGGCGGCACCAGCACGCCGGCCTCGCCCTGGACGGGCTCGATCAGCACGGCCACGGTGGTGTCGTCGATGGCGTCTCTGATCGCGTCGGCGGAGCCGTACTTGACCACGCGGAAGCCCGGTGCGAACGGGCCGAAGCCGTTGCGGGCGTCGGGGTCGGTGGAGAAGCCGACGATGGTGGTGGTGCGGCCGTGGAAGTTGTTCTCGGCCACGATGATCGTGGCCATGCCGTCCGGCACGCCCTTGACCTCGTAGCCCCACTTGCGGGCCACCTTGATCGCGGTCTCCACGGCCTCGGCGCCGGTGTTCATCGGCAGGATCATGTCCTTGCCGGTGAGGTCGCCGAGCGCGGCGCAGAAGTCGGCGAAGCGGTCGTGGACGAACGCCCGGCTGGTCAGCGTGAGCCGGTCGAGCTGCGCGCGGGCGGCGGCCAGGATCACCGGGTTGCCGTGGCCGAAGTTCAGGGAGGAGTAGCCGGCCAGGCAGTCCAGGTAGCGCCTGCCCTCGACGTCGGTGACCCAGGCGCCCTCGGCCTGGTGGATCACGACGGGCAGCGGGTGGTAGTTGTGCGCGCTCCGCCGCTCGCTCTGCTCGACGAGCGCGGCGGTCGTGGGCGATATTCTCGGCGACTGCGTCATTTGCGGATCTCCAGGGTGCAGCACTTGGGGCCGCCGCCCGCCTTGCGCAACTCCGACATCTCCACGGGGATCACTTCGTATCCCCGCCGCTTCAGGTCGAGTTGCAGGTCGGCGGCCGCACAGTTGATGATCACATTCTTCCCGTCGCTGACCGCGTTAAGTCCGAAGGCGGCGGCGTCGGCCGGCGAGGCGACCACGGCGTCGGGGAACATGCGCCGCAGCACCGCCTGGCTGCCTGGCGAGAACGCCTGCGGCAGGTAGGCGATGTCGCGCCCGTCGAGCGTGAACAGGGCGGTGTCGAGGTGGTAGTAGCGCGGATCGATGAGCCGCAGCGTGACGACGGGGCGGCCGAAGAACTCCTGGACCTCCCGGTGCGCCGCCACGTCGGTGCGGAAGCCGGTGCCGGCCAGCACGAAGTCGTCCAGGACGATCAGGTCGCCCTCGCCCTCGTTGGTGCAGGACGGGACCTTGACGTCGGTGAACCCGTTGTCGATGAACCAGCGCAGGTAGGCGGTGGCCTCGCCGGCGCGCTCGGCGTGGGCGAAGCGGGCGCCGTACACCCGGCCGTCCACGACCAGCGCCCCGTTGGCGGCGAAGACCATGTCGGGCAGGCCGCCGACCGGCTCGATCACGCTGACCGTGTGGCCGAGCTCCTGGTAGGTGGATCGAAGCGCCTCCCACTGGCGCAGGGCCAGGTCGCGGTCGGCGCCCGCCGTGGGATCCATCCACGGATTTATCCGATACTCCACCGCAAAGTAGTCGGGTCGGCACATCAGGTAATGCCGTGCTGGCATGCTCATCAAGATGCTCCATGGGAAGGCGGGACCCGGCCCGGACGCGATCGGCGGGCGGCACCCTCAGCATAGGAACGCGTGTTTGGGCAGGCCAAGCGCGCTGTGTTGCGCGTAGGCGCACATCGGTTGCGTTGTTCAGCCGATCAGCGGCGATCCGTTGACCAGCCTGGTGAGCACCACCGCGCTCTTGGTGCGGACGACGAACGGCTCGGCGGCGATCCGCTCGATGACCTGCTCGACGTGACGCATGTCGGTGGCCCTGATGTGCAGCAGCGCGTCGGCCTCGCCGGTCACCGTGCAGGCGGAGACCACCTCGGGATGGCGTCCGACGGCCATGCCGATCTCGGCGGGCGAGGTCTTGCCCCGGCAGAACAGCTCGACGTACGCCTCGGTTGTCCACCCCAGGGCGCGCGGCTCGACGCGCGCGGAGAAGCCGGTTATCGCGCCGCTGCCGCGCAGCCGATCGACCCGCCGTTTGACCGCCGACGCGGACAATCCGACCCCGTGCCCGATCTCTGCGTAGGTCGCGCGGGCGTCATCGACGAGCGCCTTGATGATGGCGCGATCCAGGCGGTCCAACTCCACAGTGCCTGTCATAGCCGAAAAGGGGGCCGCGTGGGAAACGCGGCCCCCTTGAACTGGGACAGATCACACCAGAGTCGGCTTTTCGGTCGGCCTGTGGGGCCGGGTCAGCCGCGCTCGGCGTCGCCCGTGGTCTGCTCCTGGGCCTCCTCCGGAGACGCCTCCAGGTCGTCGGACTCCGCGCCCTGCGCGGACGCCTTGTCCAGGCGCACCCAGCTCGTCACGCTCTCCACCGCGAACAGCACGCCCAGGTACAGCGTGAGGGCGGCGATCACCCACGTGGCCACACCCAGCGCGGCGCCCACGCCGACCAGGATCAGGCGGACCTCCCAGCCCAGGCCGGCCATGAACAGCCAGTCGGGCGGCCAGATGCTCTGCCGGGTGCGGTACACCGTGTCATAGGTGTGGTAGCCCACCACGTAGATCATCACGAACAGCAGCCACTTGGGCGCCCCGGCCGTGATGCCGACGAGCAGCAGGACCAGGAACTCCCCGCCGCGCACCAGCGGCGGGGCCAGCCAGTCGAACCGGCCCAGGTGGTCGCGCGGGGCCGTCGGGCCGACCAGGGCGACCATCACCAGCACCGGCACCAGCAGCATCGGGCCCGGTTCGAGCAGTCCGGCCGCGCCGATCGCGGCCACCGCGACCAGCGACGCCAGGGCGGCGGGCGCCGGAGGCAGACCTCCCTTCAGCACCCGGCGAAGCGGTCGCAGCAGCGGCCCGTCGTCACGGTAGGCGAGCAGCCGGGCCGTCTGGATCCGGCGGCGCTCCTCGTCGGGGTCGGGCGTTGCGACTTGCGACTGCTGAGGGTGGGTGATCATGCGAGCGACCTAACGAGACGTCCGGTGAGCGTGTAGGCGGCGGCGATGGAGCCCCAGATCACCAGGGTCATGAAGGTGATCCTGGGCTCGAAGAAGGCCGCGGTGATCGCGATGGCGGCGAAGCGCTCGCCGATCGGGAAGACGATCATCTTGCGGGCCCAGTGGACGGCGCGGACGCGCCCCGCCTTGGTCCACATCTTGAGCAGCCCGCGCACCCCGGTCTGGCGGGCCAGCTTGCGCTCCGCGAGCTTCTCGCGCAGCTCGGTGTCGGCGCTGACGCCGAGTTCCAGCGTGGGCAGCAGGGACGGCGGGCGCCGCCTGCTCGCCGCGCCGTAGGAGAAGTCGAGCAGGTGGCGCACCGACTGCACGGACAGGGCGACCAGCGCGAGGGTCCAAACGTCGTCCTGTCCCGACAGCGCGGCGCCGACGGCCAGACCGGCGAAGACGACGTACTCCTTGAAGCGGTCGAAGGTGGCGTCCAGCCAGGCGCCGAGCACTCCGAACTTGCGGGCGTAGCGGGCGACCTGGCCGTCCACGCAGTCGAAGACGAACGCGAAGTAGATCAGGATCGCGCCCGCCACCGCGCCCGTGCGGGTGCCGGTGGCGAAGCACCCGGCCGCCGCCACCCCCAGGAAGATCGAGATCAGCGTCACCTGGTTCGGCGTCAGCCCGCGCCGCGCCGCCCAGCGGGCGATGAAACGGGAGTAGGTGCTGACGAAGTACGTGGTGAAGAAGCCGTCGGCGCCCTTGACCGCGTTGTTCAGCTTGGCACGGTCCTCGTCGAACTCGGCCATCGCGGCGACGGCGTCGTCGGCGGCCTCCTGGGAGGCGACCCGGCGATAGAACAGGTCGCGGCGTCCCCTGATGCCGACCGAGACGCCCCGGCGGACCAGGCACAGCACGAGAAGCTGGATCAGGTCGTCTTCCCGGCCGAGCAGGTGCGCCATCCCGGCGAGGTCGCGGGCCGCCTCGGCCAGCGTCGGGGCGTGCTTGTGGTGCAGGTGCAGTGGGCCGAGCAGGACAGCGTTCGGCCGGGTGACGGCGTGGTAGGCGGAACCGACCGAGATCACCCGGGACTTGCCCACCCGTGCGCGGACCGGCAGCTCCTCGAAGAAGCGGTCGGAGATCTCCGGCTCCGCCTCGTCGATGGGGATCCGCTCGTCGTCGCCCTCGCCACCGTCGCCGTTGAGGTCGCCCTCGCCCTCCCGGAATTCCCGGGGTTCCTTCGCCACCAGGGCCAGCGCGCCGCGTTTCGACTTGGTGATCTGGTAGATCAGCTCGTCGTGGATCAGCGAGTCGGCGGGCAGGATGAGCAGGCTCTCCGTGGTGTCCTCGATCGCGTCCGCGAAGGCGCGGAGGTCGTCGGCCAGGTCGGCCGTCGTGACGAGGGTGCCTGGATAGTCCTGGTGGAAGGCCGCGCGGTCGGCGCGGACGATCGTGACGGGGCGGGGGTCGAGCGCGGCGAGCTGGCCGTGCAGGCGGCCGGTGACCGTGGGGGAACCCGGCAGCCCGGTGAGGAGCGGCCGGTCGGCGGGCGGATTCGGGCCGGGGGATGAACCCAGCAGGACCACGCGGGTCATGACACCCTTTCAGGCAGCGTGCGATGACGGTAAACGATGGCGCGGGAGTGGTCGCCAGACGCCAAAGTCTAGTGACCAATCGGTCAAGGGGGTCCATCCGAGCTTTACCTGTGATTCATCCGCGACGCTCGAACCTACACTGTGGTGCGTGAGTCTTTACCGGGACGAGGGCGTCGTACTGCGCACCCACAAGCTGGGTGAGGCGGATCGCATCGTGACGATCCTCACCCGGCGGACGGGCAAGGTGCGGGCCGTCGCCAAGGGCGTGCGCCGCACCACCTCCAGGTTCGGCGCGCGGCTTGAGCCGTTCACCCACGTCGACGTCCAGTTCCACACCGGGCGCACGCTCGACGTGGTCAACCAGGCCGAGACCCTGAGGCCGTACGGCGAGCGCCTGGCCGCCGATTACCCCCGCTACACCGCCGGCACCGCGATGCTGGAGACGGCCGACAAGCTCACCGTGGCCGAGAAGGAGCCCTCGCTGCGCCACTTCCTGCTGCTGGTCGGCGGGCTGCGCACGTTGGTCGAGGGCACGCACGAGCCCCGGCTGGTGCTCGACGCCTACTTCCTGCGCTCGCTGGCCGTGGCCGGATACGCCCCCGCCCTGGAGACCTGCGCGCGCTGCTCGGCCGGGTCGGTCCGGGCCTTCGCCATCGTGGCCGGGGGCGTCGTGTGCGCGGAGTGCCGCCCGGCGGGCGCCTCGGTCCCGGCGGCGGAGACGATCGCGCTGATGCTCGCGCTGCTGCGCGGCGACTGGGAGGCCGCCGACGCGGCACAGCCCCGTCACCGGACGGAATGCAGCGGGCTGGTCGCCGCATATCTGCAATGGCACCTCGAGCACGGCATACGCTCTCTTCGGCATGTAGAGCGCGTATGACCGGCGCAGAAGGAGCGACAGCGTGAAGGTCCGTCCCCCGTCCCCGCATCAGTCCGGGGCGACACCGCCTCCGATTCCGCGTGACCTGGTCCCCAGGCACGTGGCGATCGTGATGGACGGCAATGGCAGGTGGGCCAAGGCGCGCAATCTGCCGCGTACAGAGGGCCACAAGGCCGGCGAGGCGTCGCTGTTCGACGTGATCGAGGGGGCGCTGGAGCTGGGCGTGCAGTACCTCTCGGCCTACGCCTTCTCCACGGAGAACTGGCGTCGGTCGCCCGACGAGGTGCGCTTCCTGATGGGCTTCAACCGCGACGTGATCCGCCGCCGCCGCGACGAGCTGCACGCGATGGGCGTGCGGGTGCGCTGGGCGGGGCGCCCCGGCAGGCTGTGGAAGAGCGTCATCAGGGAGCTGCAGGACGCCGAGGAGATGACCCGCTCCAACCGCGCGCTCACCCTCCAGTTCTGCGTCAACTACGGCGGCCGGGCCGAGATCCTGGACGCCGTGACCAGGCTGGCCCAGGACATCGCCGAGGGCCGGGTCAGCGCAGGGCGGGTCACCGAGCGCACCTTCCACCGGTACCTCGACGAGCCCGACATCCCCGACGTCGACCTGTTCGTCAGGTCCTCCGGCGAGCAGCGCACCTCCAACTTCCTGCTGTGGCAGTCCGCCTACGCCGAGATGGTGTTCCTCAACCGGCTGTGGCCCGACTTCGACCGCCGCGACCTGTGGGAGGCGTGCGAGATCTACGCCAAGCGCGACCGCAGATACGGCGGAGCGATCCCCAACGAGACCAACTGATCGCCGAGGCGACGAGGTACGGGACGCGGCAGCGGCGGAGGGGCGCGCGCCCCTCGGCCGCCGCGTACAGGGGGCCCCGGCGACGACAGGCCGGAGGCGGGCGTCAGGCCCTTCTGCGGGCCCGGTAGGCGGCCACGTGCATGCGGTTCCCGCAGGTGCGGCTGTCGCAGTAGACCCGCGAGCGGTTGCGGGACTCGTCCACGAAGACGCGATCGCAGTCGGGGGCCGCGCAGGTGCGCAGGCGTTCCCACTCGTCCTCCACCAGCAGGTGCGCCAGCGCGATGCCGCAGTCGGCGGCCAGGTGCTCGGCGACGGCCGCGCCCGGGGCGAAGTAGTGGACGTGCAGCGGATGCCCGTCGTGCTCGGTCAGGCGGGGCGTCATCCGGGTCTCGCCGAGCAGGGTGTTCAGGCGGATCACCGCCGAGCCCTGGTCGGGTGCGGTGAACACCCGGTGGAAGGCGTCACGCAGCGCGCGGACCTGGGCGAGGTCGTCGTCGGTCAGCGCGTCGATGCCGCTCACCTGCCGCCGCCCGACCAGTTCCTTGAGCTGGCCGATGTCGGACAGGGCGTCCTCGCCACCGGTCGCGGGGGAGGTGTTGATCAGATCCACCACGGTGGTGAGCGAGTGCACCATGTCGTGCCCGAATGGCATGGTCGCTCCTTAGGGGCCGGTTCTCGGGTGTCGAGCAGTGTACGACCACGGCCCCTGCTGCGGATAATCCCAGCGTAACCCGGGGGGTCATGTGTTGTCCCCTCGCCGGGCGGGGGGTTCAGCCCGCCTTCAGCCCGGCGGCGCAGGAGGAACAGGTGCCGAAGACCTCGACGGTGTGCGTGATGTCGCTGAACCCGTGCTCCCGGCCGATCGTCTCGGCCCAGCGCTCGACGGCCGGACCGGCCACCTCGACGGTGTGCCCGCAGCGGCGGCACACCAGGTGGTGATGGTGGGTGCCGCTGGCGCACGCCCGGTAGACGGCCTCGCCGTCGTCGGTGCGCAGGACGTCCACCTCGCCGTTGTCGGCGAGCGCCTGCAGCGCGCGGTAGACCGTGGTGAGCCCGATCTTGGCCCCTTCGGCGCGCATCTCGGCATAGATGTCCTGCGCGCTGCGGAAGCCCTCGCTGCGGCGGAGGGTGTCGTGAACGGCGTCGCGGCGGCTCGTCATCTGGTCGACTCCCCGATTCGGTTCCGGCGTATGAATGTACCGACACCGAGGGCGAGCGCGAATCCCGCGAGCGCGAGCAGGACGATCGCCGCCCCGGGCGCCACATCCACATAGTAGGTGTAACCGAGGCCGCCCACCGTCGCCACCACACCGAAGACCATGGCGAGCAGGAGAGTCGCGCGAAAGCCGCGGGTGAGCTGCTGGCTCGCCGCGACCGGGACCACCATCAGGGCGCTGACCAGGAGCAGCCCCACGACGCGCATGGCCACCACCACGGTGAGGGCGGCGGTGACCGCGATCAGCATGCTCAGGAAGCGGACCGGCAGGCCGCTGGCCTTGGCCACCTCCTGGTCCTGGCAGAGCACGAACAGCTCGCGGCCGAACACCAGCACCACGCTGAGCACCCCGAGGGTGAGCACGCCGATCACCCACAGGTCCTCGACACTGACGGTGCTCACCGAGCCGAACAGATAGGACACGAGCGTGGTGTTGCTGGCGTTGTCGGAGAGCCCGATGAGCAGCACGCCGCCCGCGATGCCGCCGTAGAACAGCAGCGCGAGCGCCACGTCGCCGCCGGTCCTGCCACGCTCGCGGACCAGTTCGATGACCACCGCGCCGAGGACCGCCACCACCACGGCGGTGATCGTCGGGGCGGTGCCGGTCAGGAACCCGAGCGCGACGCCGGTCAGCGCCACGTGCCCGATGCCGTCGCCCAGCAGGGCCAGGCGGCGCTGCACGATGAACGTGCCGACGGCGGGGGCGGCCAGGCCGACCAGCAGCGCGGCGATCATCGCGCGTGCCATGAAGTCCGATTGGAACAGCTCGAACACGGTTCTTCTCTCCGTCGGAGGCGGACGTTCAGTCGGCGGGGGCGTCGCCGGCCTGCGCCGATCCCGGGTGCCACCGGAGCGGCCCGGACTCTGCGGGGGCGGCGTGCGGGTGGACGTGGTCGTGGCCGGGCAGCGCGTGCGTGCCGACGGCCGCGGGCGGCGCGCCGTCGTGGACGATGACGCCGTCCTTCAGCACCAGGGCCCGGGTGACCAGCGACTCCATCGGCCCGAGCTCGTGGGCGACCAGCAGCACGGTGCGGCCCTCGGCGATCAGCCGGGACAGCGTCTCGGCCAGGTTGCGCTGGCTGTCGGCGTCGACCCCGGCGGTGGGCTCGTCCATCACGAACACCTCGGGCTCGCCGGCCAGCGCGCGGGCGATCAGCACCCGCTGCTGCTGCCCGCCGGACAGCGCGTGGACCGGGTCGCCCGCCCGGTCGGCCAGGCCGACGGCGTGCAGCGCGCGGTCCACGGCGTCGCGGTCGGCGATGCTGGTGGGCCGCAGCCGCCGCTGGCGCGCGATCCTGCCGGACGCGACCACCTCGCGGATGGTCGAGGGCACGCCGCCGCCCGCCGACAGGCGCTGCGGCACGTAGCCGACGCGGTGCCAGGCGCGGAAGCGGGCGGGGGGCACGCCGTACAGCTCGGTACGGCCCGCGCTCAGCGGGACCAGGCCCAGCAGCGCGCGGATCAGGGTGGACTTGCCGGAGCCGTTGGCGCCGAGCACGGCGACCACCTCTCCGGCGCGGACCTGCACGTCGACGCCGCGCAGCACGGGCCGCCCGTCCAGGCTGACCTGGCCGCCGGTCATGGCGAACACCGTTTCTACAC
Organism: Spongiactinospora sp. TRM90649; assembly: GCF_029382225.1. Lineage (GTDB taxonomy): Bacteria > Actinomycetota > Actinomycetes > Streptosporangiales > Streptosporangiaceae > Spongiactinospora. Next base: position 257,003 of record NZ_JARLTC010000011.1, read on the forward strand.
CGGGCTGTCGGGTCATCGATTCATCGGGGCGAGCACCCGGGCGTGTGCCTCGGGAGGGTGGCCACGCCTCCTTCCGGTCACTTCGGGTGAGTGTAGTGGGGGTGTTCCGGAGCGCGGTGATCAAGTGCATCCCAGGGCGCTCCGGAGCGTCGTCAGGTTGGCGCGCATGGCCGAGAGGTAGTCACCGGAGGCGGGCTTGCTCTCCAGCGGGTCGAGCACGGCGGTCTTCGCGCCGACCTCGCTCGCCAGCACCTCGGCGACCTTCGGGCTGACCAGCGCCTCGGTGAAGATCGTGGTCACCTTCTCCTGCCTGGCCAGCCGTGAGACCTCGGCGAGGCGGGCGGGGGAGGGCTCGGAGTCGGGGTCGATGCCGCTGATGCCGATCTGTTCCAGGCCGTAGCGGCCGGTCAGGTAGCCGAACGCCGCATGGCTGGTGACCACGGCGCGGGCGGAGCAGGTGCCGAGGCCCTTGCGCAGCTCGCCGTCCAGGGTGGTCAGCTCGGCCGACACGGCGGCGGCGCGGTCCTTGTACGCCTTGGCGTGCGGGGGGTCGGCGGCGGCGAGGCGCTCGCCGAGCCGGGTCGCGACGGTGGCGAACCGGCTCGGGTCCAGCCACAGGTGTGGGTCGTAGGCGACGGCCTCGTCCTCGTGGTCATGGGCCTCCATCGCGGTGGGGGCGTGCCCGGCCTGTCCGGCCTCGTCCTCGTGGGCGTGCGCGTCTCCGCTCGCGGGGAGGGTCTGGACGGCCGTCGCCACGTCGAACGCCGTCTTCGGCGCGTTGTGCTCGACGGCCTCGTCCAGCGCGGGCTGCACGCCCTTGATGTAGACGGTGAGATCGGCCCGGCCCAGGGTCGCCGCCTGGCGCGGGGTCAGTTCCAGGTCATGCGGCTCGACGCCCGGCTTGGTCAGCGTCACGACCGTGGCGTCCGGCCCGGCGACGCGCTCGCTGAGCCATTGCAGCGGATAGAAGGCGGCGATCACCTGTGGCTTGCCGTCGCCGCCCGCGCCCTCGGCCTGCCCCTGGCCGCAGGCGGTGCAGGTGAGCAAGAGGACACCTCCGGCGATGAGACCGATGCTTCGGCCCCTTGGACCGGAAAAGTAGGACATCACATCACAAGTATGACGTGAAATGAAAACGGTTGTCAAAACCATCAAGATCGGGCGATCTCTGACGACCGTGCGCAGGAAGAAACCGCTGGTGAAGGCCGGTCAGAAGAGCCCGAACCGGTCGGCCGTCAGCAGTAGCAGGAAGGTCACCAAGATCACCCGGATCAGCCGCCCGCCCACCCGGAGTGATGGCCACGACATATACCCCAGCCACGCGACGAAGCCGAGGACGGGCAGTACCGCCAGGCCCCCGCGCCAGTCCGGCACCGTGAACCCCACCAGCAGCAGGGCCACCATGATCAGCGGCACCACCCACCGGGGGAACTGGAACAGATAGACCAGCGGGGCCGCGCTGCGTTCCTCGATCGCCTTGCGCACACCGGTCGCGCCCGGCGTGAAGAACTGGTCGCCCGCCGGCAGCGGGCGGCGCGGCCGTTTGCGACCGTTGCCGCCGCCCCCCGGGCCGGACGCCCCGGGGCGCCCCGAGGGCTTGGCGAGAGGATGGGAGGGCACGCGGCGGCCCTCGGAACCGGGATCACGCTGTTCTGCCACGCGCCGAGCCTATCCCCGGGCATCGCGATGGGGGGCCCGGCGCCTCTGGCATGCTGGGCGGATGCTTGCGATCATCCGTTACGAGGTGCCCGCCGCACGGGCCGAGGAGTTCGCCGGGCAGGCCCGTGAGATCCTCGACGTCCTCGCGAGTCAGCCGGGCTATGTGCGCGGGCGGCTGGGCCGCTCGGTGGACGAGCCCGGGCTGTGGGCGCTGGTCTGCGAATGGGAAGGCGCCGGGTTCTACCGGCGGGCACTGTCGGCGGCGCGAATGACCATGTACCCGCTGATGACGCTCATGCTGAACGAACCCAGCGCCTTCGAGGACGTGGAGCCTCCGGTGTCCCCTAAGCTGGGATCCCACTGAATTCCTCGCCGACCTCCAGCCGGATGGAGACTTACCCAATGGCACGACGTACCGACGTCATGGACACCATCGTCAGCCTCGCCAAGCGTCGCGGGCTCGTATACCCGTCGAGCGAGATCTACGGGGGTCTGCGTGCGTCGTGGGACTACGGACCGCTCGGTGTCGAGCTGAAGAACAACGTCAAGCGGCAGTGGTGGAAGGCCATGGTGCAGGGCCGCGACGACGTCGTCGGCCTCGACTCCTGTGTGATCCTGGCGCGTGAGGTCTGGGAGGCCAGCGGCCACGTCGAGACCTTCACCGACCCGCTGACCGAGTGCCAGTCGTGCCACAAGCGCTTCCGGGCCGACCACCTGGAGGAGGCCTACGTCGCCAAGCACGGCCGTCCGCCCGCCGGTCTGTCCGAGATCACCTGCCCCAACTGTGGCAACAAGGGCGCCTTCACCGAGCCCCGGCAGTTCAGCGGCCTGCTGAAGACCTACCTCGGCGCGGTCGAGGACGAATCGGGCCTGGCCTACCTGCGCCCCGAGACCGCGCAGGGCATCTTCATCAACTACCTCAACGTGCAGCAGTCGGCACGCCGCAAGATCCCGTTCGGCATCGGCCAGATCGGCAAGTCGTTCCGCAACGAGATCACCCCCGGCAACTTCATCTTCCGCACGCGCGAGTTCGAGCAGATGGAGATGGAGTTCTTCGTCAAGCCGGGCAGCGACGAGGAGTGGCACCAGTACTGGATCGACGAGCGCTACCGCTGGTACGCCGACCTCGGCCTGAACAAGGACAACCTGCGCCTCTACGAGCACCCGAAGGAGAAGCTGTCCCACTACTCCAAGCGCACCGTGGACATCGAGTACCGCTTCGGGTTCACCGGCGGCGAGTGGGGCGAGCTGGAGGGCATCGCCAACCGCACCGACTTCGACCTCACCGCGCACGGCAAGGCGTCGGGCACCGACCTGTCCTTCTTCGAGCAAGACTCCGGTGAGCGCTACGTCCCCTACGTGATCGAGCCCGCTGCGGGCGTCGACCGTTGCGTGCTGACCTTCCTCATCGACGCCTACGCCGAGGACGAGGCCCCCAACGCCAAGGGCGTCATGGAGAAGCGCACCGTCATGCGCATCGACCACCGGCTGGCCCCGGTCAAGGTCGCGGTGCTGCCGCTGTCCCGCAACGCCGACCTGTCGCCCAAGGCCCGCGACCTGGCCGCGACGCTGCGCCGCCGGTGGAACGTCGAGTTCGACGACGCCGGGGCGATCGGCCGCCGCTACCGCCGCCAGGACGAGATCGGCACGCCGTTCTGCGTCACGGTCGACTTCGACACCCTGGAAGACCACGCGGTCACCATCCGCGAGCGCGACACCATGCGGCAGGAGCGCGTCGCGATCGACCAGGTCGACTCCTACCTGCGTCAGCACCTCAACGACTGACCCGCACCCCGGTCACCCGGCGGCCCGGACGCTTCGGCGTCCGGGCCGTCGTCGTTTTCGGGAACGAGCCTTACGTCGGTTTTCGGGGGTGATTGATGACATGGGTGCCGTACATGAGGTTCACCAACACGCAACCGATGGGATACGGAGCACCCAATGGCACGCACGACACGCTGGAGGTCCGTCGCGGGGGTCCTGGCACTGAGCGGCGGTGCGTACCTCGCGACCGGGAGCGCCGGCCCGCCCGGCCCCGACCCGACCGCCCAGGGTGTTCAACTTCGGCTGGTCGTCGATGAATGCCCCGGCCACGCCGCGGCGGCGGCCAAGCCGTGACCGGCCAGTCGGGCGAGCCCGACCCGAACCGCCTGGAACGCGCCCTGTTCGAGGTCAAGCGGGTGATCGTGGGCCAGGACCACATGGTCGAGCGGCTGTTCGTCGCGGTCCTCGCCCGGGGGCACTGCCTGCTCGAAGGGGTCCCCGGCATCGCCAAGACGCTCGCCGCGGAGACCCTGGCCACCGTGCTCGGCGGATCGTTCGCCCGGGTGCAGTTCACGCCCGACCTGGTGCCCGCCGACATCGTCGGGACCAGGATCTACCGCCCCTCGGCCGAGGGCTTCAGCACCGAACTGGGCCCGATCATGTCCAACGTGGTGCTCGCCGACGAGATCAACCGGGCGCCCGCCAAGGTCCAGTCGGCCCTGCTGGAGGTGATGGCCGAAGGCCAGGTGAGCATCGGCGGGCACAGCCACCCGGTGCCCGCGCCGTTCGTGGTGCTGGCCACCCAGAACCCGATCGAGTCCGAGGGCGTCTACCACCTGCCGGAGGCGCAGCGCGACCGGTTCCTGATGAAGATCGACGTCGGTTACCCGACCGAGTCGGAGGAACTGGCGATCCTCTACCGGATGGGCGTGGAGCCGCCGCGCGCGGCGCGCGTCCTGGACCCGGCCCGGCTCGCCGTCCTGCAGCGGGCCGCCGGGCAGGTGTTCGTGCACCACGCCGTCGCCGAGTACGTCGTCCGGCTCGTCTACGCCACCAGGGAGCCCGAGCGGTTCGGGCTCGCCGACCTGCGCGGCGCGCTCGCCTTCGGGGCGAGCCCCCGGGCCACGCTCGGCCTGGTCGCCGCCGCCCGCGCGATGGCACTGCTGCGCGGCCGGGAGTACGTCCTGCCGGAGGACGTCGGCGACCTGGCGGCCGACGTGATCGCCCACCGCCTGGTGCTGTCCTTCGAGGGGCTCGCCGACGGCGCGCGGCCCCGGCGGCTGGTGGAGCGGATCCTCGCGGCCGTGCCCGCGCCCCGGATCGCCCCGGGGGAGGCGGCGGCCTGATGCGCCACCTGATCGCCGGGGGGCCGCTGCGCCGTCTGGAACTGCACGTCGTGCGGCGGCTGGACGGCCTGCTGCAGGGCGACCACCTCGGGCTGGTCCCCGGGCCGGGCAGCGAGCCGGGGGAGGCCAGGCCGTACCTGGCCGGTGACGACGTGCGGCGCATGGACTGGAACGTCACGGCCCGCCTGACCGAGCCCCACGTGCGCGACCTGATCGCCGACCGCGAGCTGGAGACCTGGGTGCTGCTCGACGCCACCGCCAGCATGGACTTCGGCACCGGGCGGATGGAGAAGCGGGAGCTGGCGCTGGCCGCCGTGGCCGCGATCGGCTTCCTGACCGGGCGCGGCGGCAACCGGATCGGCGCGCACATCCTGTGCGGCGGCGCGGGCGGGTCCCGTGTCGTGCCCGCGCGCGCCGGGCGTGCCCACCTGCTGGCGCTGCTGCACGCCGTGCACACCCTGCCCAGGGCCGCTCCCGCCGAGCGGCCCGAGCCGCTCGGCGGCCACGCCGCACGGCTGGCGGGCGTGCTGCGCAGGCGCGGGCTGGTCGTGGTCGTCTCCGACTTCCTGGACGAACCGGGCACCTGGGAACGGCCGCTGGCCGGGCTCGCCGCCCGGCACCGGCTCCTCGCCGTCGAGGTGCTCGACCCGCGCGAGCTGACCCTGCCGGACGTCGGTGTGCTCACGCTGACCGACCCGGAGACGGGCGGGCGCCGGGAGGTGTCCACCGCCGACCCCCGGCTGCGCGAGCGGTACGCGGCGGCGGCGGGGGAGCAGCGGCGGGCCGTACGGGCGGCGCTGCGCCGCGCCGGGGCGTCGCACCTGAGGCTGCGCACCGACCGCGACTGGGTGACGGACCTGGTCCGCCAGGTGATCGACCAGCGCCGCCTCGCCGCCGCCCAGCGAAGCGGCGCACGACATCGGGGAGGCGCCGGATGAGCTTCCTGTCGCCGCTGTGGCTCTGGCTCCTGGTCCCCGCACTCGCGATCGGGGTCGTCTATGTGGTCATGTTCCTACGGCGCAGCCGCTACGCGGTCCGGTTCACCAACCTGGAGCTGCTGGACAAGGTGGTCCCCCGGCGGCCCGGCTGGCGCAGGCACGTGCCCGCCACGTTGTTCGGGCTCATGCTCGTGTCGCTCATCGTGGGATTCGCCCGGCCCACCGCCGAGGTCCTGGTGCCCAGGGAACGTGCCACGATCATGGTCGCGTTCGACGTGTCCGCCTCGATGCGGGCCACCGACGTGGCCCCCGACCGGTTCACCGCCGCCCGCGACGCCGCCCGCCGCTTCGTACAGGGGCTGCCGCCTCGCTTCAACCTGGGGCTGGTGTCCTTCTCCGCCTCGGCGTCCGTAGCGGTGCCGCCCACCACCGACCGGGCGGCGGTGCTGGCCGCGATCGACCGCCTGACCACCGGGCCGGGCACCGCCATCGGAGAGGCGGTCTTCTCCTCGCTGGCGGCGATCCGCTCGCTCGACGCCCAGGCCGGGGAACGGCCGCCGCCCGCCCACATCGTGCTGTTGTCCGACGGCTCCAGCACCACCGGCAGGCCGGTGGACGCCGCCGCGCGGGAGGCCACCGGCGGCGGCGTGCCGGTCACCACCATCGCCTACGGCACGCCCCAGGGCACCGTGGAACTCGACGGCGAGGCCGTCCCGGTCCCCGTGGACGGCCCCGCGCTCAAGGGCGTCGCCGACTCGACCGGCGGCGGCTTCCACGAGGCCGCGTCAGGCGACGAACTCCAGGACGTCTACGACACCATCGGCACCTCGGTCGGACACCGCGTGGAGCGGCAGGAGATCTGGACCTGGTTCGTGGGCCTCGCCCTGATCGGCGCGGTCCTCGCGGCCGGCACGTCCATGTTCTGGTTCTCCCGGATGATCTGATGGGCCGGAGAGGGGATCCCGATGCGCGACCACCCGGACCTGCTCGGCCTCGGCAGGCCGCGCGGCCCCGACTTCCTGCCGGGCGCGCCGGCGCGGCCCCCGGAGGGCGACCCCTTCCCGCCGCTCCCGCCGCTCCCGCCGCTCCCGCCCGCCGCCGGACCCCCGGCCAGGCCGGTGGGCGCCTGGCGGGTGCTGCTCACCGCCGCTCTGGTCGCCGCCG
>NZ_JARLTC010000110.1 GCF_029382225.1 Spongiactinospora sp. TRM90649
GGTGCGGCTGGATCACCTCCTTTCTAAGGAGCACACGGTGCACGCCCTCCCTCTTCCGGGGGCGGGATGCGCATCCACAGGTCAGGTTCGGGTCCGTTCGTGTCCCGCCTGACGGCTCGTCTTAGTGGAGCACTGGCTATTCGGTCCGTTCCTTGTGAACGGTCGTCGGTACCGCCCTGGGTTTCCGGGGAGTGGGAAGGCGATCCGGTCGCGGGGGAGGGTTCCGGGCACACTGTTGGGTCCTGAGGAAACGGACCGTCGGCATCATCACGACCCTTGGGGGTGTGGTGGTGCGGCGGCCGGGTCACAGGCCGAAACCGCTCACCAGTCCGTGAGGTGCCGGTTCCCGTCGGGGAGCCGATGGCCGCACGCGAGGGTGGGCGGTCGCCTCATGAGAGGGTGCGGTGCCTGCGCGTCAGCGTGTGGGTCGTGTCTTCGGGTCGGGGGGTTCGCGAGTCGGCGGTTGCCGGCCGGAACTCCTTCAGGCCGCTGGGGACCTGCTATCGCCATGTAAGTGCCGGTGATCAGGTTTCCCTTCGAGGCGAAGGCTTGTTGGTTCGGGTGTTTCTTCGTTACCGGGGCTGGTTGGGCCGGGCATACCGCATCAGGCACTCGTTGGGGTGTTGG
>NZ_JARLTC010000111.1 GCF_029382225.1 Spongiactinospora sp. TRM90649
CGGCGGCGGCGCAGATGGGCACGGTTGGCCTTGGAGGAGTAGGCCTTGTCCGCGGCCACCGCCGCCGGGCGGGTCCGCGGGCGACCGACCGGACCGGGGATGCGGATCTTGTTCAGGACGGTGATGAACCGCGGGCAGTCGGCGGCTTGGCCTGGGGTGAGCACGAAGGCCAGCGGTAGCCCGGCCGCGTCGACCGCAGCATGGATCTTGCTGCTCAGCCCGCCCCGGGATCGGCCGAGCCCGGCGGCCTTCGCCCGGGCCTTACGGCGTCGCCGTGTGGCGGCACGATCTGGGCCCGGCGACCCGGACGACGCGCCCGCATCGTCCGTGCCGTCGGCGCCGGCGGGTGTGACCTGCGGCGCATCACCCGCAGCACCGGCGGCTGACGTGGGAGCGGAGCCCCCTTTTCCTCCGTCAGCGCCTGCTCCAGCGCGTCCAGGGTCTCCCCGGCGACCGCCAGCCCGGCCGAGTCCTGATGTGCCCGCACGATCGTGGAGTCCACACTGACCAGTTCCAGACCGACCTGCCCACGCGATGCCGCCTCGGCGATCAGCGCGTCCATCAGCCCCTGGAACACCCCGGCCTTGGCCCAGCC
>NZ_JARLTC010000112.1 GCF_029382225.1 Spongiactinospora sp. TRM90649
TGCTCCGGCCGGTGTCGGAGCGTCAGGTGCGCGCGGCGGGGAGTGGGTCGGAGGACTCCCTCTTCGAGATCGACTGGGTCGAGTCCGCCCTGCCCGAGACGACGGCCGAGGAGATCCCCGACCTGGCCGCCGCCGAGGCCATCGTCGCGGAGGGCCGTCCGGCCCCCGAGGTCGTGACCTGGACGATCACGTCCGATCCGGCCGCCGACCCCGAGGAGGCCGTCGGCGCGGCGCTGTCCGTCGTGCAGGCGTGGCTGGCCGACGACCGCTTCGCGGAGTCCCGGCTGGTGCTGGTCTCGCGCGGCGCGGTGAGCGTCGGCGGCGAGCCGGTGGCCGACCTGGGCTCGGCGGGCGTGTGGGGCCTGGTCCGGTCCGCGCAGGGCGAGCACCCCGGCCGGTTCGTGCTGGTGGACGGCGAGGCCGTCGCCGGGGTGGCCGAGCTGGGTGAACCGCAGGTGGCGGTGCGGGACGGGCGGGTGTTCGTGCCGCGCCTGGTCCGTTCGGCCGGTGCGCTGGCGCTGCCCGGCCAGGAGCCGGGCTGGCGGCTGGGCGTGGCCGGGGACGGCGGGTCGCTCACCGATGT
>NZ_JARLTC010000113.1 GCF_029382225.1 Spongiactinospora sp. TRM90649
AGGCGTTCGCGGCGGCGTAGGCGGCCTGGCCGCCGCTGCCCCACACCCCCGCGATCGAGGAGAACAGCACGAAGGCGGAAAGGCCCGCGTCCTCGGTCAGTTCGCTCAGGTTCGCGGCGGCGAGCGCCTTGGCGCGCAGCACCGCGTGGTAGGTGCCGAGATCCAGCGTGCCGATCTCGTGGTCGTCGGTCACCCCGGCGGCGTGCACGACGGCGGTCACCGGGTGCTCGGCCAGCAGCGCGGCCAGCGCGTCGCGGTCGGCCACGTCGCAGGCGGCCACGGTCGCCTCGGCTCCGAGTTCCCGCAGCTCGGCGACCAGCTCGGCCGCGCCGGGCGCGTCCGGGCCGCGACGGCTGACCAGCAGCACGTGCTCGGCGCCGTTGCGGGCGAGCCAGCGGGCGACGTGCCCGCCCAGGCCGCCGGTGCCACCGGTGATCAGGACGGTGCCCTCGGGCTGCCAGCGGGGGCCGTCGGGGTGGGCGGGAGTGCGGTTCAGGCGCCTGCCGTACACGCCGGAGGCGCGCACCGCGACCTGGTCCTCACCCGAACCACCGGTTAGCACCCAGCCAAG
>NZ_JARLTC010000114.1 GCF_029382225.1 Spongiactinospora sp. TRM90649
GCCAGCGGTGGCCGGACGCGTCGGGCGGCGGTGTCGTCGTTCGGGATCAGTGGCACGAACGTCCACACCATCATCGAAGAGGCCCCGGCCGAGGACGAGAGCCAGGCCGCGCCCGCCGTGCCCCCGGCGGTGCTGCCCTGGATCCTCGCCGCCAAGACCCCCGAGGCCCTGCTCGCGCAGGCCGAGCGGCTGTCGGCCCACGTCGCCGGGACCGAGATCGACCCGGTCGACGTCGGCCTCTCCCTGGCGACCGCCCGCGCCCGGATGGACCACCGCACGGTGCTGCTGGGCACGGGCACCGACGACCTGAACCGGCTGCTGGGGACCGCGATCAGCGGGAAGACCAGCGTCGATGTGGTGCGCGGCGGCGCGGTTCCCGGACGCCTGGCCTTCATGTTCACCGGCCAGGGCTCGCAGCGCGCCGGAATGGGCAAGGGCCTCCACGCCGCCTTCCCGGCCTTCGCCGACGCCTTCGACGAGGTGTGCCGGTATTTCGAGGGCGATCTGAAGGAGATCGTCTTCGGCGACTCCGGGCTGCTGGACCAGACGCGTTACACGCAGGCCGGGCT
>NZ_JARLTC010000115.1 GCF_029382225.1 Spongiactinospora sp. TRM90649
AGGCGTTCGCGGCGGCGTAGGCGGCCTGGCCGCCGCTGCCCCACACCCCCGCGATCGAGGAGAACAGCACGAAGGCGTCCAGGTCACGGTCACCGAGCAGGTCGTGCAGGTTCGCGGCGCCGGTGGCCTTGGCCCCGATCAGCTCGCCGAAGCGGGCGGGGTCGGTCTCGGTCAGCGGGGTCGAGCCGTCCACGCCGGCGGCGTGCACAACGGCGGTCACCGGGTGCTCGGCCAGCAGCGCGGCCAGCGCGTCGCGGTCGGCCACGTCGCAGGCCACGACGACCGCCTGGGCGCCCAGGTCGGCCAGCTCGGCCACCAGTTCGGCGGCTCCCGGGGCGTCCGGGCCACGGCGGCTGGTCAGCACCAGCCGGTCGGCTCCCCTGGCCGCGAGCCAGCGGGCGACGTGCCCGCCCAGGCCGCCGGTGCCACCGGTGATCAGGACCGTGCCGGAGGGGGTCCACTCCTGGGTGGGGTCGGGAGCGGCGGGGGCGAGGCGCCTGCCGTACACGCCGGAGGCGCGCACCGCGACCTGGTCCTCACCCGAACCACCGGTTAGCACCCAGCCAAG
>NZ_JARLTC010000116.1 GCF_029382225.1 Spongiactinospora sp. TRM90649
AGGCGCCTGCCGTACACGCCGGAGGCGCGCACCGCGACCTGGTCCTCACCCGAACCACCGGTTAGCACCCAGCCAAGACGGCTGATGGCCCGCTCATCCAGCTCGGCGGGCAGGTCGATCAGACCGCCCCACCGATCCGGCAGCTCCAGCGCCGCCACCCGGCCCAAGCCCCACACCTGCGCCGCGACCGGATCCGTCAGGTTGTCCGAACGGCCGACCGACACCGCGCCACGGGTCACCGCCCACACAGGGGCGTCGACTTCCAGGATCTGGAGAAGTTCCAGCGTGGCCGCCGCGTCGAGCGTCGAGAGCACGCCCGCGTACTCGACGTCCGGGTCAACGGTCTCGCTTACCGATGCACCGAGCGACCGCAATGCCTGCTTGAGCCGGTCGTCGGCACCGGCCACCAGCCAGTGGCCGTCCAGGGATGCCCGGCCCGCCTCCAGCGGGGTCCAGGACACCTGGTAGCGCCATGAATCCAGGACGGAACGCTCACGGCGATCCTTCCGCCACGC
>NZ_JARLTC010000012.1 GCF_029382225.1 Spongiactinospora sp. TRM90649
GCGTTTCGATCATTCCCCTCTACGCCCCAAACAGAGGTACAGCCAGGGGTACCGCCGTCGCGGGGCCGGGACGCCGGCACGCCCGCCATCTGGAGCCGTCAAGCGAACCGGCCGGTCAGCGGTCCGGACGCCGGTACACGCCTTCGAGGCAGGTCAGCACGGCGGCCACCCGCCGGTCGGTGCCGTCGCCGGTCGCCCACCGGCCGGGGCCCTGTCCGATCAGCGGTGGCAAAGGCCGGTCGGCGCGTCACCGACGTAAGGGGATCAGCGGCCGGTGGTCCCGTCGATCTGTTCGCGGAGGATGTCGGCGTGGCCCGCGTGGCGGGCGGTTTCCTCGATCATGTGCGTGAGGGCCCAGCGGACGCTGGGGGCGGGGCGACCGGGGCGGGGACGCGGGAGCGGGGCGCTGAGGTCGGTGCATCCGTTGAGGACCTCGTTGGCGTGCTCGACCGCCTCGCGGTAGCGGGCGACGACATCGGCCACGCCGTCCGCCGGTGCGGCCTGGAACGTCGCCTGCCAGTCGGCGACCTCCTCTCCGAGGAACAGCGAGCGTTCGACGAAGGCCAGGTGGTTGAGCAGGCCGAGCAGGTTCGTGCCGGACGGCACGCCGGCCGTCCGCACCTGCGGTTCGGGCGCGCCCTCGACCTTCGCGGCGGCCGAGGTCCGGAGATAGTCGAGGAATCCGCGCAGCACCTCGGCCTCGCCGCCGCCGGTCCGGGGCGGCGGGGTGTCGCGACGACGGGGACGGCGGGTGCTACCGGGCATGGTGGCTCCTTTCCTGCGGGCCTCGGCGGTACGACCGTCCGGGCCGGTCGACCGCCGGTCGGGTGCGCCCAGTCTTGCCGGACGTCCCCCGCCTTGGCACGAAATCTTGCCGTTCTGGCAAGATGACCGCGTGGATCAGGTGACGGACGACGACGTGCTCGACGCCGTGGGGCCGCGGCTGCGGGCGCTGCGGCGTGACCGTGGCATCTCCCTGGCCGCGCTCGCCGCGGCGACCGGTGTGTCGCAGAGCACCCTGTCCCGCCTGGAGAGCGGACAGCGGCGGGCGACGCTGGAGCTGCTGCTGCCGCTGGCCCGCGTCTATGACGTTCCGCTGGACGATCTCGTCGGCGCGCCGCGCACCGGCGATCCCCGGATCCACCTCAAGCCGATCAACCGGTTCGGGATGACCTTCGTGCCCCTGTCCCGGCGGCCGGGCGGGGTGCACGCGTTCAAGATGATCATCCCGGCCCGCCCGGCACCGCTCGAACCGACCCCGCAGACCCACGAAGGCTTCGAGTGGCTCTACGTGCTCAGCGGTCGGCTGCGGCTCGTGCTCGGTGAGCGCGACCTGCTGCTGCCGCCGGGCGAGGCGGCCGAGTTCGACACCTCCCTGCCGCACTGGCTGGGCAGCGCCGACGGCGGCGCGGTCGAGCTGCTCATTCTCTTCGGCCAGCAGGGGATGCGGGTGCATGTGAGCGCCTGACCTCGTCGAGGGCCTCGCGCTGCGCGCCGGTCAGGAGATCGGGCTTCGGCGTGACCGCGTACGTGCCGGGGGCGGGGTGTTCAAGGGTCAGCGGGCCGGCGATGGCCGGGTGGTGGGCGAGGGCTTCGAGGGCGGCGGCGGTTCGTTCGGCGGGCCAGTTCAGGGCGGCGGTGAGCGCATCCGTCGTAAGAGGGCCCGCGTGCAGGAGCGCGGCGAGGAGCGTCAGGGCGTCGGACACCAGGGCTTCGGTGAGGCCGCCGCCGTCCATGTGCGCGCTGAGGCGGTCGAAGAAGCGGCCCATCCGGTGCAGCCGGATGGCGGCGGGCGAGCCGGGGCCGAAGATCTCCGCGCCGCGCCGGGTGGCCGCCGCGACGTCGGCGTGCGCGCCGGTGTCGGCCCGCCAGGCGCGGAGCCAGACGTCGTCGTCGATGAGGTAGCGCTCGCGGCGGCCTCCGGGGTCGGGGGCGCGGCGGACCAGGTCCATCGTTTCGAGGTAGCCGATGGCCTTGGACACCGACGCGGGGCTGACCCGCAGCCGGTGGACGAGTTCGGCCGAGGTGAGGCTCTCGCCGTCGGCCGTGAGCAGGCAGACGAACACCCGGGACGGCATGCGCGGCAGCCCCGTGCCGCTCAGCAGCACCGCGAACTCCTCCACGAACTCCCGCGCGAACCCGCCCGGCTCCCCCTGCCGCCCGGCCCGTGCCCGTTCGCCCCGGCGGGCGCGCCGCGCGGTGGTCTCCTGGGCCTGGTCCGCCAGGTAGCCGCCCGGCCCGCCGTTGCGCCCCACCTCACGGGTGATCGTGGACGTAGGCCGGGAAAGGCGTCTGGCCATCTCGGCGTATCCGAGGCCTTCGGCCAGCCAGCCCGCGATCAGCCGCCGGTCCTCGTGGGTCAGCCTGCCACCGGGCACCGGCCCACCTCCTGTCGTGCCGTCCGGGTGCGTTCACCAACAGTACATTGCAACGACCCATCCAGAGAAATTGCTTTCGCGACAATACCATTGCAACGATCGGCGTAAATAGCGGCTTTTTCGTTGACGACTAATAAAACGCAACGTAGCCTTTCGCCACCTGGAAACCGAACGAGGGGACGAGAGGATGACGACCACACGGATTCGAGCCAGGGTCGCGGAGCTCCTGGCCGAGTACCGGATCCCGAGTGCCGCGATCGGCGTGCTCCGCGACGGGGAGATCACCGACTTCGCCGTCGGCGTCAAGAACGTGGAGACGCGCGAGCCCGCTACGACCGGCACCATCTACCAGTGCGGTTCCATGACCAAGACCTGGACCGCCCTCGCCTTCATGCGGTTCGTCGACGAAGGCAGGGCCGACCTGGACGAACCGGTGCGGACCTACCTGCCCGAGTTCCGGGTCGCCGATCCGGAGACCACCGCCAAGGTCACGCCCCGCCACCTGCTCAACCACACGAACGGCATCGAAGAGGTCTTCGGCGACCCCGGCGAAGGCGACGACGTCTACGAGCGCATGATCGAGAACATCGCCGGCGCGCCGCAGGTGCATCCCCTGGGGCACACCCACGGCTACAGCGCGGCGCTCGGCTACGCGATTCTCGCCCGCGTCATGGAGGCGATCGACGGCAGGCGCTGGGACGCCCTCATGCGCGAACGCCTGCTCGGCCCGCTGGGAGCGGCCGACACGAACACCCGGAACGACCAGGTGGACGCCACCCGGGCCGCGACCGGCCACCTGATCCGGTCCCTCGCCGAGGGGCCGATCGTCTCCCCGCTGAGCCACCTGCCCCGCTCCTACGGGCCCGGCGGCAACATCACCTCGACGGTCCGCGAGGTGCTCACGATGGCGCACGTCTTCCTCGACGACGGCAGGGCGCCGGACGGCACGCGGATCATCTCGTCCAAGAGCCTGCGCGAGATGATGGAGTCACGCGTCCCCGTGCCCGACCCCTATCTGTTCGGGCCGGAATGGGCGCTCGGCCTCATCGTCTGCGACTGGGACGGCCGGACCGTCTACGCCAGCGACGGCAGCACCATCGGCCAGAACTCCCGCCTGCGGATCCTTCCCGGCTCCGGCCTCGCCGTCGCGATGCTGACCAACGCCGGGCCGCGCGACGACTTCTACAAGCGGGTGTTCAACGAGGTCCTGGCCGAGTTCGGCGCGCCCGCCGTCCCGGCTCTGCCGGAGCCCGACCCGGCCCTCGGCCGGACCCTCGACCTGTCGCGCTACGAAGGCGTCTACGAGCGGCCCGGCACCCGCTACGAGGTGCGCGCCGGGGACGGCGGCCTCCAACTCACCTACGCGCTGAACCCCGTGGAGGCCCGGCTGCTCGGCAGGCCCGAGCGCGTCGAGCACGAACTGCTCCCGATCAGCGAGACCCACTTCCTGATGCCGCCCGCCGGTCCGCTCGACGACACCCAGACCGTCGCGATCTACGACTTCGAGCACGGGCCCGCGCGCTATCTCCACACCAACTGCCGAGTCACCCCACGAGCCAGCGAGGAGCACACGTCAATGCAGGTCATCGCAGTTTCCGCCATCTCCGACACCGACGGGTTCTGGAATTCGATCAAGACGGCGTACGCCAGGCTGCCCAAGGGCGCCCGCTGGACCATGGCCGTGGCCAGTACCGACGGCACCAGGGCCATCAACATCATCGCGCACGACTCCGTCGACGGCGTGCTCGACTTCTTCGAGGAGCACGCCGCCCCGTTCGCCGCGACCGAGTACTTCGAGGCCGATGCCGCCAACGCGGTCGGCCTTCCCGCCTGACCGCCGCCCACCGCGGTGCGCCGGATTCTGTCGGAGCCGCCTGCCAGGATTCCCGTGATCCGACCACCCTCCAGCAGAGCGGAATCCGATGAGCGACGATGACTTGTTCGACTCCGAGGCGTACTGCGCGATCTTGGTCCGGGGCCTCACCCCGCACGAGGCCCTGGGCCGTCTCGGCGCCGAGGTGTTCGACGGTGAGCCCGACGACGAAGACGTCGAGGACGACCTGGCCCTCATCATGGCCCTCCCGGCCGAGGGCGGCACCGTCCTCTACGAGTCGAACGGCTACGCGGGCTCCGTGGACGAGATCATGCGACCGCTGTCGGCGGGCACCGTCACGGCGAGCGTGTTCGTCAACGTGAACCGGGTCGCGTCCTTCGACCACTACGCCGACGGCCGCGAGGTCCTGAGCTTCGACCCGCTGTTCCCGCTCGACGGCGACGACGCCCCGCCGCACTTCCTCGCCGACCGCGCCGAGCTGCACCTGGTGGAAGGCGACTCCAAGGGCGGCATGCCCGCCGCCCTGGAGCTGGCCGAGCGCGTCACCGGCGTGTCGCTGAACGCGTCGAGCGAGGTGGTGGCGCACATCGCCATCGATTACTGAACCCGAGACCTCAGAGCCCGGCCGGCACGGCACGCAGGGCCCAGGCGACCGGTCCCGGCAGCGCGCCCGCGAAGGGCTCAGGCGGGCTGGGCGGCGGCGGCGCGCAGCGCGCGGTAGAGGAACCGGGGGTCGCCCAGGCGGTGCCGGAGCAGCTTCTCCAGCCCGCCGATGGGCGTGAGGTTCTGCGGGGCGCGGGGGTCCTTGTACGACACGCCCGCCAGGCCGGGCAGGGCCAGGGTGATCGAGTCGGCGAGCGCGACGACCTCCTCGGGCAGCAGGTCGGCGCCCGCCTCGCAGCGGGCGACCCCCGCCCACGGGGTCGCCGACCCCTCCGACAGGCGCACGTACCAGGCGTGCCGCCGCCAGCTCGTGCCCATCAGGAAGACCGGGGTGCGCTGCCCGGCCGCCAGCTCCGACACCACGCCCGCCTGCGGGGCGGGCAGGTAGGCGGTGTGGTGGGTCTTGATGTAGCCGACCGTGCGCGGCAGGTGCGTACGGCCGCGCAGCGGCCCGTCCACCAGCAGCAGGTCGTCGTCACCCGCCTGGCTCCGGTGGCTCACCGCGAGGTCGATCTCCAACTGGGTGACCCGGCGCTGCAACGCCAGGCTCAGCTCGTCCATGCTCGCGTCGGCGGCGGGCAGCGCCCGGTAGACCGCCGCCGACGTCTTCACGTCGGTGGCGTGGGGCGCGGCGCTGAACACCGACCGGCTCACGTCGATCGCCGCCAGCGACGCCCCCTCGGGGCCGCACCTGACGATCCCGGCCGCGTAGGAGGCGGCGATTCCGGGCGAGGGCATCGCGCCCGCCGGGTCGTGCATCCACACGCGGGCGTCGATCCGCCGCACGCCGTCGGCGATCAGCATCACCTTCGGCGGGGCGGACCCCCGTGCCGGGGTGACCGGCCGCCAGTCGGCGGCGGGCAGCTCCACGTCGAGTTCCAGCTCGGCGCTGGTGGAGCCCAGCTCGCTCATCGCCTCGGCGGCCAGCGCCTGCGCGTAGCCCGGGTCCCACGGATCGACGGTGAACGCCCCGCCGCTCGTCATGACGGTCACGGCGCCACCCGGTTCAGGTGCGAGCCCCGGGCGTCGCGGGTGACCTCGAAGCGCACCGGCACCCGGTCGGCGAGCGCGGGCACGTGGGTGACCAGCCCGACCATCCGGTCACCTCCCCCGGCCAGGCGTTCGAGCGTGGTCGCGACGGTGTCGAGGGTGGCCGGGTCGAGCGTGCCGAACCCCTCGTCCAGGAAGATCGAGTCGAGGCTTCTGGCGGCCGTCGCGGCGAGGCCCGCCACCTGGCTGGACAGCGCCAGGGCCAGCGCCAGCGACGCCTGGAAGGTCTCGCCGCCGGACAGCGTGCGGACGCTGCGGCGCAGCCCCGCCTCGCCGTGGTCGATCACCTCGATCTCGCCCTTGTCGCCCAGCACCAGCTCGTACTCTCCGCCGGACAGGTCGTGCAGCGTCACCGACGCCTCGGCGACCAGCAGCTCCAGCGCCTCCGCGCACAGCCAGCGCTCGAAGGCGTTGGCCCGCAGCAGCAGGGTCAGCTCGTGCGCGACCCGCGACTCCCGCTCCTTGCCCGCCGCGTGCGTGGTCAGCTCCTCGGCCTGCAGGCGGTTCTCCTTGACCCGGGCGAGCCGGTGCTCGGCGCGGACCACGGAACCGGCGAGCGTCTCGTGGATCCGTTCGGGGGTGGCGTCGGCGGTCACCTCGACCTCGTGCCGCGCCAGGCGGGTCACCAGAGCGGAGCGCGCCTCGTCGCGTTCCCGCTCGGCGGTGGCCAGGTCGGCGGCCAGGCCGGTGGCGGTCTCGCGTTCGGCCCGCGCGGCCTTCTCTCGCCAGTTCAGCAGGGAGGCCCAGGCGGCGTGCAGGTCGGTCCGGTCGAGCGGCGGGGCGCCGAGCGCGACGACCCGGTCGCGGGCGGCGTCTAGTTCGCGCCAGGACCGCTCGGACTTCTCGCGCAGTTCGCCCGCGCGGCGTTCGGCGCGGGACAGCTCGCCGCTCGCCGTACGGGTGCTCCGGCGGGCCTTGCCCAGGCGTTCCTCGGCGGCCTCGACGGCGGCGAGGTCGTGCCGGGCCCGGTCGCGATCGGCGCCCGACACCCGCTGCGTGAGCTGGGCGAGCTGCCCGCCCAGTTCGTCCGCCTTCTGCTGGATGCGCGCGGCGTCGATCTCCGCGCGCCGCCGTTCGTTCCGCGCCCGCTCGGCCTCGTCGCGGCGGGCCTTGAGCGCCCGCTCGGCGGCGCCCAGCTCGGCGGGCGCCCGGTGCTCGGGCAGTTCGGTGACCGCGCGCAGGCAGGTGGGGCAGGGCTCGCCCACCTTCAGGCGGCTCGCCAGGTCGGCGGCCATGTGCGCGTCGCGCAGCCGCTCGCGCGCCCGCTCGGCCCCGGCGAGCGCCTCACCGGCCGCGCGCTCGGAGTCGGCCAGGCCGGCGGCGGCGGTCGCGGCGGACTCGGCCGCGGCTCTGGCCGCGGCCAGGGAACGGCCGAGCCGTTCGTGGTCGTCGAGTGCGGCGAGCAGCGCGGCCAGCGCGGACTTGTCACCGGCCCGGGTCAGGTCGTCCTCGGCCTGCTGCTCGGCCTGGGCCAGCCGGGCGACCTCGGCGGTCATCCGGGTGATCGCCTCACCGGCCTGGCGGACGGCGTCGGCCAGGGTCGGCACGTCGGGCGGCATGGCCAGGGCGTCGAGCGCGGCCAGGCGCTGCCGCGCGGCCGTGCGTTCCTGGCGCAGCGCGGCCAGCGCGTCGTCGCGCCCGCGCAGCGCCCGCAGCTCGTTCCTGGCGACCTCGGCCAGCTCGCGCAGCGCGGCCAGCCGGGTCTGCGCGTCGTGCTCGGCCGCCTCGTCGGCGTCGGCGAGCCTGGCCAGGCGGTTCCTGGCGAAGGACGCGGCCTGCTTGGCGGCCTCCTCCTCGCGGACGGCGCGCTGCCTGATCAGCTCGTACACGTCGGCGTCGAGGAGCTGCACCAGGAGGTCCTGCCGCTCGCGCGGCTGCGCGTGCAGGAACTCGGCGAACCTGCCCTGCGGGAGCACCACGCACTGGGTGAAGAAGCGGTATTCGAGGCCGGTGACCCGCTGCACCTCCGGGGTGACGGCGTCGCCCTCGGCGACCGGGCGCAGCACCGCGCCGAGCAGGTCGTCGAGCCCGGCCGTCACCGGCACGGCGGGGTCGAGCTCGTCGAGCCTGGCCTCCTTGGTGTGCACCCGGCCCTTGGCGTCGCGTTGCAGCGCGCGCACGACGGCGTGGCGGCGGCCGGAGCTCTCGAAGACCAGCGCCACCTTGCCGGAGACCGCCGACGGGGCGAGCGCGTGACTGATCACGTTTTCCCGGCCCCAGCGCGGCACCGTGCCGTACAGCGCGAAGCAGATCGCGTCGATGACGGTGCTCTTGCCCGCGCCGGTCGGGCCGACCAGCGCGAAGTAGTCGACGTCGGCGAAGTCGACGGTGACCGGCTCGCGGAAGCTGCCGAAGTCGGAAAGGTGCAGGCGCAGCGGACGCATCAGCTCGTCACCTCGTCGTAGAGCCGGTCGAACAGCGCGGCCACGTCGTCGTCGTGACGGCCGGACGTGGTCAGGTAGTCGCGGAACAGCTCACGTGGGCTGCGCGCCGGAGCGTCCGGGTCGGCCCGGCGGGCGGTGGTGGTCGGGCGGAACCGTTCGTCGAGGGTGACGTCGACCGCGCCGGGCAGGATCTCCCTGACCGTGTCGGCGAGGCCGGGGCGCGGGCGCTCCTCCACGATCACCCGCAGCCAGGTCTCGGTGTCGACCAGCCCCGCCGCGACCTCCTCCAGGCGCTCCAGCGTGCCGCGCACCGTGGCCAGCGTGCGCGGCGCGTCGAAGGTGACCTCGCGGACCACGGCCGGACGGCCCGGCTCCACATTCACCAGCAGCGCGCCCGGCGTGTTGCCCTCCTCGCCGAAGTCGACCGCGAGCGGCGAGCCGCTGTACCAGATCGGGCACGGCCCCGGGAGCTGCTGACGGCGGTGCAGGTGGCCGAGCGCCGCGTACTGGGTGGTGGGCGGGAACGCCGCCGATTCGAAGTAGTAGGAGAAGATCGACTGGGCCTCCCGCTCGCCGCCGCCGAACTTGCCGCCCGGCAGCGTGCCGTGCGTGGTGACCAGGTTGACCGTGTCACCGGCGAACGAGGCGGTGAGCGCGCCGATCAGCTCGCCGATCCGGCCGGCGTAGTCGCGGTTGTGGTCGGCGGCGGTGCCCGCCAGCACCTCGGCGGCGCGGATCACGTAGCGGTGCGAGAGGAAGGGGAGCACCGCCAGCCGTACCGGCTCGCCGGTGCGGGCGGTGAAGGAGAGCGTGCCCCCGTTGTCTGGACGGCGGAACCCGCCGACCACGTGGATGCCCAGCGCGCCGAGCACCGGCCGGTACACCTCGAAGAGCTGCGGGTTGTCGTGGTTGCCCGCGAGCACCACGACGTCGCGCCCGCCCTCGCGCAGCGCCATCAGCGCCGGCAGGACCAGCCCCTGGGCGTCGGGGGTGGGGGCCGAGGTGTCGAACAGGTCGCCCGCCACGATGACCGCGTCCACGTCTTCCCTGCGGGCAACCCCGACCAGCTCGCGCAGCACCGCGCGGTGCTCGTCCAGCCGGGAACGGCCCTTGAGGACCTTGCCGACGTGCCAGTCGGCCGTGTGCAGGATCTTCATCGTGTCCCTTCGCTCGCGGACGGGCGCTCTAGAACGGGGGAATGTCGTCTTCGGGGGCGGTGCCCGGCAGCCCGGCGAACGGGTCGGCCGGGCGCGTGCCCGTGGGCGGCGCCCCCGCCTCCGCCGGACGGGTGGCCCAGGCCGGGAACGGGAAGGTCACCGCGAGCGGCACCGGGATCTCCGGCTGGGCCACGAACATCGTGCCGGGCTTGGCGATGGTCGCCCGCTCGCGGGCCGCCGTGGTGAGCCAGCCGTACTCGGACCGGGCGGCCTCGGCCGCGTCGAGGCGTCCGGCGACGCGCACCGCGCAGTTGGCCACGATGCGCCGCTCCACCTCGGAGGCGGTCTGCTGGGCGCCGATCAGGATCACCCCGAGCGAGCGCCCGCGCTCGGCCACGTCGAGCAGGATCTCCTTGATCGGCGAATCGCCCTCTCGCGGGGCGTACTTGTTCAGCTCGTCGAGCACCACGAACAGCAGCGGCCTGGCCGAGCCGGTGCTCTCCTTGCGGGCGAACTCGCCGCGCAGCACCACGCCCACCACGAACCGCTGGGCCCGCTCGGGCAGGTTGTGCAGGTCGACGATCGACACCTGCGCGTCGGAGGTGCGGATCGAGTGCGACGAGCCGCGCGGCAGGTCACCCCTGATGATCGGCGACAGCGGCCGGACCGCGCTGCGCAGCCTGCGCAGGAACGCGTTGACGGTGCCCAGCGGCACCTGCGCGCCCGCCCACACCGCGCGGGTGCCCTCGTCGGTGAGGCCCTGGTCGATGACCTCGACCAGGTCGGTGAAGGTACGGCACGCCGGGGTGGCGTTGCCGTCGGGCGTGCGGATCAGCACCGCCCCGGAGTCGCCGACCGGCTCGGCCCACGACCGCAGCCGCGCCGCGACCTGGCCGACCAGCATGGAGTACTGGGAGCGCTCGTCGTCGGCGTCGGCGAACACGAACCGCATCAGCTCCTCGTCGCAGAACTCGCGGAGGGTCCAGTAGTAGGAGCTGACGCCGTGGGTGCGCGAGGAGACGTGCGGCACGCCGTTGGGGTCGCCGGGCCGGGGCGGCGCGAAGACGTGGACGCTGTGGAAAGGCCGGGCCGCCAGGCCGAGCCGGTCGTAGGCGGCGGTGGCGTCGGCGGCGATGCGGGTGTTGGGGTGGTCGAGGAACAGCAGGTCCTCGCCCTTGACCGAGAAGATCAGCGCCTTGGTGTTGGCCGCCTCCGCGCCGAGCGCGGGCGAGTTGAAGATCGAGTAGAGCAGGAAGGTGGCGAAGGAGGTCTTCGTGGCGACGCCGGACACGCCGGAGATCGACACGTGCGCGCCGCGCGTGCCGTCGAGGAAGTCGAAGTTGACGTACATCGGCTGACCGTCGCGGCCGAGCCCGATGGGGATCTTGCGCTCCATCACGTCGAAGTAGAGCGCCTGGTCGCGGTCGCCGGCACTGGCCTTGTGCACCAGCGCGCCCGGCAGCGGCGGCACGAACACCTCGGGCTCCACCCTGGTCACGCGGACCTCGGCCACCTCGACCACGGCGGCGGGCAGCGCGCCGTCGGCGATCAGGAACACGTCGGAGTCGTAGGTCGCGCCCTCGTGGCGCGCCTCGACCGCCGAGACGACCCCCGCCACCAGGACCGGGCCGTATCCGGGGACGTCTCTCCTGGTGACCACGACGTCGTCGAGCTGGGCGATCCTGCCGGGCTCGAAGCCGACCCAGAACGACAGCGGGGACGCCGCCTGGGTGCCGAGCACGCGTCCGACGGCCTCGGCCGGCATGGCGTCACCGGCGAGCGCCGGCGGCCGGGCGGCCACGCCCTCGTCGATCCCCAAACCATCCCCCACTACTGCCTTGACGTGCGATCACGCGATCGAACGAGCCTGGCCGGAGCGGTCGCTCCAGCCTCTTCAGCACCTTAAGGGGCGCGTCGCCGGGCGCGGGCCGGTAGCACGGTTTTCCGTGCCCTGCGCGCCCGGTGGCTGTGCCCCGATCGGCCGATGCCGGAGCCTACCGAGGACCCCCGACAACTCGGCGACCTGACAACCGGCGACTCGGCGACTCGGCGTCGACGGGCGACTCCGGCCCGTCGCCCGGAATAGTCTCACCCCGGGAAGCGGATGAACTCCGGCGGCACGTGGTCCGCCAGCCAGACCCCGTTCGCGCTGACCCGGAAGGGGTGACCGGCGGCGTGCATGGCGGCGGCGTCCACGACCAGTACCACCGCCCTGCCGCGCCGCGAGCCGACCCGGACGGCGGTCTCTCGGTCGGCCGACAGGTGGACGTGCCCCCGGCTCATCCGGGACAGACCCTCGGCGCGGATCGCGGCCACGCTCACCTCGACCGTGCCGTGGTAGAGGACGGCGGGCGGCGCCACCGCGGGCAGCCCCAGATCGACCGCCACCGAATGCCCCTGCGCGGCCCGGATCCTGCCGTCGCGCAGCTCGTAGCGCCGCTTGTCGTTCGCGGCCACCACGTGCTCCAGCTCCTCCCGGCCGATCGGGAACCCGTTCGCCGCCGAGGCCGCGAGCAGGGTCTCCACGCCCACCCAGCCCTGCTCGTCCAGGCCGATCCCGATCCGCTCCGGCTCGTGGCGCAGGTGCTTGGCGAGGTATTTCGAGATCCGCACCATCCGCCGTTCGTCCACCCGGCCCTCCCCGGTTTCTGTCGGCCACCGCTGCTTTGATGAGGCTGCCAGGCAAGATCGACGACTACAAGGACCTCATCATGGCGTTGGTGACCTTTCGCGACGAGACCGCGACCGGCAAGGCGTTGGACGAGTTCACGCTTCCCGGTTTACCCGAGAGCGTCACGGCCCGCGAGCTGGTGCGACTGCGCGTGCGGGAGGAGGTGGCGAAGTACAACGCGAATCCGACGCGCCGCTTCAACGGGCTGGTGATGCCCGACGGCGCGGAGGCCGAGCTGAACGGCTACCGCATGCCCGCCCCGCGCGGCCTCGACTGGGAACGGCAGGCCGACGCCGCCGAGGCGGCCTTCCTCCGCAACGGGTTCATCCTGCTGGCCGGGGAGCGCCAGATCGAAGACCTCGACGAGCGCGTCGACCTGACCGCCGACCCCGTCGTGTCCTTCATCAAGCTGGTGCCGCTGGTGGGAGGCTGACCGGATGACGACCGACGAATGGCCGTTCGGCGGCACGCCGCTGGAGCACGCCTACTGGGCCGCGCAGTGGGCCGTCGCCAACCGAGAGAGGTACACCCGGCTCGACGAGGCCCACGCGGCAGGCGTGCCCGTCGCGACGCTGACCGCCGGCTACGGCGAGGCCGACTGGCGGTTCCTCGGCATGTGGGCGCAGGCGCGCCTGGACCTGGGCTGGGACGGCGGCCACGACCACGACCCCCGGGCGCTGGAGGCGACCCACGGGGCCGCGGACCGCGAGCTGGAATGGACGGCCGAGGAGGCGTCGATCCTGTGGGACGTCGCCGACCGCCTGATGATGCGCGCGCACACCCACCATCGCGAGCTGTACCGCCTGCCGCTGGCCGCCGTGGCCCGGCTCGGCTACCCTGACCGGCGCGCCGTCCTCTACCACGCCAGGAGCTGGTACCCCCGCTACTGGAAAGACGCCTGGGAGGTGCTGCGCGACCCGGTCGAGGAGCTGCTGACCGAACCGGAGGAGAGCGACCCCGCGGCGGCCGTCCGCAACGTGATGTGGGAGGACGACCACTTCGCCGCCGCGCTGATCACGGATTTCGCGCCGCGCCTGGCGTCCCCGGAGGCGCTGCCGCTGCTGCGCCACTGGCAGCGCGCCACGCAGGCCCGGCCCAGCGAGCGGTGGCTGGCCAAGGCCCGCGAGCTGGTCCGGCCGGGGACGGGCGCGCTGCTCCGCGACGTCCTCGGTCTGATCCCCGCCCACCGGGCCGGGGAGTTCGCCCGGTTCCGGTACGGCCGCCGCCACACCGAGGTCCTCTATCTGAGCGAGCTGACGGCCGTCCCGCTGCGCGGCATGCTCTGGACCTGCGAGCTGATCGACGAACCGTGGGTGACCACGCTGCTCGGCGACATCGCGGTGGCCACCGGCGTGGGCGACGGCGGCTCCAAGTCGGTCTCCCGCAGCGAGCTGCTGGCCAACGCGGCCATCGGCGTGCTGGGCAGGCGGGGCGACCTCGCCGGGGTCGCCCAGCTCGCCCGGGTGCTCGCCAAGGTGCGCAGGAAGACCGTGCTGGCCTGCGCCGACAAGGCCCTGGCCGCGGTGGCGGGGCACACCGGGCTGTCGCCCGAGCAGTTGCTCGACCGCACCGTGCCCACGTTCGGCCTCGGCCCCGACGGCACCCGCACCGAGCACGGCCTGCGCCTGTCGCTGACCGGCGCGATCGAGTACGTGGACGGCGGCAAGGTCCGCAAGTCGATCCCGAAGGCGGTCCGCGCCGAGCACCCGGAGCTGCTCGCGGAGCTGAAGACCACCGCCAAGGAGTTGCGCTCCGCGCTGCCCGCCGAGCGGTTCCGCGTGGAGCGCGCGCTGGCCGGGGAGCGGATCTGGCGCTGGCGCGACGTCCGGGAGTTCTTCCTCGACCACCCGGTGACCGGTCACTTCGGCAGGTCGCTGATCTGGCGCGTGCTGCAGGGGCCCGCCGGGCTGCCGGTCCGCGCGGGTGACGGCTGGGAACTGGCCGACCCGGCGGGGCGGCGGATCCAGCCGGAGCCGGAGACCCCCGTGCTGCTGTGGCATCCGATCGGGGCCTCGGTGGAGGAGGTCAAGGGCTGGCGCGACCACCTGATCGAGATCGGCCTGCGCCAGCCGTTCAAGCAGGCGTTCCGCGAGATCTACCTGCTCACGCCCGCCGAGGAGACCGCCCGCGACCATTCGGGCCGCTTCGCGGGCCACATCCTGCGCTACGGCCAGGCCAAGGCGCTGCTGACCGAGCGCGGCTGGACCGGCCTGACGCTGGGCCACTGGGACGCCGTGGGCGGCTCCCACTACTGCGAGGCCCGCAGGGAGCTGCCCGGCCTGACCGCCTGGTGGGGTTTCCACCTCGACTACGAGAACGCCGAGCGCGACGGCTACGGCACCGCGTCCACCTGCGTCAGCGAGAACATCCGGTTCACCGACGAGGGCGACGGCGGCGGCGTGCCGCTGGCCGAGGTCGATCCGCTGGTGCTGTCGGAGGTGCTGCGCGACGCCGACCTGGCCGTGGGCGTCACCTCCACCGGGCTCGACCCGCGCGGCGAGGGCGACTACTGGCGCGACTACTCCTTCGGCGACCTGTCGGAGACGGCGGTGACGCGCCGTGACGCGCTCGTCCGGCTGTTGCCGCGCCTGGCGATCAGGGACCGCGCCGAGGTGACCGGCCGGTTCCTGCGGGTCCGGGGCGACCTGCGCACCTACAAGATCCATCTGGGGTCGGGCAACATCCTGATGGAGCCGAACGACGCCTACCTGTGCGTCGTCCCCGGCGGCACCGGGATGGGCCGGGTCTTCCTGCCGTTCGAGGAGGACGGCGGCATGCTCTCTGTCGTGCTGTCCAAGGCGTTCCTGCTGGCCGCGGACACCGAGATCACCGATCCGACGATCACCCGACAGCTCGGCGTCTGATCATCTCCCGGGGGTAGGTTCACCGGGTGCTCACCGCGGCCTTCGTGCTCGACCCCGCCGTGTTCGCCGACGTGTACGGCCCGTCGCTGGACCGCCTGCGGCGCACCGCGCGCCCGATCTATGGGCCGGTGGCGCGCGCCGATCCCGGCCGGCTGGGCGGGATCGAGGTGCTCTGCACCGGCTGGGGCGCGCCCGTGCTGGACCGGGCGTTCCTGGACGCGGCTCCCGGGCTGGCGCTGGTGCTGCACGCGGCCGGGTCGGTGCGCGGGCTGGTGACCCCGGAGTTCTGGGAGCGCGGCATCCCGCTGGTGTCGGCGTACCGGGCCAACGCCGTGCCGGTGGCCGACTTCACCGCCGCGCAGATCGTCTACGCGCTCAAGCAGGGCTGGCGGCACGTCCTGCTGTCCAGGGAGCGGCGCGGCCCCGTCGGGCACCTGCCCGCCCCCGGCACGTACGGCACGCGCGTCGGCCTGGTGTCCCTCGGCGCGATCGGCCGTCTGGTGGCGAGCCGCCTGCGCCCGCTGGACGTCGAGGTGGTGGCGCACGACCCTTACGCCGACCCGGCGACGGCGGGCGTGCCGCTGGTCGGGCTCGGCGAGCTGTTCGGCACCTGCGACGTGGTCAGCCTGCACACGCCCCTGCTGCCGGAGACCGCGGGCATGGTCGGCCGCGAGCTGCTGCGCGGCATGCGCGAGGGCGCCACCCTGATCAACACGGCGCGTGGCGGGCTGATCGACGAGACCGCGCTGATCGAGGTGCTCGCGGAGCGCCCCGACCTGTTCGCGGTGCTCGACGTGACCGACCCGGAGCCCCCGCCGCCCGGCTCCCCGTTGTTCACGCTGCCCAACGTGGTCGTCACCCCGCACATCGCGGGCAGCCTGGGCCGGGAGCGGGCGCGGCTCGGCGCGCTGGTCACCGGTGAGCTGGAGCGCTTCGCCGCCGGGCTCCCGCTCGAACACGCCCTCACCGGCCGGACCGCCGAGCGGCTGGCCTGACCCCGGCATCGGCAGGGCGCCGGGCGCGGGCCGTCAGGTGGAGCGCATCCGCGACAGGATGCCGAGCTGCTCGAACAGGACCTCCACCAGATCGACGGGCCCCCGGCTCGCGATCTGGTGGCGGACGCCGTTGCTCCGCTGCTGGTGGGTGGGCGGATCATGACGGGTCGCCCACCACACCCCGCCGAGGACCGTGAACCGCCAGCCGGGGAAGGTGCTCTCCAGCACCCCGAGATGGGCCCGCTCGTGTGGAGTCAGCTCGTCCATCCACGCCCTTCCCGCGCCGATTTCCAACAGGGGCCCCTGCCCATTCAAGGAGAGTTCGAACGCCCAGATTAAGAGCTGAGGGCATTGTCCTGCCACTCGGATAGTCCACCGGAAAATGGTCACCGAGGACATTCGGTCACCGCAGGAAAACCTGATTTCGGCATTGCCCGATATCGGCGCGTCAGTTGTTCTCGATGGAGTCGCCCGTTTCCGTAAAGCGCATTCGGCGCCGCCCAAAATGACACACTCCGCGCCCATGTAGACACGGAGCGCGATGGCACGCCGTTGGCATGCCTCCCACCTGGGACAACGGCGAAATGCCCGCACGCGGAAAATATTCGCGGATAGGATCAAGCCTCTGCGTGATCGGAACGTGCGTCACCACGGGGGATGGAGCGACCAGGATGGCCGAGCCGAACAGGGCTCCTGCGGGAATCAACACCAACGTGCCCAGCGTCGCGCGGGTCTACGACTACTTCCTCGGGGGCAAGGACAACTTCGCCGTGGACCGCGAAGTGGTCGAGCAGGTGGCCAAGCTCATGCCGGCCGGGTGGAACCCGGGCACCGGCGCGCAGGACAACCGGGCGTTCCTGCGGCGGACCGTGCGCCACCTGACGCGGGAGGCGGGCATCCGGCAGTTCATCGACATCGGTTCCGGCCTGCCCACCCAGGGCAACGTCCACGAGGTCGCCCAGGAGGCGGCGCCCTCGGCCAGGGTGGTCTACGTGGACAACGACCCCATCGTGCTGGTACATGCCAGGGCCCTGCTCGGACGCGACCCCGGCACCGCCGTCATCACCGCCGACGTGCGCGACCCCGACGAGATCGTGGGCAACCCCGCGATCCGCGACTTCATCGACTTCAAGCAGCCCGTCGGGCTGCTGATGCTGGCCATCCTGCACCACATCAACGACCACGAGAACCCGGGCGGCATCACCCGGCGGCTCACCGACGCCATGCCGGACGGCAGCCACCTGGTCATCTCCCACTTCCGCAATCCGGGCGCGGCCCGGCCGGATGACGCCGACCTGGCCGACCGGTGCGAGCGGCTGTTCAACGACCGGCTCGGAGCCGGCCGCTGGCGCACCCAGCAGGAGATCACCGCCTACTTCGGCGACTGGAAGCTGCTGGACCCGGGGCTCGTGCCCCTCCCCGAGTGGCGTCCCGACCCGGGCGAGCGGATCGAGGAGCACCCGGTCTACCACCTGTTCGTCGGCGGCGTGGCCCGCAAGAACTGACCGGTCACCCGGCTCTGCGGCCCGGGTCGCCGTTCTCACGGCGGACGTCGGCGGGGTCCTTGTCCGAGCGCAGGCCGCGCCAGGACGGGTGGCGCATCATGCCATCGCCGGTCCACTCGCCGAACCGCACCTCGCCGACGAGCATCGGCTCCACCCACCGGGCCTCGCGGGCGTGCTCGCGGGGCACCGGGCCGTCGAACGGCGAGTCCTCCCGGGTGAGCGGCGCGAGCCGCGCGGCCAGGTCGCGCAGCGCGGCCTCGGTGAAGCCGGTGCCCACGTGCCCGGCGAACAGCAGGTGCCCGGTGGCGTCGCGGACGCCGAGCAGCAGCGACCCGATCGTCCCGGCCCGCCGTCCGGCCCCGGGCTTCCAGCCGCCGATGACGACCTCCTGGGTGCGGAGGTTCTTCACCTTCGTCCACTCCGCGCTGCGCCTGCCCACCCGGTACGGCGAGTCCAACCGCTTGGCCACGACCCCCTCCAGCCGCCACTGCCTGCTCAGGTCCACCGCCTGTTCCCCCGAGCCACGGCCGGAGAACCAGACGGGCACCTGCCAGCGCGCCCCCGGCGTGACGATCTCCTCCAGCAGCTCCCGCCGCTCGGTGTACGGGCGGCCCACCACCGCCTCCGTCCCCACGTGCAGCACGTCGAACAGCAGGTACGTCACCGGCACCGCGTTGACCAGCTCGGCGATCCTGGCGGGCCGCCGCTGGTGCATGCGCGGCTGCAACGCCTCGAAGGACGGCCTGTCGTCCTCGTCGAACGCGACGATCTCCCCGTCGAGCACCAGGTCGCGGCCGCCCACGGCGCCGCCCAGCATGTGCAGCTCCGGGTAGGCGACCGTGATGTCCTTGGCGCTACGGGAGACCAGCCGTACGGCGCCGCCCTCCACGTAGGCCAGGGCGCGCACGCCGTCCCACTTCATCTCGAACGCCCAGCGGTCCCCGGCCGGCGGCAGGGCACCGAGCACCGCCATCATCGGCGCATACAGCGGCAAACCACTCACAGTGGGATAAATACCCAGTCTGCCTGATCCGCCCCTCCCCCCGTCCGCGCCCCGCCCGAGGGCCCGGATTTTGCGCCGAACGGTCGCACTGGAGCGGCGCGAAGTGACATCCTTGAAGAGGCGCGGCGGCTGCCGGGAAATGCAATGAAGATATGTCCACATTGCAGTGAATCGGCCGATCGGAGCAGATTCACCTGCCCG
Source organism: Spongiactinospora sp. TRM90649 (assembly GCF_029382225.1). Taxonomy (GTDB): domain Bacteria; phylum Actinomycetota; class Actinomycetes; order Streptosporangiales; family Streptosporangiaceae; genus Spongiactinospora. The sequence goes on from NZ_JARLTC010000012.1 coordinate 18,706, forward strand.
ACTCTGCGAGGTCGTATGCCATCAGCGGAGGAAATCCTGGCCTCCCTGCTCAGGGACAAACGAGCCGGCCGGGTTCTGGCCGAGGCTTTCACCGAGATTCCCGAAGGAATCCCAGCGGAGGTCTCACGCGACGAGGCCACCGTGCGCGAAGCGGTGCGGCTCACCGCGCAGATGATCCGCCGGGTCTACCCCGACTGCTACGGCGACGCCCTGCCCGGCCTGCACCTGATCGCCGATCACGAGATCACCGCCCAGGAGATGGCCACCCGCTACCGCTACGCGCTGGCCCGCGACGGCATCCGCACCTGGGGCGACCTGGCCTCCTGCGACGAGATCCGGCTGCTCGACATCCGCATGTTCGGCTCCACCTGCCTGGCCGCGGTGGTCGAGGCCGCGGTGTGGCGGATGGCGGTGATCGCCCTCGACGGCTCCGGCCGGTTCCCCGACCCACCGCCCGAGCCCGTCGCCCCGCCCGAGTGGATCGCGCTCCCGCTGCGCGCGCTCGTCGCCTGGGCGGTCGTCGAACGCGGCGTCACCACGCTCGACGAACTGCTCAGCCTCTCCCCCCGCCTGGGGCCGTTGCCCGCGGGCATCACCAGTCAGTGGCGGCAGGCCAACGAGATGAACCTGCGCGCCTTCGTCGGCGCCGCCGCCCCCACTCCGCCCGACCTCGGGGCGCTGCTGCGCTCCCTGCTGTCCGAGGTGGACGGCAGGCGCGAGACGATCCTGATCCGCCGCACCTTCGCCCCGCGCCCCGAGACCTACCAGTCGCTCGGCAGGCGGCTCGGCGTGAGCGCGGGCAGGGTCAGGCAATTGGAGGAGTCGGCGCTGAGCAGGCTCGGCTACGCCGCCGAGACCTCCCGGTACACCGCGCTGCGCCGCTACCTCGACGACCGCCTCCGCGACGCCCCTTCCTGCTCCGCCGTCCGGCTCAGCGACCCCGATCCGGTGCTGGCCAAGCTGCTCGGCTGGCTGCACGACACCCACGCCGACGCGCACGCCTGCGTGCCGCCCCGCCGTCCCTGCTGAGCACAGCGGGACGACGAGGCGGCGAGACGGCCGGCGGCGACGCGGCTCAGAGCGCGAGCAGCGCGCTGACCGGCATTCGGGTGTCGGCCAGCGGGCGAACCGCGATCCGCAGCAGCGCCAGCGCGTTGTCGTCGCCCGCGATGCGGTTGGCGCTCAGCCCGCCGCACGCCTCACAGTGATGGATGATCAGCCATTCGCCGTCCGGCCGGGCCGTGATGCTCAGTGCGGTCATCCGGCCGCCGCAGGCCGCCCGCCGGTCGCCGGGGGTCCGGTCGTCCAGGTGGACGCTGGTCAGGCAGTGCGGGCAGTGGTTGCGGTGGGCGGTGCCCGGCGCGCTGAGTGGCACGTCGAGGCGGCAACCGGCGCAGCGGAACGCGCCGCCCCGCCCCGCCGGTCGGTCGCCGGTCGCCCGGAGCCGGTCCTTGCCGCGTTGCGGCCTGCGTGTGAACGCCTTCCTGCGTGGCACGGCGGCCTCACAGATCGCCGAAGGCTTCGAGCGGGAACGGCGGCTGCGCGAGCGGCCGGACCGCCATCCGCATCAGGATGAGCTGGTTGTCGTCTCCCCTGATCGGATTCGAGGTGAGTTCGCCGCACCTGGTGCAGCGGTGGATGACCATCCAGCCGCCGTCGCGCAGCACCGCGATGGCGATCGGGGACATCCGCGACCCGCACTCCGAAGGACCGCCCTCGGACCGGTCGATGACGTGCTGGGAGTGCAGGCAGCTCGGACAGTGGTTGCGCCGGTGCCCGTCGGGGGCGACCGCGGTGACGGTCAGCCCGCAACGGACACAGGTGAAGGTCTCGGTGGTGACGATGGGACGAGGTGATCGTGCGGACACCTTGGATACTCCTTGCCGGAAATGACGTGAGCAGCAAGGAAGCGCCGAGCGGACCTCATACGGACGTGCGTGGACCGGCCCCCGACCGGGGACGGTAGTCGAGAACGGTCAGGGACGGCGGAAGCGCACGGCACGACGAGACGCGCTTGGCGCGGTCCGAGGCATAAACCATTCCCTTCTCGGGGCGCACGGCACCCGAACTCCACCGGTGGACACCTGCCACGCTAACAACGCCCCCCGGCCTGGCGCGATCGGTTTTTCCGCCGCCCTATTCCGGGGCGAGCACCGCCCGCAGCACGGCCCCGGTGTCGCACAGGTCGGGCAGCACCAGATGGGCTCCGGCGGACCTGAGCGCGGCGGCGTCCTCGCTCCCGGTGGCCACCGCCACGACCCGCACCCGCCCACCAGACCGGCGCGCACGTCGTTGGACGTGTCTCCGACCAGCACGGTGTTCGCGGCGGTGAACGGCACGCCGTGCCGGGCGGCGGACGCGGGAGCGGTACGACGCCGCCACCGTGCCGCGCGGCCATCCGGCCTACGCGGCCCCGCGCGCCCGGGGCGTGGAGTGAACCGGTCCGATCAGCAGCTCAGGTTGCCGCCGGGGGTGGTGCCGAGGATCTGGACGAACCGCTGGTACGACTGGATCCGGCTCTGGACCTGCTGCGGGTTGCCGCCGTTGCACTCCAGCGCGCCGTTGATGCTGCGGATGGTCTCGCCGAAGCCCCGGCTGTTCACCATGGCGTCGTGGGGGGTCATGGTGCCCGGCCCCCGCTGGGTGTTCCAGTACCACAGGGCGGTCTTCCAGGCCACCGCCGAGTCGTTCTCGACCAGGTAGGGGTTGCGCAGCAGGTCGATCCCGAGCGCGTCGCCCGCGGCCTTGTAGTTGTAGTTCCAGCTGAGCTGGATCGGGCCGCGCCCGTAGTAGGCGGCCTGGCCCGCCGGGCAGCCGTACGACTGGCTGCGGTCGCAGTAGTGCGGGTAGTTCGCGGTGTTCTGCTCGACGATGTAGTACAGGCCGCCGGTCTCGTGGCTGACGTTGGCCAGGAAGGCCGCGGCCTCCTGCCTGCGCACGGTGTCGGTGCCGGTCTTGGCGAAGCCCGGGTAGGCGCTGAGCGCCGCGACCAGGCCGGTATAGGTGTAGAAGGGCTTGCGGTTCGGGAACATCTGCTCGAACTGCGGCTGGGTGACGACGAACCCGACCGGGTCGGGGGTGGACGTGGGCGTGACCGTCGGGGTCACAGTGGGTGTCACGGTCGGGGTCGGGCTGGGCGACGGTTCGCCTCCGTCGCACACGCCGCGGTCGGCCCAGACCAGTGCGCGGCCGGGGATCTCGTTCTGGGTCCACCACTTGGCGGCCCAGTTGTGCCCGCCGTACGACACCAGCGCGCCGCCGAGGTAGACCGAAGACGAGCGCCACGCCGTGGCGCAGACCGCCGCGGCGGCGGAGGACATCGGGGCGAGCACCGCCAGCGTCCCGGTGGCCACCGCCGCCACGGCGGCGATCGACGCGGTGATCCGTAGCCTTCTCATCGACACCCTGACCACTCCTTCGTCGGCCGTGGAGACGCCGACCACTCCATTTCTTTTAGGAAAGTTTCCTAAAAGTCATCGCGATAGTAGTTTTCACAAGCCCCCTCCACAAGGCCCAACCCGGGTTGTGAAGGAGTGCGAGCGGCGTCATCGTACGCGCGTGGAGACCGGCGCTTCCGCCGTTCCGCCGAGCCCGCGGGAATCCGGCCCGCCCGCTCCAGCGCGGCTCGACCGGGGGCGCGGATGCTGGACGTCGCAGTGCCGCGCCACAGGGAGTACCGATGAGTGATCTGACCGGCAGGACGGCCCTGGTGACGGGAGCCTCACGAGGCATCGGCCGGGCCGTCGCCCGGCGGCTCGCCGCCGACGGGGCCGTGGTCGCGGTCCACTACGCCACCGACGAGCGGGCGGCGGCCGAGACGGTGACGGCCATCGAGGAGGCGGGCGGCACCGCCTTCGCGGTGGGCGCGCGGTTCGGCGGCGCGGCACCGCTCATCGAGGAGATCGACGGCCTGCTCGCCGCCGTGGCCGAAGGGCTGCGCGGACACCCGCTCGACGTGCTGGTCAACAACGCCGGGACCTGGGTGGGCTCCTTCGCGCACGTCACCCCCGAGGAGTTCGCCCGGGTCTTCACGGTGAACGTGGCCGCGCCGTTCTTCCTGATCCAGCGGGCGCTGGCGATGATGGGCGACGGCGGCCGGATCGTGAACATCTCCTCGGCGGGCACCCGGGTCGCGCTGGCCCAGGAGGTGCCCTACGCGATGTCCAAGGCCGCCGTGCAGGGCATGGGTCTGGCGCTGGCCAACGAACTCGGCGACCGGGGGATCACCATCAACGCGGTGTCCCCCGGCCCGACCTACACGGGCCGGAACGCGCACTGGCTCGACGACCCGACGGCCTCGGCCGACATCGTCGGGGCGACCGCCCTGGGCAGGCTGGGCCGCCCGGGCGACATCGCCGACGTGGTGGCGTTCCTCGCCTCAGACGACGCCCGCTGGCTCACCGCGAACCTGATCGACGCCAGCGGCGGCATCTGGCTCGGCCCCCGCTTCTGAGCGCGGGGGCCGGGGCCGTGAGTCAGTCCTCTTCCTCGTCCTCCTCGAAGATCTCCTCGACCACCTCGGCGGCCACGAAGCCGCCGACGACACCCGCGGCGCCCGCAGCCGCCACGGTGCCCCAGCCGGGGCCGTCGCCGTGATGCCCGCCGTGGTGACCGCCGTGATGCCCGCCGTGGTGGTCACCGTGGTAGCCGTGCTCGTGCTCGCCGTAGTGGCCGCCGCCGCCGAATTGGGTGAGGGCGGTGAGCCAGCTCTCGATCTCGGCCGCCCAGTCGCGGCTCAGCGCCTCGTCGTGCGACGCCTGGAAGCGGCCGATGGCGTCGCCGCCGTAGTGCCCGCCGCGCCGGTCGGCCTCCACCACGACCTGGATGCCCTCCGGGCGGGTGATGAAGGTCAGCTCCACCTCGTTGATCCGGGCGGCAAGCCCGGTCGGTGGGTACAGCTCGATCTCCTGGTAGAAGGGAAGGTCCTGGTGCGCGCCGTAGATGTGGCCCATCTCCAGGTCGGCCGACTTGAAGCCGAAGCCCAGCCGGGCGAACGCCTCCAGCACCGCGGCCTGGGACGGCAGCGGCTCGACCGACAGCGGGTCGAGGTCGCCCTTGTCCACGGCCCTGGCGATGGCCAGCTCGGTGCGCACGCCCAGCGCCATGCCGCTCAGCGGCCTGCCCGCCACCTCGCTGATCGGCGTCTCCCACGGAACCTGGATCTCGAACGGGATCGTCTTCCGCTCGCCCTGGCGCAGGGTGAACGGCCCCGACACCTGAACGCGGAGGAACTCGGCGAGCCCACTCGTCTCACCCTCGTCGTGCTCGGCCTCGGCCCTCGCCACCAGACCCAGCTCGATGTGCTCGATGGCCGCGTCGAACTCTCCGCCGGACAGGCGCACCTCGCCGTCGAGGCGCCCGCCCGGCCGCACGCGCGGGGTAGCCAGGACCGTGTCCACCGTGGGCGCGCCCACGCCGAAGGCGCCCAGCATCCGTTTGAAGACCACGTTTCATCCCCTCTTGTACCTGCCACGACCTGTGGCGGCTCGTGACTCAAACGATCACCCGGGCCGGGTGGTTCCGAATGCCGCACTGACCTTTCAGCTACCCTTTCGAGGGCAGGTGTCAGGGGGAGAGGATCGGTGGCGACGACTCGGTGAACGCATTGCTCGGGCTCTCCGCGGTCCTGCTGCTCACCCTGGCCACCGGCTACTTCGTCGCCCAGGAGTTCGCCTTCGTCAGCGCCGACCGCCTGGCGCTGTCCCAGCAGGCCGCCGAGGGCGACCGCAAGGCGGCCAAGGCCGTCAAGGTGATGGAGCGCCTGTCGTTCATGCTCTCCGGCGCGCAGCTCGGCATCACGGTGACCGCGCTGATCGTCGGCTTCATCGCCCGGCCCGCGCTGGCCGAGCTGATCGCGCCCGCGCTCGCCGGGCTCGGCGTGAGCCCGGCCGCGACCGGCGGGATCGCGCTGGCCGTCGGCTTCGCCGTCGCCACGGTCGTGCAGATGGTGCTGGGCGAGCTGGCCCCCAAGAACCTGGCGCTGGCCAGGCCGGAGCCGCTGGCCCGCGCGCTGGCCGGGTCCACGCTGGTCTACCTGACGGTGGCGGGCCCGATCGTCAGGCTGTTCGACGCCGCCGCCAACCGGCTGCTGCGCGCCGTCGGCATCGAGCCGGTCGAGGAGCTGCGCCACGGCGCCACGCTGGAGGAACTCGGGCACATCATCGGCGAGTCCGAGGCGCACGGCCACATCCCCGGCGGGCACGCCGACGTGCTGGAACGCGCGCTCGCCTTCTCCGGGCACACGGCCGAGGAGGTCATGGTGCCCCGGGTCGACGTGGTCAGCGTCGCCGCCGCGGCCGGCCTTCCCACGCTCGACGCCCTGGTCGCCGAGTACGGGCACACGCACTACCCGGTCCTCGGCGACCGGCCGGACGACCTGGTGGGCGTGGTCAGCCTGCGCGAGCTGTCCGCCGTACCGGCCGATCGGACGGCGGAGACCCGCGTCGGCGAGATCGCGAGAGAGGTCCTCGTCGTCCCCTTCTCGGCGTCCCTGCCCGACCTGGTGCGGCAGATGCACACCAGGGGCGAGGAGGTCGCGTGCGTGGTGGACGAGCACGGCGGCCTGGCCGGGCTGGTCACCTGGGAGGACGTCGCCGAGGAACTGGTCGGCGAGATCGTCGACGAGAACGACCTTGAGGTGCCAGGCGTGGTCCGCGCCGGGGAGGGCTACGAGCTGGACGCCGGGCTGCGGATCGACGAGATCGCGCTGGCCACCGGGCTCGAACTCCCCGACGAGGACGAGTACGACACGGTGGGCGGGCTGATCCTGCACCGGCTGGGCCGCTTCGCCGTGCCCGGCGACACGGTCACCGTCCCGCTCGTGCCCTCGCTGGAGAGCGACGCGCCCACCCACGCGCGGATCCAGGTCCTGACCATCGAGCGGCACGTGCCGGAGCGGGTCCTGCTGACCCCGGTCCGCGACGACGACGATCCAGAAGACGCCGGCCAGGGAGATGAGGAACGGCCGTGAGCATCACCACCGGGGTCCTCATCACCCTCGCCCTGCTCGCCGGGAACGGGTTCTTCGTCGCCGCCGAGTTCGCCCTGGTGGCCGCCAAGCGGCACCGGCTGGAGAAGGCGGCGGCGCGCGGCAGCCGAGCCGCCGCGGCGGCGGTCGCGGGCATCAAGGAGCTGTCGCTGATGCTGGCCGGGGCGCAGCTCGGCATCACGCTGTGCTCACTCGGCCTGGGCGTGGTCTCCGAGCCGCTGATCGCGGCCACGCTGACCCCCGCCTTCCACGCGGCCGGGCTGCCCAGCGCCGCCGCGCACGCCGCCGCCTTCGTCATCGCGCTCGGCCTGGTGACCTTCCTGCACATGGTGATCGGCGAGATGGCGCCCAAGTCGTGGGCGATCGCCCACCCGGAGCGTTCGGCCACCACGCTGGCGCTGCCGTTCCGGGCGTTCACCGTCGTGGTCAGGCCGCTGCTGCGGCTGCTCAACGGGATCAGCGATCTGCTGCTGCGGCTGGTGAAGGTGCGTCCGGGCGCGCAGGAGGGCAAGCCCCGCACGCCCGAGCAACTGGCGTACCTGATCAAGGAGTCGCGGCGGCTCGGGCTGATCGAGCCCGAGGAGCACGCCGTGCTGTCGCAGACGCTGCACGCGCCGCGCGCGCCAATCACCCCGCTGATCGTGCCCTCCGACCGCATCGTCTCGGTGCCCGGCGACGCGTCGCCGCAGGATGTGGTCGACGTCTGCGCCCGCACCGGCCGCACCCGGATCGTGGTGCTGCGCGACGGCCGTCCCGCCGGCGTGGTGCACGTGCGCGACGCCTACCTGGCCCGGCTGCGCGGCGCCGCCACCCCGGCCCGCGACCTCTCCCACCGCGTGCCCCGGTTGACCGGCGAGACCTCGGTGGCCCAGGCCGTGGCCGCGATGCGCGCCGCCCGCGCCCAGCTCGCGCTGGTCGGGCCCGCCGACGGCCCGGTCACCGGCCTGGTCAGCCTGGACGACCTGCTGACCACCCTGCTCGTGCCCGCCTGACGCGCGCCCCCTCCCCTATTCCATCACGATCGGTTACATTGTCGTCACGGGATGTGGAACACATGACCCAGCTACCTTAAGGACGGGCCATGTTCAATCAGCAAGGCGTCAGCGCGTTCGACGACGTACTCACCGCGAACCGCGAACGACCACACGAATTCGCCCACGCCGACCTCACCGGCCGGGCCGCACGCGGGCTGGCGGTCGTCACCTGCATGGACTCACGGATCGACCCACTGGGCCTGCTCGGACTCAAGGCGGGCGACGCGAAGATCCTCCGCAACGCGGGGGCGCGGGTGACCGACGACGTCCAGCGCACCCTGGTGCTGGCGGTCTACGTGCTCGGGGTGAACCGGGTGCTGGTCATGCCGCACACCGACTGCGGGATGACCAAGGTCACCGACAGCGACGTGCACGACCTCACCGCCAAGCGCGGGGTCGACACCCGGAGCCTGGAGTTCCACACCGTCCCCGACCAGGTCGCCGCCCTGCGCCGCGACCTGCTACGGATGCGCGCGAGCCCGTTCCTCCCCGCCGATCTGCCGATCGGCGGGGCCATCTACGACGTGCGGACCGGCGTGGTGATCCCGGTAGAACCTTGATCGTTCCTCCGCGGGCCCCACAAGGAATCACCTAAAGTCGGGCGGGTGACCCGGCCCGCCTCACGGCTGGGCTGGCTGGACGCCCTGCGCGGCCCGGCCGCCCTCGCCGTCGCCCTGCACCACGCCGCCTGGGGCTTCATCCCCGGCGTGTGGGGCGAGGTCGACCGCAGGATCGACATGGGCACCTGGGGCGTCTTCGTGTTCTTCATGGTGAGCGGGTACATCATCCCCGCCTCCCTGGAGCGGCGCGGCGACGTGCGGTCCTTCTGGATCGGCCGGGTCTTCCGCCTGCTGCCGCTGATCCTCGCCGCGGCCGTCCCGGCGCTGGTGCTCGCCGCGTACGGGCTGCACCACGCCCTCGACCCGAATCTGGACCGCCGCGCGCTGCCGCTGGTCATGCTGGGCAACCTGACGATGTCGCAGGAGCTGCTCGGCTTACCGGCGATCCACGGCGTGATGTGGACGCTCTCCTACGAGATGGCGTTCTACCTGATCGTTGTCGGGCTGTTCACGGTGCGCCAGGTGCACCGGTCGGCCGGGATCGCGATGGGGCTGGCGGTGCTCGCCGTCCCGCTCGGGCTGCTGCTGCCGCGCGCGGTCGTCAACGGCGGGGCCGGGCTCGCCGCCGCGATCCTCGGCCTGGCCGTGGTGGCGGTGATCCTGGTGACCGCGGCCGGGGGGCGGGCGCGTAACGCGGCGGCGATCGCCGGCGCGGTGCTCGGCCTGGCCCTGGTCGTCCTGGGCAGCCGGATCGGCGCGTGGCAGGGCCTGACCATGCTGGCCATGATGTTCGCCGGCACCGCCGTCTACCGGGCCGAACAGGGACGGATCCGCCCGCGCACCGCTGTGGCCGCCGTGCTGGTGGTCCTGGCCTGCGGATTCCTCGCCAAGGACGACCCCGGCTGGGGCCCGGCGATCGTGGCGGCGGCCGCGTTCTTCGGGGCGATGTACGCGCTGCGCCGCCGCGCGTTCCCGCGCTGGCTGACCCACCTCGGGGTGATCAGCTTCTCCATCTACCTGCTGCACCCGCTGCTGCTGGGCAACACCCCCCACCTCGCGGTGTACTTCCTGGTCCTGCTGCTGCTCAGCCACCTGACGTACCGGTTCGTCGAGGCCCCCGCCCAGCGGCTGGGACGGCGCGTGGCCGCGCGCTGGGCTCAGCCGACGTGCACCGGCGGACGGCGGTCGGCGTCCGGCTCCGCCAGCCGCAGCACCTCGCGGGTCAGCGGCGGAATGTCGCCGCCGCCGAACACCAGGTAGCGCAGCAGCGCGCCGATCGGATTGCCCGAGCGGCTCGGGGTGAGCATCGTCCCCGAACTCGCCCTCCCCCCGAGGCTCGCGGGCGTCGTCGCCCTCCCCCTGGACCCCGAGGCGTACCGCACGGTGCACCTCGCCCTCCCGGCGGATCCGGCCCCGCCCGTCCTGGCGTTCGCGGACCTCGCCGTGGCCGAGGTCCCCGCCGAGTACCGCCCCGCATATTGACGCGAACCGGAGGAAGGGATACGTTCCGGTAGATTTCACGGTTGTCCAAGGGAAATCCGGTGAGAAGCCGGTGCGGACGCGCCACTGTATCCGGGATGCGAGTCCCGGGAGCCAGGTCGCTTGGCGACCGTGACCTCATGCACTGGGACGCGTCATCCCTGAGGAGGCTCGAATGAGTGGTCTGACCACTCCGTCTACCGTTCCCTTCCCCCGTCTTGGCTGGTGGCTGCTCGCCGTGCCACCGCTGCTGCTGATCGCCTACCTGGTCCTGATGGACAACGGCGCCATTTCACAGACCGGCGCCTACCTGCACGAACTCATGCACGACGGGCGGCATCTGCTCGGCGTGCCGTGCCACTAGGGGGCGGCGTGGTTCGCACCCTGCTGGTCAGGGGCCTGTTGCTCGGGCTGCTGGCCGGATTCGTCGCGGGCGGATTCGCGTTCTTCTTCGGCGAGCCGCACGTGGACCGTGCCATCGCCGTTGAGGAGGCGTCCGCCCAGGCGGCACGGCCCGCGCACGACGACGCCGGACAGCCCGCGCACTCGCACGACGATGAGGAGGCCCTGGTGAGCAGGCCCGGCCAGAAGGCCGGGCTCTTCCTCGCCACGGGGCTCTACGGGCTCGCGGTGGGCGGCGTGTTCGCGCTGGTCTTCGCGGGCCTGCGGGGCCGCGTCGGCCCCCGCTCGGACGGCGGGCTCGCACTCGCCGCCGCCGGGACGGCGTTCGTCGCCGTCATCCTCGTGCCCTTCCTGAAATATCCCGCCAACCCACCCGCCGTCGGCGACCCCGCCACCATCAACGAACGCACCGTCCTCTATCTGCTGATGATCCTGGTCGGCCTCGCCGCCGTCGCCATCGCCGTCGCGACGGCACGGCGCGTCACCTCCGGCCCCTGGGGACGCCGGTCCGTCGCCGCCGTCGCGTTCCTGATCCCGGTGGTGGCCGCCTGGGTGCTGCTGCCGGCCGTGAACGAGGTCCCCGACGGCTTCCCCGCCACGCTGCTGTGGGAGTTCCGGCTCGCGTCGCTGGGCACCCAGCTCGTGTTCTGGACCGCCTTCGGCGTGCTGTTCGGCTGGGCCGGTGAGCGGGCGGCCCGCGCGGCCGTCCCCGCACCGGCGCCCTCGCCGAGCTGACGGGGAGTGCTGTTCGTCCGGCAGGCGAGCACGCCCGGCACCCGTGCCGCCTGCTTTCCCGCCCCGGACCAGGACGCCGACGCGGCGAGCCTGGCCGGGGCCGTCGGCATGCCCCGCGACGGGTCGGCATGGGTGTCCCCCGCCAAGGCGGCCGGGCAGACCGCCACGGCGATGGGGCTGGCCGCGATCGAGGTGCCCGCGCTGGCCGAGGCGGACCACGGTCGCTGGCGCGGCATGCCGTACGAACGGGTCGCCCGGGAGGACCCGGACGGCCTCGCCGCCTGGCTCGCCGACCCGCACGCCACCCCGCACGGCGGGGAGAGCCTGGCCGTCCTCGCCGGACGGGTCGGAGCCTGGCTGGACACGACGCTGCCCGGCGGCGCGGGCGTGGCCGTCTGCGACGCGGGCGTGATCCGGGCGGCGCTCGGCCACGCGCTCGGCCTCGGCCCGGCCGTCACCGCCCGCTTCGACCTCGCGCCGCTCTCCACCACCGAGCTGACCCCCGCCCGAGGGGGCTGGCGGGTGGGCCACGTCAACCGGCGGCCATCGACACAGACCAGAAGAAGGACGAAGGAATGACGAAGGAATGACCTCCGCCTATCCGTTCAGCGCCGTGGTGGGTCTCGCGGACCTGAAGCTGGCGCTCGTGCTCAACGCCGTCTCGCCGAGGGTCGGCGGCGTCCTCGTGCGCGGCGAGAAGGGCACGGCCAAGTCCACGGTGGTCCGCGCGCTGGCCGCCCAGCTCCCCGAGGTGGACGTGGTCCCCGGGTGCCGGTTCGCCTGCGCGCCCGACACGCCCGACCCCGAATGCCCCGACGGCCCGCACGAACCCGGCGGGCCTGGCGTGACGCGTCCGGCCGCGCTGGTGGAACTGCCCGTCGGCGCGTCGGAGGACCGCCTCGCCGGATCCCTGGACGTGGAGCGGGCGCTGACCGAGGGCGTCAAGGCGTTCGAGCCCGGACTGCTGGCCGCCGCGCATCGCGGCGTCCTGTACGTGGACGAGGTAAACCTGCTGCACGACCACCTGGTGGACCTGCTGCTCGACGCGGCGGCCCTCGGCACCTGCTACGTGGAGCGCGAGTCCGTGTCGGTACGGCATGCCGCGCGCTTCCTGCTGGTCGGGACGATGAACCCGGAGGAGGGCGAACTGCGCCCGCAGCTCCTCGACCGGTTCGGCCTGACCGTGGAGGTCCGCGCGGCGCGGGACCCTGAGGAGCGCGCCGAGGTCGTCCGGCGACGGCTCGCCTTCGACGCCGACCCCGAGGCGTTCGCCGCCCGGTGGGCGGAGGAGGAGTCCGCGCTCGCCGGGAAGATCGCACAGGCGCGGGCGCGCGTACCGCTGGTGCGGCTGCCGGACGCGCGGCTGCGGCAGATCGCCACGGTGTGCGCGGCCTTCGAGGTGGACGGCCTGCGCGCCGACCTGGTCACGGCCAACGCGGCGATCGCCCACACCGCCTGGCGCGGCGGCGAGACGGTCACGACGGCGGACGTCCGCGCCGCCGCCCGCCTCTCCCTCCCCCACCGCCGCCGCCGCGACCCCTTCGACGCCCCGGGCCTCGACGAGTCCCGCCTCGACGACCTCCTCGCGGCGACCGGGAACGACCCGGACGACGATGACCCCGGCGGTGGTGACGGCCCGACCGGACCCGATCGGCCCCCGGCGCGGAACGCGGACGGATCAAGCCCGCACGGGAAGCACGGCGAGCACGGGCCGCGCGACACGACCGGAAATCCGGGCAGCGGGCCCGAAGATGAAGGTGGCCGGGCCGGGGAACCGGACGGCGGTCCCGGCGGTCCGGCCGACTCCTCCGAAGCGCTGGGCGGCGGTCCCGGAGATGGGGGCGGGCGGGCCGGGGAGCCGGGGAGCCGGCCCGGCGATCCAGCCGATGCGTCCGGGAATCCGGGCGGCGGGCCCGCGGATGCGGGTGGCGTCGCTGGAGGGTTGGTGGCCGGGGTGGGGCGGCCGTACCGGGTGCCGTTGGTGGAGGTGCCGGGGGTCGGGGAGGGCGCGGTCGGGCGCAGGTCGCGGGCGCTCACCCCGCAGGGGCGCGTCACCGGCTCGCGTCGGCCGCGAGACCGGGCGCGCGACCTGCACCTGCCCGCGACGCTGCTGGCCGCCGCGCCGTACCAGCGGGCGCGCGGGCGTACCGGCCCCGGCCTGGTGCTGCGCCGCGACGACCTGCGCGACGCGCTGCGCGAGGGCCGCGAGGGGAACCTGGTGCTGTTCGTCGTGGACGCCAGCGGCTCCATGGCGGCCAGGCGGCGGATGACCGCCGTGAAGACCGCCGTGCTGAGCCTGCTGCTCGACGCCTACCAGCGGCGCGACAAGGTCGGCCTGGTCACCTTCCGGGGCTCCGGGGCCGAGCTGGCGCTGCCGCCGACCTCGTCGGTCGAGGCGGGCGCGGCCCGGCTGCGGTCGCTGCCCACCGGGGGGCGCACCCCGCTGGCGGCGGGCCTGGCCAGGGCCGCCGAGGTGCTGCGGGTGGAACGGCTGCGCGACCCGGCCAGGCGGGCGCTGCTGGTCCTGGTGACCGACGGCCGGGCGACCTCCGGCGGCGGCGTGGACCGGGCCGCCGCCCCGCTGCGCGGTACGGCGGGCGTCGTCGTGGACTGCGAGAGCGGCCCCGTCCGCCTCGGCCTCGCCGTACGGCTCGCCGCCCTCCTCCGCGCGCCCGCCGTCCCCCTCGACGCGCTCCCCGACCTCGGCGCAGTCGTCCGCGCCCACCGAAAGGCGGCCTGACATGCCCCAAGGCAGACCCACCGCCGTGCCCGAGGATGGGCTTACCACGCGGCAGCGGCGGACGCGGGCGTTGCTGATGGTGCACACCGGGCCCGGGAAGGGGAAGTCGACCGCCGCGTTCGGGATGGCGTTGCGGGCCTGGAACCAGGGGTGGCCCATCGGGGTGTTCCAGTTTGTGAAGTCCGCCAAGTGGCGGATCGGGGAGGAACGCGCGCTCACCGTGCTCGGGGCCAGTGGCGAGGGCGGGCCGGTGACCTGGCACAAGATGGGTGAGGGCTGGTCGTGGATCCGGCGGCCGGGGACCGAGGCCGACCACGCCGCCGACGCCCGTGAGGGCTGGGCCCAGATCCGCCGCGACCTGGCCGCCGAGACCTACCGCTTCTACGTCCTGGACGAGTTCACCTACCCCCTGAAGTGGGGCTGGCTGGACCTGGACGAGGTGGTCGCGACGCTCACCGCCCGCCCCGGCAACCAGCATGTCGTGATCACCGGAAGGGACGCGCCCGGCCCGCTGGTCGAGGTCGCGGATCTGGTGACGGAGATGGGCAAGGTCCGCCATCCCATGGACTCCGGCCAGAAGGGCCAGAAAGGGATCGAATGGTGATCCCCCGGATCGTCGTCGCCGCGCCCTCGTCCGGTGCCGGGAAGACGACCGTCGCCACCGGTCTGATGGCGGCGCTGCGCTCGCGCGGGATGGCGGTCTCGCCGCACAAGGTCGGCCCGGACTACATCGACCCCGGCTACCACGCGCTGGCCGCCGGTCGCCCCGGCCGGAACCTGGATCCGTGGCTGACCGGCGAGGACCAGGTCGTCCCGCTCTTCCTGCACGGGGCGGCCGGCGGCGACATCGCCGTCGTCGAGGGCGTGATGGGCCTGTTCGACGGCGTGGGCGCGTCGGACCTGGCGTCCACGGCGCACGTCGCGCGACTGCTGTCGGCCCCGGTGGTGCTGGTCGTGGACGCCTCCCGGCAGAGCGGGTCGGTGGCCGCGCTGGTCCACGGTTTCGCGACGTTCGACCCGCGCGTGCGGCTCGGCGGCGTGGTGCTCAACCGGGTCGGCTCGGATCGGCACGAGGAGCTGTGCCGGTCCGCGCTGGCGGCGGCGGGCGTCCCGGTGCTGGGTGCGCTGCGCCGCGACGAAGCGGTGTTCACGCCGTCCCGGCACCTGGGGCTGGTGCCCGCCGCCGAGCGGGAGGCCGAGGCCGTCGCCGGGGTGCGGCGGCTGGGTGCGCTGGTGGCGCGCTCGTGCGACCTCGACGCCCTCGTGGCGCTGGCCCGCTCCGCCCCCGTGCTGCCCGGCGTCCCCTGGGAACCGCCCGCCGCGCCCCCTGATCCCCACGCGGTGGTCGCCGTGGCGGGCGGGGCCGCGTTCACGTTCGGCTACGCCGAGCACGCCGAGCTGCTGCGCGCGGCGGGCGCGCGGGTCGCCGTGGTCGATCCGCTGCGCGACGAGGCGCTGCCCGAAGGGACGACGGCGCTGGTCCTCGGCGGCGGGTTCCCCGAGGCGTACGCGGACGAGCTCTCCGCCAACGAGCCGCTGCGGCGGCAGGTCGCGGCCTTCCCCGGGCCGATCGCGGCCGAGTGCGGCGGCCTGCTCTACCTGGGCGAGGAACTGGACGGCAGGCCGATGTGCGGCCGGCTGCCCGTCCGCGCCCGGATGACCGGCAGGCTCACGCTCGGCTACCGCGCCGCCGTGGCCACCGCCGACTCCGCGCTGACCAGGACCGGCGAGCGCTTCCACGGCCACGAGTTCCACCGCACGGCCGTCGAGCCCGCCCGGGACCCCGCCGCCGCCCTGTTCCGCTGGGACGGCGGCGGCGACGGGTTCGGCGGTCCGCTGCTCACCGCGTCGTACCTGCACCTGCACTGGGCGGGCGCGCCCGGGACGGCTCAGCGGCTGCTGTCGTCCTCCAGGTCGCCCTCGGTCCGCAGGTAGACCTCGCGCAGGCCATCGAGGAGATCGGAGTCGGGATGCTCCCACATGCCACGGTCGGCGGCCTCCAGCAGCCGCTCGGCGATGCCGTGCAGCGCCCACGGGTTGGACGTGGCCAGGAACTCCCGGTTCTCCGGATCCATGACGTAGACGGCGGCCAGCCGGTCGTACATCCAGTCGGCCACCACGCCGGTGGTGGCGTCGTAGCCGAACAGGTAGTCCACCGTGGCCGCCAGCTCGAACGCGCCCTTGTAGCCGTGCCGCCGCATCGCGGCCAGCCAGTTCGGGTTGACCACCCGGGCGCGGAAGATCCGCGCGGTCTCCTCCGACAGCGAGCGGGTGCGGACGGCGTCGGGGCGAGTGCTGTCGCCGACGTACGCGGCGGGGGCCCGGCCGGTGAGCGCGCGGACCGTGGCGATCATGCCGCCGTGGTACTGGAAGTAGTCGTCGGAGTCGGCGATGTCGTGCTCGCGGGTGTCCACGTTCTTGGCGGCCACGGCGATCCTGCGGTAGGCGTCCTCCATCTGCGGGCGGGCGGCGACGCCGTCCAGGTCGCGGCCGTAGGCGAAGCCGCCCCACACTGCGTAGACCTCGGCGAGGTCGGCGTCGTCGCGCCAGTTGCGGCTGTCGATCAGCGGCAGCAGCCCGGCCCCGTACGCGCCGGGCGCGGAGCCGAAGATCCGCATGGTGGCCTCGCGCTCGCCCGCGCCGGACTCCGCCGTCAGCGCCTGGACGTGGGCGCGGACGTAGTTGTCCTCGGGCGGCTCGGGCTGGGCGGCGGCCAGCCGTACGGCGTCGTCGAGCATGGCGACCACGTGCGGGAAGGCGTCGCGGAAGAAGCCGCTGATCCGCACGGTCACGTCGATCCTGGGACGGCCCAGCTCGGCGACCGGTATCGGGGCCAGGCCGGTGATCCTGCGGGACGCCTCGTCCCACTCGGGGCGCACGCCGAGCAGCGCCAGCACCTCGGCGACGTCGTCGCCCGCCGTCCGCATCGCGCTGGTGCCCCACACCGACAGCCCGACCGAGCGCGGCCACTCGCCGGTCTCGGCGCGGTACCGCGCGGCCAGCGACTCGGCCATGGCCTGGCCGGTCTCCCAGGCGAGCCTGCTGGGCACGGCGCGGGGATCGACGGAGTAGAAGTTGCGGCCCGTGGGGAGCACGTTGACCAGGCCGCGCAGCGGCGACCCGCTCGGCCCGGCGGGCACGAAGCCGCCGCCCAGGGCGTGCAGCACGTTGTCCAGTTCGTCGGTGGTGCGGGCCAGCCGGGGGACGATCTCGGTGGCGGCGAAGGCCAGCACCCGGGTGACCGCCTCGCGCCGTTCGTCGGGAACCTCCCGGACCACGGCGGGGACGGCGTCCGGCTCCCAGGCGTGTTCCTCCATGGCCGTGACCAGGGCGCGGGCGGTCGCCTCCGCCCGGTCCACCTCGCCCAGGGCGGCGGCGCCGTCCTCGGTCAGGCCCAGGGCCTCGCGCAGGCCGGGGAGGGTCTCCCGGCCCGCCCACATCTGCCTGGCCCGCAGCATCGCCAGGACCAGGTTCACCCTGGTCTCACCCTCGGGGGCCTGGCCGAGCACGTGCAGGCCGTCGCGGATCTGCGCGTCCTTGACCTCGCACAGCCAGCCGTCCACGTGCAGCAGGAAGTCGTCGAACTCGGCGTCGTGCGGCCGGTCGGCGAGCCCGAGGTCGTGGTCGAGGCGGGCGGCCTGGATGAGCGTCCAGATCTGCGCCCTGATCGCGGGGAGCTTGGCGGGGTCCATGGCGGCGATCGAGGCGTGCTCGTCGAGGAGCTGTTCCAGCCTGGCGATGTCGCCGTAGGTCTCGGCGCGGGCCATCGGCGGGACCATGTGGTCCACCAGTACGGCGTGCGCCCGCCGCTTGGCCTGGGTGCCCTCCCCCGGGTCGTTGACCAGGAAGGGATAGATCAGCGGCAGGTCGCCCACGGCCGCGTCGGTGCCGCAGGACGCCGACATCCCCGCCGACTTGCCGGGCAGCCACTCCAGGTTGCCGTGCTTGCCGACGTGCACGATCGCGTGCGCGCCGAACTCCGCCGACAGCCAGCGGTAGGCGGCCAGGTAGTGGTGGCTGGGCGGCAGGTCGGGGTCGTGGTAGATGGCGATCGGGTTCTCGCCGAAGCCGCGCGGCGGCTGCACCATCACGACCACGTTCCCGGCCCGCAGGGCGGCGAGCACGATGTCGCCCTCGTGCACGAACAACTCGCCGGGCGGCGGGCCCCAGTGGCGTTCCATCGACTCGCGCAGGTCGCCGGGCAGGGTGGCGTACCAGCTCCGGTAGTCGTCGCCGGAGATCCGCACGGGGTTGCCCGCGAGGTGCTCCTCGGTCAGCCAGTCGGGGTCCTGGCCGCCCGCCGCGATCAGGGCGTGGACCAGGGCGTCGCCGTCCTGCTCGGCCACGCCGGGGAAGCCCGCGCCGAGGTCGTGGCCCGCCTCGGCGAGCCTGGCCAGCAGTCGGACGGTGCTCGCCGGGGTGTCCAGGCCGACGGCGTTGCCGACCCGGGCGTGCTTGGTGGGGTAGGCCGACAGCATCACCACCAGGCGGCGCTCGGCGGGCGGGGTGTGGCGGAGCAGCGCGTGCCGTACGGCGATGCCCGCCACCCTGGCGGCCCGCTCGGGATCGGCGACGTAGACGGTCAGCCCGTCGGGGTCGATCTCCTTGAAGGAGAACGGCACGGTGATGATCCGGCCGTCGAACTCGGGGATGGCCACCTGGGAGGCGGCGTCCAACGGCGAGAGGCCGTCGTCGTTCGCCAGCCAGGCCTTCCTGCCGGTGGTCAGGCAGAGCCCTTGCAGGATCGGCACGTCGAGCGCGGCGAGGGCGCCCACGTCCCACGCCTCGTCGTCGCCGCCCGCGCCCGCCGAGGCCGGGCGGGTGCCGCCCGCCGCGAGCACGGTGACCACCAGCGCGTCGGCCCGCCGCAGCGTGTCGAGCAGCGCGGGCTCGGCGGTGCGCAGCGAGGAGCAGTACAGGGGCATGGCCTGGCCGCCCGCGTCCTCGACGGCCCGGCACAGCGTCTCGACGAAGGCGTTGTTGCCCGCCATGTGGTGCGCGCGGTAGTAGAGCACGCCGACGACGGGACCGGTGGTGGTCACCGGGGTTCGCTCCAGCGGGCCCCAGGCGGGCGTGGCCACGGGCGGCGCGAAGCCCCTGCCGGTCATCAGTACGGTGTCGGACAGGAAGGCGTGCAGCTCGGCGAGGTTGGCCGGGCCGCCGTGGGCGAGGTAGGCGTGCGCCTGCGCGCACACGCCGCCGCTGACGGTGGCCAGCTCCATCAGCTCTGCGTCGGGGGCCTGCTCGCCGCCGAGCACCACGACGGGGCGGGGGCCGGCGAGCAGGTCGCGCAGGCCGTCCTCCCAGGCGCGGGCCCCGCCGAGCAGGCGGACGACGATCAGGTCGGCCCCGGTGAGCAGGTCGGGCAGGTCGGCGGGCAGCAGCCGGGCGGGGTTGCCCAGCCGGTAGGCGGCTCCGCTCGCGCGGGCGCTCAGCAGGTCGGTGTCGGAGGTGGAGAGCAGCAGGATGGTACGGCCATCGCCAGGCACGCGGGTGTCCTCCCTCGGGGTCCTCGCCCCGGTCGCGGGTGTCGCGACGGCAGGAGTCTCCTGGCTCCCGGATCGACGCTCCCCCCGGCCTTCCCGCCCCCGGGTGGGGGCAGTGGCCTGCGGTGGGGTTCGCTCCCCGGTCACAGTGGCGGGACCGCGCCGGATTCACACCGGCTTCCTCCCTGCGCCATCGCCTACGCAGGAGCCTACGACAGCGACACCCTCATCAGAAAGGGACGGCCATGTCCATACCTGGATCACTGACCGGATCACTAATTGGGTCGCGCTCGCGGCCGGACGCCTGTCCGGGCGCACTCCAGGTGCACGAGGCCGCCGACGGGCCGCTGGCCAGGGTCCGGCTGCCGGGCGGGGTGATCTCCGCCGACCGGCTCCGCGAGCTGGCGGCGTGCGCCTCGGAGCTGGGGTCGGGGGTGATCGAGCTGACCTCGCGGGCGAACGTCCAGGTGCGGGGGCTGCGGTCGCCGGTGGGGTTCGCGGCGCGGATGGCGGCGGCGGGGCTGCTGCCGTCGGCCTCGCACGAGCGGGTGCGCAACATTGTTGCCTCACCGCTCGCCGGACGCGGGCCCGCAGGGATCATCGACCCGGATCCGGTGGTCGCGGCCCTCGACGCGGGCCTGTGCGCCCGTCCCCGGCTGGCGTCCCTGCCGGGCCGCTTCCTGTTCGCGGTGGACGACGGCACCGGCGACGTGGCGGCCCTGGACGCCGACCTCACCTTCGCCGGAGGCGACCGCCTCCTGATCGGCGGCCTCGACCTCGCCCTGCCCGCCACCCCAACCACGGCGGCGGCCCACCTCCTCGCCGCCGCCGAAGCCTTCCTCGACGAACGCGGCGACACCCCCGCCTGGCACATCACCGACCTCCCGAACGGCCCCTCCGACCTCCACCACCGCCTCACCCGCCACGCCGTCCACGGCACAGGCGAAAGGGAGGCCGACGCCTCCGCCCCCACTGGACGCGGGGTGGAGGGCGGGGGGAAGCCTTGGGCGGGTGCGGTGCCGGGGGTGGTGAGGTTGCGGGATGAGCGGCTGGCGGTGGTGGTGGGGGTGCCGTTGGGGAGGTTGTCGGCGGATCAGGGGCGGGTGCTGGCGGGGTTGAGTCCGGTGGTTCGGGTCACGCCGTGGCGGACGGTGGTGCTGGCGGATCTGGCGGAGGCGGGGCCGGTCACCGGGGTGCTGGCGGCGGCCGGGCTGGTGACGGATCCGGAGTCGCCTTGGGTGGGGGTGAGCGCGTGCACGGGACGGCCCGGGTGTGCGCGGGCGCTGGCCGATGTGCGGGCGGACGCGGCGCGGTGGGTCGCGGGCCGTACGGCGAGGGCCGAGGACCCGGTCCACTGGGCCGGATGCGAGCGGCGCTGCGGGCTGCCGCGCGGCCGGGTCATCGAGATGGTGGCGAACGGCATCGGATACGACGAGAGGCGAAAGTGATCGACTACATCCGCGACGGAGCCGAGATCTACCGGCGCTCCTTCGCCACCATCCGCGCCGAGACCGACCTGGCCGGCCTCCCGCCGGACGTGGCCCGCGTCGCGGTGCGCATGATCCACGCCTGCGGCATGACCGACCTGGTCGCCGACCTCGGCTGGTCCCCCGGCGTGGTCGCCCGCGCCCGAGCCGCGCTGCACGACGGCGCCCCCGTGCTCTGCGACGCCATGATGGTCGCCTCCGGCGTGACCCGGAACAGGCTGCCCGCCGGAAACGAGGTGCTGTGCACGCTCGGCGCCCCAGGCGTCCCCGAGCTGGCCGCGCGCCTGGGCACCACCCGCAGCGCCGCCGCGCTCGAACGGTGGCGCGACCGCCTGGACGGCGCGGTGGTGGCGATCGGCAACGCCCCAACCGCATTGTTCCGGCTCCTGGAGATGGTCGCGGAGGAGGGTACACCCCGGCCCGCCGCCGTGCTCGGGCTGCCGGTGGGGTTCATCGGCGCGGCCGAGTCCAAGCGGGCACTGGCCGCGAGCGGCCTCGACCACCTGGTGGTGCACGGCCGCCGGGGCGGCAGTGCGATGGCGGCGGCGGCGGTCAACGCGGTCGCGAGTGAGGCGGAGTGAGCACGATGACGACGACGAAAACGGGCCGGCTGTACGGCGTGGGGCTGGGGCCCGGCGATCCGGAGCTGGTCACGGTGAAGGCGGCCCGGCTGATCGGCGCGGCCGACGTGGTCGTCTACCACGCCGCCAGGCACGGCCGCAGCATCGCGCGGTCCATAGCCGCGCCCTACCTCCGGGAGGGCCAGGTCGAGGAACTGCTGGTCTACCCGCTGACCACCGAGACCGCCGACCACCCGGGCGGATACCAGGGCGCGATCGACGACTTCTACGCCTCGTGCGCCGCCCGCCTGGCCGCGCACCTGGACGTGGGCCGGACCGTAGCAGTGCTCGGCGAGGGCGACCCGCTCTTCTACGGTTCCTACATGCACCTGCACAAACGGCTCGCCCACCGCTACCCGACCGAGGTCGTCCCCGGCGTCACGTCGATCAGCGCCGCGTCGGCCGCGCTCGGCCGTCCGCTGGTGGAGCGGGACGAGACGCTGACCGTGCTGCCCGGCACGCTGCCCGCCAAGGAGCTGGCGGAGGCGCTGCGCGGCGCGGACTCGGCGGCGGTGCTCAAGCTGGGCCGTACGTTCGGCAAGGTCCGCGACGCGCTCGCCGAGGCCGGACGGCTGGACGACGCCTGGTACGTCGAGCGCGCCACCATGGACGGCCAGCGCGTCGCCCCCCTCTCCGAGGTGGACCCCGACGGCGTTCCGTACTTCTCCATGGCCGTCCTGCCCAGCCCGTCCGCGAGCGAGTTCGCCACCGCAACACCGGAACGCCAGAGTGACACCCGCCCGGAAGGCCGGGTCACCGTGGTCGGCCTCGGCCCCGCCGGACGCCCCTGGCTCACCCCGGAGGCCCAGGAGGCGCTGGGCGCGGCGACCGACATCGTCGGCTACGGCCCCTATGTGGACCGGGTGCCCCCCAACCCGCGCCAGCGGCGGCACACCAGCGGCAACCGGGTGGAGGCCGAGCGGGCCGCGGCGGCCCTGGAACTGGCCCGCGCGGGCGCCCGCGTGGCCGTCGTCTCCTCCGGCGATCCGGGGGTGTTCGCGATGGCCGCGGCGGTGCTGGAGGCGGCCGACGACTACCCGGACGTCCCGGTGCGGGTCGTGCCGGGGGTGACGGCCGCGCTGGCCGTCGCGAGCCGGGCGGGCGCCCCGCTGGGGCACGACCACTGCGTGCTCTCGCTGTCCGACCGGCTCAAGCCGTGGGAGGTGGTGGCGGCGCGGATCTCCGCCGCCGCCGCGGCGGACCTGGTGCTGGCCCTGTACAACCCGGCTTCGCGCACCCGTACCTGGCAGGTGGCCGCCGCCCGTGACCTGCTGCTCGAACACCGCGACCCGGACACGCCCGTGGTCGTCGGCCGCGACGTGGGCGGGCCGGAGGAGAGCGTCACCGTCACCACGCTCGCCGCGCTGGACCCGTCCGTGGTGGACATGCGCTGCCTGCTGATCATCGGGTCCTCGACGACCCGCGTGACCGCCGCGGGAGCCGTCTATACGCCTCGCCGCTACCGAAATCGTCCGTAGTGCTCCGGCCTTCAAGCCGGGGATGAAACGGACCGTCCCCGCAGAGCAGGGCAGGGAAACCGGATCGCCGCCCGGGCGATCCGGTGCCCGCCCGGCTCGGACCGGGCGGGCACGATGCTCGATGTAGCGGCGCGGGACGCCGATCGGTGCACCGCCGGCGCTCCCGGCGAAGCACGATGCCCGCCGGTTTCCCGATGTCCCCGCACCCGGCCGTGGACCGGTGGCAGGATCGAGGGTGTGCGGCTCCGGTACAACGTCCGTCTCTACCCGACGCCGGGTCGGTGCCAAGCACTGGCCAGGGCGTTCGGGTGCGCGCGGACGGTGTTCAACGATGGGCTGCGCGCCCGGCGGGACGCCCGCGAGAAGGGGCTGCCGTACATCTCGGATGGCGAGCTGTCCAAGCAGGTCATCACCCGCGCGAAGGGGACGCCGGAACGCTCCTGGCTGAGCGAGGTCTCCGCCGTGGTCCTGCAACAGGCCCTGGCCGACCTGAACACCGCCTACCGCAACTTCTTCGCCTCGCTGTCAGGCAAGCGGAAGGGGCCGAAGGTCGCTCCGCCCCGCTTCCGGTCACGCAAGGACAACCGGCAGGCCATCCGGTTCACCAGGAACGCCCGCTTCGCCATCACCACGGGCGGGAAACTGCGCCTGCCGAAGATCGGCGACGTTCCGGTCCGCTGGTCCCGGGACCTGCCCGCCGAACCATCCTCGGTGACGGTCGTCAAGGACGCGGCCGGGCGGTACTTCGCCTCGTTCGTGGTCGAAACGGCGAGCGAGCCGCTACCCGAGACGGCGACCGAGGTCGGGATCGATCTCGGGCTGACCCACTTCGCGGTCCTGTCGGACGGCCGGAAGATCGACAACCCCCGGTTCCTGCGCCGTGCCGAACGCCGGTTGAAGAAGGCACAGCAGACGCTCAGCCGGAAGGTGAAGGGGTCGGCGAACAGGAGGAAGGCCGTCGTCAAGGTCGCCCGCGCGCACGCGACGGTGACCGACGCGCGCCGGGACTTCGCGCACAAGCTCTCCACGAGGATCATCCGCGACAACCAAGCGGTGTACGTGGAGGACCTGTCGGTGAAGGGCCTGGCCCGCACGAACCTCACCAAATCCGTGCACGACGCCGGCTGGTCACAATTCCTGGCCATGCTGGAGTACAAGGCCACCCGGTACGGCCGGACCTTCGCACGGATCGACCGGTGGTTCCCCTCCTCCAAGACGTGTTCGCGGTGCGGGACGGTCACCGGCTCCATGCCGCTGAACGTCCGGTCGTGGGAGTGCCCGTGCGGGGCGGTCCACGACCGGGACGTCAACGCCGCGATCAACATCCTCGCCGCCGGACGGGCGGAGAGGTCAAACGCCTGCGGAGGGACCATAAGACCCGCCGCGTAGCGGAGGGCAGGACCCGGTGAAACAGGAAGCCACAGAGGTGCCGCATGCGCGGTACGGGCTGAATCCCCGGTCTTCAGACCGGGGAGCGCGTCAACCGTGAGCCCAGGCCGCCGCCGTCGCCACGCTGTCCGTCAGCCGGACGCCGGGGGGCGGCGGCGGGCGGTCCACCATGATCACCGGTAGCCCCAGTTCGCGGGCGGCGGTCAGCTTGGCGGTGGTCATCTCGCCGCCGCTGTCCTTGGTGACCAGCACGTCCACCCGGTGCTCGCGCATCAGGGCGCGCTCCCCCTCGACCGTGTACGGCCCGCGCCCGATCAGCACCCGTACGTTCGCGGGCACCGGCGGGTCGGGCGGATCGACGGACCTGGCCAGCAACCACACCCCCGGCAACCCGGCGAAGACCGGCAGGCTCCGGCGTCCGGTGGTGAGGAAGACCCGCGCCGGGGCGGTCAGCAGGCCGGCCGCCGACTCCAGCGAGGACGTCCGCCGCCAGTCGTCGCCGGGACCCTCGCGCCAGCCGGGCCGCCGCAGCGCGAGCAGCGGCACGCCCGTGGCCGCCGACGCCTCGGCCGCCGACGCGCTCATCCGGCGGGCGAACGGGTGCGTGGCGTCCACGAGGGCGCCGATCGCGTGCTCGCGCAGCCAGGCGGCCAGGCCGGCGGGCCCGCCGAAGCCGCCTTCGCGGACCTCACCGACCGGCAGGCGCGGGCGGCTCACCCGCCCGGCCAGTGATGACACCACGTGCACGCCGCCGTCTTCGACCAGGGCCGCGGCCAGCGCGCGGGCCTCGGCGGTGCCGCCGAGGATCAGGACACGTCGCACGAGCGGGCCCGGCCCGGGCTGTAGAGGTGGCTGTCGGGGAACCCGGCTGCGGTGAGCACCCGGCCGACGACGATCACGGCGGTGCGGCGGACGCCCGCCGTCCGGACCTGGTCCGCGATGTCGTCCAGGGTGCCGCGCAGGATCAGCTCGTCGGCGCGGCTGGCCCGCGCCACCACGGCCACGGGGCAGTCGGGACCGTAGCGGGGCAGCAGTTCGGCGACGACCTCGTCGATCCGCTGCACGGCCAGGTGCAGCACCAGGGTGGCCCCGCTCGCGCCCAGCGTGGTCAGGTCCTCGCCGGGCGGCATCGGCGTGGCGCGGGCGGAGGTGCGGGTGAGCACGATCGTCTGCCCGACGCCGGGCACGGTCAGCTCGCGCCGCAGCGCCGCCGCGGCGGCGGCGAAAGCCGGAACCCCGGGCACCACCTCGTACGGCACGCCGAGCGCGTCCAGCCTGCGCATCTGCTCGGCCACCGCGCTGAACACGGACGGGTCGCCCGAGTGCAGCCGCGCCACGTCGTGCCCCTGCCGGTGGGCGTCGGCCAGCTCCGCCACGATCTCGTCGAGGTTCATGTTCGCGGTGTCCACCAGCCGGGCCCCGGCCGGGCAGGACTCCAGCAGCTCGCGCGGCACCAGCGAGCCCGCGTAGAGGCAGACCGGCGCGGCGGAGAGCACCCGCAGCCCGCGCACCGTGATCAGGTCGGCGGCCCCGGGCCCCGCACCGATGAAGTGGACGGTCATGCCCTCTCCTTCCTGATCGACCAGACGGTCACCGGCATCGCGGGCCGCCACCCGGTGAACCCGCCGACCGGCGAGGCGCGCTGCACGGCCAGCCGGACCAGATCGCCGCCGAGCCGGGCGTACCAGTGGGCCACGACGGCCTCGGTCTCCAGGGTGACCGCGTTGACCACCAGCCTGCCGCCGGACGGCAGCACCTCCCAGCACCGTTCCAGCACGCCGGGGACGGTGGCCCCGCCGCCGACGAACACCGCGCCCGGCGACGGCAGGCCGGACAGCGCCGCCGGGGCCGCCCCCTCGACCACCGTCAGCGCGGGCACGCCCAGCGCGTCGGCGTTGCGGCGGATGGCGGCGGCGCGCCCGGCCCTGCTCTCGACGGCCACGGCGGCGCACGCGGGATGGGCCCGCATCCACTCGACGGCCACGCTGCCCGCGCCCGCGCCCACGTCCCAGAGCAGTTCGCCGGGCAGCGGCGCGAGCGCGGCCAGGGTGAAGGCCCGGATCTCCCGCTTGGTGAGCTGGCCGTCGTGCTCGAACGCCGAGTCGGGCAGGCCGGGGACGCGGGCCAGCGGTTCGGCGTCCGGGCCGGGCACGCACTCCACTGCGGTCACGTGCAGCGCGGAGGGCGGCTCGGCCGTCCAGGCTCCGGCGGTGCCGAGCAGCGCGGACTCGGCGGCCGAACCCAGGTCGGACAGCACGGTCATCGGGCTGGGGCCGTAGCCGCGCCCGGCGAGCACCCCGGCCACGGCGGACGGCGAGCCGCCCAGCACCAGCAGGCGGCGGCCGGGCAGCACGGCGGCGTTCAGCGCGGCGATCGGACGGCCGACCAGGCTGAGCACGTCCACCTGCTCGACCGGCCAGCCGAGCCGGGCGCAGGCCAGCGACACCGAGGAGACATGCGGCAGCACGCGGACGCGTCCGGGGCCGAGCAGCCGCACCAGGGTGGCGCCGATGCCGTGGAACATCGGGTCGCCGCTGGCCAGCACGCACAGCGCGCGATCCGCGTGGGCCTCGATCAGCCCGGGGAGCGCGGGCAGCAGCGGCGAGGGGAGCGGCACCCGCTCGGCGGCCGAAGGCGGCACCAGGCCGAGCTGCCTGCCGCTGCCGACCAGCACCTCGGCGGCCTCCAGCGCCCGGCGGGACACGGCGGGGAGGCCGTCCCAGCCGTCCGCGCCCAGCCCGATAACGGTGACCGTTTTGCGGTGATTCACGAGCCTCCCTGAGTCTGTCGGGAAGCATCGTATAGCGGCGGTACTGGCAGACTTTTCCGGGTGAAGCGGCTACTCATCATCGGCATCGGCGCGGGCGACCCGGACCACCTCACCTTCCAGGGGGCCAAGGCGATCGCCTCCGCCGACGTGTTCTTCGTGCTGGACAAGGGCGCGGCCAAGGACGACCTGGTCCGGCTGCGGCGGGAGCTGATCGAGGCGCACGGGCGCGAGCCGTACCGGGTGGTCGCGGCGGCCGACCCCGAACGCGACCGGACCGCCGCCGCCTACGCCGAGGCCGTCGAGGACTGGCGCTCGCGCCGCGCGGGGGTGTACGAGGCGCTGATCCGCGACGAGCTGGCCGACGGCCAGACCGGGGCGTTCCTGGTGTGGGGCGACCCCGGCGTCTACGACAGCACGCTGGCCGTGGTGGAGGAGGTCCTGGAACGCGGCGCGGTCGCCTTCGAGTACTCCGTCGTCCCCGGCATCAGCAGCGTGTCGGCGCTGACCGCCGCCCACCGCACCGGCCTGACGCGGGTCGCCCGGCCGCTGCACCTGACCACCGGCCGCCGCCTCGCCGACGAAGGCCCGACCGCCGACGACATGCTGGTCATGCTGGACGCCCAGTGCGCCTTCGCCGGGCTGGACGACTTCCACATCCACTGGGGCGCCTACGTCGGCACGCCCGACGAGATCCTGATCTCGGGCCCGGTGGCCGAGGTGGGCGAGCGCATCCGGGAGACCCGCGCGAAGGCCCGCGCGGAGAAGGGCTGGATCATGGACACCTACCTGCTGCGCCGTCTCCCGCCCGGCTGATGGACGAGGCGGTCCGGGCACGCCCGGCGCGGCCCGACGAGGCCGGGGCGCTGAACGCGCTCGCGCTGCGCTCCAAGGCGCACTGGGGCTACGACGCGGCGGTCCTGGCCGCCGCCGCCGACGCGCTGCGACTGACGCCGGACCAGGTGACCGCGCACCGGGCCGTCGTCGCCGAGACGGACGGCCGCGTACTCGGCTTCGCCACGCTCGCGGGCGAGCCCCCGGACGGTGAGCTGGGGCTGCTGTTCGTCGAACCCGGCGCCATCGGGCGGGGCGTGGGCCGGTTCCTCTACTGTCACGTCCTCGGCGAGGCCGGGCGGATCGGGTTCACCCGGGTGACCGTCCAGGCCGACCCGCACGCCGAGGGCTTCTACCTGGCGATGGGCGCCGAGCGCACCGGGATCTGGCAGGGCATGCCGATGCTGACGGCCTGTCCCCCGCCGCCCGAACCGTCGTGGGTGGCGGCGTGGACGGGCGGGCGCCCCGCCGTGCACGTCGGCAACGCCGGTGAGTTCAACGCCGAGTTCGGCGGCCTGCGCGCCGGTCCCGACCACTACTCCTGCCTGGCGGTGTTCGCCGGGCCGCATCCGGCGGCGGTGGTGCTGCCCGAGCCGGTGCACGACTGGTGGATACCGGGTCTTTCGGACGCGCTGGGGTGGGGCGAGGTGGCGGTGCACGGCGGGGTCGCGCCCGGCGGCGGGGTGTCGGCCGCCCTGGCCGGACGGCCCGCGCTGCTGGCCGTCCTGACCTCGGGCGGGGCCGCCGTCCTGTCCTGGGGACGCACCACCGCCTTGGCGCGGATCGTGCCCACCCCCGCCGGGGTGCTCGGCTCGGTCGGCCGGTTCGAGTCCAAACGGCGGGCGCACGCGCTGTTCGGCGAGCTGGCCCCCGGCCATCCGGGGATCGCGGTGCCCGCGCAGCGGCCCGCCGGGTCGCGCCGGGCGCTGCTGCGGGAGCTTCGGGCGGGCGTGCCGCTGGTCCTGAAGCGCGAGTACGGCGTCGGCGGCTCCGGCGTGCTCGTCACCGGCGAGGACACCTGGGGGATCAGGGCCCTGGCCAGGCGGTGGGGCCGCGCGGGGGTCGTGGTCGAGGAGTACGTGCCGGGCTCGGGGCCGTACAAGGACCCGACCTTCGACGGCGTGATCGGCGCGGATGGCGCGGTCCACCCGGTGGGCACGGGTGCGATGCGCGTCGCGGACACCAGCTATCAGGGGGTGACCGTCGGCCCCGGCGCGCTGCCGGACGCCCTCGCCGAAACGGCCGAGCGGTTCGGCACGGCGGTGGGGCGGGCGCTCGCCGCCGACGGATACCGGGGCTGGTACGACGTGGACTTCGTGGCGGACCCCGCGGGGACGCTCGCGCCCACCGAGATCAACCTGCGGCTGACCGGTCCCGCCGCCGCGTTCACCATCGCGGCCCGGCTGGACCGCCTGCGCGGCGGCCGGCACCTGGTGCGCACGCTGGACCGGATCCCGCTGGGCGCGCGGCTGCCGTCCGCCGCGCTGCGCGACCACGTCGCCGCGACCGGGCGGGAGTGCGCAGACCTGGGCGCCCTGCTGCTGGTCACCTGCCCCACGGCGGCGTTCGAGCCCGCGCCGTACCTGGGCGTGGCGCTCGCGGCGCGCACGGCGGCGGCGCTGGACGCGGCCGAGGCCGCGGTCCGCCGCGCCGCCGACGCGCTCGGCACGATGTTCGAGGGGCTCAGCGCCGCCGCCGTACGGGCCCGGTGGCCAGGTGCGCGAAGACGATCACCGCGGCGATCATGAGCGTCACGTTGAAGCCGTAGACCAGCGCGGCCTGCAGCGGCCAGTCGGTCTTGGCGGCGAGGCGGTAGAAGTTGTCCTGCGGCCACCACGCGGCCAGCAGCCAGAAGATCGACAGGTGCGTCAGGGTGGTCAGCCACCCCGGACGCCGCTGCCTGGCCAGCCACGCCCGCCCGAACAGCAGGAACGCGAAACCGAGCCCGAAGGAGGCCCACTCGGCGACGTAGAGCCCGAAGAACAACTGGGCCCACGGCTGGGGAACGGCGGACAGGTCGGTGGAATAGGGCCAGAACACGTCAGTGAGCAGGTAGGCGGCCACCGCCGCCACGGGCGCGGTGAACAGGATCGCGCCCCCGGCGCGGGGCGGCTCGAAATCACCGCCCTTCGGGCTGCGCGACACCTTGCGGTCCTGCACGGGCAGCGGGAGGCCCTCGTAGTCGATCTCGCCGTCGGGTGTGCGGGGCAGCGACGGGAGGATCACCACCGTCTGCGGCACCCGCGCGGCGGGCAGCCGCTGGGCCAGGTATCGCCGCAGTTCCTGCCCCGTCGCCCGCCCGGTGGCGTAGGCGACCACCGCCGTATTCCACACCGAGAGCTCGACCCTGGTGACCGCGCATCCGGTCACCTTCGGGTGCGCGCTCAGTTCCCGTTCGACGTCCGAATGATCCTTGGGATCTTTTGACAGCGCACTGGACATCGGCAAACCCCCACTCGTTGGACGATCAGCCTGAACGGAGCGTAACGTCGCCGTCATGGTGACGTCGCGGGAACAGGTCATCAAGGGCACGCGGGGCGCGATCACCGTACGGGAGTGGGCCGGTCCGAGGGCGGGCGGGTGCTCATCGAGGACTTCGAGGACGTCGTCGCCGACGTCCGTGCGGTGGAAGACCTGGCGAGGGCCGCCCGCCCCGGCGTCCCCGTGGTGGTCATCGGCCACTCGATGGGCGGGACGGCCCGCTACGCCCAGCGCCACGGCGGGGACCTGGCCGCGCTGGTGCTCTCCGGCCCGGTGATCGGCCGATGGCAGGTGATCGAGGACCTGCTGCCACTGCCCGATCCGCCCGACGAGCCGATCGACCCCGGCCACGCTCTCCCGCGACCTAGGGCTCCGAGGGGGTGGTGACGACGCCCTTCTCCAGGATGCGCAGCACGGCCTGGGCCACCCCGTGGCGGGGCAGCGCGCACGACTCCGCCGCCTCCCAGCCGGTGTAGGCCAGCGACCAGATCACGTGCTGGAGCCACTCCGGCGAGACCGTGTCGTCGAACACCCCCCGCTCCTGACCGGCGCGGATCAGGTCGATCACGCTGGGCAGGGTGAGGTCGGGCCGCCAGTCGGCCTCCTCCATGACCTGCAGCATCCGCGTGTCGCCGAACAGGAAGGCGATCCGGTCGCCAACCTCGACGAACCCGTTGATCAGCCGCCGGACGCTCTCCAGCGGAGCGGCCAGGTCGAGCGCGGCGTCTCGGTGCGCGGTCTCGACGGCCGCCAGCGAGTCGGCGGCGGCGGCCTTGATCAGCTCGTCGCGGTCGGCGAAGTAGCGGTGCAGGGTGCTGCGGCCCACCTGGGCGCGCTCGGCGATGTCGGCCAGCGTCGCGGTGCGGTCGCGAGCCAGCACGGAGGCCGCCGCCTGGAGGATGGCCCGTCGCGTGCGACTGCGGGTGCCCGACTCGGCCGGTGGACTGCTCACCTGCGGAATCCTACACCCAAGGTTGCTTTTGGGACTTTGATGTCCCAAAATGAGCGCATGAACTCCTACTCTGTGCGCGCCGAAGGCGTGCGCAAACGGTACGGCGACAGCCACGCCCTGCACGGATTCGACCTCGCCGTGCGCGAGGGGACGGTCTGCGGCCTGCTCGGCCCGAACGGCGCGGGCAAGACCACCGCCGTCCGCATCCTGGCCACCCTGCTGCGCGCGGACGGCGGGCGCGCGGAGGTCGCCGGTTTCGACGTGGTCGGGCAGCCCGCCGAGGTGCGCCGCCGGATCGGCCTCGCCGGCCAGGAACCGGCCGTGGACGAGATCCTCACCGGCCGGGAGAACCTGGTCATGTGGGGCCGCCTGCACCACCTCGGGAAGGCGGCGGCCGGCGCCAGGGCCGAGGAACTGCTCGACCGGTTCGGCCTGACAGAGGCGGCCGACAAGCGGATCAAGCACTACTCGGGTGGCATGCGCCGCCGTCTCGACCTCGCGGCCAGCTTCATCCTCGCGCCCCGGGTGCTCTTCCTGGACGAGCCGACCACGGGGCTCGACCCGCGCAACCGCAGCGAGGTGTGGCAGGCCGTCCGCACTCTGGTCGCGGCGGGCAGCACCGTGCTGCTCACCACCCAGTACCTGGACGAGGCCGACCAGCTCGCCCACCAGATCGTGGTGCTCGACCGGGGCCGGGTGGTCGCCGACGACTCCCCTGACGCGCTGAAGAAGCGGATCGGCGGCGACCAGCTCGACCTGGTCCTGCACGACCCCGCCGACCTGGAGGAGGCCGCGCGGGTGCTGGCCGCGGTGGCGGGGGCGGCGCCCGCCGTCGATCGCGACGCGCTGCGGCTCACCGCGCCGGTGTCGGACCGGATGGCGGCGCTGACCGAGACCATGCACCGGATGCGCGAGGCCGCGATCGACGTCGAGGACGTCGCGCTGCGCCGTCCGACGTTGGACGAGGTGTTCCTCAGCATCACCGGGCGAGAGGCGGCATGACCGTGATCACCGCGCCCTCCGCGCCCGCACCGGCCGTCCAGCGGCTCGGCTGGGTGCTCTCCGACGCCTGGATCATCGCCAGGAGCAACCTGATCCACCTGACCCGCAACCCCGGCTCCCTGGTTGGGACGCTGCTGTATCCGATCGTCATGGTGCTGATGTTCGGCTACGTCTTCGGCAGCGCGATGAACGTGCAGGGCGGCGGCGACTACCGGGCCTTCCTCATGCCGGGCATGTTCGCCCAGACCATGGCCGTCGGGGTGACGACCACCCTGGTGATCGTCGCCACCCAGGCGTCGTACGGGGTCACCGACCGCTTCCGCTCGATGCCGATCTCCCAGGCCGGGGTGGTGCTCGGCCGTGCCCTGGCCGACCTGGCGATCTCGGCGCTGGAACTGGCCGCGCTCATCGGCTGCGGCCTGGTCGTCGGCTGGGGCTGGCACAACGGGACGGGCGACGCCCTGGCCGGGATCGGCCTGCTCCTGCTGCTGCGGTTCTCGCTCACCTGGGTCGGCATCTACGTGGGCCTGAAGACCACCCCCGAGGCGGCGGGCGCGTCCTGGATGCTGCTGCTGCCGCTCACGATGATCGCGAACACCTTCGTCTCGCCGTCCCAGATGCCCGCCTGGCTGGGCTTCCTGGCCGAGTGGAACCCGCTCTCGGCCACCGTGACCGCCTGCCGCGCCCTCTTCGGCAACCCCGGCCTGCCCGGCGACTCCTGGGCCGCCGAACACGCCCTCGCCCTGGCCGTGGCCTGGCCCCTCCTGATCATCCTCGTCTTCCTCCCCCTCTCCGCCAGGGCCTACCGTCACCTGAACCGCTGACGACCGCGCCTCCCGGACGGCACACTGGTCGGCATGGCACGTTCGGCGGCGTTCGAGGAGTTCCTGGCGGTGGTGAACGCGCCCCTGGTGTTCACCCGTGACGCTCTCGACGAGATCCCCGGCATCGGGGTGTTCTACTCGCTGGGCGACGAGGAGCGGATCGAGGCGGAGGACATCCTCATCGCCATGCTGGCCAGGAACGACGGGCGGGTGGCGGCCTTCCTGGCCGAGGCGTACTGCGAGCGCGCCGTCCCCGCGCTCATCGAGGCGACGACCGAGGCCGCGGCGCCCGTCATGCGGGTCTTCGCGGCCAGGGCGCTGCTGGAGATGGACAGCCAGGCGGGCCGTCCCGGCATCGAGCGGATGCTGCGCGCGCACGCGGGCAGCGGCTTCGACCGGGGCTCCGCCGTCCGGCTGCTGGCCGAGTTCCCGGACCCCGACCTGGAACTCCTGCTCGACGTGGCCGCCACCGACCCGGACGACATCGCCAGGTCCGAGGCGACCCACGCCGCGCTGAGCGCCGTCGGACTGGACGACGAGGAACTGACCTCGGGCGAGGTGCTGCTGAGCGTCGGCGGACGACTGCTGTCGTCACTGCCGTCCGTGCGGAACGAGGCTCTCGCCGAGCTGCGCGCCATCCTGGCCGGCTGGGCGGACGGCAGGACCGCCGAAGACCTGGGCCTCACCTGGCACCTCGACCGCGGGAACAGGCCGCTGCACCGTTTCATCGACGCGTTCGAGAGCAGGCGGCCCGAGTTCCCCCTCGAAGGGCTGCTGGACCTGACCGGCCGGGAACGCACCCTGCTGGAGAACCTCGTGCTGCTCCGCCTGCACGCCGACCGCCGCGCCGTCCGCGCCGCGGCCCGCCTGAACGTCCACCGCGCGATCGAGCCGCTGCGCGAACTCCTCCCCTCCGCCAAGGGCCCCGCCCGCGAGGAGATCGAGACCGTCCTCGCGGCTCTCACCGGGTGATGGGAATGCCCTGGCAAACTCTCGGCGTGGCGCGATTGCGCCCGATCGGGGACGGCAACAACTCCGAACGCGTCGGCTCGTGGGGCAGCCGCGCACGGAACGGGGAACGCCGATGTCCAGCAGCAGGCCCGCGCCCGGTGATCTGGGGCGTCGAATCGCGCATCGGCGTGAGGCGCTCGGGCTGTCCCGTGAGGAGCTGGCCGAGCGCGCCGGTCTCGACCCCGGATACCTGACCTACCTGGAGGAGCGTCCCGCGCGGCCGTCCGAGGACACTCTGCTGCGGGTCGCCCGCGCGCTGGACGTCACCGCGGACCGGCTGCTCGGCGGCGACGCCGAGCGCGCGCCCGGCCCGGGCGGGGCGCGGGCCACCCCCGTGCTGAAGTCGCTGGACCGGCAGGAGTGCATGCGGCTGATCTCCCCCGGCGGCGTCGGCCGAGTCGGCTTCGACGGCAGGAGCGGCCTCATCGTGCTCCCGGTCAACTACCGGGTGCACGGCGGGGCCGTGGTGTTCCGCACCCGGTACGGCGGGACGCTCGACGAGGAGCTGAACACCGGCGTCTCCGGCGTCGAATTCAAGATCGCCTTCGAGGTCGACCGGATCGACGACACCGACCGCACCGGCTGGAGCGTGCTCCTGCACGGCCCCGCTCACCACGTCACCGAGGACGAGCTGCCCGAGGTCGCGCACCTCGGCGTGGACCCCTGGGCGGGCGGCCCGCGCGAGCTGTACATCCGCGTCCCCGTCACGCAGGTCAGCGGGCGCCGCATCATCGCCTCCGAGGAGACCTGAGGGGACCTGAGGCGACCCGAGGCGACCCGAGGCGAAAGGTGCCCGGACCGGACCCGCCCGGCCCGGAGCACCCGCTCGCGCTTACGCCCATTCCCCCGGTCCGCGAATCGAACCGGTGGTCAGCTCTTGAGCACGCACCGGTTGGCGACCAGGTCGCCGTTCCAGGAGAAGGCATCCCGGCAGAAGTAGACCCCGGCACCCGGGCCGAACCGCACGGTGAGCTCCAGCATGTAGAGGCCCCCGCCGTAGCATCCCCGCGCGGTGACCCGGTAGCCGCCCTCGGCGGGCGTGCGGTCCCCGGAGAAGCAGATCTGCACGTCGGCCGCGCCGTGGGCGGCGGGGGCGTGCAGCAGCGGGACGGCGAGCAGCGCCGCGCTCACGGCGAGGGTGAAACGCCTGGATCTTCTCACGGTGCGCCTCCGGAATGGTCCTCGACGGTCCTGCCTGCACGCTAACCACGGCGATGAGCTCGGCCCAGGTCGAATCGTCACCGCCTTGTGTGAATAACTCCCGCCGGGAACTGTGATAAATCACCTGGCACCGCTATCGGTGTGCAGAAGGACGCGGAGCGCGGCATACGGGACGGCTTTCATGGCATGGTCGTTTCCGAGAGACACAAGGAGTCTCCAAATGTCACGTTCACGTTCACTGTCCCGCCGTGGCGTCGCCGCGCTCGTGCTCGGCGTGGCGGCGTTCGCGGGAGCGGCGGTCATCACCGCCTCCCCCGCGCACGCGGCCGGGGCCACCGTCCGGGTCAACTCGTTCGGCCAGCTCGTCGCCGAGGGCACGACGGGTCCCGACAGCATCGACCTCAACCCGTCGGGCACGGCCACCACCGTGTCGTCCGCGCTGCACTCCGTGACCGCCGGGGCCGGTTGCGTGCAGCTCGGCCCGAGCGCGGTGCGCTGCGACGGCGTCACCTCGATCCTGGTCAACACCACCCGCGGCGACGACGTCGTCCGCAACAACACCGCGCTGTTCGCCGAGATCTTCGGCAGCGCGGGCTCCGACCGCCTGACCGGCGGTTCCGGACGGGACATCCTTGTCGGCGGGAGCGGCAACGATTTCCTGACCGGCAACGCCGGCAACGACATCACCGACGGCGGCCCGGACTTCGACACCTGCAGCGGCGAATCCGAGCCCAACTGCGAGGTCTGACCGCCATCCCGCCAGCCCCGGCAACCCCCGCCGGGGCCCACGTCCTTCAGCTGCTCACCGCCCCGCGATCCGCCGCAACACCCGACGAGGACGTGGCGCGACAGGCTCGATAGGGACGAAAGACGGCTCGTCGCGGCGGCGGAGCAGGTCGAGGTCCTCGGCGAGCGCTGCGGCGGCGCCTTCGACGCTGCGGCGGATCCGGCAGAGCGGCCTGCCGCGTGCGCTGGTGCGCGGGCTCGGCCAGCGGACGCCGCCGGCGCGGTTCCCTGGCTCCGCCTCGTACATGATGATGCGGGCCCACCGTCCCGTGGCGATCTCGACGAACGGCCCGGAGCACGAACTACGCACACGAGTAGATCCCCGGACCATCGCCCACGCCCCGGCCGGAGCACATCTGACCATCAGCGCGCTCACCGGCCTAACGTCCGTCACGACGGAACTGAAGGACGACGGCTTCCGTATGTGGGCCCGCGACCCGGCCGAGGCCGGCCAATGGGCCTCCGTAACCTGGAGGCCGGGGCAGCACGAGTTCCGGGGGTATCAGGTCGGCGACCGCCCGGTTTGGGATGAGGTCGTGGACGCCTATTTCCAGTGGGTGAGCTGGGGCGAGCCACAGCGCGACCGCTTCGGGATGTCCGTCACATCGGACGGCCAGCGGGTCTGGCCGGACACCCCCGAGCGAGTGATCGCCGCACGGCCGCAACCCCCGGCGGCTCCCTGACGAACGCTACCAACAGCACCATTGAGTATCGCCTGCGGTGCCAACGGGACGGCCTCACCATCGCAGCGCCGCAGAGGGCCGCACATTCACTCCCCCGCCGCAGCCCCCAGCCGATCGCACCTGGTGGCCCACGACGCCATCCCCATCCCGTCCCACCACCTCTCCGCCACGTCCCAAGGCCACGCGGGCGCTTGAGGGAAGTGACGGAGGGGTGGCCCGCAGAGGTGCTCGGATCGCATCGGTGTGACGGTAATCGTCGTACCACCGCATCGGGACCCAAGTGACCGACCGGGGGCGCGAGCGCCGGGCGAAGCCCGGCCCAGAAAGAGCGACCGAGCGCAGCGAAGACCGTTGGGCGCGCGCCAGCGCGCACCCCACGCCCGGGCGGAACGCGGGACGCGGACGGCAAGTGGCAGCACGCACGATGCGGAGCGGTGGAGGGGCTCTCGGGCAGCGGAGGGTAGGCGGCGGCGCGTCAGCGCGCATCCCACCACCCCGGCGGGGTCAGGGGCATGGGGGGCCGGGGTGGGTGGTGGCGGTGGGGAGGGGGGTCAAGGTGGCGGCGCCCGGGGGGCCGCAGGGGGTGCCCGCGCCGGCCGCGCCGCCTCGGACGACGGGGTCGCCGGGGCCGCCGCTGACCAGGAGCGGGCGCGTGTTGCCGGGGCCGCCCGCGCCGCCCTTCGCACCGTTGCGCCCGCCGCCGCCCGCCGCGCCGCCCGTCATCCGCACCCGACCGGTGAGCGTGAGCGGGCGGTCGTTGCCGATGCCGCCCTCCCCGCCCTCCCCCAGTTCCTGCCCTGTGCCGCCGCGCCCCCCGGTGATGTTCACGGTGTTGAGCACGCCCCACCGGACCACGGTGTGGACGGCCCCGGCGTTGCCGGTGCCGCCGCGTCCGCCGTCGCCGTCCTTGCCGTCGCCGTCGCTGGCGCCGATGTCGAGGGCGGTGCCGTGGCCGCCTCTGCCCCCGGTGATGGAGATGGCCCCCGCGCAGAGGACGGTGCCGGTGCTGCCCGCCCCGCCCGCCCCGCCGTCGGGGTCGCCGTGGCTGGTGAGGGTGTCGATGCCCTGGCCGCCGGTGCCGCCGATGGCGTTGACGGCGTCGCGGCCCCCGCCACCGACGATCATGCCGGAGTTGCCGTCGCCGCCGGTGCCCGCGTCGGAGAGGTAGCGGCCGATGCCGCCCTCGCCGCCGATCACGGTGATCACGTCGTCGCCGGGGCCGCCGTCGACGCGGCCGCTGTTGCCGTCGCCGCCCTTGCCGCTGCTCAGCAGGGAGTGGCCGCCGCGGATCAGGATGGCGTCGTCGCCGCTGCCGCCGTTGATGGTGCCCTGGTTGCCGTCCTTGTCGGGGACGGCGAGAACGCTGATCACGTCGTGGCCGGTGAGGCCGTTGACCGTGCCGCCCTCGGGGATCGGCTCGCAGACGATGCGGTCGTCGCCGGGGGTGCCGTCGACCGTGGTGCCGGTGAGGTGGGCGCCGTTGACCTGGCAGTTCACCGTGGACGCCCAGGCGGTGGGGTTGATCGCGATCAGAGCGGCCGCGGCGAGGAGGACGGCCGCCACCGTCGCGGCGATGCCGCGCGGACCGTGGATGGGCGGCCGGTAGCCCCCGGGCGGAGACGGCTCGGCCATCGGCGACCCCTTTCTGCCGGGCCACCACGCGGGGGCGGGGTGGCTCTGCACGGCGACGGCCTCACCCGCATCCGCTCCGCAATTCTCCGATCACAATATGTTACCGAACGCAACCCACCTCGTGTTTCACGTTGGTGAAATTCACTGAACACGCTTGTCCCGATTGCCGCCTTGCCGGTAGAACATGGAGGAATGAGCAGGACTTTCGCAGATTGATCGATCTGGGATGGCGTTCACTGAACGGAAGGCCTGATCGAACAACGCCGTTCCCCCAGGAGGACCCATGGCCCGCCACCCGGACGCCCGCTCGCCCCTGCCACTGTCCCGCCGCACGCTGCTCAGGATCGGCGGCGGCGCCGCGCTCCTGGTCACGGCGGGCTGTGCCGCGGGCACCCAGGGCGGCGGAGCCGAGCAGCCCGCCCCTTCAGAAGGGGCCGCGGAGAAGGGCGGCGGCGCGCTGCGCGTCGCCGTATCCAGCTACATCAGCAGCTGGGACCAGGACTTCGTGGGCTTCGACCTGACCGCGCTGATGCTGTTCAAGAACGTCTTCCCGTACCTGGTGGACTACTCGGTCGCCGACGTGGGCGGCGCGCCCGCGCTGGACACCACGAAGATCGTGCCGTCCTTCGCCGAGTCCTTCGAGCCGGACGCCGGCAACAAGGTCTGGACCCTCAAGCTGCGCAAGGGCGTGAAGTTCGGCAGCGGCAACGAGATGACCGCCGCCGACGTGAAGTGGTCCAAGGACCGCGCGTTCGCCGCCAAGGCCAACGTGGCGGGCGTCTACCGGCTGATCGGCCTCACAAAGCCCGAGCAGGTCAAGGTCGTCGACGACTACACGGTGGAGTTCCACCAGGAGTTCGCCAGCGCGCTCACCCCGCAGATCCAGGCCATCTCGCTGTACGTGTTCGACTCCGTCGAGGCCAAGAAGCACGCCACCGCCGACGACCCGTGGGCCAAGGAGTGGTTCGCCAAGAACCCGCCCACGGGCGGCTACTTCAACGTGGCCAAGGCCGTGCAGGGCCAGGAGATCGAGCTGACCGCCAACGCCGCCTACCCGGGGCCCGACAAGGTCAAGCCGGCGAGCGTCCGGCTGTCCGTGGTGCCCGCGGCGGCCAACCAGCGCCTCCAGCTCCAGGCCGGGGACATCGACATCGCGCTCGGCATGAGCAGGCGCGACATCGCCGACCTGAAGAGCGCCCAGGGCATCAAGGTGATCTCGGCGCCCGGCAACGACCAGATCTCCATCCAGATGTCGGTGACGACCGCGCCGTTCGACGACGTCAAGGTACGGCAGGCGCTCGCCCACGCGGTGCCGTACGAGCAGATCATCGCCAACGTCTACGGCGGCGACGCCCGCCCGGCCAAGAGCCTGGTCCCGATCGACATGCCGGGCTACAGCGAGACCGGCTACCCGTACACCACCGACGTGGAGAAGGCCAAGGCCCTGCTCGCGGAGGCCAAGGCCGGATCGATCAGCTCCGAACTGGTCTTCGAGGCGGGCAGCACCGAGCAGCAGCAGATCGCGGTGCTGGTGCAGAGCGAGGCCAGGAAGGCGGGCATCGAGCTGAAGCTGGTCCCGCTCGACCCGGCCACGCTCGGCGAGCGGCGCGAGCGCAGGAACATCCCGCTGCAGATCACCACCGGCCAGCTCTGGGTCAACGACGTCGAGTACATGCTGGGCACCAGCTTCACCAAGGGCGCGGCCCTGAACTACTCCGGCTACGTGAACGACGAGATCGAGGAGATCTTCGAGAAGTCGCACACCACGGTGGACGCGGCCGAGCGCGACGCGCTGTGGAAGCGGGTCCAGGAGATCCTGGCCACCGACGTGCCGTGGGCGATCCTCTGCCAGCCGAACTTCAACCTGCCGGTGCGCGAGGCCGTCGCCGGGTGGGTGCAGCCGATGGACGGCCTGGCCCGCCTGCGCTACCTGAGCTCGGGCAAGTGAGGTCGCGCGGAGTGGAGCGCCGATGAGGATCGCCCGGTTCCTCGGGCGGCGGCTGGTCCAGCTCGTCCCGGTCCTGCTCGGCGTCATCATCGTGACGTTCGTGCTGGTCAGGGTGCTTCCCGGTGACCCGATCCGGAGCATCCTGGGCCAGAACGCGACCGACGCGGACGCCGCCGCCGCCCGTGCCAGGTTCGGCCTGGACCAGCCGATGTGGCGGCAGTTCCTGGACTACCTGGGCGGGCTGTTCACCGGTGACCTGGGCACCTCCATCCAGAGCGGGGCGTCGGTCGCCGGCGAGATGGCGGTGCGGATCGGCCCGACCCTGGAGCTGGTCGTCATCTCGGTGACGATCGCGACCGCGCTGGCCACCGTCCTGGGCATCTGGTCCGCCCGCCGCGCCGGGCGGACCGGTGACCATACGCTGCGGGTGCTGGCCCTGCTCGGCAACTCGGTGCCGGAGTTCTGGCTGGGCCTGGTGCTGGTCCTGGTCGGCTACAGCGCGCTGGGCTGGTTCCCCGCGCCGAGCGGCCGGGTCGATCCGGACACCGGCCTGTCCCTGCTGACCGGGGCCGACCTGCTGGACGCGGCGCTGACCGGCAACGGCCCGGCGCTCGCCTCGGCCGCCGCGCACCTGGTGCTGCCGGTCCTGACGATGGTCGTGGTGATCCTCGCGCCGCTGATGCGCAGCGTCCGCGCGTCCGCCCTTGAGGTCCTGGCCTCGGAGGCGTATCAGGCGGGGGCCGCGCACGGCCTGTCCCAGCGGGTGCTGCTGCGCGGCTACCTGACCAGGGCGGCGCTGGTGCGGCTGCCCGCGCTGGCGGCGCTGGTGTTCGGCTTCGCGATCGGCGCGACCGTCCTGGTGGAGTACGTCTTCTCCTGGCAGGGCTTCGGCCAGTGGGCGCTGCGCGGGCTGCTCTACCGCGACTATCCGGTGGTGCAGGCGTCGGTCGTGGTGATCGCGCTCTGCTACACGCTGGTGTTCCTGGTGGCCGACGTCGTGCACGCCGCGCTGGACCCGAGAGTGAGGATCTGATGGCGAACCTGGCGTCCGCGGAGGCGGCACGGCCCCGGACGGCGGGCGACCGCCGGTTCGCGGGCGCGCTGATCTGGGTCGGCGCGGTGATCCTCGGGGTGGCCGCGCTGGCCGTCCTGGTGGGGCCGCTGCTGGTGCGCTGGGGGCCGGTGGAGATCGACCCGGCCGCCTCGCTCGCCCCGCCCGGCGGGGAGCACCTGCTCGGCACCGACGCCAACGGCATGGACGTGTGGAGCCGGGTGCTGCACGCCGGACGGCTGGACCTCGGTGTCGCGCTGGCGTCGGTGGCGCTGGCCGTCGTGCTCGGCACGCTGCTCGGCCTGGTCGCGGGCTACTGGGGCGGGTGGGCCGACGACGTGCTCATGCGCGTCCTGGACGTCTTCCAGGCGTTCCCCGCGTTCATCCTGGCGCTCGCGGTGGCCGCCCTGCTCGGCGGCGGCGCGAGCGATCTGGTCCTGGTGATCGCGCTGGTCAACGCGCCCGCGTACGCCCGCCTGGTGCGGGCCGAGGTGCGGACCGTGCGCGAGCTGCCGTTCGTCGAGGCGTCCCGTACGTCGGGCGCGTCCACGCTGGGCACCCTGTGGCGGCACGTGCTGCCCAACAGCCTCACCCCGGTCCGGGTGATCGCTCCGCTGAACTGCGGCTGGGCGATGCTGACCCTGGCCGGGCTGTCCTTCCTCGGGCTCGGCGTGACGGTGCCGACCGCCGAGTGGGGCGCCATGATCAGCCTGGGCAGCGCCGACGTCGTGGCCGGGCGCTGGTGGACCTCGGTGCCCCCTGGCCTGTTCCTGCTGGTGTGCGTGCTGGGCTTCAGCCTCCTCGGCGAGGGCCTGCAGGAGCGCGCCGACTCGGTGCGGAGGTGACGGCGTGACGCTGTTGTCCGTCGAGGACCTGCGAGTGGTGATCGACCGGCCCGGCCACCGGGTGCACGCGCTGGCCGGGGTGTCCATGGCCGTCGAGCCTGGCGAGGTCGTCGGCCTGGTCGGGGAGAGCGGCGGCGGCAAGAGCATGCTGGCCCGCTCGATCGTCGGCCTGCTGCCGGGCGCCGCGCGGGCCACCGGCCGGGTGCTGTTCGGCGGCGCCGACGTGCTCACCATGGACGAGACCGCGCTGCGGGCGCATCGCGGCGGCGGCGCGGCCATCTGCTTCCAGAACCCGCGCGGCGCGCTCAGCCCCACCCGCACGGTGGGACGCCAGCTCACCGACCGCCTGTCCGCCCACCAGGGGCTGAACGGCGGAGCGGCCAGGAAGGCCGCGATCGAGCTGTTCGAGGGCGTCGGCATCCGGAGCGCGGAGCGCCGCCTGGCGGCCTACCCGCACGAGCTGTCCGGCGGGCAGGCCCAGCGGGTGATGATCTCGCTGGCCACCGGTTGCGCGCCGGGGCTGCTCATCGCCGACGAGCCGACCACCGGCCTGGACGTCACGCTCACCCGCGAGATCCTGCGCCGGTTCCGCGCCGCCGCCGACGCCGAGGGCCGGGGCGTCCTGCTGATCTCGCACGACCTGGCCTCGATCGCCGAGATCTGCGACCGGGTCGTGGTGCTCAACGCGGGCCGGGTGGTGGAGAGCGGCCCGGCCGTCCGCGTGCTGCGCGAGCCCGCCGACCCCTACACCCGCGCACTGATCGACGCCGTCCCGGACATCTCCCGCCCCAAGCCCACCACGGCCCGCGAGCAGGGCGAACCCGGCGCGGAGGCGGTGCGGATCGAGGACGCCCACGTCGTCTACGGCAGCCGGTTCGGCTCCGGCGGCCACCACGCGCTGCGCGGGGTGAGCCTGACCGTGCGGGCCGGGGAGACCGTCGGCGTCGTCGGGGAGAGCGGCAGCGGCAAGAGCACGCTGGCCCGCCTGATGCTCGGGATGATCGCCCCCACCTCGGGCAGGGTCACCCTGGCCGGGCGCGACCCGGCCCGGCTGCGCGGGCGGGCGCTGCGCGACCTGCGCCGCCGCGCCCAGCTCGTGTTCCAGGACCCGGTCGGCGCGCTCAGCCCGCGCCGCACGATCGCCGACGCGGTGGCCGAGCCGCTGCGGGCCGCCGGGGTCCCGGCCGCCGAGCGGGGGCGCCGGGTCGCCGAGGCGCTATCCCGGATGGGTCTTCCCGAATCCTTTCTGAACCGCCGCCCGCACGAGCTGTCCGGCGGGCAGGCGCAGCGGGTGGGCATCGCGCGGGCCCTGGTCGGCGCGCCCGATCTCATCGTGTTCGACGAGCCGACCTCGGCGCTGGACGTCACCGTGCAGGCGCAGATCCTCAAGGTCGTCGGCGAGGTCGCGGGCGACGCGGGGCGCGGCTCGGTGTTCATCTCCCACGACCTGGCCACGGTGCGCGGCACCTGCGACCGGGTGGTGGTGCTCTACCTGGGCAGGATCGTGGAGGAGGGGCCGGTGGAGGAGGTCTTCGCGAACCCCCGTCACCCCTACACGATGGCGCTGCTCGCGGGGGCGCCCCG
The DNA here is from genome assembly GCF_029382225.1 of Spongiactinospora sp. TRM90649. GTDB lineage: Bacteria > Actinomycetota > Actinomycetes > Streptosporangiales > Streptosporangiaceae > Spongiactinospora. Next base: position 62,665 of record NZ_JARLTC010000012.1, read on the forward strand.
GCTGTCGGGCGAGCGGGCCGCCGCGCCGTCGGTGGAGCTGACCAGGGACGCGGAGGAGGCGGGGCCGGGCACCGGCTGCCCGCTCGCGCCACGCTGCCCGTTCGCGCAGGACGCGTGCCGTACCGAGGAGCAGCGGCTCACCCCGTACGGCGCGGCCCGCGTCGCCTGCCGGCGCGTCCCGGAGATCCCCGAGCTGATCGAACAGAGTGCGACGTGAGGAGCGAGATGCCGCACATCAGGCTGGCCGTGGACATCGGCGGCACCTTCGTGGACGCCATGGAGCTGGACACGCGTACCAACCGCGTCCGCTTCCGCAAGGCGTCCACGACCCCCGCCCGGCCGTGGGAGGGGGTGCTCAACGCGGTGGAGGCCCTGGGCACCGACCTGGCCGACGTGGAGCTGTTCATCCACGGCACCACCCTCGGCCTGAACGCCGTGCTGGAGCGCCGGGGCGAGCCCACCGGGATCATCACCAACGACGGCTTCCGCGACATCTTCCTGCTCGGCCGGGGCAACGTGCCCGCCGACCGGATGTACGACTTCCAGTACGAGCGGCCGGAGAGCCTGGTGCGGCGCGGCCACACCGCCGGGGTGCGAGGCCGTCTCGACTACAAGGGCCGCGTGGTGGACGAGCTGGACCCGGACAGCGTCCGTGAGGCCGCCCGCGTGCTGGTGGAGGAGCGCGGCGTGCGCAGCCTCGCGGTCTGCTTCCTGCACTCCTTCCTCGAACCCGCGCACGAACGGCGGGCCGCCGAGATCATCCGCGCGGCGCACCCGGACGTCACGGTCTCGGTCTCCACCGACATCGTGCGCGAATACCGCGAGTATGAGCGAACCAGCACGACCGTGCTGGATGCCTACATCCGGCCCATCTTCGAGCGCTACGTGGACCGTCTGGAGACGGGTCTGGCCGAGCGCGGCTTCGCCGGGCGGTTCCTGATCATGCGGTCCGGCGGCGGCTCGATGACCTCGGCGGTGGCCAAGACCTCCCCCACGCACACCGTGCTGTCCGGCCCTGCGGGCGGGATCGTCGGCGCGGCCTACGTGGCCGAGGCGCTCGGCCGCGACAACCTGCTGACCTTCGACATCGGCGGCACCTCGCTGGACACCTGCGTGATCGAGCGCGGCGCGGCGGTGGCCGCCTACGAGGCCCAACTTGAACACTTCCCGCTGCTCATCCCCACCTACGACATCCGCACCATCGGCGCGGGCGGCGGCTCCATCGCCCACCTGGACCGGGGGCTGCTCAAGGTCGGCCCGCAGAGCGCGGGCGCCGACCCCGGCCCGGTCTGCTACGGGCGCGGCGGCACCCGGCCCACCGTCACCGACGCGGCCGTGGTGCTCGGCTACGTGGACCCCGACAAGTTCCTCGGCGGCGCGATGGGCCTCTCCGGGCAGGCGGCGGCGGACGCGCTGCGTGAGCAGATCGCCGAGCCGCTGGGGCTGGACCTGCCCGCCGCGGCGGCGGGCGTCTTCGACGTGCTGCTGGCCAAGACGGTCGGCGCGGTGCGGCAGATCACGGTGGAGCGCGGGCACGACCCCCGGGTGTTCTCGCTGCTGGCGTTCGGCGGGGCGGGGCCGCTGCTGGCCCCGCTATTGGCCAGGGAGATGGGCATTCCCGAGGTCGTCGTGCCGTACGCGCCCTCGGGGTTCTCGGCCTGGGGCATGCTGTCCGCCGACATCGTGGACGACGTGTCGCGGACGGTGATGACCACCCTCGACGACGCCGACCTGACCGCCCTCGCGGAGGTCTTCGGCGATGCGGAGGCCGAGGCGGGCGCGTCGCTGGCCGCCCAGGGGGTGCCCGCCGGGCTGGCCGTGCTGGAGCGCGCCATGGAGGTGCGCTACCTGGGCCAGGAGCACTCGCTGACGGTGCCGGTCGGGCGCGGCGCCGTCGATCCCGCCGCCGTGCGCGCCGGGTTCGAGGAGCTGCATCACGCCCGCTACGGCCACAGCATGGACAACCGGCTGCAGATCCTCAACCTGCGGGTCCGCGGCGTGGGCCGCACCGAGCGGCCGGAGCTGCCGCGCCCGGCGGCGGGCGACGGCGACCCGGCCCAGGCGCTGACCGGACGGCGCGACGCCTACGACTTCGGCGTGCGGGCCGTCGTGCCGTTCGATGTCTACGACCGGGCCGCGCTGGAGCCGGGCGACACCCTCACCGGCCCCGCGCTGATCGACGAGGGCACCTCGACCACGGTGGTGCACTCCGGCCAGCGCGTGCGGGTCGATCCGCACGGCCACCTGCTCGTCGCGCTGCCGGAGAACGGGTCTTGAACGGAGAATCCATGGAACTGGACGGGGCGACCGCCGAGGTGGTCCGCAGCTACCTGCTGGCCGCCGCCGAGGAGATGCGGGCGACGCTGATCCGCACCTCCTTCAACCCGGTCATCTACGAGGTCCACGACTTCGGGCTGTCCATGTACGACGCGGACCTGCGGCTGATCGCCGAGGCGACCGGGCTGACGTTCTTCCTCGGCGCGAACGACTTCTCGCTGGCCAAGGGCGTGGAGTACGTCGGGCGGGAGAACCTGCGCAAGGGCGACGTGATCCTGCTCAACTACCCGTACTGGAACGCCGCCCACGCCTACGACGCCACCCTCTTCGCGCCCGTCTTCGACGACGGAGAGGACGGAGGCGAGGAACTGGTCGGGTTCCTGTGCGTCCGCGCCCACTGGATGGACCTGGGCGCCAAGGACCCCGGGTATGTCCTGGACTCCACGGACATGCACCAGGAGGGACTGATCTTCCCCGGCACCAAGGTCTTCTCCCAGGGCGAGCCCGTCCACGACGTGCACGAGCTGATCCGCTTCAACTCCCGGATGCCCGACCTGGTGATCGGCGACCTGCACGCCCAGGTCGCCGCGCTGCGGACCGGCGAGCGGCGGCTGCTGGAGATCATGCGCAAGTTCGGCCGTCCCACGGTGGACGCCGCCGTCCGGCGCATGATCGAGGACGGCGAGGCCCGCACCCGCGCCGCGCTGGCCGAGCTGCCGCAGGGCACCTGGACCGCCGAGGACTGGGTGGACGACGACGGCATCACCTCCGACCCGGTGAAGATGCGCTGCACGGTCACCATCGCCGACGGCCGGTTCAGCGTGGACTTCGACGGCTCGTCCCCGGCCACGGCGGGGCCGATCAACATGCCGTTCGGCGCGACCATCGCGCTGTGCAAGGTGGTGCTGAAGGCGCTGACCTCGCCCGACGAGCCGTCCAACCACGGCACCACGCTCCCGCTGGACGTGCGGGCCGAGCCGGGCACCCTGTTCCACGCCGTCTACCCGCAGCCCACGTTCACGCTGTGGACCGGCATCGTGGCGGTGGAGCTGATCTGCAAGGCGCTGGCCCAGGGCATGCCGGACCGGCTGCCCGCCTCCTCGGGCGGCGACGTGCCCGGGTTCATGATGGTCGGCGTCCACCCCGACACCGGGCAGATGTTCGCGGTCAGCAACAACGACCTGGTCGGCTGGGGCGGGACGACCGAGCACGACGGCATGAACGCGGCCACGCACATCTCGGGCAGCGCCGGGCGTAACACCCCGGTCGAGGTCCTGGAGGCCAGGACGGGCATGTTCTTCGAGCGCGTCGAGATGCGCACCGACTCCGGCGGCCCCGGACGCCACCGGGGCGGCGTCGGCCTGCGCCGCGACATCCGATTCACCACCCCCGGCGAGTTCCTCTCCGTCATCAAGAAGACCCGTTCCCGCCCGTGGGCGCTGGCCGGCGGGCACGAGCCCGACCCCAACCAGGTCGTCCTGTTCCCCGGCACCGACCGCGAGGAGCGGGTCAGCACCCGCCGCACCGCGGTCCGGCCGGGCGACCGGGTCACGCTGCTCACCGCCGGGGGCGGCGGCCACGGCGACCCGCGCGACCGCGACGCCGAGGCGGTCCGCCGGGACGTGGCCGAGGGGTACGTGTCCCCGGAGGCCGCCCGCGAGATCTACGGCACGTCCGTGGAGGAGACCACGTGAATACGCAGGTGATCGTCGGCTGCACGGTCCTCGACGGCCGGGTGGCGGAGGGCGCGCGCCCGGTCGAGGACGCCGCCGTGCTGGTGCGCGACGACCGGATCGTCTCGGCAGGGCCGCGCGAGAGCGTCCTGGCCGAGGCGGGCGACGCCCGCCGCATCGACCTGGGCGGGGCCTACGTGACCCCCGGCCTGGTCAACATGCACACCCACCTGTCGCTGTCGCTGCCCGGCGGGGGCGGCGACCAGGTCAGGGCGATGACCCCGCACGAGCTGGCGCTCTACATGGCCGACGGCGCGTGCCGCACGCTGGACCGGGGCGTCACCACCGTCCGCTGCGTGGCCGAGAAGGACCACGCCGACTTCGCGCTGCGCCGGGCGATCGAGGCCGGGCGCGTGCCGGGGCCGAGGATCTTCACCGCGGGCCGGGCGCTGGTCTGCACCGGCGGGCACGGCCACGAGGGCACCGACACGCTGGAGTGCGACGGCGCCGACGGCTTCCGGCGCGGCACCCGCGCCCAGCTCAAGGCGGGCGCGGACCTGATCAAGGTGATGATCTCCGGCGGCATCGCCGGGGAGCACGAGGCCATCGACACCCCGCAGTTGTTCGCCGACGAGATGGCCGCGGTCATCGAGACCGCGCACGCCTGGGGCCGCAGGGTCACCGCGCACGCGGGCCCGGCCGAGGTGATCGCCAAGGCCGTCGAGCTGGGCCTGGACTGCGTCGAGCACGGCTACCAGCTCACCCCCGAGGTGGCCGCGCTGATGGCGGGGCGCGGCACCGCGCTGGTGCCGACCCTGCTGGTCACCCGGTGCAAGGAGTTCTTCGACGAGCTGGGCGTGCCCGAGTGGATGCAGCGGCGCTCGCTCGGCGCGGGTCCCCGCCACCTGGAGAGCTACGCGACGGCCGTCGCCGCCGGGGTGGAGGTGCTGCTCGGCAGCGACATGCCGCCGTTCTGGCCGATCGACGGCACCAACGCCACCGTGCGCGAGCTGGAGCACATGGCCGGGGTGATCGGCCCGGCGCGCGCCCTGTACGCGGGCACGCTCGGCCCGATCCGCTGGCTGGACGCCGAGGCCGACCTCGGCACGGTGGAGCCGGGCAAGTACGCCGACCTGATCGCGACCGGCGCGGACCCGCTGGAGAGCACGTCGGCGTTCCGTGACGTGCGCTGGGTGATGAAGGGCGGCACGGTGATCCGCGGAGAGGGCGGGAGTTGACTCTGGACACCCGGGCGGCGGCGGCCATCGCCACCGCCATCGACGACATGTACGCGGCCTTCCTGGCCGGAGACCGCGACCGGTTCGACAGCCACCTGCATCCCGAGGTCACCACCTGGGAGACCCACCTGCCCGGCCCGCTGCGCACCCGCGCCGAGCTGGACTCCTACCGCGACGCCCGCGACGCGGCCGGGGCGCGGCCCGCGCCGGGCACGCTGGCCGCGGACGACAAGCGCATCGATGTGTGGGGCGAGGTCGGCGTGGCCAGATATGTCCTGGTGGCCCAGTCGGACGGCGAGCGGCCGGAACGCACCCGGGTCACCGACGTGCTGCGGCACACCCGTGGCCGGTGGCTGATCGCCCACCACCACGCCGAACTGCTCCGCGACTGAGAGGAGACGCCATGGCCGACGACATGGAGCTGTACGACCTGCGGGTCACCGTCGACTCCATCGAGGGCCGGTCGGTGTGCGGCATGGCCGTGGGCGACCACTTCGACCTGGAGCGCAGCGCCCACCTGCGGCTGCCGGAAGGGCGGCACTTCTGCGTGTGGGCGCTGGCCTCCGTGCTGCCGTTCCTCGCCGCCAAGCAGCGCGACCTGCCGGACGGCGACTGGCTGTCCCGCGACACGCTGTTCTGCTGCCCCGACCCGGAGGAACGGCTGACCATGCGGGTGGAGCGGCTGCGCCGCCGTCCGATGGACTCCGCGGAACTCACCTGACCGAGTGGAAGGAGCGCCCGCCATGACCAGGGCGGAGATCGGGATCGGCCTGCAGAGCGACAAGCGGGCGGGCGACTACGCGCGGCTGGCCCGTGCCGCCGAGGAGCACGGCGTGGACGTGCTCACCGTGTTCGGCGACCTGATGTACCAGCCGCCGATCTTCCCGTTGCTGGAGATGGCCGCCGCTACCCGCCGGGTGCGTCTCGGCACCGCCTGCCTGAACCCGTTCTCGATGGCCCCCTACGAGATCGCCGGGCAGGTCGCCGCGCTCGACCTGGCCTCCGACGGGCGGGCCTACCTGGGCTTGGCGCGCGGCACCTGGCTGGGCGAGGTGGGCCTCGCCCAGCCCCGGCCGACGGCCGCGCTGGCCGAGTGCGCCGAGGTGGTCTACCGGCTGCTGGGCGGCGACACCTCGGGGTTCGAGGGGTCGGTGTTCCGGCTGGCGCCGGGCACCGCGCTGCGCTACGAGGTGCGCCGTCCCCGGCCGCCGCTGCTGATCGGCGCCTGGGGGCCGCGCGGCGCGGCGCTGGCCGGGCGGATCGCCGACGAGATCAAGGTGGGCGGCAGCGCCAACCCGGCGATGGTCGGCGTCATCAGGGAACGCGTCCGGGCCGGGGCCGAGGCGGCGGGCCGTACGGCGAGCGACGTCGGCGTGGTGCTGGGCGCGGTCACCGTGGTCGACCGCGACGGCGCGGCGGCCCGCGCGCGGGCCCGCACCGAGGTCGCCATGTACCTGGCCGTGGTCGCCGACCTCGACCCGACCGTCGAGGTGCCCGCCGACCTGCTGGCCAGGGTCAAGGGGGAGGTGGCCGCCGGGCGGCACGAGGCGGCCGGGCGGCTCCTCCCCGACGACCTGGTGGACCTGTTCGCGTTCTCCGGCGACCCCGAGCACGTCGCCGGGCAGGCGCAGGCGCTGATCGACGCGGGCGTGCGGCGGGTGGAGTTCGGCACCCCGCACGGACTGACCCCCGACCAGGGCGTGCACCTGATCGGGACCGAGGTGCTGCCGATGCTCAAGCTGGAGGTCTGATGGCCGGGCACGTCGTGGTGATCCTGGGCCCCGCGCCGGAGGCCGATCCCGGTCTGCTCGCCGAGGTGGCCGAACGCGAGTCGGCCGCGCTGGGCGTGGCCGGGGAGGTTCGCGTCGCCGACGACGCCGTCGCCTTCGCGGCCGAGCTGGACGCGGCGGGCGCGCGGCCCGGGGTCGCGGTCGTCGCGCTGCCCGGACCGGACTCGCGGGCCCGGGCGCTGATCGGGCGCGGCACGCCGTTCGACTCGCGGCTGGTCTGGCTCGACCTGGCCAGGGCCGACCGGGTGCCCGCCGCGGACGCCACGCACCTGCACGGGCGGGGGGTGTGGGGGCTCGCGTGGGCGATCCGGCACGCCGTCCACCGGACGGCGGGCGCGGGCCGCCGCGTCCCCTACGGCGCCGACCCCGACCAGTACGGCGAGCTGATCATGCCCATCGGCGTGGACGCGCTTCCCGGGCCGCCCGCCGTGGCGATGCTGCTGCACGGCGGGTTCTACCGGTCGATCTGGGGCGCGGACCTGATGGACGCCCTGGCCGTGGACCTGGCCCGGCGCGGCTTCGCCGTCTGGAACGTCGAATACCGCCGCCCCGACCTGCACGGCTGGGACGCCACCGTGGCCGACGTCGCCGCCGCGCACGCCGCGCTGGGCGACCTCGGCGCGCCGCTCGACCTCGGCCGGGTCGCGGTGATCGGCCACTCGGCGGGCGGTCAGCTCGCGCTGCGCCTGGCCGCCGACCGGTGGGCCGGTGACGGCGGGATCGCCCTCGGGGTGTCCCTGGCCGGGCTGCTGGACCTCGACGAGTGCGACGCCCGCGAGCTGAGCGGCGGCGCGACGGCGGGCGCGCTGGGCGGCGGCCACGACCGCCTGCCGGCGGTGTACGCGGCGTCGAGCCCGCTCGCGCGGGTGCCGCTCGGCGGCCCGCAGCTCGTGGTCCAGGGCGCGCAGGACGACCTCGACCTGATCGACTTCAACCGCCGGTACACCCGTGCCGCCGAGGCGGCCGGAGACCACGTTACATACCTGGAGCAGCCGGGAGACCACTTCTCCGTGATCGACCCGGCGGCCGGCATCTGGGCGGCCACGGCGGCCGAGATGGCCGCCCGGCTGGGGGTCACGGCAAGGGGGTGACCGGCTGCCAGGAGACGGGGCTGGACAGCACCATCGTGCTGGACGGCGTGCCGTAGTGCGCCAGGCGGTCGATCAGGTCCTCGAAGGCCGCCATCGACGGCACCGCGACCATGATCAGGCAGCAGGTGTCGCCGGTGACCCGGTAGACTTGGACGATCTCCCCGAGGGCCAGCGCCCGCTCGTCGCGCAGGATGCACCGCGCCCCGTAGCAGGACATCCGGATCACCGCGCGGACCGTCCGCCCGGCCCTGAGCGGATCGACGTGGGCGTGGTAGCCGGTGATCACCCCGTTCTCCTCCAGCCGCCGCACCCGCTCGGCCACCGAGGGCGCCGACAGGTGGACCCGGCGGGACAGCTCGCTGTAGGACAGCCGCCCGTCGGCCTGCAGCTCGGCCAGGATCGCCCAGTCCATCACGTCCATGCTCACTTTCACGCTCACCCTTTGTAGTTCCGAAGGCGCAACCCGGATTCGGGTTCCACGCCGAAGGCATTCTGGCGAATTCCCCTTTGGGATGGCATTTCAGCATAGTTCGGCGTGGCTGAACATAGACGTGAACACAAGGAGGAGAGGTTGACTTCTCCCCTTCCTGAAGGAAGGGGATTCCTGCTTCACCACCGACCGCCCGCCGAGGAGAATCCCTCTTGAGGTCTTACACCGGCTCCACAGGCGTTTCAGCTCTCCGCCTGCCCGGCGGCGAGCACGTTCCTGGCCGCGTTCACGTCCCGATCATGGACCGCGCCGCACGGGCACGTCCATTCCCGGATGTTCAGCGGCATCCTCTCTCGCAGGGCCCCGCACGCCGAGCACATCCTGGAGGAGGGGAACCAGCGGTCCGCCACTACGAGCGTGCGCCCGTACCAGGCCGTCTTGTACTCCAGCATGCCCCGCGGCTCACGCCAGGACGCGTCGGAGACGGCGCGGGCCAGGGAGCGATTCTTGACCATGTTGCGAACGGCCAGGTCCTCCACGGCGATCACTTGGTTCTCGCGAACAAGCCGTGTGGTGACCTTGTGCAGATGATCCCGCCGGCGATCGGCGATCCGCGCGCACACCCTGGCGACCTTGAGCCTGGCCTTGGCCCGGTTGTTCGATCCCTTCTCCTTGCGGGCGAGCGAACGCTGGGCCTTGGCCAGCTTGCGCCGGTCACGGCGTTCGTGGCGGGGGTTGGGGATCTTCTCCCCGGTGGACAGCGTGGCCAGGGCGGTGATCCCCACGTCCACGCCCACCGCCGCGTCCACCGGCGGCAGCGGGGTGATCTTCTCCTCCACCAGCAGCAGGCAGACGAACCAGCGTCCGGCCGCGTCCCTGGACACGGTCACCGTGGACGGCTCGGCCCCCTCCGGCAGCGGACGCGACCAGCGGACGTCCAGCGGGGCGTCCATCTTCGCGAGCGTGAGCGTGCCGTTTCGCCAGCGGAACGCCGAGCGGGTGAATTCCGCCGACGCCCGGGACTTCTTCCTGCTCTTGAAGGCCGGGTACTTCGCGCGTTTGGCGAAGAAGCCGCAGAACGCGGCCTGCAGGTGCCGCAGCGCCTGCTGCAACGGCACGCAGGACACCTCGGACAGGAACCCGAACTCGTCGCCGCGCTTCCCCCCGGTCAGCATCGCGGAGGACTCCGCGTAGGTCACGCGGCGGCCGTCCACCTGGTAGGCGCGGGTCCGTTCCTCCAGCGCCTTGTTGTACACCAGGCGGACGCAGCCGAACGTCCGGGCAAGCTCGGATGCCTGCCCGGGAGTCGGGTAGAAGCGGTACCTATAGGCCCGCCTCACGACCTGCGCCACGCCCGGCATCGTATCGCGCGATCAACCACGAGTCGCACGGTTGTTCGATTCGGTGGATTTGTCCGTCCTGCCCCGCGAGGCAGGAGTCCGATTCCTCCCCCGCCTGACGGCGGGGGTTTCCTCGGAGACATCAGATGAGAGCCCCCGCGGTCGACTTCGCCCACGCCACGCCGTACGACGAGTACGTCGGGACCGGCCTGCTGCGCGCACTGCCCGGCCCCCGGACCGACTCCCCCGAGGAACCGGTCTTCCTGGTCACGACACGGGTCATGGAGCTGTACTTCGGCCTGATCCGCACCGAGCTGCGCCTGGTGCTGCGCTCCATCGCGGGCGACGACGCGCCCGCCGCGACGGCCGCGCTGGTGCGCGTCACCCGCTACCTGGAGGCGGTGAACGCGGCCTGGGCGGCGTTCGACCGGCTCACCCCGCCGCTGTTCAACGCGTTCCGCGCCGAACTCGGCGAGGCCAGCGGCTTCCAGTCCGCGATGTACCGGCAGATCGAGTTCATGCTCGGCGACAGGACCGGGCACCTGGCCCAGGTCCACCGGGGCGACCCCGCGCTGCACGAGGAACTGCTCGCGGCGCTGCGCGGTCCGAGCGTCTACGACGCGGCCCTCGCGCTGCTGGACCGGCGCGGCATGCCGATCCCGGCCGGCACGCTCGGACGCGACCCGGCGGAGCCGTACCGGCCGGATCCGGCGGTGGAGCACGCGTGGGTGCGTGTTTACACCGAACGCGGTCCGGGGGACGACCTGTGGGAGTTCGCCGAGGCCATGACGGATGTGGCCGAGCGCTTCGCCGAATGGCGGTACCGGCACCTGGTGACGGTGCGCCGGGCGATGGGTGCGAAGATCGGCACAGGGGGATCGAGCGGGGCCGAGTGGCTCGCGCGCTCGCTGACCCGGGAGATCTTCCCGGAGCTGTGGTCGGCGCGCACGGCGATGTGACGCCCGCGGAACGACATCGGGGAATCGAGCGAGTGAACGAGAACATGAACGAGCGGTTCGCCCTCGCGGCGGACGCGGCCGACCCGTGCGACCGGGCGGGCTTCCTGATCCCGCCCGCGCCCTCCGGCCAGGCGCCTTACCCGGAGACCGCCTACTTCGCGGGCAACTCCCTCGGCCTGCAGCCGAGGAACGCCGCCGAGGCCGTCCGCGCGGAGCTGGACGAATGGGCGGGGCGGGCCGTCGAGGGCTGGTTCACGGCCGAGCGCCCCTGGGCGCGCTACCCCGGCCTGCTGCGGGCCGACGCCGCCGCGCTGACCGGGGCGCTGCCCGAGGAGGTCGTGGTGATGAACTCGCTCACGATCAACCTGCACCTGATGATGGCCACCTTCTACCGCCCGGCCGTCGACCGTACCCGCATCGTCATCGAGGACACCGCGTTCCCCTCCGACGCCTACGCGGTGGCCGGCCAGGCGTCCTGGCACGGGCTCGACCCGGCCGCCACCGTGGTCCGGCTCGCGGCCGGCGACGTGCCCGCCTACCTGGCCGAGCACGGGCACCGGGTGGCGCTGGTGCTGCTCGGCGGGATCAACTACCTGACCGGCGAGCTGCTGGACATCCCAGGCATCACCGCGGCCGGGCACGCCGCCGGCTGCGTGGTGGGCTGGGACCTCGCGCACGCGGCCGGGAACGTTCCACTGCGACTGCACGACTGGAACGTGGACTTCGCCGTCTGGTGCTCCTACAAGTACCTCAACGGCGGGCCCGGCGCCCCCGGCGGCTGCTTCGTGCACCGCGCTCACCTCGACGACCCGTCGCTCCCCCGGCTGGCCGGATGGTGGGGCACCGACGAGCGCGTCCGGTTCGAGATGCGCCCGGAGCTCGACCACGTGGCCTCCGCCGACGCCTGGCAGGTGTCCACCCCGCCGATCCTGGGCCTGGCCGCGCTGCGCGTCTCGCTCGCCGCCATGGCGGGCACCGGGATCACCGCCCTGCGTGCCCGCAGCCTGCGCCTCACCGGCTACCTGGAGTCGCTGCTCGGCCCGTTGTCAGGACCGGTGGAACTGATCACCCCGGCCGCCCCGGCCCGCCGCGGCGCCCAGCTCTCCATCAGGGTCACCGGCGGCGACGCCGCGGCCCTCGCCGAACGCCTGCACCTGCGCCACGCCGTACTGGCCGACGTCCGCCGCCCCGACGTGATCCGCTTCGCCCCCGCCCCGATGTACTCCACCTACCACGACTGCTGGCGCGCCGCCACGGCCCTCGCCACCGAGCTGAACCGCGACGACCTCCTCCACCCCTCCACCCTCTGACGTCTCAGACCACGACCGGAGGGAGCACCGGCGGTACCAGGCAGAGCCAGGCGATCGCCTGCGTGCCGGGACGGCGCAGCGCCCCGGAAGCGACGTCGAAGTCCGCCCCGGCCACGCAGAACGGCCCGAGGCTGATGCCCTGGGTCAGGTGTGCCTTGTCGTCCTCGTTCCAGCTCGCCGTGATCACCAGGTTGCGCACCACGATCATGCCCGCGGTGATGAGGGTGATCGCCCCCTTCGGATCCGTGGCCGTGCCCCCGCAGATGGCGCCGGGAGTGTGCCCCGGCACCCCCCAGCCCTGGTTGAGCAGGAACACCTCGTCCCACCACGGGCGCTCGAACCGGACCATGCAGTACTCGAAGGAGACGTTGAACCCCTCGGTGGCGACCGGCGCGACCGACGTCTCCTGGACCACCACCTCCGGCTCGGGCGGAGGCGGGACCACCTGCGGCGCGGTCGTCGTGAGCTCGTCACCCACCTCCTCCACGGTTTCCATCCCCTCCAGTTCGGCGGGGATCATGTCTCCCTCGGCCGTCATGACGAACCTGCCGGATCGGCCGGGACGCGACGGCCGAGGTGGTTTGAAACGCCGGGGACGCGCCGTCATGCGGGCACGGCCCACGAAGTCGTCCACGGCGGCGACCCGGCGGACCTGTTCGGCGTCCGACACCCGCAGCCGCCATTCGGGCACCGTGAGCGGGGTCGTGGCGGCACCCGCCGGCGGGGTCTCCTGCGAGCTCAACGCGTAGGTCGCCCACGCGGTGCTGTCGGGAGCGTGCCAGTCGGCGGGTGACATGCTGGTGGCGTAGTAGACGTCGTGGGTTCCCGGCGCCTCCACACCGCCTGGGGCCGCCGCCGCGATCAGCTTGTTCTCCTCCAGCGACCGGGCGCTCTCCGCCCTCAGCATGTTGAAGGCGGAGAAGCCCGGTTCGGCCGAGGTGGCGGCCGTTCCACCCTCGACCATCACCTCGTACCACCGGGACAGCCGCTTGCCCGGGGACGGGATGTACCAGCCACGGGCCAGCCCACCGGCCGACGGGATCTGGTCGGCGAGTTGCGCGGCCCGCTGGTGCGAGAACGGCGCGGTGGCGAACTCCGCGGGGTCGAGCGGCGTGCCCAGGTTGTCGAAGACCAGGAACAGGCTGCCCGGCGTGCCCTCGCCCATCTGGGGAAACTTGTCGGCGAAGAACGACTGCAGGTCCGCGGCCAGGTCGTCCAGGGTGACTGCCACCGTCGTCAGCCCTGCGGCATTGACGGGTCGGGCTTGGGCGGGCAGGCGGGCAGGACCTCGCTGAGCCAGGCCACCACCTGGGTGCCCCTGATCTCCAGCGTCTCACCGTCGAAGCGTGCCCCGTAGCTGGACGAGTGGTTGTTGCCCGCCTCATCGGTGAAGGAGCCCTGGCTCTCGCTCTCGCTGTGGGCCACCCCGCCCGACAGGCTGAACGGCCCGAGCACCGGGATGCTCACCCCGCCGCTGGTGGAGCTGCTGCTCGCCGAGGACTGCGAGGCGTTCCTCGTCCAGTAGTCGTTCAGCGTGTTCTGCACGCTGCCCCACTGGGAGCTGTGGATCCGGACGTTCCGGATCGCCAGGAAGTGCGTGGGGATCATCGGCAGGAACGGCGCGGCGCTGTCCTTGCCGACCTGGCCGGTGATCGAGCCGTCACTGATGCTGTTGGCGGCGGAGGCGCGCAGGAACCAGTTCTGCATGTGGAACAGGTCGGTGGTCAGCCATGGCCGGACGATCTGGCACAGGCCGTACTCCAGGTGGATCGACAGGTCCGTGGCGTCACTGGTCATGCTGGTGCCGTCGTGGGCCGTGGTGGAGAAGGCGGAACCGGCGCTGGAATCGGACTCGGCGTGGGAGCCGGAGAAGCCGAACCCGAAGACGCCGATGCCGGCCGATCCACTGGTCGAGGAGCTCTGACCGCGCCACTCCCCCGTGCTGAGGCTGTCGCCGTGCGCCGTGAAGTAGTTCGAGTAGCTGGTGCGGTCCTTGTCGATGATCGTCCAGCCGATGTCGTCCACACTCGGAAGCGCCCACTCACTGGGCAGCACGCGGGTGAAGGGCGTCTTGACCGGAACTCCCTCGAAGTTGAGCGACCAGGCGTCGAACCGCTTGCGAGCCGCCGCGATCATTCCCTGCTCCAGCGGCACGCCGAGCGACTGCACCGTGGCCAGCGCCGCCTCGATCTTGTCGGCGTCCTGCGTCTTCCAGCGGTCGAACGCCTGGTCCACCTCGTCCTGGAACTCCCTGGCGATGATGGGCCAGGAGGGCGCCTTGACCGGATCGGCCAGCGTGATGTTCTGGTTGACCACGAAGTTGGAGATCGCCTTGGCGTACGCCTTCTGGTTCTTGAGGTAGCGGGCGTACGCCGGGGTCTCCTCCAGGTCCGCGGTCCACAGGACGGCCTTCGCCTCGGCGATCTTCGCCTCCACGTCGGCCGGGCGCGGGGGCGGCTGCTCCGCCTCCATGGCCTGGAGGATCTGCCCGAAGGTGAGGCTGACCTGACGTCCTCCGCCGGGGAAGGTGGACAGCGTCCCGTTGTCGGTGACCACCATCATCCTGTCCATCAGGGTGGCGGTGTTGGCGGCGGCCATCATCGCGCGGCCGACCACCTCGTTGGGGGGAGTGATCGGCTGTCCGGGCGCCGCGGGCGCCGTCGTACCGGTGCTCTGGCCCGTCGGCACCCAGGCGCCGGCGAAGTCCCGAGGGCTGATCATCTGCCCAGGGACCATCTGGGAGTACACGAATCCCTGGGTCGCCACGCCGTCCGTCTTGGTCGGCCTGCTCTGCTTGATATCGGTGATGATCTGACTGAGGAGATCGGCCACCAGAATTTTTGCTTCGTTTTCCATGAAATTTCCCCACCCACGCGATACGGCGCCCGCCGATTCAGGAAGTGATCCCTTTGTAAGGCGGAGGGTTGCTTCGCGGGCATTCCCGCAGATTCTTCGCGCGAAACGGTGGCATGGGGGACGTCAATGGCGTGGCAGGATCGGGCACAGCGTGCCCTTGTGGTGATTCCGGCCGGTTCGAGCGACGACGGGGACCGTAGTCGTCGCATCTTCGAGCATGTGCTCAATGAATCGAATCGGGACGACTACATCAGCCGTGACTTCTTCAACGTCCAGCAGACCGCGGGCGGGCTTCCCGAGGGGGTCACCTTCGAGAACTTCGTGGCGGCGGTCGCCGGGCATGTGCGTACCGAGCTTGAGGGCAGTGGATTCGCCGAGGAACTGGGCGACGACGACTTCCGCACCGCCGCGCTGAGTTTCGACGAGAACATCCGCCGTCACATCGCTTTTCTCAACGGGGTGGTGCACCAGGCCGCGGCCGGTGAGGTGCATCTCGCCCTGTGGGATCTGATCCTGCGTTCCCGTGACGAGGACGCGAGCGTCTACGCCTGCTACCGCGACTTCCTGGTGGACGCCTGACCGCTCAGAACAGCCTGGGGGTCACCACCGAGACGACCGTGGTGACCTGCTCGGTGTCGTTGTACATGCTGTGCGGGACGGTCGAGCGCAGGTGGACGCTGTCGCCCGGGAACAGCCGGTGCTCCTCGCCCTCCACCTCGTACAGCAGCTCGCCCGACAGCACGTAGGCGAACTCCTCGCCGGCGTGGCCGTAGGCGGGCTCGCGGCGTCCGCCGGGGGCGATGTGCACCAGCAGCGGTTCGAGCACCAGCCCGGGGCCGCGCGACGACAGCATCAGGTAGGTCTGCTGGCCCGAGACGTACTCGGTGACCGGGGCCGCCGCGCGCGTCAGCGTGAAGTGCCCCGGCAGCCGCTCGGGGGCCTCGTCCGCCTCCGGCGCGTCCTCGAAGAACTCGGCCACGCCGTGCTCCAGCGAGGAGGCCACGCTGCCCAGGGCGACCAGCCCGATCGTCGAGATGCCCCGCTCGACCTGGGACAGGAACCCGATCGACAGCCCCGACCGCGCCGCCAGGTCGCGCAGCGTCATGCCCCGCTCCTTGCGGAAGCGGCGCATCCGCGCGCCCACGAGGTCCTGGCGAAGATCGTCCGCACGTCGGCTGTCCGACGTCGTCACGAGAACCTCCATGCGACTCAAGGGGGTGTTGTTCAGTCAGGATGAACATATTTCACGGAGGGCCCCGCCGCCAAGGGGAAGACGTCTAGGAGAAGATGCCGTTCACCCAGCCCGCGACCGCCGCCGGATCGGTCAGGAAGAAGAAGGCCACCACGACCGCCGGGATGATGAACAGGTAGCCGAGCACGAGCCCGGCCACGGCCAGGCCTCCGGCACGGCGTTTAGACGCCCCGCCAAATCTCCCGGAGGGCCGCCAAACGCCCGCGAACCGGTCGGGTTCGGTCAGGCGGCGAGCGTCATGACCGTGCCCGCCGAGCCGCCCGCCGTGCGGCCGGGCATCGCCGCGCGGGTGGTGCTCGCGGCGCGCAGCGTGCTCACCATGACGCGCTCGCCCGCCAGCTCGCGCAGCACGACCACCAGCAGCTCGGGCAGTTCGATGCCGAGCGCCTCGCAGACCGCCGCCAGGATCTCCGACGAGGGCTCCTTCAGCCCCCGCTCGATCTCGGACAGGTAGGGCATCGAGATCCGCGCGGCGCGGGCGACGTCGGCCAGGGTGCGGCCCTGCTGAAGCCGGATCCGCCGCAGCGCCTCGCCCATCACCGAGCGAAGCAGCGCCGGAGGCCGCTCGTTGTTCCCCGGGACGATCGCAGCGGGATCTGCCATGGGTGCCTCTTCCTGAACGCGAACCGGCTTCCTGCTGGAATTATAGGCGTCGGCCCTCAGCCCAGGCGGGCCGCCGCGTCGGGAACGTAGCTCTCCGGACGGCGCGGCGGGCGCCGGTACCCGGAAGCCTCGGGGCGGTCCGGGATCTCCAGCGCGGGACGGCTCACCTCGCGGTAGGGAATCGTGGACAGCAGGTGGGAGATCATGTTGATCCTGGCCCGTCGCTTGTCCTCGCTCTCCACCTCATACCAGGGCGACTCCGGGATGTCGGTGTGGACGATCATCTCGTCCTTGGCCCGCGAGTACTCCTCCCAGCGGGTGATCGACTCAAGGTCCATCTCCGACAGCTTCCACCGCCGCATCGGGTCGTCCAGCCGCGCCCGGAACCTGCGTTCCTGCTCGCCGTCGCTGACCGAGAACCAGTACTTGCGGAGCATGATGCCGTCCTCGATCAGCAGCCGCTCGAAGATCGGGCACTGGTGCAGGAAGCGGGCGTGCTCCTCCCGGGTGCAAAAGCCCATCACCCGCTCGACCCCTGCGCGGTTGTACCAGCTCCGGTCGAACAGCACGATCTCCCCCGCCGCCGGCAGGTGGGCCGTGTAGCGCTGGAAGTACCACTGGGTGCGCTCGCGCTCGGTCGGCGCGGGCAGCGCCACGATCCTGGTGACCCTGGGGTTCAGGTACTCCACGACCCGCTTGATCGTGCTGCCCTTGCCCGCCGCGTCGCGCCCCTCGAAGATCACGGCCAGCCGCGCGCCTTCGGCCCGCACCCACTCCTGCATGGTGACCAGTTCCGCCTGCAGCCGGAACAGTTCCTTCTCGTACGGCTTGCGGCTCAGCCTGTGACCCATCACGATCTCCCACTCCACCCGGTGCCCGCCCGGGGCGTCAGGTGCCTTTCGACGGCCGTTGTCCGGGCGCGTGGGAGACATGTTGCTCACCGAAGGCCCAGGTCACGACCGGACCCTTTACTGTTAGGAAACTTTCCTTTATGTTTAGGCATCCCTGCTGGTTGGGAGCCGGTCAGGAACAGGAGGCCGAGAACACCGCCCGTCGTTCCATATCGTTTCAGCCACCCCCCAAAGGACAAGCACATGAAACGTATCCTCATCGCCGTGCTATTGGTAGCCGGCGCCATGATGCCGTCCGCATCGCTGAACGCCGCCATCGCCGACACCGCGTCCGCCACCCAGGCCGCCGCCTGGGCCCCGTGGACCGCCTACACGGCCGGCGCCCGCGTCACGCACAACGGCCAGGACTACGAGTGCATCCAGGCCCACACCTCGCTGCCCGGGTGGGAGCCGAACATCGTGCCCGCCCTGTGGAAGCGCGCCACCGGCGGCGGCGACCCCACCCCGCCGTCGACCCCCGGCAACCTCCGCTCGACCGGCGCGACCACCGACAGCATCTCGCTGGCCTGGGACGCCTCGACCGACAACGTCGGCGTCACCGGTTACAACGTCTACCGCGCCGCCACCCTGGTGACGACGGTGACCGGCACCACCTACACCGACGGCGGCCTCACCGCCTCCACCAGCTACACCTACACCGTGCGGGCCAAGGACGCGGCGGGCAACCTCTCCACCGCGAGTTCCCCCCTCACGGCCAGCACCACCGGTGGGACCGGCGCCCCCGGCCAGCCCGGCACCGTGACCACCACCTCCACCAACTCCAGCATCGCGCTGAGCTGGGGCGCGTCCAGCGGCACCGTGACCGGTTACCGCGTGTACGAGGGCAGCACGCAGAAGGCCGAGGTCACCGGCACCAGCGCGACGATCTCCGGTCTCGGCACCTGTGAGTCGCACACCTACACCGTCAAGGCCTACAACTCCGTCGGCGAGTCCGCGGGCCGCGACGTCTCCGCCAGCACCAGCGGCTGCACCGGCCCCGACAAGCTGCCCGGCGCGCCGTACCTGTACATGGGCTGGGGCAACCCGCCCAACCCGGGCACCGTCATGGACGCCACCGGCATCAAGTCCTTCACCATGGCCTTCATCCTGGCCCAGGGCGGCTGCACCCCGGCGTGGGACGGCCAGCGTCCGCTGACCGGCGGCGCCGACGCCCAGGCGATCAACACCATTGAGAGCAAGGGCGGCAGCGTCGAGATCTCCTTCGGTGGCTGGTCCGGCAACAAGCTCGGCCCGGCGTGTTCCACCCCGCAGGCCTACGCCGGCGCGGTGCAGCAGGTCATCAACGCCGTCACCCCGGCGGTCGTGGACTTCGACATCGAGAACACCGACGAGTTCGAGAACTACACCGTCATGGACCGCATCCTCAACGGCCTGAAGATCGTCAAGCAGAACAACCCGAACGTCAAGATCGTGGTCACCATCCCCACCTTCAAGTCGGGCCTCAGCGCCGCCGGCACCCGCCTGGTCAACCAGGCCAAGGCGCTGAACGTGCCGATCGACAACTACACGATCATGCCGTTCAACTTCAGCGGCACCAACATGTACACCGACACCGTCAGCGCCTCGGAGGGTCTGAAGACCGCCCTCAAGAACGCGTTCGGCTGGAGCGACGCCGAGGCGTACGCCCACATGGGCATCTCCGGCATGAACGGCTACTCCGACCAGCGCGAGCAGACCACGCCGCAGATCTGGACCCAGATCCGCGACTGGGCCAAGTCCAAGGGCCTCACCCGCCTCGCCTACTGGGCGGTCAACCGTGACCGCGCCAACGGCGGCGGCCTGCCGCAGGCCGAGTGGGAGTTCACCCGCATCACCGCGGGCTTCTGATCCACTGATCCTTTGATCAGCTGATCCACCTGCCGCCTCACCGGGGCCGGGGACGGGCACGGTTCGCCGTGGCCGCCCCGGCCCACCGGCTCTCCCAGCCCCTGCCACCGAACCCCTGGCAGGAATCGTTCCCGGCCGAGAACCCAGGAACCCGAGAACGCAGGAACGCAGTTGCCATTGGGCCCGCACGTGGGGGGCGGGCCCACCGGCCGCCGACCGTGCGAGGGGCGGGTCCTACCGCCGCCCCCGCACCACCTGTCCGAGCGCGACCGCCACGCCGGTCTCGTCGGCCGGAGTGATCCCGAACAGGTCCCCGTCGCGGGTCCTGAGCAGCAGCACCCCGCGCCCGGCGCTCGTCGCGCACATCAGCACCGTCCCGGTATCCGCGTACGCCGCCCGGTAGAGGGCCAGCCCAGGTAGCCGGAACGACGGCCGTGCGGCGGGCCGGAGGTCCGCGCGGGTCACCGACCGGATCTCCGAGAGCGGGAGATGGCAGCGGAGCAGCGGGCCGTAGCTCATGGTGAGAACACCGTCGGCGACGACGTACCGCATGGCGGGGAACGCCGCCGCGTACAGCAGCCCGAAGCCCGCCAGGAGCGCCGCCAGCGCCCAGAGCCGCCACCCACCGGCCGCCAGCCCCGCCGAGACGCCGCCGGAGACCACGGCGAACATCAGAAGCCAGGCCCAGCCGAGCGACCTTCGGGGTCTGAACGCCACGTCCGCCGCCATCGATCCCCCCGCCACCGGACAAAGGGTCATCTGCTCACCTATCCGACACAACGGATGGCAAGCGGACAGCGTTTCCGGCAAAGCGATTTCCTACGGCCCACCATGCCGACTTGACGCGCGCCCTGCTCGCGGTGACGTCCTAGCGCGTCGCCCGCCATTTGTCGTACAGGAGCGGGATCTCCTCGTGCATGAACAGGTAGAAGTCACGTAGTTCGGTCATGGTCTGCCCGGCGTGGGTGTCCGGCCCGCCGAACGCCTCGATGCCCTCGTCCACCATGCCGGCGAGGGTCTTGTAGAGGCCGACCTTGGTCATCGCGACCTCCCACCAACTGTCGTGGAGCAGCCGGTAGACGTCACGCCGGGAGCCGGGCACCGGGTCCCTGGCGACCATTCCCAATTGGATGAGGTACCGGACCGCGCCGGAGATGGCGGCCGGGCTGACCTCCAGCCGTTCGCACAGGTCGGGGGCGCTCAGCGCGTCCTCCTCCGCGACCGTCAGCGTCACCAGGACGCGCGCGGCCATGGGCGGCATCCCCCAGTCGGTCAGTATCCGGCTGAGCCGTTCGACGAATCGCCGTGCCGCTTCCTCGTCCCTCATCCCGCTCCCCTCGTGTCAAGATTTCGTAGTTTAGTGACTTCGCGTCTTTCACAACATTGTGAAGGGTATGTAGATTCCAAAGCGTGAACAACGTCATCTCCATGTCCGGCCTGACCAAGCGGTTCGGCCGGACGACCGCGTTAGACGGCCTCGACCTCGAGGTCAGGCCCGGCGAGGTGCACGGGTTCCTCGGCCCCAACGGCGCGGGGAAATCCACCACCATCCGGGTCCTGCTGGGGCTGCTGCGCCCCGACTCCGGCCGGTCCTCCCTGCTCGGGGGAGATCCCTGGAAGGACGCCGTCGAACTGCACCGCCGCCTGGCCTACGTGCCGGGCGACGTCACCCTGTGGCCCGGCCTGTCCGGCGGCGAGGTCATCGACCTGCTGGGACGGCTGCGCGGCGGCCTGAACCCCCGGCGCAGGGCCGAGCTGATCGAGCGCTTCGAGCTGGACCCGCGCAAGAAGGGCCGCGCCTACTCCAAGGGCAACCGGCAGAAGGTCGCCCTGGTCGCGGCGCTCGCCTCCGACGTCGAGCTGTTCCTGCTCGACGAGCCGACCTCCGGGCTCGACCCGCTCATGGAGGCCGTCTTCACCGAGTGCGTCGGCGAGCTGCGCGCGCAGGGCCGTACCGTGCTGCTGTCCAGCCACATCCTGGCCGAGGTCGAGAAGCTGTGCGACCGGGTGAGCATCATCCGGGACGGCCGCATGGTCGAGTCCGGCACCCTCGCCGAGCTGCGCCACCTGACCAGGACCACCATCACCGCCGAGCTGGCCGGGTCGCCCAACGGCCTTTCCGGCGTGCACGACCTGCGGGTCGACGGCAACCACGTGACCTTCCAGGTCGCGGCGGGCGAGCCGCTGGACGCGGCGCTGCGCCAGCTCACCGCGGTGGGGGTCCGCGCGCTGTCCAGCCAGCCGCCGACGCTGGAAGAACTGTTCATGCGCCACTACTCGGCCACGGAACGGCGATGACCGGCACCCGCGCGCTGAGCCGGCTCATCCTGCGCCGCGATCGCGCGATCATGCCGATCTGGGTGATCCTGCTGGCGATCATGCCCGTCACCCAGATCTCCGCCATCGGCGGCCTCTACCGCACGGACGCCGAGCTGCAGGCCTTCGCCGCCTCGATGCGCAGCACCCCGGCCTTCTTCGCCCTGTACGGCCCGCTGCTGGACTGGCGGCTCCCGGCCCTGGGCACCTGGCGCGCCGGGTTCATCCCCGTGGTGATCGCGCTGGCCACCGTGCTCACGGTGATCAGGCACACCCGGGTCGAGGAGGACAGCGGCCGTCGTGAGCTGCTCGGCTCCACCGTGCTCGGCAGGCATGCCCCGCTGACCGCCGCCCTCGTCGTCGTCGGGTCGGCCAATGTGATCGTCGGGCTGATCGTCACCGGCTCCCTCGCCGGAACGTATCCGGTGGCGGGGGCGCTGGCGGTCGGCCTCGGGTACGCCCTGGTGGGCATCGCCTTCGCGGCGATCGGCGCGGTCGCCGCCCAGCTCACCGAGAGCGCCTCGGGGGCCCGGGTGATCGGCGTCTCCGCCCTCGGGCTGGCCTTCCTGCTGCGCATGGCGGGCGACACCACCGACGCGTCCTGGCTGTCGTGGGCGTCGCCGCTGGCCTGGGGACAGAAGATGCGTCCCTTCGCGGGTGAGGAGTGGTGGCCCGCGGCGCTGCTCGTCGCCTTCATCGCCGTGACCTGCTACGTCGCCTACGCGCTGGCGGGCAGGCGTGACGTGGCGGCGGGTCTGCTGCCGTCCCGGCTGGGGCCCGCGCAGGCGGCGCCCGGCCTGGCCGGGCCGTTCGCGCTGGCCTGGCGCCTGCACCGGGGCCTGCTGATCGCCTGGTGCGCGGGATTCGCCGTGTTCGGCGCGGTGATCGGCAGCGCCGCCGACGCCGCATCGTCGGCGCTGTCGGAGAACGCCCAGATCATGGAGATGCTGAACCGGCTCGGCGGCGGCGCCGACCCAGCCGACCTGTTCATCGCCACGCTGATCGGCATCTTCGGCATCGCGGTCTCCGGCTACGCCATCCAGGCGGCGCTGCGGCTGCGCGCCGAGGAGAGCCTCGGGCGCGCCGAGCCGCTGCTTGCGGGCGCGGTCGGCCGTCCCGGCTGGGCGCTCAGCCACACGGTGTTCGCCGTCCTCGGCCCCGCCGTGGTGCTCGCCGTGACCGGCCTGGCCGTCGGCCTCTCGTACGGCGCGGCGGACGGCGACGTGGCCGCGCACCTGCCCGCCACCCTCGGCGCGGCCATGGCGCAGCTACCCGCCGTATGGACCTTCTCCGGCCTCGCCCTGGCCCTCTTCGGCCTGCTGCCCCGCCTGGTGGCGGCGGCCTGGGCGCTGCTCACGCTGTTCCTGCTGTTCGGCCAGGTGGGCGCCCTGCTGCGGCTCCCGCAGGCGCTGCTGGACCTGTCGCCCTTCAGCCACCTGCCCATGCTGCCGGGTGGCGAGGTGTCGGCGGCCCCGCTGGTGACCATGACCGCCATCGCGGCGGCTCTGGCGATCGCGGGCCTGTACGGCTTCCGCCGCCGCGACGTCGGCTGACGGCCCTCGGGGAGATCGTCATGGACGATCTCCCCGACACCCGGCCGGGCGGGTCAGTGATGTCCCGCCGGAATCGAGCCGAAGCGCCCCGACTGGTAGTCCTCGAACGCCTGGACCAGCTCCTCGCGGGTGTTCATCACGAACGGCCCGTAGTGCGCGACCGGCTCACCGATCGGCTCGCCGCCCAGCACGATGACCTCCAGCGCCGACTTGGGCGACGCGGTCAGCGTGATGGTCTCGGCCTCGGTCGCGTAACCGGGACGGTCGCCGAACCCCTCGAAGACGGCGAGCTGCCCGCCCTCGACGGGCCGCTTCTCCGCACCGACGGTGCCCTTGCCGGACAGCACGTATGCCAGGGCGTTGAAGTCTTTCCGCCAGGGCATGGTGAGCTGGGCTCCAGGACTCACCGAGGCGTGCAGCAGGGTGATCGGCGTGTGCGTGGCACCGGGCCCCTGATGGCCGGCGACATCGCCCGCGATCAGCCGCACCAGCGCGCCGCCGTCATGGCTGCTCAGCAGCACCACGTTGTTGGCGCGGATGTCCTGGTACTTCGGCGCGAGCATCTTGTCCTTGCCCGGCAGGTTCACCCAGAGCTGGATCCCGTGGAACAGCCCGCCCTGCGTGACGAGCCACTCCGGCGGAGCCTCGATGTGCAGCAGCCCGGACCCGGCGGTCATCCACTGGGTGTCCCCATTGGTGATGGTGCCGCCGCCTCCATGCGAGTCCTGGTGGTCGAAGACACCGTCGATCATGTAAGTGACGGTCTCGAACCCCCGGTGCGGGTGCCACGGCGTCCCCTTGGGCTCACCCGGCGCGTAGTCGACCTCACCCATCTGGTCCATCATGACGAACGGGTCGAGGAAGAACGGCTTGATCGTGGCCAGTGCCTTCCGCACGGGGAAGCCCTCGCCCTCGAAACCGCTGGGCGCGGTCTCAACGGCCATCACCTTCCGGCTGATCCCCAGGCTTCCCGGGACACGAGGCAGGGCCAGGACATTCTCTACGGTTACGGCGGGCATCGGTGCTCTCCCTTCAGGGGGTGGTGCCACCCACAACCAAGTTGAGCTTTCAACTATTCCAGCCCATACAACCACCTAGTCATGGGATCACCACCGCCCACCCAGGCACGGAGATGGTCACACCGCCGACACGGCGCGCCATGAGCAGCGTCGCGCCGTATCGGTACTGGGGCACACCGCTACAAGCCGACGGCACCAGTCGCGCGAGACGAATTCGGCCACACACCTCCGATACCGAATCGGAAGCCGGTAGAGCGAGCACATCGCCACCCGGCAGGTTCTTTGGAGTGATCAGAACACTACTTTCCGGAGTAACGGCTGATGAACCGCCGTTTGACCGCACCCACAGCGAGCGTTTCCGCACAGGTAGGGCAGCGCGCCCGATACGAAGCCCGCCAGGACGGCTACGGCAGGGCCTCCGGCCCTAGCGCCACGATTCACATCAGTCGCTACGAGAGGCGCAGGGACGGCTTTCGCCCTTCCTGGATCGGCAGGGCATGGGCGCCCGTTGATCATAAGGTGATACCCATGAGCGAGACCGCGCCCGTGGAGTTGATCCGCCTCGGTCCCCTTGACGCGGGCGTCACCGTGCGAGTGCTGGGCCGCTCCCAACCCGGCGTGCTCTGGGCACACGATCACCTTGATGCTGAGATCACGGTGACGAGTGAGTTCGTGAGCGGCAGGTTGACCACCTGCCTGCCGCCTGAGGACTCGACAGTTGGGCCGAGGCATTAGAGGCCCTCGCCGCCGGACGACCGGTGCGATGGATGGACGACGGCCGAACCCCGGAGATCAGGATTCACTTGGATGAGACATCCGGTGGCGGGGAGGTGACGATACTGGATCATCCATCATCGATGGCGTGGGTGCGGTTGCCCGTGCATCTTCCACCCGGGTGGATCCATGAGCACCTTGAACGCCATGCGCGAGTACGCCGCCTGTGGCCCATAGAGGTCGAAGAGACCTCACCGGGGGGATATGGCTGGCGGAATGTGATCACACCCGAGCGAAACGTGAATCCTACCTGAGCGGGGAGGCATTCATCATCCGACCCGCACGCCCGCCTTCGCGCCTTATGGTCGCCGCGCGGCCCTGGCCGACCCGATATGACGTCGAAGGCGCAGCGCTACAAGTCGTCTAGTCCCAGCGAGCGGGACAGCGACCGGATGGCGGAGGTCGGCCGGGTCTGCCGTTCGCGGATGTCCGCGACGATGCTTTGGGCGGTGAGCTGATGCCGAAACCAGACGGGTGACAACGCACGGGCCTCTTCGAGCCGTTTTTCGGCCGTGCGGTCATGCCGGGCGTCCGCGTGCACGATGTGCATGGAGGCCCGTGACCGGCTGAACGTCGTCTGATAGGTCGTGAGCCGTTCCCCGACCCGCTCCGCCGCTGCGGCGATCACCCGAATGTAATCCGTCACCGGTTTGTCGGCGGCGAGAGCGGCCCACATCGCGGAGATGAGGACATTGCCCCAGACCGCGACCTCAAGAGCCGGAGCGGAGAAGGTCGGCTCGATCCGGCGCGCCACGAATGTCGCGAGCCTCTCGGCCTCATCCGCGCGGGCCTGGTTCAGCAGGACCCAGCCGTATGAGCGCTGGACCATGGCCCACTGCAGAGGATCGGAGCCCTTGGCCGCCGCGACCACTCCTCGTTCAGCAGCCAGGGCGGCCAAATCCATGCGCCCGAAATGCTCCATCAGCCCGCTGGCGAGCTGGTAGCTCTCGGCAAGCGGCGCCGCGGCCTGGGCACCCAGCGCCTCGTGCGTCAGCCGGGCCTCATTGATCAGACCAGGCACGGACGCCACCGCCGCCCCCAGGTTCCCTGCCCAATACTCACCCCATGCTCTGCGCACCGCAGCCCGCAGGTCGGGCAGCGGGGTGGGCACACCGGTGTCCCGATCGTCGAGCCCCTCCATCCCAGGCATGAGGGAAGGCGATAGCAGCACATTGCGAATGGCTAGGACACTGCCACCGTCACGGTCGCCGCCGAGCCGTTCACGTTTCCCCGTCAGTTCGGTGAGATCAACGTCGAGGGCGTTCGCAAGCTTCATCAGGGTGGTGATCCTGCACGACTGACGGCGGCCCTGCTCCAATTTCTGGATGACGTCCTTGGATATTCCGGCCTTCGCCGCCAGCCCCTCCTGACTGAGGCGCTGCGCATGCCTGGCCGCCTTCAGATTCAGGCCGATCGGACTGATCTCTCCCATCAGTGAGGGCCTTCCTAGTGCGGTCCTACAGGTACAGGCTATGGATGCGCCGCACTCATGCCAAGGCGCGATCGCCGAGGTTACAGCATTGACACCACCATCGACCGGCGAAAAACAAACGCCACATATATGTGGCACTACTTGAATAATTAGTCGGATTGTCCATCGTGTCCAGGCGCCCGGCCACGGCAAAAGCCGGCGGCAACGGCACGACGAACACGGACGGCACGCGGGGCAACCGCACCCAGAGGTGGAGTCGGCACCGGCAGGTCGGGGCCGCTCCAGCGAAAGCGACGGGGAGGACGGGCACGACGCCGCTGAGGATGACAGGACGGCACGCCGGGGCGGAGGGCTGGACGGCGGTGAAATGGCCCGGGATGGCGTAGCAGCCACCGGGTTCATGTCCAAGTGACCAGCTGGTGGCGACAGCGCCGGGCGAAGCCCGGCCCAAGAACAGTCCGAGCGCAGCGAGGCCCATTGGGCGCGCGCCAGCGCGCACCACGGCGAAGCCGGGGCCATGAGTGCGACGAACACGGACGGCATGCGCCAGCGCGCCCACCATGGCGAAGCCGGGGGCAGGCAGGGGGATGGCGGGGAATGCGGGTGGCGTGGGGGTGGTGTCAGGATTTCGTCATGGCGTTCGGCGTCGCCGTATGAGATATGTCAGGGAAAGCTCGCGACCGGTGTGACGGGAATAGCGTCACCTCTCGTCAGTTACTCCCGAGGAGAAATCCATGGACGACGACGAAACTCGCCGCTTGCTCTTCGTGCCAGTACGCCAAGGCGCGTACGGTGTCTCGCTCCGGCTGTTCCGCACGGTGTCGGAGCCGCGCTCGGCGGTGGCCTTCACCTCCCTCGACCGGCTCGCCTCGGTGCTCGGGGCCGGGCAGGCGTGGATCCGGCTGGCCGAGTCGGCGCTGCGCTCGCTCACCGCCGACATCGGCGTCACACGGATCGTCATCGACCCTTCGGGCACGAACGCCCCCGGGCAACGGCCGGCCGCCGCCGTCCCGCTGCGGGCGGCCTGACATGACCGACGGCATCGCCGAACGAGTGGAAGGAGCGGGCAGCATGAGCGTTCTCACCGAGGCACCGGCCGCGTCGCCGGCGCCGGCCGTCCGCCGGTGATCGCGGTGTCGGGCGGCAAGGCCAGGCCGGTGGTCCGCCGGGAGACGCCGGACGACCTGATGAGCCGCGACGTCGGTCTCTGACCAGCAGTCAAAAGGGGCGGATCAGGCCGAAGGTCCCGAACCAGACGGACTTTCCGCACTGACCTTCGCGGGGCACGCTCGCCGATCATGGGAGCGCGAGGTGAGGGGACCATGACCAGAACGGACGGCGTGCTCGTCGGCTACGACGGCTCCGACTTCTCGACCCGCGCCCTGGAATGGGCGATGGACGAGGCGGAGTTACGCGAGGTCCCCCTCACCGTCCTGCACACCTGGCACTGGCCGTACGACAACACGGATCCGCAGGCCAAGGCCCACCTGCGCGAGACCGCCGAGCACGTGCTCGGGCACGGCGCCGGGCTGGCCGGCGCCCACGGCGGTCCCCGTGGGGTGCGGGCCGAGCTGCGCGAAGGCCCGGCGTCGGCGCGTCTCGCGGAGATGTCGGCGGACGCCGGGCTGCTGGTCGTGGGGTCGCGCGGGCTCGGCCGCCGGGCACAGACCGTGCTCGGCTCGGTGGCCGAGCACGTGGCGGGGCACGCCGACTGCCCGGTCATCGTGATCCGCGGCCAGGAGCCGAAGGCACGCGTACCGGGGCCGGTCGTGCTGGCCCTGGGCGACTCGACCGGCGACGAGGTCGTCGGTTTCGCCTTCGGCGAGGCCGAACGGCGGGGGGTCGAACTGCTCGCCGTCCGGGCGGGGGCGGAGCCGCTGATCTCGTGGGGCACCCCGGGCGGCCCGGCGCCGGCCATCGAGGCGGCCATCCGGGCCGGTGAGCGGGCGACGGCCGAGCGCCTGCTGGCGCACCGGGCGGTCCATCCGGACGTCAGGGTCGCCATCAGGTACACGACGCTGACGCCTCGGCAGGCCGTTCGGGACTGCTCGATCGGCGCTACGCTGCTCGTGCTGGGCACCGGCGCGTCGCCGGAGCGACTCGGTCCGGTGGCCGGATACGCGGTGCAGTTCGCGCCCTGCCCAGTGGCGCTCGTACCCAGGAAGTCGCCCGCGGTGCAGGCGTTACAGGCGGCGTTCGGAGCGGACATCTGGAAGGACGATCGGCACCCAGAACGGGACCTTAGCCTCTGATCCCGGACGCTCCGGACCGGCAAGGTGGGACGTATGAAACTCGATTCCGCCGGGTTGCAGATTCTCGATCGCGACGAGTGCCTGGCGCTGCTGGGCACCGCGCCGATCGGGCGGGTCGTGTTCACCGACCGTGCCCTGCCCGCCGTGCAACCGGTGAACTACACCCTGGACGGCGGGTCCATCGTGATCCGCACCGGCCTGGGCTCCAAGCTCGCGGTGGCGGCCCGCAACGCCGTCGTCGCCTTCGAGGCGGACGCCTTCGACCCCGCCCAGCGCACCGGCTGGTCGGTCACGGCGGTCGGGCACGCCCGGGCCGTGACCGATCCGCGCGAGATCGAGCGCCTCTCACGGCTGCCGCTGGACACCTGGGCCCCGGGCAGCCGCGATCACTACATCGTGATCCGGCCGGAGAGGATCAGCGGGCGGCGGATCAACCGCCCCGGCGACTTCTAGAACGACGCGCCAGAACGACGCGCCAGAACAACGCGACGAGGGTCAGCCGAGCGGCACCCGCCAGCACAGGCGGGTGCCGCCGCGCTCCCTGGCCGACAGCTCGAACGATCCGCCCAGTTCCGCCGCGCGATCCTCCATGTTGCGCAGGCCGCTGCGCCGTCCGATGCCGTCCAGGCCCACGCCGTCGTCCTCGACGACGAGCGTCAGCGTCTCGTTGTCGGTGCGCGCGCTGACGTCCACCCGCTGGGCCCTGGCGTGGCGCACCACGTTGGACAGCGCCTCGCGCAGGACGGCCAGCAACTGCTCCGCGATCGGCGGCGGCACACGGTTGTCGAGCTGCCCCTCCAGCGTCATCCCCGGCATGAACCCCAGGTGGCCTCGGGCCCCTTCGACCAGTTCCACGATCCGGGCCCGCAGGCTGGGCGCCTCGTCGTCGCGCGGGGCCTGCAAGGCGAAGATCGTGGACCGGATCTGCCGGATCGTCTCGTCCAGCTCGTCGATCGCGCCCTGCAACCGCGAGGACGCCTCCGGCCGCTCCACCAGCCGCACCGCGCTCATCAGCGTCATCGCCACCGCGAACAACCGCTGGATCACCACGTCGTGCAGGTCCTTGGCGATCCGGTCACGATCCTCCAGCAGGCTCAGCCGCTCGGCGTCATCACGCCGTTCGGCCAGTTCCAGGGCGATCGCGGCCTGCCCGGCGAAGGCGTGCAGCATGCCGGCCTCGGCCTGGTTGAACGGGATCCGCCCGGAGCGCTTGGCCAGCGTGAGCACGCCCCGCACGCTTCCGGCCCCGCCCAGCGGCACGGCGATGGCCGGGCCGGCGCGCAGGCCGTCCGGCAGGGCGACGAGCACCTCGTCCTCGGCCAGGTTGGCCACCATGGTGGGCTCGCCACCGGAGTAGGCGCGCCCGCCGAGCGAGCCCACGACGGGCACCCTGGCGTCCACGATGTCGTCGGTGACCGCGCCGTCGGCCAGCACCACCCGCAGGTGGTCGTGTTCCGGCAGCATGACCACGGCGATGTCGGCGTCGGACATCTCCCGCGCCCGCCGCGCCATCACGTTCAGCACCTCGTCGGAGTCGTCGCCGGACAGCAGGCTCGTGGTGACCTCGGAGGAGGCGCGCAGCCAGGTCTCCCGCCGCCGGGTCTCCTCGAACAGCCGGGCGTTCTCGATCGCCACACCGGCCGCGGTGGCCAGCGCCACCACGATGGCCTCGTCCTCCTCGTCGAACTCTCCGCCCCCGCGCTTCTCGGTCAGGTAGAGGTTGCCGAACACCTCTTCGCGTACCCGGACCGGTACTCCGAGGAAGGAGCCCATCGGCGGGTGTCCGGGCGGGAACCCGAAGGACTCGGGGTGGTCGGAGATGTGGGCCAGCCGCAGCGGCCGGGGTTCCTTGATCAGCAGGCCGAGCAGGCCGAGGCCGTGCGGCCAGTGCTCGATCCTGGCGATCTCCTCCTCGCTCAGCCCGACCGGGATGAACTGGACGAGCGTGCTCTCCTGCCCGACCACGCCGAGCGCGCCGTAGCTGGCGTCCACCAGCGTGGCCGCGGTCCGCACGATCCGCCGCAGCACGGTCTCCAGGTCCAAGTCGCTGCCGACCGAGACCACCGCGTCGAGCAACGCGTGGACGCGGTCCCGGGTGGCCAGCACGGCCTCCAGCCGGACCTGCAACTCCGACAGCAGTTCGTCGAGCCTCATGTTCGGCAGCAGCGGGCGTGTCTCCTCCTGAGCCATAT
This sequence comes from Spongiactinospora sp. TRM90649, assembly GCF_029382225.1. Classification (GTDB taxonomy): domain Bacteria; phylum Actinomycetota; class Actinomycetes; order Streptosporangiales; family Streptosporangiaceae; genus Spongiactinospora. The sequence continues at coordinate 93,760 of NZ_JARLTC010000012.1, forward strand.
GTTGGAGTTTGCCATCGCGACCGTCCGCTCGCCCAATCGGAACGAAAGGTTGCCGCCGGACCAGCCCGTTCAGGACTCCTCGGTCATCTCGGCGACGGACCGCCGCACGGTGGCCACGTGGTCGAAGGTGATGCCCAGCCGCATGATCATCTGCGGGTGTTCGCCCAGGCAGACGACCTGGCCGATCAGCTCGCGCAGCGAGGCGATCTCCAGCGGCTGGGTGTGGAAGGCGGCGCTCACCCCGCGCCCCGACGCGCGCAGCAGTACGGCCTGCAGCGCCTCCCCCGCGGTGATCCAGCTCTCGCGGTCGTCACCTTGCGTGGTCAGCACGGCCGTGACGCCCGGCGCGGTGGAGAAGCGCTGATCGTCGGGGCTGCCCCAGCCGTGCCGCCAGGCGTAGTCGCGCTGCGCGAACCTCGGCTCGGTGCGTGCACCCGAGCGCGGATACGCGTCGGCGGGGACGCCGTCCCGGCGTGCGGCGGCCGGCGGGCGCGACCAGCGGACGACCTCCAGCCCGGCCTGGCGGTCGCGGGCCTGGACGAGCTGGGCGACCTCGGTTACGGCGGCCAGCAGGCGCACGTCGCCCGCGTCGCGGATCACCCGCAGCCGGGCACCCTCCGCCACCGCCTGCCGCTCCAGGTCGCGGACCAGCCGTTCGGGGACGGGCAAACTGGTGAAGCCCGCCCGGTGGGTGCGCCGCCGTTCGATCTCGGCGTTGAGCAGGCGGCTCGTCTCGTCGGGTACGGCGAAGTCTCCGGCGCGGACCCTGGCGACCAGCGCGGGCCGGTCGGGATCGGGCAGCACCCGCACCACCGGCTCCACGCCCGACGCCCGCAGGCTGGTGCGCAGGTTGAACAGCGCGGCCCCGCAACTGATCAGCATCTCCCGGCCCTCGGCGTCGGCCAGGCGCAGCCGCCGCTCCGTGTCGGCCCGGAGGCTGATCTCGTCGCCGGACACCGCGAAGATCCATGGCTGGGTGTTGTGCAGCGAGGGGGCCCACACCGCGGCCTGCAACGCAAGCTTGATCGCGGCGGCGCGATCCACCGGCGTCTCGACGTTCATGTTCCACCTCCAAGGGATATGCCCAGCCCATCACGCGCGCGGGGACTCCGGTCAGCGGCGAAGGACCCGAGGTCGCGGGACCTTTCCCAGGGTCGTTGGGCGCACCGGCTTGGGACGTTCGGCCCTGCCGCCGCGGGCGCGCGCGACTTACCCTGCGTGATGAACGAGCCGCAAGCAGAACATGAGGTGTGACATGACCATGACCGTCGCGAGCGTGATGACCATCACGGTGGCCTCCGTCACCCGGGACGTCCCGTTCCATGTGGTGGCGGAGAAGCTGATCGCGACGGGTGTCGGCGCGCTGCCGGTGCTCGACCCCGGCGGCGTCGTGGTCGGGATGATCTCCGAGGCGGACCTGCTGCGCAAGGAGGATTTCAAGGAGCGTTACTACGGCGAGTACTACTATCCGCCGCTGCGGACCCGGCTGCGGCGCCGTTCCGGCGCGCGGCGTGAGACCTCCGCCGAGGGTGTGACGGCGGGCGAGCTGATGAGCTCCCCGGCGATCGTGGTCGCCGCGGACTCCCCCGTCGTGCTCGCGGCCCGGCTGATGGAGCGGCACGGGATCAAGCGGCTGCCCGTGGTGGACGACCTCGGACGGCTGGCCGGCATCGTCACCAGGCGCGACCTGCTCAAGGTGTTCCTGCGCCCGGACGCCGACATCGCCGGGGACGCCGGCCGCCACGCGGACATCCTCCAGGTGGACGCGCTCAAGATCACCGTTGCCGACGGCGTGCTCACCCTGTCCGGAAGCGTCGAGCGGCGCAGCCAGGCCGACGCCGCCGCGCGCGCCGCCGACCGCCTGGACGGCGTCGTCGCGGTCCACTCGCAGATCACCTGGACCCAGGACGACACCGCCCCGGTCACCGTTCGAACCCCCGCCTGAACCGCACGCCCTCAGCGGCCCTCTCAGTGGCCGAGCAGGGCGAGGGTCTCGTGGGCGATCTCCCACTCCTCGTCTGTCGGCACGACCAGCACCGCCACCTCGGCGTCCGGCGGCGAGACGACCCGTTCCGAGGTGTCCTCCGCGCGGTTGCGGCCCTCGTCCACCGCAACGCCCAGGCGTTCCAGCCCGGCCAGGCAGTCCGCCCGCACGCCGTCGTCGTGCTCGCCGACCCCGCCGGTGAACACGATCGCGTCCACGCGGCCCGGCAGCACCGCGTAGTAGGCCCCGACGTACTTCCTGATCCGGTGGCAGTAGACCGCCCTGGCCAGGCGCGCGTCCGGGTCGCCCTCGTCGGCGCGGCGGCGCACGGTGCGCATGTCACCCGCCCCGGCCAGCGCCAGCAGCCCGCTGTCGCGCAGCAGCGCCTCCTCGACGCTCCGCGCGGACAGCTTCGCCACCCGGGCCAGGTAGCCGGGCAGCGCCGGATCCACGTCGCCCGAGCGGGTGCCCATCACCAGCCCCTCCATCGGCGTCATGCCCATCGAGGTCTCCACGCTCCGCCCGCCCGCCACGGCGGTGGCGCTCGCGCCGTTGCCCAGGTGCAGCACGATCAGGTTCACCTCGTCCGGCTCACGGCCGAGCAGGATCGCGGCGCGGCGCGAGACGTAGGCGACCGACGTGCCGTGGAAGCCGTAACGCCGCACGCCGTAACGCTCCCGCCACTCGGCGGGGACGGCGTAGGTGAAGACCTCTTCCGGCAGCGTGTGGTGGAACGCGGTGTCGAAGACTGCGACCTGCGGGAGCCCGGGGAAGGCCGCGCGGGCCACGCGGATGCCGTCGAGCCCGGCCGGGAGGTGCAGCGGTGCGAGCGGGGCAAGTTGCGCGATCGCGTCGATCACGTGCTCGTCGATCAGCACCGGTTCGCGGAAGCGCGCCCCGCCGTGCACGACGCGGTGCCCGACCGCCGCCGGCGGGGCCGCCGCGAGGTCGGGACCGGCGGCCTTGAACGCGTCGAGCACCGCCCACAGCCCGGTGCGGTGGTCGGGGACGCGCAGCTCCTGCACGTACGGCGAGCCGCCGTCGCGGTGATGGGTGATGCGTCCGGGTTCGGTGTCGCCGACGCGCTCGACGATGCCGCGCGCCGGACGGCCCCCGGTGGCGACGTCGACCAGCTCGTACTTGATCGTCGAAGAGCCGGTGTTCAGGACGAGCACCGTGCCCTGACGGCCCGAACCAAGATCGGACGCGCTCATCTGATGCCTCCGAGGAGACCCCCGCCTTCAGGCGGGGGAGGAATCGGACTCCCGCCTCGCGGGACAGGACGGACAAATCCATGGAATCGAATGACCGTGCGACGTGCGCCTGCGGCACCGTCCATGACCGGGATGTGAACGCGGCCCGTAACGTGCTCGCCGCCGGGCCGGCGGAGAGTGGAAACGCCTGTGGAGCCGGTGTAAGACCTCAAGAGGAGACTTCCTTGGCGGGCGGTCGGTGGTGAAGCAGGAATCCTCTTCCTTCAGGAAGGGGAGGAGTCACGGTCTACACGCTAGCCACCCGCCGGACGCTCGTCCTCCCGGGGCCTTCACCTTGGAAGGGCTCTCCGGCTTGGAGGGGTCACGAAACGGCCTCACCGGGGGAGCCGTTGGCGTAGGGCTCGATGCGCGGGTCGGCGAACACGCCATCGATGTCGCCGGGACCGAGCCCGAGCACCGCCAGCGCGGCGTCCAGGATCGCCGGGGCGGCGAGCCGTACGGTGACGAGGGCCATCGGCTCCGGGCCGCCGGGGTCACGCCGCCGCGGGGTCGGGCTTCGGATTCCGCACTGACGGTCACCATTCGCCCCCTCAACGTGGTCATCGGCCTGCTCGCCCGTCACTCCCGCCACAGTGACAACAGGCTTGCCCCGGGCCGCTCACCGGTCGACCGGCCCCTCCCCGAGCCCGGCGAGGCGCGACAGGGCGGCGAAGCCGTCGTCGGTGCCCGGCCAGTGCCGCCGGACGGCGTCGAGCCCGGCCCGCCGCACGACGGAGCGGAGGACGACGGCGACCAAGATGGCGTCGTCGGCGTAACCGACGACGGGGATGAAGTCGGGCACCAGATCGATGGGCACGACCAGATAGGCCAGCAGCAGGGCGAGCCGGACGCGCACGCCGCCGGGCAGGCCGGAGTCGGCGGCCAGGCGGCGCGTCAGGCGCAGCACGTCGGGCAGCAGCCGCAGCGCCTCGCGGGGCAGCCCGCCGCGCGGGCGGACCACCATCAGCGCGAGCACCAGGACCGCCCAGAGCGCCAGCACCGCCACGACGAGCCCGAGCAGCACGTCCCAGGCCCACGAGCCGGTCACGAACGCACGCCGGATGGAACGGGGAGACGGTAAGGGGTCATGCGGTCGAGTAGACCATGTGGCCGCACGCGGACGTGATCCGAGTCACCTCCCAGGCATGAGGCTAGGTGCGCGTGTCCGTTTCGTAGGTGAAGGACTCCACGCGGGCGATCCGGTCGCGCCTCCCATCCGGCGTGAGCAGTTCCACGCTGGAGGTCAGGGTCCAGGCGCCGGGCTGATAGATGTCCTTGCGCGAACCCCACGAGCAGACCTTCCGGCCGCCCGCGCCGTCGCTGCGGGTCCAGCGCCCGGCCGGGTAGAGGCCCTGGGTCTCAGTGCCGTCGGGGGCCTTCAGCGTGTAGGCGCCCGAGATCGTGGTCCAGGCGAGGTGATGGGCCTCGCCATCGCGGTAGGCCGAGGCGGTCAGCAGGCAGACGCCGGGCTGGGTCCGGTGATGCTCCGGGGACGCCCACAGGTGGGATTCCCAGCGGTAGCCGCGCGGCGCGCCGCCGTCGGCGAACGCGTCGGCATGAGCATGGACATGGACATGGGCATGGGCATGGGCATGGGCATGGGCATGGGCATGGGCATGGGCATGGGCATGGGCATGGGAGACGCCGACAGGGGCCAGGACGGCGGCCGAGGCGAGCGCCGCGGCGGCCGGGAAGAGGGAGGACACGCGCACCGCACGAGCACCTTTCGGTAGTCGATCGCATACGGTGCGTGATTCTAGTATCGCTGACGGCACGGCGGAGGCCGGTGCGGGACGATCGGCGAAGCACCCGCACCGGCACGCCCCCGGCTCAGCTCGCCAGCAGCTCCTTGAGCCCGGCGTCGATGAACGCGACGTCCACCGGATTACTGCCGTGACCCGCGAAGTGTCCCCACACGCCCGGAATCACCCGCAGCTTGGCGTTCGGCATCCGCTCCACGGCCCACGCCTCGTCCTCCGGCGGGAAGTAGAGGTCCTTCTCGCCCGGCATCACCAGCGCCTTGGCCTTGATGGAGCGCAGCGCCGCCTCGGTGTCGCCGTTGAACCCCGGCGTCAGCCCGACGTCGGCGCTGTGCCAGGTCAGCAGCATGGTGAGCAGGTTGTTGGCGTCGCGGTCGTCGAGGAAGAAGCCCTCCCAGAAGCCGATCAGGAAGTCCTCAAGGGAGGTGTATCCCAGCTTCTCGAACAGGCGGTCCCAGTAGAACGCCTGGGAGAAGCCCCATCCGGCGTAGACCCGGGCGGCCGCCCGCAGGCCGGTCACCGGCTGCGTCGTGCCGTACCAGCCGCCGCGGAACGCCGCGTCGGCGGTGATCGCCGCCTTCACGCCCTCCAGGAAGACCTTGTTGTGCAGGCTGGTGTGCGACGAGCCGCAGAACGGCGCGATCCGCTCGACCATGTCGGGATGGCTGACGCCCCACTGGTAGGTCTGTCCCGCGCCCATCGACCAGCCGGTGACCAGCGGCAGGCGTTCGACGCCGAACCGCTCGGTGACCAGCCGGTGCTGGGCCGTCACGTTGTCGTACATGGTGACGTGCGGGAACCTGGCCTGGTCGTACGGCGGCGGCACGTTGCTCGGCGAGCTGGACAGGCCGTTGCCGATCATGTTGGGCACGATGATGAAGTAGCGCGCCGGGTCCAGGGCCATGCCGGAGCCGATCAGCCACTCGTTGTCCCAGTGCCGCCCGGAGTACCAGGTCGGGTACACGATCGCGTTGTCCTTGGCGGGGGACAGCTCGCCGTACGTCTTGTAGGCCAGGCGGGCGCCCCGGAGGGTAGCCCCGTGCTGGAGGGTGAAGTCCCCCAGCTCGAAGAACTCATAATCGATCATGCTCAGCTACTTGTCGCGCAGGAACCGCGGTCGGCCTTGCGGGGCCCATCCGCGGTGGGCCGGATGTCGAAGTCGAAGATGGCGGTCGGCAGGTAGAGGCTGCAGCAGGCGTTGGGGATGTCCACGACACCGCTGACCCTGCCCTCCACGGGGGCGGCGCCGAGCAGCAGGTACGCCTGCTCGCCGCTGTACCCGAAGGTCTTGAGGTACTCGATGGCGTTCAGGCAGGCGTTGCGGTAGGCGAGGGTGGCGTCGTTGTAGTGGTTGGTGTCGGTGTCGTGATCCACGGAGATGCCGATGAACGACACGAACTCGCTGTAGCGGGGTTCCACGTTGCCCGGCATGAAGATCGGGTTGGTGGTGACCCCGTACTTGGCCATGCCGCCCTTGATCAGGTCCACGTGGAAGTCGATGAACCCGCCCATCTCGATGGCGCCGCAGAAGGTGATCTCACCGTCGCCCTGGCTGAAGTGCAGGTCGCCGCCGGAGAACATGGCGCCGGGCACGAAGACGGGATAGAAGACGCGGGCGCCCCGGGTGAAGTTCTTGATGTCGTGGTTGCCGCCGTTCTCCCTGGGCGGCACGGTGCGGGCGCCCTCCCGGCCGACGCGTGCGAGGTCGTCGCCGCCGAGCGTGCCGGCGAGCACGCCGTTCTCCAGCGGGGGCAGGGCCAGCGGCGGCACGCGCTGCGGCGCGGTGTCGATCAGCGCCTGCTCGCGGGTGTTCCAGCGGCCCAGCAGCTCCGGCGAGGGAGCGGTGCCGAACAGGCCGGGGTGGGTGATGCCGGTGAACCGGACGCCCGGGATGTGCCGGGAGGTGGCCTGCTGACCGTGGAAGTCCCAGATCGCCTTGTAGGCGTCCGGGTACTGGTCGGTCAGGAAGCCGCCGCCGTTGTTCTTGGCGAAGATGCCGGTGTAGCCCCAGCCCTCGCCCGGACGGTCGCCCTTGGCCTGCGGCACCGGGCCGATGTCGAGGATGTCGATGATCAGGAGGTCGCCGGGCTCGGCGCCCTCCACCGCGATGGGACCGCTGAGCATGTGGCAGGGCGACAGGTCCACGTCGCGGACGTCGTTGGCGGAGTCGTTGTTGCCGATCTGACCGTCCGTCCATTCCCGGCATTCCACCCGGAACTCCGAGCCCGGCCGTACCGTCGCGGCGGCCGGGATGTCCGGGTGCCACCGGTTGTGGCCGGGGTGGGCCTGGTCGCGCATGGACCTGGCCTGGTCAACACTGAAAACCACTTCGGGCATGGCAATCTCTCCCGTCAGATCAAGGGCGGGGCAGCCCGGCCCACCTGGGGTCGAGCGCTGGCGTCTGGCTTCGCCGCCGCGGAACCTCCTGGACCACCCGCGGCTCATGGGCGCTCGCCTGTGCCGTGTCGAGTGCACGCGTCAACGCGGGCGCGGTGCGCGCCAGCATCGGCGGGGTATAGACACGTACGGCCGGTTCGCCGCACTGGACACACTCCTCGGCCGCCGCGGCCTGACCGATCGGACGTACGACATCGAACGGTCCGCATGCGTCACAGCGGTAGGGATACGTCGCCACGGACACCACCTCCCCGGTATTGCTTCTTCAGAAAACTATTTTTCAGCGAAGCAATCGTCAATGGTTCGGCGGCATGAGCTTCCCGTGGTCGGGCGCGCGGGCTGGGGAGGCCGAGGTCAGAGGTCGGCGATGACGTCGAAGCGCAGATCGTCGGCGACGGCGAGGAACATCCGCTGCTCCAGGTGCCGTCCGCGCACCTGGACGACGCCCCTGGGGCTCTCGTAACCGAGCCCCTCCGACACCTGGAGCATGCGGCGGATGCTCAGCCGTCCGGCCCGGCGGAGCAGCTCCGCCAGCAGCCGCACCCCCTCGTAGCACGACTCCCCCAGGCTGTTCAGCGCGGGCGCCTGGACCCCGAAGCGGTGGTGGTAGCGGGCGTCGAAGTCGAGCCCCTCGGCCGTGGGCAGGGTGGCGAAGTACCCGGCCGCGGCGAACAGACCCCGCGTGCCGCCGCTGCCGGTGGCCAGCAGCATGTTCTCCTCCATCAGCGGGCTGAACCGGATCGCGTCGAGGCCCGCCTCGACGTACTGCCGGTTGAACGCCACCGCGTCATCGCCCACCAGCAGCATCAGCACCCCGTCACAGGGCGTCGCGCGCAGCCGGGCGAGCACGTCGGAGAAGTCGCCGGTACCGAGCCGGACGTAGATCTCGTCGGTCAGCGTGCCGCCCATCTCGTTCAGGTACGATCGCACCTCGGCGGCCGACCTGCGCGGCCACACGTAGTCGTCGCCCACGATCGCCCAGCGCCGCACCCCCAGTTCGGCGCGGAACCAGCGCAAGGCGGGGCGCAACTGCCGTGCCGGTGTCTCACCGGTCAGGAACACCCACGGCGAACGCTCCCCGCCCTCGTACAACGCGGTGTAGACGTACGGCACGCGCCCGGCGATCCGCGGCGCGACGACCTGCCGTACCGCCGAGATGTGCCAGCCGACGACGGCGTCCACCGCCCCGGTGGAGACCAGCAGGTCGATCTCTTCGGCCACCCGTTCCGGCGGCGCGCCGCCGTCCACGGTGATCAGCCGGATCTCCCGGCCGAGCACCCCGGGCCCGGCGTTGATCTCCTCGGCGGCCAGCCGCGCGCACAGCTCGCAGGACGGCCCGAAGATTCCGGCCGGGCCGCTCAACGGCACCAGGAGGGCTACGTCGATGGCCCCCTTAGATGCGACCATGGGGCGACCATACTCGATACTGACTACAGGCATATTTCCCCATGGAAACGGTAATCTTCGTGTCACCGATGGAGACGACGACGCAATCCCCCGATCCGGCACGGGCCACCCGTGGCGGGTTCGACCTCGCGCGCCTGCTCACCCTGGCGGAGCGGCGGGTCGTGGCGCGCATCACCTCGGCTCTTGCCTCGGCCGGCGGAAGTGTGGAGGAGTGGCGGGTGACCAGCCTCCTCGCGGACGGCGAAGGCCACCCGATGTCGGAGATAGCCGAACACGTCCTGCTGGCTCCCCCCACCCTCACCAAGATCGTTGATCGGATGGTCTCGGACAACCTCGTCTACCGCCGGGTCGACGAGACAGACCGGCGTCGCGTGCTGGTCTTCCTCTCCGAGCGCGGCGTCCAGGCCCACCGGCGCCTGTCCGAGGCGGTCGCCGGGGAGCAGGCCGAGATCGAGATCCTCTTCGGCGCGGAGGAGACCGCGCTGCTCGGCCCGCTGCTCACCCGCCTGTCCGACCGGCTGTAGCCCCGTCCGCGGACGGCTCTCGCCGAGATCGCGGGCGAAGGTCATGAAGAACGGTCCAAGTACGGCACCGCGCGCGCGGCGGGCGCGGCCGGGATGCATCCTGATCGAAGGGGAGTGAACGGCCGACTCGGGGGAGAATCCGTTGACCGATCGATCGATCGCCGCGTTGCACGAGTGCCTGGAGCTCATCGCCGAGGACCACGACTACTCACGGGCCCTCGATCCGGTGCTCTTCGAACACGCCCGCCGGGTGGCGGCGGCCCACGACGACGAGCGTCCCGACCTCGACGCGCTCGGCCGATTAGGGGCCTTCTACTATTCGCGCGCCCTCGCGCTCGATGGGAAGAGCCCCTATGACCTGAAGGCGGCGGCGCGGGCGTTCGCGCAGTGCCTGATCCACGACGACGAGCCGATGCCGAGCGGGCTCGCCCGCTTCGCCCTCGATCACGCCGCCGAGGTGGCCCTCCAGCTCGCCGCCGGCCTCACCGACCGGCTGGGCGCAGGCGCCGACCGGGTGGTGGCCGCGTGGCGGCGGATCGAGGCCGCCATGCCGGGCGACCACCCGCTGCGGTACGTGGTGCTCGCCAACCTTCCCACGGTGCCGCAGGCCGCGGCCGTCCGTGAGGAGGCCGGTCAGGCCGGGCCGTCCAGCGGCAGCCGCTGCGGCATCTTGGTGGAGAAGACCAGCGAGGTCGTGGTACGGCCCGCGGTGGCCAGGCGCGCGCAGACCCGGTCCAGGTCGTCCATCGACCGCGCCCATAGCTCCAGCACGTGACAGTCCTCGCCGCTGACGTGGCGGCAGGCGACCTGGAACAGCCGGGATCCGCACGGCGTGGCGCTCGCCTACTCCGAGGACAGCCGGTGGCGCAACCGGGCCGAGTTCGTCGACGGCCGCGACGAGATGGTCGCCTTCCTCACCCGCAAGTGGAACCGCGAGCTGGAGTATCGCCTGATCAAGGAGCTGTGGGCGTTCGACGACGACCGCATCGCCGTCCGGTTCGCCTACGAGAGCCACGACGACTCCGGCCAGTGGTACCGCTCCTACGGCAACGAGAACTGGGAGTTCGACGCCGACGGGCTGATGACGCGCCGCCACGCCTCGATCAACGACCTGCCCATCCTGGAGTCGGACCGCAAGTACCACTGGCCGCTCGGCCGCCGCCCCGACGACCACCCGGGACTCACCGACCTCGGCCTCTGGCCTGGGCGGGTGTGCGGTGGTTTCGGCATGGGGCAGGCCAGGCCTTTACCGGTCGCGGAATTGATCGGTACTCTCCCGCGCCGCCGGCGGATCCGGCGCGTGACACACTGCATGATCTGTGTCGCGTACCGTCACCGGCCGGGAGGGGGACCATGGACCAGCAGCACACCGGGGCACCGCGCTCTCCCGCCGGCCGCCGCGCGGGGCGACCGCCGTACGCGCGGGACGGCGGGTGGGACGAGGACGCCGTGCAGACCCGGCCCCTGCCCCGGCTCCCGCTCGGCGACGGAAACCGCCCGGCGGGCGTCACGCCGCCTCCGGCGCTGCCCGCGTCGTCGCTGCTGCAACCGGATCGGTCGGTCCCACCCTCGACGCCGTACTACGGCGACACGAGCGACCGGCGGGTGTGGGTGCCCTACACGATCGTGGGCGGGATCCTGGCGCTGGCGGTGGCGGTCACCGTGTTCACGGTTCCGCACCGGGGGGCGGAGCCGGCGCAGGCACCTGCCGTCCCGCAGGCCGAGGCGCTGCCCGCCATCTCCCCGAGCCCGCCCGGCCCCCCGCCCGTCAACGGACGGCCGGGCCGTCCCTCAGATGGACGGCCCGGCCCGCCCGACAAGGCCGCCCCCAAACCGAAACCCCGCACCGATCGTCCGGGCAAACGAGGTCACCACCGCCAGGCGCACGCTCCCAAGTCCGGCCGCCCTCAATCCGCCCCCGTGCCCCCGCCTGCGAAGACCCGCCACAAGGGCGAGGCTGCCAAAGCCCCACGCACCCGCCGGTCAGGCCCGACCCCGCCCGCGCCGCGCACACACCCACGCCCCGCCAACGAGCCCCCGGCCGTGGCCACCCGCAAACCGCCCCGCCCGGCCACCGCGACCCCGGCGACCCCGCGCGCCAAGACCCGCCCTTCCGGCCGCACCGCCAAACGCCCCCGCCACCGTCCGGGCCCCTCCCCCTCCAGCCCGCCCCCGAGCTGGCTCTCCCCCGAACTCGCCTGCACCCAGTTCCGCGACGACGAAATCCGCTACACCACCTGCCTCCGCGTGGTGTCGTCCTGGGGAAATCCATAGGCCCGACCGGGAGTGCGGAACCAGTCCTCGTCGAGGAATCGTCCCGTCCGCGACCCGGTTTCCGTCCCGGTAGTAGTCAAGGTCGTAGAGGCCGTCGATCTCCCAGAGCCAACTGATCACCCGCATTCCCCGATTCCCGGAGCTGAGCCACCCCCCTCCCGTTTCCGGCCCGGTGGACCACCCATAGCCCGAAGAAGGCTTCATCGAACCCGTGCGCCGCCGGCAGCCCATACTGATCGTGCTCTGGCGAGGCGGTCCGGGTATCGGTCATCTCATCGTCTCCAGTCGTTCGGGACACCCGTGTTCGGACCGGCTTCGCTAGCGGAGGCGCAGGCCCGCGATGAGGAGTGCGGCCATACGGCGTGCGTCGTAGCGGGGGTCGCGGTTGGCGCCGATGCAGAGGTTGCCGACGCCGCGCATCAGCTCGTAGGCGCTCAGGTCGGAGCGGATCTCGCCCGCCGTGGCCGACGCTTCGAGCAGTTGGGCGCACACGGGCACGAGCCGGTCGAGGAAATAGGCGTGCAGCGTCTCGAAGGCCGCGTCGTCGGACTGCAGTACGGCGGCGAGGCCGTGCTTGGTGACCAGGAAGTCGACGAACCGGTCGATCCACTGCCCCAGGGCGGCGTGCGGCGTCGCGGCGTCGGTCAGCAGCGCCGGACCGGCCTCGGCGCAGGCTTCGACCTGGTGCCGGTAGACGGCGATGATGAGGTCCGCCCGTGTCGGGAAATGGCGGTAGATGGTGGCCGTCCCCACCCCGGCCTTGGCCGCGATGTCGCGTACCGGTGCTTCCACGCCCGACGTGACGAAGATCGCGGCGGCGGCGTCGAGCAGCGTCTCCTGGTTGCGCCGCGCGTCCGCCCGCTTGGGCCTGGCCGCCTGATCGCCGTCGCTCATCGCCGTAGTTCCCTCCGCCACAGGGGTTTGCTAAACGGAACACTGTCCCGTATCGTCAAGCGGGACAAGGTTCCGTTTCCCCATGATGCCAGAGCGGGCCCGTCGATCAAACCTTCCCTCGAAGCAGCAAGAAGGATCTTCCTATGCGCGAATCAGCGGCCACGGCCTCGGCCCCGGCCACACCGATCATTTCCGCCAAGCCGGTGGTGCTGCCGGCCCCGGGCCGCGGCGAGAACCTGCGAGTGCGAGTGTCCGCGCCCGCCGATGGACACGACTTGCCGATCATCGTCTTCTCGCACGGCTTCGGCTGGTCCATGGACGGCTACGGCCCATTGGTGGACCACTGGGCCGCTCACGGCTTCGTGGTGATCCAGCCCACCCACCTCGACTCCAGGACGCTGAACCTTCCGCCCGACGACCCCCGCACTCCGCTGATCTGGCGCTTCCGCGTCGAGGACATGAAGCGCGTCCTGGACCACCTCGATCTCATCGAAGCCGCCGTTCCCGGCCTCAGCGGACGGCTCGACCGCACCCGCATCGCCGTGGCCGGGCATTCCTGGGGAGCCCAGACGGCGAGCATGCTGCTGGGCGCGCGGGTCCTCGGTCCCACCGCAGAGGACATGTCGGATTCGCGGATCACAGCTGGCGTGCTGCTCGCAATACCCGGCCAGGGCGGTGCCGACCTGACCCCGTTCGCCGCCGAGCACTTCCCCTTCATGAACCCGGACTTCGCCCACATGACCACGCCGGCCCTCGTGGTCGCGGGAGATCGGGACCAGTCGCTGCTTTCCGTTCGCGGGCCGGACTGGTTCACCGACCCGTACCTCCTGAGCCCCGGCGCGAAAAGCCTGCTCACGCTGTTCGCGGCAGAACACTCGCTCGGCGGAATCCCCGGGTACCACGTCGCAGAAACGACGGACGAGAACCCCGAACGAGTCGCCCTCATCCAGCGGCTCACCACGGCCTATCTTCGCAACGCTTTCGATCCCGAAGATTCCGGCTGGCAGGCGGCACGCGCGGCATTGCTGGAAAGCACCGACCCACTGGGCCGGGTCGAAGAAGACGCCTGAGCCCGCCCGCCGTCAGCGGCGCGCGCGGAGCAGTTCCTCGGTGTACTCGGCCAGCCGCGCGGCGTCGCCGGGGTCGAGCGTGCGCAGGGACGGCTCGACCGTCCTGCCCCGGTCGATCGCGGTGAGCGCGGCCTCCGGCGGATGGTCGATCCACTCGACGATCGGCCGTACGGCGTCGGCCACCGGCCGGGCGGCCAGCGCCGCGAGCACCTTTAGCGAGCCCCGGACCAGCGGGTTCGGGTGTGCTCCCGTTCCGCTGCGGGTGAAGCCCGGGTGGTAGAGGACGTAGCGGGCCCTACCGCGCTCCGCGCGGCTGGAGGCGACCCCGAGCAGGTCGTTCGCACGCCCGGCCTGGAGCTGGGCCCGCACCGCGCCGTAGCCGCGCAGGAGCTGCGGGTCGTCCCAGTGGATCCGCCCCGCCGTGTTGCCCACCCCGGCCACGTTGACGATGACCGGGGACGGCGCCGCGTCCAGCAGCGGCCCCAGCCCCGCCCCGAGCAGGTGGCGGCTCAGGTAGTACAACGCGAAGGTGTATTCCAGGCCGTCGGCCGTCTCCCTGCGTTTGTGGGTGACCCGGTTGGCGAACAACGCCAGCGCGTCGACGGTGTCGTGTTCCGCCGTGATCAGCTCCACGACCCGTTCCACCTCGGCGATCGAGGACAGGTCCGCTCGCACGAAACGCAGGAGGTCCCGCCTCCCGCCCGCCTGGGCGAGCAGGGCCCGGCCCTTGGCCTCGCCACTGCCGATCACGGTGACGCGGTCGCCGCGCGCCAGCCGGGCCAGCGCGGTCGCCCGCCCCATGCCATCCGTTCCACCACTGATCACCACATGCCTGACCGGCCGCTCCGGCACGGTGTCCCCCATTCGTCGCCTACGTAGGATCGGCTTTGGCAGCATCCTGGGGGCCGTCCGGCCGGGACGAAAGAAGGCAGTTTCATGTCAGATACGCACACGGATGTTCCTTCGGTGCTCGCGCATCCGCTGCCCCGGCCGGTTCCGGCGGACGAACTGGCGGCGTGTCCCGTCGGCGACGTGTTCCGCCGGGTCGGCGACAAGTGGAGCATGCTGCTGCTGATCCTGCTGGGCGGCCGTCCGCACCGGTACAACGAGCTGCTGCGCTCGATCGAGGGCATCAGCCAGCGCATGCTCACCCGGACCCTGCGCGGGCTGGAGACCGACGGGCTGGTCAGGCGCGAGGTCTTCCCGACGGTGCCGCCCGGCGTCGAGTACAGCCTCACGCCGCTCGGCCGGTCGCTGCTGGAGCCGCTATCGGCCATGGCGGACTGGGCGGTGGCCCACGAGCCGGAGATCCGTCGGGCGCGCGCCGAGTCCCAGGCCTAGACACAAGGCAAACGAGACCCGGCGCGGGATAGGCGTCGGGGAGCCGTCAGCCCACGCGGAGCGGGAGCGTGCGCGGGCCGCGGACCTGGCCCGTCGACCAGGTCACGGCCTCGGGGTCGGCCAGCGTGAAGGCGGGCACGCGTTCCAGCCAGACCTCCAGGGCGACCCGCAGTTCCATCCGCGCCAGGTGGGAGCCCAGGCAGCGGTGGATGCCAAGGCCGAACGCCGCGTGCCGGTTGGCCTGGCGGTCGATGACCACCTCGCCCGCCCGGTCGAACTGCTCCGGATCGCGGTTCGCGGCGGGGAACGACAGCAGCACCCAGTCGTCGGCCCGCATGTCCGCCCCGCGCCAGTGCATGTCCTCCTTGACCAGCCGCGCCATCGTGACCGGCGCGTAGGCCCGCAGGAACTCCTCCAGCGCGGTCGGGAGCAGCGCGGGCTCGGCCACCAGGCGCTCGCGGTCGGCGGGCGTCCTGGCCAGGTGCCACAGCGAGGCGCCGATGGCGCTCCAGCTCGTGTCGATTCCGGCGATCAGCAGCAGCGACATGGTGCCCGCCACGTGCGACGGCTGAAGCTTGCTCCCGTACAGCTCCGCGTCGATCAGGTAGGTCGTGAGGTCGTCACGCGGACGTTCGACGTGGTCGCGGATCTGCTCGTAGAGGTAGTCGAACAGCCTCTCCATCCGCGGCAGGCGCTCCTCGGGCGGCAGGTTGACGCTCTCCAGCGCACCCTCGACGAACTCGCGGAACCTCGGCCCGTCCTCCAGGGGAAAGCCGAGCATTCCGGCGATCACCCGCATCGGGATGTGCTGGGCGTAGTCGCGGGCGGCGTCGATGACCTCCTGGCCGCGCAGCTCGTCCAGCAGCTCGTGGCAGTACGTCCGGGTGGCCGCCTCGTGCTTGGCGATGGCGGACTTGGTGAACGCGGGCAGCAGCAGCTTGCGGGCGTCGTGGTGGAACGGCGGGTCGGAGGAGATCGGCGGCGCGCCGCCGACGGGGGCGAGGTCGAGGGGCGGCCGGTAGTTGCTCATGACGATCGCCCGCGAGGAGAAGCGATCGGTGTCGTAGGCGATCGCGGCGACGTCCTCGTAGCGGGTCGGCAGCCATCCGCCGCCGAACCGCTCGGTGCGCGCGATCGGGCAGCGTTCCCGCAGGTCGTCCTGGATGGGGTAGGGGTCGGCCGTCCACTCTGGCTCGGTGTGGGAGAAGTCGGTGGCCCAGTCGGCGACCGGGCCGGTGACGATCTCGTTGCGTCTGCCCTGGAGCCGGTTCGAAAGGCTCGTCCGGGTCTCCTCCTTGAAGCGGTCGTCGGTGCTCACCTCACACCTCCCGCACGATCTCGACCGCCCGTTCGGGGCAGTTGGCGACCGCCAGGCGCGCGGCCTGTTCCAGCTCGGGGGTCACCTCGCCGTCTCCCAGGACCTTGCCGTAGCCCTCGTCGTCCTCACCGAACAGACCGGGAGCGATGTCGTAGCACCGGCCGTGCCCCTGGCACAGCCGGTCGTCGATCCGAACTCTCACAGCGGTTCTCCCTTGGAGGTGGTGGTGCCGTCAGGGGCGATCGCGTTGACCAGCCGGCGCAGCAGTGCCGTCCACTCCGCGTCGCCGACGGCGCTCACGTCCGGTGTGACCAGCGCACTGCCCGCCGCCAGCAGGAAGCACAGGTGGGCGAGCGCCAGCGGCGACACGGCGTCGTCAACCTCGCCGCCGTCCTGCGCGGCGCGCACCATCCCGGCCAGCCGGGTGGTCCGCTCACCGGCCCACTCGCGCACCGCGTCGGCCACCTCGTCGTCGCGGCGGGCCGTGACCAGCGCCTCGACGATGAGTTCGTCGTCGGCCGGACGGCGGTGCGGCAGCCGCGCCCCGGCGGCGACGAGCAGGTCGGCCAGCGGTTCGGGGGGCGGTCCGGCGGATTGTTCGCCGGGCTGTTCCCCGAGTTGTTCGCCGAGTTGTTCTCCCGGGCCGGGCGCGAGCGGCGGCAGCTTCGGCGCGTGCGCCCGGAGCGCGGCCAGCAGCAACTCGGCCTTCGACGCGAAGTGCGCGTACAGCGCGCCCCTGCTCACCCCGGCGACGGCGGCGATCTCCGCGACACGGGTGCCCTCGTAGCCCCGCTCGGCGAACACCGCCGCGGCCGCCCGTAGCAGCCGCGCACGTGTCTCCGCCGGGCTGACCCCGGCGATCCGCCCCATGAGTGAAATTAAACGACCGTTCATTAGATGGGTCAAGCACCCGTACGGCGAAGGCTCACACCCCTGGCCATGACAGCCGGCCCACCACCGCCACCCTGCTCGACCAGCTCACCAACCGGATGCCGCCCGCTCCACAGCTCGACGGGCGGGGCCGACGAGGTGGCGGCCGGCTGGGTGGGCGACACCTCGATCGCGGTTTCCGCCGACGGCGAGCAGACCATCACCGTGTGGGATCTGAAGAACGGCACCGAGCTGAAGAAGATCACCGCCAGTGGCGCCGCGGCCCGTACCGATGACCGCTATTGACGTATCTTGCCCACAGGATTACGGTCTGGACCAAAACCAAGCAGGTTTGAACATCCCGGAGGTGCGGCCCGTGCCACGAATCTGTCTCGCACTGGTTTTGGTCCTGTCCGCCCTAGCGATACCGGCCCTGCCGGCACCGGCCGCCGCGCGGGCGACGGCCGCACCGGACTGCCGCACCCCGGCCGTCACCACGTACGGCCCGGCCTCCACCACGGGCGCGATCGTCGGCGCCGCCGTCCACGAGGGCCGCGCCTACGTGGTCTCGCGCGGGCCGAAGCCTCCGGTCGTGGCCGAGATCGACCTGGCCACCCGCAAGGTGACGCGCACCGCGACGCTGCCGGACGGCCCCAACGCGGGCGAGCCGGAGGGCGGCTGGGCCACCGCCGTCGCGGGCGGCAAGGTGTACATCGGCACCTACCCCGTGCCCGACCTGTACAGCTTCGACCTGGCCACGGGCCAGGTGAAGCACCTGCGCTCCTTCGGCGCGAACGGCGGCTTCGTCTGGAGCATGGCCGCCGCGCCGGACGGCACCCTCTACCTCGGTACCTCCTCCGACGGCCGGCTCTGGGAGTACGTCCCCTCGACGGGCGCGGTCCGCAGGTACGGCGTGCTGGTCCAGGGCGAGCACTACGCCAGGGCGGTCGCCGTCGATGAGACCACGGCCTACGTCGGCCTGCTGGAGAAGGCCAAGCTGATGGCCGTCGACCGGGTCAGCGGCGCGGTCAGGGAACTGGCCCAGGGGCCCCAGGCCGTCGGCACGGTCTTCCTCTACGGCGACCGGGTGCTCGCCGCGAGCGGCAGCACGCTGATCGACGTGCGCAAGGACGGCACGGACCGGCGGCAGTTCGACGCCGGGGTGGGCATCATCGACGCGTTCGAGGTGGCCCCGGACGGCACCGTCTACCTCACCTCACGCCCCGACGGGGCCGTCTACAGCTACCGCACCGGGCAGGACGCGGTGACCAAGGTCGCCGATCCGCCGTCGCCGGGCGAGGAGACCCGGGCACTGAAGCTGGACGGTCAGCGGCTCATCGGCTTCGCCGGCAGCGGCGGCATCTGGTGGCTGGACCTGCCGAGCGGGACCTCCGACTTCGTCGACCTCATCGACACGGGCTTCCCGGTCGGGGCCGAGCGGACCCAGAGCATGCTGCTGGTGCCGAACCGGGCCCTGTACATCGGCGGCCACTTCGCCGTGGAGGTGCGTGACCTGCGGACCGGGAAGGAACGCAGGATCCGCGTGGTCGGCGAGCCGAAGGCCATGGTGCGGCGGGGGAACAAGGTCTTCGCCGCGCTGTATCCGAGCGGCCAGATCATCTCCATCGACATCAAGACCGACGAGGTGCGCGGCTACGGCTACATCAGGCACGACCAGTCGCGGCCGTGGGACATCGAGCACGACCCGGTGACCGACACCATCCTGGTGGCCTCCGCCCCGACCGGCGCGAAGCTGCGCGGCGCCCTGACGGTGCTCGACCCCGACACGGGGAAGATGGACGTCTACCCGGACGTCATCCCCGACCAGAGCCTGATGAGCCTGAGCGTCCACCCCGGGCGGGGTGTCGTCTACCTCGGCGGTGACGTGCTCGGCGGAGGCGGCACGCCGCCGACCAGGACGACGGCCTCGATCGCCGCCTTCGACCTGAAGCAGCGCAAGGTGCTGTGGCAGCGCGATCCGCTTCCCCACCACCGCACCTTCCAGGACCTCAAGGTCCACGAAGGGCTGCTGTACGCGGTGTACAAGCGCGTGCTGGGCGCGTGGATCGCCATGGACCTCGCCACCGGGGAGATCAAGCACCAGGGCCTGCTGTCGGGGCACGGCGAGCTGCAGGTCCACAAGGGCCGGGTGTTCACCTCCACCTACTTCGGCGGCGGCAACGCCTACGAGCTCGGCTCCGAGGCCAAGCTGCTCGCGACCGGGCTGGGCGACGAGTGGCACACCAATCCGCAACTGCAGTTCGAGCCCGGCTCCTTCGACGCCTGGACGATCGTCGGCCGGGATCTGGCGAAGGTACGGCTCGACCCGCGCTGCCCGACCGTGACGATCCCGGAGCCGCAGAACTAGTTTCGGTCGGCACTGAAATCCGATCAGCCCTGCCCCGGCCTCCCCGGCCGGGGCATCAGGCCGTTGTCACTGGAGGGCGCGAGGACCCGCGAGCGATTCGATCGCGAAGTCGATGGCCGTGGCCAGCCGTCCGGGATCGTGTCCGGCGCGTTCGCGCACGCGCAGCCCGAGCACCGTCGTGAACAGTGACTCCGCCGCGGCGTCGACGTCGAGCGCGGCGGGCAGCTCGCCGTCGTGGACGCCGCGGCGCAGCAGCGCCGCGAGCGTCGTGCGGGTGCCCTCGAACGCGGCCTCGGTCCTCTCCCGGACGTCGGGGTCGGCCGCGCCGAGCTCGGTGGCCGTGTTGACCACGAAGCAGCCGCGCCCGGCCTCATGGCCGATCATCCAGATCAGCCACTCCCGCAGGATCTGGAGACTGGGGCCGGAGGCGCTCAGCCGCTCTTCCGCCTGCGCGGACTCGGTCGCCCGATAGTGGTCCAGCGTCCGCAGGAACAGGGTGCGCTTGTCGTTGAAGGTGCGATACAGGCTGCTCTGCTTGAGGTCGAGCTCGGCCCCCAGATCGCGGACGGACGTGGCGTTGTAGCCACGGCACCAGAAGAGGTGGGTCGCCTTGGCGACCACGTTCTGCTCGTCGAATTCCCTGGGCCGCGCCATGGCGACCACGCTACCAGAGTTGTGGAGCGATCGCTCCCGTACTATGGTTTGCCGCCATACGGGAGCGATCGCTCCCAAATGAGCGCGCTGCCGCGCAAGAGAGGGATTCATCGTGAGGACGACTGACCCAACGCCGATCAGGCGGGAGACCGCACCGAAAAGTCAGGAGGGTCGTTGGATCGCGGTGTCCACCGTGGCCTTCGGCACATTCCTGCTGGTCACGGCCGAGCAGTTGCCCATTGGGCTGCTCACTCCGGTCGGATCCGCACTGTCGGTCTCCGAGGGGACGGCGGGGCTGATGGTCACCGTCCCCAGCATCGTCGCCGCCCTCGCGGCACCGGTGGTCCCGCTGCTCGTCGGCCGGATGGA
This sequence comes from Spongiactinospora sp. TRM90649, assembly GCF_029382225.1. Lineage (GTDB taxonomy): Bacteria > Actinomycetota > Actinomycetes > Streptosporangiales > Streptosporangiaceae > Spongiactinospora. Next base: position 114,243 of record NZ_JARLTC010000012.1, read on the forward strand.
CCGCAGGATCCTGCTGGTCGCCCTGATGGGACTCATGACGCTCGCCAACATCGCGTCCGCCCTGGCGCCCGACTATCCGCTGCTGATCGCCTCCCGGGTGCTGGTCGGGGTGGCCATCGGTGGGTTCTGGGCCATCGCCGGAGGGCTGGCCGTCCGGCTCGTGCCGGCGGAGCACGTGGGCCGGGCCACCGCGATCATCTTCGGCGGCGTCGGGGCCGCGAACGTCTTCGGGGTCCCCATCGGCACGGTGATCGGCGGGCTGGCCGACTGGCGGATCGCGTTCGGCGCGCTGGGCGCCCTCGCGCTCGGCGTGCTGGTCGCCCTGCTGGCGGTGCTGCCGCCGCTGGCCGCGGACCGGCCCGTCGCGCTGCGGCGGCTGGCCGGGCAGTTCCGCAGCCAGGGCGTCCGGGTCGGCATCCTGGCCACCTTCCTGCTCGTGACCGGCCACTTCTCGGCCTACACGTTCGTCGGCCCGGTGCTGCGCGACCTGTCGGGCATCGACCAGGAACTGGTCGGACCGCTGCTGTTCGGATTCGGCGCGGCGGGCATCGTGGGGAACTTCGTCGCGGGCGCCGCCGTGTCCGGGAGGCTCTACCGAACCGTCCTGTTCATCACCGCCGCCCTGGGTGTGACCATGCTGATCTTCCCCGTGGCGGGGCTCACCGCGGTGGGCGGGATCGTCCTGCTCGTGGTCTGGGGCCTGGTGTACGGCGGGGTCTCCACGAGTCTGCAGACCTGGATGATCAAGGCCGCGCCACAGGCGGTCGAGGAGGCCACCTCCCTGTGGGTGGCGGTGTTCAACCTCTCGATCGGGATCGGCGCGCTGGCCGGCGGCACGATCGTGGACGCCTTGCCGCTCCGGGGCATCCTGTGGCTCGCCGGCGCCCTGGTGCTGGCGGCCGGGGTGGCCGTGTGGACCGCACGCCGTAACCAGAGCCTGCGCTGATCCCCGCCGGAGGAATGCGCTTCCCCTGCGTCCCCGGCCCGGGTCATCTCCCGGTGGCGGGGACGGCCTGCGCAGGGTCGCCGTGCGGGCCCTCGTCGTGGGGGTCGTCGAGGCGTTCGAGACGTACCCGGCCGCGCAGCCGGATCAGCAGCAGGGTGGCGGCGAGCAGCAGCAGGCCCGCGCCGGTGACCGTCTGACGGGGACCGACGACGTCGGCGAGCCAGCCCTGCAGCACCCCTCCGACTGGGGTGACGCCGGTGAAGACCATGATGCGCAGGGCCAGCACGCGCCCGCGCATCTGGTCGGCGACGATGACCTGCGTGGCGGTGTTGGCGATGGAGACCACGGTCAGGAAGCAGGCCCCGATGACGGCCAGGCAGACCAGCCCGGCCGCGTAGTAGGGCAGCAGGGCGAAGCCGGCGACGGCCACCGCGTAGAGGACCAGCGCCCACTTGACCGTCCTGGCCAGGGTCAGGTGGCGGTTGCCGCCGGACACGATGGGAGCGGCCACGATCGCGCCCACCCCGAAGGCCATGTTGAGCAGGCCCAGCCCAACGGCGTCCACGTGATAGACGGAGTCGGCGAACACCACGGTGAACTGGAAGATCGGGTTGGCCAGCAGGGCGACCACCCCCGACACCAGGAAGCCCACCATGATCCCGGGCTGGGTCCGCACGTATCGGAGCGCGGCGCCGAACTGGCGCAGCACTCCCGCGCGCGCGGCCACCACGACGCGCGTCCGCGAGGCCCGCACGAACAGCAGGGCGCTCAGCACGAACACGAAGGACAGCCCGTTGATCAGGAAGGCCCAGGACGGGCCGAGCGCGGCCAGCAGCGCGCCCGCGATGGCGGGGCCGAGCGACCGGGCCGCGTTGAACTGGACGGAGTTCAGCGTGACCGCCGACATCAGGTCCTCGCGCGGGACCAGGTCGTTGACGAACGACTGCCAGCTCGGCATGTTGATGCCGAGGATGACGCCGGTGAGGCCGAGCAGCGCCAGGATCACCACCGGGTCGCGCACGCCCGAGCTCCAGGCGGCCCACATCAGCAGCGCCGACGTGGCCGCGCAGCACTGCGTCACGATCAGGATCCTGCGGCGGTCGAACCGGTCGGCCAGCGCCCCGCCGAGCGGGCCGAGCACCAGGGCCGGGATGAGCTGGGCGAAGGACGCCAGCCCCAGCCAGAAGACGCTCCCGGTGATCTCGAAGAGCACGTAGGGGACGGCGAGGTTCGACAGCCAGGTCCCGGTGTTGGACACCAGCGCGCCGCTCCAGAAGATGGCGAAATCGCGGTGCCGGAAGGCGCGTAAGGCGTGTCGTAAGCCGGTCGCGGGCGGTCTGGCCGATATGTCGGCCGCGCCGTCCGGCGTGACCGCCATGTCGGTTGCATCCTCGTCCTCGGGACGTTCACCGGCTCTGGTCGACTCGCTGATGCTGTCCTCCTTGGGGTCCGACGGCCCGGAGGTCCCAGTACAAGCATCGATGTTGCGGTATGTCGGCGAAAAGTAGGTTCGCCGATTCCATTCCGTGGAACTCATCACACCCCGGTGTCCGGAGGGCTACCTAAGTCGCGCCGGGAGGGTACTTCGGTCGCCCCGCGACTGGCGGGCGGGCGACCTCCGTCGCACCGGACACGCCCTGCGGCCGATGCGACGGGACGGCGGGCACCCTAGCGTCGTGGCACGCCGACCCAGCACCCCGGGAACCGCCTGGACGCCCCTTGGAGACGTCCACGGCCTCGCACAGTTCGTCGAGGGTCACGCCGTCGAAACCGCGCTCGGTGGACAGTGCGAGCGCGGTTTCGACCAGGGCCTGCCTGGTGCGCCGCTTCTTGCGCTTCCGGAGGGTCAGGTCAGGCCCCGGACCCGCCGAGGGGACGCCGGTGGCGATCGGCCACAGCACCGGCAGCGGGGAGAACTTCCCCTTTCGGCGCGCTGTTCAGCGGGGACGATCGCGACGGCCGCGCGCTGGTGACGTTCATGCTGCGGTACTGCCGGGGGCTGGACCGCGACCTGACCTGGCTGGCCGATCGGGTCGCGGACGGCGCCCTGGATCCGAACATCACCTGGCGGGGCGGCTGGGACGACGTCGCCGAGGCCGTGGACGCCCTGCTCGGGCGGCGGCCGCACGGCAAGGCCGTCCTCGATCTGCCCTGACCCCGGCGCTCCGGCGGGGCTCAGGTGGCGCTGCGGATCACCATCAGCGGGCAGGGGGACTCGTGCAGCAGGGCCTGGCTGACCGAGCCGATCAGCAGGCCGGCGAAGGTGCCGTGCCCGCGTGAGCCGACCACCAGGAGGTCGGCGCCGGTCGCGGCCTGGCGCAGGGCGCGGATCGGGTGGTCGTGGACGCTTTCCTCGGTCACGTTCACGCTGGGGTGGCGGGCGCGGTGGCTCGCCAGGATGTCGGTGAGGGACAGCGGCTCGTACTCCGGCTCGTCCCCGGCGAAGCGGGGGTCGCCCTCCCAGGGCCAGTTCCACGCGTGGACGGCACGCAGCTCGGCGCCCCGCAGTTCGGCCTCCGCGAACGCGGAGGACAGCACCCGGTCGCTGTGCGCCGAGCCGTCCACGCCGACCACGACCTCGGCCCTGGGCCGGGACGGCAGTTCGCGCACCACGACCACGTCGCAGGCGGCGTGCCCGGCCACGCCGTAGGCGACGGACCCGAGCAGCAGCCCGCGCACCCCGCCCAGGCCGTGGCTGCCGATGACCATCAGCTCGGCCTCACCCGCCGCGCCGATCAGGGCGGCGCGCGGGTCGCCGGGCAGCAGCCTGCCGCTGACGGCGATGCCCGGCCGTTCGCGCCGCGCCCGCTCCTCGGCGGTGTTCAGCACGCTCTGCCCGCCCTCGCGCATCCACGCGGCCACCTCGGCGTAACGGCCGGTGGCCGGTTCGCAGGCCCAGGCCGGGATCGCGTGGGCGACCAGCAACGGCGTGTCGCGCAGGGCCGCCTCTCTCGCCGCCCATCCGACGGCTTCAAGTCCGGCCCGCGACCCGTCCACTCCAACAATGATCACGTCGTCTCCCCGGTCGGTTCCTCCTACCGTCACTCCTTTCGGCCTGCCCGCGACAGGGTCATAGGGCACCGGACGGAAGGGACTTTATCCCCAATTTTCGGCACAACCGGATCGGCGACACGAGCGAGGGGGCCGAACGTCCTCCGCCCGCCATGGCCAAAGTCCCTGGATCATGTGCCGCAGGAGGCGAAGGATGGTGCCGGAGACGAGGTGATCCGCATGCGGTCATGGGTGGAACGGGCGGCGCGGCGAGTCCGGCTGTACCGGCCCGACGGCAACCCGCTGCGCAGGACGGTGGACCGTGTGGAGTCCGCCGTCGTGGCGGCCGCGGTCACGCTGACCGTGGCGAGCGTCCCCGTCGGCGTCACCATGGGAATGGCGATCCACGAAGGGGAGCTGGCCGCCGAACGGGCCGGCCGCTGGGTCACCGGACACCTGGTGACCGACGCGCCGAAGCTCCCGTGGGTGTCGGCCGATGGCACGTCCGTCCCGGTGCTCGCGCCGGTGCGCTGGCGGGAGGCCGACGGGAGGGTGGTGACCGTCCGCGCCGTGGTGCCGCGCGTCGCGAAGGCGGGCGCGGCCGTACAAGTCTGGCTGGACCCCGCCGGGAATCCGGTCACCGACCCTCCGGACCGCACCAGGAGCGCGGCCCGCGCGGTCGCCGCCGGAGCGGGCGTCCCGATCGGTACGGCGGGCGTGCTGCTCCTCGTGTACGCCGCCGCCCGCCTGGAGCTCGACCGCCGCCGCTCCGCCGCCTGGGCGCGCTCCTGGGAGATCGCCCAGCGGGGCCACCGGACGGTGTGACTCCCCTCCCGGTGGCCCCGCCGGATCGCCTCACACGTCCAGCCTCACACGTCCAGCTCGTGCGACCGCACCACGGCCACCGTGCAGCGGGCGTGGTGCAGCACGGCCCGGCTGACCGAGCCGAGCAGCGCCGAGCGGACCGGCCCCCGCCCGTGCGAGCCCACCACCAGCAGGTCGCACGTCGCCGACGCCCCGACGAGCGCGGGCACCGGATGCGTGTCGCTGATCTCCTCGGTCACCTCGACCTGCGGATACTTCTCCCGCCACACGTCGAGCCGCTGGACGGCGGCGCGGCGCCGCTCCTCGCGGATCTCGTCGGCGGCGATCACCGTCTCGGGGCTGATGACGTGCGCGGGCGTCTGCCAGGCGTGCACGGCGTGCAGCGTCGCGCCGCGCAGCCACGCCTGCTCGACGGCGTAGGCGAGCGCGGGCTCGCACGCGTCGGAGTCGTCCAGGCCGACCACGACACGGTAGTACCGGTCCCGTTCCACGTCGCGGACCACCACGACCGGACAGCGGGCCTGGCCCGCGACCCGGCTGCTCACCGAGCCCAGCACCGCTCCGGCGAACGCGCCGAGCCCCCGGCTGCCGACCACGATCTCGACCGCGCCGTCCCGTTCGCGCAGCACGTGCGCCGGGGCTCCCTCGCACACCTCCGTGGTCACCCTGACCAGCGGCCGGTGGCCCCGGGCGATGGCCTCCGCGTCGGCGAGCGCCGCCCGCGCCTCTTCGACCGCCCGGTCAGGTCCCCTCCATTCGGCCGGGAACCGCCGGATCTCGTACGGCGTGCGATCCACGGCCGCGACGATGTGCAACCGCGTGGCCATCCGCACGGCGTCCTCGGCCGCCCACCGGACCGCCGCGCCCGCCTGAGCCGAGCCGTCCACGCCCACCACTATCGGAGATGACATCGCGAACCTCCTTCTCCCCCTCCATTCGACGACGGCGCGGGCCCACGTCCCAGGTCCACAGGTCCCCGCTCCGCCGCGTGAAGTCCGGGCCCTTGGTCCCTGGCAGTCCGGTCGGACGCCTCTTAGGACCGCCTTTCCCGGGCAGATAGCGTCTGTTTCGCGACTTCGCCACCGGACTGGAGGACCAACGATGCCCACGAGGAGAACACCGCCCGCGCCCGGCGATCTCGGCCGCCGGATCGCCCACCACCGCAACGAGAGCGGGCTGAGCCGCGACGAGGTGGCCGCGCGCACGGGGGTGGACGCCGGATACGTGGAGTACCTGGAGGAGACGACGGCCCGCCCGACCGACGGGATGCTGCTGAAGATCGCCCGCGCCCTCGGCACCACGCCGGAGGAACTGCTCGGCGGCGAGCTGGAGCACCCGCCCGGCGGTGGCGGCCCGGCCAGGGAGCCGGTGCTCACTGCGCTCACCGAGCAGGAGTGCCTGCGCCTGATCGCCCCCGGCGGGGTCGGCCGGATCGCCTTCGACGGCCGGACCGGCATCACCGTCATCCCGGTCAACTACCGCACCGGCGACGGCGGGGCCGTGGTGTTCCGCACCCGCTACGGCGGCGTGATCGACGAGGACCTGCGCACCGGCCTGGAGGGCGTGGAATTCAAGATCGCCTTTGAGGTCGACCGGATCGACGAGGCGCACAGCGCGGGCTGGAGCGTCCTCATCCAGGGGCCGATCCACCACATCACCGAAGCGGAACTGGCCGGCGTCACCGGGCTCGGCGTGGAGCCGTGGGCCGGCGGCGAGCGCGACCTCTACGTCCGTATCGCGCCGCACCGCGTCACCGGCCGCCGTATCGCGAACTTCTGACGGGAACCCCTCCCGGCACGACCGGGGCCGGGACCCGCCGTCACGCTGGGGCTCCGGCCAGGTCGCCGACGCCGAAGCGCGCCGCCGCGTCGAAGGCGGCGTACTCGGCGGCGAGGGCCAGCCCGCCGTCCGGGATGATCCCGAGCCGCCGGGAGCGGCCCGCCGTGACGCGGAAGACGCGTCCGGCCAGTTCGCGCGCCGCGATGTTGCCGGTACGGCCGACCGCCCGCGCGTACCCGTTCTCCACCTCCGCGCGCCCGCTCGCGAGCTGCCGGACCGCCATCAGCACGCCGTCCAGCAGCTCCAGCGGCGCGGCCCCGGTCACCACGATCGGCGTCCGGTGCGTGGCGGCGAGCGGCTCGTAGCCCGCCCAGCCGGTCACGGCGCACACGCGTCCGGGGGCCAGGAACGCCGTGTTCCCCTCAGACGGCAGGGCGAGCGCCGCCGCCGTCGCGGGCAGCGCCAGGAGGTGGCCGGTCAGCAAGGTGAGGTTGCGCAGGCCCAGCTCGGCGGCGTGCAGCACGGCGGTGGCGGTGGCGGTGGCGGTCGTCTCGCAGCCGGTCGCGAAGAAGACCACCTCGCTCCGGGGGGTCTCCACGGCCAGCCGCACGGCGTCGAAGGGGCCGGGCACGGCCCGCACGTCCGCGCCGCGCGCCCGCAGTGCCGCGAGGCCGGTCTCCGTGCCGGGGACCTCCAGCATGTCGGCGGAGGTCGTGAGGATCACGCCGGGGTGCGCGGCGACGGCCAAGGCCCGGTCGATCACCTCGGGCGGAGTGCCGCAGATCGGGCAGCCCGGCCCGTGGACGAGCCGTGACCCGCTCGGCAGGAGGTCGCCGAGCCCGCGCGCGGCCAGGCCGTGCGTCCGCGCGCCGCACATCTCCGTGATCGTCCACGGGGCGGCGGTGAAGGTGTGGATCGCCTTGAGCAGGGCGCCCGCCAGCAGGGGGTCGCGCTGCTCATCCAGGAATCCCACCATTCAACCTTTTCGCCCCCGGGCGAGGCCGGTTCAGTGCCGGAAGGCATTCCCGGCCGGGCCCAAAGTCCCGAAACGGTCAAACGGCGCACGTGGCGAAAGTGGGCACTGGGGCAATCGCCGCGTGGCGGTACTTGTGTGGCCGGAGGTACAGCGGACCATGGCTCGATTCGCACGGTGATGAGATGGATGCTGAAAGTGACACCGGTTGACAGCGAAAGGAACCGCTTCATGCCAACCGCACGCATCGCCGCAGGCCAGAGCACCCCCGGCCAGGGCTGGGTGGCCTACGGCGCGAACGGCATCTACATCGACGTGGACACCACGGCGGCCCGGTTCACCGGCTCCCCCGTCTACGTGACCTCCATCGGCAGCACCGGCGGCAGCCAGTGGAACCTGGTCGGCCCGAGCGCGGTCTACAGCGCCACGGCCACCAGGTTCCGCGTCTACGTCCAGTGGAAGGACGGCTCGGCGCTGACCCCGGCGACCGCGCAGAGCTACGGGTGGTTCATCAACTGGGTCGGCTACGACAATCCCTGACGCCCCCGGGGGCGGGATCAGCGGGCCGCGCGGCGGGCGCGGCCCGCGCCGATCACCGTCACCGTGCCGGCGAGCGTCAGCCCGGCGATCGCGGCGGCGGTCCAGAGGGTGACGCCGTCGGGGCTCAGCAGCGGCAGGCCGCGCAGCGCCTGCCACAGCGTCAGGAGGGTGAGGGCGGCGTATCCGGCCGAGGCGACGAGCACCAGCCGGGTCCGCACCACCTCGTCGCCCAGGACGGGCAGCCGCCGGGCCAGGTGCGCGAGCAGCACGGCCACCAGGGGCAGCGCCTGGAGGGCGTGGATGCCGATGAAGTGGGTGATCCGCAGGTCGCCGCCCGTGGTGCTCCAGCCGGTGACCGGCATGATCGGCCCGCCGTCCACGACGCCCACGCTGTGCGCGCCGATGAGGCCACCGAAGTCTCCGCCGCGCATCGAGCCGCTCTGGGCCGTCGTGGGCCTGGTCATCATGAACGCCATCCCGATGCCGAACAGCGAGATCACCGTCCCGGCGCGCACCGCCCAGGTGAGCGGACGCCCGCCGATGCGCACCCGCACCAGGAAGACCGCGACCACCAGGTTGGCGAGCCAGAGCACGGCGATCGACGTGCCCATCACGCCCCACAGGACGGCGTCGAGCGGGGTGGCGACGTTGAAGTGGCTCTGGCGGCCCCGCACCACCTGGCCGACGATCACCACGTACTCGATCAGCAGCGCGGCGGCGATGATCGCCGCGGCCCAGCGGACCAGCCGGTGGCGCGGCAGGTAGGCGATGAGCCAGGACCAGGTGAGGGCGTAGATCACGATCGAGACCGCGAACTTGAACGGCTTGGCCCAGATCGGCGCGCCGACCAGGACGCGCCCGTCGAGCAGCACACCGGCCAGCGAGACCAGCACGAACGGCGCGGTCACGGCCGCCACCACCAGCAGCGGCCGATGCCATCCTCGCAGGTCCGGCCAGGTGATCGTGTCGTGCATCGGTGCCTCTCCGGTCGTGCGGAGCCGCGCGGGGCGCGCGGCGGAGTCCATGGCGGAAGCATCGGCCTGGCGGACGGCCAACCGGCCGGTACGGCGGGCGGCTCGTCCGATTCGCTGGGATTCCTGGCCGTGTCGCGCGGTTGCCGATGGTCCGTCCGGCCCGGCCTTACGGTGGAGGCATGCGGCTGATCGTGATCGTCGGCTTCGACGGCATCGAGCTGGTGGACGTGGCCTGCGTGACGACCGGCTTCGACTACGCCAACCGGATGGGCGCCGACCCGGCCTACCGGACGCTGTTCGCGACGCCGATGGGACGTCCCGTCCGCTGCGACTCCGGCCTCGAACTGTCCGGGCAGGACCGGATCGACGCCGTGCGCGGCCCGATCGACACCCTGGTGGTCTCCGGCGGGCAGGGACACGAGGCCGCCGCCGCCAACCCCCGGCTCGTCGGCCAGGTGCGACGGCTGGCGGCGCTGGCACGCCGGGTCGCCTCGGTGTGCACCGGGGCCACCGTGCTCGCCGAGGCCGGGCTGCTCGACGGCCGCCGGGCCACCACCCACTGGTTCGAGGCGGACCAGCTCGCCACGCGATACCCGCGCGTGCGCGTCGATCCCGCGCCCGTCTTCGTCAGGGACGGCCCGGTCTCGACCTCCGGCGGGGTGACGGCGGCGCTGGACCTCACGCTGTCCTTCATCGAGGAGGACCACGGGGCCGAGATCGCCCGCCGGGTGGCCATGGGCACGGTCGCCTACCTGCAACGGCCCGGAGACGAGGCGCAGGTGAGCCTGTTCACCGCGATCCCGCACGCCGACCGGCTGCTGGTGCGGAAGGTCATCGATCACGTGGCCGGGCACCTGGCAGAGGATCTCGGCGTGGCCCGGCTGGCCGCGTTCGCCGGGGTCAGCGAACGCCATCTGAGCAGGCTGTTCGCCGAGCACGTCGGCCGTACGCCCACGCGCGTGGTCCGCGACGCGCGGCTGCGGGCGGCCTCCCGGCTGCTCACCTCGACCCGCGAACCGGTCGCCGGGATCGCCCGGCGGTGCGGATTCGCCTCCGCCGAGTCCCTGCGGCAGGCATTCGTGACCTGGGCGGGCGTCTCGCCGTCCAGGTTCCGGGCCGCCGCCGTGGAACCGCGCGAATGACACCGGATAAGGTGGTTACATGCCGTCGAGAACACGGGTCCTGACGGGTCACGACGGGCAGCGGTTCGCCTTCGACCCGGGAAGCTTCTGCCTGGAGCTGCTGCTCACCGGCGGCCCCGGGAAGTTCGCGCGCCACGAGATCCTGCACACCCCCGACGACCTGGCCCGCTGGCTGGCCGACTCCCGGCTCGCCGCCGTCGCCCCGCTCGACGACCTGCGCATCGACCACTCCGAGCTGGCCGCGATCCGGCGGTTCCGCGACACGATGCTGACCGTCGCCCAGGCCATGGCGCACGGCGAGCGGCCCGCCGCCGAGGCGCTTGACGTGGTCAACGAAGGCGCGACCGCGTTCCCCCGGCCGCGTATCGACCCGGCCACCGGGAGCCGCGCCTGGGCGGGGCCGGTGACCGGCGCACAGATCCTCGGGGCCGCCGCGGCCGACGCCATCGACATGCTCACCGGCCCCCACAGGGACCGGATCCGCGAATGCGCGGCCTCCGACTGCCTGCTGCTGTTCCTCGACACCTCGCGCCCCGGCAGGCGGCGCTGGTGCTCGATGGAGCGCTGCGGCAACCGGCAGAAGGTCAGCGCCTACCGCGCCCGCCGGGCCTGAGGCGAGGTCCGCCGATGAACGCCTCGGCCCGCAGGGCGGCCAGCCCGATCCTGGGCAGGTCGCGGGTCGCCGGGTAGATCAGGAACCTGGGCTCCCAGCGCGGCTGGAACTTCGAGTTGAACCGGTAGAGCGACTCGATCTGGAGCCACCGGGACAGGAAGATCAGTACAGCCCGCCACGCGCGCCGGATCGGCCCCGCGCCCAGCCGCTCCCCTCTGGCCAGCGCCGACCGGAATATCGCGAAGTTCAGCGAGACGGCGGACACTCCGAGCGCCGGGGCCGCCTGGAGCACCTTCACGATCAGCAGTTCGTTGAGCCCGGGGGCGCCGCCCCGTTCGCGCCGCATCAGGTCGAGCGACAGGCCGTGCGCGCCCCACGGGACGAAGTGCAGCATCGCCGCCGGCCGGGATCCGTCTTCGGCCTCGCCGTCGGGGCCCCGGGCGGTGGCGAGGACGCATCCGGAATCGGCGGGGTCGCCCATCCGGCCGAGGGCCATGGAGAAGCCGCGCTCCCGCGCGGTGCCACGCCAGGCCCGCGCGGCGTGGCGGAGGTGTTCCCACTCGGGCGCGCCGATGTCGGCGGCCCACCTCACCTCGCAGGTGTAGCCGGCGCGCTCGGTGCGGTGGACCATCTGCCGGACGTTGCGCATGGCTCTGCCTTCGAGGTGGAAACCGGCCACCTCCACCACGGCCTCGTCGCCCATCTCCAGCGCGCGCAGGCCGGTCTCCCGGCTCCAGATCGTGCCGCCCTCCTCGCTGCAGCCGATCACGGCGGGCACCCAGGCGTGCCGTCCGGCCTTCGCGGTGAACTCCCTGATCGCCCCCGGCCACGCCTCGACGTCGCCGATGGGGTCGCCGCTGGCCAGCATCACCCCGCCCACCACCCGGTAGGCGATCGCGGCCTTCCCGGTCGGGGAGAAGATCACGCTCTTGTCCCGGCGCAGCGCGAAGTAGCCCAGCGAGTCGCGCGCCCCCTCGCGGTCGAGCAGGCACCGGACGGCCCGCTCCTCGTCGGGAGTGAGCGCGGCGATCGGGCGTTCCGGGCGCAAAACCAGATAGAGGGTGGTCACGGCGGTGAGCGCACCGAGCCCGGCCAGGGAGTAGGTGACCAGGTCGTCCGCGCGCGGCCCGATGAACGTGACCGGACCGGGCAGACCGGCCAGGCCGAGCAGCACCTGCGCGAGCCGGTCGGCGGGGGGCGCGGCGACCGCGTACGCGCTCACCATCAGGTAGCCGACGGCCACGGCGACCGTCGCCATGGCCAGGAAGACCCACAGGGCGCGCCAGCGGGTACGCGGGTCGGAGAGGGCCCGGAACTCGCTCCGGGCGGCCAGCAGCACGACGAACAGCCCGAGGGTGAGCGCCACGGTGAGCGGGTGCCCGCCGTGCAGCACCCCGGCCACCGCGCTCACCGGCAGCAGCACCATGATCAGCCGCCAGGCCCGCGCCTTCCCGCGCCGGAGCCCGTGCGCGAGCATGACCAGCAGCACCCCCACGATCAGCGACGCCGCGCCCGCGATCGCCACGGCCCCGCCCGGCAGCACATCGGTGATCCCGGCCAGCCGCGTGCGGGCGAAGGCCGGATGCACGGCGCGCACGATGTCGAGCACGCCGATCACGAACGCCGACGTCCCCGCCAGCGTCCGCGCCCACGACCGCTCGCTCACCGTGGCGCGGTAGGGTGCGGTGATCCGCGGCGGCATGTGGGATGACCGCCCTTTACCCGGATCGCCGCTGGTTGCGCGGGGGCCGTGCACGGGCAAACCTTCCGTCAAGCCGGCTGCACCGCGCTGACCGGAGTGGAGGCCATCTCCAACGGCGTGCCCGCGTTCCGCCCGCCCAAGTCGCGCAACGCCGCGACCACCCTCGCGCTGATGGGCCTCTGCGCGATCGTGATGTTCGCCGGGATCACCGCGCTGGCGCTGATCTCGGACGTTCACCTGGCGGCCGACCCGTGCCAGTTCGCCGGCCCCGAGCACTGCACCACCGCGCCGCAGCGGACGGTGATCGCCCAGTTGGCCGCCGCCGTCCTGGGCGGTTCCCACAGCTTCGGCTTCTACCTGACGCAGGCGGCGACCGCGCTGATCCTGATCCTGGCCGTGAACACCGCCTTCAACGGCTTCCCGCTGCTCGCCTCCGTGCTCGCCAGGCACCACTACCTGCCCCGCCAGCTCTACACGCGCGGCGACCGGCTGGTCTTCTCCAACGGCGTGATCGCCCTGGCCGCCGCCGCCGAACTGCTGCTGTGGGCCTTCCGGGCGTCTGTGACCCATCTGATCCACCTGTACATCCTCGGCGTCTTCACCTCCTTCACGTTCTCTCAGATCGGCATGGTCCGCCACTGAACCGGGCTGCTGCGGAGCGAGACCTCGGCCGCCGCGCGCCGGTCCATGCACACCGCGCGGACGATCAACGCCACCGGGGCGGTGGTCACCCTCGGAGCCGTGCGGCGCGGCCAGCCGGATCCGGAGCCCGCCGGTACGGCGAGCGGCCCGTCGTCCTGACCGGGGACCATGGTCCCTACCGGGTCACGCCGTGGAGAGGATAGCGTCAGAGGCATGATTCGCGTGTTCCTCGTAGACGATCACGAAGTAGTCCGCCGTGGCGTGGCCGCGCTGCTCGGGTCGGAGGACGACATCGAGATCATCGGCGAAGCCGGCACCGCCGAGTCCGCCATCGCCCGGATACCGGCGCTCAAGCCCGACGTCGCCGTCCTCGACGTGCGGCTGCCCGACGGCAACGGCGTCGACGTCTGCCGCGAGGTCCGCTCCCGGCTGCCCGGCCTCGCCTGCCTGATGCTCACCTCCTACGCCGACGACGACGCCCTCTTCGACGCCGTCATGGCCGGGGCGGCCGGATACGTCCTGAAGCAGATCCACGGCTCCGACCTGGTCGGCGCGGTCCGCACGGTCGCCGCCGGGCAGTCGCTGCTCGACCCGGCCACCACCGCCGCCATGCTCACCCGCCTGCGCGAGCAGGCCGCCCGCCGCGACCCGCTGGCCGCGCTCAGCGAGCAGGAGCGGCACATCCTCGACCTCATCGGCGAGGGGCTGACCAACCGGCAGATCGGCGAGCGGCTGTTCCTGGCGGAGAAGACGGTCAAGAACTACGTCTCCAGCCTGCTCAGCAAGCTCGGCATGCAGCGCCGCACCCAGGCCGCCGCGCTGGCCGCCCGGATGGCCGCCGACCCAAAGGGCGACCGCCGCAAGTGACCGCCGCCCGCCCGGTCACCGGCCGGGCGGCTCGCCGCCGGCGCGGGCCCGCGGCAGGTCGTCGATCGTCGCGGTGGCGTCGTAGACCCACATCCCGTCGCGCCGCTCGACCCGCCAGGCCAGCGGATCGACACGCGACCACGTCGCCGCGCCCGCCTCCAGCCGCGCCACGGCCTCGCCGTCGAACCCCGGCCGCTCGCACAGCCCGAGCAGCCCCGCCCCCGGGGGACCAAGGTCCCGGCGGTTCGGCGCTCCCGCGCCACAGGCCCTGCCCGGTCCGGGACCTTCGGCACCCTCGCGGTGGATCGTCCGCCCTGTCCGCGTCCGGACCGTCTCCGGCAGCGTTGGTGGCGAGATCAAGGAGGTGTGCCGTGCGATCTTCGCTGACCACCGGGGCGGGAGTCAGGCGGCTGTTCGTCGCCGCCGGTCAGGCCCCTCGGTGCACAACACCCAGCCGTGGCGGTTCGGCACGAAGGACGTACCTCACCCTGTGGGGCGACCCCGACCGCAGGCTGCGGGTCGGCGACCCCCGCGGCCGGTCGTTGCACGTGAGCTGCGGCGCGGCGCTGTTCAACCTGCGCCTGGCGCTCCGGGTGGCCGGGTGGCTGCCGGACGTGCTGACGCTGCCGGGCAAGGACCCGTGGCTGCTGGCCGCCCTGCGACCGGCGGCGCGAGGGCCGGCGGGGACGGGCAACCCGTCGATCTGACCGCCGAGGCGAGCGCGGCGGAGCTGCGCTGGCGGTCGGCGGCCTGCGCACGGTCCCGGTCCGCTGGTGACCCCGGACCGGACGGCTCAGCGCCGCCGTTTCGACGCGCACGCGACGCAGGTCGTGGTGGCGGGCAGGATCGACAGCCGCTCGCCGGCGATCCGCCGCCCGCAGGAGGCGCACACCCCGTAGGTGCCGTCACGCAGCCGCTCTTCGGCGCGGTCGAGCTCGGCCAGGTGGGCGAGCGCCTGGTCGAGAAGGGCCTGCAGATGCGCTCGCTCGAAGGCGGTGGAGGTGCCCTCCGGGTCGTGTTCGTCGTCGGCCGACGAGGACGCCGAGGCCACGATCTCGTCTCGGTCACCGCGCAGCGTGGCGATCCGGGCCGTGGTCGCCCGCCGATCGGCTTCGAGCCGCTCGCGTACGGCCCCCTCCTCCTCCGTCACGCCTTCAGGCTATGTCAGGAGGTCGGGCAGGTCGGGGAGGGGGCCTGGCCGGTGAGATACGCGGCGCGTTCGGCGGTGTTCAGGTCACGGCGCACGGCCGCGCAGATGGCGGCGATCGCCGTGTCCGGGGCGGCGACGGCGGCCAGCGGGCGGACGTCCCACGATGTGCCGCCCCGGCGCAGCGTGCCGCCGTCTGGGGTGAAGGCGAGGGTGCGCCGGCCGTTCGCCATGAGCCCCGGGTCGTCCTGTGCCCCCGGGAACGTGATGAGGTGCCGTCCCGACGTGACATCCCACAACGCCGTCTGGCCGCACGAGTCGGAGACCGCCACGGTCCTGCCCAGCGGGTCGAAGGCGGCCTCGGCGACGAGCGGACCGCTGCCGTCCGGGCAGCCGCCGATCTGGGCGCGGGTCGTCCGCCCGGTCCGCCGGTTCCACGTCCAGACGAGCCCGTTCGCGTCGATCGCGACGAGCTCGTCGCCCGCGAGGGCCAGGGCCTCGCTCTCGCGCCGGGGGAAGTCCGGCGGCGCGGGCAGCACCGCGCCGGTCGTCGCGTCCCAGAGGCCCAGGTCGCCGCCGCCGGCAACCGCCGGTCAATCCGCAGGGTCATCCAGGCGGCGGCGCAGATGCTCGGCGAGCGGCTCGTTCAGGCCGGTGGCGATGGCCTGGTGGAGCGCCTCGGCCGCCGGCTCCGGGCGGCCGAGGCGGTGCAGCAGCTCGGCGCGAGAGGCGTGCCACCACGGGTAGCCGTCGAGGCCGTCGATCGCCTCGACCAGGGCGAGCGCGGCCCGCGGGCCGTCCCGTTCGGCCACGGCGGCGGCGCGGTTGAGCCGGGTGACCGGGGTGTCGTGCACGGTGAGCAGCACGTCGTACCAGGAGACGACCGCGTCCCAGTCGGTGTCGGCGTAGGAGGGGGCCAGCGCGTGACAGGCCGCGATGGCGGCCTGCACGGCGTAGGCGTCGGGCCGCCGTGGGGCGCGGCGCAGCGCCGCCCCGGCCAGGGTGACCCCCTCCCTGATCCGCGCGGCGTCCCACAGCGACCGGTCCTGGTCTGCCAGGGGCACCACCCGGCCCTCAGCGTCCAGGCGGGCCGGACGGCGGGCGTCGTGCAGCGAGAGCAGCGCCAGCAGACCCAGCGCGGCGGCCTCGTCCGGCATCAGCTCGGCGAGCCGGCGGGCCAGCCGGATCGCCTCCTCGCTCAGCGCCACCCTGAGCAGGTCGGCCCCCGGCCCCGCCGTGTACCCCTCGTTGTAGATCAGGTAGATGGTCGCGGCAACGCCCGCCAGGCGGGCGGGCAGTTCCTCCGCGCCCGGCACCCGGTACGGGATCCGGGCGCGGAGGATCTTCTGCTTGGCGCGGGTGAGCCGCTTGGCCATGGTGGCCTCCGGCACCAGCAGGGCGCGGGCGATGTCGGCGGTGGACAGCCCGCCGAGGGTGCGCAGCGCCAGCGCGACCCGGGTCTCCGGTGACAGGGCCGGATGGCAGCAGGTGAACATCAGCCGCAGCAGGTCGTCGCGGACCACCTCGGCGGGCTCGGGCTCCACATCCAGGGACATGGTCGCCTGGACCTCCTTGCCGGTGCGGCCCGACTCCCGCCGCAGCAGGTCGATGGCGCGGCGCTTGGCGGTGACGGTGAGCCAGGCGCGCGGGTTCGGCGGCACGCCGTCGCGCGGCCAGCGCTCCAGCGCCCGCACGACGGCGTCCTGCACGGCGTCCTGGGCCAGGTCGATGTCGCCGGTGACGCGGATCAGCGTGGCCAGCACGCGGGTGCCCTCCTCGCGCACCAGCCGCTCGGCCGCCTCGCCCGCGCCCACGCTCAGCCGCCGAGCGTGGGGTGCAGCGGCCGTACCTCGATCGTGCCGTACCAGGCGGCGGGGATCTTCGCGGCGACCGCGAGCGCCTCGTCGAGGTCGGCGCACTCCAGCAGGAAGTAGCCGGTCAGCGCCTCCTTCGTCTCGGCGTACGGCCCGTCGCTGAGGATGGGGTCGCCGCCTTTGCCGTCGGGGACCCGCACGGTCGTGGCGGTCGCCGTCGGATACAGCGCGTGCCCGCCGCGCAGGATCGCGGCGTGAGCCTCCTCGAAGGCGGCGTACTCACGCAGGCCGTCGGCGTACTCCGGCCCCGACCAGTCCACCTCCTGGGTATAGGTGAGCGCGATGTAGAGCGGCATCAGATCCTCCCGGTCTCGGCTGCGGTCTCGACGATCTCCAGCGTGTTGCCGTCGGGGTCGCGGAACTCGAACATGGCCGGGACGCCGTCCCAGCGCAGCACCTCGCCGGCGTCCACGCCGCCCCCGGTCAGTACGGCGTGCAGCGCCCCCGCGTCGGCCGTGGTCAGCCGGATCCCCGTCTCGACCCCGGCCGGGACGCTCTCCCGCGCGGGAACCAGGGCGATCGTCACCGCCGCCCCTCGCGGCGCCACCTCGATCCAGCGTCCGCCGAACCCCGGCAGCGGCGCGTCCGCCCGCTTCTCCATGCCCAGCGTGCCGGTGTAGAAGCCGACCGCCCGGTCCTGGTCGGTGACCGGCACCCCCACCGTGTGGACTCCGGTGACACGCGGCCCGTCGTGCTCGCTCATGGTCGTTCCTCCGTCTCAGGGGGCTCTTGGCCCGTCTTCACGAAGAGAACGAACGGTACCGGCCGCTTCTGGACACCTCGTCCCTGAGAATCTCAGATGAGTCCGCGTTCCATGGCCACGACGACGGCCGCCGCCCTGGTGTCCACGCCGAGTTTGGCGAAGACGTGCTTCAGGTGGGTCTTCACCGTCGTCTCGCTGATCAGCAGCGTCCTGGCGATCTCCTTGTTGGCCGACCCCCGCGCGACCAGGCGCAGCACCTCCAGCTCGCGCGGGCTCGGGTCCTGCGCGGGAGGGCGGCCGATGAGGGCGGAGGCCACCGACGGGGCCAGCACCGCCCCGCCGGCGGCGGCCGTGCGGACCGCGCGGTGCAGTTCCTCCCTCGGCGCGTCCTTGAGCAGGTACCCGGCGACCCCGGCGGCCATCGCGCGGGTGACGTCGGCGTCGGTGTCGTAGGTGGTCAGCACGATCACCTTGATCTCCGGGTGGTCCACGCGGAGGCGTTCGATGGCGCCGACGCCGTCCAGGCCGGGCATCCGCAGGTCCATCAGCACCACGTCCGGGCTTGCCCGGCGGGCCATGGCCAGCGCCTCGAAGCCGTCGGACGCCTCGGCGACCACCTCGATGCCGGGCACGTGGTCGAACATTCCGCGCAGGCCGTCGCGGACCACCGGGTGGTCATCGACGATCATCAGTTTGAGGGGATGCGCAGGCACAGTGCCGTCCCCTCTCCCGGCGCGGACTCGACGGTCAGCGTGCCGCCCACGCCGCCCGCCCGTTCCCGCATGGCGGCCAGGCCGTAGCCGGGGCCGGGCGCGGCCGGGTCGAAGCCCTCGCCGTCGTCGAACACGTCGAGCGTCACCTCATCGTCCATGTACGTCAGCGTGATCGCGACCCTGCCCGCCCGAGCGTGCTTGGCCGCGTTCGACAGGCCCTCCTGCGCCGCACGGAGCAGCGTCGTGCCCGCATCGCCGGGCAGCGGCCGGGGCGTGCCCTCCACCGACACGGTCACCGTCCCCCCGGAGGTCCGTGACCAGCGCGCCGCCACCTCGGCGAGCGCGGCGTCGAGCCGCGCGTCGGCGAGTGGGCCGGGCCGCAGCGCGTCCACGGAGCGCCGCGCCTCGGTCAGGTTGTCCCGCGCCAGTTCCTTGGCCAGCGCGATCCGCCTGCGCACGGCGGCCAGATCGGGCGCGTCCGGTTCGCCGGGGTCTTCGGGAGTCTTGGGCATCGCCTGCTCGGCCGCCTCAAGCTGGGTGATGATCCCGCTGAGCCCCTGCGCGATGGTGTCGTGGATCTCCCTGGCCAGCCGGGCCCGCTCCTCCAGCACCCCGACCGTCCGGTTCTGCGCGCTCTGCCGGGAGACGTAGTCCACGAACAGCCCGATCGCCACCACCAGGCCGGAGCTGCCGATGAGCTGCCACACCACGTCGGGCCGGTCCAGATGACCCCTGGCCGCGAACGTGCACAGCACCGTCGCCACCGCTCCCGCGTACGACCAGGGGGCCCGCAGCATCAGGTACGGCTGCGGCATCAGCCCGAAGATCACCACGTCGAAGGACCGGTCACCCGCCACCAGCGCCACGTAGAGCACGCAGATCACGGCCAGGTGGAAGACCATCGGGTTGAGACGCCCGAGCAGGTCCGCCCGCCGCACCACGAACAGGCCGTGCCAGGCCGCCATCAGGGCCAGCAGCGCGAGAGTGGACGGCGAGGGCGCGGCGCCCTCGCCGAACGAGAGGATCAGCCCGAGCGCCAGGCAGGCGTAGTAGAGCAGGTGGAAGGCCCGCAACCAGCGCGCCTCCCAGACGTTCACGTGCTCACTCCCATCGGAACAGCGCGGCGGCGACCGCCGTGGCCACCACAATGATCCCGGCGAGGAGCACCAGAGGGAAGAGCGCGGCGGCACCGGACCACGCGCCGCTCAGGGCCTCCACGCCCGGCGTCAGCGGCAGGAAGTCGCCGATCCGCCGCAACGGCTCGGGCAGCGCCCGCCTGGGCACGGCCGCGCCCGCCAGGAAGATCATCGGAAACATCACCAGCATGCCGACCAGGCTCGCCCCCCTGGTGTTCCGCACGACGGCGGCCACCACGAACCCGAGCGCGCAGACCATCACCGTGCAGAGCAGGAAGGCGGCCGCCAGCATGGGCAGGTCCCTGGGAGCCGGAGTGCCGAACAATGTGACCGCCGCGACCACCAGCAGCACCGACCCGGCGAACCCGGCCACGACCTGCGCCACCAGTTGCGCGCCGAACAGCAGGATCGGCGAGATCGGCGTCGTGGCCAGCCGCTTGAGCACCTTGCGCTCGCGGTAGGAGGCCACGATGCCGGGCAGCGCGCCCATCCCGCCGATGGCCACGATCATCGCGATGTAGCCGGGGACGGCGTCGCCGTCGCCGCGTTTGAGCACCAGCAGCATGAGGGGGAAGGCCATCATGAAGAACAGCGAGGCGGGGTCGCGGAACAGCAGCCTCAGCTCGGTGGCCGTGAGAGCGGCGAACGCCTTCATCGGTCGCCTCCCACGATGGCGAAGTACGCCTCTTCCAGCGAGGCGGTGCCGGCGCGGGCGGCGATCTCGGCCGGGGCGCCGATGTCCCGCACCCGGCCCCCCGCGAGGACGGCGACCCGGTCGCAGAGCGCCTCGGTCTCGTCGAAGTAGTGGCTGACCAGGACGACGGTGGTGCCCGCCGTCTTCAGGTCGCCGACCAGCCGCCACGTCTCGCGGCGCGCGATCGGGTCCAGGCCGGTGGTCAGCTCGTCGAGCACGACCACCTCGGGGTCGCCGACCAGGGCGAGCGCGAGCATCAGCCGCTGCTTCTGGCCGCCGGAGAGGTCGCCGTACGCCTTCGCGGCCAGCGGGCGCAGGCCCCAGCGGTCCATCACCTCGCGCCAGTCGGCCGCCTCGCGGTAGAAGGCGGCGAACATGCGCAGCGCCTCGGCGACCTTGAGCCGCTCGGGCAGCGCGCTCTCCTGCAACTGGGACCCGACGCGCTGGGCCAGCGCCCGCCGTCCGCGGTGCGGGTCATGCCCGAGCACCCGCACGGTGCCGCCGTCGGGGCGCTTGAGCCCGATCAGGCACTCCACGGTGGTGGTCTTGCCCGCGCCGTTGTGACCGACGATGCCGAAGGTCTCCCCGGCCCGGACCGTGAACGTCACCCCGTCCACGGCGTGCGTGTCCCCGTAGGTCTTGCGGAGGTCTGTCACCTCGATGGCTTCCATGCCTCAAGGCTCGCGCCGCGAAGATCGGCGCGGCATCACCCGTCGCGTCGCCCGGCATCACCCGTTCGGAGGATGCGGCTTCCGCGCCTCGAACAGGACCCTGGCGGAGTGCGCGACGAACGGGCCGTTCCGCTGGATCAGCTCGTGGAGGTCGCGCAGCCGGTCGGCGTACCCCTCGGCGGTGAATCCCGGCACGATTTAGATCACCTTGCGCAGGAAGTAGACGTCCGCGCCGACGTCCGCGAACTCCAGCAGCCGGGTGGCCTTGGCCACGTTCGGCGGCCAGGACTCGGTGGCCGCCATCGCCGCGGGCAGCCGCGCCGCGCCCGCCGACACCTCGCCGCCGCCGGTCTGCACGTCCAGCGCGGCGGCGGCCCCGGCGAGGCGGTCGCTCATCAGGCGCTGGTAGCCCTACGAGGGGTGCTGTTCGCTCGCCCGGCCGTCGAGCCAGGAGAAGTCCCATCCCGCGACGGGCGCGGCGGCCGCCTCCGCCACCAGGTCATCGAATGTGCGTGCCATGCTCACATCCTGGCAGCGGGTCATCCGTCCAGGTTCTGGCGGCCCCATGGGGAGTCGTCCCGGTCGCCCTGGTCACCACGGTCACCACGGTCACCACGGCCGTCCCGGTCGCGGCGGTCGTTCCCGTTGCCGTTCCCGTTGTTTCCGTTGTCTCGGTCGCCCCTGTTGTCCCGGTCGTCGCGGTTGCCGGGACCGCGGTCGTTCCCGTTGTCCCGGTCGCGGTCCTCTTCGGTGTCCCGGGGTTCGGGGGCGCAGTCCTTGGTGCAGCCGCCGAAGCGGGCCGTGTCCACCGGCGTGAACGGCGTGGCCGCGACGCCGCTCAGCGCGGCCGTCATGGTCGCCTGCCAGATCGGGCCGGGCAGCGACGCGCCCTGGACCGCGCCGTAGTACCGCCCGCCGATGGTTACGCCGGTGAGCTTGTGCCGCTGCGCGCCGCGCGGGTCGCCGATGGCGACGGCACCTGCCAGGTCGGGGGTGAACCCGGCGAACCAGGCGGTGGCGTATCCGTCGGTGGTGCCGGTCTTCCCGGCCGCCGGGCGGCCGATGGACAGGCCGCGCGCGGTGCCGTTGGTGAACACCCCGGACAGGATGTGCGCGGTCGCGTCGGCCACCCCCGGGTCCAGCGCCCGTTCGCAGCGCGGCCGGTAGTTGGTCTTCTTGCCGTCGCGGCCGGTGATCGAGGTGATCGCCATGGGCTCGCAGTAGGTGCCGCGCGCGGCGATGGCCGCGTAGGCGGTGGCCATGGTCACCGGGTCGCTCTCGTTGATGCCGAGCGTGAACGTCTCGTACTCGTGCAGGGCGGCGCCGTCGGCCCGCTTGACGCCCAGTGACCTGGCGGTCTCGGCCGTCTCGCACAGGCCGACCCGCTCCTGCAAGGCCATGAAGAAGGTGTTGACCGAGCCCCAGGTGCCGGTGGCCAGCGTCTTGAAGCCGGGCGAGCCCTCGTCGTTGGTGACCGTCCAGGACGGGTCGCCCACGTTCTCGCCCGCGCAGTTGCGGAAGGCGGCGCTCCCGGACGCGGTGTACCCGGCCCCGGCGGTGATGCCGTCGTCGATCCGCATGCCCTGCTTGAGCGCGGTGATCAGGGTGAACGTCTTGTACGTCGAGCCCGGCTGGAAGCCGCTCAGCCCGCCGTGCTTGGAGTCGGCGACGGGGTTGTAGGAGATGTGGTTCCGCGCCGAGCCGTAGGGACGGCTGGCCGCGATCGCCCTGATCTCGCCCGTACCCGGCTGGACCAGCGCCTCGGCGGCCAGCGCGCGGTCCGAGGCCGCGACGTGCTTCTTGATCGCCGCCTCCGCCGCCCGCTGCGCCTTGGCGTCGAGCGTGGTGCGGACCTGGAGCCCGCCCAGCCCGAAGGTCCGCTCCCGCGTGTCCCGCGTGCGGCCGAAGGCGGGGTCGGACAGCAGCTCGTGGCGCACGTACTCGCAGAAGTACGGATAGCGGCTCTCCTGGCAGCCGTTGGGCTGCCGGACACCCTTGTAGCCGAGCTTGCGGGCCTTGGCCTCCGCCGCCTGCGCGCGGGTGATCCGGCCCAGCTCCGCCATCCGGTCGAGCACCACGTTGCGGCGTTCGAGCAGCAGCCGCTTCGCCTTCGCCCCGCGGTCGGGCGAGGTCCGGTTCGGGTCCTGGACGGCACCGGCCAGCGTGGCGGCCTGGGCCAGGTCGAGCTTGGCGGCCGAGACGCCGAAGAAGCGCTTGGCGGCGGCCTCCACGCCATTGGCTCCGGCACCGAAGTATGCGATGTTCAGATATTTCTCAAGAATCTGATCTTTGGTGTACTTCTGCTCGACCGCCATCGCGTGCCGCAGCTCCCTGAGCTTGCGCGCGTAGCTGGCCTCCACCGCCGCGTTCTTCTCCTCATCGGTCCGCGCCGAGTTGAGCAGCACCTGCTTGACGTACTGCTGCGTGATCGACGAGCCGCCCTGGCCGATGCCCCCTGAGGCGAAGTTCTTGACCACGGCGCGGGCGGTGCCCTCGACGTCGATCGCGCCGTGGTCGTAGAAGCGGTAGTCCTCGATCGCGACGATGGCCGTACGCATCACCTCGGAGACGCTCTCCAGCGGGACGGCCCGGCGGTCCTGCGCGTAGAACTGCGCGATCCGCTTGCCGTCGCGGTCGTAGACCGTGGTCTTCTCGGGGAGCGGGGGCTCGGCCAGCGCCTCGGGCCGGAGGTTCAGCGCGTCGGCCACCGCGACCACGGCGGTCCCCGAGCCGCCCACCCCGGGCAACACGAGCGCGGCGGTCACCAGCCCGGCGGCGGTGGCGGCGGTGGCGAGGCGGGCGATGCTGGACAGGCGGGTACGGGGCGACGAGCTGGACATACCGGCCATAAGAGCACATTGACCTGCGTATTGTCTAATATTGGTATTAATCACACACCGATACCCGAATGGATATCACCCCAGGTCTCCATACTGCCCTACGATCACCAGCACCATGGACTTCGTGCCGTTCTTTCTCCCCATTCCCCTCGCGGCCCGCACTGTGGCACTGGTCCTCTCGGCGGCCACGGCTCCGGACGGTGACCGTCTCCGGATGCGCCGCAGGTATCGGATCGCGGGAACGGCGCCGCCCCTCGCCGGAGTCGCGCCGCACCAAGATCATCCCCGCCATCGTCGCAAGGCCCGCCGCCCCGCTGGTGGAAGCGGTCTTCCTCCCCGGTGGTGGCCGTGCCGCTGATCGCCGTTGTGGTCGCGATCCTGGCCGAACGGGTACGGCGGGCGGCCGGGAGGCGTCCGGGGTTGTACGGATAACTCCGTTCGGCTTCCCCGCCCTGGCTCCCTTGGACGATCGTCGGTGGTACCGGCCGTCCGTGGCCATCCGGGTTCGTCCAGACGGCCGGGATCGTCAGCCGAAGGGAGACGCCTGTGGGAACAACCACGATCCAGGACGGGTTCGTCGCCGAGATCACCTCCCGGGAACCCGTGACCGAGGTCGTCGAAGACGTGCGGGAGGCGCTGCTGGCGCACGCCGTCGTGGTCCTCCGCGAGCAGGACCTTCCGGCCCTCGCGCAGGCGGCCTTCACCCGCCTGCTCGGGCCGCTGGAGCCGGCCTCGGACATGCGCAACCACCACCCGGACAGCACCGACGTCATGGTGGTGGACAACTCGGGCAGGACTCCGATCGTGGGGAACCAGTGGTGGCACTCCGACCGCTCGTTCCTGCCGGAGCCCACCCACTACACCGTCCTGTTCGGACGGACCGTCCCGCCATCGGGCACCGAGACGGTCTTCGCCGACATGGTCGCCGCCTGCCGGCGGATGCCCGCGCCGTGGCGGACGGCGCTACGCGGCGCGCTGGGCGTGCACTCCTACGACCGGCTCGCCCACCTGCGCGCCGAGAGCCACCGCGCTCCCGTCCAGCCGGACTACGCCGTCCGGTTCCCGCCGGTCCGCCACCCCGTGGTGCGCCTGCACGAGGAGTCGGGGGCCGCCGCCCTCTATCTCAGTGAGCTGTGCCTGACGGGCGTGGAGTCCGAGCGCGGGACGCCCGTGGAGGGCGTCTCCGTGGACGGCCTGCACGCCCACGCCACCGCCGGGGAGTTCCTCTACCGGCATCCGTGGCGGCCGGGTGACGTCGTGATCTGGGACAACTGCCGGGTGATGCACCGGGCCGGGGAACTGCGCCCGGGCGTCGCGCGGATCCTGCACAGGACCACCACGGCGGGCGGGCCGCCACTGCCGGCCGTCCCGCCCTGATCCGGCGGCCGATCGATCCCGATACACGGGGGTCTTCCATCACGGATGGAAGACCCCCGATCTTCCCCGATCAGCGAGACCTCCGTCCGGGCCAACGAACGACTCTCCGCGCGAGAAGGGAAGGGAGGGAGGAAACCATGTCACGGACGACAACAGTTCCTTCCGCGCCGTAACAAGTACACCTGAAATCCGGCGGCGTCGCGAGACGGGCACGAACAACGCTCACCACGATGTTCGTCCATGCTGGTCAAGCGATTCCACCGGCACGTATCCGGGATCGGCCCGGACGTCGGCCCAATGGGGCGCGCGTCCCGGTCACGGATCCCGGACAGGACGTGTTGGATACGGTCGCACCGGAATTCGGTGCGCGTGAGGCGAAAAGGACCGCCCGGGACGCAGGTCTCCGACCTGCGCGAGGCGGTTCGGTGTAACCAGGAGTGACCGAGATTGCGACAACTGTGGTCATCCGGCGAGTATTCCGGAAGCATGTGTGGTGTCCGGGCCACGAAGCGATCCCGCCGTCCCTCGAAACGGGACGTGCGAGGGAGGAAGGCTCCCATGACACTGCGTTCCACCACCACTATCGTCCCCGGTGCGGCCGGGGCGCGTTCCGTCACGGCGTGAGACCACGCTCGTGGGCGAGTTAGAGTCCTTCCCGCGTGAGCTGGCCCGCGCGAAGGAGCAGAAGACCGGCAACGAGACACTGGCCGAGCGCACCGGGCTGCTGCCCGAGACGATCCGGCAACTGACCGGCGGCACCGAGCTGCTGTCCTGGGAGATCACCAGCGTCTACCTGGACGCCTGCGGGCAAGAACCGGCCGACTGGCGCGAGCGCTGGGAACAGGCCGCGCAGCGGTCCGGCTGGCAGGTGTGGCGGCGCAGGCGCACCCCGCTCGGCCCCCTTCCCGACCCCGCGACCGCGCGCACCTTCGCCGAGCTGTGCCAGCGGATGGAACACCTGCGGCACATGGTCGGGCTGACCTTCAACACGCTCGAACAGCGCGCCGCCGACCAGCGGCGCAGGCTGCCGCACGCCACGCTCAACGCGGCGCTGAAGGGCCGGGGGCGGCTGGAGCGGGAACTGGTCGAGGCGTTCGCCGCCGCGTGCGGGCTGCCCCCGGCCGAGAGCAGGCGGTGGCGGGCGGCCTGGCAGCGCATCGCGGCGATGTCGGCACTGGAGCAGCGGCCGGACGGCCTGACGGCGGGCGGCGAACGGGCCGGGCCGGACGGGTACGCCACGCCGGGCTCAGGTCCGGGATCGGGTCCGGGTCCGGGTCCGGGATCGGGTCCGGGATCGGGTCCGGGTCCGGGATCGGTGGCGGCATCGGCCTCGGGATCGGCCGATCCGGGGACGGCGGTCGTGGAGGTCCTCGTCCCGCCCGCCGAGCAGGACCCCGATTCCCCCGCCGGAGTGGGCGCCGTGGGATCCAGGCCGGCCGCGCAGCACGCGCCGTCGCGCTCGGCAAGGCACAGGCGGGTGCGGCGGCGGCGCACGCTGGCCGTCCTGGCCGGTGCGGCGGCGGTGTTCATCGCCGGGACGGGCACGGGATGGATGGCCGCCACCCGCTCACCGTCGCAGGCGCTGACGCTCAGCGGCCCGCCGTACACCATCACCGCCGACCAGCCGCTGTCCATCCCCCTGCCCCTGTCCGAACGGCGCGACTGGATCCTGGACATGCGACTGCGCCTCGGCTTCACGCCCGCCCAGGAGCTGCAGAACTGCAGCTACCATGCCTGGCTCACCTATCAGGTGGTCGGTGCGAACGGACCGGGGTCGGTCGCGCACTCCGAAACCGGGCGAAAGGACGTCGCCGTCAACGACCT
The DNA here is from genome assembly GCF_029382225.1 of Spongiactinospora sp. TRM90649. Lineage (GTDB taxonomy): Bacteria > Actinomycetota > Actinomycetes > Streptosporangiales > Streptosporangiaceae > Spongiactinospora. The sequence goes on from NZ_JARLTC010000012.1 coordinate 141,216, forward strand.
CCGGCTGGGGATCACCGGCGCCGCCCGGCTGGTGGTCACGCTGCGCTGGAAGCCTTCCACCCCCGCGCAGCCCGCCGCCCCGCCCCGCTGCGAGCTGACCCTCGACCCCTCCCGCAGCGTGCTCCGCCAGTCCGGCACCCCGGCCACCCCGATCACGACCCCGGCGCCCAGCCGGGCCGACATCGGGAACGGTCCACTGACCGGCAAGCCGGTCCTCAAGATCGGAGTGAAGATCGACCAGCCCGCCATCGGGGAGATGGTGAACAACAACCCCGACGACCGGCGGGGCATCGATCCGGACCTGGCGCGCGAGATCGCCCGGCGGCTGAACGCCGAGGTCGAGTTCCACGACGTGACCTCCAGCAGCCGGGAGACGCTGCTCCAGCGCGGCCAGGTCGACATGGTGATCGCCAGTTACTCGATGAACGAACCGCGCCGCGACAAGATCACATTCGCCGGCCCCTACCTCGTCGCGGGCCAGGACATCCTGGTCCGCGCGTCCGACCCCAGCATCGACGACATCGACGACCTGAAGGACAAGAAGGTGTGCGGCGTCAAGGGATCGACGTCGACCCAACGGGTGATCGACCACTTCGGGGCCGAGTGGGATACTCCCGAGCACATGACCCGGCAGCACGGATACGGCGTGTGCGTCGAAGAACTCCGCGCGGGTCGGGTGGACGCGGTCTCCACCGACAACTCCATCCTGGCCGGATACATCGCCAAGCATCCGGGCGAGCTCCGGCTGCTCCGCAAGCCGTTCTCCGTCGAGGAGTACGGCATCGGCCTGGCCAGGAACAACGTCGGCGACGCGGAGCGGATCAACACCGTGCTGAAGCAGATGATCGCCGACAAGACATGGCAGGCGATCCTGGACAAGAACCTGAAGAGCGAGGCAGGGACGTTCATCTCCAGCGTGCCGTCCATCCCCTGACCGGGCCGCCTGACCGGGCCGTCCGCCTGACCGGGCCGTCGCGGGCTGGTCAGACGGAAGGCGGTCCGGCGGCAGAGGTGACCACGTCGGCCAGGGTGACCTCGGAGAGCAGCGCGTTCCGGTGCTCGCGCATCTCCGTCCAGATGTCGGCCAGCGGGGCGGCGACGCCGGGGAAACGCTCGATCTCCGGTTCGCCGCCCTCGGTCACCTGCACCACGTCCGCGAGAGTGATCTTCTCGGGCGGCCGGGCCAGCCAGTAGCCGCCGTCCGGCCCGCGCTGCCCGGTGACCAGCCCGGCCCTGCGGAGCTGCTGCAGGATGTTCTCGCAGAAACGGCGCGGGATGTCCTGGGCGGCGGCGAGCTTCGCGCAGGTCACCGGTTCCTGCCGCGCCGCCGCCAGCGCGACGGCGGCGCGCAGGGCGTAATGCGTGCGCGCGGAGATCCGCATCAGACCACGGACCCGCTCGGCTCCCGTCGGCGGCCGGTCACGACACGCTCAGCGCGAGCGGCCGGGCGGCCGGGCCGGGCCGCACGTGCACCGTCTGCCCGGACCGGAGCTCCAGTCCTTCGACGACGCTCCGGGTGGCCTGGGCCCACACCTCCTGGCCGTCCACCTGAAGCTCCACCCGGACCTCGAAGCCCAGCCGCAGGATCCGCGAGACGGTGGCGGGCACGCTGCCCTCCTCCGGCGCGGTCGCGATCTCGATGTCGTGCGGCCGGACGAGCTGGCCGCCCAGCTCGGTGACCGGGCCGAGGAAGCGCATCACGAACGTGTCGGCCGGGTTGTCGTAGACCTCGGCCGGGCTGCCGACCTGTTTGACCCGGCCGTCGGCGAGCACCACGATCGTGTCCGCCACCTCGATCGCCTCCTCCTGGTCGTGGGTGACGAACACCGTGGTCACGTGCACCTCGTCGTGCAGCCGCCGCAGCCAGGACCGCAGCTCCTTGCGGACCTGGGCGTCCAGCGCGCCGAACGGCTCGTCCAGCAGCAGCACCTTGGGCTCCACGGCCAGCGCCCTGGCCAGTGCCATGCGCTGCCGCTGACCGCCGGAGAGCTGCGCCGGAAAGCGGTCGGCGAAGCTCTCCAGGTGCACCAGTTCGAGCAGCTCGCGCACCCGCCGCCGGATCTCGTCCTTGGGACGCTTGCGGATCTCCAGCCCGAAGGCCACGTTCTTGAACACGGTCATGTGCTTGAACGCGGCGTAGTGCTGGAAGACGAACCCCACGTCACGCCGTTGCGGCGGCAGCGCCGTGGCGTCCACCCCCGAGATCACCACGGTGCCGGAGTCCGGGCTCTCCAGGCCCGCGATGACCCGCAGGAGCGTCGACTTGCCGCCGCCGCTGGGCCCCAGCAGGGCCGTGAGCGAACCGGCGGACACATCGATGGAGACGTCGTTCAGCACGGGGGTCACCCCGAACGCCTTGGAGACGTTGCGTACTTCGATGGCCATGAGCGGTCACCCCTTCGGGCGCAGGATCTTGGTGAGCAGCAGGGTGATGACGGCCACGAGCGCGAGCGCGGTCGCGGCGGCGAAGGCGGCCCCCTCGTCGAAGTTCTGGAAACGCTCCTCGACGAACAGGGTCAGGGTCTGGGTCTTCTCGACCAGGCGGCCGGACACCACGGCGACCGCGCCGTACTCGCCCAGCGCCCGGGCCAGGCACAGCACCACGCCGTAGGCGAGCGCCGAGCGGATGGCCGGGATGGTGATCCGGCGGAAGGTCTGCCAGATGCCCGCGCCCAGGGTGCGGGCCGCCTGCTCCTGCTCGTCGCCGAGTTCCTCCAGGACGGGGATCACCGCCCGGATGACCAGCGGCATCGAGATGAACACCGCCGCCATCACCATGCCAGGAGTGGAGAAGACGATCTGGATGCCGACGCTCTCCAGCCAGCCGCCGAACGGGGCGAACCGACCGTAGACCAGGATGAGCGCCAGCCCGACCACGACCGGCGACACGGCCATGGGCAGGTCGATGAGGGCCCCCAGCAGGCGCTTGCCGGGGAACTCGTGCCGGACCAGGAGGATGGCCACGCCGACCCCGAAGATCGTGTTGGCCAGCACCGTCCAGAACGCGACGATCAGCGTCACCCGGAAGGCCGACTGGGCCTGCGGTGAGGCCAGCGCCTCCAGCACCGGGGTGAGGCCGTTCTGGAAGGTGCGCCAGCCGATCAGGATGACCGGGAGCACCAGAAGGAACAGCAGGTAGGCCAGGGCCACCGCGCGCAGGCCGTACCTGGATCCGGCGCGGAGCCGCAGCCCTGTCACGGGTTCGTTAGCCACGGCGCCGCCCCCATCGTTGCAGCACGTCCAGGATCACCAGCGTGGCCAGCGCGACCACCAGCAGCACGGTGGACACGGCGGCCGCGCCCACCGGGTTGTCGGTCTCGACCTGGCTGAAGATGTGGACCGACGCGACCTGCGTCTGGAACGGCAGGTTGCCGGAGATCAGCACGACGGACCCGATCTCGGCCATCGAGCGGGCGAAGGCCAGCGCGGTGCCCGACAGCATCGCCGGGACCAGGTTGGGCAGGATGACGCGGACGAAGATCTGCGCCGAGCGGGCGCCCAGCGAAGCCGCGGCCTGCTCCATCTCGGTGTCGAGTTCCAGCAGCACCGGCTGGACGGTGCGCACCACGAAGGGCAGCGTGACGAAAAGCAGGGCCAGCACCACGCCCGCCCTGCTGTAGGCGAGGTCGATGCCGAGCGGGCTGGCCGGGCCGTACAGCGTGAGCAGCACCAGGCCCGCGACGATGGTGGGCAGCGCGAACGGCAGGTCGATGAGCGTGTCGACGACGGTCTTGCCGGCGAACCGGTCACGGACCAGGACCCACGCGATGATCGAGCCCATCACCAGGTTGATCAGCGCGACCACGGCCGAGGCGCCCAGGGTGAGCGTCAGCGCGGCCCAGGCGTCCGGGGTGGTGACGGCCCGGAAGAAGTGGCCGATCCCGCGTTCCTGCGAGCGCCACACGACGGCGGCGAGCGGGATCAGCACGATCAGGCTCAGGTACAGCACCGCCGCGCCGAGCCCGAGCGCGGTGCCCCGCCTCCGGGACGGCGTGCGAGCCGTCCCGGAGGGTGGCGCAGAGAGCGTCTGCGTGGACACCGCTGGGTCAGCCCTCGATCGAGACCCCGAGCTTGCGCTCGACGTCCGCCATCACGCTGTTCTGCGGGTCGAAGAACTCGGTGGTGGCCTTCGGCCAGCCGCCGAGGTCGGCGATGGTGAACAGCGCGGGCGGGGTCGGGAACGAGGCCCCCGGCACGTTCTGGACCACCGGCCGGTAGCCGTTCTCCGCGAAGATCTTCTGGGCCTCCGGCGTGTAGAGGTACTTCAGGAAGGCGGCGGCCTCGGCGGGATGGGCCGACTTCTTGGTGACCGCCACCGGGTTCTCGATCAGGATCGTGGAGTCCGGGACCGTGTAGTCCAGCGGCTGGTTGTTCTGCTGGGCGAAGATCGCCTCGTTCTCGTAGGCGATCAGGGCGTCGCCCTTGCCGCCGGAGAACGTCTGCAGCGACTTGCGGGCGGTGTCGTCCTGGACCGGCACGTTGGCGAACAGTGTGTGCAGGTAGTCCACCCCCGCCTGCTTGTTGACGCCCTTCTCCGACTTGGCCCCGTACGCCGCGAGAACGTTCCAGCGAGCGCCACCAGAGGTGAACGGGTTGGGGGTGATGACCTCGACGCCCTTCTTGGCCAGGTCGTCCCAGGTCTTGAGTGCCTTGGGGTTCCCCTTGCGGGTGGCGATGACCACGACCGAGTCGGTGATCATGCCCTTGTGCTCGCCCGCGCTCCAGTTGTCAGCGACCAGGCCCTTCTTCACCAGACGGGTCATGTCCGGTTCGAGGGAGAACGCGACGATGTCGGCTGAGAGGCCGGCCTCCACCGCGCGGCTCTGCTCGCCCGACGCGCCGAAGGACTTGGTGAAGGTGATGTTCTTACCTGCCGGTGTGGCCTGGAAGGCCGCGATGATCTTCTCGTAGGCCGCCTGCGGCGTGGAGTACGCCACCAGGGCCAGTTGGACCTTGCCGTCCGTCATACTTCCTGCTCCCCCGCCGCAGGCGGTGGCCAGCGCGGTCACCGACGCTACGGCCGAGGCCGCCGCCAGACTCCGAAACCTGCGTAATTGCACGTATTCTCCCTATTTCCTACTTGACCGGTCGATATATTGGCTATAGAAGGGCCCAGAGGGCACCTTCGGCAAGTGCTCCTCGGTTCCCGTTACCGTTCTGTGTCGCTTGTCGCCCCTGGTCAGAGACGCTGTCAAGATCCGCAGTTTCCGTAACCGTGGTTTCATCGAGAGTTCAGGTCGGTGTGGCACTTTGGCGATCTCCGCGAGCACCCAGTACGCGCTGCGCGCGGCCGTCGCGCTCGCGGCCGCCGCACCGAACCGGGTCGCCGCCGCCAAGATCGCCTCCAGCCAGGGCATCCCCCGCTGGTACTGCAGCAGCATCCTGCAACTCTTACGCCAGGCCGGCCTCGTGTACGGCCTGCGCGGCCGCGGCTACTGGCTCGCCCGCCCACCTGACCAGATCACCGTCGCCGACATCATCCGCGTCACGGAGGGCGTGGACGAGAGCACCCTCAGCGTCCCGGGCGCGGCCGGCCTCGTCGCCGAGATCCGCGCCGAACTCCGCGAACACGAAACCGCCCTCCTCACCGAGATCACCCTTGCCGACCTAGCCGCCACCACCCCACCCCCTCCAACCCCCACCCCCCACGCACCACCCCCTGACCCCACCCAACCGCCCCCAGTTCCCTCGGCCGCACCACCGTCCAACCGGCACCGCCGGGGTGCGCGCTAACCCCCTCGCCCCCTGATGGTGGCCGCCCGAGGCCGCACCGGAAACGGGATAAACAGCTCGAAAAGGACCGCGTTAGGGAGTAACCGAAAGTTCTCGGCCATGGAGGCATCGGAAAGCGGTCTTCAGGCGACCGGCCGGGGGCGTGAGCGCCGGGCGAAGCCCGGCCCAACCGGCCCAAGAAGAACAGTCCGAGCGCAGCGAGGGCCATTGGGCGCGCCAGCGCGCACCCCGCCAGTACCGGTAGGGACGACAGCACAGGTGGAGGAGCCCCTGAACGTCAGCATGCACCCCAGCGGTACCAGCGCGGATGACGATGCAGGTGGCGGCGCGGGCTGGGTACCGGCGCACACCACGGCGAACCCGCAGGGACGGCGGTGCGGAAGAGGGCGAGGTCGAGGCGCACCGCGGCGGTGCCGGTTGGGGCGGCGGGCCCGCCCGCAGCACCCGAACGAGAACAGGTACAGGTCCGGCCCGCCAGCCGGATGTAACAAATGTCACACCATGCCCAGGAAACAGGCCCGCCAAACCCGTAACACTTGGAACGGTCCCACGATCTCCCTTTACGGATCGCCTAATTCGATGTCGCGCGCATCGGCGACCACGCCCCAGCTTTGCTATCCGGGAGGGGTTCCGTGTCCGATTCCAACTGGCTCGACGCTGCCTACGAGTGGGCGGTTCGCTCCACCACCAACGGCTCTTGGCGAGACCTCATCCCACTGGGCCTGGCCGGATTGCTGGTCTGGGGGCTGTGGATCTACCGGGTGGTGCTGTCCCGGCTGGCCAAACCGGTGGTGAACGGTTTCCGGACGACGGTGTCCGTGGTCGTCCCCTCCTATCGCGAGGATCCCGAGATCCTGGTGCGCTGTCTGGACAGTTGGCTGTCGCAGAACCCTAACGAAGTGATCATCGTGGTGGACGTCGGCGACACCGAATGCCACGCCAAACTCCGCGAGGTGGACGACAGGCGGCTGCGCGTGCTCGTGTACGAGCACGCGGGCAAGCGCTCCGCCCTCGGCGTGGGCATCCGGGCCGCGCGGGGCGAGGTGGTGGTCTTCGCCGACTCCGACACGTGGTGGCAGCCCGGTCTGCTGGAGGCCGTGCAGATGCCCTTCGAGGACCCGGCGGTCGGCGGGGTCGGCACTCAGCAGAACGTGTTCCAACGGACCACCAGTATCTGGCGGCGGATCGCGGACTGGCTGGTCAACCTCCGCTACTACGACTACGTACCGGCGATGGGGAGCAGGGGCGGGGTGGCCTGTCTGTCCGGCCGGACCTCCGCCTATCGGCGCGCGGCGATCGACCCCGTCGTCCACCACCTGGAGAACGAGTTCTTCCTCGGCCGCCGGTGCATCGCCGGTGACGACGGCCGGCTGACCTGGCTCGTCCTCGCCTCGGGATACAAGACCGTGCACCAGTCCACGGCCCGGGCGATCTCGATGTTCCCCGACTCGTTCCGCGCCTTCGTCAAGCAGCGCGTCCGGTGGAGCCGCAACTCCTACCGCTGCTACCTGACCGCCCTGTGGAAGGGGTGGCTGTGGAAGACCCCGCTGGTCACGAAGGTGACCGTCCTACAGATCCTGCTCACGCCCGTGACCATGGGGATCACCCTCGCCTACCTGTTCTTCAGCAGGCTGGAGCTCACCCCGGCGGGCATCGGGCTGGCCCTCGGCTGGGTGCTCCTCGGCCGGGGCATCCGCGGCTGGTCGCACCTGCGCCGCCACCCCGGCGAGATCCTGCTGCTCCCGGTGCTCTGCCTGGTGGTCATCATGATCGCGCTGCCGATCAAGCTGTGGGCGTTCATGACGATGAACAAGCAGGGCTGGCTGACCCGTTCCGCCGACCAGGTGGGCGGCGCGGGCCAGACCGCCTCCACCCTCAAGGGCGTAGGATGACGCGGATCGCCCGGCTCTTACCGGTCGTCCTGGCGTTGACGCTCGGGTTGGGCGTCGGGCTGGCGACCGTGGTCTCCTCGTCGGTGGCCATGGCCAGGGCGCTCACCTCGCCTGATCCGGTGTTCCCGAATCCGCCGAAATCGTCGGAGCCCGACTCCGGCCAACGACCGACGGAGAAGGAGACCCCCACGGACGAGCCGTCCCCGGAGGAGGAGGAATCCGCCGAAGAGGACCCGACCCCGAAGGCGTCGCCCAAGAAGCGTCCGACGGCCGCGCCCACCCCGAAGGCCCGTACGACCGTCGGCGCGACCCCGAAGGCCGTCGTGCGGCCCAACACGGCCCGGTCGTCCGAGCCGGCACCGACCGGCACTTCCGAGGCGACCCCCAGCGAGGAACCGGACGCGAAGCCGGTCCAGCCGGAGGACGCGATCATGGCGAACGACGAGATCCTCAAGTCCGGCACGCTGTCGTCGGTCGACGCCGAGGCGCAGGCGATGCTGGTCGACGTCGAAGACCAGCGGATCGTGCAGATCAGGGCCGCCCTCACGGCATTGATGCAGGTCGGCGGGGTGGCCGCCGCGCAGCGTAAGCAACCCCAGGTGTTCGTCTCCGCGCACGGCAGGACACTGGTGCTGCCCGCGCGCAACACCAGCGCGCCGTACACGATCAGGGACCTGGAGGCCGTCGAGAACGGCCGGTACCTGCGCAAACTGAAGGACGGCTCGTACCTGCTCGGCGTCCACGTCTTCGTGGCCGACGGGGCGACCCTGCAGTTGCGCGGCCCGCTGACCCTGCGGATGGGCAGCCTGCCCGGTTCGTTCAGCTCGATCATCGCCTTCGGCGGTGACATCAAGATCAAGGGGACGGCCAGGCAGCCCGTACGGATCTCCAGCTGGGACGTGCGGACCCAGCAGCCCGACCGCACCACGACGGATGGCCGCGCCTACATCCGCGCGGTCGGCGGCAACTTCGAGATGGAGTACGCACAGGTCTCCCACCTGGGATTCTGGAGCGGTCGCACCGGGGGCATCGCGCTCACCGGCACCGAGAGGCCCGCCAGCGTCTACCGGCACCGGACCAAGGAGCAGCGTCACCGCGACAAGCGGGAACGTCTCAGCGGCGTCGGGAAGGACAAGGGCGGGAGCAACTTCGGCGACGTCGAGACCAGCCCGATCGGGCCGGGGACGGCGACGCACGTGCTCGCCGACGAGCTGGTGTCCGGCTCGATCCAGCACAGCGTCATCACCGGCGACGCCTTCGGCCTGTTCGTGTCGGGTTCCAACCAGACCCGGATCATCAACAACAAGATCGTCGGCAGCCTGGTGCACGGGGTGTTCATGCACAGGTTCGCGAAGAACGCCACGATCGAGGACACCAAGGTGATCGGCAGCGGCGGCGACGGATTCGTCCTGTCGCGGGCCACCGAGAAGGCCCGGATCACGAACTGCGTCGCGGAACGGAACGGGCTCAACGGCTTCACCATCAACGGGCGCGCGCTCGCCCAGGGGCCGTCCGCGAGCGGCGAGTCGCTGGCCGTCTTCGGCGACAGCTCGATCAACGACAGCGTCGCCCGCAACAACGGCAAGTACGGCATCGAGGTGCTCGGCGGCACCCGGCTGGCCGTGCACACCAGCGAGATCGTGGGCGGCGACATGGGCATCGTGGTGCGCGAGGGCGCCAACGGCGTGCAGATCTCCGGCAACAAGCTGACGAACCAGCGCCGTCAGGCGATCGCGCTGCGCGACGGGGCGGTCGGCGCGCACGTGGCGGGCAACACGATCACGGGGACGGTCACCGGCATCTACATCCGCGACTCCACCGGCAAGATCATCGGCAACAAGATCACTACGTTGGCGAAGCCGAACGCCCACGGCATCACCGTGATCGGGGCCGCCGGAGCCACCGAGATCACCCGCAACACCACGGTCGGCGCGGGCACCAGCGCGATCAGCGTCGCGCGGGCCGACGGCAAGGTGAACAAGCACAACAACGACGAGGAGCGGTGGAAGGACACCTCGTCGTTCTGGACGAAGGCGCAGCGCTACGTCAAGCCGATGAACGTGATCTGGGCCGGAGTCATCCTGCTGGTGATCGTGTCGGCGCTCAGGTCCCGCGCCACCGTCGAACGACGGCGACGTCGTACCGGGATCCACAACCCCTACGAACTGCAGCGGTGGATGGAACACCGGCCGGTCATGGAACTGCGCGCGGCCTCCGCGAACGAGCCGCGCGAGCAGGCCGAGCACCGGCCACAGGCGACACATCCGCTGCACCTGGCACATCCGCCGCATCCAGCGCAGCCCTCTGCTTCGGGATACCCGGCGCACCCGGGTAACGGTCCCGGGCGTCCCATAGGTCCGCCCGCCCCGCCCCGGCACGCCACTTCCGTCCCCACGGCCGGGGGCCCGGCATGAGCGGTTCACGGCGCCGCAAGGGCTCCCCTCTCCTGATCGTCCTGGTGCTGGGCCTGGTCGCGGCGGGCACCTGGGCGTACCTCTCCTACACCGAGGGCCCCGCCCCGCTCCCCGGCGTCAACCAGGTGGCGGAGGCGGACGCCCAGCAGCAGTCGACGTTGGTGGACCAGGAGGATCTGCGGATCATGCAGACCCGGGCCACTCTGTCCTCGGCCCTGGCCCGTGGCGGACCGGCGGCCGCGCAGGCGCGCGTGCCGCACATCTCCAGCTCGGCCAACGGCCGGACGATGGTCCTCCCACAGCGCCGCGAACCCTACCGAATCGCCGATCTCGAACGGCTCGGCCAGGAGGAGTTCCAGAAGCAGTCCGACGACTCCTACGTGCTGAGCATCAACCTGTTCCTCGGCCCCGGCGCCAAACTGGTGCTGCAGAACGCGACCGGGCCGCTGGTGATCCGGATGCGCAGCGAACCCGGCGCGTTCGTGTCCATCGTGGGCTTCGGCGCGAGCATCAGGATCAACGGCTCGGCGCAGAACCCGGTGCGGATCTCCAGTTGGGACTCCCACGCCAGGACGGCCGACACGAAGGTCTCCGACGGCCGCGCCTACCTGCGCGCCGTCGGCGGCGAGCTGAAGATGACCCACGCCCAGGTGGAGCACCTCGGCTTCTGGAGCGGTGCGACCGGTGGAGTGGCGCTGACCGGCAGCGACCGGCCGACCAGGAACGCCGAGCCGATCGTCCCCGCCGCCCAGACGCCAGAAGACGTCAAGCAGCGGATGCTGCTCCCCAACGGCCTGCTCGTGCCGAGCAGAGGCGGCGACTCCGAGATCGAGATCACCGACGGGGCGGGCGCCAGGAAGGTCGGCTACCGGCTGCCCGAGGCGAACATGGTCACCGGCGTCATCACCGACACCCGGATCACCGGCAACGCCTACGGGATCTTCATCACGGCCTCCGACCAGACCAAGATCACCAATGTGGCGGTCACCGGCAGCCTGGTCCACGGCGTACTGCTGCACCGCTTCGCGCGCAACGCCTCCGTGGAGAACACCACCGTGACCGGCAGCAGGGGTGACGGCTTCGTGCTGTCCCGAGGCACGCAGAACGTCACGATCACCGGTTCGCGGGCCGAGCGCAACGCCGGAAACGGTTTCACGATCAGCGGCCTGCCGCTGGCCCGCGGGCCGTCCGCGTCGGGCGAGTCGCTGCGCGGCTTCGGCGGCAGCTCGCTGATCAGTAGCGTGGCGCAGGACAACGGGCGCTACGGGGTGGAGATCCAGGGCGGCGTCAAGCCCGTCGTGCAGACCACCGAGGTGATCGGCGGGGAGATGGGCATCGTGGTGAGCAAGGACGCGACCGCCGTCCAGATCTCCGGCAACCGCCTGCGGGACCAGCGCATCCAGGGCATCGCGCTGCGCGACGGCGTGCTGTCGGCGCGGGTCAGCGGCAACATCGTGCGGGACACGCAGACCGCCATCTACCTCCGCGACGCCAAGGCCACCATCTCCGCCAACACGGTGCAGTCGGCGTCGCTGCACGCGGTCACCGTCCTCGGCGCGGCCGGCGGCAGCCAGATCACCGGCAACACCCTCGGCGGCGCCGGGCGCAGCGCGCTCGACATCGCCCGGACCACCGGGAAACTGGTGGTCGAACGGAACAACCTGGACGGCTGGCAGGACACGGCCGGTTTCTGGACCTCCGTCAGGCGGATCGCCAAGCCGATGAACCTGATCTGGTTCGGCGTCATCGTCCTGATCGTGATCGCGGCACTGCGGTCGCTGCGCGGCGACGGTCCGCGAGCCGGTCGCCGTTTCGTCAACCCGTACGAGAAGCAGACGTTGATGGAGGAGCGGCCGGTCCGGATCCTGCGCACCGCCGGCTCCCAGGCCCCAGCGAGAAGGAGTTGAGCGATGCGCGTGGACGGCAGGACCTGGCTCGGAATGCTGCTCGGGGCCGCGATCACCGTGGTGGTCGTGGTGCTGCTGCACACTCTGTTCAACGGTGCCGGCGGCGGCGCGAACACTCCGATCGAGGATATCCGGCCGAAGTCGGGCGGCACCGCAGGCACGCTGGACTCACCGGAGGAGGCGTCCCAGGTGGAAGATGAGCCCGACGACGACGCCCCGTTCACCGCGTCGCAGGAGCCGCCCGACATCGAGGTCCCCGTGGGCGACGACAAGATCGACTGCCCCGAGGCCACCGTCACGGTCAGCGACGCCGCCCAGCTCGTCGAGGCGCTGGAAAGCGTCGAGCCCGGCGCGGTGATCGAGCTGGAGCCGGGCGTCTACACGGGAAGGTTCGTGGCCACGACCCCGGGCACGGCCGCTGACCCGATCTTCGTCTGCGGGCCGCCCGAGGCGATCATCGACGGCGGCGGCGTCAAGAAGGGCTACGCCTTCCACCTGGACCAGGTCAGCCACTGGCGGCTGGTCGGCTTCACCGTCCGCAACAGCCAGAAGGGCGTGATGGCCGACCGGACCAGCAAGACGATCATCCAGGGCCTGACCGTCCACGACATCGGCGACGAGGCCATCCACCTGCGCAACTTCAGCAGCGACAACGTCGTCCAGTACTGCATGATCTACGCCACCGGCCTGCGCAGGGAGAAGTTCGGCGAGGGCGTCTACCTCGGCACCGCCGAGAGCAACTGGAAGACCTTCTCCGGCGGTCAGATGGACCGCAGCGATCGCAACATCGTGCGCGGCAACGTCATCCGGGCCACCGCCGAGGCGATCGACATCAAGGAGGGCACCTCCGACGGCAAGATCATCGGCAACGTCTTCGACGGCTCCAAGCTGGCGGGCTCCAAGCACAACGACTCATGGGTCGACGTCAAGGGCAACGGCTACCTCATCGAAGGCAACACCGGCAGCCACACCAACGCCGACGGCTTCCAGACCCACGAGATCGTGGACGGCTGGGGTACCGGCAACGTGTTCCGCGCCAACATCATCGACCTCGGCGGCTCGGGCGGCGTCGGCATCAACGACACCGTCGGGGGAAACTCGATCTCCTGTGACAACAAGGTCACCGGCGGCCCGATCAGCAAGAAGGACGGCGACTGCCGGTGAATCCCTGCGAAACACGAAAGGAAGACAGCTACATGAGCCAGGCCGAACTTCCCCGGTTGACCGTGATCGGGACCGGCTACCTGGGCGCGACCCACGCGATCTGCATGGCCTCGCTGGGTTATGACGTGGTCGGCCTCGACGTGGACGCCGGCAAGATCCAGAAGCTGCGATCCGGGCAGGTGCCCTTCTTCGAGCCGGGCCTGCCCGAACTGCTGGCCAAGACCCTGGAGTCGGGCCGGCTTCGGTTCACCACCTCCTACGAGGAGGCCGCCGAGCACGGTGACATCCACTTCATCTGCGTGGGCACCCCGCAACAGCCCGGCCTGGACGCCTGCGACCTCAGCCACGTCGAGGCCGCCGTACGCGGCTTAGCTCCTCACCTGACCCGGCGCTGCCTGGTGGTCGGCAAGTCCACCGTCCCCGTCGGCACCGCCTCCACCCTGACCGGCCTGCTGCGTGAGCTGGCGCCCGCCGGGGAGGAGGTGGAACTGGCCTGGAACCCCGAGTTCCTGCGCGAGGGCTTCGCGGTCGACGACACGCTCCGCCCGGACCGGCTCGTCTTCGGCGTCACCTCGGACTGGGCCCGCGACCGGCTGACCGCGGCGTTCCAGCCGATCCTCGACCTCGGCACGCCGACCGTGGTCACCGACCTGGCCACCGCCGAGCTGGTCAAGATGGCCGCCAACTCGTTCCTGGCCACCAAGATCTCGTACATCAACGCGATGGCCGAGGTCTGCGAGGCCACCGGAGCCGACGTCCGCGACCTGGCCCAGGCCCTCGCCTACGACGACCGCATCGGCGGCCGTTTCCTCCAGCCCGGGCTCGGCTTCGGAGGCGGTTGCCTCCCGAAGGACATCCGCGCCTTCGCGCACCGGGCGGAGGAGATCGGCGTCGGCCAGGCCGTCTCGTTCCTGCGCGAGGTCGACGCGATCAACCGCCGCCGCCGTTCACGAACCATCGACCTGGTCAGGGAACTGCTCGACGGCCGCCTCGACGGAGCACGCATCGCCTGCCTCGGCGCGGCCTTCAAACCCAACTCCGACGACATCAGGGACGCCCCGGCCCTGGACGTGGCCCGGACCATGCACGGCCTCGGCGCCACCGTCCGCGTCTACGACCCGGCCGCCCTCGACAACGCCCGCCGCGCCTACCCCGAACTCAGGTACGGCACGAGCGCGATGGACGTCGCCCAGGACGCCGACGTGGTCGTCCTACTCACCGAATGGACGGAATTCCGCCAGATCGACCCCACCGTCCTGGCCCAAACCGTCCGCCACCGCCGCATCGTAGACGGCCGCCACGCCCTCGACTCCGCCACCTGGCGCCAGGCCGGCTGGGAATACCGCGCCCTAGGCCGCCCGTAACTCCCTGGTCAGCCCGAGCCACACGCTCGGGCTGACCGCTCCCCCGGCCCCACCGGGGTGCGCACTACCGGACTCACCCCCCGCCGTCCGCCGGTACCGCCGGGACGCGCGCGCTAACCTCACCCTCGCCGGTACCGCCGGAAGACGGGGCCAAAGGTGAGAGGCGTTATGACCGGGCCCTGGCCGCCACCGGCGATCCGGCCCACCGCCTGCTGATCCGCCGTTCCATCGGCAATCCGTCGGACCTGGCGTTCTACCACTGTCACAGCGTCACTCCGGTGCCGTTGCACCGTTTGGTGAGGGTGGCCGGTATGCGCTGGAGCATCGAGGAGTGTTTCCAGGCGGGCGAGAACGAGACCGGCCTGGACCAGTATCAGGTCCAGCTCTATCCCGCCTGGTATCGGTACATGACCTTGGCCATGCCGGCGCTGGCGTTCCTGGTGGTTGGTCTAGCGGAATGCGGTGTCCAAGTGATCGGCCGGGGGCGCGAGCGCCGGGCGAAGCCCGGCCCGAGAAGGAACGTCCGAGCGAAGCGAGGGTCTTTGGGCGCGCGTCAGCGCGCACCCCGGCGGTACTGGCAGTGCACCGCGCGGTACTGGCAGTGCAGCGGGGTGGTCAGGCGGGAGGGGTGAAGGCGGAGAGGAGGGTGGCGGTGATGAAGTGGGGGGCTTCGGTGGGGGTGAGGCGGGTGGCGGCGATCTCGTCGGCCGCGCCGTGCATGACGACGTGGGTCGTGGTCAGGAGCCAGGTCACCGGGAGGTCTGTGCGGAACGCGCCTGACTGGCGGCCTCGTTCCAGCAGGCCGCGCACTCGGGACTCGGCCTTGTCGTGGAGGTCGCGGATGCGGGCGGGTGGGAGTTCCTTCTGGGCGGCGGCGAGGAGGGAGCGGGACTGGTCCACCAGGGCCCAGCCGGAGTGGATCCACCGGGTCAGGGCCTCGCGAGGGTCGCCGTCCAGATCGACCTGCGCCAGGATGACGTCACCTCGGTCGAGGGCGTCGGTCAGTGCCGCCTCCAGGAGTTCAGCCCTGGTGGCGAAGTGCCCGTAGAGGGTCATCCGGCCGACCCCGGCCTCGGCGGCGATGTCGGCCATCGACGCGTCGGGGTCGCGGCGCAGCAGTTCGACCGTGGCGCGCACGATCGCGGTGCGGTTGCGCTGGGCGTCCGCTCTCATGTCTCCCCGCAGGATCGGTAAGTCGTACAAGAATGTATGGGTTAGCCTAGCGGTTGCAGCTCGTACATGGCTGTACGACTTATTCATTGGAGGGATCATGAGCGACTACCCGCGCCGTTGGCAGGTGCTGGCGCTGCTCGGGATCGCGCAGTTCATGCTGATCCTGGACGTCACGGTGGTGGCGATCTCGCTGCCGCTGATGGGCGCGGACCTGGGGCTCGATCGCGAGACGCTGACCTGGGTGGTCAGCGCCTACACGCTCACCTTCGGTGGGCTGATGCTGCTGGGCGGCCGGGTGGCCGACCTGATCGGGCCGCGGCGGGTGGTGTTCGCGGGGCTCGCGGTGTTCACCATCGCCTCGTTCGCCACCGGCGCGGCGCAGGACGGCGCGCTGGTGCTGGCCGGGCGGGTCGGCCAGGGGGTGGGGGCGGCGCTGCTGTCGCCGTCCGCGCTGTCCGTGGTGGTGCGGATGTTCGACGGCGACGAGCGCAACCGGGCGCTGGGCATCTGGTCGGCGCTCGGCGGCGGCGGCGCGGCGGTCGGCGTGCTCGTGGGCGGACTGCTGGCGGCCGGTCCCGGCTGGCCCTGGGTGTTCTTCGTCAACGTGCCGGTCGGAGTGATCGTGTTCGCGGTGCTCGTCCGGGTGCTCCCCACCCTGCCCGCGATCGACGCCGGACGCGGGCGCGCGGACGTGCTCGGCGCGCCGCTAGTGACGGCCGCCACCGGATCGGTGATCTACGCGATGATCGGCGCGGGCGAGACCGGCTGGCTGGCGCCGCGGACGCTCCTGCTGTTCGCCGCCGGCGTGCTGCTCTACCTGCTGTTCGGCTGGCGGCAGCGCCGCGCGGCGTCGCCGCTGATGGACCTCGGCCTGCTGTTCCGCCGTCCGGTGGTGGCGGGCACGTTCGTGATCGCGATCGCCACGGCGCTGATGGTCGCGGTGTTCTTCCTCGGCTCGTTCTACTTGCAGGGGCACGCGGAGCTGGGGCCGCTGGCCACCGGCCTGCTGTTCCTGCCGGTCGCGCTGGCGACGATGGCGGGGGCGAACCTGGGCGGACGGGTCATCGGCCGGGCGGGGGGCCGCGCCGTCGCGATCGCGGGTCTGCTGCTCGCGGCGGCGGGGCTGACGGTCCCGGCGGTCACGACCGGCACGCCCGCCGTCGTGATCGGCGTCAGCCTCGGCTCGGCGGGCATCGGGGCGCTGTTCGTGGTCGCCTCGGCCACCGCGCTCGGGCAGGTGGCGCCGCACGAGGCCGGAGTGGCCTCCGGCATCGTGAGCACCTTCCACGAGTTCGGCGCGTCGGTGGGCGCGGCCGTCACCTCCAGCGTGGCGGCGGCGAGCCTGGCCACCCAGGCGGCGGGCGGCTACACCACGGCGTTCGCCGTGGCGGCGGGCACGGCCCTGGTGGCGGCCGTCGTCTCCGGCGGCCTGATCCCGGGACGCCGTCCGGTCCTCGCGGCCACCGCCGAGTGACGCCAAGCGGCCTGGACGGCTAGGCATAGTGGTCGGCCACGCGACCGTCGTGGCTGGGGATCACCTCGCAGTCCAGGCTCGCGATGTACTCGAAGGTCTCGTAGCACTCGAAGAGGTTGGTGTGGATGGTCGGCGGCACACTGTCGCGCCAGTCCCGGTCGTCCCAGTTCTCGTAGACCCCGAGCGCGTCGCCCGCGATGAGGTAACGCCCGCTCCCGGCCTCCACCAGCACGCCCTGCGAACCGGGCGTGTGGCCGGGCAGCGGGACGACGGTGACGCCGGGGCAGACCCGGTGCTCACCGGTCACCGTCTCGATGCGGTCCCACGCGGCCATCCAGGGGGCCTGCAGGCCGGGCAGCTTCTCGTAGGCCCTGCGGTGCACGGGCAGCGGATCGATCGCGTACTCCAACTCCCGCTTGTTCACCAGCACCCGCGCGTTGCGGAACATCGCGTTGTTGGAGCAGTGGTCCCAGTGCAGGTGGGTGTTGATCACGGTGTCGAAGTCGGCGGGGTCGTAGCCGTGCTCGCGCAGCACGATCGACGGCTCGGCCTCGTCGTCCCTGGCGAAGTCGTACGGGTGGTGACGGCGCACGTAGTCGGGCGAGAGCGTGCCGGAGTCCACCAGGATCAGCCGGTCCCCCGCCTCGACCACGAACATGAACATGATGATGTCCGAGGTCTCGCCGTGCGGGCGTCCGTAGACGGCGGCCTCCAGCGGGACATTCCTGGACGCGCCAACCCGTAGCGGCCTGATGGTCGGCGTCATACGCCCACCACGTCCAGCTCGGCCGCCAGCGTGCGCAGGTCGTCGAGCGTCCGGCCGGGCAGGCTGACCCCCTCGGCCAGGTTCCGCGCGGCGGTGCGCTCCTCGACCTCGCCGGGGTAGAGCACCTCCCCGGCCCCTTCGGCGGACGGCACGGCCTTCAGCTCCGCCACCAGTTCCGCCATCCGGGCGGTGAACTCCTTGACCCGCATGAACGCGGCGATCTCCAGGGCGATGTAGAGGTGCCCGGACCCGCTGCGCCGCTCCGCCTGGTACGGCCCGGCGACGGCGGTGCCGAAGCCGCTGCCGGTCAGGACGCCCGACAGGACGTCCATCATCACCGAGATGGCGTAGCCCTTGTGCGCGGCCATCGGCAGGATCGTCCCGGCGATGGCCTCGACCGGGTCGCGGGTGGGGCGGCCCTCGGCGGTGATGGCCCAGCCGTCGGGGATCTCGGCACCCTGGTTGCGGGCGAGGTAGATCTTGCCGCGCGCCACGGCGGTGTTGGAGATGTCCAGCACCATCTGCCGCTCGTCGCCGATCGGCACCGCGATCGACCAGGGGTTGCTGCCGACGGCCTTGACGCGACCGCCCCACGGCGCCATGGCGGGGCTGGAGTTGGTGGTCAGGATGCCGATGCATCCGGCGGGTGGGGCCATCCTGGTGAAGTGCGCGGCCATCCCGAAGTGGTTGGAGTTCCGTACGGCGACGGCTCCGATCCCGTGCCGGGCAGCCCGCGCGGTCGCCTCACGGGCGGCGTGGGCGGCGAGGACCTGGCCGACGCCGTCGTGACCGTCGATGGTCGCGACGGCACCGCCGTCGATGACGGTCTCTGGGGCGGTCCGGGGGGTCATCACGCCGGAGCGCAGCCGGTTGACGTACCACCCGAGGCGCAGCAGGCCGTGCGACTGGTGGCCCCACAGGTCGGCCTGGACGAGGCAGTCGGCGACCAGCCGCGCGTCCGCGTCGGGGAGGCCGGAGGCGACGAGGATCCGCGTCGCGGTCTCCACCAGCCGATCGGCCGCGATGGGCGGCGTGTCTCCGGTCGATGCGAGATGGCCGAGGTCGCCAGGGGCGTTGTGGGTCATCGTTCGCCGTCCAGGGGGCGGGCGGGCTCCAGCAGGACCAAGCGCTCTTCGGTCATCTCGCGGATCGCGTATCGGGGGCCCTCGACGCCGTAGCCGCTGTCCTTGACGCCGCCGTACGGCATCAGGTCGGCGCGGGTGCTCGACGTGGCGTTGATCACGACGCCGCCCACCCGCAGCCGCCGGGCCGCCTCCAGCGCCTTGTTCAGGTCGCGCGTGAAGACACCCGCTTGCAGCCCGTACGGCGTGTCGTTCACGACCCGCAGCGCCTCGTCGAAGTCCTTGAACGGGATCACCGACACCACCGGCGCGAAGATCTCCTCGCACACCACCCGCGCGGCCGGCGGCACGTCCGTCAGGATGGTCGGCGACATCGCCGCCCCGGACCGGATTCCGCCGAGGACGAGCCGGGCGCCCTGGCCGACGGCCTCGCCGACCCATTCCTCGGCCCGCCGCGCCGCCGCCTCGCTGATCATCGGCCCGATGTCCGTCTTCTCGTCCTCCGGATCCCCCACCACCAGCGCGGACGCGGAGGTCACCAGATGCCCGAGGAACTCGTCGTAGACGTCGGCGTGCACGTAGATCCGCTGCACGGAGGTGCAGACCTGCCCCGCCTTGCGGAAGGCACCCCGGCCGCACTGCTCGGCCGCGTCCCGCACGTTCGCGTCGGCGCACACGATCGTGCCCGACACGTTGCCGCACTCCATCGTCGCGCGGCGCATCCCCAGCCGCGACGAGATGGCCTTCCCGGTGGCGGTGCTGCCGGTGAAGGTGAAGAAGTCCACCCGTTCGTCCGCGACGAGGGCGGTGCCGACCGGGTCGCCGGGGCCGAGGACGAGGCCGATCAGGCCCGGCGGCAGGCCCGCCTCAAGGAGCATCGAGCTGAGCGTCGCGGCGGCGATCGGGGTGAACGGCGACGGCTTGACCACGACCGCGTTCCCGGCCGCGAGCGCGGGGCCGACCTTGTGCGCGACGGTGTTCAGCGGCGAGTTGAACGGCGTGATCGCCCCGACGACGCCCACCGGCCGCCGCAGGGTGAACGCCATCCGGTGTTCGAACCCGGGGGCGGCCTCGATGGGCACGATCTCACCGGTGATCCGCTTGGCCTCCTCCGCCGAGATCTGCATGGTCTGCACGGCGCGGTCGGTGTCGCCCAGGCAGTCCTTGAGCGTCAGGCCGGACTCCCTGCACACCTCAAGCGCGAGCCGTTCCCGGTCGCGCGCGATCGCGTCGGCCACCTTCCGCAGGATCTCGAACCGCTCGTACGGCTGCAGCGGGGACTCGCTCGCCGCCCGCGCGGCGGTCACGGCGGCGGTGACGACGTCCGGGGTGGCGTCGTGCGCGACGGCGAGGACCTCGCCGGTGAACTTGTGCAGCACCTGGCGCTCCGCGCCGTCGTGGTGCCACTCACCGTTGATCAGATTTCCGATGCTGCTGCCGATGTTGGGGACAGAGGTCACTGTGCCCTTCCTTCCGGTTCATTGGGCGTACTCCGCACGGGCGTGCCGTCCGCCCAGCGGGTGCACCGCTCGTAGGCCCGTCCGACCTGGAGGGCGCGCGCGTCCTCGTGGCGCGCGGTCACGATCTGCAGGCCCACCGGCAGGCCGTCGCCGGTGACGCCGCAGGGGACGCTCAGCGCGGGCTGCCTGGTCATGTTGAACGGGTAGGTGTAGGGGGTCCACGAGGCCCACAACGGCGACGGCCAGCCTTCGGGGCAGTCACGGCCCGCCGCGAAGGGCGGAATGGGGGTGGTCGGCGTCACCAGGGCGTCGTAGCGCTCGTGGAAGCGGGCCATGCGGATGCCGAGGTCGGTGCACACGGCCAGGGCGTCCAGGTATTCCGACGCCGTCGTGGCGCGGCCCCGCTCGCGGAACTCGCGCAGGCCGGGGTCGGCCAGCGAATGGTCGGCGCCGGGGTGGCGATCGAAGATCTTGGCGACTCCGGCGCACCAGATGGTCTGGAACGCCGCGACGGGGTCGGTGAAGCCGGGATCGGCCTCCTCGACCCTGGCGCCGAGGTCGCGCAGGACCTCCACCGCCGTGTCCACGACCGATTCGACGGCGGGGTCGTTGCGGCCGTAGCCGAGGTCGCGGGAGTAGGCGATGGTCATGCCCGCGACGCCGTCGCCGATCGAGCCGGTGAACGAGCGCGTGGGGGCGGGGTGGGCCGTCGGGTCGCGCGGGTCGGGGCGGGCGATCACGTCCAGCAGCCCGGCGACGTCCGCCACGCTCCTGGCCATCGGGCCGCGGTGGGACAGCGGGCCGTTGCTGCCCGCCGGGTACATCGGGATGAGGCCGCCGGTCGGCTTGAAGCCGACGGTCCCGGTGAACGCCGCGGGGACGCGCACCGAGCCGCCGCCGTCCGTGCCGACCGACCAGGCGCACATCCCGGCCGCGACCGCGACGGCCGAGCCGCCGCTGGATCCGCCTGGCGTGAGCGACGGGTCCCACGGGTTCCTGGTGACGCCGAACCCGGCGGAGTCGGTGACGCCCTTCCAGCCGAACTCCGGCGTGGTGGTCTTGCCGATCAGGACGGCGCCGCCCTCCCGCAGCCGCGCCACGCTGGGCGAGTCCTCCAGCCACGGCCCTGCGCCGTCCACCAGGCGGCTGCCGCGCAGGGTCGGCCAGCCCCGGGTGAGCAGCAGGTCCTTGACCGTCACCGGCACGCCGTCGGCGGGCCCGCGTTGCGCGCCGGAACGCCACCGCGCCTCCGAGGCGGTGGCGGCCTGCAGCGCGCCTTCGGGATCGACCAGCACGAACGCGTTCAGCTCGGCGTCGCGCGCCGCGATGACGCCGAGCGCGGCCCTGGTGACCTCGACCGGTGAGAAGTCGCCCCGGCGGTAGCCGCGGGCCAGCTCGGCCGCGCCGAGCCGGGTCAGCTCTGCCATTGGACCTGGGAGGTGTCCAGTTCGAGTTCGGTGAGCGCGGCCACCTCTTCGGCGGTGAACCCGGGGGCGATGTACTCCAGCGCGAACCGCGTGCCGTCCCAGCGCAGCACGCCGAGGTCGGTGACGACGATGTTCACGCAGGCCAGGCCGGTCAGCGGGAAGTCGCAGTCCTTGACCAGCTTGGGCCGGCCCGCCGAGTCGCAGTGCGTCATCAGGACCATGACCGTGGTGTCGCCCGCGACCAGGTCCATCGCGCCGCCGATGCCGCCGCCGATCATGTCGGGGGTGCTCCAGTTGGCCAGGTTGGCCTGGCCGTCCACCTGGAAGCCGCCGAGCGCGACGAAGCCGACCCGGCCGCCCCTGACCATCTCGAAGGAGGTGACGCTTTCGAAGAACGACGCGCCGGGCCGCAGGTGGACGTACTGGCCTCCCGCGTTGTAGACCTCGGGGTCGTAGTCCTCGCGGGTCGCTATCATGCCGTAGCCGAGGACGCCGTTCTCCGAGTGGAGCACGATGTCGCGGCCCTCGACATAGTTGGAGATCAGCGTCGGGATGCCCAGACCGAGGTTCATGTAGCTGCCGTCCGGGACGAGCCCGGCGGCCAGTTCGGCCATCTGGCGGCGGGTCAGCGCGGGCTTGCCGTGGTAGGTGCGGGCGCTGTCCGCGCCGCGCCCGGCGCGCGGGGCGGGGAAGTCGTGCGGGACCTCGACCGTGCGGCGCACGACCCGGTCCACGAACACGCCGGGGACGCCGATGGCCTCGGGGTCGAGCGTGCCGTCCACGATCTCGTCCACTTCGGCGACGGTGACCTTGGCGCCCTTGGCGAAGGCGGGCATGAAGTTGCGGCCGACGCCGGTGAACTGCAGGTTGCCGAAGCGGTCGGCGCGCGCGGCGCGGATCAGCGCGTAGTCGACCTTGAGCCCGTATTCCAGGATGTGGTCGACACCGTCGATGGTGCGCACCTCCTTGCCCTCGGCGATGGCGGTGCCGACGCCGGTGCGGGTGAAGAAGGCGCCGATGCCCGCGCCGCCGGCGCGCAGCCGTTCGACGAGGGTGCCCTGGGGCACCAGCTCGACGGTGATCTCACCGGCCTCGATCTGCTGCTCGGCCGCGGACTTCGCCTCGCCCGCGCGGGCGGAGAACGACACGATCAGGCGGTTGACCTGGTGGTTCTCAATGAGCGTGTTGGATCGGTAGTCGCCGGTGCCGAGGGAGTTGGCGACGATGCAGAGCCGTCTCGCGCCCTGCTCACGCAGCGCGACGGTGAGGCTGGTCGGGAAGCTGTGCGTCATGCCGAACCCGGCGATCGACACGCTGGAGCCGTCGGGGACGTCGGCGACGGCCG
The DNA here is from genome assembly GCF_029382225.1 of Spongiactinospora sp. TRM90649. Lineage (GTDB taxonomy): Bacteria > Actinomycetota > Actinomycetes > Streptosporangiales > Streptosporangiaceae > Spongiactinospora. The sequence continues at coordinate 164,417 of NZ_JARLTC010000012.1, forward strand.
CCGCCGGCGAGTCGTAGATCTTGTTGATTGTCATCAGACCTCTCCTAAGAGGCGCTCACCGGGCGGAAACGGGGGATGGCGCTGCCCGCGCCGGTGTCTTCGAAGATCACTTCGACGGTGTCGCCGATGGCGACCCGCTCGACGTCGCAGTCCACGATGTTGGTCATCATCCGGGGGCCCTCGTCGAGTTCCACGTAGGCCAGGACATAGGGGGTGACGTCCTTCCAGTCACCGCCGGCGCGGCGCACGACGGTGCAGGAGTAGATCACGCCGCGTCCGCTCAGCGGCTCCCAGGCGGTGTTCTGGCTGTGGCAGAACGGGCAGATCGGGCGTGGATACCAGATGAACGAGCTGCAATCCGCGCAGCGGCGGCCGAGCAGGCGGCCCTCGGCCGTCGCGGCCCAGAACTCCGCGGTGTCGGGGTTGACCACCGGCAGCGGCACCGGGAGAACCGCCTCGGAACGTACCTCGCTCATGCGTCCTCCCTGCCGAGGATCATCGTGGCGGCGCGCATCCGGGTGCCCAGGTCGCCGCCGTTGCCGTGGACGAGCGCGAGTTCGCAGTCGTCGAGTTGCACGCCCGGGTTCGCCTCGCCGCGAAGCTGCCGGACCGCTTCAATGATCTTGGTGATGCCGCCCCGGTGGCCGGGGTGGTTGTTGGACAGGCCGCCGCCGTCGGTGTTGAACGGGAGCCTGCCGTGCGGGGCGACCAGCGCGCCGTCGCTGACGAAGTTCCCGCCCTGGCCCTTCTCGCAGAACCCGAGATCCTCCAGGATCTCCAAGACCGTGATGGTGAAGCTGTCGTAGACCGAGACGTAGTCGATGTCCCGCTGGGTGACGCCGGCCTCCTCGAAGGCGCGGGGGCCGGACCACACGGCGGCGGTGTAGGTGAGGTCGATCCGGCCGCCGTTGACGAGCTTGCCGGACTCGCCCTGGCCCAGGATCTTGACCGACCTGCGGCCCAGGTCCCTCGCGACCTCCGGGGCGGCCACGATGACGGCCCCGCCGCCGTCGGTGACCACGCAGCAGTCACCCCGGCGCAGCGGGTCCGCGATCATCGGGGACGCGATCACGTCCTCGACGGTGAGCACCTTGCGCAGGAACGCGTTGGGGTTGTGCGAGGCGTGGATGGTCGCGGCGACCTTGATCTCGGCGAGCTGCTCGCTCGTCGTGCCGTACTCGTACATGTGCCGCTTGGCCGACAGCGCGTACGAGCTGACCAGCCCGGTCACGCCGAACATCCGGCCCTCGAAGCTCTCCTCCGGCGGCACCGGCCCGCCCCCGCCGGGCTGGATGCCCGTGCGCGGCTTGCCCGCCAGCGCCACCAGCGCCACCTTGCACTTGCCCGCGGCGATGGCCGCCGCGGCGTGGGAGACGTGGTAGATCGGCGAGGCCCCGCCGCTCTCCGTCGAGTCCATGTAGGTGAGGTTCCGCAGGCCGAGGTAGTCGGCCATGGATATCCAGCCGCCGCCGTAGCCTGGGGCGTCGTGGCCGCAGAAGAAGCCGTCCACGTCGTCGAGCGTCAGACCGGCGTCCGCGACGGCGCCGAGCGCCACCTCCGCGTGGATCTGCGCGAGCGACTTGTCGGGGAGTTCGCGTCCGGGATGCTCGTAGGCTCCGACGATCAGGGGCTTTCCCCGGGTGTTCATCTCATTCCTCTCAACATGGCGTTGTCCCGGCCGAGCGAGGGCGCCGGGGCCGGGTCCGGTGGCTCGTATCCGCGCAGGCGCAGCGGGAAGCCCTTTCTGCGTGGCACGCCGGGCAGGAACACCCGGCGGCGCTCGAAGTGCGGGTCGGCCGCCCGCGTGTCCGCCGACAGCACGGGCGCGCAGGTCACCCCGGCCTCGGTGAGTTCGCGCAGGCAGTCCTCCGGAGTGCGCGCGCGGGTCCAGCCGGTGATCGCCTCGTCGATCTCCCGCCGGTGCTCGTGCCACACCTCGGCCGTCTCGTGCTCGTACCCGGCCGCGCCGACGAGCCTCGCCAGCGCGGCGCGTTCCGCGCCGGTCCGGCAGACGATCGCGATCCACCGGTCGTCGCCCGCGCAGCGGTAGACGTCGTGCGGGGCGCTGCCGGGACGGCGGTTGCCGCTGGGGGCCGCGACCGTCCCCGTCTCCAGGTACTGCGCGACGCGGTCGGCGAGCGTCCAGCTCACCAGCTCGCGCTGGGAGACGTCGAGGTGGACGCCGCGAACGCCCAGGTTCAGGCAGTAGACCACCAGCGCGGCGCCGAACAGCGAGACGATCTGGTCGGGGTAGTTGAGGTCGGCGGACGACCAGACGGGGTCGCCGTCGTCGTAGCCGGTCACCGAGGCCAGGCCGGACAGCAGGTCGAGGGTGGAACCGTAGGAGCGGCTGTGCGCCTCCGGCCCGGACTGGCCCTGGCTGGACAGCGACAGGTAGACCAGGCCGGGGTTGATCTCGCGCAGCGTGGCGTGGTCGATGCCGAGGCGTTCGGTGACCCCGACGGTGAAGTTCTCGATCAGCACGTCGGCGCGTGCGACGAGCCGCCGCATCACCTTCAGGTCGTCCGGCGACTTCAGGTCAAGAGTGACGCCGAGCTTGCCGGCGTTGTTCGACTCGAACAGCGGCGACTCCTCCAGGGCGTCGCCGGAGCCGTCGGCGGACGGCCACAGCCGGAACGGGTCGGGACGGTTCGCCGCCTCGACCTTGATGACCGTCGCGCCGTAGTCCGCCAGCAGCCGGCCGGTGGCCGCGCCCGCGGTGATCGTGCCCAGGTCGAGCACGGTCACCCCGGCCAGCGGGGCCTCCTTACCGAGCCCGGCCCGCCGTCGGGACGCCCCCTCGGACGCCGGGGGCGCGTCGCCGAGCCGCGGCGGCGGGCCGCAGCGCCAGCCGAGTCCCTCTGCGGGCACGACCGGGGCGACGTGCCCGCCGTCCGGCGTGATGAACCCGCGCGCCCGGTACTGCGGCTCCGACACCAGGTCCGCGACGTCGGCGAAGTGGCCGAACGGCAGGCCCGCCCGCTGCGCCCGCTGGTAGATCTCCCGCATGGGCAGCCCGGCCGCCCACCGCTCGACCACCGGCCACCACTGACCGGCGAGGTCGATCCGGCCGCGATCCTCGCGCAGCCGCGGGTCGGCCAGCTCCGGATCGCCGACCAGCGCGGCGAACGTCTCCCACTGCGCGGGCTGGAACACCACGCCGATCCAGCCGTCGGCCGCCCGCAGGATCCGCCAGATCCCGGCGCTCGCGCCGCTACGCCTGGGCAGGTCGCCGGTGTGCGCGTAGGTGACGTCGCTCTTCCAGTCGATGTACGCGGCGACGTCGCAGAGCGCGACGTCCACGACGTCGCCGCCGGGACGGCGCAGCGCGAGCATCGCCCCGAAGAAGGCGACGAACGCGGCGGCGTGCGCGGTCTGCTCGCCGCCCAGGCTGAGCGGCGAGCGGGCGGGCTCGCCGACCATCGTGGCCAGCCCGCCGACGCACTCGGCCAGGAAGCTGTCGCCGAACCGGTCGGAGCGGGGGTCGCCCAGGCCGTACGGGGTGAGGCTCACCACGATCAGGCCGGGGAACTCCGCGCGCAGCCGTTCGGCGGACAACCCGGCGGCTTCGGCGGCGCCGGGGCCGAGGTCGGTGATCAGGATGTCGGCTCCGGCCAGCAGGCCGGCCGTCCGGGCGCGGCCGTCCGCGCCGGTGAGGTCGAGGGTCACGCTGCGCTTGTCGGCGTTGAGCGCGGCGAACGTGAAGCCCAGGCCGTCCGCGCCTACGGGCTCCTGCGTCCGCGTCGGATCGCCGCCGGGCGGCTCGCACTTGGTGACGGTGTGGCCGAACCCGGCGAACAACCGGCCGCAGACCTGCCCGGCGACGCCGCCGGAGATCTCGACCACCCGCAGGACCGGGTCCGGCGCGACGGCGTGCGGGGTCGGCTCACGGTCCGTCATCCCCGCCCGTCCTCGTCGGGACGGCCGACCGCGCGTCTGTGCGTCGCGTGCGGGTCGTCGAGCACGTCCGTGCGCGCCTGGATCTGCACGCGGACGCTCTCGCCGTACTGCAACGCGGTGGTCCAGTCGGAGATGTGCATCGGGATCTCGCGCAGCGCCCGCTTGGCCCACGCCAGGGTGACGGCGTTGTGCCGGGCGATGCGGCCGGCCAGGTCGAGCGCGGCGGTGTCCAGTCGGCCTGCGGGCACCGCCAGGTTCACCAGGCCCCACTCCGCCGCCGTGCTGCCGTTCACCGGCTCGGCCGTCAGCACCATCCAGGCGGCCCGCTTGGGGCCGAGCCGGAGCTGCGTCGAGGGACCGGCCAGGCCGGGGTAGAGCCCGAAGCCGACCTCGGGCATGCCGATCGGCGCGTCCTCGGCGGCGATGGCGAGGTCGCTGGAGTTGATCAGGGTGAGCCCGCCGCCGAGCGCGAAGCCGTTCACCGCCGCGATCACGATCGCCGGGTGGTTGCGGATCCGCTCCTGCACCGTCAGCCAGCTCGTGCGGCGGCCTTCGGCCTCGTAGTCGGCGTCGGGGTGCTCCTCGGCGGCCTCCTTGAGGTCCACTCCCGCGCAGAAGGCGGGACCGGCGCCGGTGAGCACGATGACCTTGGCGGTGCCGTGGCAGGCGTCGAGCGCGTCGAGCAGGGCCGAGCGCGCGGCCCGGCTCATCGCGTTGCGCTTGGCGGGACGGTTGAGCGTGATGCGCGCGACGCCTCCGCCGATGTCCTCGCACAGCACGAGCCGTTCGGTCGCGGTCGTCTCGCTCATCGGGCGGTGACCTTCCTTTCCATGGAGGGCTGGACGGCGAAGCGCACCACGTGCCTGCCGGTGGCGTCCGGCCCGAAGACCGCGCGCACGGGCTGGTCCGGTTCCGGCTCCGGCCCGTCCTGGGAGCCGACGAGCGCGCCGACCATGAACGGACCCTCGGTGAGCTTGATGTAGGCCACCCGGTAGGGGACCTCGTCGGCGAAGGCGGGGAAGTACTTCTGGTGCATCGTGATCCAGGACCAGAGGGTGCCGGTCCCGCTCACGGCCTGCCAGACGCAGGCCCGCGAAAGGCATCGGGGGCAGACGGGGGCCTCGGGGAACCGGTGGGTTCCGCACTCGCCGCAGGTCTGCAGCCGGAGTTCTCCGGCGGCGCAGCCGTCCCAGAATGGTTGGTTATCAGCAGTGATGTCGGGCAACAGCCTGGCGTAGGCCGCCACGTTCATCGGCCACTCCTGCTAATCGATCGTGAAGATGTGCGAGGTGACGATCGGCGACGCGCACATGTACTGGACGGTCCGGCAGCCCTCGACCTGGCGGGCGCCGCCCTCGCCGCGCAGCTGCCGCACGGCTTCGACGTGCAGCGCGAAGCCCTGCATGTAGCTCTCGCTGGTGTGTCCGCCGGAGGTGTTCAGCGGGCGTGATCCGTCGATGTCGACGGCGCCGTCGGCGACCCACTCCCAGGAGCTTCCTCGCGGCGCGTGGCCGAAGCCTTCGAGGGTGAAAAGAATGGTGGGCAGGAAATTGTCGTAAACCTGCATGCAGTCGATCTGGCCGGGCCCGATGCCGGTCTCCCGGTAGAGCCTTTCGCCGACCGCCTCGCACGTCGAGAAATAGAAGTCGGGGCTGGTGTAGTGATTGCGCAGTTCGCCCATGCCCGCGGTTCCCGCGACGCGTACCGGCGTCTTGCGCATCGATCTGGCACGGTCGATCGAGGTGACGATGAAGGCGACCGCGCCGTCGTTGATGATGCAGTAGTCGAGTTTCCGCAGCGGTTCCGCGATGAACCGCGCGGCGAGGTATTCGTCCCGGTCGATCTCCCGTTGGAAGACCGCGTTGGGGTTGCGCGCGCCGTTGCGGCGGTTGTTGATGGCGAGGGGGGCGAGGGCGTCGTCCGGTACGCCGTAGAGCTTGCGGTAGCGCTGGTACATCAACGAGACGTAGGCGCCCGTCGAGGTCATTCCGTACATCGTGTCGTAGGCGGAGGTCGGCCCGCCGTCCTCGCCGCCGTACTTCAACCCGACGGACCTGCCGACGGTGGCGTATACGCAGGCCACGACGTCGGCCAGGCCGCTCTGGACGATGGCGCAGGCCTCCTGGAGGGCCACGCCGCTCATCCGGCCGGTGCCCTCCAGGTCATGGACGAACCGGGGGTTCGTGAGCCCGAGGACGTCGCCCATGCGGCCGTACTTGAGGTTCGTGCACAACAGACCGTCGATCTCGTGTTTGTCGATGCCGCAGTCGTCCAACGCCTCGCGGAAAGCGTCCGCGGCCAGGCCGTACGGATCTCGCGAGGCGTCTCTTTCCGCGTAGAGCTTGTGAAAGTTGGACGAGCCGACACCCACGATTGCGACGTCTTTCGCGATCATCTGATGCCTCCGAGGAGACCCCCGCCTTCAGGCAGGGGAGAAAACGGACTACCGCTTCGCGGGGCAGGACGGACAAATCCACCGAATCGAACAACCGTGCGACTCGTGGCCGGTCGCGCGATACGATGCCAGGCGTGGCGCAGGTCGTGAGGCGGGCCTATAGGTACCGCTTCCACCCGACCCCCGGGCAAGCCTCCGAGCTTGCCCGGACGTTCGGCTGCGTCCGCCTGGTCTACAACAAGGCCCTGGAAGAACGGACCCGCGCCCACCGGGTGGACGGCCGCCGGGTCTCCTACGCGGAGTCCTCGGCCATGCTCACCAGGTGGAAACGCGGCGGCGAGTTCGGGTTCCTGTCCGAGGTGTCCTGCGTGCCGTTGCAGCAGGCGCTGCGGCACCTGCAGGCGGCGTTCGCGAACTTCTTCGCCAAGCGGGCCGGGTACCCGGCGTTCAAGTCCCGCAAGAAGTCGCGGGCATCGGCGGAGTACACCCGCTCGGCGTTCCGCCGGCGCGACGGGCGGCTGACGCTGGCGAAGATGGACGCTCCGCTGGACGTCCGCTGGTCGCGTCCGCTGCCGGAGGGGGCCGAGCCGTCCACGGTGACCGTCTCCCGTGATGCGGCCGGACGCTGGTTCGTCTCCCTGCTGGTCGAAGAGGAGATCGCCCCGCTGCCGCCGGTGGAGGCGGCGGTGGGCGTGGACGTGGGGATCACCGCCCTGGCCACGCTGTCCACCGGGGAGAAGATCCCCAACCCCCGCCACGAACGCCGTGACCGCCGCAGGCTGGCCAAAGCCCAGCGGGCTCTGGCCCGCAAGGAGAAAGGCTCGAACAACCGGGCCAAGGCCAGGCTCAAGGTCGCGAAGGTGTACGCCCGGATCGCCGATCGCAGCCGGGATCATCTGCACAAGGTCACCACACGGCTTGTTCGCGAGAACCAAGTGATCGCCGTGGAAGACCTGGCCGTCCGCGACATGGTCAAGAACCGCTCGCTCGCCCGCGCTGTCGCCGACGCGTCCTGGCGGCAGATGCGGGGCATGCTGGAGTACAAGGCGGCCTGGTACGGGCGCACCCTGGTGGTGGTGGACCGCTGGTTCCCCTCCTCCAAACTGTGCTCGGCGTGCGGGGCCCTGCGGGAGAGGATGCCGCTGGACGTCCGGGAGTGGATGTGCGCCTGCGGCGCCGTCCATGATCGGGATGTGAACGCGGCCCGTAACGTGCTCGCCGCCGGGCCGGCGGAGAGTGGAAACGCCTGTGGAGCCGGCGTAAGACCTCAAGAGGAGACCTCCTCGGCGGGCGGTCGGTGGTGAAGCAGGAATCCCCTCCCTTCAGGAAGGGGAGAAGTCAACAGCATCAAGCCTTACTGTCGGCGGCCGTCACATGGACGGCCGCTGCTGTTTCTCAAGAAGCTGCACCGCTTCCAGGGCGGCCTTCGCGGCGGCGCGCACGTGGCGGTGCGCCGCCTCGGCCGCGCGCTCGGGCGAGCGGGCCGCGATCGCGTCGGCGAGATCGCGATATTCCCGCGCCGATTCCTCGTGGCGGCCGGGAATGGTCACCGAGAGGCTGCGCAGCGCGTGGATGCGGGTGTGCAGAGGGGAGAGCATGGAGGCCAGCAGGGAGTTGCGCGCCCCGGCGATGAGCAGTTCGTCGAACTCGTATATGGCCTTCAGTCGCTCGTCGCCGGTGGGTCTCGGCTGGACCTTCTCCACCAGGGCGGCGACCTCCTCGTCGGTCGCCCGGAGCACGAACAACTCGGCGGCGGCGGGTTCGAGCGCGTCGCGCACCTCGTAGATCTCGCGCACCTCGGCGATGCCGAGCACGGCGACCCGTACGCCCCGGCTGGGCGACGCCTCGACCAGGCCGAGGGTCTGGAGAAGCCGCATGGCCTCGCGGACCGAAGCCCGGCTCACCCCGGTGAGCTCCACCAGCTCACGCTCGGTGAGTTGCCGCCCCGGCGGCAGCAGACCATCGGCGATCGCCCTGCTGATCCGCCGGACGACCATCTCCGGCACCGATTCGGTAGGGCGTTCGATGGCCAGGTCGAGCTTCCGGTCCATCTCATCTCCTCTGAGTTTGTCTGACGTATGTAATCATACGTCTGCTGTTAAGAGGTCGTCAACGGCGGGTCGCGGCGGCGGTGAGATCCCCCAGCGGAGCGCCGGCCAGCAGCGGACCGCTGGTCTGCAGGTGACAGGCGACCTCCCCGCCGCCCTCCACGGCGGTGCGCTCGGGCATCCGTTCCGCGCAGACGTCCATGGCGAACCTGCACCGCGTCCTGAAGGGACACCCGGACGGCGGGCGCGCCGGATCCGGCACCTCGCCCTCCAGCACGATCCGCTCCCCCCTGCGCCGATGCGGGCTGGGATCGGGGATCGCGGACAGCAGCGCCTGCGTGTACGGGTGCGCCGGATGGTTGTAGACGCGCTCGGCCGGCCCGCTCTCCACGATCCCCCCGAGGTACATCACCGCGACCCGGTGGGAGATGTGCCGGACGATCGCCAGGTCGTGCGCGATGAACAGGTAGGCGAGGTCGAACTCCTCGCGCAGCCGTTCAAGGAGGTTGATGACCTGGTTCTGGGTGGACACGTCCAGCGCCGACACGGCCTCGTCGCAGACGATGAAGTCCGGGTTCAGCGCGATGGCCCTGGCGATCGCGATCCGCTGCCGCTGGCCGCCGGAGAACTCGTAGGGATACCGGTCCGCGTAGCTCGCCCGCAGCCCGACCAGCTCGATCAGGTCGAGCGCGCGGGCCCGCGCCTCGCGCGCGGACAACCGGTCGTGCACCAGCAGCGGCTCGGAGACGCTCGCCGCGACGGTCGCCGACGGATCCAGCGAGGAGTAGGGATCCTGGAAGACCATCTGCATGCGCCTGCGAGCCTTGCGCAGCGCGCGCCCTTCGAGCCGCAGCAGGTCGTGACCGGCCACGGAGATCGCGCCCGAGGCCACCGGGACGAGCCGGAGCACCGCCCGGCCCGTGGTGGACTTGCCGGAACCCGACTCCCCGACCAGGCCGAGCGTCTCCCCCGCCGCGATGCCGAAGCTGACGTTCTTGACCGCCTCGACGGTCCGCGTCTTCTTGAACATCGCCTTCTTGCGGAAGACGACGTTGACGTCGCGGACGTCCACGAGCGGTCCGCCGGGAGAGAGATCCGCGCTCATCGCACACCCGCCAGGGTCAGGTCGCCGCAGCGACGGCAGCGGCAGGCGCGGCCGTCGTCCAGCGGGCGCAGGGTGATCGCGTCGCTCCGGCACTCCTCGCGCGCGTGCCCGCACCGGGGACTGAACCGGCACCCCGCCGGCATGTCCCACGGATCGGGGGTGCGTCCGGGAATGGTGGGGAGGTCCTGACCCTTCACCCCCTGCTGCGGCATCGCCGCGAGCAGTCCCTCGGTGTAGGGATGGCGGGGCCGGATGTAGAGGTCGCGGGCGACCGCGGTCTCGACGACCTCGCCCGCGTACATCACCACGACCTTGTCGGCCAGCTCCGCCACCACCCCGAGGTCGTGGGTGACGAACAGGATGCCGCAGCCGGTCTCGTCGCGCAGCCGCATGAGCAGCTCGACGATCTGGGCCTGCACGGTGACGTCCAGCGCGGTGGTCGGCTCGTCCGCGATGAGCAGCCGCGGCTCGCAGATCAGCGCCATGGCGATCATCGCGCGCTGCCGCATCCCGCCGGAGAACTCGTGCGGGTAGTCGCGCACCCGGCTCCCGGCGTTGGGGATGCCGACGAGGTCGAGCATCTCCGCGGCCCTGGCCAGCGCCGCCCGCTTCTTCCCGCCCCGGTGCCGCCGGTACGCCTCGGCGATCTGGTCGCCGATGGTGAACGCCGGGTTGAGGCTGGTCATCGGCTCCTGGAAGATCATCGAGATCTCGTTGCCCCGGATGTCGCGCAGCTCGCGCACCGGCAGCTCGGTCAGGTCCCTGCCGCCGTACCAGATGTGGCCGCCGGCCTTGCGGCTGTGCGCGCGCGGGACCAGCCCGAGCACGGACAGGCTGGTGACGGTCTTGCCCGAGCCGGACTCCCCGACGAGGACGACGATCTGGTTCTTCTGGATGTCGAAGGAGACGCCGTTGAGCACGTTCGTCCAGCCGCGTTCGGTGGCGAAGTCGATCCGCAGGTCCTCGATGCCGAGCAGGGGGGATCCGGAGGATTCGGTCACCCTTTCACCTTTCTGGTCTCACGGCCGAAGGAGTCGCGCAGGCCGTCGCCGACGAGGTTGAAGGAGAGCGTCGCGAGCGCGATCGCGATGCCGGGATAGACGGCCAGCGACGGGGTTCCCCGGATCTCGGTGAACGCCTGGCCCAGCATGCTCCCCCAGCTCGCGGTGGGCGGCAGCGCGCCGAGCCCGAGCAGGCTGATCGTGACCTCGGCCAGTAGCGCGGACGCGAGCAGGAACGAGATCTGGATCAGCAGCGGCGGCAGCACGTTCGGCAGGATGCGCCGCCACAGGATCGTGGTGCGCGGGGTGCCGATGCTGATCGACGCCTCGATGTAGACCTCCTGCCGGATCACCAGCGTCGCGCCCCGGATGACCCGGAAGAGCCGCGAGGAGTAGACGACGCCTAGCGAGATCATGGCGGTGGTCACCCCCGGCCCGACCGCCGCGATGATGGCGATGGTGAGCACCAGGGCGGGGAAGGTCATCAGGATGTCGGCCATCCGGTTCAGGGTCCAGTCCACGCTGCGGCCGGCGTAACCGGCCAGCACGCCGAGCGGCAGGCCGATCAGCGTGGCGATCGCGACGGCCAGGCAGGACGCGGCCAGCGACACCTGCCCGCCGTACAGCAGGCGGCTGAACGTGTCGCGCCCGAGGGTGTCGGTGCCGAGCCAGTGCTCGGCCGTCGGGCCGGACAGCCGGTCGGCGATGTTGATCTGCTCGGGCGAGTACGGGGCCAGCAGCGGCGCGCCCATGGTGAGCACCACGATGAGGAACAGCAGCGCTCCCCCGGCCACGGCGAGCTTGTTGCCCCAGAACCTGCGGGCGAGACGGCCCAGCCGGGAGGCGCGCCTGGCCCGCCCGTCCTGTTCCCCGGGCATTGTCACCGGGCTCGCCGTCATGAGTACGGGTTCGGCGGACTCCAGTCCGTTGTTCTGTGTCATGAGGCTTTGATCTTCGGGTTGAAGTAGCCGTAGGAGACGTCCACGGTCAGGTTGACGAGCATGATCAGAATGGCGGTGATCAGCAGAATCCCCTGCACCATCGGGAAGTCGCGGGAGAACACCGAGAAATAGGTGAGCTTGCCGACGCCGGGCAGCGCGAAGAGCTGCTCCATCACCACCGTGGCGCCGATCAGCCGGTTGGCCTCCACGCCGAAGGCCGTGACGACCGGTACCGCCGCGTTCTTCAGCACGTGTTTGACCAGCAGGCGCACCGGGCGCAGGCCCTTGGCCTCGGCGGTGCGCACGTAGTCCTCGGTCAGGACCCCGGTCACCGAGGCGCGCGTCTGCCTGGCGACCACCGCCACCGGCACGATGGCCAGGGCGAACGCCGGGATGATCAGATGCGCGAGCCAGTCGCCCGGGCTCTCGGTGAAGGACACGTAGCCGATGGCGGGCAGGACCCGCAGGTCGATGGCGAAGATCAGGACCAGCATCATCCCGACCCAGAAGTAGGGCAGGGACATGAACAGGCTGGCGATGACGGTCGCGATCCGGTCGATCCAGCTTCCCGGGCGCAGCGCCGCGGCCAGGCCGAGCGCCAGGCCGAGGACCGCCGCGATCAGCAGGGTCAGCACCACGAGGGACAGCGTCACCGGGAACCCGTCGACGATCGCGGACCAGACGCTCTGCCCGGTCACGAACGAGGTGCCCAGATCGCCGCCGATCGCGCCGGTGAGCCAGGTCCAGTACTGCACGATGAACGGCTCGTTCAGCCCCAGCCTCTCGCGCACCATCTCGATCTTTTCGGGCGTCGGATTGCTCCCGGCCAGGGCGACCTCCGGGCCGCCGGGGACCAGGACGATCAGGCTGTAGATCAGGAAGCTGACCACGAGCAGCAGCGGGGCCATGGCCAGCAGCCGGATGCCGAGCAGACGAAGCACGTGAGTTCTCCGTTCGTTTCCAGGTGGGTTCCGGACGGCCGCGACGCCGCCGGGAACCCACCTGGAAAACCATTACTTCTTGATTGCCACCCCGCGGAACTGTCGCGATCCGTCGACGTAGACCTCAAGGCCCATTACTTTGTCGTTCATCGCCAGAGGCGTGTTGAGATGGCACAACGTGACCGGCGGCGCGGCGTCGGCGAACGTCTCCTGGAACAGCTTCTTGTAGATGGCCGAGCGCTCTTCCCGCGTCTGCGCGGCCTTGGCCTGGGTGTCCAGCTCGACGACCTTGGCGTTCGAGTAGCCGCCCGGGTTGCTGAAGCCGTTGCTCAGGTAATAGGACGCGATCTGGATGCTCGGGTCGGCGTCTGCCTTCTGCTGCACCATCACGGCGTCGGCGGTCTTGTTCACGGAGAAGTTCTCCATGAGCTTCGGCAGCTCGACCGGCTGGATCTTCATCTTGATGCCGACCTGCTGGAGGTTCGCCTGGATCAGCTCCGCGACGCTCGTGTAGGCGTCGAGATTGTCGGTCTCCAGGGTGAACTCGAAGCCGTCGGGCACGCCCGCGGCCTTCAGCAGTTCCTTCGCCTTCGCCGGGTCGTACGCGTACTTGTCGGCGGTGAGGTTCGGATCGGACGCGTAGTAGGAGGTGGGGAACATCTGGATGCCCGGCTGGCAGAAGCCGCCCTGCAGCTCGTTGATCGACTCGCGGTCGATCGCGTAGTTCATCGCCTCCCGGGCGGCCTTCTTGTCGAACGGGGCGTGGGACGCGTTGAGCGCGATGGTGAAGCTGGCCAGGCTGGGCTTCTGGCAGATCACCAGACCCGCGTCCTTGGCCGGCGCGTACATCGCCGAGCGCAGGAACGTGACGTCGGCCTGGCCGGTGATGACCGCGTTCAGCCGGGCGTTGTCACTGCTGGAGATCAGGAAGACCATCTTGGCGACGTTCAGCGCCTCGGGGTCCCAGTAGCCGTCGACCGCCGTGTACTCCACCTTGGTGGCCGGTTCGTACCCGGTCACCTTGAACGCGCCCGACCCGCCGGTGGGCATGTTCGCCTGTCCGGGATCGTCGAACACGGCCGGGCTCATCATCATGCCCGCCGAGCTGGCGAGGATGCTGATCAGCGGTGCGGCGCCGTGACCGGTGCCGATCTTGACGGTCTGCGGCCCGACGACTTCCACCTCGCGCACGTCGGACAGCGCCTGCTCGTTGAACGTGCCCTTGGCACGGTGCCGGTCGATGTTCGCCTTGACCGACTTGGCGTCGAACGGGGTTCCGTCGTGGTACTTCCAGTCCTTGATGAGTTCCAGGGTCAGCGACTTGCCCCCGTCGCCGATCTTCCACTCCTTGGCCAGCATCGGCTGGGGGTCGCCACTGGCATCGAGTCGCGTCAGGGTGTCGTACACCGGAAAGAGGTACATCCAGCTATTGCTGGTGGTCACCTTGTCCGGATCGAAACTGGTGTTGGCGACGCTGTACATCCAGGTGAAGGTCGCGTTCTCATCGATCGCGCCCTTCTCGGCCGGGGGACAGGCCACGGTCTGTTCCAGCTTTCCCGCCGCGGCGGTGCTGGATTCGGAGTTCGGTTCGCCGCGTTCGCCGGTAGCGCTGGAGCAGGCGGTCGAGAGAGCCAGTAATGCCGCGGCCACCGCGACAATCGGTTTCGTCCTCATCTGGAGAGGCCTCCAGGGTAGATCTGAGATGCCGGGGTCGCTGGGGAGAGCACCCCTTGGTCGAGTCGTGATGTTCGCTCCGCGGCGTCTACCCGTCGGGCGTGCAGGGTCGCTGCCGAATCCCGTTAGTGGGGCCTGCGGAGCGGACCGCCTATAGGTCGGATCCGCGTTTGTCTGACAAATGAAATCATACGAACTTCCGTCCGTAAAGGCCTGACTTCGACTCGTCGAACCCCCGGCGACGGCGGCGTAACATCGCCCGTTATGACACTTCCGCTCCCTCACCAGGGAGAACCGACTCACATCAGAACCGCCGCACTACAGGACGCCTCCGCACTGGCCGCGGTCCAGGCCGCGAGCTGGCGGGCCGCCTTCCGCGGGCTGCTCTCCGAGGCGTACCTGGACGGCCTCGACCACGAGGCGATGACGAAGACCTGGGAGGAAGTGCTGGCCGACGCGGTCCCCCCGCGCGCCGGCACGCTGGCCGCCGAACAAGCCGGCCGGCTCGTCGGATACGCGCGCTTCCACCCCACCGACGACGATGACGACGATCCCGAGCGAGTGGGCATGATCGGCGCGCTCTACACGGTCCCCGAGGTGTGGGGCACCGGCGTGGGCCGGTCTCTGATCATCGCCGCCACCGGCGCGCTGCGATCGGCCGGATTCGCCGAGGCGTCCCTGTGGGTCATCGCGCCCAACACCCGCGCGCGCGCCTTCTACGACCGCGGCGGCTGGCGGCACGACGGCAGCGAGGTCTTCGATCCCGACGAGCCCGGACAGATCAGCAAACTGCGCTACCGCCGAAGCCTGACCGGCTGACCCTCAGGGCCGGGCGGCGAGGTCGTCGGTGGCGTAGCGCAGGGCGGCGTCGACGGCCACCACGCCCTCGACGCCGCGGACCGCCTCCAGCACCTCGTTGACCTGGGAGCGGCGGGCGAGCCGTCCGGTGAGGGTCACCACGCCGTCCACCAGGTCGATTTCCACGTCGTCCGACGCCACGCCCGAGCGGCGCAGCATCTCCTCCACGTCACCGCGCACCTCCTCGGGCGGGCGGGAGAAGACCTTCAGCAGGTCGCGCTGGTGGATCGTGCCGACCAGCACCCCCGTGTCCGCGTCCACCACGGGGAGCTGCTTGATCCGGCGCTCCAGCATCACCCGCGCCGCCTCGCGGACCGTGGTGTGGGCGGTGACGGTGACCGGCGGGGTGGTCATCAGCTCCCCCGCCGTGCCGCCCCGGACCGCGGTGATCGGCGTGCCCGGATGTTCGTACGGATCGGCCTCGCGGACCAGCAGGTCGTGCTCGGAGACCACCCCCACCGGCCGCCGCGCGGCGTCCACGACCGTGAGGGTGCCCACGTCGTACTGCCGGATCACCGCGATGAGGCCGGTGAAGGGCGTGTCCGGCAGGACCGCCACGGCGAACCGGCTCATCATGGCCTCGACCTTGGTCCACACGACTGCCTCCTCAGGCTCGCGCGCCCGCGTTCTCCCGTTCGCGCTCGGCTGTGACAGGGACGCGGGGGACGACGGCGACCGGGCAGGGGGCGTGGCGGAGCACCGAGCGCGGCAGCGAGCCGAGGCGGGCGGCCCGGTGCCCCGCGCCGACGACCAGCAGGCTCGCGGTGCCGGCGGCGGTCTGGACGGCGTCGAGCGGAGTGGAGGCCGCGAAGCGAATCTCGGTCCGCACCGTGGGATGCGCCGACCGCCAGGGTTCCAGGCGCTCGGTCATGGCCCGCTCACCGGAGCCGATCAGCGTCTCGAAGTCCGGGACGGGGGCCATCGCCGGACCCCAGGCCATCACGGGCGGCATCTGGGCGTGCACCACCACCAGGCCGATCCTGCGCAGCTCCGCCTCGCGGAAGGCGAAGGCGATGCTCTCGTCGTGCGGCCGGTCGCCGAGGGCCAGCACCACGGGGCCGGGGTGCTCGGCCACCGGCAGCGGGCCGGGGCCCCGGACCACCACGACCGGGCAGTGCGCGCGCTGGGACACCTCGTCGGCGACCGAGCCGAGCAGCGTGGACGCGAGCCGGCCGAGCCCACGCGAGCCGACGACCACCAGGTCGGCCCCGGCGGACAGGTCGATCAGTTGCGCGGCGGCGGGTCCTTCGCGCAGCTCGGTGCGCACCTCGCCGATCGCGCTGGAGGCACGCGCGCAGTCGGCTCCGTGATAGAGCACGTGTTCGGCGGCCTTGCGCAGGTGAGCCTTGGCCTCGTCGGCGGCCTCGCCGTACGGCCAGCGCCACGCGTGCGCGACCGTCAACGGCGTCTGCCGCAGTTCGGCCTCGTCCATGGCCCAGTCCAGCGCCTGCATCGAGAAGTCGGAGCCGTCGTATCCGACGACCACTCCCAGGGACTTCGTCATGGCCCATCACCTCACCTACATACTCCTGCCAGGTGAAATACCCAGGTCAGGGCCGAAAGTCCTGATCGGCTACGACCTTCGCCAGGAACCGGCGACCTGCCGCGTGAGCATGTCGGCGAACCGGTCAGGCCGCTCGAACAGCGAACGGTGCCCGGCGCCGGGGATGACGACGTGCTCCTTGGCGGGCGCCCGCAGCGCCGCGTACCACTCCCGCGTCAGCCGCAGCCGGGCCGGGACCTCGGCGTCGCCGTCGATCAGGTGAACGGGGACGGCGAGGCTCGGGACGCGGGCCCGCAGGTCGATGTCGCGCGCCCGCGGATAGTAGATGTCGAAGGCGTCGAGGAACCCGGCGAACAGGTGGGCCTTGTCCAGAAGTGAGTACTCCGGCGCCCGCATGCTCTCATCCAGGCCGCCCTGGGTCCTGGCCCCCGCCCCGGCCGCGTAGACCTTGCCCTCGGCGAGCAGCATCGGCTCGTAGTCGTGGACACTGCCGTACGGCGGCGGCCCCGCGGCCGTCAGCGCGGCGGCGAGCGCGGTGTCGCGGTGGCCGCGCGCCCAGGCGAGCGTGTCCGCGTACTGCGCCCGGTCGGCCTCGCCGGTGTGGACGGCCTGGCCGACGCCGACGTAGGCGCGGAACAGGTCGGGACGGCGCTGCGCGGCCAGCACCGCGGGCAGCGTGCCACCGGAGTGCGCGAGCAGGTAGATCCGCCCGCCGCCGAACCTGTCCCTGAGCCGACCGGCGACGGCGAGGACGTCGCCGGCCTCGCTCTCCGGGGTCCAGGTGGCGGTGGGCTCGATCGCGGAGAGGGAGGCGCCGCCACCGCGCCGGTCGAGGGTGGCGACCACGAAGTGACTCTCCAGCGCCGACAGGTGGTTCCGTACCGCGCCGCGTTCGGCCGCGCCGGGCGCGCCCGGGACGAACAGCAGGACGGGCTTGGCGGTGTCGGCGCCACGGATCATCAGCCCGAGCCGGTGCGAACCGCTATCGACGGTCGTCAGTTCCGCCACGGCGCGCGGTCCCGCGACGGGGGCGGTGGTCGCGGGCATCGCGACGCCGGCCGCCGTCCCGGCGACGACCGCCGCGAGCACGCCGATCACGACCCGGCCGAGAATCCGGCCGGCCCGGGCCGCCCCTGAGGCCCGGGACGCCGGACGGGCGAGGCCCGCGCCGTACGCCGCGCCGACGAGCATGGGGAGCGGGCCGAGCAGCGCGTGCACGCCCCGCCCGGAGACGAACGCCAGCACGCCGAACAACCCGCCGTGCGGCGCGTCGACGCTCGGCCCCACCGCCCGGATCCGCAGCACCTCGAAGACCACGGCGAACAGGGTCGGCGTCGCCGCCATGGCCCACCGCGACCTGGTGAGATACCCGGCTACGACACCGACGGCGAGCCCGGCGCCGATGGCGACGAGCGCGCCGGCCGGGGTCAGCGGACCGCGTGGTGTGGTCAGCGCCGCGATCGCACCCCACGCCACGGGCGCGAGGACGGCGAGCAGGATTCGTCGGGTCATCGTCGCTCCCCCATCTGTAGCGCCTGCTACATGCACGAGAATGTAGCAGATGCTGCATCGATTGGGGAGACTGCTACCGTGCAGTGATGAACCGTCGTGCCGAGCTCGCCGAACGCGTGCTTGACTACGTGCTCGAACACGGCCTGATCGGGTTGTCGCTGCGGCCCCTGGCCGCGGCGCTGAACACCAGCGACCGCATGCTGCTCTACCACTTCGGCAGCAAGGAACGCCTCGTCGGCGACGCCCTCGCCCTCGCTCAGCTACGGCTGGCCGCGTCCGTCGAACCGCCGGGCGCCGACGTGCGCACCCTGGCGGACCTGGTGCGTTACCTGTGGTCGGCGCTGGCGAACCCGTCCGGCGTCCAGGCCACGCGGCTCTACCTGGACCTCTCCGTACTCGCCACCAAGGAACCGGCCCAGTGGAGAGACGCCGTCGAACGGCTGCGCGGCCCGTGGCGCGAGCCGCTGCGGGCCGGCCTCGTCGCCTTCGGCGTGGCGGAGTCGGAGTCGACGGCGCTCGCCGACCTCATCCTCGCCACCCTGGACGGCCTGGCCCTGGATCGCCTCACCGCCGCGAACCCGTCCCGCGCCGACGCGGCGGCCGACGCCTTCGCCGACCTCTTCGAGCACCGCGCCCTCAGCGGCACAGGCCCATGACGGCGGCGGTGAGGTGGGGGGTCAGGACGGGTCGGCGAAGTCCAGGCGGTCGGCCAGGCCCGCCTTGGTGAAGGCGGCGATCAGGTCGGCGCGGCCCTCGGTGAAGTGAGTCCAGCCGTCGTAGTGGACCGGGACCACCCGGCGGGCTCCGAGGATCTCGGCGGCCTCGGCGGCCTGGGCGCTGTCCAGGACGAGGGGCTCACCCTCGAACCGGACGGCGATGCGGGGCGCCCCGGCGAAGAGGATGGCGGTGTCCACCGGCCCGAAGCGTCCGGCGATCTCCCTGACGGCGTCGAGCGAGGCGTTGTCGCCGCTCACGTAGACCGTCGGCAGGCCGTCCGCGCGCAGCACGAACCCCACGACCTGCCCGGTGATCGGCTCGACCTCTTCCTTCAGGCCCGGCCCATGGATGGCGGGCACCCCGGTCACCGTGACCGTGCCGCCCCCTGGACGGTCGATCTCCACCGACTCCCAGTCGGCGAGCCCCCTGGCCGTGCCGCCCAGCCGCTCCCCGCCGCCGGGCGTGGTGAGGACGAGCGGCACGTCGGCGAGCAGGGCCCGTCCGGCGTTGTCGAGGTTGTCGGGGTGCTGGTCGTGCGACACCAGTGCGACGTCGATCCGCCCGAGGTCGGCGGGCGCGATCGTCGGAGCGACGGTCTTGGTCAGCAGCGGCCGGGACCTCTCCAGGTCGTCGGGCGCGAAGTAGTCGCCGGGAGCGTCGAAGGTGGGGTCGACGAGGAACCGGACCCCGGCGTATTCGAAGAAGGCGGTAGGACCGCCGGGGACGCGGACCGGGAACCGCTCGCTGGTCGTGCCGGCAGCAGCCACGAAGAATCTCCTCACGGATGATGGTTTGTCTATCCGTGAAGTGACGCTAGTGGTTCCTCACGGATAAGCGCAAGTCGTAACATGAGAGGCATGAGGGATCCCATGACCGCCGCGCCACCACCCGCACCAGGGGCGGACCAGTACGTCGCCCTGGCCTTCGTCAACAGCGCGGTCGCCCTGCCCGGCGGGCACTTCCTCGATCTCCTCGGCACCCCGGCGACGGCGAACAGGTGGCTCACAGCGCACGAACTGGCCCCGCCCGACGCCGGGCTGCTAGAGGTGTGCGCGGCGCAGTTGCGCTCGCTGCGCGAGCACCTGAAGTCGCTGTTCGCCTCGCGCGTCGCGGGACTGCCCGCGCTGCCGTCGGCGCTGTCGGCCGTCAACGACGCGATGAGCAGGGCCCCGACGGCTGCCCTGCTGTACTGGGACGAGAAGAACGGCCCCTACCGCGCGGCCCCGTGCCCCACCAACGAGATCCTCGACCGCGCCCTGGCGGTCTTCTCGGCCAACGCGGCCGACCTGCTCACCGGCCCCGACGCCGAGCGCCTCACCAGGTGCGACTCCCCGCCGTGCATCCGATACCTGCTGCGCCACGGCCGCCGCCAGTGGTGCTCCATCCGCTGCGGCGACCGCGCCCGGGCCGCCCGCGCCTACGCCCGCCGCACCCGCCCGGACATGACCTGAGCCAGGTTCTCACCAGCGGCGTCCCCGCGGAGTGCGCGGCCTCTTCAGGCTCCGAAGGAATGCGGGCCGAAGCGTCCCCACGCCACCAGGGCGAGCAGGATCACGTTCACCGGCCATCCCTCGCCCGCCGGTACGCCATGTCGCTTGAACGGCGGGAGGCCGTCGAGTCGCCCGGGGCCTGGCTGACCACGGTCGCGGGCCGGATCTGCCTGGACGTGCTGGGGTCGGCGCGGGCCCGGCGGGAACGCTACGTGGGCGAGTGGATCCCGGAGCCGGTGCCGGACCGCACGGAGTGGATCAGCGGACGGCCGGGGATGGCCGGGAACGTGAACGTGAACGTGAACGCACCACAGACCTATAACCGCTCCCCATATTCACATATAACGTATTAAACGGGTCATTCTCTATTGTCATGATCCCAACAGCGCTGGACACTTGTCCCTTGGCCACTGCCGCCGGACAAAAGGGAACCTGAATGCGTGCGCTGCGGGCAAGGCTTGCCATCTGGGGCGTTTCCATCGTCGTTTGCACCGTGCCGGCTGCGGCGCCCGCATACGCCGCCGGCGGTACCGGCTGCATGGACGCCGCGGCGTCCCTCACCGTCGAGGAACGACGCCTCGCCGGCGCCGTCCCGCAGGAGATCCTCCAGCGCTCCGGCTTCGACCAGGTGGCCGCCCGCTTCACGCGGGCGCTGTGCGGCGCGCGTTCGTACCGCGCGGCCGAGCGGGCCGTCGCCGACCAGGCGCGGGCGCTGTGGCGGCGCGCGGTGGACCGGGCGCAGGGACGTGGCGCCCCCGGCGGCGACCTGAGCCGCGACGACGACCGTCCGCTGTACTGGGCCCGGCTCGGGATGACCGGCGCGCTGCGGCAGTGGCGGCCTCGGTTCGCCCTCACCGACGCCGGGCGCACGGCGCTGCTCGACGCCCTGGAGCGCGGCTCGCGCGGCCACGACGACATCGCCTTCTCCAACGGGAAGGGCGTGAAGCGGGTGCTGGTCACCGGCTTCGACCCGTTCACCCTCGACCGGGACATCCGCATCAGCAACCCGTCCGGAGCCACCGCGATGGCCCTCGACGGCACCACCGTGCGCACGGACGCCGGGCCGGTCCGGATCGAGACCGCCGTGTTCCCGGTCCGCTGGAACGACTTCGCGCAGGGCATGGTCGAGCGCGCGCTGCGTCCCTACCTGCCCAGGGCCGACCTGTTCACGACGGTCAGCCAGGGCAGGCCGGGACGCTTCGACGTCGAGCGCTTCAACGGCGCCTGGCGGGGCGGGTTCCCCGACAACGACAACCGCTCCTCGACGGGGCCGATCCCGGTCACCGGCGCACAGCCCCAGTGGACGACGACCACGCTCCCGTACGGGGCCATCGTGGCGGCCCAGACCGGCCGCTTCCCGGTGTACGACAACACCCAGGTGACCGAGATCCCCGCGGGTGAGACCGCCCCCGTCGTACGGCCGAACGGCCCCACCGAGGGCTCCGCCGCGCGCAGCGGCGCCGGCGGCGACTACCTCTCCAACGAGATCGCCTACCGGGCGACCCTGCTGCGCGACCGGCTCCGCCTGGACATCCCCGGCGGCCACGTGCACACCCCGGTCCTGCAGTTCGGCGCGGGCAACACGGATCCGGCCACCGGCAAGGTGACCGACCCGGAGTTCGTGCGGAACCGGCTGGACATCATCGCCCAGGTCCGCTCGATCGTCGCGGTGGCGGCGTCCGCCAAGCGCGGCTGAGCGGCGCCCGGACGGGCTAGAGAGAGGGGCGGGCCTACTTCCGGCCCGCCAGGGTGTGGGCGACGAGCGCGTTGGCGTGACCGTGCCCGAGGCCGTGCTCGGCCTTGAGCCAGCCGACCAGCTCCATGTGCTTGGTCAGCGGCGACGCGTTGATCAGGTCGATCCACTCCTGGACGGGCCGGCCGTACTTCTTCTCGATCGAGGGGAAGTAGCTGCTGGGATCGCCCTTCGGCGGCGTGGTCATATCGGTGCTCCGTTCTCGTCAGGTTTTCGCTGGTCGCCGTCGTGAGGTTAGCTCAACGCCGCCGTCGGCCTCCTCTCCACCCTCACCATCGCCATCACCTTCCCCACCCTCCGCCAAGCCGCCCTTACCGGGTCGCGTCGCAGGTAGGAGGGTGTGGCATGGTGGTGGGGTGACGTTGGAGGACCTCGTCCGGTTGCGGCGGGCTCGGGATCTGATGGACCGGGAGTATGCGAAACCGCTGGATGTCCCGGCCCTGGCTCGGGTCGCGCTGATGTCGCCTGGGCATTTCTCGCGGAGTTTCCGGGCGGCGTACGGGGAGACGCCCTACAGCTACCTGATGACGCGGCGGATCGAGCGGGCCAAGGCGTTGCTGCGGCGGGGGGATCTGTCGGTGACCGAGGTGTGCTTCGCGGTCGGGGCGACGTCGCTGGGGTCGTTCAGTTCGCGGTTCACCGAGTTGGTCGGGGAGAGCCCGAGCGCGTACCGGGCGCGTGACCATGAGGACGGCGCGGCCATCCCGGCGTGCATCGCGAAGATCCACACGCGACCGGTCAGGAACGGAGAAGCGAAAACGGGTCGCCCGCCCGTAGCGTGAACGCATGGACATCAAGCTCGCCACCTGCTTCATCGCCGTTGACGACCACGACAAGGCGCTCGGCTTCTACCGCGACACCCTGGGCCTGGAGGTGCGGAACGACGTCGGCTTCGAGGGGATGCGCTGGGTGACGGTCGGTTCGCCCGAACAGCCCGACGTGGACATCGTTCTCGAACCGCCGCTCGCCGACCCGAGCGCCTCCGACGCCGACCGGGAGGCGATGGCCGAGCTGCTGGCCAAGGGCCTGCTGCGGGCCGTCATCTTCTCGACGGACGACTGCGACGCCACCTTCGAGCGCATCCGCGCCGCCGGCGGCGACGTGCTGCAGGAGCCGATCGACCAGCCGTACGGCGTCCGTGACTGCGCCTTCCGCGACCCCGCCGGCAACATGGTGCGCTTCAACCAGCCGCGCAAGCAGTAGGTCGCCGATCGTCAGGGGGCGCCGAGGCGTCGGGTGAACTCGGCGACCAGGGCGGCGCCCCCGGCGGCGATGACGCTGGCGACGAGCGGGCCGAGCAGGATCGTGTTGACCTTGGTCGCCAGTGCGGGCATCTTCCGCCGGAACCAGCCGTCCACGTGTTCCACGGTGGCCAGGTCGGGTTCGTCGGCGGAAATGGCCTCCTCAAGCTCGTCGATCTTTTGCAGTCCGGTCTCGGACTCCACGCCGCCCTCTGCCGTGACTTTCGCACGCAGTTCATCGAGAACGGCGCGCAACTCCGACAATTGCCGAGCAATGTCCACATTATCCGGTTTCACCTGATTCCACGTGACGACATTGCGATCACCTGCGACCACCTGGCCGGACAGGTCACCGCCCACGTGAATGGAGACTCGATCCTGCGGGGATTGCACCATGATCCGCGCGCCCTCTCCAAAACCAACGAACCCGAAATATCTGCGAAATAGCCCCGCATATCAGTTTACACTGTCCATGCCATATTTCCTTGGCAGGAGGAAAGCATGGACGGCGACTCGGCGGACGTGCGGGTGGAAGGCGGGCTGAGCGGTCAGCTCGTCATCGGCGACCACAATGTCGTGATCAATGCCGGCGGCTCGGTCGTCGTCTCCCGGACCGAGCCGCCACCCTTGCCGCCGCTGCGGCGCAGCCGTCCGATCGGCTCCGCGCCGCCGCGCTCCGGCGGCCCGCTCATCGGCCGCGAGGGCGAGCTGGCGGCGGTGCTGGAGTGGCTCGGCCGGGAGCGGCCGGTGCAGGTGCACGGGGTGCCGGGCATCGGCAAGAGCGCGCTGCTGCGCCAGCTCGCGATCGACCGGGCGCACGCGGGCACCGACGTGATCTTCCTGCAGGCGGCCGGGCTGCCCGCCGAGGACGTCCTTCAGGAGCTGTTCCAGACCTGCTACGACGCCGAGGACTACCGTCCGGAGCCCGCGCGGCTGCGGCGGCTGATGTCGTCGATCCGGGCGCTGGTCGTGGTGGACGACTTCGCGGGCTCCCCCGAAGACCTCAAGAGCCTGCTGGACGCCCTCCCCTCCTGTGACCTGCTGGTCGCCTCGCCGCACCGGACCATCGGGGGCGAGGGCGACGCGCTGGAACTGCGCGGCCTGCCGGAGAACGCCGCGCTGGCGCTGGTCGAGGCCGAGCTGGCGCGCCCGCTCGGCGCCGATCTGCCCACCGCCCGCGAGCTGTGCCACGCGGCCCAGGGCCATCCGGGCGCGCTGCTCCAGGCGACGGCCTGGCTGGGAGGCGTGTCCCGGCGGCCGTCCGGAGTAGATCCGCAGGTGCTGGCCCGTTCCGTGGTCGCGGGCCTGAGCCCCGCCGCGCGCGGCGCCCTGGACGTGCTGGCCGCGCTGCCGGGCGTCCCCGTCTCCGCCGCCATGCTCGGCCGCCTGACCGGCATGCCCGACGCCTCTGAGGTCCTCGCGCTGCTGGAGCGCTCCAGGCTGGCGCAGCGCGGCACGACCGGATACACGCTCGCCGACTACTCCGAGGCACTGGGCGTCCGGCCGCCGGACGCGGCGGGCTTCGCCGAGTCCCTCTCCCGGTGGGCGCACGTGGCCACGCCGCGCGAGGTCGCCCGCGCCGCGCCGGTGATCGTGCGGGTGCTCGGCACCGCCGTCGGCCACCAGCGGTTCGCGGCGGCCAGGGACCTGGCCAGGGCCGCCGCGCCCGCGCTGGCCCGCTCGCTGCGCTGGGGCCTGTGGCGGGAGGTGCTCTCGCTCGGCGGGACGGCGGCGCACCGCCTCGGCGCGGACGCCGACCAGGCGTACTTCGCCCACGAGGAACAGGTGCGCAGGCAGGCGCTCGGCCTGATGGCGGGCGTGGCGGTGGGCGCGGCGGCCGGAGGCGCGGTCGCGGTGGGCCATCTCGGCGGCGGCGGTTCCGCGGTGGCGGGTCATGGCATGGTGGGTCACGGCGTGGTGGGCGCGGCGAAGGTCCAGTCGGGACTGCTGGCGGTGCTGACCAAGCCGCTCATCCTGGCCGTCGCCGCCGCCCTGCTGGTGGGCGGGACGATCACCGGGGTGAGCCTGGCCGGGGCCCGCGAGAACCAGCCGCCCGTCGTGCCGCAGGCGGTCGGCCCGCCGCCGGGGGCATCGCCGTCCTCACTCGTCAGCCCGGCCGTGACGCCGACGGGAACGCCGACGGCGACCCCGGAGGTCACCGCCACGCCGACGGGGACGATCCCCACCGGCGGCCCCCGTGGGAGCGGCAAGAACGGCGACCCCTGCCCGGCATACCCCATGGCCCCCCGCGACTTCGGCACGGTCCCCATCGGCTCGACGGGCACGATCACCGCCTCGTTTCCCTGGCTGGCCTGCGACAACGAGGGCGGGATCAAGGTCTCGGGCGGTGAGTTCAGCGCCGCCCTGACGGCCTGCCCGCCCACGAATCAGGGCGGCCCGTGCGAGTTCAAGGTGACCTTCAGCCCGACCCGGCCCGGCACCCAGAGCGGCACGGTGACCATCCCCGACGACGCGGGCCGTCCGGCGGTGACTCTGCACCTCTCCGGCGCGTCCGGCGATCCGAAGGAGTCGCCCTCCCCCACTCCGAAACCCACGACCGAGCCGCCGGAGCCGTCCCCGACCGACGAGCCCACCGACGAGCCCACCGACGAGCCGACCGAGCAGCCGACCGCCCCGGTAGAGCCGCCCACCACCGACCCCGCGCCGCCGCCCACCGAGGAGCCCAGCGCGCTGGAGTCATGACCGGGCGGGCGGCCGGTCGTGCCGGGACGGGTGCAGGATCCGGTCCAGGCGGGCCGCGGCGTAGCCGAGCACGGACAGCGCGGTGACGATCAGCAGGTCACCGAGCACCAGCGGCTGGGTGCCGAGCAACTGCCGCAGCGGCGGCACGTACAGCGCGGCGAGCTGCAGGACGAACGCCCCGGCGACGGCGAGCGGCAGCAGCGGGTTGGCCCGGGAGCCCGGCCGGGTCCGCGACCCGAGCGCCACCCCGAGCTGGGTCGCGGCGAGCGCGAAGAAGGCCATGGTCTGCCAGGGACGCCCGGTGTGCGCGGCCCACACCGCGACGCCGAGGGTGACCGCGGCGAGCACGAAGGCGACCCGGACGACGCGCTGCCACAGCCCCGCGCCGAGGATGCTCTCACCGGGCGGCCGGGGCGGTCCGGCCATGGCCCCCGGCACCCCGGGCTCGCCGCCGAGCGCCACGCCCGGCAGCCCGTGCGTGAGCAGGTTGATCCACAGGATCTGGGCGGGCAGCAGCGGCAGCGGGAGCCCCACGAACGGCCCCAGCAGCATCACCGCGATCTCGGCCGCACCGCCCGAAAGGCCGTAGACCAGGAACCTGCGGATGTTCGCGTAGACCCGGCGGCCCTCCTCGACGGCCGCGACCACGGTGTCCAGGTTGTCGTCCGCGAGCACCAGGTCGGCGGCCTGCCGCGCGACCTCGGTGCCCCGCCTGCCCATCGCCACCCCGATGTCCGCGCGGTGCAGCGCCGGGCCGTCGTTGACGCCGTCGCCGGTCATCGCCAGGACGCCGCCGCGATCCTGGAGCCCCCGGATGATGTCGAGCTTCTGCTCCGGCGTGGCCCTGGCGTAGACGCCGGCCTGGCCGTCGTCGAGGGCGCCGGGCACCCGGCAGTCCACGACACGGTCGCCGGCGTCGATGATGCCCAGGTCGGTGGCGATGGCGCGGGCCGTGCCCGGATGGTCGCCGGTGATCAGCAGCGGGCGGATCCCGGCGCGCTTGCAGTCGGCGACGGCAGTGGCCGCCTCGGCGCGCGGCGGGTCGAGGATCGCGATGAGCCCGAGCAACGTCAGGCCGCTCTCCCGCACCGGTTCGGGGACGGCGGTCAGGTCACGGCTCGCGACCGCCAGCACGCGGTAGCCGTCCCGGGCCAGCTCGTCGGCACGGCGGACGGCCCGCGCGAGCGTCTTCGGCTCGCCGTCCAGCACGCCGGGGAGGAGCAGGGCCTCGGGCGCGCCCTTGCAGATGAGCCGGAAACGGTCGGCGGCCTGGCGGTGCACGGTGCTCATCCGCTTGCGGTCGCTGTCGAAGGGCAGCTCGGCCACCCTGGAGCTGCCCGCCTGGACCTCGGCGCGGTCGAGTCCGGCCTTGGCGGCGGCGGCCAGCAGCGCGGCCTCGGTCGGGTCCCCCAGCGCGGCCCATTCGCCGTCCGCGCCGCTCGGCGGCGACAGCCGGGCGTCGTTGCAGAGCACGGCCGCGGTCAGCAACTCGGTGAAGGCCGCCCGATCAGGGCCGCCGTCGCCGATCTCGCCTTCCGGGGCGTAGCCGGAACCGCTGACCGCGGCCTCCGCCGACGGGGTCCAGAGCCACCGGGCGACCATCCGCCCCTCGGTCAGCGTGCCGGTCTTGTCGGTGGCCAGCGCGGTCACCGAGCCCAGCGTCTCGACGGCGGGCAGCTTGCGGACCAGGGCGTTGCGCGCGGCCATCCGCCGCGCGCCCAGAGCCAGACTGAGCGTGACGACGGCGGGCAGCGACTCGGGCACGGCGGCGACCACCAGGCTGATCGCCGTCACGATCATCAGTTCCACCGGCTGGCCGCGCACCAGCCCCAGGGCCAGCACCACCGCCGACAGCAGGACGGCGACCCCGGCGAGCATCCGGCCGACCCCCGCCAGGCGGCGCTGCAACGGCGTGAGCGTGGCGCCCTTGACCATCAGGGCCGCGATCCGGCCGCTCGCGCTGGCCGCGCCGGTCGCCTTGACCAGCGCCCGGCCCCGGCCCCGCACAACGACGGTGCCCGAGCCGAGCGGCGCGCCCACGCCTTTGTCCACCGGCACCGACTCGCCGGTCAGTGCGGACTCGTCCACCAGCATGGCGGCGGACTCCACCGTCTCGCCGTCGGCCGGAATGACATCGCCCTCGGCCAGGACCAGCAGGTCGCCGGTGACCACGTCGGCGGCCGGGATCAGCCGCTGACGGCCGTCGCGGACGACTCGCGCCTCCGGGGCGGCGAGCTCGGCCAGCGCGGTGATCGCCCGGTCGGCCCGGATCTCCTGGACCACCCCGACCGTGGTGTTGACCACGATCACCAGCGCGATCACGAAGGCGTCGGCCCAGTCTCCCGTGGTGACGGTCAGTACGGCCGCGATGAGCAGCACGATGATCAGCGGGTCGCGGAGCTGGGAGGCGACACGCCGCCACACCGGCACGGGGGGCCGTTGCGGGAGCTGATTCGGGCCGTTCCTCTCCAGCAGTGCCGCGGCCTGGGCCGACGACAGTCCGGGGGACGAGGGTGTCACTTGTCGTCCTCTCTGCCCGCCCGTTCAATCTCCGGACCGGCGTTCGTCCTGGTTACGACCGGCCGGCGTAGGGCCAGGTCCAGTTGCGGATCTCGGCGGGGTCCTCGCCGTGCTCACGCGTGTACGCGCGGGCCCGCAGCCGGGTGTCGGCCATCCGCTGACGCAGGTGCGCGGCGGTGGTGGCCAGCCCGGGAACCCGGTCGATGACGTCCATGACCAGGTGGTAGCGGTCGATGTCGTTGAGCATCGCCATGTCGAACGGCGTGGTCGTGGTGCCCTCCTCCTTGTACCCGCGCACGTGCAGGTTGGCGTGTCCCGCACGGCGGTAGGTCAGCCGGTGGATCAGCGACGGATAGCCGTGGAAGTCGAAGATGACCGGCCGGTCGGTGGTGAACAGCGCGTCGAACTCGGCGTCGCTCAGCCCGTGCGGGTGCTCCGTCGAGGGCTGCAGCCGCATCAGGTCCACCACGTTGACCACCCGGACCTTCAGCGACGGCAGGTGCTCGCGCAGCAGCGCGGCGGCGGCCAGGGTCTCCAGCGTGGGCACGTCGCCCGCGCAGGCCAGCACCACGTCCGGGTCGGCCCCGGCGTCGTTGCTCGCCCACTCGATGATCCCCAGCCCCCGGGTGCAGTGCGTGATCGCCTCCCGCATGGTGAACAGGTCCAGCACCGGCTGCTTGCCCGCGACCACCACGTTCACATAGTCGCGCGAGCGCAGGCAGTGGTCGGCCACCGACAGCAGCGTGTTGGCGTCCGGTGGCAGGTAGACCCGCACCACCTCGGCCTTCTTGTTGACCACCACGTCGAGAAAGCCGGGGTCCTGGTGGCTGAAGCCGTTGTGGTCCTGCCGCCACACGTGCGAGGACAGCAGGTAGTTCAGTGAGGCCACCGGGCGCCGCCAGGGGATCTTCCTGGAGGTCTCCAGCCATTTGGCGTGCTGGTTGAACATGGCATCCACTATGTGGATGAACGCCTCGTAGCAGTTGAACAGGCCGTGCCGTCCGGTGAGCAGGTAGCCCTCCAGCCAGCCCTGGCACAGGTGCTCGGAAAGCACCTCCATGACGCGCCCGCCGGAGGCCAGGTGCTCGTCCGTGGGCAGCGTGGCCGCGTTCCAGGCGCGGTCGGTGACCTCGAAGACGGCCGACAGCCGGTTGGAGGCGGTCTCGTCGGGGCCCATCAGCCGGAAGGTCTCCGGGTTGGCGATGATCACATCGCGCAGGAAGACGCCGAGCGCGCGGGTGGGCTCGGTGGCGTGCGTGGCCGGCGCCTTGACCTCGACGTCGTAGTCCCGGAAGTCGGGCAGCGCGAGCGGGCGCAGCAGTTCGCCGCCGTTGGCGTGCGGGCTGGCGCTCATCCGGCGGGGACCCTCCGGCACGGTGGCGAGCACCTCGGGGCGCGGGCGGCCCTCCTCGTCGAACAGCTCGGCGGGACGGTAGGAGCGCATCCACTGCTCCAGCATGGCCCGGTGCGCCGCGTCGTCGCGGACCCCGGACAGCGGCACCTGGTGGGCGCGCCAGGTGCCCTCGACGGGGACGCCGTCCACCTCGCGGGGGCCGGTCCAGCCCTTGGGCGTGCGCAGCACGATCATCGGAGGGCGGTCGGCGCGGCCGGCCTTGAAGTCCGCGATCTCCTCGAACACCTCGTCCAGGGTGTCGGCCATCAGGCGGTGCATGACGGCGGGGTCGTCACCGGCCACCACGTGGGGGCGGTAGCCGTAGCCCTCCATCAGCCTGAGCAGTTCGTCCTCGGGGATGCGGGACAGCACCGTCGGGTTGGCGATCTTGTAGCCGTTCAGGTGCAGGATGGGCAGCACCACGCCGTCACGTGTCCGGTCCAGGAACCTGACCGAATGCCAGGACGCGGCGAGCGGGCCGGTCTCGGCCTCGCCGTCGCCGATCACGCAGGCCACCACCAGGCGGGGGTTGTCGAAGGCCGCGCCGTAGGCGTGGGCGAGGGCGTAGCCCAGTTCGCCGCCCTCGTGGATCGAGCCGGGCGTCTCGGGGGCCACATGGCTGGGTATGCCGCCGGGGAAGGAGAACTGGCGGAACAGCCGCCGCATGCCGTTCTCGTCCTGGGAGACGTCGGGGTACCGCTCGCTGTACGCGCCTTCCAGCCAGGCGTGCGCCACCGCGGCCGGGCCGCCGTGGCCGGGCCCGGCGATGTAGATCATCTCCTGGTCGCGTTCGGCGATGATCCGGTTCAGGTGGGCGAAGCAGAAGTTCAGCCCCGGGGTGGTGCCCCAGTGGCCGAGCAGCCGCGGCTTGATGTGCTCGGGCGCGAGCGGCTCGCGCAGTAGCGGGTTGTCCAGCAGATAGATCTGGCCGACCGACAGGTAGTTGGCGGCTCGCCAGTATGCGTCTGTCCGTGCGAGAGCGTCCATGGTCATTACCCTTCCCCGGATTCGGCGGACCGAGTAGGGACGTAGGTCCCGGCCCGGCCGGGCGGACGGCCATGCCTGCCCGTCGAAGCACTCGTCAAAACGCCCTTCAAAGCCCCCGTCAGACCGCGTCTCAGATCGCGCGGATGCGCAGAGTACGGCATGCCGCACGGGCCCCGAAGTCCCGTCCGATAAGGGACCTTCGACCATGGCGTGGGTATCGAGCCAGAAGACGACCACGGGGGTGGGGGATGAAAGCGCTCGTATACGAAGGTCCCGGTGAGAAGTCCTGGACCGAGGTGCCCGACCCGGGCATCATCGATCCGGCCGACGCCGTGATCCGCGTGGACACGGTGACGATCTGCGGCACCGACCTGCACATTCTCGGCGGCGACGTGCCCGAGGTGGAACCCGGTCGCGTGCTCGGCCACGAGGCGGTCGGCACCGTCGTCGAGACCGGCGACGCCGTCACCGGGCTGTCGCCTGGCGACCGGGTGCTCGCGTCGTGCGTCTCGGCCTGCGGCATCTGCCGGTTCTGCCGCGAGGGAAGCTACGGGCAGTGCCTCAACGGCGGCGGCTGGGTGCTCGGCCACCTCGTGGACGGCGTGCAGGCCGAGTACGCCCGCTTGCCCTTCGCCGACCTGTCCACGCACCGGCTGCCCGCCGAGATCGGCGACGAGGCCGCCGTCCTGCTCGCCGACATCCTGCCCACCTCCTACGAGGTGGGCGTGCTCAACGGGCGGGTCGGCCCCGGCGACACGGTCGTGATCGTCGGCAGCGGGCCGATCGGCCTGGCCGCCGTGCTGACGTCCCGGCTGTTCTCCCCCGCCCGCGTCGTGGTGATCGACCCGGCGCCGGCCCGGCTGCG
This sequence comes from Spongiactinospora sp. TRM90649, assembly GCF_029382225.1. Classification (GTDB taxonomy): domain Bacteria; phylum Actinomycetota; class Actinomycetes; order Streptosporangiales; family Streptosporangiaceae; genus Spongiactinospora. Next base: position 195,965 of record NZ_JARLTC010000012.1, read on the forward strand.
CGCCGCCGAGGAGTGCGGGGCCGACGTCACGCTCCGGCCGCAGGACGATCCGGTGGAGACGGTCCGGGCGCTGACCGGCGGCCTGGGCGCGGACGTCGCGATCGAGGCCGTCGGCATCCCCTCGACCTTCGAGATGTGCACCGAGCTGATCCGCCCGGGCGGCCGGGTCGCCAACGCCGGGGTGCACGGCTCACCGGCGACCCTGCACCTGGAAAGGCTGTGGATCAGGAACGTCACCATCACCACCGGGCTGGTCGACACGTACTCCACGCCGTCCCTGCTGAACATGCTGCGCAACGGGCTGCTCGACGTGAGCGGCATGGTCACGCACCGGTTCGGGCTCGACGACTTCGTCGAGGCGTACGAGGTGTTCGCCTCGCCGGAGCACACCGGCGCGCTGAAGGTGACGCTCAGCCGAGGCTGACCGTTCACAGGCCCCGACCAACGACCACCTCACCTGGGACCTTCGCCCCTACGTCGCCATGCCCGCGCGGGATGGGATGGAGGGGAACCACGAGAGGGCCCGCCGCGCACCGGCGGGCACGGGAGGTCTGCCATGCGCACCCAGGTCAAGGACGTCATGACCGCCGCGGTCGTCTCGGTCAGCGGCGAGGCCCGGTTCAAGGACATCGCGGAATCCCTCATCGAGCACGCCATCAGCGCGGTCCCCGTGATCGACGACGACCGCCAGGTGATCGGCGTCGTCTCCGAGGCCGACCTGCTGGCCAAGGAGGAGTTCCGCGAGCAGTACTACCGCGAGGGTTACCAGCCGCCGCTGCGCGCCAGGCTGCGGCACCGCATGTCGGCCGACGGCCCCACCGCCCGCCGCAAGGCCGCGGGCGACACCGCGTTCGAGCTGATGACCAGCCCCGCGCACACCATCACCGCGCACGCCGGCGTCACAGAGGCCGCCCGGCTGATGGACGAGCACGGCGTGAAGCGGCTGGCCGTCGTGGACCGTGACGGCCGGCTGACCGGCATCGTCAGCCGGCGCGACCTGCTCAAGGTGTTCGTCCGCGAAGACGAGTCCATCGCCAGGGAGATCCGCGAGGAGATCCTCGACCGCGCCATGTGGGTGGAGACCGCCGGTGTCCACGTCACGGTGGACCGTGGCGTGGTGACCCTGAGCGGACGGATCGACCGCCGCAGCGAGGCTCAGATCGCCGTCCGGATGACGCGGCGCGTGAACGGCGTCATCGACGTCGTGGACCAACTGCTGTGGACCGAGAACGACACCGTGGCCTGGGAGGACAGGTAGCCATGCTGGTCCGTGAAGTGATGAGCGCCCCCGTGATCACCCTGCGCCGGACCGACTCGATCCGGCACGCCGCCCGCGTCCTCTTCCTGCACGACATCACCGCCGCGCCGGTCGTGGACGAGGTGGGCCGCGTGATCGGCGTGGTCAGCGAGCTGGACCTGCTGACCGGCGAGTTCCAGCCGGATCCGCGCGCGCACGCCGCCCCGGTCCTGGCGCCGGACGCGGGCCCGCCGCAGCGGGTCGGCGAGGTGATGAGCGTCGACGTGTGCACCGTCACCGAGACCACGGACGTCACCGCGCTGGTCGAGCTGATGGCCGCCAAGCGGATCAAGAGCGTCCCGGTGCTGCGCGGCTCGCACGTGGTGGGCATGGTCAGCCGCCGCGATCTCATGGCCATGCTCGCCCGCCCCGACGAGGGCCTGCGCGGCGACGTCGTCGCCGCGCTGCGCGAGCACTTCCCCGGCGGCCCCAGGTGGCAGGTCACCGTCCACGACGGCGTCGCCGAACTGCACGCCGAACCGCACGGCCACACCACCCGCGACACCGACACCGACACCGACACCGACACCATCGCCGACCTGCTGGCCCGCACGGTCCCCGGCGTGATCCGCGTGGAACACCCCTCCTGACCACGGCGACCTCACCGCGCGGGCCGGACACCTCACACGCCGGGGAGTCGGCCCCCGCCCTCGGCGTCGCGCGCCGCCCCGACGCGACCGTCGACCCCAGGTTGACGATCCGCGGGTTTATCGGGATCGGGCAGGGTAGCCGCCGGGGCATGACCGTGACCAAGTTCCAGGACCTGCCGCTGACGGACCGCGATCGCAAGTGGGACGGCGCCGCGGCCGACAAGCGGGTGCGCGACTGGGCCGACGCCGAGGAAGAGCCGGACGCCGCCTACCGCAACGCCCACGTCTGGTACGACGGCGACAAGCCCGACAACTTCACCAGCTACAAGCTGCTGATCGCCGACGTGGTCGACGACAAGCTCAAGGCCGTCCCGCACGCCATCTTCGCCGCCGGCAACATCATGCAGGGCGCCCGGGGCGGGATCGACATCCCGAAGGGTGACGTCGGCCCCGTCAAGAAGCACCTCGCCCGCTACTACGAGAAGATGGGCGACACCCCGCCCTGGGACCGCTGACCGGACTCCGGCTCAGGGCAGATCGGCGCCCCAGGTGGCCTCCGCGCAGCGGAGGCGGGCGGCCTCCACCGGTAGCGCGTCGCGCACCTGGAGCTCCCCCCTGTCCATGCCCAGCACCGTGACGATGCCCGTGACCAGGACCTTGTCGCTCATGACGTCGTGGAAGACCACCCGCCGGTCCACGGTGAAGGTCTGCTCGGCGGGACGGTCGGCGTAGTCCCAGCGCCAGCCCCGGTAGGTGTGGCCGGGCCGCGGTTCGTAACTCGGGACCTCGGCGGTGAAGACGTTGGCGCGGTCGGGGTTGAGCACCTCCTCGATACGGCGGCGCAGCACCAGCGCGCGAGCCGACGCCGCACGGTTGTCGGGGTTCCACTCCTCGTCCTTCTCCGAGGGCACGAACGGCTCGTCGCCCATCTCCGGATGACTCCTGACCAGGTCCACCCACCAGTCCGGCCAGTGCCGCCGAGCGGCCACGACGGGCAGTTCGTGTTCGGCCAGCGCCGCCCTGATCCGGTCGAACGGCAGGTCGGGGTCGAGGCCGTGGCCGGTCAGGTGATCGGCGAGGGTCAGGCCCTGGCGGGCGAGCCACCGCTCCAGGCCCTCCTGTCGCGGGTCGGTCCGCGCCTGCGGCCAGTCGGCCGCGTCGGAGACGGGCGGCTCGGCGACGGCGGCGGGCTCGGGCCATGCCCCCGCGCGGTCGGGGCGGGCGTGTCGTACCGGGTCGAACACATCCCGGATCGGCCAGAAGCGCATCAGCCAGCGGGAGAGCTGCCGGTTCTCCCAGGTCTCCTCGGAGGTGAGGTCGGCGGGCTCCGTCGCGGTGATGGTGTGGACGGTCACGCCGTAGAGGAAATGCGGCGGCCCGATGATCAGGCTCTGGGTCGCCTCCTCGGCCACTGAGCCGACGCTGACGAAACCGTCTCCGCCCTCGGCCGTGGTGTCCTCGACCGGTTCCCAGGGTTCGCCGGGGGCGGGCGGCTCGCCGTCCCACGCCTCCAGCCGGACCTGGACGAGGTCGTCCTCACCGTCGCAGTCCACGCCGATGGCCTCGGCGGCCCCCTCGAAGAAGACGCCCAACCCGCCGAACTCGATCCACACCTCGTCGTCCAGCCCGCGAATCAACCTGGCCAACTCGCACCTCCACGTCACACCGAAGATCAACGAGAGCGCAGCATAGGGACCGCGACCGACAGGAATCCGACGGCCGGATCCGGGCCGCTTGCGCGATGCTCGCGATCCGTTGCCCGATCCTGCTCCTCGGGCGATATCTGTGGTTCTGCGGGATTTCAGCGGGATATCGTCCAGGCGACCGGCCGGCGTCTCGTCGCAGGCGTGGCGAGCCCGCGCCGGATGGAACCCAAACCAATGTCGTGAGGTGCCCATGGCCGGCGTGGACCTGTTCGGACGCGGTGCCGACATCGAGCGGCTGGACGCCTTCCTCGACGCCGCCCGGCGGGACGGCGCGGCGTGGTCGATGTCGGGCGAGCCCGGCGTGGGCAAGTCCGCACTCCTGGCCGCCGTGGCGGAACGGGCGACCGCCGCCGGGGCACGGGTCCTGCGGGCTTCCGGCTCGGAGTTCGAGGCCGACGTCGGCTTCGGCGCCGGTGCGGCCGACGGGGCCTTCGGACGTCGTCCGGTACGCGCGCGCCCGCGCCGCCGTCGAGGAAGGAAGATCATGACAGATGCCACCGGCAGCGCGATCTCGCTGCGCGTCAACGGCGTGACACACCGGCTGAGCGTGGACAACCGCCGGACGCTGCTGGACGCGCTGCGCGAGGACATCGGCCACACCGGCCCGAAGAAGGGCTGCGACCACGGGCAGTGCGGCGCCTGCACGGTGCTGCTGGACGGCAGGCGGGTGGTGTCCTGCCTGACCCTGGCCGTCGCCGCCGAGGGCGCCGAGATCACCACCGTGGAAGGGCTGGCCGCCGACGGCGAGCTGCGGCCTATCCAGGAGGCGTTCATCCGGCTCGACGGCTTCCAGTGCGGATTCTGCACCTCCGGCCAGCTCTGCTCCGCCGTTGGCATGCTCGCCGAGCACGCGGCGGGCTGGCCGAGCGCCGTCACCGCCGACGTGCGCGGCCCGGCACCCGAACTGGACGCGGCGGAGGTGCGCGAGCGGATGAGCGGCAACCTGTGCCGGTGCGGCGCGTACCCGTCGATCGTGCGCGCCGTCCTGGAGACGGCCGGGCGCGAGGAGGCGGCCCGATGAGGGAGTTCGCCTACCACCGGGCCGGTGAGGTCGCCGAGGCGTTGGCCGCCGCCGCCGGGGGCGCCCGCTACCTGGCGGGCGGCACCAACCTGGTCGATCTGATGAAGCACGGCGTCGAGACGCCCGCCCGGCTGGTGGACGTGCGCTTCCTGCCGCTGCGCGGGATCCGCGAGACGCCGGGCGGCGACCTGGTGATCGGCGCGACGACGACCAACTCCGACCTCGCCGCTCACCCGGAGGTGCGGCGGCGCTACCCGGCGCTGAGCCAGGCCGTCCTCGCGGGGGCGTCCGGGCAGTTGCGGAACATGGCCACGGTGGGCGGCAACCTGATGCAGCGGACCAGGTGCGCGTACTTCGCCGACCTCTCCGAGCCCTGCAACAAGCGGGTGCCTGGCAGCGGGTGCGCGGCCGTCGCCGGGGCGCACCACAACCACGCGGTGCTCGGCCGGTCGCCGCACTGCGCGGCCACCCACGCCTCCGACATGGCGGTGGCGCTGGCCGCCTTCGACGCGACGGTTCGCTTCGAGACGGCGGAGGGCGCGGGCGAGATCCCGCTGGCCCGGTTTTACCCGCCCGTGGGCGACACGCCCGAGCGGGAGACGGCGTTGCCCCCGGGAGCCCTGATCACCGAGGTCGTCCTCCCGGGAGCCGCGATCTCGCCGGGCTCGCGGTACCGGAAGGTCCGCGAGCGCGCGTCCTACGCCTTCGCCACCGTCTCGATCGCGGCGCACCTGGAAGTCCAGCGGGGATCCGTGCGCGGCGTGCGGATCGCACTGGGCGGTGTCGCGTCGCACCCGTGGCGCGCCCGCACCGCCGAGGTCTTCCTGCTGGACGGCCCCGCCACCGCCGGCCGGTTCCGGGCCGCCGCCGAGGCCGAACTGTCCGCCGCCGCGCCGCTGCCCGGCAACGCCTACAAGGTGACGCTGGCCCGCAACCTCATCGCCGCCGTCCTGGAGGAGATCGCCGGATGAACGAGCCCACTCGCGACGGCGGGGCCGTCGGGGTCGCCCGCCCCCGGATCGAGGGGCGGGCCAAGGTCACCGGCGCGGCCCGCTACGCCGCCGACGAGCCGGTGCCGGGCGTGGCCCACGGCGCGCTCGTCCTGTCCACGGTGGCCCGTGGGCGAGTGCGGGCCATCGACGCCGGGGCCGTCAAGGACATGCCGGGCGTGCTCGGCGTGCTCGACCACACCAACGCGCCCCGGCTCGATCCTGCGGCCGGGCACTTCTTCGGCCCGGACGGCGGGCTGCGCCTGCTGCAGGGCGACGCAGTGCCCCACGCGGGCCGTCCGATCGCCCTCGTGGTGGCCGAGACGCCCGAGCAGGCCCACGCCGCCGCCCGCGCGCTGCCGGTGACCTACGACGAGGAACCGCACGACACCGCCTTCTCCGCGGACCATCCGGCGGGCCGTCCGGCGGTCGCGCTCTACGACGTTCCCGTCGATGCCGGCGACGTGGACGCCGAGCTCGCCGCCGCCTCGGTGGTCGTCGACGAGCGGTACGGCACGCCCGAGGAGCACTGCTCCGCGATGGAGCCGCACTCGGCCACCGCCTGGTGGGACGGCGACCGGCTGCACGCCGTGGACAGCGACCAGGGGCCCTTCCAGGTCGCCGTCACCCTCGCCACGCTCCTCGGCCTGCCGCCGGACCGGGTGCGCGTCCGCGTCGAGCACATCGGCGGCGGTTTCGGCTCCAAGGGCATGCTCGGCCCGCAGCTCGTCCTGGCCGCGATGGCCGCGACCGGCTTCGGGCGGCCGGTGCGGGTCACCCTCACCCGCGCGGAGGTGTTCCTGGCCACCGCGCAGCGGCCCGCCACCGACCAGCGCGTCCGGATCGGGGCCGACGCCGACGGGCGGCTGCGCGCCGTCCACCACACCGCCGCGTTCGAGATATCGCCGCTCGCCGAGTACATCGAGGGGTGCACAGAGCAGACCAAGACGCTCTACGCGGCACCGGCGATCCGCACGAGCCTGACCGCGGTCCCGCTCGACATCCTGCCGCCGTACTCGATGCGCGCCCCCGGGGCCGCGCCGGGTTCGTTCGCGCTGGAGTCGGCGATGGACGAGCTGGCCGAGCGCCTGGGGATGGACCCGCTGGAGTTGCGGCTGCGCAACGAGGCCGTCGTCGGGCCGGTGTCGGGGCTGCCGTTCAGTGGCAGGAACCTGGTCGCGTGCCTGCGCGAGGGGGCGCGCCGGTTCGGCTGGGCGTCCCGCGACCACCGGCCGCGCACGCGGCGGGAGGGGCGGCTGCTCGTCGGCACCGGCCTGGCCGCCACATCGTTCGGCGCGGGGGCGCTGCCCTCCACCGCGACGATCACCGCCGAGCCCGACGGCACGTTCACGGTGACCATCGCCGCCACGGATCTCGGCACCGGCGCACGCACCGCGCTGACCGCGATCGCCGCCGACGCGCTCGCGGTCGGCACGGACCGGATCCGGTTGCGCATCTCCGACAGCGACCACGGCCCGGCGTGGAGCGCGGGCGGCTCGCGCGGCACGGCGTCCTGGGCCTGGGCGATCACCGAGGCGGCGGCCAAGCTGCGCGCCCCCGGCGCGCCGGTGACCGTCACCGCCGACACCTCGTCGTCGCTCGGCGGCCTGGCCGCCCTCGAACGGCACGCCTTCAGCGCGGTGTTCGCCGAGGTCACCGCCGACCCCGCGACCGGTGAGGTGCGCGTGCGGCGGCTGCTCGGCATGTTCGCGGCCGGACGGGTGATCAACCCGCTGCTGGCCCGCAGCCAGGTCGTCGGCGGCATGATCGGCGGCCTGTCCATGGCCCTGCACGAGGAGGGCGTCCGCGACCCGGTCACCGGCCGACACGTCAACGCCGACTTCGCCGGATACCACATCGCCGCGCACGCCGACGTCCCCGACATCGAGGCGGATTTCGTGCCCGACGACGAGCCCGGCATCCCCTGGGGCATCAAGGGCGTCGGCGAGATCGGCAACGTCGGCACCGCGGCCGCCATCGCCAACGCCACCTGGCACGCCACCGGAACCCGGCAGCGGCGCCTCCCGCTCCGCCTGGACCGGGTCCTAGACTCCTGACCCCTGCCGGAGGCGCAAGGCGTCCTGGCTGGGCGGGGCGCCGAACTGACGGCGGTATTCGCGGCTGAACTGGGAGGCGCTCTCGTAGCCGACGCGGCGGCTCACGGCGGAGATGTCGGCGGGGGCCGCCGCGAGCTGGAGGCGTGCCTGCTGGAGCCGGATCTGCTTCTGGAACTGGATCGGGCTCATCGCGGTGACGGTCTGGAAGCTCCGGTGGAACGCCGAGACGCTCATCCCCGCCAGCCGGGCGACCTCCTCGACGCGGAACGGCCGCGCGTAGTGGTCGCGGATCCATGTGACGGCGCGCGCGATGTGGCTGAGGCTGCTGTCGGGCAGCCCGAACTGGCGGACGACGGCCCCCTGGTCGCCGGTGATCAGCCGCCAGAGGATCTCCCGCTTGATCAGCGGGGCCAGGACGGCGATGTCGCGCGGCCGGTCCAGCAGCCGCAGCAGCCGCACGACGGCGTCGAGCAGTTCGGCCGAAGCGGTGCTGACGGCCAGCCCCGGCGGCGGCCCCTCCCCCGCGTCCGGCAGGTCGCCGGGGGCGGCTTGGGACAGCACCTCGGCCACCGCCATGGGGTGCAGCGTCATCCCCATCCCCAGCCCGGGCAGCTCCGGAGCGGCCTCGGCGAAGTGGGCGGTCACCGGGAGATCGACCGAGGCGACCAGGTACTCGCCCTCCCGGTACTCGTACACGCACTCCCCCAGCGCGAACCGTTTCATGCCCTGGGCGACCACGGCCAGCACCCTGCCGTACGTGGTGGGCGTCGGCGGACGCGGCTCCTCCGCCTTGAAGATCAGCACATCCTCGATCGGGGTCCGCAGATCGGGCCGGGCATGCCGATTGAGCAGATCACGCAGTTCGTCCAGCGCCACGATCCCGATCCAAGCACCCGCCCGCCGCCCGCGACAACCGCGTATTTCAGCCCTCGGCGACCTGACCGGTGGCCGGGGGGTGCGCGTTCGCCCTGTTCCGTGCGCCGGTCAGGCGGCGGGCGACGTCCTGGGTGAACATGCCGTGGGCCACGGCCGTCACGCCGAAGGCGGCCGTGAGGACCGCGATGTAGGTCGCCCTGCCGTCGGGGGCGAGGAGCACGGCGGCGCCGTCGGCGAAACCGTTGACGGCCATGCCCAGGCCGGTGACGAGTGCCGTCACCCAGCGCCCGGCGGTCCGGAACAGCGGGCGGGCGGTCGCCGTCACGGCGGCCGGTACGGCCAGTACGCCGAACACGACCATGACGCCCAGTGTCCCGGCCGGGGTGAACCGGCTCTCCTCGGCCGCGGCGACGGCGATGGCGCTCATCAGCAGCCGGGCGACACCCCCGATGACGATCCCGGCGGCGATCGCCGCCACCAGCGCCGAACCGGCCAGTCGTACGACGTGGCCGCGCCCGCCTTCGAACCCTTGCATGAGATGGGTTGTAGCGCTCTGTCACCAGGGTCGGCAATGCCGGAAGGATTACGTGATACGCCTGTTATGCGAGGAATGTCGGGCTTGCCTCAGCCGGACTGGCGGGCCGGTTCGTCCCAGTCGATGTGGTGCTCGTAGATCCAGTGGTTGGGGTCGTGGCCGGTGCGGGCCATGCGCTTCATGGCCAGGCTCATGATCAGGTCGCGCGGTATGCGGGTGAGCGGGCCGGGCGTCTTCCAGCCGTCCGTGCGCCTCCCCTGGGCGACGACGCGTTCGACCCGCTCGCGGCGCAGCCGTTCGTAGGCGGCGAAGGCGGCGCCGAAGTCCGTGGCGTCGCGCAGGCATTTGGCCAGCACCACGGCGTCCTCGATGGCCATGGCCGCGCCCTGGCCGATGGAGGGCACGGTGGCGTGCGCGGCGTCGCCGATGATGATCATCCGGCCGCGGTGCCACCTGGGCACGACGGGGACGTCGTAGGCGGTCCAGGGGGCGAGGATCCGGTCGGTCGCCTCGATGAAGGCCACGGCCGGGCCGTGGTCGCGCCGGAACACCTCCATGAGCTCCGCCCGCCAGTCCTGCTCGCCGACCATGGCCAGTTCGGCGGCGGTGGGCTCGGCGGCCCTGGTCAGGTTCGCCGCCCACCACACCTCGCCGTGCGCGTGCGCGGCGTAGGCGAAGAACGCGCGCGACCCGAAGATCGCGTGCATGGTGCCCGGATCGCCGCCCGCCGGGACGCCGCGAGCGTAGCCGCCCACGTTGACCAGGCCGCTGTAGCGCACGCCGGGCGCGGCGGGGTCGATCAGCTCGCGGGTGCGCGAGCGCAGGCCGTCGGCGCCGATCAGCAGGTCGCCGGAGGCGGTGGTGCCGTCGGCGAACGTCGCCACGACGCCGTCGCCGGTGTCACCGGTGTCGCGGGCGTGGGTCAGGCGCTTGCCGTACTCGATCCGCACGCCCTGCCGGGCGGCGTGCTCGCGCAGCGCGCGGTACAGCTCGGCCCGCTTGACGGTACGGCTGGCCGCGCCGTCCCGCAGCACCCGCCCGTACGGCAGGTCGCCGATCAACCGGCCCGAGGCGCTGGTGAGCCTGATCCGCGGCGTCTCGAAGCCGAGCCGCCGGACGTCGAAGTCGAGCGCGCGTAAGGCGTCCAGAGCGTTGACCGCGAGCGTGAGAAACGCGCCCACATCGTCGGCCGTGCGGTCGTAGCCCTCATAGACCACGGCCTCGATACCCGCCTTGCGCAGGGCGATCGCACAGGAAATGCCGGAAATTCCGGCACCGGAGATCATCGCTGTATATGTCATAAACGCAGTCTATGACATATACTTAGGAGGATCGCAAGGCATTCATCGGAGGAAGCAATGAACGGCAGTCCGCCGCCCGGGATGCGGGCCCTCTGGGAACGCCTCAACGCCCCAGAAGCCCAGCCCCGCACGGCCCTGAGCCCGGCCCGCATCGTGCGCGCGGCGGTTACGATCGCCGACGAGGACGGCCTCGCCGCCGTGTCCATGGCGAAGGTCGCCGAACGGCTCGGCTTCACGCCGATGTCGCTGTACCGGCATGTCAGGAACAAGAACGAGTTGCTGCTGATGATGCTGGACGCGGTCGCCGCGGTGCCCGCCGAACTCGGCGAACCCGGCGGCGGCTGGCGGGCCACCCTGGAGCGCTGGTGCCGGGCGCAGTGGGAGATGCTGCGGGCCCACGCCTGGATCGTGCACCTGCCCATCACCGGGCCGCCGATCACGCCCAACCAGCTCGCCTGGACCGACCGCGCCCTGGCCGCGCTGCGCGACACCAGGCTCACCGAGCCGGAGAAGGTCGGCGTGTCGCTGCTGATCGCCAACTACATGCACGCCACCGCGCGACTCGCCGGCGACCTGGGCCAGGCCGCTCAGAGCGAGTCGATCGCCGGCTACAGCGCGCTGCTCGCCGACGTGGCCGACGCGCGCCGCTTCCCCGACCTGCGCGCGGCGATCGACGCCGGGGCGTACGACTACCCGGCGGACGTCCCGCCGGAGGAGCGGCGGCTCGACTACGCCTTCGGCCTGGCCCGCATCCTGGACGGCGTCGCGGCCCTGATCCAGACCCGCGCGGCCGACAGGGGTTGACCTTGCCCCTGGGTCAGGGTCCGACGATGCCTCCATGGACACCAACACACTCCCCGCCGTCGCAGCCCGGATCCGCGAAGAGGCCGCCGCCTTCTGCGAGTCCGGCCAGGCCCCCGGGTTCGTCTGCCGATCCCCACGTTGATCACCGAGCTGGAACAGGACGTCGATCTCACCCCGTACGTCGGCACCTACCGATCCGACCAGCTTCGCATCGACGTCGGCATCGTGGACGGGGTCCTTGAGGAGCGGACGACCTACGAGCCGGCGGACGAGTCGCAGGACCGGATCTTCACCGAGTTCGCCGGCGGCACCACCGCCGCCCCGCCGCAGCGGTACGTGCCGATCCGGCCGGGCCTCTTCGCCCCAGCCGGATACCCCCTGGAGACGTTCGACGGCTACCTGCGGCTGCTGCTCGTCTCCTACCACGACATCCGCGACGGCAAGGCCCGCTTCCGCAACGGCGGCGGCCGCCTGACCAGGCGGATCTAGCCGGTGTCGACAGCGGCCAGCAGCGCCGCGCCCGTCGGCGTGCACAGTTCCCGTGCCACCGGCCCCGCCACGACCGTCGCGGGGACCGCGCCGAGCACCTGCCGGCGGAGGATCTGCTGCAGACCGCGCTGGTGCGGGTATGGCGCGTATGGGGACGGGTGGGCGAGTATCCGGACGCCTACGTGTCGCGGGCCCTGGTCAACACGCACCTGTCCTGGCGGCGCCGGTTCCGGCGGCGCGAACACCCGACCGCCGCGCCACCCGAGACGGCCGCGCCGGACCACGCGATGGACCTGTCCGATGAGCGGACCGTGCTCTGGGCGGCGGTGCGACGCACGCCTCAACACGAGATGTTGGGTGTGACTTTTTGATCGCGTCTATATATGGTGTCTCTGCAGCCGGTCCGGTCGCCCAGCCAGGGTGACCGGGGCAAGAGGGAACCTGGTGAGAATCCGGGACTGCCCCGCAGCGGTGAGTGGGAACGACCGCCGTCATGTGCACTGGGCCGAGGGTCCGGGAAGCGACGGTCAGTAGGTGCCAGCAGCGCGCCCACGAGTCCGAAGACCTGCCGGCCGTACCGCGCACGACCTGGTGCGCGGATGCTCCGAGGCCGCGCGGGACGGCCGACGGCACCGGCGCGATGGCTGTGCTCCGTCCTCGCCGACGCCTCCTGCGCGTGTCCTCGGTTCAGGGCCGAGTTCGCGAGGAGAGAGCTGTGACGGTCACCGGGGACCCATCGACCGACCTGACCGAGGTGACGGCGGAAGCCGTGCCCGGGTCGCGCCGGGCGCAGATGCGCGTGCGCAAGCGCAACGGCACCGCCGAGCCCGTCGACGTCAACAAGATCGTTCGTGCGGTGGAGCGCCGCGCGGACGACCTCACCGACATCGACCCGCTCCGGGTGGCCACCAAGACGATCAGCGGCCTGTACGACGGGGCGACCACCGCCGAGCTGGACCGGCTGTCGATCCAGACCGCCGCGGAGATGATCGGTGCGGAGCCGCAGTACTCGCGCCTGGCCGCGCGGCTGCTGTCCGGGTACATCGGCAAGGAGGTCCGGGGCCAAGGGGTGGCCTCCTTCAGCCAGGCGATCCGCCTGGGACACGCCGAAGGGCTCATCGGCGACCGCACCGCCGAGTTCGTCAAGACCAACGCACGCAAGCTCGACGACGCCGTGGATCCGGCCGGCGACCTGCGGTTCGAGTACTTCGGGTTGCGCACCGTCTACGACCGCTACCTGCTGCGGCACCCGTCCACGCGGCTGGTGGTGGAGACCCCGCAGTACTGGCTGCTGCGGGTGGCGTGCGGGCTGGCCGAGACGCCCGCCGAGGCCGTCGGCTTCTACCGGCTCATGTCGTCGCTGGCCTACCTGCCGAGTTCGCCGACGCTGTTCAACTCAGGCACCCGGCACACGCAGATGTCCTCGTGTTACCTGGTGGACTCGCCGAGGGACGAGCTCGGCTCCATCTACGAGCGGTACGCACAGGTGGCGCAGCTCTCCAAGTTCGCGGGCGGGATCGGCATCTCCTGGTCGCGGGTGCGTTCGCGGGGCGCGCTGATCCGGGGCACGAACGGGCACTCCAACGGCATCGTCCCGTGGCTGCGCACCCTGGACGCCTCGGTGGCCGCCGTCAACCAGGGGGGCCGCCGCAAGGGCGCGGCCTGCGTGTACCTGGAGTCGTGGCATCCGGACATCGAGGAGTTCCTCGAACTGCGCGACAACACCGGCGAGGACGCCCGCCGTACGCACAACCTCAACCTGGCCAACTGGATCCCGGACGAGTTCATGCGCCGGGTCGAGGCCGACGGCGTGTGGTCGCTGTTCGACCCGAACGAGCTGCCCGAGCTGCCCGACCTGTGGGGCGAGGCGTTCGACGCGGCCTACCGCGCGGCGGAGGAGGCCGGGCGCTACGTCCGGCAGGTCAGGGCCCGCGACCTGTACGCCAAGATGATGCGCACCCTGGCGCAGACCGGCAACGGCTGGATGACCTTCAAGGACGCCGCCAACCGGCTGTGCAACCAGGCGGCAGAGCCGGGCAACGTGGTCCATCTGTCCAACCTGTGCACCGAGATCATCGAGGTGTCGGACGACGGCGAGACGGCGGTGTGCAACCTCGGTTCGGTCAACCTGGCGGCGCATCTGACCGGCGGCGACATCGACTGGGAACGGCTCCGCGCGACCGTGCGCACGGCCGTCACGTTCCTGGATCGGGTGATCGACATCAACTACTACCCGAGCCCGCAGGCGGCGGCGAGCAACCCGCGCTGGCGTCCGGTCGGGCTCGGCGTCATGGGGCTGCAGGACGTGTTCTTCGCGCTGCGCCTGCCGTTCGACTCGCCCGAGGCCAAGGAGCTGTCCACCCGCGTCGCCGAGGAGGTCTACCTGTCGGCGCTGGAGACCTCGGCCGGGCTGGCCGAGCGGTTCGGCGCGCACCCGGCCTACGACCAGACGTGGGCGGCGCGCGGCAGGCTTCAGCACGACCTGTGGGGCGTGGACGGCACGCAGCCGGAACGCTGGGCCGGGCTGCGCGAGCGGATCGCCGCGCACGGCCTGCGCAACTCGCTGCTGATCGCGATCGCGCCCACCGCCACGATCGCCTCGATCGCCGGGTGCTACGAGTGCGTCGAGCCGCAGGTGTCGAACCTGTTCAAGCGTGAGACCCTCAGTGGCGAGTTCCTGCAGATCAACAACGCCCTGGTGGCCGAGCTGAAGGCACGCGGCCTGTGGAACGAGCGGATCAGGGCCGCGATCCGGCAGGCCGAGGGCTCCGTGCAGGGCGTCGCCGAGCTGCCGGACGACGTGCGGCGGCTGTTCCGCACCGCCTGGGAGCTGCCGCAGCGGGCGCTGATCGACATGGCGGCGGCGCGCTCGCCGTACATCGACCAGAGCCAGTCGCTGAACCTGTTCATGAGCGCCCCGACCATCGACAAGCTCTCCTCGATGTACCTGCACGCCTGGAAGTCGGGCCTGAAGACCACCTACTACCTGCGTTCCCGCCCCGCCACCCGGATCCAGCAGGCCACCGTGCCCGTCGTGAGTGGGCCCGTCATGAGTGGGCCCGTCATGAGTGGGCCCGTCGTGAACACCTCCGACGAGGCGCTCGCCTGCTCGCTGGAGAACCCCGAGTCGTGCGAGGCGTGCCAGTGAAGGAGAACCCGATGCTGCTCGACCCGGGCATGAGCCTGACCCTGCGCCCGATGCGCTACCCCCTGTTCTTCGACCGCTTCCGGGACGCGATCAAGAACACCTGGACCGTGGAGGAGGTGGACCTGCACGCCGACCTGAAGGACCTGTCCAAACTGTCGGCCGCCGAGCGCCACCTGGTCGGACGGCTGGTCGCGTTCTTCGCCACCGGCGACACCATCGTGGCCAACAACCTGGTGCTCAACCTCTACGAGCACGTCAACGCCCCCGAGGCCCGGCTGTACCTGTCCAGGCAGCTCTTCGAGGAGGCCGTGCACGTCCAGTTCTACCTGAACCTGCTCGACACCTACGTGCCCGACGAGCGGGAGCGCGCGGCGGCCTTCGCCGCCGTGGAGAACATCCCCTCCATCCGGCGCAAGGCCGAGTTCTGCTTCCGCTGGATCGACTCCATCGGCGACCTGCGGCGGCTTGCGACCCGCGAGGACCGCCGGGCGTTCCTGCTCAACCTGATCTGCTTCGCCGCCTGCATCGAGGGCCTGTTCTTCTACGGCGCCTTCGCCTACGTCTACTTCCTGCGCTCCCGGGGCCTGCTCAACGGCCTGGCCTCGGGCACGAACTGGGTCTTCCGCGACGAGTCCATGCACATGGCGTTCGCGTTCGACGTGGTCGCCGTGGTGCGCCAGGAGGAGCCCGGCCTGTTCGACGACGAGATGGCCGGCCAGGTACGGCGGATGCTCGCCGAGGCCGTGGACTGCGAGGTCCGGTTCGCCGAGGACCTGCTGGACCAGGGCGTGCCGGGCATGTCCATCGCGGACATGCGCGCCTACCTGGAGCACGTCGCCGATCGGCGGCTGGCGCAGCTCGACCTCCCGCCGCTGTACGGTTCGAAGAACCCGTTCGCCTTCATGGAGCTGCAGGACGTCCAGGAGCTGTCCAACTTCTTCGAACGCAGGGTCTCCGCCTACCAGGTGGGCGTGACCGGCTCGGTCAGCTTCGACGCCGACTTCTGACGCCTCAGGGGGTCAGGCGACGCCACTCGCCGGGCGTGACCCCGTAGGCCGCGCGGAACCTGCGGGTGAAGTGGGTCGGGTCGCGGAACCCCCAGCGGCGGGCGATCATCGCGATCGTCCGCCCCCGGGCGTCCGTAGAGGCGAGCTCCTCGCGGGCGCCCTTGAGCCGTTCACCGATGATCCACTGTTCCAGGCCGAGCCCGGCGTCGGCGCAGACCTTGTACAGGTACCGCAGCGAGATGTGGTGGGCCGCCGCGATGGTCTCCGGGCTCAGCCCGGGGTCGTTGAGGTGGCGGCGCACATAGGCCCTGATCCGGGTCGGCAACGTCTCGGCCAGCACCGGGCGGGAATAGCGCGGGTCGTGCGTGGCCGAGGCCAGCAGGGCCCTGGCCAGCTCGATCCCGGCCGCGCCGACCCCCGGCGCGGCCGGGTCGGCGGAGATCCGCTCGGCGTCGCGCGCCAGGTGGGCGATGTGGCCGGTGACCATCGGGTAGAGCGGGCTGGTGGGCAGGCGGCCGAGCGCCCTGCGGATCACGTCGACGGGCAGGCCCAGTTCCTCGATGGGGATCTGGACGCAGGCCGCGGCGCCCTCGCCCGACCAGGAGTAGTCGTACGCCGAGGACAGATCGACCGCGATCAGCTCCCCCGGCGCCACCGTCTGCCGCCGCTCCAGTTGCTGGTGGCGTCCGTCGCCGCGCCGCTGGACGGACAGCGCGATGACGGGGGCCGCGTCCTGCCTGGCCTGCCGGGCGGTGCGCAGCAGCCGGATCCCCGAGGAGCGGGCGGTGAAGACGTTGGCCCTGCCGAGCTCCCACACCTCGATCCGCGTGCGGATGCCGCGTTCCGGGTGCTCGTGGATCACCTGGCAGGGCGCCGAGGCGTTCATCATCGCGGCGTGGACCGCCTCCACCCGGTCGCCTGCCGGGATGTCCGCGGTGTCGAGGATGAATCCCATCTGCTCCAGCGTAGGCCAGCGCCGTCCGGTGGTCACCGGCCGGCCGGACGGCGCGCGCGGGCCGTCCGAGCCGAGGGTGCACGCTGGGCCGCAGGCGGTGCACGCACGGCCGCACCGCAGACGATCACCGCCTTCTAACGTGGCCGCGTAGCCAGCCCCGCGTCACGCGGTCACCGCCGCCGCCCGGCCGGTCCGCGCCCGTCGGTGTGATCTCCGACGGCCGGGGTGACGCCGGCCGGGGCGCGTTCGTGAAGAGGCGTGGCCATGGTTGTGATCGGACGGGTCAAGGAACGCGAGACGCTCGACCACCTCGTCGCGGCGTTACGCGAGGGCATGAGCCAGGTGCTCGTGCTGCGCGGGGACGCGGGCATCGGCAAGACCGCGCTGCTCGGGTACACCTGCGGCGTCGCCACCGGGCTGCGGGTGGTGCGGGTGGCCGGGGTAGAGGCGGAGACCGGGCTTCCGTTCGCGGGCCTGCACCGGCTGCTGATCCCGTTCCTGCGGGCGCCGCGCGGGCTGCCCGCCGCGCGGCACCAGGCGCTGCTGGTGGCGTTCGGCCTTGCGGACGGGCCGCCCGCCGACCGGTTCCTCGTCGGGCTGGCGGCGCTGACGCTGCTGGCCGAGGCCGCCGCGGACGGCCCGGTGCTGTGCTGCGTGGACGACGCGCAGTGGCTCGACGAGGACTCCCTTGAGGTGCTGGCCTTCATCGGCCGGCGGCTGCACGCCGAGGCGGTCGGCCTGCTGTTCGCCGCCCGCGGCGGGTTCGACGGCCTGGCCGGGCTGCCGGTCGCCCACATCGGCGGACTGGAGGAGCCGTACGCCCTGGAGCTGCTGCGCTCGGCGGTGGCGTCCGGCGCGCCGGACCAGGGCGGGCTGGACGCCCGCGTCGCGGCGCGCGTGGTGGCGGCGACGGGCGGCAACCCGCTGGCGCTGACCGACCTGGCCAGGGAGCTGTCGGCCGACCAGCTCACCGGCGGCCTGTCGCTGCCCGATCCGCTGCCCGTGGGCGGCCGGCTGGAGGAGCACTACCTGCGGCGGGTGCGCGGCCTGCCCGAACCGACCCGGACGTGGCTGCTGCTGGCCTCGGCCGAGCCGGGCGGCGATGTCGGGTACATCACGAAGGCGGCGGCCGTCCTGGGGGTCGGCCCCGACGCCGCCGACGAGGCGGAGGCCGCGCGGCTGGTGACGGTGCGCGGCGCGGTGGAGTTCCGCCACCCGCTGGTGCGCTCGGCCGTCTACGGCGGTGCGACGTCGGCGCGGCGTCGAGCGGCGCACCGCGCGCTCGCCACGGCGACGACCCGCCCGGCGGACGCGGACCTGCGGGCCTGGCACGGGGCGGCGGCGTGCGTCGGCTCCGACGAGGAGGTGGCCGTCGAGCTGACGCGCGCCGCCGAACGGGCGGGCGGGCGCGGCGGATACGCGGCACGGGTCGCGTTCCTGACGCGGGCCGCCGAGCTGACCCCCGAGGGCGCCGACCGTACCGACCGGACGCTGGCCGCCGCCGAGGCGGCGCTGACGGCCGGGGCCCCGTTGCAGGCCCAGGCGCTGCTGGACGGCATGGCCGGTGACCCGGCGGACGACATCGGCCGGGGCCGGGCGCTGATCGTGCGCGCCGGCGCCCTCGTGGTGCTGGGCGGCCCGGGAGCGTTCGGACAGGGGGCGTCGCTGTGCCTGAGCGCCGCGCTGGCCTTCGGCGCGCACGCGCCGGACCTGGCTCGGGAGGCGCTGCTGGAGGCGATCGAGCACACCATCCGGGCCGAGCACCTGCTCAGCGGCACCACGCCGCTGGAGATCGCCGGAGCGGCCGAGGACCTGCTGGCCCGCACCGGCACGTCGGACCCGCCCGACCTGCTGCTGCGCGCGTTCGCGCACGCCGTCCGCGACGGTCACGAGCGGGCCGTCCCGCACATCAGGCGGGCCGTCGAGGCGCTGCTCGACCCCGGCACGCCCGAGGACCTGGTCCTGCGCAGGTACCTGACCGCGGCGTCGCTGAGCCTGCTGCTCTGGGACGGCGCGGCGCACCGCGCGGTGATCCGGCGGGCGGCCGGCGTCGCCCGCCGGACCGGCGCGCTGTGGCAGCTCGACATCGCGCTGTACTGCGCGGCGATGGTCGAGACCTACCTGGGCGAGCTGGCGGCGGCCGACGACCTGCTGGCCCAGTGCCACGAGGTCCGTTCGGCGATCGGCGGCACCGACGAGCTGTGGGCGATCTACCGGCATCCCGAGCTGCTGGCCTGGCACGCCGGGCGCGACGACCTGGCGGAGATCCTGCGCGGGTCGATGGAGGCGGGGAGCTGGCTCGGTTCGGGATCGGTCGAGTCCATAGCGCGGATCGGCATGGTGGTCCTGGCGCTCGGGCGGGGCGACTACGCCCAGGCCCGCGCGGTGGCCCAGCGGGTGATCGGCTCCGACGCGACCGGCGTGCACTCGCGGCTGCTGCCCGACCTGGTCGAGGCCGCCGTCCGCTGCGGGGACCGGGTGCTCGCCACCGCGACGCTCGCCACCCTCGCGTCGCGGGCGAAGGCCACCGGCACCGGGTGGGCGCTGGGCGTGCTGGCCCGCTCGCAGGCCCTGCTCGCCCCGGCGGACCACGCCGAGCCGCTCTACCTTCAGGCGATCACCCTGCTGTCCGCCGCCGGGGTCCGCGCCGACCTCGCCCGCGCGCACCTGCTGTACGGGGAGTGGCTGCGCCGGTGCAAACGCCGCAGGGACGCCCGCGACCAGTTGAACACCGCCGTGGAGATGTTCGAGCGGATGGGGGCCGCCGGGTTCGCCGCGCGCGCCGCCCACGAGCTGGCGGCCACCGGGGAGACCGCCCGCCGCCGGTCGGCCGGGACCGCTCCCGACCTGACGCCGCAGGAGCTCGCCGTCGCCAGGCTGGCCGCCGGGGGCGCCACCAACGGGGAGATCGCGGCCCAGTTGTTCATCAGCGCGAGCACCGTCGACTACCACCTGCGGAAGGTCTTCAGGAAGCTCGGGGTCACCTCCCGCAGGCAACTGACTCCGGTGATCGGCGGCTCGGCGGGTGCGTAGGGACTACGCGTTCCACGTGGTTCGAAGGGAGCCCGTCCCGGCGGACGATCGTACCGTCCGACCGTCAGATCCCGCAGACCGGAGAGCCGCATGCCGTACGTCACCGCCGCCGATGGCGCGCAGATCCACTACAAGGACTGGGGGGAGGGCCGGCCCGTCGTGCTCAGCCACGGCTGGCCGCTCAACGCCGACAGCTGGGAGGCGCAGATGCTCTTCCTGGCCGGGCACGGCTTCCGGGTCGTGGCGCACGACCGGCGCGGCCACGGCCGCTCCACCCAGACCTGGCACGGCAACGACATGGACACCTACGCCGACGACCTGGCCGTCCTGATGGACACCCTCGACCTGCGCGAGGCGGCGCTCGTCGGGTTCTCGACCGGCGGCGGCGAGGTCGCCAGATACATCGGACGGCACGGCACCGCCCGCGTCGCCCGGATCGCGCTCGTCGCCGCCGTCACGCCGTTCATGCTGAAGACGGACGACAACCCCGGCGGGGTGCCGGTCGAGGTGTTCGACGCGCTTCGCGCGGGGTCGCTCGCCGACCGGTCCCAGCTCTACCGCGACCTCGCCGACGGCCCGTTCTTCGGCGGCAACCGCCCCGGGGCCGAGCCGTCGCAGGGCATCCGGGACGCGTTCTGGCTGCAGGGCCTGCAGGCCGGGCACCGCAACGCCTACGAGTGCGTCGCGGCGTTCTCCGCCACCGACTTCCGCGGCGACCTCGACGCCTTCGACGTGCCCACGCTGGTCGTGCACGGCGACGACGACCAGGTCGTCCCGTTCGAGGTGGGCGGCAAGGCGGCGGCCGCGCGGATCAAGAACGCGACGCTAACGGTCTACGCCGGGGCCCCGCACGGCATCACCGACACCCACAGACAGCGCCTGTCCGACGACCTGCTCTCGTTCCTCGAATCCTAGGGAGAATGTCATGACCGCACCCGACACCATCGTCCTGGTCCACGGCTTCTGGGTCACCCCGCGGAGCTGGGAGCACTGGATCACCCACTACGAGAGCAAGGGCTTCCGGGTGATCGCCCCGGCGTACCCGGGGTTCGAGGTGGAGGTGGAGGCGCTCAACGCCGACCCGGCCCCCATCGCCGAGGTGACCGTCCCCAAGATCATCGATCACTTCAAGGCGGTGATCGGCGAGCTGCCCACCCCGCCGATCATCATCGGCCACTCGGCGGGCGGCGCGTTCACCCAGATCCTGCTCGACCAGGGCTACGGCGCGGCCGGCGTGGCACTGAACTCCGCGCCGACCGAGGGCGTGCGGGTACTGCCGCTGTCGCAGGTCAAATCGACCTTCGCGGTGTTCAAGAACCCCGCCAACCGGCACCGGGCGGTCGAGATGAGCTTCGAGGAGTGGAAGTACGCCTTCACCAACACCTTCAGCGACGAGGACGCCCGCGCCCTGTACGAGAGGTACGCGATCCCGGTCAGCGGCTCGATCGTGTGGGGCGGCGTGCTGGCCAACTTCCAGCCGGGCCACCAGGACGTCTGGGTGGACTATCACAACGACGCCCGAGCGCCGCTGTTGTTCGTCGCCGGGTCCGAGGACCACATCATGCCGCCCGCCGTGCAGCGGTCCAACGCCAAGCACTACAAGTCCAACACGATCACCGAGGTCAAGGAGTACGCCGGGTTCGCGCACCTGCTGCCCGCCCAGGAAGGCTGGCAGGAGATCGCCGACCACGTCCTGGACTGGGCGCTGCGCCACGCGGTGACCGGCAAGCCGTGAGCGGGCTCCGCGTCACCCACATCGGCGGCCCGACGACGCTCATCGAAGCCGGCGGCTGGCGCATCCTGACGGACCCGACCTTCGACCCGCCCGGACGCCGGTACGCGTTCGGGTGGGGCACGTCCTCGCGCAAGCTGACCGGCCCGGCGATCGACGCCGCCGCGATCGGGCGGATCGACGCGGTGCTGCTCACCCACGACCACCACGGCGACAACCTGGACGACGCCGGGCGGGCGCTGCTGCCCTCGGCGGGCGCGGTCCTCACCACGGTCTCCGGCGCGGCCCGCCTCGGCGGCGCCGCCGAGGGACTCATCCCCTGGGGCCGGACCCGACTCGAACACCCCGGGCGGCCCACGATCGAGATCACGGCCACCCCGTGTCGGCACGGGCCGCCGCTGAGCGGCCCGATCGTCGGCGACGTTATCGGGTTCGCGCTGCGCTGGACCGGGCAGCGCGACGGGACGGTGTGGGTGTCCGGCGACACCGTCCTGTACGACGGGGTGCGCGAGGTCGCCGAACGGCTGCGGGTGAGCGTCGCGCTGCTGCACCTGGGCGGCGTGCGCTTCCCGGTCACCGGGCCGGTCCGGTACACCATGACGGCCCGGCAGGCCGTCGAGCTGTGCGGCCTGCTCAGACCGCGCACGGTCGTCCCCGTCCACTACGAGGGCTGGCGGCACTTCCGGCAGCCGCGGGCGGAGATCGAGCGGGAGTTCGCGGCGGCGCCCGACGACGTGCGCCGCAGCCTGCGCTGGCTACCGATCGGCGGCCGGACGGACCTCGCGGCCTGACGGGGCCCGCGCCCGTTCGCCCGGTCCTTCGGCCGCCTTGGCGTAGCGGCGGGCCAGGTGGGCGAACGCGGCCCTGAGTTCGTCCGGGGCGACGACCTCGATGGGCGCGTCGAACCTGCCGATGGCGGCGGCCAGGGCGGTCCACGACCATGAGCCGAGGACGAGCCTGGTGCGATCCGGGGCGATCTCCTCGACGATCCCGTCAGAGGTGAAGCGGGACACGGCGTCGGCGGGGAGGTCGAGGAGGACCTCCCCGCGGCAGGGCCAGCCGCCGCCTGTGCCGTCTGTGCCGCGGAAGCGGCCGGTCACGAAGGCCGCCACGTCGCCGCCGGGCAGTTCGCGCGGGGTGAAGCGCGGCCCGTTGGGGGTGCGCGGGGTGATCCGGTCGGCGCGGAAGGTGCGCCAGTCGCGGCGGTCGAGGTCCCAGGCGATGAGGTACCAGCGCCCGGCCCGCGCGACGAGGTGGTGCGGCTGCGCCTGACGTGGCGGGCCGCCGCCGTCCGCCCCGGCGCCGCCGTAGTCGAAGCGCAGCACCTCGCGGGCGTGGACGGCGGCGGCGATCGTCATGAGCACGTCGCCGCCGGCCTTCGGCTCCGGCCGTCCGGCGGGCCGTCCGATCGCGGTGACCTCGAAGGTGTCGATCCGGCGGCGCAGCCGGGCGGGCATGACCTGCCGGACGGTGTGCAGCGCCCGCGCCGCGGCCTCCTCGACCCCCGCGCCGCTGACGGCGGCGGCCTGGAGCGCGACGGCCAGCGCGACCGCCTGCTCGTCGTCGAACAGCAGCGGCGGCAGCCGCGTGCCCGCGTCGAGGCGGTATCCCCCGTCCGGGCCCTTGGTCGTGGCGATGGGATAACCCAGCTCACGCAGGCGGTCGACGTCGCGGCGCACCGTGCGGGGGCTGACGTCGAGCCGCTCGGCCAGCAGCGGCCCCGGCCAGTCCCGGCGCGCCTGCAACAGCGACAGCAGCGCCAGCAGTCGCGCTGAGGTCTTCGGCATGTCTCTCATTCTGCCCGCGGAACAGGACAGAACCTGGCCTCTACCCCTGCGACCGTTGTCCCTCGTCAGGCAGTGCACCGACATCGGGAGCAGATCTTGTCCATCACCACCACGACCCACCTGAACTTCCGCGGCGACGCGCGCGCGGCGCTGGAGTTCTACCAGTCCGTGTTCGGCGGCGACCTCGCCGTCGTCACCTACCAGGACGCCGGGAGCGTCCAGGAGGAGTCCGAGGCCGACCAGGTCATGTGGGGCCAGGTGCTGGCCGGGGACGGCTTCCACGTGATGGCCTACGACGTGCCCGCGCGGCTTGACTACGACCGGGGCGAGAACTCGTTCTTCGTCTCGGTGCGGGGCCAGAGCGTGGAAGAGGTGACCCGTCACTGGGAGAAGCTCTCCAAAGGGGCGACCGTCGTGGTGCCGATGGGCCCGGCGGGCTGGGCCCCCGCGTACGGCATGCTGCGCGACCGCTTCGGCGTCGTCTGGGTCGTGGACGTCAGCGCGGCTCCCCAGTAGTGATCCACAGGTGGCCGAACGGGTCGCGGACACGGCCGGAGCGCTTGCCGTAGGGCCGGTTCTCGATGGCACGGCCACCTCGGCGCCGTGCGCGACCATGCGCTTGGCGACCGCGTCCGGATCGTCGGTCTCGACCTCCACGAGGACGGCCGAGCCGCCGAGGTCGCCCGGCGAGTGCCACCCAGTCCGGCGACGACCGATCGGAGCCGCCGGCGTGTGCCGGGCCGTCCGACCCATCCGATCTCCAGGCCGTCGCCGTCGGGAATGGTGATCGATACCGTGGAGGAGGGCAGCCCGCGATGCTCCCCGCCCGAGCCGGGTCCGAGATCGTACGCGGCCAGCGTCGTCACGAAGGGGGCCAGGGCGGTGGCCGTCGGATGGGCGTGCGCGGTCACTCTCTCACCGTACGGTGTGCGATATATGCCCTGGTCGGCGCGGTCGGAAGATTCTTTCGGCGGGAGGCGCAATAATCCGGCACCGGCTCCGACTCCATGGCGAACGGCGCCGATGGGGGCGCCGCCCACCTCGAAGGAGACCACGAGCATGAAGTTCATGCTGATCATGCATAACAACCCGCAGGTCTGGGACTCGCTCAGCGAGGACGAGCGCAACGCGGTGATGAGCGGGCACGGCCCGTTCATGGAGGGCATCAAGAAGTCCGGCGAGATGATCGGCACCGTCGCGCTGGGCGACCCGTCGCAGAGTGCGGTGGTCAGGGTCCGTGGCGGCGTCCCGGCGGTGACCGACGGGCCGTACCTGGAGGCCAAGGAGCACTTCGGCGGCTACTACCTGGTGGAGTGCGACAGCCGGGAGCGGGCCCTGGAGCTGGCCGCGCTCATCCCGGACGCGTCCGTCGAGGGCCTCGGCATCGAGGTCCGGCCGGTGCTCTTCGCGGGCACGGCCGACGACTGAGCGCCGGACGGCGGGCGGCGGCCGGCAGGCGCTACTGGGAGACCCACCAGGAGGCGCTGAGAGACACTGCCGGCTGTGCGTTCCTCCTCATTCATCTCGCTGACGCCCGCCCTGCCCGTCGTGCTGGTGCTCCTGGTGGCCCTGGGCGCGCTGGTGGCGTGGCTGGGGCGGCTCGGGCACGAGCGGGCGGTGCTGACCGCGTCCCTGCGGGCGGTGGTGCAGCTCGGCGCGGTCGCGGCCCTGATCACCGTGGTGGTCGCGTACTTCGCCGCCGCGACGGCGTTCATCCTGCTCATGTTCGGCGTCGCGGCCTTCACCGCCGGGCGGCGCATCACGCCGGGGCGGACGGCCTGGCGGGCGGCGGCGCCGGTCGCGGCGGGCACCGTGCCGGTGCTCGCCCTGCTGGCCGTCACGCGGACGATCTCCATGGACGCGATCGTGGTGATCCCCGTCGCGGGCATCCTGCTGGGCGGCTGCATGACCGCCACCTCCCTGGCCGGACGGCGGGCCATGGACGAGCTCGTCCAGCGCAGGGGCGAGGTCGAGGCGGCGCTGTCCCTGGGCTTCTCGCCGTCTGACGCGGCGCTGGAGATCTGCCGCCCGGCGGCGAACCAGGCGCTGGTGCCCGCGCTGGACCAGACCAGGACGGTGGGGCTGGTCACCCTGCCCGGCGCGTTCGTCGGGATGCTGCTCGGCGGGGCGAGTCCGATCGAGGCCGGGGCGGTGCAGCTCGTGGTGCTGGTGGCGCTGCTGGCGGCCGAGGCCGTGGCCGTCCTGGTCACGACCCACATGGTGGCGCGCGGCCACTTCACGTGAGGGCCGGGCGCGGCCTCACCTACTGGGGTGTTCGGGGACCAGCAGGACGGGCCGCTCGGTGTGGCGGAGGACGCGTTTGGCCACCGAGCCGGTCAGCAGGTGGGCGCCCACGCCGGTGCGGGCCGTCCCGATGACGATCATCGTGGCGTGGTGCCGGGCCGCGGTGTCGATCAGGTGCCGGGCCGGATCGCCGCGTTCGACGTGAAAGGCCCACGGCAGCGGGTGCCCGGCCAGGATCGCGCCGGCCTGCTCACGTTCCGCCGCCACGGCGGTATCGGCCTCGGTCTCCCAGTCGGCGGCGTCGGGGTCGATCGGATGGTCCTCCAGATCGATCACGTGCAGCACCAGCAGCCCGGCGCGCAGCCGGACGGCCAGCCCGGCGGCCGTGGTCAGCGCCGCCGACGCGGCCGGGTGCCGGTCGAAGCCGACCACCAGCACCCCTGAAGCCCGCTCATCGAGATCGCTCATCGGAATCCCCGACTCCTCCGCCCGTCCGGTAAGTGGTCAATGCCCCGCACAGGGCGGCCCTCACGCACCCCTCTTGACACACCGGGTGAGCATCTCAGTAACTTGCTAATATGAACAGCTATTCAAATGACGATATGTGGATGCCAGGGAGAGTCTGATGGGCAGGCCGCCGACGTGGTCACCCTCGGTGCGGCGCTGATCGCCACCAAGGTGGACGCGCGCTTCGCCGAGCGCGCCGTCTACAGGGCCAGGGTCTTCAGGTCCACCGCGTCGGCCATGGCCTGCGCGCCCCGGTCGTTGAGGTGCATGCCGTCGCCGGCGTCGAGGCCGGGGTGGACGCGGTCGGGCGCTTCAGGGTCCTCGACGGCCCCGGCCACGTCGAAGACGGCGTCGAAGTCATCGGCGGCCCGGATCCAGTCGTTGACCTCGCGCCGGACGGCGAGGCCCTCGGGAGTGCCGACCCCCGGATAGATGGCCCCCGCGAAGGGACCGATGGTGGCGACGAGGATCTTCAGCCCGGCCCCGTGGGCGCGACCGGCCAGGGTCCTGAAGCCTTCGACGAGGTCGCCGGCCGTCGCGGGAGGCTCGCCCGACATGCCGGGAAGCCCCAGGTCGTTGATGCCGAAGTGCACCAGGACGTGGGTCACGCCGGGGACCGACAGCACATCGCGATCGAAGCGGCCCAGCGCGTGCTCGCCGATCTCGTCGCGCAGCAGGCGGTTTCCGGCGATGCCCTGGTTGACGACCCATCCCCGGCCGAGTCGCCGGTTGAGGAAGTCCACGGAGCGGTTGTTCGCGCCGACCGTGGAGCCGACCCCCTCGAACCAGGAGTCGCCGAACGCCACCGCGATCCCGGTGCCGCCGGGGGCGGGCACGTCCACGCCCGAGACGTAGAACCTGGCGTCCACCGGCTCGGCGCCGGGCAGCTCGGGCGACGCGACGTGGTCACCGGCGGCCACGTGCGCGGTCTCCATGGGCATGTGGGAGTAGGTGGCCAGGCCGGTCTCCTCGGGGAGGTAGAGGCTGAGGGTCAGGTCGGCGCCGGGCGCGACGGACAGCTCGACCGGGTCGCTGACGGCCTCCTCCCCCGGCGGGATGACCGTCTTGTCGGCGCCGCCGAAGGTGAGACCGGCCTGCCCGTGCTCGGTGGCGGCCCGCGCGGCGGCGATGGTCAAGGGGGCGCGGCCGTAACGGTTGGTCAGACGTACGCGCAGGCGTTCTCCGCCCCCCGCCATGTGGAGCACCTGACGCACGGTCTGTCCGGCGAAGCCGCGCGGCTCGGCGAGCTTGAGCTGCTCGTATGGGCTGATCACCGCGCTGCGGAAACCGGCTGTCCAGTTCATCGTCACTCCGTTCAATGGGCTGACGGCTTGTGTGCGGCCATCGACCTGCTCCACTATGGACGGGCAACTCTCCATTAGGAAGTACGCACCTCGAAGTGCGTTGGCCACCTGACAGGAAGGAGCGGCCGATGCCGACCACGATGACGGCGGCCCAGCGGCGGGCGGCGGCGAAGGCGGCCTACGACTCGTTCCTGGCCGAGTGCCCGAGCCGCCGCCTGCTCGACCGGATCTCCGACAAGTGGGTGACGCTGATCCTGGCCGCGCTCGGCAGCGAGGCCCCGGACGGCGAGCGCGCCGGCCGCTCGATGCGCTACTCCGAGCTGTCCCGCAGGCTGGCCGGGGTCAGCCAGAAGATGCTCACCCAGACCCTGCGCTCCCTGGAGCGAGACGGGCTGATCACCCGCACCGTGACCCCGACGGTGCCGGTCACCGTCACCTACGAGCTGACCGGCCTCGGTCTCTCGCTGCACCATCTGATGCGCGGCGTAAAGGCGTGGGCCGAGGCGAACATGGACGAGATCCTGGCCAACCGCGCCGAGTACGACGCCCAGCCCGCCTGAGCGGGCGGTCAGCCCACGGGCCGGCGCGTGCGGGCCATGACCAGCCCGCCGAGAACGACGGCGATCGCCCCCAGCACCAGCGCGGCCCAGGCGCCCACGGTTCCGTAGCCGGTGCCGGGGCCGCCCTGGGCCACGGCCAGCACCCAGCCGCCGATGACGATGCCGAGCAGACCGGCCGTCACCGCCGTGACTCCCCCGCGACGGGCGGAACGGACCAGGGCCCACCCGCCGACGGCGACGCCGGCGAGTGCCACCAGCGCCGCCAGCGAGGCCCACAGGCGCCCGCTGGTGAGCGCGTAGGCGCCGACAGGCGCGGACGCGTCGGCGAGCAGGTGATTTACGGACATGATGCGCTCCTTTGGTAACCGGGTTTGGTAACCGGGGGACGACAAGGTGTCATCCGATCCTTCCGCCGGAGCGCCCGCCGGTCGTCGCGCGGACGCAGGCATTTCGGGCACCGCGGACGCCGTAGGCGCGCAACGGCTACCGCGCGTGCGGTAGCCGGCCGTCATCCGGCGGCAGGAGTCGCACCGGCGCACATCCCGGCTATGGTGCGCGCATGGACGCAGGACGGTTTCGGATCCGTGCCGGTGCCCTGGACTGGGTGATCGCCATAGGCGTGGCGGCGGCGCTGCTGGTCACCGGGCTGTCCGGGCAGCGTGAGCTCACCTCCCTTCACCTGCTCGGCTACGCGCTGCTGGCGGCCGGCGGGCTGGCGCTGACCATGCGCCGCCGGGCGCCGGTACCGGTCCTGGCGGTCACCGGCTTGTGTGCGGTGGGGTACCAGGCGGCCGGGTTCGACGTGCCCGCCGTCGCGTACCTGTTCGCGGTGTACGCGGCGGTGCGGGCGGGGCATCGTGCCGTCACGGTGGCGGTGAGCGTGGCCGTGCTGGCGGCTCTGCCCGCCGCGGCCCTGATGTCCGGCCTGCACGACACGGGCGAGGCGTTCGCGCAGGCCCGGGGTGTGCTGGAGCTGGCCTGGCTGGTCGCGGCGGGCGCGGCCGGGGAGGCGCTGCGGCAGGCCGAACGGCGGGCGGAGGAGGCCGAGCGCACCCGCGAGGAGACCGCGCGGCGCCGCGCGGACGAGGAACGGCTGCGCATCGCGCGGGAGCTGCACGACTCGCTTACCCACCAGATCTCGATCATCAAGGTGCAGGCCGAGGTCGCCGTGCACACCGCGCGCAAGAAGGGCGAGCCGGTGCCGCCCGCGCTGCTGGCCATCCAGGAGGCCGGGCGAGAGGCGACCCGCGACCTGCGCGCGACCTTGGAGGCGCTGCGCGACGACGACACCGCGCCGCCGCGCGGGCTCGACGACGTGCCCGCGCTGGTGGAACGGGCCCGCGCGACCGGCCTGGACGCGAGCCTGACCATCGGCGGGCAGCGGCAGGACGTACCCGCGGCGGTCGACCGCACGGTCTACCGGATCGTCCAGGAGTCGCTCACCAACGTCGCCCGGCACGCCGCCGCCGCGACGGCGTCGGTGCGGATCGACTACCGGCCGGGGGCGCTCGCCGTCCGCGTCGAGGACGACGGCACGGCCACGCCGGACTCCGCGCCGGTGCCCGGCGTCGGGCTGCTCGGGATGCGCGAGCGGGTCCTCGCGCTGGGCGGCGAACTGCGGGCGGAGCCACGGCTGGAGGGCGGCTTCAGCGTCCGGGCCGAGTTCCCCGTAGAGCGCGCGTCGTGATCCGGGTGCTGCTGGTCGACGACCAGCCGTTGCTGCGCAGCGGCTTTCGCGCGCTGCTCGACCTGGAGGACGACATCGAGGTGGTGGGCGAGGCGGCCGACGGCGAGGAGGGCCTGGCACTGGTCAGGGAGCACCGGCCGGACGTGGCGATCATCGACATCCGGATGCCGCGCCTCGACGGCATCGAGGCCACCCGCCGTATCGCCGCCGACCCTGCCCTGAGCGGGGTGCACGTCGTCATCCTGACCAACTACGGCCTGGACGAGTACGTCCTGGACGCGCTGCGCGCGGGCGCGGCCGGGTTCCTGGTCAAGGACGTCGTGCCGGACGACTTCCTGTACGCCGTGCGCGTCGCGGCGCGGGGCGACGCGCTGCTCGCGCCGTCCATCACCCGCAGGCTGATCGACCGGTTCGTCACCACCCACGCGCCCCGGCCGGACGGGGTCCGCCTGCTGGAACGGCTGACCAACCGCGAGCGCGAGGCCGTCACGCTGGTCGCCCGCGGCCTGTCCAACGACGAGATCGCCGCGCACATGGTGATCAGCTCCCTGACCGCCAAGACCCACGTCAACCGCGCCATGACCAAGCTGAGCACCCGCGACCGGGCCCAGCTCGTCGTGGTCGCCTACGAGTCGGGGCTCGTCTCCCCCCGGACCCCCTAGCCGAGGTGGTCGAGGATCCCGGTCAGCCGGGTGATGAGGCGGGTGGCCCCGGTGAGCCGGTCGGCGGGGGTGAGGGCGGTATAGCCGATGACGGGCATCTTCGCGGCGTTCGCGGCGCGGACGCCGTTGGGACTGTCCTCGACGACCAGGCAGTCACCCGGGTCGGCGCCGAACGAGGCGGCGGCGTGGAGGAAGAGGTCGGGCGCGGGTTTGCCGACGCCGCCGACGTCCTCGGCGCTGAAGACCACGCCGGGCGGCAGCAGGGGGCGCAGGCCCGTCCGATCGAGGGTGAGGTCGATCCAGGCGTGGTCGGAGGAGGACGCCACGCAATAGGGGATGCCCCGCCGCCGCAGGTCGGTCAGCACGTCGGACGCGCCCTGCACGGCCTCCAGCCCCTGTTCGAAGGCGGCGAACACCCGCTCGTGGCAGCGCGCGGTGAAGTCGGCGGGAAGCGTGCCGCCGTACCGCTCGGCGACGACCGTGTGCACGGTACGGCCGGCGTTGCCCAGGAAGTACCGGTAGGAATCCTCCAGGGTGAAGGGGAAGCCCAGTTCGGTCAGGTACCCGGACAGCACGCGGTGCGCGGTGGGCTCGCTGTCCACGAGGACGCCGTCGTTGTCGAAGATGACCAGCCGGGGTGTCATGGGTTCTCCGTTCGGGTGAGCGTCGAGACGAGGGCGATCACGAGGAACGCGGCGCCGAGCAGGCAGGTCGCGGTCCAGCCGCCGAGCGTGTAGGCCAGCGTTCCGGTGGCCGCGCCGCCGACGCCGCCGAGAGTGTAGATGGTCATGTAGACCGAGGCGAGGCGGGCGCGGGCGTCGTCGATCCCGTAGACGACGCTCAGGTTCAGCAGGTGGACGGCGTGCACGGCGGTGTCCATGGCGAGCAGCCCGACGAGGAGCCAGGCGATGTGGTGTCCCCCGGCCCACAGCGCCGCGAAGGAGGCGGCGCCGACGGCCAGTGCCGTCCTGGTGAGCCGGTCGGAGTCCGCCCAGTCGGCAGTATGGTCCGCGACGCGCCCGAGCGGGCGGGCGATGACCGCTCCGGCGGCCCCGGCCAGGGCGAGCAGCCCGATCTGGGCGGGGCCGTACTCGTAGGGAGGTTCGGCGAGCCGGAAGGCGACCGTCGACCAGAACACGGCGAAGGCGGCGAACGAGCAGGCCCCGATGAAGGAGCGCCGCCGCAGAACGCGCCGCGTGGCGGCCAGCCGGACGACGGCCCGCAACTGGGCCCGGTAAGGGAGGGCCAGGTCGGCCGGGGCGGGCGTCATGACGCGGGTGAGGACGACGGCCAGGAGCAGGGTGACGACCGCCGCGGCCGTGAACAGGGCCCTCCAGCCGATCCCCTGCGAGACCAGCCCCGCGACCGTACGGGACAGCAGAATGCCGGTGAGGCCGCCGGCGAGCATCGTCCCCATGGCCCGCCCGCGCTCGCCGGGCGCGGCCACGGCGGCGGCGTAGGGAATCAGGGTGTTGACGACGGCGGCGCTGGTGAGCCCGATGACCGCTCCGGCCGCCAGGAGCGGGCCCGTGCCCCGGGCGGTGGCGGTCACGGCCAGCGCGGCGGCGTCGAGACAGAGCAGGACCACCACGAGGGACCGGCGGGGGACGATGTCGCCGAGGGGGACGACGAAGATCAGGGCGACGGCGTAGCCGAGCTGGCCGGCGGCGACCAGATGGTCGGCGGCGTGCGGGCCCAGGGACCGGGACATCTCCGGCAGCAGGGGCTGGCAGTAGTAGAGGTTCGCGATCGTCAGCCCATAGACCGTCGCGAGCAGCCGGACGGTCTTACGGGAGACGGCCCGAGGAGGTCGAACCGTGGTCACCCGGACGACCCTAAGGAGGTGATTGGGCCGTTGGTAAGATCCAAATCCATGGTAGATGAGTGGCCCAATCCGGGACTGGACCTGCATCTGGAGCTGAACGTCACCGACGGGCTGCGAACCGGCCTGGAACGGGCGCTGCGGGAGGCGGTGCGATCGGGACGCCTGGCGACCGGCACCCGGCTGCCGGCGACCCGCAGGCTGGCGGGCGATCTGGGCCTGGCGCGGGGGACGGTGCGGGCGGCCTACGACCAGTTGATCGCCGAGGGCTACCTGGCCGCGCGGCAGGGGTCGGGCACCGTGGTGGCGCTGCCGCCACAGGTCGTCCCGTCGTCCTCGGCCACGCCGGCGGCGGCCGAGCGGCCACGGCACGACCTGCGCCCGGGGAGCGCGGACGCGTCGGCGTTCCCCGTGACGGCGTGGCTCGAATCGACGCGGCGGGCCCTGGGGTCGGCCCCGGCCGACGCCTTCGGCTACGGCGATCCGTGTGGCCGCCCGGAACTGCGGGCCGCGCTGGCGAAGTACCTGGGGCGAGCCCGGGGCGTGTCCGCCGGGCCCGGCTCGATCATGATCACCAACGGGTACATGCACGGACTGACGCTGCTGGCCACGGTCATCGGCGGAACGTTCGCGCTGGAGGATCCGGGGGTCCCGACGCACCGCGAGGCGATCCGCCGTACCGGCGCGCAGGCGGTCCCACTGCCGGTCGACGACCTCGGCGCCCGCACCGACCTGCTCGGCGGCCTGGGCGCGGACGCGGTGGAGGTGACCCCGGCCCACCAGTATCCGACCGGCCGGACCCTCCACCCCGACCGGCGGCGCGCGCTGCTGGACTGGGCGCGCTCGTCCGGCGGCCTGATCATCGAGAACGACTACGACGCCGAGTTCCGCTACGACCGCAAGCCCGTCGGCGCGCTGCAGGGCGCCGACCCCGGCCACGTGGCCTATCTGGGCACGACGTCCAAGACGCTCGGCGCGGCGCTGCGGATCGGCTGGATGGTCCTGCCGTCCCGCCTGATCGCCCCGGTCGCCGAGGTCAGGCGGCACAGCGACCATCACACCGAGCATCTGGGCCAGCTCGCCCTGGCCGACCTGATCACCCGCCACGGCTACGACCGCCACATCCGCGCGTCGCGCCAGCGGTACCTCCGCCGCCGGGACCAGCTCCGCCGGCGGCTCATCGGCCTTCCTGTGGAGCTGACCGGCATCGCGGCCGGTCTGCACGCCCTCGCCCTGCTCCCTCCTGGCGGCCCCACCGAGGCGGACGTCCGGGCCGCCGCGCGGGCCCATGGACTCGCGCTCGGCTACCTGTCGGAACGCGGCGAACTGCCGGTCTCCCGGCAGGGGGTCATCATCGGCTACGGCCGTCCCGCGGACCACGCCTACCCCTCGGCCCTGACCGCCCTGGACGCGACCTTCGCCGCCTGCTTCGCGGGGTTCGGTCACCCCCGTTGACTCGCGTCCCACAAGAACGTTATTTTCATTAACGTTATGGATTTTAACGAAATTCCGGACGGACCTCCCGAAGCGCTGTCCAAGTGGACCGGCTTCCTGCTGAACTGGGTCGCGGGCCACGCCCGGGAGGCGTACGAGCAGGTGGTGGCCCAGGTCGGACTGAAGCCGCAGCACCTCGGGGTGCTCACCCAGATCCAGCACGGGCCGATGATCCAGGCGCGGCTGAGCGACCGGTTGCGGGTGTTCAAGCCCGTAATGGTCACCCTGGTCAACGAGCTGGAGGAGCTGGGGCTGGTGGAGCGCCGCCCGCACGCCACCGACCGCCGTGCGCTGGAGGTGCACATCCTGCCCGCCGGACTGAACCGGATCGAGGAGGTCGACCGGCTCAGCGAGGAGGCCTCGGCCCGGTTCTTCGGCCCGCTGACCGCCACCGAACAGCGGGACCTGCACGAACTGCTCGCCAAGCTCGCCCGGGAGGGCCCCGCCGGCGCCTGGCGTGTCCCGAACCGGCCCGATACCCCCTGAAAGCCCCAGAGGAAGCACATGCGCCACACGGTCAAGACCCGGAACGGCCTGGTCGCGGGGTACGCCCGCGACGGCGTCGTCTCGTTCAAGGGCATCCCGTACGCCGCCGCGCCCGACGGCGAGCGGCGGTTCATGGCACCGGAGCCCGCGCCGTCCTGGGACGGCGTGCGCGAGGCCACCGCCTTCGGCGCCGCGCCGCCCCAACTACCGCCCGCGCCCGGAGTCCCCGCGATCTGGCGGCCGGGCGACGGGCCGGACTGCCTGACGGTGAACGTCTGGACGCCGTCCCCCGGCGCCGCGCGCCTGCCCGTGATGGTGTGGATCTACGGCGGCCGGTGGAGCCACGGCGCGTCCTCGATGCCGCACTACGACGGCTCGGTGCTGGCCGGATCCGGCGTGGTCGTGGTGACCTTCAACCACCGCACCGGCTTCGAGGGGTTCGGTCACCTGCCCGGCGCGCCCGGCAACCGGGGGCTGCTCGACCAGCTCGCCGCGCTGGCCTGGGTCCGGGACGACATCGCCGCGTTCGGCGGCGACCCCGACGCCGTCACCGTGTTCGGCCAGTCGGCAGGGGCGGCCTGCGCCGTCCTGCTGGCCGCCGCGCCGGCGGCCACCGGGCTGTTCCGGCGGTGCGTCGCGCAGAGCCTTCCCGCCGGGCACGTGACCGCGCACGACGCCGGACAGGTCACCGAACGCCTCGCGGCGGCCGTGGGCGCGGCCCCCACCCGGGACGGCCTGGCGGCGATCCCCCCACGGGCCCTCCTGGAGGTGCCGGACGCGCACCTCACCGGCGGGCGTCCCGGCGGCGCGTTCGGCCCCGTCATCGACGGCGACCTGGTCACCGCGCCTCCCGAGCACGCCCTCGCCGACGGGCGTGCCCGCGGCATCGACCTGCTCTGCGGCTTCACCCACGACGAATACCGGGGATTCCCGCCCACCGCCGCCACCCCGCCCCTGGAGGCCGTCGCCGGTCACTTCGGCCTCGCGCCCGGCGCCGCGCAGGCGTACCGCGAGGCGTACCCCGGGGACACCGAAGCCGACCTGTTCAGCACCTTCATGTCCGACGCGCTGATCCGGATGCCCACCACGTTCGCCGCCCTGGCGCACGCCCGAAGCGGCGGACGGACCTGGTTGTACGACTTCGCCTGGAAGGGGCAGATCGGCGCGGCCCACGGCATCGACCTCCCGTTCGTCTTCGGCCTGCCCGGCACCGGCTACGCCGCCCGCTTCCTCGGCACGCCGCCGCACGCCGGGTTCACCGCGTTGTCCCGGCGGATCCGCACCGCGTGGACGTCGTTCGCGGCGACCGGTGACCCCGGCTGGCCGGCGTTCACCGCCGGTCGGCCCACCACCCGCGTCTGGGACACGGAACCGGCCGACACGGCCTACCCGGTGCCGGACTCCCTCCGTATCTGGAGCGACGGCGCGGCGCGTCAGACGCCGAACCCCGGAGGGTAGGCGATGGTGCCGCTGGGAACGGGCCGGGTGCCGTCCAGCCTCAGGGCCATCATGGTCTCGTCGGGCACCTCGAAGGTTCCAGCGGATCGCCGCGGACATCCCGGTGTTCCGCGTGGTAAAGGCGTCGTAGTCGCCGATCTACGTGACATTTGCGGGGAGCGGGTAGACTGGCCGACAGCGGTGACTCGCCCCGTGTGCGGCTTGCACGCCTATGGCGACTCCTTTCACACCGTGGATCGGGCTGTATATGACCGACCACTTGTCCGTGCGCGTCAGGCATCACGACAGCGCGCGCAGCGTCCTTTACCTCGACGGTGAGCTCGACCTGGCCAGCGTCTCCCGGCTGTCATCCGCCGTGGACGCCGCCGTGGCCGGGCCGGGCCGTCACATCACCCTGGACGCACTCGGCGTCACGTTCTGTGACGCCGCCGGGCTGCGCGGCCTGCTGGTCGCCCAGCGCCGCCTCACCGAAGTCGGCCGCACGATGGACGTCGCACACATCCACGGCGTCCTCGGCCGCATGCTCGACCTGACCGACCTGCGTCAGGCCTTCCAGATCGCCACGCCCGTCTGAGCCGTGGCACCCTCCGCGCGGCGGCACCGCGCCGTCGCCGTTCCCGCCCTACTCACCGCGCCTCCGCTGAGCGTTCGTCAGCTCACCTCGACCTGACGGCGGTAGCGGCCGGGCGGCACGCCGAGCTCCCGCTTGAAGGCGTTGCCGAAGGCGAACTCCGACCCGTAGCCCACCCGCTCGGCCACCTCCGCCACCGACGCGTCGGACTCGCGCAGCATGCGCGCCGCGGTCGACATCCGCCACCAGGTCAGGTAGGCCAGCGGTGGCTGCCCGACCAGCCCGGTGAAGCGGCGGGCGAAGCCGGCGCGTGAGATGCCCGCGTGGGCGCCCAGCGACTCGACCGTCCAGCGGCGGGCCGGATCGCGGTGGATGGCGTCGAGGGCGCGGCCGATGACGGGGTCGGCCAGCGCGGCGGCCCAGCCGGACAGCTCGCACGGCTCGCCCTGGGTGTCGAAGTAGGCCCGCAGGACGTAGAGCTGCAGCATGTCGAGCAGCGACGTCACGACGGTGTCCGAGCCGAGGCGCGGGTTGTCTATCTCGGTGCCGAGCAGCTCGACGGCGGAGCGCAGCTCCTGATGGCCGCCGAGCGTCGCGGGCAGGTGGATCACGCTGGGCAGCGCGCCCAGGATGGGGTGGGTCCGGTCGCGGTCGAGCGCGTAGCCGCAGGACAGGACCACCGTCTCGACCCCGGTGCCGCCGTAGTCGGCCGAGGCGAACAGCTCGGAGTGCGCCTCGCAGTCGGAGCGCGCGAGCGGCCGTTCGGGATCGTCGGCCAGGCCGAAGGAGTCGCCGTGCGGCAGGAACACCACGTCGCCCATGCTCAGCGGCATGGGCTCGCCGTCCTGGCGGAGCAGCCAGCAGGACCCGCGCAGCACCACGTGGAAACCCGCGGACCCGGGGATCTGGTGGAACCACACGCCCCAGGGCGCGCGCAGGGACAGCCTGGCGGAGGTGGGCCGCCCGCACCGCATGAAGGCGATCACATCGCTCAGCACATCCATGCGCCGAGTCTATGGCCTGAGACGGTTGCGTATAAAGAGTGCACACTTGCGCATTCAGTATCCCAGTAGGGCTCCCTACGGTAGTTCCGTAACCGACTGAAGGAGCGTTGACATGCTGAAGGTGGGCATCATCCTGGGCAGCACCCGGCCCGGCCGCAACGGCGAGGTGGTGGCGCAGTGGGTGCGCGACCTGGCGGCCAAGCGCGGCGACGCCGACTACAAGTTGGTGGACCTGGCGGACTACGGCCTGGGCAACCTGGACGAGCCGCAGCACCCCGCGATGGGCAATTACCGGCACGAGCACACCAAGCGATGGTCGGCCACGATCGCGCCGCTGGACGCGTTCGTGTTCGTGACCCCCGAGTACAACAACTCCTACCCGGGGGCGCTCAAGAACGCACTCGACTTCCTGCACGCGGAGTGGGCCAACAAGGCGGCCGGTTTCGTCGGCTACGGCGTGGACGGCGCGCCCCGGGCGATCTCGCACCTGCGGCACGTCCTGGGCCTGCTCAGCGTGGCCACCGTGTCAGGCCAGGTCGGGCTGTCGCTCGGCACCGACTTCGCGGGCGGCTTCAGCCCCGCGCCCAGCCAGGAAGACCGCCTGAACACGCTGCTCGACCAGCTTCTCTCC
The DNA here is from genome assembly GCF_029382225.1 of Spongiactinospora sp. TRM90649. Taxonomy (GTDB): domain Bacteria; phylum Actinomycetota; class Actinomycetes; order Streptosporangiales; family Streptosporangiaceae; genus Spongiactinospora. Next base: position 233,722 of record NZ_JARLTC010000012.1, read on the forward strand.
TGGGGCACCGCCCTGCGCCCGCTCCGGGGCTGACATCGGGTGTGATCTCCGCAAAGCCGTGGAGATTTACCTGAATGGGAGCAGTGGTCGCCACCGGAGCCTTCGAGGGCCGGGGGTGGGTCCAACTGGGCGAGCTGGGCCTGGCCCTGCTGCTGTCCGCCGCGATCGGGCTGGAGCGCGAGATCCGGCAGAAGAGCGCGGGGCTGCGCACGCACACCCTGGTCGGGTTCGGCTCGGCGCTGTTCATGCAAGTACGGCCCCGCCCTGACGAGGTACGGCCCCCGCCCGGGATCCCCAGGCGGGGGCCCTGCTCACCGGCGGGGCCGGAGCGCAGGTCAGCCGGGCGGGAACGAACCGTTCTTGGCCACCGGCAGGGCGAGCTGGCTGCGGCCCAGCAGGGTCGCCCGTTCAACGGGCAGCCCGCGCAGCACCGGGTTGACGTGCTGGAGCGTCAGGGACACGGAAGGAACGGCGGACGCCGAGACGACGTCGTACTTCTCCAGGTCGATCCACTGGACGACCCTGAGGATCTCCGGCGGGATCTCGTCGCCCCGCTTCTGCACGGGCACGCAGAGCTGGCGGGCGTTGACGACCCGCACGTCACGCGGCTGGATCGCCCTGGCGATGACCGGGTTGAGCTGCGTGAGGTTGAGCCCCTGGTTCAGCGGGTTGTTCGGCGTGATCCCGTAGCACTTGAGGTCGATGTGCGAGATGAACTCCAGCACCTCCCTCGTGACCGGTCCCACGTTGTTCTTCAGCACCGGCACGCACAGTTGCTGCGCGTTGGTCAGCGTCACCTGCTGCCGCGGCAGGTTGGCGAGCAGCGGGTTGAGCTGGCTCAGCACCAGGGCCCGGTTCACCGTGGCCCCGCTGATCTTGTAACAGGCGAGGTCGGTGAACTTGATGAAGTCCGCCACGCCGTTCGGGGGATAGACCCGGTTCTTGGCGACCGGGGTGCACAGTTGCTCGCGCGTGCCGAGGGTGACGGTCTCGACCGGCAGGTTGGCGAGCACCGGATTGAGGTGCCGCAGCGTGAGCGTCGTGGCGGGTGGCTGGTAGGGGTCGGTGGCGAAGCACTCCAGGTCGAGGTAGGCGGTGTAATCCTTCGGGGTCGGGAGGGCGAGGGCTGTGGCGGGGGGTGCCACCAGGAAGACCACGGCGAGCAGTGCGACGGCGGCGGAGATCGTTCGCCTGAACGTCGACTCGACACGCCTGCGGCTTCCGGTTCGGGCTCGGTCCATCTTGGCTCCAGGAGTGGGGAGCGGGGGGCCTGCTGTTCACCGAGTGTGTTCCGCCGTTGCCGGGCTGACAATATCGTTGTCCGCATCCGGGCACGCACGGCGTGTGCTTCCCCGCCTGGTCGCGGGCCGATAGCGGAAAGCGCCACGACCAGGCCGGGAGCTAGGGCCTGACCACCTTCGGGAAGCCGGTCCAGCGCAGGTCGGGAGGGAGATGGCCCATGTCGTTGAACATCACGAGAGTGGGCGGCAGGTCGGGGCGGTACTCGATGATCGTCAGGGCGGCGTTGGCGAGGTTCAGGCCGAGCCATCGGGACGGCGGCGCGTCCAGCGCGTGCCGAACCAGCCAGGCGATCGGGTAGGCGTGCGTCACCAGAACCTCGTGCGTGTCGGCCTGGGGACTCCCGCCGGATCCATCGGGGGTCTTCGCGAACCGGGCGACCAGGGCGTCGGCCAGGCGCCGGCCCGAGGCCGCCTCGGCGGCGTCGTAGCCGTCGAAGAAGCCGATCCAGGACGGCGGCGTCGCGGCGGGTTCCGGCACGTAGGGCACGTGGTCGATGAGTTCGGCGGCCTCGGCGACGGGCGGGTCCGGCAGGTACCGGGCCAGTTCGCGCGCGCTCGCGCCGGCACGGGGCAGCGGGGAGTGCCACACGGCGTCGATCGGCACGCGTGCGAGTCGTTCGCCCAGCAGGCCGGACTGCCTGCCGCCGATGTCGGTGAGCCGCCCGAACGCGTCGGCCGCGCCGTGGCGGACCAGGTAGAGGTGTCGTGTCGCCATGGTCAGAGACGCGCCGCCCGTCCGGGCGGTGCGTCCGGCTCCTTTCCATCGGTGGGTGTGACCGTTCCGGCGGCGCCGTCCACGATGACGACGGCGCCGTCGCCGAGCCGGTTCGTCGCGGCCGGAACCCCGAGGACGGCGGGTATCCCGTACTCGCGCGCGACGATCGCGGCGTGCGAGAGCACCCCTCCGGTCTCGGTGACGACGCCCGCGGCGAGGCCGAGCAGCGGCGTCCAGGCCGGGTCGGTGAAGGGGCAGACGAGGATGTCGCCCGCGCGGACGCGGGCGAAGTCGCGGGGCCCCCGGACGATCCTGGCCGCGCCGGTCGCGGTCCCCCGGCTGCCCGGGGTTCCGGTGAGCACGGCGGCGGAGACGCCCGGGTCATGGGACGGCGGGCGCGGCGGCGGCGCGGCCGTGACCGGCCGCGCCTGGAGGATCCAGATCCGGCCGTCGGCGATCGCCCACTCGACGTCCTGCCGTCCGCCGAACAGGGCGGCGATCTCGCCGCCCAGCGCGGCGAGCCGCGTGGCGGTCGCGTCGTCGAGCGCCGGGCGGTTCCGGGCGTCGGCGGGCACGTCGCCGGTGACCACGCGGGTGCCGTGCCGATCGGCGCGGGTTCGTTTGTCCGCGACGGTGACGGTGACCGAGCCGTCCGCGCCGACCCGATAGGCGTCGGGGGTGACCGTGCCGCCGACGACGCCGAGACCGAGGCCCCAGGACACCTCGATCTCGGTCGCGCCGCCCGGGGCGGCCGGGGTGAACATGACCCCGGACACCTCGGCGTCCAGGTGGCGCTGCACGATGACGGCCATCGCGGGGTCGCCGGGCGGCGGCCCTCCATGAGCGCGGGCCGCCCGGTAGCCCTCGGCGCGCGGGGAGGACATCGAGGCCCGGCAGGCGCGCACCGCGCCGGCGACCTCGCCCGCGCCGCGCACGCCCAGGAAGCTCTCGTACTGACCGGCGGCCGAGGCCGTGCCGCCGTCCTCGTCCGCCGCCGACGACCGCACCGCGACGTGCGGGTCGCCGAGTTCGCCGAGCGCGCGTTCCAGCGTCTCGATCACGGTGCCGTCGACGGGACCCTCCCCCGCCATCCGCGCCGTCGCGGCGAACGGGACCACGAAGCCGTCGGGGACCGGCAGGCCCGCGCGGAGCAGCGCGCCGAGCGCGCCCGCCTTGCCTCCGCAGGTCCCGGCGGCGGCAGCGCTGAGAGGTATGATCACCGGCCGCCCTTCAACAGATTGTTGACAATATTTCGTTGATTGTGCATGGTAAGTCGCATGGCCCGCAACCGTGACATCACGAACCGTGCGCAGGACGACAACGTCCAGGCCCGGCGCGAACGGCAGGCGAGCGCACGCCTGATGAGCCTGGGGGCGGGCGACCTCGACGCGCGGCCGTGGCGGCCCGCGCCCGCCCCGCCGTCGGCGGTCGACCTCGCGCAGTTCGCCGTATGGCGCGGCGCCGAGCTGGCCCCCGACGACATCCTGGCCGCGATGACCGTCCTGCCCGCGGCCCGCGCCGAGGTCGAGGGGCTAGAGGCCGCGCTGCTGTTCACGGCCCGCGCGGCCGGGCTGACCTGGGCGCAGATCGCGGACGCCATGGGGTTCAACTCCCCGCAGGCGTGCCAGCAGCACTACACCCGCCTGACGGCACGACAGGAGACCGACTCGTGACACTCGATTCGCCGACCGGCCTGCTGGTGCTGCACGCCGTCCGGCTGAACGGCTACGCGGACACCCCGGCGATCGCCGAACGGTTCGGGTTCGGCGAGACAGAGACGAAAGAGGAGCTGCTCGACGCCGAGGCGCGCGGCTGGGTCGAGCGCACCGTCTTCGGCGGCACCGGAGGCTGGTCGCTGACCGACGCCGGCCGGGCCGCGGACGAGCGCCTGCTCGCGGCCGAACTCACCCGCGCGGGCGGCGGCGACGAGGTCCGCGCGATCTACCGGGAGTTCATGCCGCTGAACGCCCTGCTGCTGCGCGCCTGCACCGACTGGCAGCTACGGCCCACCGCGGACGACCGGCTGGCCACCAACGACCACACCGATCCCGCATGGGACGCCGCGGCGCTGGCCACGCTCGACGCCGTCGAACAGGGGCTCGGGCCACTGGTGGAGCGGCTGACGGGGGTCCTGTCACGGTTCGGCGGATACGACACGCGATTCGGCGCGGCCCTGGCGCGCGCCAGGGCCGGAGACGGCGCGTGGGTCGATCGCATGCACGTGGACTCCTGCCATCGGGTCTGGTTCCAGCTCCACGAGGACCTCATCGCCACGCTCGGCATCGACCGGCACCGGGAGCCCTGACCGCCGGTCGCGGCCCGGACGGCCGCCGGACCACCGGCAAGGTCGTCCTCCGCGTCACCGGAAATGGCAGTTGAACGACGATAATTGGCACGCGACCGCATGGCCGGGCCTTTCCGCTGAATGCCAGAATCGAGGAGATCAATAACGAGGGGCCCGTCCGCGCGGCCCCGCGTCCGTGCGGAGGTGGGTCAAGGAGCACGGCTACGACATCGACCTCGCGCAGATCACCGCCTGTCTGGGCGAGCTGCGCGAGCACGGCCTGGTGTTCGTCGACGGCGACACCTACGTGGCGCTCGCCACTTCCAGTGCCGCGCAGCGGGCGCACCATGAGGCGGTGGTCGCGCTGTGAACGGCGTCCGGACGGTCGACTGGGGCGCGGCGGGAACGGGGGCCGACGCCGTGGCCTGGCTTCGCGACGGCCTGAGCGACGGCGACACCCCCAGGTGGCGGGTCGCCGGGCTGCCGGAGGCGCAGGTCCCGCTGCTCCTGCACCTGCCGCCGCCCGAGAGCGCGGACGGCCCGCACGACCGATGGCGGTCGGGGTTTCGCCTGGGCCTTTGCTACTACCGGCGCGGGCCGGGGTTCGTGCAGGTGAAGGACGTCCGGGAGCCGGAGCGTTCGGCGAGCTTCGTGCTCGACGTCCCCGAGCTCGTCGAGGTGTTCCTGCGCTGCCTGCGGCCCACGCGGGCGGCCGACGTCGATCCGGACGCGGCCGGGGCGCTGCTCGACGAGCGGCTGCTGCTGCGCCTCGGCGACCGGCTCGTCACGCTGCCGTACCACATGCGGCGCTGGCCGGTCCCCGCGATGGCCGTCTGAGCGGGCACCCGCCGCGCTGATCATCGCTGCGGAGCCCGCGCGGCCTGGGGGCGAGCCCGGATGAGGATCAGGGAGACCGCCAGGCAGAGGACGGCGACCGCGACCGCGAAGTACTGAACGGCGGCGAGCAGGCCCACGACGGTGGCCAGCAGGCCGACGCCGATGACGGGAAGCCCGACGCCCAGGTAGATGATCACGTAGAAGCCGGACATGACGGCCGCGTGGCGACCGGCGGGGGCCGCGCCGTTGACCGCGGTGAGGCCGCCGAGGAAGGCCAGCCCCTGGCCGGTGCCCCCGATGACGGTGGCGGCGAGCAGGAGCGGCAGCGAGGACAGCGCGCCCGTGAGGGCGAGCAGCGCCAGTCCGGCGGCCAGCAGCGGGAGGCCGGCCTGTTCCAGGGTCCTGGCCGGCCTGCCGTATCCGAAGAGCTGGGCGAGGGCGGAGCACAGCAGCGTCAGCCCCACGGCCGCCCCGCCCAGCAGCAGGTCATCGCTGCCCGAGAGGGTGGCCACGTAGGACGGGACGAGCGTGAGGAAGATCCCGATCACGGCGAACGCCAGGAAGCTCGCCATGCCGCTGGTCGCGAAGATCGACCGCAGCCCGGCGGGGATCTCGGGCCTGCGGGGACGCCACCGGGTCCTCGCGACCGGCTCCGGCAGCAGCGCGACCACGATCGCGGCGGGCACCAGCAGGCCGATCTCCACCGCGAACGGCAGGACCTCGGGCGCGGGGGCGTGCTGGGCGAGCGCCCCCGCGAGCACGGGCCCGAGGCCGAGCCCTCCGACGGAGGCCACGGTGGCGACCAGGGCCGCCTTGCGGCGGTCGCCGTCCGGCTCCAGCCGGGCCAGCAGCGCGGTCAGCGGCCCGGAGGCCGCGCCGAGCGCGATGCCCTGCAGCGCGCGTGCGGCGAACAGCCACTCCGTGCCCGGGGCCAGCGCGAAGGCCAGCGCCCCCAGCGCCGCCAGTCCCACCGCGGGCAGCAGCACCCGGCGGTACCCGACGGCGTCCGCCAGCGGCCCGGCCACCAGCAGCGAGGGGATCAGCGTGGCGGCGTACACGGCGAAGATCAGGGTGACGACCAGCGGGGAGAATCCGAACTCCGCCTCGTAGGTCCGGTACAGCGGGGTCGGCAGGTTCGTGCCGGTCAGCAGGATCAGCAGCGTGTAGGCGGTGCCCCAGAATCGCCATCGGGCCATGCATTCCTCCACATGTTCGAGTTTGCCGAACATAGCAGATGTTCGGCAAACCTGAACATGTTGCGCTAGGCTGGCGGCATGGCCAGCCGAACCGCGACGGAACTCGTCCACCCCGAGCGCGGCGAGCTGCGGTTCACCACGGTGCTGGCCGCCCTGAGCGACCCCGTGCGACTGGCGATCGTGGCCCGCCTCGCCGAAGCCGGCGGCGAGCTGGCGTGCACGACCTTCGCCCTGCCGGTCAGCAAGTCCACGCAGAGCGGCCACTTCAAGACCCTGCGCGAGGCCGGCGTGATCCGCCAGCGCGACGAGGGGACGCGACGCCTGAACGGCCTGCGCCGCGACGACCTCGACGCCCGCTTCCCCGGGCTGCTCGACCTCGCCGTCCAGCAGGGCCGCGAGGCACTCGCCCACCCGTGACCTCGCCGTTCAACTGAGGAGAGCGCGCCTTTGATCATCGGGCGTCGGCGACCTTACGCTTTCAAAAGGAAACTTTCCTAATAGTGCACCTTCGGTGGATCGTCAACCGGCCCGCCGTCCTGTTGGAGGTCAGCAGATGCACCTGAGAAAGCACGCCGCCACCGCCTTCGCCGCCGCCCTGGTCGCCGCCGCCACGCTCTTCGGCACGGCCTCCTCCGCCAACGCCGCCGTGAGCTGCTCGGTCGGCACGGAGACCTGGGACTCCCGCACCGCCTGGGCGGTCTGCACCGAGGGCTACGCCACGTACGCCGTCCTCATCTACGTCACACATCCCAACCCGAACTCCGGCCTCGGCTCCTGGTACGAATCCGGCGGCTGCGTCTCACTCGGCCAGCGCTCCCAGTACCGCCCCTCGCACAGCATTCCCTTCGTCGTGGCCAGCGTCGTCCCGAACTGCTGACCGGCGCTTCCGTGGCCCGTCCCCGCCGGCGCCCCACCGGCGGGGACGGTGACGGTTCAATCGAGGATCTCGACGTACCCTTCGGTTCCGTGGACGCGGATCCGCTGGCCGTCCCGGATCAGGCGAGTGGCCCCTTCCACGCCCACGACGGCCGGGAGGCCGTACTCGCGGGCGATGACCGCGCCGTGGGTCATGAGGCCGCCCACCTCGGTCACCAGACCCGCGACGGTGACGAAGAGGGGCGTCCAGCTCGGGTCGGTGAAGGCGGTGACCAGGATGTCGCCCGCCGCGAGGTCGGCCCGGGCCATGTCGGTGACGACGCGGGCACGGCCCTCGGCGGTCCCGGCCGAGACCGGGAGGCCGGGCAGGGCGCCGGGCGGGGCGTCGTCGCGCCGGTAACCGCCGGTGACGGCCTCGCCGTCCGAGGTGAGGACCCGGGGCGGGGTGAGCGCCTCGTACGATCGGAACGCCTCCCGCCGCTCCCGGATGAGCGCGGCGTCCGCCTCGCCGGTGCGCACGACCTCCCGCAGTTCCTGGAACCGGAGGAAGAAGACGTCCTCCCTCTCCCCCAGGACGCCGGACTTCACCAGGCCGTCCGCCTCCCGCAGCAACGCCTGCTTGTAGGCGAGGTAGCGGGTGACCATGCCGTACTTGGGGAACTCCCGGTACCCGGCGAAGGCGCGGACGCGATCGATCATCCGCTTGGTCTCCTCGGCCCTGTGCTCCCCCTCCGGCAGGGCCCGCAACCGGGTCAGCAGGTCTCGTTCCTTCCGCTGCGCCTCCTTGCGGCCCTGCTCGAAGTGCCGCCGGCCCGCGCCCGGCTCGAAGTTCCTGACGTTGGCGAGGATGGTGGGGACGAGCGCGGCGGGCCGCTCGCTCCAGCGGGTGCGGGTGATGTCGATCTCGCCCGCGCAGCGCATGCCGTACTGGTCGAGGTAGCCCCTGATGGCGTCACTCGCCTCCCGGCCGCCGGGCAGCGCGGCCAGTTCGTCCAGGAAGCCGTCGCCCGTCCGGTCCTCGTCCGCGACGCGGTGCAGGAACGCCACGACGTCCGCGTGCGGCCGGATCGTGTCCGCGACGTCGAGGAGCGCCGGCCCCATCTCCGACGTGACGTTGTGCGGGACGGACTGGGTGAGCACGTCGGCGGCGTTCTTCTCGCCCAGCCACTCTTCGAGGTGGTCGTTGAGCCACCAGGACGCCTCCATCCCCGCCATGATCGCCTGGATGCTACGCGGCTCGAACAGGACGCGCTTCAGCTCCGCGAGGTCGGCCAGGATGAAGTCGAAGAGCGCCGTCCCGGACAGCGGCCGGATCTCGCGGCGCAGCGTGGCGACGGACTCCCGGGCGCGCCCGATCAGCTCGGTGACGATGGCCGGGTCGGTCTCGATCGGGGCGGGCGGATCGCCGGCGGGCGCGTCGCCGGGATCCTCGTCCGGCAGCGGGCTGATGAAGTCGCCGCGGTCGAGGACGGTCCGCAGCGCGTCCCCGATCAGCGGGTCCGACTTCCCCACCTGCTCCATGATGCGCGCGCGGCCCGAGGGCGTCGCCAGGACGGGGGCCACGTCGACGAACAGCCGCCCGCCCGCCTCGGGCATCGGCCGTGGGGTCGTCAACTGCCAGAAGGAGAGCCCGAGCGGCTTCATCGCGTCTGTCATCATCTGCTGGTGGCCGACCGAGATGTAGACGTGGTTGTCCTGGTCGTCGGCCTGGGGAATGGGGAACAGGGTGGTGATCGCCCGGCTCTGCACGATGTGGAAGTCGTCGCCGGTCAGGCACCACTCGATGTCCTGGGGACGGCCGAAGTGCGCCTCGATCCGCCGGCCCAGCCGCGCCAGGCGCACGACCTGCTCGTCCGTCAGCGCCGGTCGCGCCCGCCGCTCCGGCTCGACCGGCGTTTCCCGGACACCGCCTCCCGGCGACGCCTGGACGGACGTCTGCTTGGTGGCTATCGACGTGGTGACGACCCGGTCGTCGCGCACCGTGTAGACGTCCGCGGCGACCGTGCCGGCGACTAGCGCCTCGCCGAGCCCCCAGCCGGCCTCCACGGTGGCGACCTTCCGGTTCGAGGTCACCGGGTCCGCGGTGAACAGGACCCCGGCCGCGTCCGGGAACACCATCCGCTGCACGACCACGGCCATCCGCACCTTGCGGTGGTCGAAGCCGTTACGGCACCGGTAGGTCACCGCCCGCTCGGTGAACAGCGAGGCCCAGCACCGCCGGACGTGCCGGAGGATCTCCGCCTGGCCCACGATGTTCAAGTACGAGTCCTGCTGGCCCGCGAAGGACGCGGTCGGCAGGTCCTCGGCCGTGGCGCTGGAACGCACCGCGCAGGCGGTGCCCTCCCCGAGCCGGGCGAGCGATTCGCCGATCGCCGCCGCGAGGTCGCCGGGGATGGCGACGTCTTCCACGACGCCGCGGATCTCCGCGCTCAGCGCGCCGATCGCCACGCGGTCGTCCTGCCGCACGCCCGCCAGCCGGTCGAGCCGCGCGTCGATCGACGACGCGTCGGCCACGACCCGCTGGAAGGCGTCCGTCGTGACGCAGAAGCCGTCCGGCACGCGGACGCCGTCGATCCGCGAGAGCTCGCCGAGGTGCGCGCCCTTGCCGCCGGCCGCCGCGATGTTCGTCGAGTCGATTTGCTCGAAACCCAGCACGTACCTCAAGTCCGTTGCTCCATCGTTCGTCGGTTCTGCTCGCAACGGGCAAGTATGGAGCACATTTTTGCTTCTCATGAGGCTCGCGGATCTGCTATAAAGTAAAAATGGCGGGGAATGCCGCGCGCCGTGTGCGCCGTCGGCCCCCGCTTTTCTCATGTCCGGCTGCCATGTCCGGCTGCCTTCGCCGCAACCGAGGCACAAGTAGATCACCAGTCGGCCCTGTGAAGCTCCCCGGCGTAAACGAAACCACGTCGCAGGAGGCACAGGTATGAGGAAGAAGGCGTTGTCCACCGCGACAGCCGCCCTGGCCGCGCTGGCCGTCATGTCCGTGGCGGCCCCGGCGCCCGCGTCGGCCGCGACGATCACGGTCACGCGCGCCTACGCCGAGACGGTGCGGGAGTGGATCGACCCGTTCACCTGCCCGACGAACATGGTGCTCACCGGCCGCTCGCACTACGGCGACGAGAACGCCCCCACCACGTACTACTGCAGCTTCATCCTCATCGACGGCGAGCAGGCCCAGGTGCACCTCGGCGACTGGACCGCGCGCCAGAAGGAGAGCAGGTCCGACTTCAGCGCCCAGGACAACGAGGCGGTGGCCGGCCGGTGGCACGAGGGCGACGAGAACGGCTACACGAGGTACCGCACCGCCAAGATGTACTGGCGCGGCCAGCAGGTGCTGCTGGCCGGCGGGGACATCAGCGGCGCGATCCGGGAGAGCAACCACACCTGGCACGCGGGAGCGAACAAGGTCATGACCGGTCGTCAGCACAAGGGCGACGAGAACGGCTCCACCTGGTACCGGTTCGCCACCGTCACCCTCGGCGGCTGATCCGGCGCGCGCCGGCACTTCGAAAGGAACCGAGGACAATGAGAACGTACGGCAAGGCCCTCTCCGCCGCCGCCGCGGTCGCCGCCCTCTCGGCCGCGACCATGGCCACCCCCGCCTCCGCGGCGACCATCAGGGTAGAGCGCGTCTACTCCGAGACCGTGTGGGAATCCTACGGCACCCAGTTCACCTGCCCGCCGAACCAGGTGATCACCGGCCGCTCGCACTACGGCGACGAGAACGCCAAGACCACCTACCAGTGCAGCCGGATCATGATCGACGGCGTGCAGGTCGAGGTGCACTCCGGCGACTGGACCTCCCCGCAGCGGGAGAGCCGGGGCGACTTCAGCGCCCCCGAGAACCAGGTGATCACCGGCAGGTGGCACGACGACGACGAGAACGGCCCCACGAGGTACCGCACCGCCGCGATGTACTGGCAGGGCCGGCAGGTGGTGCTGGCCGGCGGCGAGGTCAGCCGTGAGTACAAGGAGAGCAGCCACAGCTGGCTCGCCCTGGACGGCAAGGTCATGACCGGCCGCGTCCACTACGGGGACGAGAACGGCAAGACCTGGTACCGGTACGCCACCGTGGCGTTCCAGGGCTGATCCCCCGCACGGAAAGTACCTAAGCGCGTCAGATTCCGCGCCGCGCCGATCTCCCTAGTTTGGTGGTCACAAGGAAGCACGACCACTGAGGAGACGGACATGAGCGGCACCGACGAACTGGTCCGGCGCTACCTCGCCACCTGGAACGAGACCGATCCGGCCGCGCGGCGGGCCGCCCTGGCGGAGGTCTTCGCCGAGGACGCGGTCTACACCGATCCGCTGGTGTCCGCCCGGGGCAGGGACGAACTCGACGCCACCATCGCGGCGGTGCAGGGGCAGTTCGGCGGGCTGGTCTTCACGCTCGGCGGGGCCGTGGACGCCCACCACGACATCGCCAGATTCACCTGGCACCTGGGGCCCGAGGGCGGCGAGCCGCTCGCCATCGGCTTCGACGTCGCGGTGATCGGCGCGGACGGGCGCATCGGCCAGATGCTCGGTTTCCTGGACAAGGTGCCGGCCGGAGCCTGAGGAGGAATCATGACCGCTTACGCCATGGCTCGGTTGCGGGACGCCGCCCCGCACGCGGACATCGCGGAGTACATCGAGCGCCTCTCCGCCACCTTCGAACCGTACGGCGGACGCTACCTCGTGCACGTCACACCGCACGAGGTAGTGGAGGGCGACTGGCCGGGGGGCGTGGTGATGCTCGGCTTCCCCGGCATCGCCGAGGCCCGCGCCTGGTGGCACTCCCCCGCGTACCAGGAGATCGCCCCGCTGCGCTCGCGGCACATCGAGAGCGACATCATCCTGGTCGAAGGGGTTCCCGAGAACTACGACCCGTCGCCCGCCGCCAGGGCGATACGGGAGGCGGCGGCGGGCGACGGCCGCGCGACGCCCTGAGGTGGGCTCACGGGGTGACGTCGTAGTTGAACCCGAAGGCACGCACACCGGTCTCGGTACGGGGCCGGTGGCTGGTCTTCGGCCCGAAGGCGACGTAGGCCCCAGGGCCGTGGGCGCGGTCGCCCTCGATGAGCTCGCCGCGCACGACGAAGTACGCCTCGCCGTAGGTCTCGTGGACGTCGAGGTCCGGCCACTCGGCCCCCGGTTCGAGGTCGATCACCCAGGTGCGGATGCCCGGCATGCCGGGGAGCGTCCGTACCTGGACACCGGGACCCAGCTCGGCGGGCGGAACCTCGTCGATGTCGTCCACGGCGAGTATCTGTCCAGGTAGGACCTGTTCCGGCAAGCTCATGCGGGCCACGGTCTCACAGCCCCAGCCGATCGGCGAAATTCTTGAGCTCGCCGCGCGAGACGACGCCGAGCTTGGGATACGCCTTGTAGAGGTGGTATCCCACCGTCCGGTGGCTGAGGAAGAGCTGTGCGGCGATGTCCCGGTTCGACAGGCCCTGCGCGGCCAGCCGGGCGATCTGGAGTTCCTGCGGGGTGAGACCGGCGGCCACTCCTTCGGCACGGCCGGCGGCCTGGTCCTGGGCTCCGGTCGCGGTGAGCTCGCCGCGCGCGCGGTCGGCCCAGGGCCGCATGCCGAGCCGGTCGAAGACCTCCAGGGCGTCGTTCAGCCACCCGCGCGCCTCGGCCTTGCGCCGGGCCCTGCGCAGCCACTCGCCGTAGAGCAGCGCGGTCCTGGCGTACTCCAGCGCGCGGCCGTCGCGGTCGTGCAGCCCGAGCGCCGCCGTGTAGCACGCCTCGGCCTCGTCGTCGGCGGCGAGCAGCGCGCGGCAGCGCAGCGCGAGCGCGTCGGCCCACGGCTGCCGCACCGACCCGGCCCACCGCTCGAAGCGCGCCAGCGGCCCGGCGGCGCGTTCCGGCGAGCCCATCCGTACGGCCGACTCCACCAGGTCGGGCGTGGAACGGGTGGCGCAGATGTGATGGCGCATCGGCTCGCGGGTCAGGCGCTCGAAGCGGGCGAGCGCCGCCTCGGCTCGGCCGAGCCCGAGGTCGAGCAGCCCGAGCGACCAGTGCGCCCACGGCGCGCCCGCTGAGACGGCTCCGGCCGCCGCGCCCGCCAGGCCCTCCTCGGCGTTGCCCCGGCAGGCCGCCTCGTCGCCCTTGGCCGCGTCCAGGTAGGCGAGCACGCTGCTGAACTGGCTGACCCACTGCCCCTGGCCGGTGTCGCGGGCCAGGCTCAGGCCCTCGGTCGCCGTGGCGAGCGCGTCCAGGTGCCGCCCGGTGAAGATCTCGCCTTCGGCCACGAAGAACAGCGCCGTCGGCAGCCGCCCCGCGCCGCCCCGGGCGCGGTGCCCGGCGGCTAGTTCGGTCGCCAGCTCGTAGGCGTCGGCGTCCTGTCCCAGCGCGAGTGCCGCGCCGCTGAGGATCATCGACGCCTGGTCGGGGATCGGGCCGCGCCGCCGTACCTCGGCGAGGGCGTCGCCCAGCGGCCGTGGCCGTTCGGTACGGGCCCGGTCGAGGTGGGCGAGGTAGGCGGCCACCGGGGCGAGCGGATCCGCGTCGTCCAGCGGCAGTTCGGCCAGCCGGTCCACCGTCGCCGCGACCTGCCGTTCCCCCAGGTACCAGGAGGTGTGCACGGCCTGGATAAGCAGCAGCGCGGCCTGGCCGGGGTCGGATTCGCGGACCAGCGCGGCGCCGTCCAGCAGCGCCCGGTGGGCGGCGGGGTAGGCACCCTGCCAGAAGTCCGCGAGCGCCCGGACCTGGGCGATCCGCGCCCGCACGGCCGGGGACTCGTCCGGCCGCCGGGCCGCGCGGGCCCCGAACGCCCGGGCGCGCTCCAGGTCACCGGCCTCCAGCGCGGCCTCCGCCGTCAGCGCCTCGCGGCGGGCCCGCGCGGCGGGCTCGGCGCTCAGCCGGGCGGCCCGCTCGTAGGCCACCGCGGCGGCCTCGTGACCGCTGCGTTCGCGGGCCCGGACGGCGGTGCGTTCCAGCGCGGCGGCGGCCTCCTCGTCGGGTCCGGTGGCGGCGGCGGCCAGGTGCCAGGCCCGGCGGTCGGCGTGCTCGGGCGAGCCGAGGACGGCGGCGAGCGCCCGGTGGACGGCGAGGCGCTCCCCGAGCGGCGCCCGCTGGTAGACGGCGGCGCGGATCAGCGGATGCCGGAAGCGGATCGTGGTGCCGTCGGCGTCGCCGCGCCGTACCAGATCGGCACGCTCGGCCGGGGACAGGTCCTCGACGCCCGCCCCCAGCGCGGCGGCGGCAGGCAGGATCACGGCGAGTTCGCCGGTCTCGTCGGCCGCCGCCACCAGGAGCAGGCTCTGGCATGCCGCCGGCATCCGGCTGACCTGGCCGTGGAAGGCCAATCGCAGGCGGCTGGTGAGCGGGAGCACCCCCGGCGAGAACGCGCCGCCGCCCTCGGCGGCCAGGGCGACCGGCAGTTCCAGCAGGGCCAGCGGGTTGCCGCCCGCCTCGGCGAGCAGGCGGAGCCGTACGGCGGGCGCGAGCGCGTGCCGGTCGAGCAGGGCCGCCGCCGCCTCCGGGGCCAGCCCGGACAGGCGCAGCTCGGGCAGGCCAGGGGCGGGGAAGGCGCCCTCGCCGTCCCGGGCGGCGAAGATCATGACCACGCCCTCGGCGTGCAGGCGCCGGGCGGCGAACAGCAGCGCGTCCCGGGAGGCCCGGTCGAGCCACTGCGCGTCGTCCACGAGGCAGAGCAGCCCGGTCTCCTCCGCGTGCTCCGCCAGCAGGGAGAGCACGGCCAGGCCCACCAGCATCGGCTCGGCGCCGACGGCGGGGCCGAGCCCGAACGCCGCCTCCAGGGCCTCGCGTTGCGGGGCGGGTAGCGCGGGAAGGGATCCGAGCGCGGGGCGCAGCAGCAATTGGAGCCCCGAGAACGGCAGCTTCGCCTCGAACTCGACCCCCGTGCCACGCAGCAGCCGCATGTCCGAAGCCGCCCAGGCGGCGTGGTCGAGGAGCGCCGTCTTGCCGATGCCCGGCTCGCCGCGCAGCACCAGCGCCGAGCTGGTCCCCTCCCGGGCTTCCGCCAGCCGACCGGTGATCGCGTCCGCCTCGGGCTTCCTTCCGTACAGCTCCCCCGCGCCCATGACCTCATCCTGGCATTCGTCCGGGCGTGTCCGGTGCGAGGTGGTCAGTGGAGCGGCGGTACGACGACGTCCTCCTGGCCGTATGACAGATCGGACTCGACCTCCTGGCCGTATGACAGATCGGACTCGACGGCGACGACCCCCTCCACCCTGGCCACGGCCCGCCGCAGGCGGACCTCGCGGGCGCGGTCGGCGACGCATCCCGTCATGTGGACCGTCCCGCCGTCCAGTTCGGCGGTCACCGTCATGGCGTCCGCGCCCGCCACGTTCCGCACGACCGCGTCGATCTCCGCCCGCAGTTCGTCCTCCGGACGGCCGGACACCCGCAGCAGGTCCCTGCGGTGCAGGGTGCCGACGATGCGGCCGGTCACGGGGTCGATCACCGGGAGCTGCCGGACGCGGTGGCGGTGCATCGCCCGCGCGGCGTCTCCGGCGGGGGTGTCCGGGGTGACGGTGATCGCCGGAGTCGTCATCAGGTCGGCCGCGATCGCCGCTTCGGCCGTGGACCGCTCGCGCCGCCCGGCCCGCGGCTCCGGGCTCTCCTTCAGCGCCAGGTCGTCCTGGGAGACCACGCCGATCGGACGCCGGTCCACATCGACGACGGCGACCGTGTCCACCGCGAACCTCCGCATGGTGTCCACGATGGTGGCGAACGCCGCGTCCTGCCGGACCGCGATGGCCACCCGGCCCATCACGTCGCTCACCTTGATCGGCATGTCACGCCTCCTTGCCGCGCTGAGACACGTAGCTGAGATATGTAGAAGACGCCCATCCCGGGTGGGATGGGCGTCGCGATCCGTCCGGCTACTTCAGGAAGGGCACCGCCCTGACCACCGCGGTCCGCCCCCACCAACGACCCAGGCCCAAAGTGTCGCCCGCGTCGGCCACCGCCAGACCGGCCAGCAGGACGACGTAGATGACATGATCGTCGATGAACGGGTTGGTCTCCAGCGGAAACTGCGCCGCCCACATCAGGAGCATCATCAGCCCCCCCGCCACCGCCGCCACCCGAAGACCCGCCCCCACCATCAACGCGACACCGACCCCCAGCAGACCCAGCATGAACAACCAGTCCACCCAGACCTGACCCGCCAGAGCCCCGAACACCCCGCCGAGCGCGTTCTCCCCCGCGCCCTTCAGAAACCCCGTGGTCGGGCTGCCCCCGTTCACCCACGCCCTGGCCGCCGGAGTGGCGAACCCCAGACCGAACAGCTTGTCGACGAACGCCCACAAGAAGACCCAGCCGAGCGCGATCCGGGCGATCGCCCAGACGACGCCCGCCGCACGGCCGGTGGCGGCGGTCGCCGCGGCGGCAGGGACGGCGTCGGCGACCGGGATCCTGGGGAGGTGGGTGGCGGCCATGACGGGCCCCTTTCCGGGTGGTGTGATCCTGCTGCGTTCTCGTCGTTTCTCCGTTGCACCTCTATGACACCGTTTCCGGTGCCGGATCGGCAGGGCTGTACGGCATGCCGCACGGGTCCCGAAGTCCCATCCGATAAGGGACCTTCGACCCCACCGGCGCCGGCCTTCCGGCGCGGCGGTCCCCGAGGACCCGGTTGCCTCGGGCGCCGAAGCGTCCCATTTGTCCGGCAGTGCAGCCCCCGGAAATTTGAGGTGACCCCCGCCGCGCGTTTGACGCGCTAGACGCAACGTGTGCCGGGTCCTGAAGGTTTGCCGTGCTTTGGGCTCTGCGGGGTGATCACGCGGGTACCACCCCGAAATCGATCGGGAGGTCCTCGCGTGTGGCGACGGTTGACGATTCGGATGAGGTACACGGTGATCGTGAGCATCGCCGCCGCCGTGTGCTCCTTCGTCGTCTCCGCCCTGACCGCGACCCTGATCCACGATCACGAGGTGTCGAACATCCGCGATGAGCAGGCCAGGTCGGTGCGCAGGTCGGGCTTCGTGCTCAGCAAGGGGTTCAAGCCGCCGCGGCCGCTCGGCCTGGAGGCGTACCCGCAGCAGATCGTGGACGACTCCGGCAAGGTCGTCACCGCGACTCCCGGCGAGCTGAACCGGGGCCCGATCACCCAGTGGCGTCCGTCCGGCATCGACGAGATGGCCGAGATCGAGATCTGCGACTCCCCGGAGTACCCGGGCGAATGCCTGCTCGTGACCGCGCTGAGCGTGCGGCAGCCGGACGGCCGCGGGCTGACCCTCTACTCGTACGCCAAGGCGCCCCCTCCGTGGGTGAGCGACCGGTTCGCCCTGCTCGCCGGGCTGATCTCGCTCGGCCTGGTCGCGACCGTCGGGCTCCTCACCTGGCTCGGCGTACGCCGCACGCTGCTCCCCGTCGAGGCGATCCGGCGTGAGATGGCCGAGATCACCTCGCACGACCTGGCCCGCAGGGTGCCCGAGCAGCCGCGCGACGATGAGATCAGCAACCTGGCCCGCACGGTCAACGCCACCCTCAACCGGCTCGAAGAGCTGGTGACGCAGCAGCGCAGGCTCGCCTCCGACGCCTCGCACGACCTTCGCTCGCCGCTGACGGGCATGCGGACCGAGCTGGAGATGGGCCTGATCTCATCGGAGGAGACCGACTGGCCGGACACCGCCCGCCGGGTGCTCGCCGGGATCGAACGCCTTCAGGAGATCGTCGGGGACCTGCTGCTGCTGGCCAAGATGGACTCGGGCCGGCGCGGCGACCTCAAGCCGCTCGACCTCAGCGCGCTGGCCAGGAGCGAGATCGACCGCGTGCAGCGCCGCTTCCCGCCGCAGGCCGCCCTGGAGCCAGGGGTCCGGGTGATGGGCGACCGGCTGCGCCTCGCGCGCTTGCTGTCCAACCTGCTCGACAACGCCGAACGGCACGCCCGCTCGGCCGTCTGGGTGCTCCTGCGCGCGGACCCCGACCTGCGCCAGGTGTTCATGGAGGTGCGCGACGACGGCGGGGGCATCCCTGAGGACAAGCGCGAGGAGGTGTTCCGGCGCTTCACCCGGCTCGACTCCAGCCGCAGCAGGGACGCGGGCGGCTCGGGGCTCGGGCTCGCGATCGCCCGCGAGATCGCCGAGACGCACGGCGGCACCCTCGTCGCGGCGGACACCGAGGTCGGCGCCCGCCTGCTGCTGTGCCTGCCGCTGCTGTCCGTCGAGGATCCCGGTACGTCGGACTTCTCCGACACGGGACCAGAAAGCGGCGGCCCCGACCCTTCGGCCCCCTCAGGCACGGCAATGGCCGCACGCCTGGGGCAGCCGTCCGGTACGGGGCAGCCGTCCACGACGCCGGGCCCGGACGCGCAGCGCGCCCTGGCCCTGCCTCAGTTCGTCGGGTACTTCTCCGATGGCTCCTCCGGGATGAGGATCCACATGGCGACGTAGACCACCCACAACGGCCCGGGGATGAGCGACAGGAGCAACCACACGATTCTCACGAGAGTGGGTGGCAGGCCCAGCTTGTCGGCGATTCCCCCGCAGACGCCGGCCACGATCCGGTGCTCCCGTGAGCGGTACATGGTGTCTCCCTGTGGGCGGCGGTCCGCCTTACATCGGCTCCTGACATTCTAGTCAGCCAATGGTCCGGACCGCCGCCGGTGTCAGCGTCTGCCGTACACCCCTGCGGTCACCGAGACGCCGAGTGCCGCCAGGGCGACCTGGATGCCGAGTTCGATCCAGTCGACCCCCGCCGTGTCCGCCACCCCCAGGGCCGCCGCGATTCCCGTCCCGATCAGCGCCGCGACGACGCCGATCACGATCGTCAGCCAGATCGGGATGCGTTGCCGTCCGGGCAGGACGAGCCGCCCGAGCGCGCCGATGACGATGCCGATGAGCAGGGCGGAGATGATGCCGGTGATTTCCACGCTGCGACTCCCTTGGAGCGATGGCTCGTTTTCACTTCCACCAACGAACATCGGCCGATTACAGGTTCCGTGCTATGCCCGCCGGGGTCATGTCGATGTTCGAGCCGGTCGGTGGATCTAGACGAAGAACGGCCCGTCGGGTTCTTCGGCGACGTCGCCGGGACGCAGGACGAAGGTGCGCACACCGCCGATCTCCGTCTCGCCGCCCCCTGGCGGGATCTGTGGTTCTACGCCAACCCCATCTGGGTCCTGCCGATCTGACCCTTGTAGTCGAAGGGACACCGCCGAAACGGAGAGGCGGCCGTCACGCCAGGGAGGCCAAGGCGGCCGCCGCCTCCCGGTAGATGACACTCGGATCCTCCGACAGCCACGCCTTCACCTGACGGCTCCAGGCATCGGCCAGCACCTCGGTCCGGTCCGCCGCGATGCCGTCCAGCGCCGCCGCGACGATCACCTCGGGGGCGGTCTTGTCACCGTCGTACCAGGCCATCATGTCGGTGTCGGCCGCCCCCAGGTGCAGGCCCGTCACCAGGGTGCGCCGGTGGGCCAGCTCCAGGCGGACGTGGTTGGTGAGCGCCCATTCCGCGGCCTTGGCCGCGTGGTAGGCGCCCGCGCCCTCGACGGCGAGCCACGAGACCGCCGACAGGACGTTGAGGATCGCGCCGTCCGCCAGTTGGGGTGCGAACGCGCGGATCACGTTGAGCGTCCCGAAGAAGTGGGTGTCCAGCTCGCGGCGGATCTCGCCCAGGTCCCCGGTGACCAGGTCCGTCCCGGTGGAGATGCCCGCGTTGTTGATCACGATCTTGACGTCGGGGGCCGCCGCCACGGCCGCGGCGATCGACGCCGGATCGGTGATGTCCAGGCGCAGCGGGAGGACCCCCGGCACGTCGATGAGCTCGGGACGGCGGGCCGTGGCGTACACCCTGCCAGCGCCACGGTCGAGCAGGGAAAGCGCGAACTGCCGGCCCAGGCCGCGGTTGGCCCCGGTGACCAGCACATGTGCTCCGTTGATCTCCATACCGGATACGCTAAAATCTGACGTTGACGTCAGAGGCAAGTCACTGTGACGGAGGTCACGATGCGGATCGGCGAGCTGGCGGCGCGGGCGGAGGTCAGTGTCCGGGCCCTGCGCTACTACGAGGAACAGGGCCTGCTGAAGGCGAACCGGAGCGGCTCCGGGCAGCGCCACTACCCCGAGTCGGCGGCCGACCGGGTCCAGTTGATCCAGATGCTCTACGCGGCCGGCCTGTCCAGCCGCACCATCGCCGAACTGCTGCCCTGCGTCGACGCCAAGGTCAGCACCCCGGAGTCACGCGCCCGGCTGGCCGCCGAGCGCGACCGCATCGACGCCCAGATCGCCGCGCTGACCCGGACCCGCGACCGCCTCGACGCGGTCATCGCCTTCTCCGGCACCCCCGAGAGCGGCTGCGCCTGGGTCACCGATGAGTTTCCGGCCGCCGATCGGTAACAACTTCGACGGCTGAACCTCAGCTCGGGAGTGGAGAACATCATGAGAGTGATCGTCGCCGGAAGTGTGCACGTCGATCCGGAGGACAGAGAGCGGTTCGTCGAGGCGCACCGCATCATCGTGGAGCGGGCCCGCGCGTACCCGGGGTGCATCGACGTGGCGATCTCGCCCGACCCGACCGACGCGGGCCGGGTCAACATCTTCGAGTACTTCGAGTCCGAGGAGACGCTGAACGCCTGGCGGGCCATCGCGCCGCCCCCGTCGGCCTCGATCGCGTTCAAGGACGACCAGGTCTTCAAGCACGCGATATCCCGCACCGGTCCCCCGTTCGACTAGATCGCCCCTCGTCACGCGGGTGACCGAAAGGAACCGTCATGGCCGATACGACCCACGGCGACCACGGCGACCACGGCGAGCGAGCCTCCCCGGCGGCCGGCGTGCGGATCCGGCCGATGCGCGACGCCGACGCCGACGAGGTGCTCGCCGTCTACCAGGCCGGGCTGGACACCGGTCAGGCGAGCTTCGAGACCATCGCCCCCAACTGGGAGGGTTTCGATGGCACGCGGCTGCCGCATCCGCGGCTGGTGGCCGCCGACGCCGGCACCGATCAGGTCCTCGGCTGGATCGCCGCCTCGGCGGTCTCGGCCCGGGCCGTCTACGCCGGGGTGGTCGAGCACAGCGTCTACGTGGACCCGGGCCTGCGGGCGCGGGGCGTCGGCCGGGCGCTGCTGGCGGCGTTCATCACGGCGTGTGAGGAGGCCGGGATCTGGACCATCCAGTCGGCGATCTTCCCCGAGAACTCCGCCAGCCTGGCCCTGCATCGCGCGCTGGGCTTCCGGGTGGTGGGCACGCGCGAGCGGATCGGCCGCCATCACGGCGTCTGGCGTGACGTCGTCCTCATCGAGCGCCGCAGCCCGGTGACCGGAACTACCTGATCACGGGGTGAAGAGGGCGCCGAGCCTGTGCACCGTCTCGGGGACGAGGCGGTAGTAGACCCAGGTGCCACGGCGTTCGCCGTCGATCAGCCCGGCCTGGCGCAGGATCTTCAGGTGGTGGGAGATCGTGGGCGCGGTGAGGTCGAAGGCGCCGGTCAGATCGCAGACGCAGGTCTCGCCGCCCGCGGTGGAGCCGATCATCGACAGCAGGCGCAGCCGTACCGGGTCGGCGACCGCCTTCAGCAGGGCGGCCAGCTCGGCCGCCTCGGTCTCGTCCAGCGGGCGGCGGATGATCGGCGGGCAGCACTCGATCGTGACGGTTTCCACGGCCCCGCCTCCTCGCACTTCGACGCCCATCGAAATCATACGCGGTGGTAGGTGACCAGGGACACGGCGGCGATCGTGCAGGTGGTGGCCACCACCGCCCGTCACCCAGGTGTATCCGGCGGCCTGGGCCGGGGCGACCGCGCCCAGCGAGGCCACCACGAAGTCCAGCCGGGCCAGGCGACCCGTTCGAGTGTCAGGCCGTCGCGGTGAGGGGCACGCGAGGTAACTCGATCGCATGCGCGCGACCATGGCGCGTTGACTCGCGCAAACACCTCAGCCATTATTGCCTCAATGGACATTGAGGGAAACGGGCTGCCGGAGCGGGTCGCCCTGCACCAGGCGCTCGCCGACCGGGCCAGGCTGGCGATCGTGGACGCCCTGGCCGTCGGCGACCTGTCGCCTGGAGAGCTGGGCGACGCCCTGGACCTGC
>NZ_JARLTC010000013.1 GCF_029382225.1 Spongiactinospora sp. TRM90649
GTTGAGTTCTCAAGAAACGGACGCGTACACCATTGTGCCAGACCGACTCGGTCGCTCTAGCCCGCCGGGGCTTGAAGTTCGTCTCTGTGGCCCCGTCTCCAGGGCAACCCCTCTAACTTACCAGGTCTTGTGCTGCTCCGCAAGCGGCTCAGTCAGACCAAGTCGAACTAGGGGGTGCAACCGCTCGTGCGCCAGCCATACCGGTTTCACCGGAGTGATCGGAGTGGTGTGCGCTGAGCTGCGCTGCTCCATAAGAGTATCAGCCCTTGGGCGTGGATCGCGCCGCAAACGTCGGTGGGACAGGGATTCGGCGTCCGAGCGCTCCGCGCGGCGCGCGCCGGGCCACCCCCGACAGCCCCAGTAGTGCCCCGGCAGTGCCCAAAGCGAAGCCCCGAGCAATGCCCCGAGCCATGCCCTTGCGATGCGACCAAAGCCGCCCGGGGCGAATGGCATGAGCACAGGCGGAATGAGCCAGGTGACACGGGGGTGGCGACATAGACTCGGGCGGGTGACGAATGACACGCCACCGGTGGCGAAGAGGGTACCCAGTGAGCGGGTCCATCACGGGGACGTGGTGGTGGATGAATACGCCTGGCTGATCAACAAGGAAGATCCGGACACCGTCCCCTACCTGGAGGCGGAGAACGTCTTCACCGAGCGGGCCACCGCGCACCTCGACGGGATCAGGGAGACCGTCTTCCAAGAGATCAAGAATCGGACGCGCGAGACCGACCTGTCGGTTCCCACGCGCAAGCGCGGGTGGTGGTACTACTCGCGGACGGTCGAGGGCCGGCAGTACGGCATCCAGTGCCGGGTGGCCGCCGACGGCGAGACGCCCCCAGAGATGAGCGAGGACGGCGGGCCCCTCCCCGGCGAGCAGGTGCTCCTCGACGGCAACGAGCTGGCCGGAGGACACGACTTCTTCGCGATCGGCACCTCCGTGGTCAGCCCCGACGGCACCAAGCTGGCCTATTCCACCGATTTCAAGGGCGACGAGCGGTTCACGCTGCGCTTCAAGGACCTCGTCACCGGCGAGACGCTCGCCGACGAGATCCCCGGCATCTCCTACGGCGGCACTTGGTCGGCCGACGGCTCGACCTTCTTCTACACGGTGGTGGACGACGCCTGGCGGCCCTTCCGTCTGTTCCGCCACACGGTCGGCGCCCCCGCCGACACCGACGTCCTGGTCTATGAGGAGACCGACGAGCGGTTCTGGGTCGGGATCGGGCTGACGCGAAGCGAGAAGTACCTCGTCCTGAGCGTAGGCAGCAAAATCACGAGCGAGGTGCGGATCCTCGACGCGGCCGACCCCGCCGGCGAGTTCATGCTGGTCAGGGAGCGCAAGACCGGGGTGGAGTACGGCCTCGACCACAGCGTGGACGGCTTCCTCGTGCTGCACAACGACGGCGCGGAGAACTTCGAGCTGGCCACCGCCACGGTGGACGCCCCCGGCACCTGGACCCCGCTGATCCCGCACCGGGAGGACACCCGGTTGCTGGACGTGGACGCGTTCGCCACCCACGTGGTGGTCGCCTTCCGCCGTGACGGCCTGACCGGCGTCAGGATCCTCCCCGCCGACGGCGAGCCGTACGAGATCGGTTTCCCCGAGCCGCTCTACACCGCCGAGCCGGGCGGCAACCCCGAGTTCAGCACGGCCAGGCTGCGCCTCGGCTACACCAGCATGGTGACGCCGCCGTCCGTCTACGACTACGACCTGGCCTCGCGCGAGCTGATCCTGCTCAAGCAGCGGCCCGTGCTCGGTGGCTACGACCCGGCCGACTACGAGCAGCACCGTGAGTGGGCCACCGCTGAGGACGGCACGCGGGTGCCGATCTCGATCGTGACCCGCAGGGGCACGCCCCGGCCCGCGCCCACCGTCCTGTACGGCTACGGCAGCTACGAGATGTCGATCGACCCGGCGTTCTCCGTGGCCAGGCTCAGCCTCCTCGACCGTGGCGTGATCTTCGCGGTGGCGCACATCCGGGGCGGCGGCGAGATGGGCCGCCGGTGGTACGAGGACGGCAAGCTCACCAGCAAGAAGAACACGTTCTCGGACTTCGTGGCGTGCGCCAGGCACCTGAAGGCGTCCGGCTGGTCGGGCGAGATCGTGGCGCGCGGCGGGTCGGCGGGCGGGCTGCTGATGGGCGCGGCGGCGAACCTCGCCCCCGACGAGTTCGCGGGCGTGGTGGCGGAGGTCCCCTTCGTGGACGCGCTGAACACGATCCTCGATCCGTCGCTGCCGCTCACCGTCATCGAGTGGGACGAATGGGGAAATCCGCTACAGGATCCCGACGTCTACGCCTACATGAAGTCGTACTCGCCGTACGAGAACATCGCGGACGCGGCGTACCCGCCGATCCTCGCGATCACCAGCCTGAACGACACGCGGGTCTTCTACCACGAGCCGGCCAAGTGGGTCGCGCGGCTGCGGGCGACCGCGAGCGGCGGGCCGTTCCTGCTCAAGACGCAGATGGGAGCGGGTCACGGCGGGCGCAGCGGCCGGTACGACTCGTGGCGAGAAGAGGCGTTCACGCTGGCCTGGATCCTCGACCGGCTCGGCGTCCCCGACGCCACCGGGGCGCCGACCATGGAGGCCGGGGCGCGCTGACCCCCTGGGCGGAGCCGTCAGATGGCCCGGTGCCGTTGCAGCCAGGTGAAGGACGCCCAGCCCGGCAGCACCGGCAGCCAGAAGGTGAGCAGCCGGAAGAGCAGCACGGCGGAGGTGGCCACGTCGAGGTCGAGGCCGGAGAGCCGCAGACCGGCCACCAACGCCGTCTCCACCGCGCCCAGGCCGCCCGGCGTGGGCGCGGCGGAGCCGATCGCGTTGCCCGCGAGGAACACCACGGCCACCGCGGCGAAGTTCAGGTTGCCGCCGAACGCGCGCACGCTGGCGTCCAGGCAGATCACGAAGGACAGCGTGAGCATCAGGGTGCCGGTGACGCTCTGCGTGATCCGGCGGGGTGACTGCACGATGTCCATCAGCCGGGGCAGCACGCCGGAGAACAGCGCCCGGATGCGGGTGCTGACGAGCCGCCGCAGCGGCGCGATGCCCAGGATCAGGACCGCGGCGACCGAGACGCCGAGCAGTACGATCATCAGGCCGCGGGTGGGCGTGAGCGAGGCCGCGGCGTCGCTGCCGGTGACGTAGGCGAAGAACAGCAGCAGCAGCAGGTGGAAGGCGAGCCCGATGAGCTGGGACGCGCCCACGCTGGCCACCGCCTGCCCCGGCGGGATGCCGCGCTTTTGCAGGTATCGGGTGTTGAGCGCGACGCTGCTCACCGCGGCGGGCGCGACCAGCTTGACGAAGGACCCGGCGAACTGCACCAGCACGGTGCGGCCCATCGGCAGCGACTCCGGCACGAACCCCTTGATCATCAGTGCCGCGGCCAGGTAGCTCAGCCCGGCCGCCACCAGGGCCACCCCGGTCCAGGCCCACTCCGCCGTGGTCACGATCCGCAGGAAGTTGACCTGACCGAGCTGGGTGAGCAGCAGGTAGGCCGCCGCCGCGCTGCCGATGATCGTGATGAGCGTGCGCGGCCGGACCCGCTCCAGGCGGACCTCCGCCACCACGCCGGGCGGCTTCAGCTCCACGATCTGCTCGCGGACGGCCGAGAGCAGTTGCTTGCCCTGGCCGCGCAGCGCGGCCCGGGTGCCCCGGGTCAGCGCGATCCGCTGGAGCAGCGGGAGGGCTCCGGCGAGGGCGTCGGGGCCGAGGACGGCCGCCGCCGTCCGCACCGAGCGCTCGGCTCCCACGCGCAGCGCCAGGTAGGTCAGCAACTGGGCGATGTCGAGGCGCAGCAGCAGGTCGCCGGCCGCGATCTCGCCGCTGCGGGCGTCCACCAGCACCACGTGACCGGCCTGGTCGAGGTGGATGCTCTCGCCCTCCAGGCGCCGGTGGGCCAGCCGCCGCCCCTGGAGCAGGCGGACCTGCTCCCAGATCTCGGTGAGGACGTCGTCGGTGATCTCGTCGTCCGGGACGTCCTCCAGCGCGCGGGTCTCCAGGTGCTCGTACGCGAGCAGCGCGGCCTCGGTGCCGATCTCGCTGGTGCCGAGCAGCTTGGGCGCGCCCGCCCCGGCGGCCTGGGCGGCGTAGGCCATCAGCGCCTCGCGCTCCAGCTCGGCGCGGAGTGAGCGGATGGCTCGCCTGCGGGTCTCTGAGTTGAGCAGCATGCGCCGCCACAGGCGGTAGATCAGCCCGGACACCTGGCGGTCGCGGTCGAGCACGGTGACGTCGATGCGGCGGTCATCGTCCAGGATCACGGCGTAGCGGCGGCTGCCCTGGACGTCGTCGTCGATCCGGCGGGCCCGGACGGGCCGGAAGCCGAGCCTGCGCAGGGCGCCGATCATCGCGGTGCCGGGCGGGCGGGTGTTGGGGCTGCCGATCGCGTAGAGCGTGCCGTAGCCGACGGCCAGGCCGACCAGGATGCTCACGATGACGCCGAGCGCGGTGGCCTCGGCGCCGGTGAACAGGGCGAACACGTCGAGCGCGATGGCGACCCACATCAGGGACCGCCAGGTCGGGCGGCGGGAGATGCGCACGGCCGTCATGTAGGCGACGACGGAGGTGAGCAGGGTGTTGAGCGGCTCGACGCCCGCCCGGCCTCCGGTGAGGAGCTGGCGCAGGTCGGTGGAGGCGACGATGAGCCACTCGCCGAGCGCGAATGAGACCAGGACGGCGGCGATCGCCGCGATCAGCCCCTCGGCGACGCGCAGGCCGTCGCGGTGGAACACCCGCTCGACGGCCAGCGCGGCGGGGATGACCAGGACGGCGCCGCCGCCGACGAATCCGGCGATCAGCACCAGCGGCCAGGGCGCGCGGGAGGTGCCGACCTCGACGTCCTGTTCGATGCCGTTGAGGGTCTGCTTGGCGACGAGGGCCAGCAGCACCACGCCGATGAGCAACAGGAGTGTGGCCAGGAAGCGCAGCGCGTCGGACGGCCTGCGCAGCCGCTGCGGCAGCAACGGCTCCACTACGAGCACCGGAGGCTCTCCAGACGCCGTATCGGGCTCACCCTGCGTATCGGGTTCACCCTGCGCCTCAGACGCCTCAGGCGCCTTCTCAGCTTCAGGAGCGGGCTCAGGAGCGGGCTCGGCCCCAGAGGGCACGTCGGGACGCCCCGGGGAGGACGCTTCGTCCTGCTCCGGGTTCTCTACCCCGTCGTGATCCCGTATTTGTGTCACCGCCCGCGATTCTGCCCTTTTCCCGGCGGCTGCGCGTTACCCATGACCATCAAGATCTCTCAACGCTTCACGATCCTTCGATCCATCCAGGTCGTGCACGTCCCCCGTGCGATCTTCCCTAATAGTCTCCACAATCGGTCTCATGCGCATATCACTGGCCTCGGACAGTCTCGACGGTGTGGCGCCCCTCGTGGCGCCCGAGCTGCGACGGAGAGGCCATACCGTGATACTGCACGGTGCCCTGGCCGATGAGCGCGCCGATTGGGCATGGTCGTGCGAATCCGCTGCTCGCGACGTGTCGGCCGGCCACGCCGACCAGGCCGTGGTCTGCTGCTGGACCGGCACCGGAGCGTCCATCGCGGCCAACAAGGTACCCGGTGTGCGCGCCGCCCTGTGCGTGGACGCCCCCACCGCCGACGGCGCCCGGACCTGGAACGACGCCAACGTGCTGGCGCTGAGCCTGCGCCTGACCTCGCCGCAGGTGCTCGTGGAGATCCTCGACGCGTGGTTCGCGGGCTCGGTGAGCGCCGACGCCGGAGATGTGGCGAACATCGCCCATGTGGATGAGATCTCCCAACCGAGATCTCTTAGTTGAACGAGGCTCGTACTCAGGAAGTGGACCCGCATTTTCCTGAGGGAGTGGACCTCACACCGCCGCGCGCCCGCCGCCTAGCCTGTCGGCATGAACGATCTCGCCCGACGGCTGCGTGACCTGCACTTCCACGATCTCCCGCTGGTACTTCCCAACGTCTGGGACGCCCGCACGGCCCAGATCTTCGCCGAGGCCGGCTTCCCCGCGCTGGCCACGCCGAGCAGCGGGATCGCCGCGTCGCTGGGCTACTCCGACCGTCAGGGCGCGCCGTACGAGGAGATGTTCGCGGTGGCGGCGCGGATCGCCGCCGCGGTGGACGTACCGGTCACGGTGGACGCCGAGGCCGGGTACGGCCTGCCCGCCGACGAGTTCGCCGAGCGCCTGCTCGCCACCGGCGCGGTGGGCTGCAACCTGGAGGACACCGATCACGCGACCTCATCCCTGGTCCCCGTCAAGGAGCAGGCCCGCCGTCTCGCCGACGTACGGCGGGCCGCCCCCGACCTGGTGATCAACGCGCGCGTCGACGTCTTCCTGCACAAGGGCACGGTGGCGGAGGCCGTCGAGCGGGCCCTGGCGTACCTGGACGCCGGGGCCGACTGCGTCTACCCGATCCTCGCCAGGGAGGAGCGGGCCATCGCCGAACTGGTAGAACGCGTCCCAGGGCCGATCAACGAGATGTTCACCGCACGCGGCCCGAGCCTGACCCGGCTGGCCGAACTGGGCGTGGCGCGCATCACCTTCGGCGGCGGGCTGTACGAGGCGGTGATCGGGGCGGTCCGCGAGATGGCGACCCGGATAACGGCCGGATCCAACCCCTACGGGCCGGAGAACACGCGTGGCTAGACTCGACGACATGTCGGGGGAGTTGAAGGTTCTGGGGGCGTGTCCCCTGGATTGTCCGGACACCTGTTCGTGGGTGGTCCGGGTGAAGGACGGCAAGGCCGTCTCACTGCGCGGCAATCCGGAGCATCCGTATACCCGGGGCGCGCTGTGCGTGAAGGTCAACCGTTACCTGGAGCACGCCGAGGCCCCCGACCGCATCCTGTACCCGATGCGCAGGGTCGGCCCCAAGGGGTCCGGCCGGTTCGAGCGGATCACCTGGGACGAAGCGCTCGACGAGATCTCCGCCCGGCTCACCGCGATCATCGACGAGTTCGGCGGCGAGGCGATCTGGCCGTACCAGGGCACCGGCACGCTCGGTTACATCCAGGGCGAGGTCGGCGAGTCCGGGCGGCGCCTCTGGAACGCGCTGGGCGCGTCCCGGCACGACCTCAACATCTGCGCGCGGGCAGGCAACGACGGCCTGCGCCTCACGAACGGCACCCCCTCGGGCATGGACCCGGAGACGTTCGCGCTGTCCCGGCTCATCCTGCTGTGGGGCACCAACACCCTGACCAGCGGCCACCACCTGTGGAAGTTCGTGCAGGACGCCCGCAAGAGCGGCGCCCACGTCGTGGCCATCGACCCGATCCGCACCAGGACGGCCGAGCAGGCCGACGAGCACCTGCCGATCCGGCCCGGCACCGACGCCGCGCTCGCCCTCGGCCTGCTCCACGTGGTCGTCGAGGAGGGCGCGGAGGACCGCGACTACCTGGAGAACCACACGGTCGGCTGGGACGAGTTCAAGGCCGAGATCATGAAGTACCCGCCGTCGCGGGTCGCGGAGATCACCGGCCTGCCCGAGGAGTCGATCCGCGCCCTCGGGCTGCGGCTGGCCCGCACCCGCCCCACCGGCATCCGCGCCACCATGGGCATCCAGCGTCACTCGGGCGGCGGCTCGGCCATGCGGACGATCGCCTGCATCCCGGGTGTGACCGGCGACTGGCGTCACCCCGGCGGCGGCGTCGCCTACTCCACCAGCGCGAGCTTCCCGCTGTACGCCGACACCCGCGACGACCTGCTGCCCAAGCCGGTGCGCAAGCTGACCATGACCCGCCTCGCCGACGGCCTTTCGAACACCGGGCTCCCGGTCAAGTGCCTGTGGGTCTACGGGGCCAACCCGCTGGGCAGCACGTCCGACCAGAACCGCATCCGCCGCGCGATGGCCCGCGACGACCTGTTCACGGTGGTCATGGAGCAGTTCCCGACCGACACCGTCGACTACGCCGACATCGTGCTGCCGGCGACGACCCAGATCGAGCACATCGACCTGCACGCCGGTTACGGCCACATGTACCTGATGTGGAACGAACCGGCGGTGAGCCCGCCCGGCGAGTGCCTGTCCACCACCGAGACATTCCGGCGGCTGGCGCGGCACATGGGGCTGACCGAGCCCGCGCTGTACGACTCCGACCTCGAACTGGCCGCGCAGTTGCTCGACTCCGACGATCCGGCGCTGGCCGGGATCACCCTGGACCGGCTGCGCAAGGAGGGCTGGGCCCGGCTGGCGGTGGCCGACCCGTTCGTACCGTTCACCGGCGGGTTCCCGACGCCGAGCGGGCGGTTGGAGTTCGTCTCCGACCGCGCGGAGGCGGCCGGGCTGCCCAGGGTGGCCGGGTACGTGCCGTCGATGACGGCGCGCACGCCGGTGAGCGAGCGCGGGCCGTACCCGCTGACGCTGGTAACCCCGGCCTCGCACACCTTCTTGAACACCACCTTCGGCAACAACGCCGAGCTGCGCCGCCGGGCCAAGGCCCCGAGGGTGCTGGTCAGCGAGCGCGACGCGGCCGACCGGGAGCTGACGGACGGCCAGACCGTGCGCGTGTTCAACGCGCACGGCGAGTTCACCGCCGAGCTGGAGATCAGCGATCGGGTGCGCCCCGGCGTGGTGGCCGCCCCCAAGGGGCACTGGCCGAAGCTCAGCCCCGGCGGGGGCAACGTCAACGCCGTGGTCGAGGAGCGTGACGCCGACCTCGGCCGGGGGCCCGTATATCACGACAACTTCGTGCAGATCAGTCCAGCGTGAGCATGCAGTGCGTCTCCATCACCGTGGGGTCCGACGGCAGTGCCATGGTCTCCCCGGTCGGGGCGAACCCCCTGCTCCGGTAGAGGGCGAACGCGGGGGCGTTGGCGTCCACCACCCAGAGCTCGACGTGGCGGGCGCCCGCCGTACGCGCCCAGCTCAGGGCCTCGTCCACGAGGAGCGCGCCGACGCCTCGGCCACGGCAGGCCGGATCGACCCACATGGCGATCAGATGGGCGGTCTCCGGACGCCGGTCCATGAAGATGCCGACGAGCCCGACGTCGGCCCCGTCGGCGACGGCCACGAAACGGACGGGCGTGCCCTCGGCCAGGCGGGCCTCCCACTCCTCGTCGGACTGGGCCGCCTCCTTGGCGTACGTCGAGGCGAAGGCATGGGGTGACTCAGCGAGCGCGCTGAGGCGGATCTTCCGGAAACGCTGGCCTTCACCGGGGCTCAAGCGTTCGATCAGTACATCACTCATCGGAGGGCTCCAACAGGTCAGGGGACGGTCAGGGTTCGTCCCCGATGTGAATCAGGTGGTCCGTGACGCACTCTGTGAACATGAACGAAAATACTGAACTGACCCGAAGCGATGAGATGTCCCTCGCCGGTGCGGCCCTGCGCGGCGCCCCGTGGAAGGCCGCCGCGATCAGCGGTGGCGTCATCGCCGCGGCCAACTGGCTGATGGGCGTGCTGCTCCCGGGCCCCGCCGACCTCACCACGTCGCTCGGGCTGGGCATCACGCTGTTCGCCCTGGTGGCCTCGATCGGCGCGATCTCCCGGCCGAACACGGCCGACCGGGTGACCCGCCAGGCGCGGCTGTGGTCGCTGGGGCACCCGTTCAGGTTCGCGCTCTACCCGGCCGCCGCCGCGGCGATCCTGATGTACCCGGTGCAGCTCGTGTTCGATCGGGAAGGCATGTTCGGCGCGGCCTGGGACGCCCTGTGGGGCGGCGCGGTGGTCTACGTGATCGCCGCCGTGCTGACCGTCGCCCTCAAGGGACGCGCCACCCAGAGCCGCTGAGGTGGGCGGCCCGAGCACGGCCAGGCGAGCCCGTCCGACCCCTGGGCCGGACCGGCTAGGTGGCCCGCGCCGCCCGCTCCGCCTCGCCGCGTACCACGCAGAACTCGTTGCCCTCGGGGTCGAGCAAGGTCATCCACCCGGTGCCGTCGGCGTTGCGGTGGTCCTCGTGCGACTCGGCCCCGAGTGCGATGAGACGCTCGATCTCCTCGTCCCTGGTGGCGTCGTCGACCGGCCAGACGTCGAGGTGCAACCGGTTCTTGACCGTCTTGCCCTCAGGAACCCGGATGAACAGCAGCAGGGGCTGGCGCGGCCGGTCGGCGGGTGACTCGATGAGCACCTCGTCGTCGCCGGGCTCGTAGCCGACGATTGGCCAGCCCGTGGCACGGCTCCACCACTGCGCCAGCTCATGCGGCCGTTCGCAGTCGAACGTGATCGTGTGAATGCCAATCATTTGGTCAGCCAATCGTCCGCACGGCTGACCGGTCAAATCGTTTCCCGCCTGGTCAGGCCGCCGCGTTGCTCGCGAGGTTGAGGCCCACCACGCCGGCCAGGATGAGCAGGATGGACCCGCTCCGCAGGGGCGTGATGTCGTCGCCCAGCGCGATCATGCCGAGCGCGGCCGTACCGACGGCGCCGATGCCGGTCCACACCGCGTAGGCGGTGCCCACCTGGAGGTCCTTCAGCGCCAGTGCCAGCAGCCCGAAGCTGAGCACCGCGAACACCAGGAAGGACACTCCCCACCAGATCTGGCTGAACCCGTTGGACATCTTCAGCGAGTACGCCATCGCGACTTCGAACAACCCTGCGACGACGACGAGAATCCAGGCCATGATCTTCTTCCTCTCACGGACGGTCACGGGTGCGTCGTCTTGTCGAACCGGGTACGGCGCGTCTCGTCCGGGAGAGCCGGAAAGGCCCTTCGCCACCGACGTTAGCAAACGTCCCAGGAAAGGGTGAACCAGGTCGGCCGGGCCCGCGGCCACACCCCCAGTTCCTCCGCCGCGCGCGCGACCTCCCCGGCACGGGCCGGGTCCAGGCACAGGCGACGGCACACGCCCGCGGCCATCTCGTCCACCGAGGCGTATCCGCCGTCCGGCGCGAGGTGCGTACGTGACGTGACCGTCTGACCGAGCGCCCTCGCCAGCTCCGCCACGTCGTCGGCGACCGGGCCGGTGGGCCTGGTGACGCCGTGGAAGTGCAGCCACAGCGGGGCCGTCCAGCTCGTCGGATGCCGCTCGGGGAGTTCCACGACGACCCGGTGGTGGGCGTGCGCCGTCAGTTCGCTCAGGAAGGCGGCCAGGTCGGGCACGTTGAACACCACGTGCGCGCTCATCACGACGTCGGCGGCGGGGGTGCGTTCGGCGACGTCGGGCCAGCGGCCCTCGACGGTCGCCACTTCGGGCGCGCGTTCCCGCAGGTCGGCCAGCATGCCGGGGTTCTCGTCCACGGCGATCAGCCGCGCGTCGCGGGCGGTGGCGGCGGGCAGGCTCGCGGCCCCTGTGCCCGCGCCGACGTCGAGCAGCGTCCCGCCCTCCGGCAGGGCCTCGCACACGGTCTCGTAGGTGACGCCGCCGGGTTCGGCGAGCAGCGCCTCGGTACGGCGGGCGAACCGCGACACCTGGAGCCCCCACGGATCGACCGGCGCCGCGGCCAGAATGTCCTCGGGGATCGCCCACGCCGCCAGGGCCGCGCGCCAGCGGGCGTCGAGGGAGGCTACCCGCGAAGTGAGATCTGTCATGTATCCGGATTACCCTGCTTGACCCCTGTTACTGGCGGGTAGCATTAACGTAGGTTACTGACTAGTACGTAACATGCCGGACGGAGGCCGCCGTTATGGGTCACTACAAGAGCAACGTGCGGGACCTGGAGTTCAACCTGTTCGAGGTGCTGGGCAGGCGCGAGCTTCTGGGCGCCGGCCGCTACGCGGACCTCGACGAGGAGACCGCGCGCAGCATCCTCGACGAGATGAGCCGCCTGGCCTCGGGCGCGCTGGCCGACTCCTTCGAGGAGGGCGACCGCAACCCGCCGGTCTTCGATCCGGCCGCCTCCACCGTGACCCTGCCGGAGGGCTTCAAGAAGTCGTACCGCGCGCTCACCGAGGGCGGCTGGGGCCAGCTCGGCCTGCCCCCCGAGCTGGGCGGTCCCGGCATTCCACCGAGCCTGGTCTGGGCCGCCTCGGAGATGGTCCTCGGCGCGAACCCGGCCGTCTACATGTACGCCGGGGGCGCCAGCTTCGCCCACACCCTGTGGACGGTGGGCACCGAGGAGCAGAAGCGCTTCGCCGAGATGGCCATCGACCGCGGCTGGGGCTCCACCATGGTGCTCACCGAGCCGGACGCCGGATCGGACGTGGGCGCGGGCCGTACCAAGGCGATCCTCCAGCCCGACGGCACCTGGCACATCGAGGGCGTCAAGCGGTTCATCACCAGCGCCGAGCACGACCTCACCGAGAACATCTTCCACCTGGTGCTCGCCCGCCCCGAGGGCGCCGGGCCCGGCACCAAGGGCCTGTCGATGTTCGTGGTACCGAAGTACCTGGTCGACCTGGAGACCGGCGAGCTGGGCGAGCGCAACGGCGTCTACGTGACCAATGTCGAGAAGAAGATGGGCCTGAAGGTCTCCACGACCTGCGAGCTGACCTTCGGCGACCGGCACCCGGCCGTGGGCACCCTGGTCGGCGACGTGCACCAGGGCATCAAGCAGATGTTCATGATCATCGAACACGCCCGGATGATGGTCGGCACCAAGGCCATCGCCACGCTGTCCACCGGCTACCTCAACGCGCTGGCCTTCGCCAAGGAGCGGGTGCAGGGCTCGGACATGGTCAACATGACCGACAAGACCGCTCCCCGGGTGACCATCATCAACCACCCGGACGTACGCCGTGAGCTGATGCTCCAGAAGACGTACGCCGAGGGCATGCGGGCGCTCGTCCTCTACACCGCGACTTTCCAGGACGCCGTCCAGATGGACGCGGCCGACGAGCACGCGGCGGCCATGAACGACCTGCTGCTGCCCATCGTGAAGGGCGTCGGCTCCGAGCGCTCCTACGAGCTGCTCTCCCGCTCGCTACAGACCCTGGGCGGCTCCGGCTACCTGCAGGACTACCCGATCGAGCAGTACATCAGGGACGCCAAGATCGACTCCCTCTACGAGGGCACCACGGCGATCCAGGGCATGGACCTGTTCTTCCGCAAGATCCTGCGCAACCAGGGCACCGCGCTGCGCGCGCTGATCGCCGACATCGAGGCGTTCGCCTCCTCCGAGGCGGGCAACGGCCGGCTGAAGGAGGAGCGCAGGCTGCTGGCCGAGGCCACCGCCGCGGTCACCGCCATGGGCGACACGATGGCGGGCTGGGCCATCAACTCCCTGGAGACCCCCCAGGAGGTCTACAAGGTCGGCCTGAACACCACCCGCTTCCTGCTCGCGCTGGGCGACCTGGTGATCGGCTGGCTGCTGCTCCGCCAGGCCGAGGTGGCCCTGGCCGCGCTCGCCGATTCGGACGAGGACCAGGCGTTCTACTCGGGCAAGGTCGCGGGCGCGTCGTTCTTCGCGCGGACCGTCCTGCCCCGGCTGCCCGCCGAGCGCCGGATCCTCGACGCCACCGGCCTCGACCTGATGGAACTGCACGAAGACGCCTTCTGACGCATTCAGGCGCTGCCGCCGCCCCCCAAGGCAAATGAAGGGATAGACACCCGTTGTAGGTGGTGTGTTATCCATAGCCGGGTATGACGGCATCCGTACGTCGTGTTTACCAGCCGGAGGCAGTGATGGGCGTCGGGGTCAGCATTTTCTTCCTCACCCTGGGTGCGATCCTGAAATTCGCCATCAGCGACGACGTGCTCGGTGACGACATCAGCATCGACACGATCGGCCTGATCTTCATGATCGTCGGCGGTGCCGGAGTGGTCCTGAGCCTGGTCCTGGCCCCCCGCCGGGGGATCACCTCCGAAGACCGCCTGATGCACCGCGAGAACCAGCCCCCGCCCGACGCCTGAGAATCGTCACGTGTTCCGCACGCGCCGCCGCAGGCGGATCGTGGTGGCCGGGTCGGCCACGATCCCCGCGGCCCACAGTGCCACACCGATGTAGACGATCTGCTCGGGAACGCGCTGCCACAGTGGCGTCGCCGGTTCCCCCGCGAAGGTCACTTCGGTCAGGGCCGCGTAGACGTTGGCCGGGAGGATGAGCACGAAGAGCACGGCCAGGCAGATGCCCGCCGCTCGCCGGGTGGCGGACAGGAGGAGGCCGACAGCGCCCGCGAGTTCCAGAACGCCGGTCAGGTAGACCATGGCGGCCGGGAACGGGACGAACGGCGGGACCATGGCCACCATGTCAGCATGATTGGGCATGAAGGTCACATTCGATGGGACGAAGTGGGCACTGGCCGTCAGCACCAGCATGACGGCCAGGCCATGCGCGGCGCTGACGCGCCACTCGGCGAAGCGGGTCACGCCGAACACCTTGCCCAGCAGGCGGAAACACAGCGTGGTCACGACGAGAACGATCAGAGTCATGGCACTCACCCTCCTTGGATAGTCATACTACCCAACATTGGATAGAAGTGCTATCCAATGGAGTGCTGGAAATGCCGCACAAGAAGCCCGGTTCGCGCCCGCGGTACGACACCGGGATCGATCGTGGGCGTTCACGAAGCCTGTTTCACCACGTCCTGCCCGCTGTGGCACCGCAAGGGTCTGCTGGACATGCCGAAGCACCGCCTCCGGGCAGAGGCCGGCGGCGGACCTGAGGGGCAGCGCTGGAACCGGGCGGCGGGCGGCAGCGCAGCCGGCGGCCCGGCAGGTCAGAGGTGGAACTGGGCGGCGGCCCGGCCGGCGGCGATGGGGGCGATGAGGCCGGTGATGATCTCGCGGTGGGCGGGGTGGTCGCGGTAGACGGCGTAGTCGTCCGCTGTGGCGAAGTCCGCGACGATCGCGAAGTCGTGGTTGCCGGAGTTGATTCCGGCGTCGGGGCCGCAGTGGTACGCCTGGATCTCGGGGATGACCTCCGTGAGCCCCCGCAGGCGGGTGGCGATCTCGGTGATCTGGGTGTCGGTGGCCTCGTCGGACCAGTTCAACAGCACCATGTGGCGGAGCATCCGCGTTCCCCTCTCGGCGTCTGCGCGCAACCCTATTCCCTCCCGTACGGCCGGGCCCCGAAAGGCCCGGCCGTACGGCGGTTCACGACCAGGCGAGGGCGCGGAGCGGGTCCTCCAGGATGTCGCCGACGTCGCGCAGGACCTTGGAGCCCACTTCGCCGTCGATGACCCGATGGTCGAAGGAGAGCGCCAGCGTGCAGATCTTGCGTGCCACGATCTGCCCGTCCACGACCCACGGCAGGTCCCTGATCTGGCCGAAGGCCAGGATCGCGGACTCGCCGGGGTTGATGATCGGGGTGCCGGTGTCCACGCCGAACACGCCCACGTTGGTGATGGTGATCGTGCCGCCCGACATGTCGGCGGGCTGGGTGCGGCCCGCCCTGGCGGTCTCCACCAGGGCGTTCATGGCCCGTGCCAGCTCGACGAGGGGCAGCGCGTGGGCGTCCTTGACGTTGGGGACGATCAGCCCGCGCGGGGTGGCGGCGGCGATGCCGAGGTTGACGTAGTGCTTGACCACGATCTCCTGGGCGCTTTCGTCCCAGGTGGAGTTGATCATGGGGTGCCGGCGGGCCGCGACCAGCAGGGCCTTGGCCACCAGGAGCAGCGGGGAGACCTTGACCTCGGCGAAGTCGGGGGTGGCGCGCAGTTTGCGCACCGCCTCCATGGTCCCGGTCATGTCCACCTGGAGGAACTCGGTGACGTGCGGCGCGGAGAACGCCGACGCCATCATGGCCTGCGCGGTGGCCCGCCGTACGCCCTTGACCGGGATGCGCTCCTCGCCGCCGGCCGGACGCGCCGCGACGGGTGTCACGGCCGGGGGCGCGGACACCGCCGCGTGGACGTCGTCCCTGGTGACGGTGCCGTGCGGGCCGCTGCCCGCGATGGACGCGAGGTCCACCCCGAGGTCCTTGGCGAGCTTGCGCACGGGCGGCTTGGCCAGGACGCCGGGGGCCCTGGGGGCCGGAGCGGCCGGGGCCGCGGGCCTCGGAGGGGCCTCGGCGGGCGGCGCGACGGCCGGAGCCTGCGCGCTCGCCCCTCGCGGGGCGGAGGAGTCCCCCTTGCGGGGACGCCGCTTGGTGGTGCCCATCTTCACGCCGTAGCCCACCAGCACCGGCTGGCGTTCCTCCTTCTGCGGAGCGGGCGCGGACGGCACCATGTCGTCGGCGAGCGCGGCCGTGCGCGCCTCCGGCTGAGCGCCCCCGCCCGCGCCTCCTCCCGAGGCCGCCTCGGGCGGGCCCGTGCCGTCGTCGACCGCGATGATGGGCAGGCCGACGTCGATCGTCTGCCCCTCCTCGGCCATCAGCGCGGCCACCACGCCCTCGAACGGGCAGGGCAGCTCGACCACGGCCTTGGCGGTCTCGATCTCCACGATGATCTGGTTGACCTTGACCTGGTCGCCCACCGCCACGTGCCAGCGGACGATCTCGGCCTCGGTCAGCCCCTCCCCGACGTCGGGGAGCTTGAACTCACGTCGCATGCGTCGCTCCCCGTCAGTAGCCGAACGACCGGTCCACCGCGTCCAGGACGCGGTCGAGGTCGGGCAGGTAGTGGTCTTCCAGCCGGGACGGCGGGTACGGCGTGGAGAATCCGCCCACCCGCAGCACCGGCGCCTCCAGCCGGTAGAAGCAAAGCTCGGTGAGCCGCGCGGCCAGCTCGGCGCCGAACCCGTTGAACAGGGCCGCCTCGTGGACGACGACGCACCGGCCGGTGCGCCCGACGGACTCGGCGAGCGTCTCGGTGTCGAGGGGGTTGAGCGAGCGCAGGTCGATGACCTCGATCGACCGGCCGTCCTCCTCGGCCGCGGCGGCGGCCTCCAGGCAGGTCTTGACCATGGGCCCGTAGGCGAGCAGCGTGAGGTCGTCGCCGCGCCGCACGACGGTCGACTTCGTGAGCGGGCTCCACCGCGCCGAGCCCGAGGTGTCCACCTCGCCCTTCTCCCAGTAGCGCCGTTTGGGCTCGAAGAAGATGATCGGGTCGTCGCAGCGGATCGCCTGCTGGATCATCGCGTAGGCGTCGGCGGAGTTGGAGCAGGCCATCACGCGCAGCCCGGCGGTGTGGGTGAAGTACGCCTCGGGCGACTCGCTGTGGTGCTCGACCGCGCCGATGCCGCCGCCGCAGGGGATGCGGACGACGACGGGCAGCTTGAGCGCGCCCAGCGAGCGCAGCGGCATCTTGGCGAGCTGGGTGATGATCTGGTCGGCGGCCGGGAAGACGAAGCCGTCGAACTGGATCTCGCAGACCGGCCGGTAGCCGCGCAGCGCCAGGCCGATCGCGGTGCCGATGATGCCGGACTCGGCGAGCGGGGTGTCGATGACGCGGCTCTCGCCGAAGTCCTTCTGCAGGCCGTCGGTGACGCGGAAGACGCCGCCGAGCTTGCCGACGTCCTCGCCCATGATGAGGACCTTGGGGTCGTCCTCCATGGCCTTGCGCAGGCCCTCGTTGATCGCCTTGGCGATGGTGAGCGTGGTCATCGGGCGTCGCCTCCGGCCTGGTCCTCGAATCCGGCGAGGTAGGCCGCGTACTGCGCGCGCTCCTCTGACATCAGGGCGTGCGGTTCCGAGTAGACGTGGTCGAACATGGCCAGCGGTTCGGGATCCGGCATTTCCAGACATCGTTTGCGGATGTCCCGGCCGAGCGTGTCGGCCTCGCCCTCCACGGCGTCGAAGAAGTCCTGGTCGGCGAGCTGGTTCCTGAACAGGTACGCCTTGACGCGCTCGATCGGGTCCTTGAGCTTCCATGCCTCCAGCTCGCTCGCCACCCGGTAGCGGGTCGGGTCGTCGGAGGTGGTGTGGGCGCCCATCCGGTAGGTGAACGCCTCGATGAGCGTCGGCCCCTGGCCTTCGCGGGCGTTCTTGAGCGCCTGTCTGGTGACGGCGAGGCAGGCGAACACGTCGTTGCCGTCCACCCGGATGCCGGGGAAGCCGAATCCGCTGGCCCGCCGGTAGAGGGGGATGCGGCTCTGCTTCTCCAGCGGCTCGGAGATGGCCCACTGGTTGTTCTGGCAGAAGAAGACGACCGGCGCGTTGAACACGCTGGCCCAGATGAACGACTCGTTGACGTCGCCCTGGGAGGTGGCGCCGTCGCCGAAGTAGACGATGGCGGCGGCCCCGTTCTCGCCCACGGCCCCGTCGCGCTGGATGCCCATGGCGTACCCGACGGCGTGCAGCGTCTGGCTGCCGATCACCACGGTGTAGAGGTGGAAGTTGTGCTCGGCCGGGTCCCAGCCGCCGTGGTTGACGCCCCGGAACAGGCCGAGAAGCTTGACCGGGTCCACGTCACGGCACCAGGCGACGCCGTGCTCGCGGTAGGTGGGGAAGGCCATGTCGGCGTCGGTGAGCGCCCGGGCGGAGCCGATCTGCGCGGCCTCCTGGCCGAGCAGCGAGGCCCAGAGGCCGAGTTCGCCCTGTCGCTGGAGGGCCACGGCCTCCAGGTCGACCCGGCGGACGAGGACCAGGTCACGGTAGAGGGATCTGATCTCTTCGGGGGTCAGATCGATGTCGTAGTCGGGGTGCTCTACCCGCTCTCCCTCAGGGGTGAGGAGCTGAACGAGCTCCGGAGGCTCGTCGGGGCCCCCTGATCGGGTCGGGCTGAATCCACGAGTGGCGTCGGTCGTCACGTGCCGCTCCTGTGCGCTCGGGGCCGGGAGGATGGGATCGCCATCCACGTGCGGCCGGTTAGCAACGCGTCCGGCCCGTGTGGGTGTGGTCCGTCCGCGTATGTGGACATGGTCGCAGAGGTCACAGCACCGAGCGCAAGACCCGATGGCATGTCCGCCTTTGCCACGACTTGTGCGTCCACTCCTCGTCCTTCCCCACGGCCACGCTCCCGATGTGCCCGATGTGTGCCTCATCACACGCGGGGCCCGTGCACCCAGGGGCACCCCTTCACCTGGAGTAGCCTGGACCCGCTCTACCCCGTAAGCCCTCAGCCCTGGAGGAACCCCGTGGCGCGCGCCATCGTCGACGTCATGCTGAAGCCCGAGATCCTGGACCCTCAGGGACAGGCGATCGCCCGTGCCCTGCCCCGCCTGGGATTCTCCGGCGTCGCCTCGGTCCGGCAGGGCAAGCGCTTCGAGATCGAACTCGACGGCCCCGCCGACGACGCCGCACTTGCGGACATCCGAAAGCTCGCGGAGACCCTCCTGGCCAACCCGGTGATCGAAGACTTCACCGTGCGCTTCGAGGGGTAAAACAGCACATTTGACACACAAAGCTTCCACAGCTCGGCGTAAAGCGGGCTTCGGGCATGCCACAATCCCACAGGTTGACCAACACTAAATAACAACAGCGTTATTTTGCGGTTAGGCCCGATTTCTCGGGGAAGCCTTGTCAAGGTGACGATCCGCGACGGGGAGGGACTCGGGTGGACATCGAGTTCTCGCTGGCTCTTCCACGGGATGCCGTAGGTATACCGATGGTCCGCCGAGTGTTGGGCGATGCCCTTCGTTCACTCGGCGTGGCCGAGAACTGCGTCGCAGACATTCTGCTGGCCGCCTCCGAGGCGTGCGCCAACGCGGTAAGGCACGGGGGGCCGGCCAACCGCTACCAGGTGCTCGCCGCGATCGGCGAAGGCCGCTGCGATGTGCGCATCATCGACCGGGGGCTCGGCCTGCCCGCGCTCCCCGAGAACTATCCGCCCGCCGACATGGAGAACGGCCGGGGCATTCTGATCATGCAGGCCGTCGTAGACGAGATCTCCTTCGATATCCAACCGGGC
This sequence comes from Spongiactinospora sp. TRM90649, assembly GCF_029382225.1. Taxonomy (GTDB): domain Bacteria; phylum Actinomycetota; class Actinomycetes; order Streptosporangiales; family Streptosporangiaceae; genus Spongiactinospora. The sequence goes on from NZ_JARLTC010000013.1 coordinate 19,513, forward strand.
CGTGGCACCACGGTTCACCTGCGCAAACGCCTTTCCTGGGACGACGAGGCGGCCGCACGCCGCGACCTGGCTCTGGCCGCTGTCTGAGCGCGGGTAGCCTTCATGTCGTATCGCATGTCGGCGGCGCGCTCCGGTGCGCGGAGGGGAAATACGGCGATGGGTGCTGCCCGGGTGGGCGTGGTCACATTTCCGGGAACGCTGGACGACCAGGACGCCGCGCGTGCCGTACGGCACGCGGGCGCCGAGCCGGTGCCGCTGTGGCACGCCGACACCGACCTGCGCGGCGTCGACGCCGTCTTCCTCCCCGGAGGCTTCTCCTACGGCGACTACCTGCGGTGCGGGGCCATCTCCCGGTTCGCCCCGCTGATGGGCGAACTGCTGCCCGCCGCCCGAGCCGGACTGCCCGTGCTCGGCACCTGCAACGGGTTCCAGATCCTCTGTGAGGCCCACCTGCTGCCCGGCGCGCTGGTCAGGAACGCCGGGCTGCACTACGTCTGCCGCGACCAGCGGCTGCGCGTCGAGTCCGTGACCACCCCCTGGACCTCCGCCTACACCGAGGGCCAGGAAGTGGTGATCCCGATCAAGCACGGCGAGGGCCGCTACGTCGCCGACGAGGCCACGCTCACCGCGCTGGAGTCCGGCGGGCAGGTCGTGATCCGCTACCTGGGCAACCCCAACGGCTCGCTCAACGACATCGCGGGCATCCGCAACGAGGCGGGCAACGTCGTCGGGCTGATGCCGCATCCCGAGCACGCCGTCGAGGAACTGACCGGCGGGCCCGGCACCGACGGCGCCGGTTTCTTCACGTCCCTCCTCAAGAGCCTGGTGAACGCATGATCGACTCCGTCGGCCGCGCCGGCCAGACCCCCGACGAGCCGCAGCCCTACGCGGAACTCGGCATGAAGGTCGACGAGTACCAGCGGGTACGCGACATCCTCGGCCGCCGCCCGACCAGCAGCGAGCTGGCCATCTACAGCGTCATGTGGAGCGAGCACTGCTCCTACAAATCCTCCAAGGTGCACCTGCGGCAGTTCGGTACGAAGGCCCCCAAGTCCGAGGCCCTGCTGGTCGGCATGGGCGAGAACGCCGGCGTCGTCGACATCGGCGACGGCTGGGCCGCCACCTTCAAGATCGAGTCGCACAACCACCCGTCCTACGTCGAGCCCCACCAGGGCGCGGCCACCGGGGTCGGCGGCATCGTCCGCGACATCATGTCGATGGGCGCGCGCCCGGTCGCGGTCATGGACTCCCTGCGGTTCGGCGCGGCCGACGCCCCCGACACCCGCCGGGTGCTGCCGGGCGTCGTCGAGGGCATCAGCTCCTACGGCAACTGCCTGGGCCTGCCCAACATCGGCGGCGAGGTCGTCTTCGACCCCTGCTACATCGGCAACCCGCTGGTCAACGCGCTGTGCGTGGGCCTGCTGCGCAAGGACCAGATCAAGCTGGCCACCGCGCCGGGCCCCGGCAACCAGGTCGTCCTGTTCGGCGCGCTGACCGGCCCCGACGGCATCGGCGGCGCGTCCGTGCTGGCCTCTGCCACCTTCGAGGACGAATCGCAGGCCAAGCGGCCCAGCGTGCAGGTCGGCGACCCGTTCATGGAGAAGCTGCTGATCGAGTGCTGCCTTGAGCTGTTCGCGGCCGACGTGGTCGTGGGCATCCAGGACCTCGGCGCGGCGGGCGTCTCCTGCGCGACCACCGAGCTGGCCGCCAAGGGCACCGGGGGCATGGACGTCCGGCTCGACCTGGTGCCGCTGCGCGACCCCACGCTCCGCCCCGAAGAGATCCTCATGTCGGAGTCCCAGGAGCGGATGATGGCGGTCGTCACGCCCGACGACATCCCCGCCTTCATGGAGATCTGCGCCAAGTGGGACATCCCGGCGACGGTGATCGGCGAGGTCACCGACACCGGGCGGCTGGTGATGACCTGGCACGGCGAGACCATCGTGGACATCCCGCCGGGCACCGCCGCCGACGACGGCCCGGTCTACGAGCGGCCGTTCAGCGAGCCCGCCGGGCAGTCCGCGCTCAACTCCGACTCCCCTGACCGGCTGCCCAGGCCCGCCGACCTCGGCGACACCCTGCTGCGCCTGCTGGCCTCCCCCAACCTGGCCTCCAAGGAGTGGGTGACCAGCCAGTACGACCGCTACGTGCGGGGCAACACGGTGCTCGCCCAGCCCGCCGACGCCGGCGTGCTGCGCATCGGCGAGCTGGTGCCCGGCGCGACCGAGACCGTCCGGGGCATCGCGCTGGCCACCGACGGCAACGGCCGTTACGCCCGGCTCGACCCCTACGCGGGGGCGCAGCTCGCGCTGGCCGAGGCCTACCGGAACGTCTCCGTCACCGGGGCCAGGCCGCTAGCCGTCACCAACTGCCTCAACTTCGGCTCGCCGGAGGACCCCGAGGTCATGTGGCAGTTCGCCGAGGCGGTGCGCGGGCTCGCCGACGCCTGCCGGGTCCTCGGGGTGCCGGTCACGGGCGGCAACGTCTCCTTCTACAACCAGACCGGGTCGGCGGCGATCCACCCGACGCCGGTCGTGGGCGTGCTGGGGGTGCTCGACGACGTGCGGCGGCGTGTGCCGTACGGGTTCGCGATCCCCGATGCGCGGGTGCTGCTGCTCGGCGAGACCTTCGACGAGCTGGGCGGCTCGGAGTGGGCCCACGTCGAGCACGACCACCTGGGCGGGCTGCCGCCCAGGCTCGACCTCGAAGCCGAGCGGGCGCTCGGCCGGGTGCTGACCGAGGCCGCCGCGCAGGAACTGCTCGCGGGCGCGCACGACCTGTCGGACGGCGGGCTCGCCATCGCCCTGACCGAATCCTGCCTGGCCGCCGGAATCGGCTGCACCGTCAGCCTGCCGATGGGCGACGACCCGTTCACCGCGCTGTTCAGCGAGTCGGCGAGCCGGGCGCTGGTCGTGGTCAGGCCCGAGTCCTTCGACCGGTTCGCGGCGCTGTGCGCGGCCCACGAGGTGCCGTGCACCACGCTCGGCACCACCGGCGGCACGACGCTGTCCGTGCAGGACGTCCTCGACGTCCCGCTGGAGACCCTGCGCACCGCGCACGAGGGCACGCTGCCCGCGCTGCTGGCCTGAGTCGCGGTAATTCGTCCTGGGGGTGCCCCTTTCCGCGCCGGATTCACCCGTATCCGGCGCGGCTGAGGTAGCGGGGCCCGAGCGGGGGCGATCTATGGTGAGCGCATGCCGTACACCCCCATCGCCCGCCGCCGGTCCGTGATCGCCGCCGCGGCCGCCGCGTCGCTCGCCCTGCTCACGCCCCAGCCCGCCACGGCCGCCACGTTCGGCACGGAGTTCCGGGTCCTGCAGCTCAACCTGTGCCACAGCGGGGTGAACACCTCGTGCTTCACCGGAGACCGGGTGATCACCAAGGCCCGGTCGGTGATCACGTCGGTCGACCCGGCCGTGCTGTCGCTCAACGAGATCTGCTCCGGCGACGTGGCCCCGCTGCGCGAGGCGATGGGGTCCTCCCAGGTGGTCTTCAAGGCCGCCGAACGGCCCGACGGAAGCCCCGTGAAGTGCGTCAACGGCCAGGACTACGGCAACGCCCTCATGGTGGACTCCGCCTACGCGGGCACCGTCACCGAGACCGGCCGATACGCCGCCCAGGACGGCGGGAGCGAGAAGCGAGTGTGGGCGTGCGTCTCCGGCGGAGCCGTCGCGGCCTGCACCACGCACCTGTCCACGACCGGCTCTGTCGCCCTGAACCAGTGCAGGGAGCTGATGAACGGCCCGGTCACCCGGTACGCGGCCGGCCGTCCCGCCGTGATGTCCGGCGACCTGAACATGCGCTACCAGGGGTCGCCGAACGTGCAGAACTGCGTGCCGAGCGGCTTCTTCCGCAAGGGCGACGGCAGCGTGCAGCACGTCACCGCCTCGACCAGGTTCACGTTCGTGGGCACCCGTTCGATCAGCATGTCCGGCACCACCGACCATCCGGCCTGGCAGGTCACGCTCAGCCTGCCCTGACGCCTGCCTGACGCCTATCTGGCGATCAGCACGAGCAGCACGGCGAGCGCGGCGAAGCAGCCGACCAGGATGCCGACCCGCAGCAGCAGGCCGCGCCGGCCGTCTCCCCGGCTCTCTGACGGCACCAGGTCGATCACGACGGTCCGGGCGGCGATGTCGTGCAGGCAGCGCCGCCTGGGGTCGAACAGCATCCACAGCAGGTCGACGAAGGAGACGAGCGCGGTGAGCGACGACAGCGAGGCCAGCAGCGGATAGATCAGGGCCCGGATTCCCGCGTTGAGCGGTCCCGGCGGCCGGCCTGTCGTGGGTTCGACCACTTTCACCCGGCAGAGCCGTTTGCCGGGTGTCTGCCCCCACAGCGCGTGCTGTACCCCGAAATACAGCGTGGTGAGGGCGAGGATGGCCATTTCGCTCGGCCACGCGGGGTTCCGCACCTCGATGGCGAGCACCTCGGTGAACCCCGTCTCCTCATCCCGCGGGCTCGCGTAGAGGATCGGCGCGATGAAGACGGCCATGATCACGCTGTCGATCAGCGCCGCCGCGAAGCGGTGCCACCAGGAGGCGAGGGCGAGTGGCGGGGCGCTCTGCGGAGCGAAGGTGTCGGCCACCCGAGCGAGTATGCCGAAGATCACTAACCCCGGGGGCCGAATACCGATAATCGCAATTTCCGGATATGCGCGTTGGTGGCCCGCCCGTCGTTACGGCATCCATTTGCCGCCCGCGACATCGATCGTCAGACCGGTCAGCCAGGAGGAGACGGGCCCGAGCGCGCTTTCCGTCCGGCGCTGCGGCGTGCGAACGAAGCCGAGCAGGCCCAGACTGTTCGCGGTGAGAACCGTGATCGTGCTCTTCAACAGGGACCTGCGGGTTCACGACCATCCGGCGCTGAGCGCGGCCTGCGAGCGGGCCGAGCGGGTGGTGCCGCTGTTCGTGCTCGACCCCGCCGTGCCGGCGGGGCTGCGGCACGGCTTCCTGCTGGAATGCCTGGCCGATCTGCGCGCCTCGCTCCGGGAGCGCGGGGGCGAGCTGGTGGTGCGCGAGGGCGACGCGGTCACCGAGGCGATGCGGCTGGCCGCCGAGCTGGACGCGGCGGCCGTCCACGTGAGCGCCGACGTCAGCGCGCTGGCCAGGCGGCGTGAGGAGCGCCTGGCGGCCGAACGGATCGAGTTCGCGCGCTTCCCCGGCGTCACCGTCGTCCCGCCCGACGAGCTGCGGCCGTCCGGGGGCGGCGACCACTACCGGGTCTTCACCCCCTACTGGAACGCCTGGCGGCGGCATCCCCGCCGCCGGGTACTGCCGCCGCCGGGCGAGGTCCGGATCCCGCACGGGCTGGCGGTGGGCAAGCCGCCCCGGCCGCCGGACGGCGGGAGCATGCCCGGCGGCGAGTCCGCGGCCCGGGCCCGCGCCGACCGGTGGCTGCGCGACGGGCTGTCCGGCTACGCCGAGGGGCACGACGACCTGGCGGGCGACCGGACCTCCCGGCTCAGCCCGTACCTGCGGTTCGGCTGCCTGTCCCCGCTCGAACTGGCCGGCCGCGCCGAACGCGGCGAGGACTTCGTCCGCCAGCTCTGCTGGCGCGACTTCCACCACCAGGTGACGTACGCGTTCCCCCGGATCAACCGCGAGAACTACCGGCGTCCCGAACGACGCTGGCGGCACGACCCGGACGCCCTGGCGGCCTGGCGGGAGGGGATGACCGGGCTGCCCATCGTGGACGCGGGGATGCGTCAGTTGCTCGCCGAGGGCTGGATGCACAACCGGGCGCGCCTGATCACGGCGGCCTACCTGGTCAAGCGTCTCGGCCTGGACTGGCGCGACGGCGAGCGGCACTTCTTCCGGCACCTGCTCGACGGCGACGTGGCCGACAACTCGGGCAACTGGCAGTGGGTGGCGGGCACCGGCAACGACACGCGTCCCAACCGTGGATTCAACCCGCTGCGGCAGGCCAAACGGTACGACCCGTCGGGTGACTACGTCCGCCGGTACGTCCCGGAGCTGGCCGAGGCGCCCGGGGCGAAGATCCACGAACCGTGGCGTCTGCAGTCGCCGCCGTCCGGCTATCCGGCGCGGCTCGACGGCACGGACGCCGACTGAGCGGCCCAGGAGGCCTCGGCCCCCGAGCGAGGAGGGGGTCGAGGCTGGTTCCTGCTGAGCTTGGGGAAATCGGCGGAGGGGTGCGGAAGACGGGGCGGGCGGCCGTCGCTCCCCCTCCGAAGCGGCGGCCGGCCCGATGTGCGACTACTTCTTGGCGCAGAGCACGTAGACGGTGCCGGAGACCTTGCCGTTGCCGCCCTGGTGGTTGTTGTTGCCCTGGTTGTTGTCGTTGCCGTAGGTGGCGGTACGGTCGTCGTCGCCGTTGTTGCCGTTGCCGTTCTTGGTGAACTTCACGGTCCAGCCGTCACCGGAGGGGTAGCTGCCGAGGACGTTGACGTTGCTGGAGGAGAACGAGAACCCGCCGCCGGTCGGCGTGTAGCCGTACTTGCAGCTCACCGAGGCGCTGGAGGAGGAGGTGCTGAAGCTGTCGGAGCGGACGTCGATGGTGACGCCGCCGCCGGTGCCCGGGTCGCCCTTGGGACCCTGCGGGCCGCGCTCGCCGTCCTTACCGTCCTTACCGTTCTGACCGTCCTTGCCGGGCGCGCCGGGCTTGCCGTCCTCGCCCTTCGGGCCCTGGGCGCCGGGCTTGCCGTCCTGGCCGTCCTGGCCCTTGGGACCCTGCTGGCCCTGCTCGCCCTTGGGGCCCTGGGTGCCGGGCTCGCCCTTCATGCCGCGCGGGCCGCGGACGCCGTTGGCGCCCGGGTCACCCTTGTCGCCCTTGTCTCCCTTCTCACCCTTGGGGCCGGTGGCACCCATCGGGCCCATGCCACCGTCGCCGTCCAGGCCCTTCGGCCCCTGGCGGTTCCACCAGACCCGGGTCTCGGTGGGCTTGCACTTGGTCTTGGCCCCGACGATGCGGACGACCTGTGTGGACTTGTTGACACACGCGTAGATGATGCTGGGCGCGGCGGTGGTGGTGGTCGCCGACGCATATGCGAAACCACCCGCCACGAGGGAACCGGCCAGGACTCCGGCGGTGGTGAGGGCGATCGAACGCCCGCCAGGCAGCTTGACAGCCACTGGGCATACCTCTTTCAGAACTTCCGGGCCACCCGGCGGAGCGTTGTCCGCTCACACCGGTGACCCGAGAGAAACAAGGAGCCCCGGAGACCCACGTTTCTCGCGATGAACATGTTCATGGAGATACACGCGTGCATCGTTCCATTGGTTGACCGACCAACGATCACGACTTCATCACGAAGCCCCGTTTGCGTGGTTCGCGGGCAACGGGATAATCGGGTCTTGTTCGGGGGAACCGCACCGGGCGGCGGGCAGGCCGTGCGCGGGTGCGGGCGAACACGACGGGAGACGCGCCTACGCGGTGGGGCGATCCCGCCTGACCTGGAGGGCAACCGTGCCGACCAGCGACGTCCCCATCTCCTCACCTGAGCAGCCCGAACAGCCCTATCTGCCTCCGGCGACGCATCCCGTCAGGTCGGTCGTGTGGACGATCCACATGGTCATCCCGATGGCGGGGCTGTGGCTGCTGCTGGCCAACCCCGGTGTGCTGAACATCGTCTGGCAGCACGAGCCCAGCCACTTCTGGCTGATCCTCCTGGTGGCGGGGATCAACCTCGCCCTCGGCCTGCTGATCACGCGGGCGATGGACCGCCGCGCCGATGCCCGGCTGCTGCTGGTGTCGATGGTCTTCCTGACCAACGCCGGGTTCTTCCTGTTGCACGGCCTGAGCACCCCGAAGATCCTCCTCCCGGCCGGAAGCGTCGGCTTCGACGTGGACCAGCCGGTCGGGCTCACCATCGCGTCGGTGTTCGCCTTCGCCTCGGCCCTGCCGCTGCACGGCCGGGCCGCGCGGGCGGTGCTCGGCGCGGCGAGGTCGTTGCGCGCCGGGCTAGCCGTCCTGCTGGTCGGGTGGGGCGTGGCCTCGCTGGTGCCCGGCCTGACCCCGCTGAGCGGCCCGCCGCCCGAGGGCGGCGCGGGGCTCGGCGCGTTCTCCCTCGTCGCGGTGGTCTTGTACTCGGCGGCGGCGGCGATGATGTTCCGCCTGCACCGCAGGCGCCCGGCGGCGATGCTGATCAGCCTGATCACCGCCTACGCGCTGCTCGCCGAGGCCATGGTGGCGGGGATGAGCAAGCACAACTGGCATCTGTCCTGGTGGGAATGGCACCTGCTGCTGACCCTGGCCTTCGTGTTCGTCGCCTACAGCGCCTACCTGCAGTTCCGCCGGGAGGGGTCGAGCGCGGGGATGTTCGACTCGATCGCGCTGGCGGCCACCGTCCGGCGGCTGCAGACGCAGTACGCCGAGGCGCTGGAGGAACTGGTCGGCCACCTGCGGCGGCGGGCCGTCTCGGACGTCCCGGTGGCGACCCGCCTGGCGGGCAAGTTCGGGCTGACCGAGGCGCAGGCGGCCGTCCTGGACCGCGCGGGCGAGGCGCTGGCCAACGAGCGCGAGCTGTCCGAGCGGCTGGGCGCGCTGGTCGACGTCGGCCGGGGCGCGCGGGTGGGCCTGGCCGAGCGCGAGCTGCTGGCCGAGTCCCTGGACCGCGTACGGCAGGCGTACGGCGACGTCCGCATCGGCCTGGTCGCCGACGGCAGGGTGGCCATGGGCGGCACCGAGTACGGCGAGCGCGACTTCCCCGGCGGCGAGCCGATCAGGGACGGCGAGCGGATGGTTCACCCCCTCACCGTCAAGGGCAGGCTCGCCGGGGCGATCCGCGTGCCCGTCGGCCGTACCCCGCAGGACGAGCCGCTGGCCACACTGCTCGCCGGGCAGATCTCGATCGCCCTGGAGAACGCCCGCCTCTACGCGGAGCTGTCCACGCTGTTCCGCCAGTACATGTCGCCCGACGTGGCCGCCGCGCTGCTGGCCGATCCGGGTCAGGCCGCCCTCGGCGGCTCGCTGGTGGAGCTGACCTCGCTGTTCGCCGACCTGAAGGGGTTCACCACGTTCTCCGAGCGGGTCACCCCCGGCGAGATCGTGGAGATGCTGAACCGCTACCACACCGCCGCCGTGCCCTGCGTCCTGGACAACGGCGGCACGATCGTGCAGTTCGTCGGCGATGCCCTGCTCGCCCTCTTCAACGCCCCTGCCCGGCAGTCCGATCACGCCCTGGCGGCGGCGCGGGCGGGCCTGGCCATGCAGCGGGCCGCCGAGCGGGTGGCCGCCGAGGTCGCCGGGGAGCAGGCGGCGGGCCGGATGAACGGCGTCGAGTGGCCGAAGTTCCGTGTCGGCGTCAACACCGGCCCCGCGCTGGTGGGCAACATCGGCAGCCCGGAGCTGCGCGGATTCAACGCGATGGGCGACTGCGTGAACGTGGCGGCCCGGCTGCAGGCGCTGGCCGAGCCGGGCACGGTGGTGATCGGCTCCACGACACGCGACCTGCTCGGCCGCGCGGCGGCGGTCACACCACTCGGCCCGCTGACCCTGAAGGGCAAGGAGGAGCCGGTGAGCGCGTTCGTGCTCAATGGGTTGACTTCCTCCCCACGGCTGAAGCCGGGGGATTCCCGTGGGTGAGACGCGTTCACGCTGCCTCGCCTTTGGGTGGTTGGCGCTTCGCAGACCGCCTGACGGCGAGGTCTCCACGCCCTGTCACCGCAAGCCCTGCGGCGAGGATGTTCTTCGCGGCGTTGACGTCAGCGTTGGCCTGGTGGCCGCAGGCGCGACACCGGAACACCGCTTGGCTTTCGCGGTTCTCCGGGGCGCGGTGCCCGCAGGCGGCACAGGTTTGCGACGTGTACGCGGGCGGCACCCGCACGATGCGGGAACCGTTGTGACGCGCTTTGTGTTCCAGGGCGGTCAGCAGGCCGCCCCAGCCCTTGGCGAGGATCGACCGGTTCAGTCCGGCCTTCTGGCGGACGTTCCGGCCCGGCTCGGCGAGGGTGCCTTTGACCGAGGCGGTCATGTTGCGAACCTTCAGGTCCTCCACCGCGACCAGGCCGTGGTCGCGGGTGAGCCGGTTTGCCGTCCACGCCACGAAGTCCGTGCGTCGTGCGCGGATTCGGGCGTTCAGCCTGCCGATCTTCGCTTTGGTGGCGGCGCGCCGGTTGGAGCTTTTCCGCTGCCGGGCGAGCTTCCGCTGAAGCCGTCGCAGCCGCGCCGCTTCGCCGGGCGTGACGAAGTCCCGGTCACGCATCCGCCCGTCCGACGTGGCCACCGCAACAGCCACGCCACGATCCACGCCGACGGCCGGTCGGCCGTTCGGTGTGGACTCGACCAGCCCGTCTTCGACGCAGAACGACACGTGCCAGCGTCCGCCGTCCTTCAACACGGTCGCATTGCGAAGTTCGCCACCGAGCGGGCGTGTCCACCGGAAGCGGACCCATCCGAACTTCGGAAGCCTGACCCTGCCCCACCGCCGGGAGAGACGTTCGACCGCGAGGTGTCTGGGGTCGGGGAACCGGAACGTCGGCGCGTTCTTTCGCTTGGACCGCCAGCGGACCTTGAACGTGCCATGCCTCTTACATGCCTTGTCCAGGTCGCGCAGCGTCTGCTGAAGCGTGTGGGACGGCGCTTCGGCCAGCCACGGGACGTCCTTCTTCGCCTCGGCCATCTGCCGGGCCTGCTCCACGTAGCCGATGAACGCCCCACGTTGCCGGTAGGTGCGCCGCTGCTCCAGCGCGGTGTTCCACACCACGCGGCAGGCGTCGCCGATGAGTTCGGCGAACTCCTCCTGCTCGGGTGTGAACGCCAGCGGGTAGCGGCGGCCGGTCAGCATTCAGCGGCCTTGCGCAGCACGCGGGAGGAGCGGCCCTTAATGGCCTTGACCAGCCGGTGAATGCCGTACTGCGGATCGACTTCGACCAGCAGGTGGACGTGATCGGGCATGACCTCCATTTCCACCGGCCATGCCCCTTTCTCGTCCGGCACCTCGCGGATGAGGTCCTTCAATCGTTCTTCGATCCGGCCGCCGAGCACACGTCTCCGGTACTTCGGGCACCACACGACGTGGAACGCGCAATGGAAGACGACGTTGCTGTTCGATCGCAGGGTGACAGCCACACGCCGAGTATGCAGCTTGGAGCCACCTAATGATCGCAAGTTATGGAGGATGGGCTAACCCCACGGATGAATCCGGGGGTTTGCGCCCAAGCTCTTCGATCACGCTCCCCTGAAACCGATGGCCCGCCGCGCCGGGCACGGAAATAATCGGATTCGCGTCCCTGCGTCCCCTGGAGGAATCCGATGAGCGCGAAGCCGACGGCAGAACCCGGTGAGTTCCTCGACCTGCTGACGGAGGACGAGGTGGAGGCCCTGCGCGCGAGCAGCCGTCCACGCCGGTGGGACCGGGGGGCGATGGTGATCAGCGAGGGCGACGCGGCGGACTGGGTGATCGTGCTCACCTCCGGCCGGGTGAAGGTCTCCTCGCACACGGCGAGCGGCACCGAGGTGGTGCTCGCGGTCCGCGGTCCGGGGGCGCTGCTGGGCGACATGTCAGCCATCGACGGCGGGCCGCGCTCGGGCACGGTGACCGCGCTCGAACCGGTCGAGGCCATGGTGGTGGACGACTTCACCGGGTTCCTGCGGGCCAACGGGCGCATCGCCGTACTGCTGATGAAACTGATCATCGGACGGCTGCGCGACTCCGACCGCAAGCGGATCGAGTACGGCGCGTTCGACACCACGGGCCGCGTCGCGACGCGACTGGTGGAACTGGCCGAACGGTACGGCGAGCCGACCAACGGCGGCGTCCGCGTGGCCCTGCCCCTCTCCCAGGACGAGCTGGCCGGCTGGACCGGCGCGTCCAGGGAGGCGGTCAGCAAGGCGCTGCGCTCGCTGCGCGACCGGGGCCTGATCGAGACGGGGCGGCGCCGGGTGACCATCCACGACCTGGACGGCCTGCGCCGCCGCGCCCGCTGAGCCCACGCCTGAGTGCGCCGAGAATGCAACCGCCGCGCGTCCCCCCACGAAGAAAGAGGTAAGAGGGCACGCGCCGGCGTCCGGCCCTGATCCGCAGGAACGGATCGGGGCCGCCGCTCCTCCCCTGGCGCCAGGGCCGAACCGCACGCCGTGGCGGTTCGTGGGGAGGTACGCGATGAGTGATCCGGGCGCGATCCCGAAGCCGATCGCCGATCCGGCGCGTTACCTGGACGACCGCACCGGCATCGGCCGGTTCGCCGGGCGCAACATCCGCAAGATCTTCCCGGACCACTGGTCGTTCATGCTGGGCGAGATCGCGCTCTACTCCTTCATCATCCTGCTGCTCACCGGGACGTTCCTGACGTTCTGGTTCAAGCCGGGGATGACCCCGGTGGTCTACGAGGGCACTTACGAGCCGCTGCGGGGCGTGCTGGTGTCGGAGGCGTACGCGTCGGCCCTGAACATCAGCTTCGACGTGCGCGGCGGCCTGCTGATGCGGCAGATCCACCACTGGGGGGCGCTGCTGTTCGTCGCGGGCCTGACCGTCCACCTGCTGCGGGTGTTCTTCACCGGCGCCTACCGCAAGCCGCGCGAGCTGAACTGGCACATCGGGCTGGCGATGTTCCTGCTGGCCCTGGCCGAGGGCCTGACCGGCTACTCGCTGCCGGACGACCTGCTGTCGGGCGTCGGCCTGCGGATCGCCCAGGGCATCGCGCAGTCGCTGCCGCTGGTCGGCACCTACATCTCGTTCTTCCTGTTCGGCGGGGAGTTCCCCGGCGAGGACATCATCGCCAGGTTCTTCACCATCCACATCCTGCTGCTGCCCGGGCTGCTGGTGGCGCTGGTCACCGCGCACATGACGCTGATGTGGGTGCAGAAGCACACCCAGATGGCCGGGGTGGGGCGGACCGACAGCAACGTGGTCGGCGCGCCGTTCTTCCCGGCCTTCGCCATCAAGACCGGCGCGTTCTTCATGTTCACCTTCGCGTTCCTGGCCCTGCTGGGGACGGCCGCCCAGATCAACCCGATCTGGAGCTACGGGCCCTACACCCCGGCGGACATCTCCGCGGGCTCGCAGCCCGACTTCTACCTGGGGTTCCTCGACGGCGCGCTGCGGCTGATGCCGGGCTGGGAGATCAACTTCGCCGGGTACACGCTGCCGCTCAGCGTGATCATCCCGGGCCTGGTGCCCGTTCTGATCATCTTCACCGGCCTGGCGCTCTACCCGTCCGTGGAGCGGTGGATCACCGGCGACCGGGCGGAGCACCACATCGCCCAGCGGCCCCGCGACAACCCGCACCGGACCGCGATCGGGGTCGCCGCGATCGTCTTCTACGGCGTGCTCTGGCTGATCGGCGCGAACGACGAGATCTCCACGCACTTCCACCTGTCGCTGTTCGCGATCACCTGGGCCGGGCGCGTGGCGGTGATCCTCGGCCCGATCCTCGCCTACTTCTTCACCTACCGGATCTGCCTGGGCCTGCGGCGCAAGGACGCCCGGATGATCGTGCACGGGGTCGAGTCCGGGGTGATCAGGCGGCTGCCGCACGGCGAGTTCACCGAGGTGGACGTGCCGCCCTCGGAGGACATGGCGGACCGGGTCACCGGTGGGGAGGCGATTCCCACGCTCGGCGACGGCGACGGCGACGCCAGCGGCAAACGCCGCGTCGGCCGCCTGCGCGCCCGGATGAGCCGCGCCTACGGCGAGGAGACCATCACCGAGGAGGCGGAGCGGCTCGAAGGCGACGGGCACGGTGATAGACACGATGACGGGCGCGGGGACGGGCACGGGGACGGGCACGGCGCGGAGAGGGCCGGTGAGATCACCCGGCGAGACCGCTGATCTTCACCGACTTGGCGTAACGGATGCCCCCGGCGGGGCTTCCCGGCCGTCCGTGGCGGCTAGGTATAGGTGTCGGATCCGTCGCGCGGGTGGGGGCTCGCTTGAACGACACCGTCGACCCGCTCGACACGCTCAACGCACGCCTGGCCGCCGGGGAGGCGGACGCGCTCGGTGACTGCTATCGGGCCAACGCCGCCCTGGTGCGCGGCTATCTGCGGAGGTTCGTCCAGGAACAAGAACTCGACGACGTGGTGCAGATCGTGTTCGGGGAGGCGTGGCGGTCGCGGCACCGGTTCGACCCGTCGCGCAGCCTGGCCGCGTGGCTGCTGGGGATCGCGCACAAGCGGGCGGTGGACCACCTGCGCGCCCGCCGTCCGCCCACGCTGCCGCTGGAGGCCGTGCCGGACACTCACGCGCACGACGGCCCGGCGGCGGACGACCGGCTGGCGATGCGCGACGAGCTGCACGCCGCGATGGCCCGGCTGCCCCGCGCGCAGCGCCAGGCGATCGAGCTGGCCTACTACGGGGAGTTCACCCAGCGGGAGATCGCCGAGCGGCTGCGGGTGCCGCTGGGCACCGTCAAGGCCCGCACGACGCGGGGGCTGCACCGGCTGTCGGTGCTGCTCAGCCGTCCGGCGTCATGACGGCCCGGCGCTCGGCGCGCCTGCTCGCGACCAGGCTCCGCACGCCGCCGACCAGCAGGTCGAGGCCGAGCGCGTAGTAGGCCTCGGTGTCGGGCGGCTCCTTCGCGGTGCGCGCGTGCTCGACGACGTTGGGGAACCGGTCGGCGGGCAGCTTCTGCACGGCCAGCCGGTGCAGCCTGCGCTGCTCGGCGGCCTCCTCGGCGGTCATCGAGACGTCGCACATGGGGTCGCCAGCGATCAGGCCGATACAGCCGTTGAGCAGGTACGACGCGATGTGGTAACCCTCGGTGAGGGTGAACCCCTCCGCCCGCAGCAGGCCGAGCACGGTGTCGGTGGCCAGGGTGAAGTTGATCACGTGGTTCTTGTCGGCGCGGCGCAGCAGCTCGGCCAGACACGGGTGGGCCCGCATCAGGTCGATCAGCGTGCCGACCATGGTGCGCAACCGCGCGTCCCACGACGGGTCGGCCCCGGTGGCCGGATCGGCGCGGGTGACATCGGCGAGCAGGTGGTCGGCGGCGGCCGTGAACAGCTCTTCCTTGCTCTTGAAGTGCCAGTACAGGGCCATCGGAGTGACGTCCAGCAGGGCGGCCAGGCGGCGGACGGAGACGGCCGCCACGCCCTCCTCGTCGGCCAGCGCGACCGCGCGGTCCAGGACGGCCTCACGGCTCAGCTTGCTCATCACACTTGACAACTATACGCCGTACAAGTTCCACTATGCGCTGTACATGTACGGCGTATAGTTTTGAGAGGCGTGCGATGAACAAGCGATGGTGGGCGCTGGCGGCGGTGACGCTCGGCACGTTCATGACGTACCTGGACAACAACGTGGTCAACGTGGCGCTGCCGACCATCCAGCGGGAGATGGGGCTCACGCTGTCCGGGCTGGAGTGGATCGCGAGCGGCTACATCCTGGTCTTCGCCGGGCTGATGCTGGTCGGCGGCAGGCTCGCCGACGTGTTCGGCGCCCGCAGGATCTTCATGATCGGTCTGGTGGTGTTCACCGCCGCCTCGCTGGCCGCCGGGCTGGCCGGGAGCGGGGCGGCGCTGATCGCGGCCCGGGCTGTGCAGGGAGTCGGCGCGGCGCTGCTCACCCCCACCTCACTGGCGCTGATCTCGCGCAGCTTCCCGGACGCGCGGGAACGCGGCACCGCCGTCGGCATCTGGACGGCCGCGGGGGCACTGTCCATGGCCCTGGGACCGCTGACCGGGGGGTTCATCAGCGAGAACTGGCACTGGGGATGGATCTTCCTGATCAACGTGCCGATCGGGGTGGGCACGCTGGCGCTGGGGACGTGGGCGCTGCCCGACATCCGAGACCGGGTACGGCGCAGCCTGGACCTCCCCGGGCTGATCTCGTCCGCGATCGCGCTGTTCGCGCTGACCTTCGCCCTGATCGAGGGTGAGGGCACCGGCTGGACCTCGGCCCCGATCCTGGCCGCCATGGTGGTCACGGTTGTCGCGGCAGCGGTGTTCGTCGTGGTCGAGCGGCGCGGCACGGAGCCGATGATCGACCTGTCGCTGTTCCGCGACCGGGTGTTCGGCGGCGGCGCGCTGGCGATGGGGCTGTGGTCGTTCGGCGTCTTCGGCATCTACTTCTTCAGCGCGCTGTGGCTGCAGAACGTGCTCGGCTTCACGCCCACCCAGGCGGGCGCGTCGTTCGTCCCGATGGCGCTGACCATGGGCGTGGTCTCGGTGCTTTCGCAGCGGATCGCCGGGGTGCTCGGCGCGGGCCGTACGGTCGCGATCGGGCTGGCCCTGATGGCCGTCGCGATCTTCGCGCTCTCCCGACCGGGCGCGGGCGCGGACTACGGCGCGATCCTGCCGTGGTTCCTGGTCTACGCGGTCGGCGGCGGCCTGCTGGTGCCGCTCACCGCCGTGATCCTCGGCGCCCTGCCGGACGGCCGCGCCGGGGTCGCCTCCGGCGTCCTGAACGTCTCGCGCGAGGTGTTCGGACTGCTCGGCATCACCGTGATGGGCGCGATCCTCACCGCGCGTCAGGCCGCGGGGATCGCCGGCGGCGCCGCCCCGCTGGACGCCTTCCTGGACGGCTACCAGTTCACGCTCGCCCTGGCCGCGGTGGTGGTGCTGCTGGGCGTGCCGATCGGCCTGGTCGCCCTGCGGGCGTCCACGACTCCCACCCCCGAGGAGGAGCCGAGGACGCCCGCGAGCGCCGGGGTGTGACTCCCGGCGCGGGAGCCGGGTCAGCGCGCCAGGTAGCGCTCGCCCAGCTCACGCAGGCGGCGGTGCGCGGCCTGGTAGACCTCCGGCCCGCCCAGGTACGCCTTGGGCAGCTTGGCGACCATCGTGTAGTTCGCGTCGCACACGTTGCCCACCGGGGCCTCCGCGCCCTGGCTGACGAGTTGGTAGGCGTCCAGCTCGTCGAGGCCGACGAGGGATGCCGACCAGGTCACCAGGTCGTGCTGGCTGATCCGGTAGGCGTCCTCCAGGGGCCGGGCCGATCCGGTGGACATCAGGTGCTCGTCGTCCTCCAGGCGCGGCCACGGAGTGCCCACGCCCTTGATCAGCTCGACCGCCACGACGGTGTTCATCGCGGCCTCCACGCCGGTGCCGCACACCTCGCCGTGCCCCTGGCGGGCGTGGCCGTCACCGACGGAGAACAGCCCGCCCTCGACGTTGACGCCGAGGTAGAGGGTGACGCCCGCGCGCAGCTCCGGGGTGTCCATGTTGCCGCCGTGGGCGTCCGGGACGATCGTCATCCGGGACTCCGACGCGGCCGGGGCCACCCCCACGGTGCCGTGCATCGGGTCGAGCGGCAGCTCCACGGTGAAGTCGCCCCGCGAGGCGCGGTAGCGGACCGTCCGCTTGGCCGCGTCCACCTCGTAGACCCACACCCGCTCTTCGAGCGGCTGGTGCAGCATCGCCGTGGTGTGCGTGGCGGTGAGCGCGCCGAAGTGCGGGAACGTCGTGGAGACGCCGTAGTCCCGGGCGGGCTCGATGGACACGAAGTGCAGCGCCAGCGTGTCGCCCGGCTCGGCCCCCTCCACGTGGAAGGGACCGGTCACCGGGTTCAGATATGGGAACTCGCACACCTGCGAGGGAAGGTCGCCCGGCCCGCGCACCCGGCCGCCGAAGCAGTCCTCGGTGAATATCTCCAGAACAGTGCCCGGCGTCACCCGTGCGACGGCCGCGCGGCCGCCGAAGGTATAGGACAGCTCCTCCGGAGTGGGCTGGTAGGACACAACGTTCACTACACGGTCTCCTTGACGTTGTCGCTGGCCGGCAGCGTGGGGCGGCGGCCCAGCAGGTAAACCACGAGCAGCACGATCGCGCCGATGCCGAGCCAGATGAAGCCCAGCACCTGGGCCGCGACCTGCGCGTTGATGACGACGTACAGCAGGATGAGGAACCCGATCGCCGGGGCGATCAGGTGCGCCCAGTAGTTGCGGCTGCGCTGCCGTACGAAGTAGTGCACGACCACCGATACGTGCAGGATCAGGAAGGCGCTCATCGCGCCGAAGTTGACCAGCGACGCGATCAGCGGGATGCCGTTGGCCTGGGTGCTGAGGTAGATGCCGAGCACCAGCGAGATCCCGGCGACCAGGAAGGTCGCGTTGACCGGCACCTTGCGCTTGGGGTGCACCTTGGCGAGGGCGCGGGGGAGCTGGCCGTCGCGGCCCATCGCGAACAGCAGCCGGGAGGTGGCCGCCTGGGCCACCAGGGAGTTGGCGAAGCCCCAGGCCACAGCGGTGGCGACGGCGGTCAGCACGCCGAGCCAGGGACCGCCCGCGTAGGCGGCGGTGTCGTAGAAGGCCGAGCCCGCGGGGTCGCCCTCCGCCAGGAGCTTCTCCCGGTCGGGGGTCAGCAACGCGGCGACCCAGGTCTGCGCGATGAACAGCAGACCGGCAGCGCCGAGCGCGTAGATCATCGAACGGCCGAGCTTGCGGGCGTCCTCACGGCTCTCCTCGGCGAGCATCGAGATGCCGTCGAAGCCCAGGAAGGACAGCACCGCGGTGGCCACCGCGCCGAACACCAGCGCCCAGGAGAAGGTCGCCGAGTCGAACAGCGGGCTCAGCAGGTCGCCGTGCCCCTTGCCCTGGAGCAGCGCGCCGATCCCGATCACCAGGAAGATCGCCAGCACGATCAGCTCGGCGACCAGCATGATCCGGTTGGTCCGAGCGGTCATCTTGATGCCGAAGTAGTTGACCGCCGTGTTGAGCACGACGAATCCGATCAGCCACACCCACATCGGGATGCCCGGCACGGAGGCCGCCATCGCGGCGCTCGCCACCAGGTAGAGCAGCGCGGGCACCAGCACGTAGTCGAGCAGGATGACCCATCCGGCCATGAATCCGACGGGGGCGGCGATGCCGCGGCCGGTGTATGTGTAGACCGAGCCCGCCATCGGGAAGGCGCGGGCCATCTGCGCGTACGACAGGGCGGTGAAGGCCATCGCGATCATGCCGACGATGTAGGCCAGGGCCACCATGCCGCCGGAGATCTGGAAGACGCTACCGAAGATCCCGAAGGGGGCGATGGGGACCATGAAGATCAGGCCATAGATCAACAGGTCGGTGAAGGTGAGCGATCGGCGGAGCTCCTGCTTGTAGCCGAAGCGTTCGATCCCTGGCTCGGAGGACGCTGAAGCCGAGGGCTCGGAAGGTGAGGACATGTTCACGGCTCTTTCTCGCTTGGGGGGCGCAGCCGTACGATATGTCCCACGAGTTCGGATGCAGAAGTTTTCTCTTGAAAATTTACTCATCTGAAGTATCCCCGGAGCAGGTCAGACGCTCCAGCCCCCGGCCGCTCAGGCGCTACGGGCCCCTCAGGCAGAGGTGAGCACGTCGAACTCCAGGCCGTTGGCCCGGCCGACGTAGATGCGCTGCCGTACATGCCGGGCGTTCAGCGTGAGCTGCCCCCGACCGGTGCTTATCACCGTGCCGTCCGCCACCGCCTCGATCGCCGGTACGGCGGCGGCCCCGGCACGCGCCACCAGCGCCGACATCATCAGCACGCCCTCGTAGCCCCCGTGCCCGTGCGCGCTCAGCATGGGCGCGTCCACGCCGAACCGGCGGACGTAACGCTCCCCGAAGGCGAGGCCGGCGTCGGTGGGCACCGACTCGAAGAAGCCCATCGTGGCGTACAGCTCGCCGGTGGAGTCGCCGCCGACCGCCAGGAGCCCGTGCTCCTCCAGCGCCCCGCACAGCCGCGCGCAGCGCAGCCCGGCCGCCGTGAACGCCCGGTTGAACGCGACCAGGTCGCTGCCGATCAGGTTGAGCAGCACCGCGTCGGGCCGCAGCCCCGCCAGCAGCTCCACGATCCTGGCCATCTCGGTCTCGCCCGCGCCGCACGGCACCAGCCGCTCGCCCACGACCAGCGCCGATCTCGACAGCAGGTGCTCGCGGGCCGAGACGTGGACCAGGCGCGGCCAGACGTAGTCGTTGCCCAGCAGCACCCAGCGCCGCGCCCGGCGATGCGTGATCAGCCAGTCGACGCCCGGACCCACCTGGCGAGAGGCGGGCTCGCCCATGAAGTAGACCCCGGGCGTGCGCGAACCGCCCTCGTAGGGAGGCGTGTAGACGTAGGGGGCCGCGCCGCCGAGCGCCCGCTCGACGGCCAGGCGCACGTCGCTCGCGTGCGTGCCCACGACGGCCTGCACCGCGTCCGCCTTGACCAGGCCGGACACCTCAAGCGCGACCTCGGCCGGGGAACGCCCGCCGTCGACCAACACCAGTTCGATCGGTTTGCCGAGTAGCCCGCCCCGGTCGTTGACCTCGGTGGCCGCGAGGGACGCGCAGTTGATGACACTGGGCCCGAGCATGCCGAGAACCCCGGAAACCGGTGCCACAAGGGCGATCCGGAACGCGTCGGTCCTCAGCAGGTGCGCTTCCAAGGGCTCGATGACCACATGTCAGAGTATCCTCTTTGGGTACTCCCGAAAGAAAGGAGTCCGTAGTGCTGACGGAGTCCTCGGCCACATCCCTTCAACGTCCGGCGTCCGGGCTCAACTCCTCCCTCGCCTACCTACTCAGCAGGGCCGAGCGCGCCGTGAATCGCGGACTGGCCGCGGCACTCGTCCACGAAGACGTCTCCATCGAGCACTGGCGCATCCTGCAGGCCCTCGCCGACGGCCGCGGGCACTCCATGGGCGACCTCGCCGAGGCCGCGCTGATGCCGCACCCGACTCTCACCAAAGCGGTGGACCGGCTGGTCGACCGTGCTCTCGTCTATCGTGGGCACGACCCCTCCGACCGCCGCCGTGTGGCCGTCTTCCTCGGCGCCCGGGGCATGAACCTGCTGGCCAGGCTGGAAGCCGGGCTCAGCGAGCACCACCGCGCGATCATGGCCGCGTACGGCGCGGAGAGCACCGAGTCGCTGATGCGCGATCTGGAGATCCTGGTCCGCGACCTGGAGGCGTAGGCACACCCGAGGACGCCCAGGGATGACCGAGGGTACGGCCAGCCCCATCCTGGCCGGATCCTTTCCCGTATTGGCCCTCCGGCCACTGGTGACACCCGCCGCGAGGCGGGCAGGCTTTCCAGCATGACGATCCCTAGTGACCCGGTCTCCGACAGCCCGGCGGCGACCATGCTCGCGATCAGCCAGGACACCTTCGGGGGCCCGGAGGTGCTCAAGCCGGTACGGCTGCCGCGTCCCGAGCCCGGCCCGACCGAGGTGCTGGTCCGTGTGCACGCCGCGGGCGTCAACCCGACCGACTGGAAGCACCGCGCGGGCGGGGGCATGCTCGGCCGCCCGCCGTTCGTGCTCGGCTGGGACGTCTCCGGGGTCGTCGAGGCCGTGGGCCTCGGGGTCACCCTCTACCGGCCGGGCGACGAGGTGTACGGCATGCTCCGTTACCCGTTCGGCAACGGCGCGTACGCCGAGTACGTGACGGCCCCGGCCCGCACGTTCGCCGCCAAGCCCGCCGTCCTCGACCACGTCCACGCGGCGGCCCTCCCCCTCGCCGCCCTCACCGCCTGGCAGGCCCTCGTGGACACCGCACGGGTCACGAGCGGCCGGCGGGTGCTGATCCACGCCGCCGCCGGAGGCGTCGGCCACCTGGCCGTCCAGATCGCCAAGGCGCGCGGCGCCCACGTCATCGGCACGGCCAGTGCCGCCAAACACGATTTCCTGCGCGGCCTGGGCGCCGACGAGCTGATCGACTACCGCACCCAGGACTTCACCGAGGTCGCCAAGGACCTCGACGCCGTGATCGACACCATCGGCGGCGACTACGGCCCCCGCTCCCTGCGCGCCCTCCGCCCGGGCGGCGTGCACGTCTCCCTGGTGCTCTCCGACCTCGCCGACGACCTCCCCGCCCAGGCCCGCGCCCTCGGCGTCCGCACCCATGCCATGCTCGTCGAACCCGACCACGCCGCCCTCAAGGCCCTCACGGCCCTCGCCACCGCCCACCGCCTCACCCCCGCCATCGCCGCCGTCCTCCCCCTCTCCGAGGCCCCCGAAGCCCACCGCCTCGGCGAATCCGCCCACACCACCGGCAAGATCGTCCTCGATCTGCGCGATCAGCGGATGCCGGAGCGGCGGGCGTAGGAGAGGAAGCCGGTTCCGTCACACGGCAGCCGCATGCCGGTCGCGATCAGGGCGTCGATGATGTTGCCGGCGCCCACCTCACTGAGTTTGCCCTCGCGGCAGGCGATGGCGAGCAGCCATACGGTCCCGTGAACCTCCAGGCCGTAGCTTCTCGCCACCGCGACGGCCTCACGATCATCGGTGATCGCGATCGCCCCGGACGTCTCGGCGACGCAGAACACGCTGGCCTCGCCCAGATTCCGCTGGGATGACCCGATGCGCTGCTGCCATGCGACGAGAGACCTGAGCTCCTCGATCGACTCCAGGCGCTCGACCCCGAGCCAGTCGGCGTCCAGGATGTGCCGGAGCAGCGGATGCTTGTCGAGGCCTGTGCGCAGTTCGTCCCGGATGATGCTGGTGGTCAGGCAGTTCTCTCCGACGAGGAGATCGCGCAGTACGTCGAGGCGTTCGGCCCGGGCGAAGTGGCTGAGGCAGGTGGCGTCGAAGACCAGGGCCCGGTGCGGGAATGAACCGGATGAACCGCTCACAGCTCGTCGCCCGGGTCGTCGCGCGGCGGCAGGTCGCTTTCCTTGATCTGCTTGCGCATCAGCTCCACCGCCCGGGCCGTCGTGATACGTCGCCCGCTGAGCGAGTTCATGACGGCATGCGCGAAACTCGGCGGAACCCGCACCGACTCCAGGTCGGGCTGGGGAGCCCAGCCCACGGCCTCCATCAGCTCGGCGTAGGTCGGGTTCCGCTTTCGCATGCTCGTGGCCGACTCCTTGCCGATCACCCCGGCGACCATGGCCTGGCGAACGGCCAGTGACCAGGATGTCCGGTACTCGGCCGCCAGCACCACCAGATTTTCGCGCTCGGAGGCGTTCCCCGCGGCGAAGCGCTGCGTCACCGCGTCGGTCGGCAGCAGCAGCTCGGCCGCGAAAGCGTCGATCACGGCCTCCCGCTCGGACCTCGACGCGTGCAGGCCGAGATCGGCGGAGTACTCGTCTCCGATGACCATATGGCCAAGTTCGTGGGCCGCTGTCGCGCGTCGCCGTCCGGGATCGGAGTGGTAGCTGACCACTGCCACGGCCAGGCCGTCGTCGATCATGGACGCGCCTTCGCCGGGCGTCTCGACGACCGCCACCAACTGCCCCAGTCGCTCGCACAGGCTCATCAGCGAGCTGATCGGGCCGAGCCGGAGCCTCCGCGCCTTTCTGACCCACCGGGCCGCGACCCTGGCCGTCTCGGCGTCCTCGACCGGGTCGGGGTAGCGCACCGGTGGCCGGCAGCTCAACTCGCCCAGCTCCATCAACTGCCGGACGTCCGACAGCCAGGTGGAGAGCGCCACCTCAAGCCGGAAGGACTGACGAGTCGCATCGGTCGCCGTGTCGTCGGCCACCTCGCTCCGGCGCGACATCACCTTCGCCGGGGGTGACAGGAAATAGGCCAATGGGACATTTAAGACCGCCGACAGTTTGGCCAGTTCCAGAGCGTCCACCCGCCTGACGCCCGACTCGATTTTCACGATCATCGTGCGATCGAGGCGGAGGGCCGAGGCGAGCTGTTCCTGGGACATGTCTGCCGCGATCCGACATTCGCGCACCCGGTCGCCGACGTCCGCCCACTCACCGGCATCCTTCATAGTGCGATATTCGCACACGCCGCTTCACCTGCCAGGATCCCCGAATCAATCGTTATCTGCACGCGACCAGGTATTCGGATTCCCTATACCCGCGCGCGGGCTAGTCGTCGTTGGTCAGGCCGGCTTCGTGGGCGAGGATGGCGGCCTGGACGCGGTTGTTCAGGGACAGGCGGAAGAGGATGGCGCTGACGTGGGATTTGACGGTACCTTCTGAGAGGAAGAGTTCGCGGCCGATGTCCTGGTTGGACATGCCTCGGCCGAGGAGGGTGAGGACCTCGCGTTCGCGGGGGGTGAGGGTGTCGGCGCGGGCGCGGGCCCTGGTGGTGCGGGAGAGTTCGCCGGTGCCGAGGTGGGCGATGACCTTGCGGGTGATGGCCGGGGAGAGGTAGGCCGCGCCGGAGGCGACCGCGCGGACGCCGAAGATCAGTTCGCGGGGGTCGGCGGCCTTCAGGAGGAAGCCGTCCGCGCCCTCGTCGAGGGCCCGGGCGACGTACTCGTCCTCGCCGAAGGTGGTGAGCATGACCACGGCGACGTCCGGTGCGGCGGTGCGGAGTTCGGCGGCGGCGGCGAGGCCGTCCAGCCGGGGCATGCGGATGTCCAGCAGGACGATGTCGGGCCGGTGCTCGACCGCCAGGTTCACGGCCTCGCGGCCGTCGGCGGCCTCGGCGACCACCTCGATGCCGGAGTCGGCCGCCAGGATGGCTCGCACGCCCGCCCGGATCATGGCCTCGTCGTCGGCCAGCAGTACGCGAATCGGTCCGCCCTGCGGCGTCATGGCTGGTCCTCGGGGCTTGAAGGGAGGCTGGCGGTCACCGCGAAGCCGGTGGAGTTCGGGCCCGCGCGCAGGGTGCCGCCGAGGAGGCGGACGCGTTCGCGCAGGCCCGCGAGACCGGTGCCGCCGCCCGGCGGGAGCGGCGTGGCTCGGGCCGGGGTGCTGACGACCGAGACGGTGACGGTCCCGGCGGTGCGTTCGAGACGGACCAGCACGTCGGCGCCGGGCGCGTGGCGGGCCGCGTTGGTCAGCGACTCCCGCACCACCCGGTGGACGGCCCGGTCCAGCAGCGGGGGCAGCGCCTCGGACGGCCCGTCACGGCGCAGATCGACCGCCATGCCCGCCTCCCGCGCCCGTGCCACGAGCGCCTCGACGGACTCGTCCGGCGGCTCGATGGGCGCCTGTTCCTCGCGCAGCACCCCGATCGTACGGCTTAGCCGTTCGGTCGCCGCGACCGCCGAGGCGCGCAGCAGGGCCGCCGCCTCCCGGTTCCGCTCGCCCATGTCCGAGGCCAGTTCCAGCGCCCCCGCCCGCAGCGCGATCAGCGCCAGGTCGTGCCCGAGAGAGTCGTGCATGTCCTGGGCGATCCTGGCGCGCTCCCGGTATCGGACGCGCTCGGCGACGAACTCGCGTTCGCGTTCGAGCCGGTCCGCCCGTTCGCGGCTGACCCGTACCAGTTCGGCCTGCTGACGGCGGAAGCGTCCAGCCAGCCACGGCAGCGCTACGAAGACCCCGAGGACCACCAGCGAGGTGACGCCCGCCCAGAAGTCCGCCGCCACGGCGATGCCCGCGCCCGGCACGGCGGCGGCGAGCAGGATCACCACGCCCTGGCGTACTGGCAGGTGGCGTCCGTGCAGGTAGGCCACCACGGCGAACACGCCGAAGAGGGCCTGCCGCCACAGCGGCGGCTGGTCCATGTACAGGCCGTTGACCAGGCAGGATCCCGCGATCACCGCTAGGAACACACCGTTTCTCACGTGCTTCTCACGCGTTCGACACTATCGAGCGCTTCTGGAGCGGACATCCGACGATCCGCCGCACCCGCCCCCACCGAAAGTCGGAGTCGTTATCTTTCCGTTATGTGAGATCAGGTGAGAGTCCCGAATCCGGGGGCATTCTTGATCTCGAAGTCCAGCAGAGGGGCTTCGTCTCACGCGAATGAGGCGTGCCTCTGCATGGGCTTTTTTCCATGGACGGGGCCGCTCACAATCTGACTGGAGCAGCGAAATGGCCGTCCTGGACCGCACGATCGATCAGATGACCGCCGAAGACCTGCTGGCCGAGATGGCCAGGCCCGAGATCTCGGAGCTGGAGCGGGTCCGCGTCCGCGAGCGCCTGGTGGAGATGCACGAGGGTCTGGTCGCCGACGTCACCCGCCGCTACCGCTACCGCGGCGAGCCCATGGAGGACCTGCGCCAGGCCGCCTACGTCGGCCTGATGAAGGCCATCAACGGCTTCGACGGCGCGCTCGGCCATGAGTTCAGGGGCTACGCGATGATCACCATGATGGGCGAGGTCAAGCGCCACTTCCGGGACCGCACCTGGGCCGTCAAGGTCCCGCGCGTCTACCAGGAGCGCCGCCTGGAGATCAACAAGATCACCGCCGAGCTGACCCAGACGCTGGGCCACTCCCCCACCGTCGCCGAGCTGGCCGCCCGGATGAAGATCTCCGAGGAGGACGTGCTGCTCGCCCTGGAGGCGTCCGGCGCCTACAGCGCGCTGTCCCTGGACGCCCCGGTCGGCTCCGGCGAGGACGCCGCCGACCTGAGCGACTTCCTCCCCGCGCAGGACGAGTCGCTGGACACCCTGCTCGACCGGCACTCGGTCAAGCCGCTCATCGACGCGCTGCCGGTCCGCGAGCGCAACATCCTGCTCATGCGGTTCTACGGGAACATGACCCAGGCCGAGATCGCCGCCGAGTTCGGCATCTCCCAGATGCACGTCTCCCGCATCCTGCGGGCCGTGCTCACCAAGCTGCGCACCACGCTGTCCAACTGACCACGCCGGGGGGGCGGGGAGAAGACGCCGTCCGGGCCTTGACCATCGGCCCGGACGGCGTCGTTTTCGTCGCTCTCTATCTGGCTATGCGCCGATGTTCCTGCCCTTGGCGTGCCAGGCGACCGCCACGGACGGACGCGGCTGGGAGTCACCGCCGTCCGGCCAGCGGCTGGACGGGTTGTCGGGGTTCGCGCCGTTCGTCTCGCCAGGGTGCTGGACCGCGACGAACACGCTGAGCCCGTCGGAGGTCACCAGCGGGCCGCAGGTCTCCGCCCCCACCGGCACGGTGAGGAACTGCCGCAGGTGCCCGCGCTCGCGCCCGGTCACCGGCATCGCGAACAGGCCGTCGTTCTTGGCCAGCGCGTTGCCGTCGGTGGAGATCCACAGGTTGCCCTCGCGGTCGAACGCCACGTTGTCCGGGCAGGAGATCGGCGAGACCTGGGTCTTGTCGAACCCGGCGAAATAGGTGGTCGGGTCGGTCGGGTCGCCGCAGACCAGCGGAAGCGACCAGGAGAACGCGCTCGCCGCCGCGTCGTCGCGGCGCTCGACGATCTCCAGGACGTGCCCGTGCTTGTTCGACGGACGCGGGTTGGCCTCGTCCACCTGGGCCGCCGTGCGGTTGGTGTTGTTGGTGAGCGCGACGTAGATCCCGCCGGTCACCGGGTTGCGCTCGACGTCCTCCGGGCGGTCCATCTTGGTCGCGCCCACCTTGTCGGCGGCCGTGCGCGTGTAGACGAGGACCTCCTCGGCCGTCATCCCCTCGACGAACGACTTCTTACCGCTGACCAGCGGGATCCACTCGCCGGAGCCGTCGAACAGGCCGTCGGCGGGCAGGCGTCCCGAGCCGTCGATCTCGCTCTTCGGGCTGTCGCCGGTGAACCGCGCCACGTAGAGGGTGCCCTCGTCCAGGAGGGTGCGGTTGTGCCGGTCGAAGCCGGGGATGTAGCGGTCCTTGGACACGAACTTGTAGATGTACTCGAACCGGGAGTCGTCGCCCATGTAGGCGACGAGCCTGCCGTCCCTGGACAGGGTGGTGGTGGCCGCCTCGTGGGCGAACCGGCCGAGCGCGGTGCGCTTGATCGGGGTGGAGTCCGGGTCGAAGGGGTCGATCTCCACGATCCACCCGAAGCGGTTGATCTCGTTCGGGTGCTTGGCGAGGTCGAAGCGCTCCTCGATCCGGTCGAACCGACGGCTTCCGCTGGGGATGGCGGTGGTCACGCTCACGCCGTACCGCTGCAGGTACGGCTTCTGCGCCTCTGGCACGCCGTTGCCGCCGACGAAGTACTGGTTGAAGTTCTCCTCGGCGGTCAGGATCGTGCCCCACGGGGTGGAGCCCCCCGCGCAGTTGTTGATCGTGCCGATCGGGGCCACGCCCTTCGGGTCGGCCGCCGTCCGCAGCAGGGCAGAACCCGCCGCCGGGCCGCTGAACCGCATCGGGGTCTGCGCCGTGATCCGGCGGTTGTAGCGGCGGCGGCCCTTGGTGACCAGCCGCCACTGCCCCGTACGGCCGACCCGCTCGATCTCCGCGACGGACCCGCCGTGCGCGGCCAGCCCGATCCTGATCTGCTCCTCCGTGGCCGCCGTCCCGTCGGTGTAACCGCGGAACATGAGCGCCTCGTCGGTGTACTCGTGGTTGACCCACAGCAGCGCGCGGTCCTTGCCGCCGAGCGGGAAGATCGCCACGAAGTCGCAGTTGTAGCCGAACTGCGCGGCCTGGGCCGCGGCGGTCTGGTTGTCGAAGTCGAACTCCGGCGCGCCCGGCAGCACCGGGTCGCCCCAGCGCACCACGACGGCCGAGCGGTAGCCCTCGGGCACGGTCAGCTTGTCGTCGGTGTTCGGCGGAACGGCGGTGAAGCGCAGCGAGCCGTTGCCGCCGCCGTGTCCCCGGTCGCCCGCGAGCCCCGCGACGTCCGGGTCCGCCGGGTTCGTGGAGGCCATGGCGGGGACGGCCGCCGCCGTGAGGGTGGTGGCGCCGGCGCCCACGGCGAGCGCGCCGAGAGCCCCGGCCCGGAGAACCCCCCGGCGGGACAGGGCCTCGGCGACGATGTCACCGAAGTATCGGTTCTCGGTCGTGTTGGGTACGTCGTGCGAGCAGGCGTTACCGCAGCGGAACTGGCAGGTGAGCGCGCTTCGACCGGCCTGATGCTGGGTCGTCAGCAGCGGCAGCAGCCCGCGCGGCGAGGGATTGGCCACCGATCCTCCAAATTTTTCACGAGTTATCCCGCCGGGACGCTACGGTCGCCGTCCGAACCTCGGGTGAACGATGCCTGCCCGATCGATGAACCGTTGGGACCAGGGCATGATGGGTGGCGTGCCACCGCTGAAGCCCGCCCCCGACAAGGTCCGCGCGGCGCTCGACGCCCAGCTCGCCGTCCTCGACGAACCCGCCTACGACGGGCCGGACAACGCCGGGACGATGCTGGGCGCGTGCGTGCCCGCGGTACTGCGGGCCTACGAGCGCGGGCTGCGGCCGGAACGGGAGGCGGCGCGCTATGCCGTCCGCCACCTGCTCGACCGGCTGGCCTCGACCGCGCCGGGGCGATCCGTCGAGGTGCGGGTGCCGCCCTACGCGGCGGTGCAGTGCGTGGAGGGCCCCCGCCACACGCGGGGCACGCCGCCCAATGTGGTGGAAATGGACGGGCGTACCTGGCTCGAACTGGCCACCGGCGCGCTGACCTGGGCGGACGCGACGGCGCAGGGCCGGATCGACGCCAGCGGGGCACGGGCAGACCTGTCCGAGTACCTCCCGGTGCGCTGAGCGGGCGGTCTCGTCTGGGGCTTCGGCCTTTCGGTTCCTACTCCCCCGACATCTCGCCCGGCTGGACACCGAGTTTGATCTCCACGCAGCGCTGGGCCTGCTCCTGGGTGGGCAGCCGCATGCACTCGCTGAAGTTCGTGTAGAACCAGGTGAACAGGGCGACGGCGAGGATCAGCGTGAGCACGCTCAGGGCGATCCCGACCCAGGCCCGGCCGGTGTTGGCGCGGCGGGTCAGCGCGATGATCCCGAAGATGATGCCGACGATCGCGACGATCACGCCGAGCCCGCACAGGAAGAGCAGGAACAGGCTCATGATGCCTAGCACCAGCGCGGTCGTACCGAACCCACCCCCACGCCGAGGCGCACCGTAGGGCGCCCCGTACTCACCCCCGCCGCCCCCGGCACCCCCGCCGCCGGTGCCATACGGAGGTTGCGGCGGATAGGAGGGCGGCCGCCCATGCCCTTCGGCCCCAGCCTGCCCGGGATAACCCGGCGTCCCCGGATACCCCCCCTGCCCCGGCTGACCGGCACCACCGGGCTGACCGGCGCTCGGCTGACCTGGGTAGCCGTACTGACCCGCCTGCTCGGGTTGCCCCGATTCACCGGGACCACCGGCTTGACCAGGGCCGCCGGGCTGGTCAGGTGGCTCGGCCTGCTCCCCGTAGGCCCTGCGCCCATCGGAGGCGGCGCCGCCCTCGTCGTACTCGTCGGAACGGCCTGCGGGCGTGCCTCGCTCGCCGTACTCTCCGGGCCCTTCAGGGGGTGCTCCCCAATCGCCGTATTCGTGGGAACGGCCGGAGGCCGTGCCGGGCCCGCCGTACACTCCCGCGCGGCCCGGTGGGGTCCATGGGGTGCCGGGTTCGTCCGGTTGGGGCGAGGTGGCGGGTGGGGGCTGGTCGTAGCGGGACGGTTGTTGCGAGACCGGGGGCTCCTGGCCGTGTTCGTTCTCGTGGTCGCCGTTGGGGGCGTCCTCCCAGCCGGGATAGGACGGAGGCTTCGTGCCGGGCACGGGGTACGCGCGGGTCTCGTCCGTGCCCTCCGAGTCCTCTGGCCGCTCCGGACGCTCCGGCCGCTCATGGCCGGGCTCGTCGGGGTCCGGGTCCCGCTCGGACTCCGGCCGGTTGGGGTCCCCTGGTGTTGTCACGTCTTCGATCTCCCGACCTTCGAACAGGCATGCCGGTACCCCTCACCTTCGCCCGCGCCCCCGCCGAACCCCGCGCGGACACGGCAAAGCCCGGGCGATCCTTCGACATCTCTCCCCAAAGGGGCGAGAAAGGCCCCTCGCGGGCAAGATGAACGCATGCTCGACGAGACCCAGGCCTATGCGCTCCTGCAGGTCATGAAGCCCTTCCGCAACCTCATCGCGAGCGGGCTGGCCGAACTCGATCTGCACGCGGGCCAGGAGATGCTGCTCAACCAGCTCTGGCGCGAGGACGGCATCACGCAGAGCGAGCTGATCGAACGCCTGGGCGTGGAACCGCCGACGGTGACCAAGACCCTCCAGCGGCTGGAGCGAGCCGGAGTGGTGCGCCGTGAGCCCGACCCCGGCCGCCGTCGCATGATCCGGGTGTTCCTCACCGAGCGCGGTCACGAGCTGCGCGAGCCGGTGGAGGCCGTCTGGCGCGGGGCCGAGGAACGCATGCTCAGCGGGCTCAGTGACCAGGAGCGGGCCGCCGTGGCGACGATCCTGCCGAAGATGGCCTCCTCCCTCTCGGCTTTCCATCCGCACCGTCCGTGTGGTTAGCTGGCTAATTAGCCGACTAAATCACCATACGGGGGAAACGTGCGTACTGCACTCACCGACAAGGTCGTCCTGGTCACCGGAGCGTCCGCGGGCATCGGCGCGGCCACGGCCGTCGCCTACGGGCGTGAGGGCGCCAGGGTCGCGCTGACCTACAACACCGGCCCCGAGCGCGCCACAGAGGTCGCCAAACGCGTCCAGGAGGCCGGTGGAGAGGCGTTGACCGTCCATCTGGACCTAGAGCGCCACGAGACCATTCAGGCCGCTGTAGAGGCCGTCAGGGGCCACTGGGGCACAGTGGACGTCCTGGTGGCCAATGCCGTCCGCTGGGGCACCATCAGGCCCGGCAGCATGCGCTTCGAGGATGTGCCAGCCGCCGAGTGGACGGCGGCGATGCACGCCAACGTGGTGGGCAACGCGCTGCTGGCGCGGGCCGTCCTACCCGGCATGCGGGCCCGGGGCTTCGGCCGCATCGTCCTGGTCTCCTCCGGCATCGCCGAGGAGGGCGTACCCGGCCCCGGCCCGTACGGCACCGCCAAGAGCGCGCTGCACGGCATGGCCCGCGCGCTCGCCTGGGAGGCAGGCCCCGACGGCGTGCTCGTCAACGTCGTCGCCGCCGGTCTCACCCACACCGAGCGCGAACGGCCGTTCGCCGACGAACTGTTCGACGCCATC
This sequence comes from Spongiactinospora sp. TRM90649, assembly GCF_029382225.1. Lineage (GTDB taxonomy): Bacteria > Actinomycetota > Actinomycetes > Streptosporangiales > Streptosporangiaceae > Spongiactinospora. The sequence continues at coordinate 50,963 of NZ_JARLTC010000013.1, forward strand.
GCCGCGCGCACGCCGTCCCGGCGCCTGTCGTCCACCGACGACGTGGCCGGCCTGATTCTTTACCTTGGCTCCCCCGCCAACGGAAACCTCACAGGTGAGGTGGTCAGGGACGGTTCCAATGCCGGGCGCACGGTTCACACCATGTGACCCCTGGCGCGAGCTCAGAACGGCCCGACTTAGACTGAAGCACGTGCTAAAAGGCGACGGCCGGTTGGGCCATGACCTTGACCCCCAAGACCGTGCTCCGCAGGACGCCTGCGGTGTCTTCGGCGTCTGGGCCTCGGGGGAGGAAGTCTCCAAACTCACCTACTACGGGCTGTACGCGTTGCAGCATCGCGGCCAGGAGTCCGCGGGCATCGCCGTCAGCGAGGGCCACCGCATCCTCGTCTACAAGGACATGGGCCTGGTGGCCCAGGTCTTCGACGAGTCCGTGCTGAGCACGTTGCGCGGCCACATCGCGATCGGGCACTGCCGATACTCCACCACCGGGTCGAGCGTGTGGGAGAACGCGCAGCCCACCCTCAGCTCCACCGAAGAGGGCGGGCTCGCGCTCGCCCACAACGGCAACCTGATCAACACCGCCGAGCTGGCCGCGCGGCTGGCGCCCGGCTCGATCAAGGCGACCTCCGACACCGAGGTGCTGACCGCGCTGCTCGCGCAAGACCGCGACCGCTCCGTGGAAGACGCCGCGGCCAGCCTGCTGCCGCAGGTCAAGGGCGCCTACTCGCTGGTGTTCATGGACGAGAAGACCCTCTACGCGGCCCGCGACCCGCAGGGCATCCGCCCGATGGTGCTGGGCCGTCTGGAGCAGGGCTGGGTCGTCGCCTCCGAGACCGCCGCCCTCGACATCGTCGGCGCGGCGTTCGTCCGCGAGATCGAGCCCGGCGAGATGCTGACCATCGACGAGCGCGGCGTGCGCTCGCGCCGGTTCGCTCCCGCCGACCCCAAGGGCTGCCTGTTCGAGTACGTCTACCTGGCCCGTCCCGACACCACCATCGCCGGGCGCGGCGTGCAGGCCACCCGCGTCGAGGTCGGCCGCCGGCTGGCCCGCGAGCACCCGGTCGAGGCCGACCTGGTCATCCCGACCCCCGAGTCGGGCACCCCGGCCGCGATCGGCTACGCCGAGGCCAGCGGCATCCCGTACGGCCAGGGCCTGGTGAAGAACTCCTACGTCGGGCGCACCTTCATCCAGCCGTCCCAGACCATCCGCCAGCTCGGCATCCGCCTGAAGCTGAACCCGCTGCGCGAGGTGATCGCGGGCAAGCGCCTGGTGGTCGTGGACGACTCGATCGTGCGCGGCAACACCCAGCGCGCGATCGTGCGGATGCTCCGCGAGGCGGGCGCGACCGAGGTCCATGTGCGCATCTCCTCACCGCCCGTGGCCTGGCCGTGCTTCTACGGCATCGACTTCGCCACCCGGGCCGAGCTGATCGCGGGCTCGCTGTCGGTGGAGGAGATCCGCGCCTCGCTCGGCGCCGACTCGCTCGGCTACATCTCGCTCGACGAGCTGACCGCGGCGACCACGATCCCCGCCGGGCGCCTGTGCCGGGCCTGCTTCGACGGCTCCTACCCGATCCCCGTCGAAGACGACAGCCTGGGCAAGTACCTGCTTGAGGAGGTAGACGCTTGATGAGCACCTACGCCGCCGCGGGCGTGGACATCGAGGCGGGCGACCGCGCCGTCCAGCTGATGAAGTCGAAGGTCGCGATGTCGCGCCGTCCCGAGGTGGTCGACGACCCGAGCGGGTTCGCCGGTCTGTTCGACGTCTCGGCGCTGCGCGGCTACACCCGGCCGCTGATGGCCACCTCCACCGACGGAGTCGGCACCAAGGTCATGATCGCCCAGGCGCTCGGCAAGCACGACACGATCGGGCAGGACCTGGTCGGCATGGTCGTGGACGACCTGGTGGTGTGCGGCGCGGAGCCGCTGTTCATGACCGACTACATCGCCTGCGGCAAGGTCGTCCCCGAGCGGATCGCCGACATCGTGGGCGGCGTCGCCGAGGGCTGCCGCCTGGCCGGGTGCGCGCTGGTCGGCGGCGAGACGGCCGAGCACCCCGGCGCCCTGGGCCCCGACGAGTACGACCTGGCGGGCGCGGGCACCGGCGTGGTGGAGGCCGACGCGCTGCTCGGCCCCGAGCGGGTGCGGGCGGGCGACGTCGTGCTGGCGCTGGCGTCCAGCGGCGTCCACTCCAACGGCTACTCGCTGGTCCGGCACATCGTGAAGGCGGCCGGGCTGACGCTTGAGCAGGAGATTCCGGAGCTGGGCCGCACGCTCGGCGAGGAGCTGCTGGAGCCGACGCGGATCTACTCCTCCGACTGCGTGGCCCTGACGCGGGCGCATGAGGTGCACGCGTACGCGCACATCACCGGTGGCGGACTGACCGCCAACCTGGCCAGGTCGCTGCCCGCCGGGCTCGACGCCGTGCTCGACCGCTCCTCGTGGACCCCGCAGCCGATCTTCGGCGTGCTCGCCGGGCGCGGCGGCGTCGCCCAGGCGGACATGGACCAGACGTTCAACCTCGGTGTCGGCATGTGCGCGGTCGTGCCGCCCGCGTCGGTCGATCCGGCGCTGGAGCTGCTGGCCGAGCGCGGGGTGCCCGCGTGGGTGCTCGGCGAGATCGTGCCGGGCGAGGGCCGGGCTTCGTACGGCTGAGCCCCCGTAGTGGTCCGGGCCGCCGAGGTTCCGGGCTTCGAAAACGGCGAAACGCGCCCCGGGACCTGGCAGATCCCGGAGCGCGGTTTACCGTATGTGTGCAGGACACTGGAGAAACCGCAGCCGATGGAGGAAGACACCCGGTGGCTGCGCCTCCCGGGTGCCTCACTCTCGCGGGCTGAGGATTCGTCTAGCCGCGTCGAGACGGCCCGCCGTCGCGGTCATCGTCGTCGCCGTAGACGTCGGCGTAATCGGCGTACCGATCGTCGACCTCGTCCTTTGACTCAAAAGCGTCGTCGTCGTGGTCGGAGTCGTTGCTAGTCACGAGCTCCTCGCGAAGACGATCAAGATCGGTGCCGCCGCTGTTGTACTTCAACTGGCGGGCAACCTTCACCTGCTTGGCCTTGGCTCGGCCGCGCCCCATCGGCTCGACCCCCTCATGCGGGGTCGTACCCGACCCCTCGTCGCTAACGCACCACGCACTGACGCCACCTGACTTCCGGCGTCAGCTCCTCGTTCGCCTATTACCGTACCTGTTTTGCGCTCAGCTCGGTACGCCGTATGGGCGCGGGCCATCAGTGGCCCAACCAAATGGCCCTAATCCGCCCGACTTCCGACATTCTGCGCTCGGCTAGCCTATCGGCTGCGACGGCGGGAGGGACCCCCTCCTCTGCGGCTATCGCGAAAATCTTGAGAGTCGTGTCGAAGATCTGGGACGCCTTTGCCCGTGCCCGCGTCATGTCGAAGCCGCCGATCTCGTCGGCCACCTGGATCACCCCGCCGGAGTTGACGAGGTAGTCGGGCGCGTAAAGGATGCCCCGCTCGGCGAGTTGCTTCTCCACGCCGAGATGGGCGAGCTGGTTGTTGGCGCCGCCACAGACGATCCCGGCGCGCAGCCGCGGCACCGTGTCGTCGTTCAGCGAGCCGCCGAGCGCGCACGGAGCGTATATGTCGAGGTCCGCGTCGATCATCGCGGACTGGTCGGCGAGCACCTTCACGTGCGGATGCCGCGCCAGGACGCGCTGGACGGCGTCCTTCCTCGGCTCGCAGATCGAGACCTCGGCCCCCTCCTCGACCAGGTGGTCGACCAGCCGGTGTCCCACCTTGCCTACGCCCTCGACGCCGACCCGCCGGCCGCTCAGGGACGGCGTGCCGAACTTGTGCTGGGCGGCGGCGCGCATGCCCTGGAACACGCCGAAGGCCGTCAGGATGGAGGAGTCGCCCGCTCCGCCGTACGCGAGGGTACGGCCGGTCACGTGCGGACTCTCACGTGCGATGACGTCCATGTCCTCGCTGTAGGTGCCGACGTCGCAAGCGGTGATGTAGCGCCCGTTGAGCGTCTCGATGAATCGGCCGTAGGCGCGCAGCAACGCCTCCGACTTGTCCCTGGACGGATCGCCGATGATCACGGCCTTGCCGCCCCCGAGGTCGAGGCCGGCCAGCGCGGCCTTGTAGGCCATCGCCCGGGACAGGTTGAGCACGTCGGCCAAGGCCGCCTGCTCGCTTTCGTAGGGGTAGAACCTGGTGCCGCCCAGGCTCGGTCCGAGTGCGGTGTTGTAGATGGCGATGATGGCACGCAGGCCGCTGCGCTCGTCCGAGCAGAAGACGACCTGCTCGTGCGCGGCCTGGCCACTGGTGGGGCTTGTGTCCTTTTGGGACACCCCGAAGACGTCGGTCACGGTGGTGACTCCCGGTCCGGTCCGCCGGCCTTCGCGGCGGAGATCACCCTCAGCGTAACCGCATGCGCGCCTGTGATACCGGACAACAAGGGGTCCTTCATGACACGATGCCATCGTGCTGCCCTATGCCGCGTACCTTCGCGTCTACGAGCCGCTGAGCGCGTTCCCCGAGCCCGACAGGCGCAACTGGGACGCCTACGCGGCATCGCCCGACCGCCCACGCCGCGCGGGCGCCCTGCGCGCCGAGCAGGTCGAGTCGGTCCGCCGTCTGCTCGGCGTGCCTCCGCTGCCCGCCCCCGCCCAGGAGAGCGACAACGCCTACCTGCGGAGGGTCGACGAGGTCCTCTACATCTGCCCCTGGCAGAGCAGGCTGCGCTCCTGGCTGGCGTTCTCGCGCTTTCGCGGGAGCACCCCGGTCAAGCTGATGGACCGGTTCGTGCCCAAGGCCATCGTGGAGCAGACCGCCGACGACTTCGACCGCTTCAAGAAGGGAGGCGGCTCGGAGGCGCTCCGTACTCACATCCACACCTCGACATGGCACGTTCCCACGTCCTGGCTGGTGCCTTTCGACGGGGCCGAGCGCTGGCTCGTCCTGGACGGCACGCCCGGAAGCCCGCCGGAGAACGGCCAGGAGAGCGGCGTGGCCCCGGCCTCCTCGACCACCACGCCCACCACCCTGCCGACCCGGACGCTGATCTACGTGACGTCCATGGCCCAGGCCCGGCGGAGGGTCGCACGGGCACTCAACGTGATCCGCAAGCACGTCGGCGAGGTGCCGACCACCACGGAGGTAGAGGAGATCGGGCGCTGGCTGGAGGAGTTCCACCCGCACTCACTTGTCGAGCTGGACTACGGCGGGCTCGTGCACCTGATGGACGACGACACCCTGCGCAGCGACCAGTCGGTGGCCGAACTGGCGGCGGCCCTGACCGGCCTGGACACAGGTCAAGAAGAACTTGCTTTCGCCATGTATCAGAGGGTCATCCTCAGGTGGAAGTCAATCCAGGTCCTGGAATCTGCCAACTGAGCCCCAAATCGTCGCTCTGACCTGCATCTGTTGGTCAGGTGACTCCCAGCCACGCATCTGCGAACTGAGTAGTTTGCCGTTTTCACTGCGATACCACGAAACGTGTCGCTAGAATCACCGAGCGTGACATCACCGCGTGGACACCTAGTTGGGCCCCAGAAGGGCTCGCCAATCGCTCTACGTGGCTGTATGGTCACATCGGGTGATGCCGCATATGGTCCGGGAAAGCCGCACGCGAAGGGCCATAGGGGGACATCCGTGACAAGCGCAAACGCAGTCGCAGGGATCGCTCGCCGATCCACACGGAGGAGAGGCCGCACTAATGTCAGCTCGTACACCCGAGGCCGAGCCACTGCTCACGCCGGCAGAGGTCGCCACCATGTTCCGCGTCGACCCCAAGACCGTTACCCGGTGGGCCAAGGCGGGCAAGTTGACGTCCATCCGCACCCTCGGCGGTCACCGGCGCTACCGGGAGACCGAGGTCCGGGCGCTGCTCGCGGGCATTCCGCAGCAGCGCTCGGAGTAGGAGCGAGGAGGACGGAGACCGTCAGCCCCAGGGGAATCAGCGGCGCCGCCCGCCCGGCGCCGCCCCACTGGGGGCCCACCCCCTGCCAACAGAGGAAGCCCCCGCCACCGACCCACCGCGGTCCCGGTCACCGAACCTCCATCCCACCGCCACCGCCACATCCGCCAACCTCCCTTCACCCAAAGGCTTGAACCCGAGCCCGGCCCCGCCGCCCCGCCCAGGCGCGCGGCCCGGGCTTACCACCCCGCTCCACCCATATCGACGAGCCCCCCGTCACCCCGAGTGATCGACCAGCCCCCAGCCGGTCCCACGTCCCACCAAGCACCGACCACGCGGCTCCACCCACCGCGCCCACCGGCCGTCACCCCCGACGGCCGGGGAGCCCGCCCCACCCACGGCGCCTGAGGCACCCACCTCACGCTCGCGCCGCCGCGAGCGCCGTACGCCAGAAGGCCCTCGCGTGAGATCGCGCAGGCGGACTCATGCCGCCGAGGACATGCCGGTTCCCTCCAGCAGCGCCGACCACACGCTCATCTGATGCCTCCGGGGAATGCGTGTGCGGATGGGGGAGGCGAACGCACCTGCATTTGGGGTGGGCGTGGGAGTCAGGCGGGGAGGATGCGCTGGATGGCCGGGTCCTGGTGGGCGGCGGCGGTGAGGAGGGCGAGCATCTGGTCGACGAGGAGGCGTTCGAGGGACGGGCGGTCGATGTCGCGGTGTTCCAGCCAGTCGAGGCCCGCCGTCTCGACGGAGGCGATCCAGGAGCGGAGGGTGATCCGCAGCAGTGGTCCCGGCTCGGTAACGCCGGTCTTCTCCATGATGAGCCGGAGCAGGAACCGCCGTACTCCTTCGGCGATCTCGCCGACCTCGCCGCTGCGGTTGGCAGGGCCGCCGCGCAGGAGGGCGGCGAAACCCGTCGCGTGTTCTTCCACGAAGTCGAAGTAGCGGCCGAGGCCGCTCGCCAGAGCGTCGAGCGGGCGTCCGCCCTCGACCATCCGGAGCCGTTCTTCCAGCTGCTCAGCGGCGTTCTTCAGGGCCGCCAGGTATAGCTCATGTTTGCCGCCGAAATAGTGATAGACGAGTGCGCGGGAAGCGCCCGCCGCGGCGGCGACGTCGTCGATGGAGACGTTCTCGGCGTCGTGTTCGCTGAAGAGCCAGAGGGCTGCGTCGATCAGTTCCTGGCGGCGGCGGTCGACCGTGAGTCTGCGGCGCGGAGGGCGTGGCGCGGAGGCGGGTTTCGCCCTCCGGGCCTGGCCCTGTTCGGCGGCTTCGGAGGTGGCACCCACAACTCGACGATATCGGAGTGAACACGCATGCCGTTCCCGGCCGATCCCCGCATTAACGGCAGAGCGTTTCCTTGAAGTTTTGACGAACAGTTCGGTCCCCGCTCACAGCGCACCTGGGACGATTCCAGATCGGTCCAATGGAAATCACGCTTCCCCGTTGCTTGCCCGTACCCTGCGCGTAACTCGATCGTTTGGTGTGGCAGGTGCCCATCCACGCTCCGCGGGGAGACACATGTCAGGACCGCCCGTCAATATCACCACCACGACCCGAGCCAGGGATCTGGCCGGGGCCGTAGCGTCCGAGGGCTACGGGCAGCCGCGTCCCCGGCCCACGATCCGCAATGTCGCCGAGCGCGCAGGCGTCTCCAAATCGCTGGTGTCGCTGGTGCTCCGCGGATCCCCTCACGTCAGCGAGCATCGCCGTCAGGCTGTGCTGCAGGCGGCACGGGAGCTCGGCTATCGCCCCAACGCCGTGGCCCGCAGTCTGGTCGAAGGCCGGACCCATCTGGTCGGCGCGCTCGTCGCCGACCTGCACAACCCGTTCTACGCCGAGTTCCTCGACGGCCTGCAGGAGAGCCTGCACGGCGATGGGTTACGGCTACTGATCGGCAACAGCCAGTGGGAGCCCACACTGGAGGACGAGGCCGTCGAGGCGTTTCTCGAACTCCGGGTGGACGGACTGGTGCTGCTCGGCATCGCGCCGATGAGCGCCACCCTCATCGAGGCCACGTCCTACACGCCGACCGTCGTGGTCGGCGAGCGCCACACCGAGCTCGAAGGCGTGGACATAGTGGTCGACGACGACGAGCTGGGCGCCCGGCTCGCCGTGGACTATCTCGCCCAGCTCGGGCACCGCAGGATCGCGCACATCGAGGGCGCGCGGTCTTCGGCGGCCAGGTTCAGGTGCGAGGGCTATCTCGTGGCGATGCGAAGGCACGCGCTCGCGCCGTACATCATGGTCGAGCACGGCGACTTCACCGAGGAGAGCGGCAGGAGCGCGGCTCACGCGCTGCTCAGCCGCGATCCGCGGCCCACGGCGATCTTCGCGGTGAACGACATGGCCGCGCTCGGCGTGCTCACCGCGGCGAGCGAGCTTGGCCTGCGGGTGCCCGAGGATCTGTCGGTGGTGGGCTATGACAACAGCCACCTCTCGGGCGTTCACCACATCTCGCTGACCACGGTGGACCAGCCGCGCCGCGCCATGGGCCGGTCGGCCGCCGCCTTGCTCAGCGACAGGATCGGCGATCCGGCCAAGGTCTCGCGCATGCGCCAGGTCACCCCCAAGCTCGTCGTACGGAGGAGCGCAGGCCCCGCCCCCGCCTGATCCGCCCGTACCCCGCACGCTGCCCCCACGAAACCCCGCCGGCGACACCACCGGACGGACCGGACCTCGCGAGCACGGAAAGGAATGCTCAAGGCCGGGTCATTCCCCCGAAGTGGCCTCGGGCGTCTGGTGTTGACTCGGGCTGTGACGTCGATCCCCGGCGGGTCGCCGTCCGGCCCACGCCGGCGGACCGATCGTTCGCCTGTCACGGGGGCAGCGAGCGGGGCTCTCCCGCCTGACGCCGGGTCGGCGGTCGGCGTCGGAAGCGGGGGTAGACATGCGTGATCCCGAACTGGTGGCCTGTGCCCAGCGCGCGGCGGCGGAACTCGAACGGGCCTGGACCGGCTGGCGTGCCGACAACGGCCACGAGGGCGACGTGTCGGCGGAGTCCGTGGCCAGTTACGTGGCCCATTCGATCGACCATCCGTGGGGGCGTCCCCGGGTGGTGCTGGGCCTGGACGCGGAGGACGCCCGCGAGCTGGCCGCGCTGCTGCTGCGCCAGCGCAGCGAACTCCACGAGCACGCCTTCTGAGGCGCGCGCCCCATGGGAACGCGCGTTCGGGAGCGGGTCCGTCACTGAGCGCGAGGCACGGCGCGCACCCGGCGTCCGGCTTCGCGATGCGCCCTGGGCGGTCGTCAGATCGCCCCCAGCGCCGTTTCCGGCCCCGTCCGGCCTTCGGGACGCCGCGCGGCCCAAGAACTCCTTACAGCGCTTCTGTGCGTTCTTGACGGCCGCCGCTCCGCGTTTGCCGCCACGAGGCGGCCCGGCCGCCGGATACCGGCCAGGCCATTGCGGCTCGATCACGGAGACGGACCACGTAAGTTGGTTTGCCGGACGGGCCCGCGCCGGGCGGGCCGGCGCACCTGCTTTCCTGGAAGCAGCGAATCCGTGGTTCCCGGTCGGATCGACCACCGGCCTCGCGAAGGGGGAGAAAGTGACCAGTCGAGCAGTCGCCGGTGTGGCGATGGCGCTGTGCGGGCTGACCGCGGCGGCATGCGGTACGGCCGGCGCGGGCGCCACCCCCGCCTTCAACCCTCCTCCCGCCACTCCACAGCAGCAGGCCGCGCCGTCCGAGGCGAGCAGGTCGAACGGGTCGAAGGGCGAGCCCTCTTCGGACCCCGCGCCCGGCTCCACCGCCTCCGATCCGCTCCACGGCAAGGTCGTGGTGATCGATCCCGGGCACAACGGCGGAAACGCCGCACACCCGGAGATCATCAACCGTGAGGTCGACGTGCTGACCAAGCGCAAGCCGTGCGACACCACCGGCACGTCCACCAACAACGGCTACAGCGAGGCCGCCTTCACCTGGGACGTCTCCAAGCGGATGGCCGCGATCCTCCGCGCCAAGGGGGCCACCGTCAAGCTGACCAGGAAGAACAACACGAGCGTCGGGCCGTGCATCACCGAGCGCGCCGCGATCGGCAACAAGGCCAAGGCCGACGCCGCGATCTCGGTGCACGCCGACGGGGCGGCCCCGGCCAATCACGGCTTCCACGTGATCATGCCGAAGAAGATCAACGGCCCGGTCGATCCGGTGGTCGCCGACTCCCGGAAGCTGGGCATCGCGGTCAGAGACGCCTTCCGGGCGGGCACGGGCCTGCCGTACAGCAACTACATCGGCGACAAGGCCCTCGACTTCCGCGACGACCTGGGCGGGCTCAACCTGTCCACGGTGCCGAAGGTCTTCGTCGAGTCCGGCAACATGCGCAATCCCACGGAGGCGGCGAAGTTCCACTCGCCGGCGTTCCGGCAGAAGATCGCGCAGGCTCTCGCCGACGGAGTGCAGAACTACCTCAACTAACGCCACCCATGCACGAAGGTGCACAAAGACCCATCAGGTAGGGCACAAACCCACACTGGTTTGGCATGATCGGGATATGACTGATCTGTTGCCGCTGCCCCGGGTCGTGGATCTCACGGGTGGGTCGTTCGAGCTGGCGCCCGGCGCCGCGATCTCGGGCGACGGCGAACTGGTGGACGGCCTGCGCGCCGCTCTGTCCGTGCTCGACCTGCGCATCGTGGACGGCGGCGGCGCGGTCACCGTGCGGCGCGACCCCGGGCTCGGGGCCGAGGCGTACACGCTCACCGTCGATCCCGGCGGCGTCAGGGTCACCGCCGCCGACCGGGCCGGGGCCTTCTACGCGGGGCAGACGCTACGCCAGCTCCTCCCGCCCGACGCCTACCGGTCCGTACGGCCCCGCACCCCCTGGACCATCCCCGGCGTCCGCGTCGAGGACGCGCCCCGGTGCTCCTGGCGCGGGATGCACCTGGACGTGGCCCGCCATTTCCTGCCCAAGCAGGACGTGCTCCGCCACATCGACATCATGGCCGCGCACAAGCTGAACATCCTGCATCTGCACCTGGTGGACGACCAGGGCTGGCGGGTGGAGAGCCGAGCGTACCCGAAGTTGCACGAGGTCGGCTCGCACCGACCGCGCACGATCTCCAGCTACTACGGCGAGGAGGTCACCTACGACGAGGTCCCGCACGGCGGCCGCTACACGCTCGCCGACCTCGCCGAGATCGCGGAGTACGCGCGCTCGCGGTCGGTGACGGTGGTCCCGGAGATCGACGTACCGGGCCACGCGTCCGCCCTGGTCGCGGCCTACCCGCAGTACGGCGCGCGGCCCCAGGAGACGTTCCCGGTGCTCGACCGGTGGGGCATCTCCCCCACGATCCTGTCCCCGCTGCCCGCCACCGTCGACTTCCTCACGACCGTGCTCGACGAGGTGGCCGGGGCGCTGGGCGGCGCGCCGTTCTTCCACATCGGCGGCGACGAGTGCGTGCTCGACGACTGGGCCGCCTCGGCGGAGATCGACGACTACCGCCGCTCGCTCGGCCTGGACACCCCGGCGGAGCTGCACGCGTGGTTCCTGCGCAGGCTGGCCGACGAGCTGGCGGGGCGCGGCACGCGGGCGGTGGTCTGGGACGAGGCGTTCGTCAGCGGCGAGCTGCGCGCGGACACAGTGGTGATGCCGTGGCGCGGCATGGGCGTGGCCAGGCGCGTGGCGGCGGCCGGGTACGACGTGGTGATAACTCCCGTCTTCCCGCTCTACTTCGACTACGGGGAGTCCGACGGCGCCGAGGAGCCGCTGGCCATCGGCGCGCCCACTACCCTGGCGGACGTGGCCGCCTTCGAGGTGATCCCGGAGTCGTGGACGGCGGCCGAGCGCGCCCGCGTGCTCGGCGCGCAGGCCCAGCACTGGAGCGAGCGCATCCCGGACGCCCGCACGCTGGACTATCGGGCCTGGCCGCGCGGCGCGGCGCTGGCCGAGATCACCTGGCACGGCCGGCCGGCCGACCTGACGGGACGGCTCGGCGCCCACCTGGCCCGCCTGGACGCCCTGGGCGTGGAGTACCGGCCGCCGCAGGGGCCGCGCCCCTGGCAGCGGGGCGGCATCGGCAGGCGGCGGCACCGGCCGGGCGTCGTCAACGTGGTCGAGATGATGCGCCACGTGGAGGAGATGACGAACTCCGCCGACTCCACGCGTCCCAGTATGTGAGGCACGGTATGTGAGGCACGCCGGGGAGGTCAGGTGGCCGTGCGGCCGATGATCTCCTCGATGGACTTCAGGCCGTGGCGACGCACGCGGCGAGCCAGCGCGCGGTGGATCCGTGACGCCCACAGCGGCCCGCCGTAGATCATGCCGGTGTAGCCCTGCACCAGGGACGCGCCGGCCAGCAGCCGCTCCCACACGTCGTCCACGTCCTCGACGCCGCCCACCGACACCAGCGTGATCCGGTCGCCGACGCGGGCCCGCAGCCTGCGCAGCACCCGCAGCGAGCGGGCCTTGAGGGGACGGCCGGACAGCCCTCCCGCGCGCGTGGCGGCGGTGGTCCGCACCCCGGCGGGGCGGGCGATGGTGGTGTTGGTGGCGATGATGCCGTCCAGCTCCAGTTCCAGCGCCAGGTCGGCGATCGCGTCGATGTCCTCGTCGGCGAGGTCGGGCGCGATCTTGACCAGCAGCGGCGTGCGGCGCGTCGTGGCGGCGGCGACGTGCTTGACCTCGGTGAGCAGGGGGCGCAGCATGTCCACGGCCTGCAGGTCGCGCAGCCCGGGCGTGTTGGGCGAGCTGACGTTGACCACCAGGTAGTCGGCGAGCGGGGCCAGTTCCTTGGCGCAGGCCGCGTAGTCGGCGACCGCCTCGGCCTCGGGCACCACCTTGGTCTTGCCGATGTTGACGCCGACCACCACGGGCAGGCCGCGCGGCCTGCGCAGCCTGGCCGCCGCCGCCTGCGCCCCTGCGTTGTTGAAGCCCATCCGGTTGACGATGGCCCGGTCGCGGATCAGCCGGAACAGCCGGGGCCTGGCGTTGCCCGGCTGGCCGTGCGCGGTGATCGTACCGACCTCGACGAACCCGAAGCCGAAGGCGGCCAGCGCTTCGGCGCAGCCCGCGTCCTTGTCGAAGCCCGCGGCCAGGCCGAGCGGGCCGGGGAAGTGCACGCCGAACGCCTTGACGCGCAGCGCGGGGTCGCGCGGCGCCAGCGCGCGGTGGATCAGGCGCTTGAGCAGCGGCAGCAGCGCCAGCAGCCGGAGCGCCCGGACGGTGAGATGGTGCACGGCCTCGGCATCGAAACGGGCCAGGACCTGCGTGAACACGAGTCGGTACATCACGCGCCAGCGTACCGCCGCGATCACGGCGGGCGGGGGCGGGGCTCGAAGGTCAGGCCCGGAAAAGGATCCGGAAAGTGGCTCAGGTCCGGAAAAGAGGGGCGGAGGGGGGGTCAGCACTCGGGGGTGAGAATCGCCCAGACCAGCTTGCCGTGGTGGTCGTCGAGTCGGATCCAGCCCCAGGAGGAGGCGAGCGCCTCCACTAAGTGCAGACCGCGCCCGGTCTCGGCGAAGCAGTCCTGCTCGGTGAGCGTGGGCGCGACGTCGCTGGAGTCGGACACGGCGCAGCCGAGCTGACCGCCGCTGCGGATCAGCCGCAGCCCGACGATGCCGCCGGCGTGCCGCATCGCGTTGGTGACGAGTTCGGAGATGACGAGCTGTGCGTCATAGAACGAGTCTTCCGTGCCCCACCCGTTCAGCACTGAGACGGTGAACTCTCGCGCAATTGCGGGGGAGGCCGGGTTGCACATGTCAAAGCCGGGCATCTTGGCATTGCCGTCGTTCACCAGAGCGGTGAGCAGCCACGGCGGAGGTGGATCCCCCGTCGCGGCTTGCCGGCGTGCTACAGGTGTCGTCATGGATGCGTCCCCAGGCGATCGGAGATTGCGCGCTAGCGGGCAAGTCGTTCAAGGGACATCTTTGCCCGCGCATGAATCTGGTGCAAGTACATCGGAACAGTGCTGATGCAAGTTCTTCTGAACGTTACCTTTGCATGTGCGTATGCACGTGCAAAAGCCCTGTACGTTAGATGGGGAACATGGCAGACTACTTGAGAGTTCAACTGGATCAGCAGGGAGCACGGCGTTGATCGCAGAACCGGCGGACAGCGGATCGTTACTTTCCCACGGCTCGGGTGGCCCAACGATCTTGAGGATCCTTCTGGGCACCCAGCTACGGCGGCTGCGTACCGCCAAGGACATCACCCGCGAGGCGGCCGGGCACGCCATCAGAGGGTCACACGCCAAGATCAGCAGGCTTGAGCTGGGGCGCGTCAGCTTCAAGGAGCGCGACGTCGCCGACCTCCTCACCCTGTACGGCGTGACCGACCCCGCCGAGCGCGAACCGCTGCTCAACCTGGCACGTCAGGCCAACTCCCCCGGCTGGTGGCACAAGTACACCGACCTGCTCCCGCACTGGTTCGAGGTGTACGTCGGTCTCGAAGAGGCCGCATGCACCATCCGTTCCTATGAGATCCAGTTCGTGCCGGGGCTGCTCCAGACTCGCGACTACGCGCGGTCGGTCATCCTGCTGGCCAACTCGACGGCTCCGATGGAGGAGCTGGACCGCCGCATCGATCTGCGGATGCGCCGCCAGGAGCGGCTGACCGGTCCCGACGCCCCGGTGCTGTGGGCGGTGATGGACGAGGCCGCGCTGCGCCGTCCGCTGGGCGGGCGCGAGATCATGCGCGCCCAGATCGAGCACCTGCTCCAGGTCATCGAGCTGCCCAACGTGACCCTGCAGATCGTGCCGTTCGCGCGGGGCGGCCACGCCGCGGCCGGCGGGCCGTTCACGATCATGCGGTTCCGCGAGCGCGAGCTGCCCGACGTCGTCTACATGGAACAGCTCGACAGCGCCCTCTACCTGGACAAACTTGAGGAGACCGAGGGCTACATGGAGGTCATGGACCGCCTGTGCGTCCAGGCCGACTCCGCCTCTTCCACCCGGCAGTTCCTGCGGAATCTGCACAAGGAACTGTCCGTCTGAACGAGCCGTCCCGTCCGGCGAGCAGGTCGACGGGAAGGATTTGGAACGTGCCAATCCGGGCACGCCGACCGGCCGGGCGTTCGACTGCGCCCCGCCGATGACCTGGTTGATCGCGATCCCGCAGGCCACAATGGCGGCGTATCCGGGCATCTCCCACCACGTGCCTCCGCAGCGGGAACTAGGTGGCGGTAGCGCCATAAATGTTGCGGTCCAGGACACGCACACCAGATTTTTGGCGTATCTTGCGAAATGCAATCGCAGATGCACGTGCATTCGTACGCACATGCTCATCTCGGGGAGAGAAGCATGAACCCGATCCACAACGGCATACCTGCCGACAGCCTGGCCGTCGCCTGGCGCAAGAGCCGACACAGCAATCCCAACGGCAATTGCGTGGAGGTGGCTCCTCTCGCTGACGGCGGCGTCGCCGTACGGAACTCGCGTCACCCTGAAGGCCCCGCTCTCGTCTACACGAGTGCCGAGATCAGGGCGTTCATCCTGGGGGCCAAGGACGGCGAGTTCGACGACATGATCAATTAGCCGGTTCACAAGCCGGATCTCCGGCCGCCGGGGACGGCCGGACGTGCTGCGACACCGCCGTTCCGGCCTGCCCCGGCGGTTCGTTTCAACGGGGACGACCACAAGACCGGGGTACATGGGGATTTTCGGGGTCTCAACGGGGAGCAACGTGCCGCTGCCACGTCCGGCCGTCCCACGCGCGAGCGCGTGACCGGCCGACACACGATCTGGCACACGAGCCGACACAAGATCATCGTCTCGAAATCAGGTTGAGTCTCCAGTCACTGGAGCTTCTACCGTCGCCGACATGGAAATCGTCGTATACGACACCCTCTCGGCCATGTCGGAGATCCTCGCGCTGCCGTCCGAGCACAGGCCCGACGCGCTGCGGGCCATGCTCGCGCCCATGGAGGGCTCGATGCCGCCCGGCGACCCGGTCGCCATGCACCGCCAGGGAGGCGGCTTCCGGCTGGACACCGGCGACGCCGATCCCCGGTACATCGAGGCGCTCGCCCGCATGTCCGACGCCGGGCTGCTCGGGCGCATCGAGGAGGAACTGGGCCGGGCGCTCGACCACCTTCGCGCGAAGGTGCCCGGGATCGCGCATCCCGAGCGGATGCGGGTGATGTTCGTGCTCGGCAACCCGGACAACGAGCATCTGATGGAGACGGCGGGCGGCTACTACGGCATGGGCTCCGTCCCCGGGTGGCTCTACCTGCTGGCCTGGCCGTCCGACGACGTCATCGGCAGGATCGCGCACTGCGCGGTGCACGAGTTCCACCACAACGTCCGCTACCAGAACGTCGAGTGGAATCCGGCCACGGTGACGGTCGGGGAGCACGTGGTCGCCGAAGGGCTGGCCGAGGCGTTCGTGCGGGAGCTGTCCGGCCCGGAGGCCATGGGGCCCTGGTCGGACATGGTGACCGGCGCGGAGTTCGACCGCGCCTACGAGAAGACGGTGGCCGACCTGGACAGGGAGGGAATGGGCACCGCCCTGGCGTACGTGCTCGGCGATCCGGCCATCCTGCGTTTCGGCGGAGAACCGGCGGGGGTGCCCAGCATGTCCGGCTACGCCGTCGGGCTGCGCATCGTGGACGCCCACCTGGCCGCGAGCGGGCTGACCGTGGCCGAGAGCACCGTCCTGCCGGGCCGGGACATCGTCGTCTCCGCCGGGCTGCGCCCACAAGGCGGCTGACACACGGCCGGGGCCGGTCCCCCTGAGAGGACCGGCCCCGGATCGTGCCTACCGCGACCGAGTGGCCGACCTAGTAGTTGACGCAGTTGAGCGGGCCCACCGTGGAGGTGACACGGTAGCTCTCGTCAATGGTCACGAGCTTGTTGTCGGACCACTGCACCTTCCCGCAGTTGCTCTCCGTGGGCCCGTAGACCCACGACTTGTTGACCAGCCGGTTGCCGCGCACGACGGCCTGGCCGGCCACGTTGCGGACCTGGATGCTGTAGGTGCCGCCCATCACCAGGTTGTCGGTGACGACGACGTCCTCCTGCTGGTCGTCCACCAGGAAGATCGGCGCGGTGATGTCCCTGGCGGCCCGCTGGTCCACGGTGTTGTGGTCGAAGATCAGGCCCTTGCCGGTCTTGTACGACTGGATGCCGTCGGAATGGTCGCCCGGGTTCGAGCACAGCTTGACGAAGGAGTCGCGGATCGCGATGTCGTCACCTGAGGCCCGGAACCCGTCGCTGTGTCCGATGATCTTGACGCGGGTGGCGGTGTACTTGTCCTGGCCGATGCCGGGCTGCGTCTCACACGCGCCCTCCCGGCCGATCGTCGAGTCGCTGACCTCGAAGCGGAACGTCTTCGGCCCGTTGGCATTGATCACGCTGCCGTCGATCCGGCTGTTGGTGATCTTCACGTTGTCGGCGTGGATCACCAGGTGGCCTGGGATGTGGACGCCGTCCAGCACGGTGCCGGCCTTGGTCACGGCGTAGGCGTCGCCGTCCAGGTTCAGGGACAGTTTGTCGAGCTTGGCCCCGGACGGGACACCGGTGCACGAAGGCGTCGGGTACTCACACGCGCCACCGCCGGGGTCCGTCTTGGTCGGCGTGGGCGTGGGCGTCTCCGACGGCTCGTCCGTGGGCGTCGGCTTCGGCGTGGGAGTCGCCGTCGGCGTCTCGGACGGCTCGTCGGTGGGCGTCGGCTTCGGGCTCGGAGTCGGCGTCTCGGACGGCTCGTCCGTGGGCGTCGGCTTCGGGCGGGTCGACGTCGGCGTGGGAGTCGGCTTCGGCTCCGGCGTCTTCGACCCGGTGTCCGACGGCGTCGGCTTCGGAGTGGGCTTCGGCGTGGGGGTCGTCGGCAGGCGCCGCCAGTGATACCAGCGGAACAGCACGTCCACCCAGTAGTTGTAACCGCGCGGGTTCGACCGGTACGGATACGCGCTGTTGCCGTACTGGTAGACGCCCGCCCGGCCGGAAGCGGTCCGCAGCGGCCCGGACTTCGCCGAGGTGAAGCCCGGCGTGCCCGCGTAGAGGCCCTTCTTGTTGTAGTAGGAGACGGTGTAGACGCGCCCGGCCTTGATGACCACGGGCTCGTCGAAGAGCGCCTCCTGCCAGCCGGACGCGGTCTCGGCCGTGAACGTCACTCTGGCCAGCCTGCGCCCGCGGGAGTCCCAGACACTTCCGGTGTGCGTGCCCTTGGCGCGGGCGGGCTTCCAGAAGCGAACGCCGAGCGCCCAGCCGTCCCGGGAAGCGGTGAAGCGAGTACCCAGCTCAAGGCCGGTGCGGTCGGAGTGCACGGCGGGGTTGATCGGGTCCGAGTTCCACAGACTCGTCTCCATCGCCTCGCGCACGGGGGCCGCCGCCGCGGCCGGGGTGACGGCCACCGGCTCCTTGTCCTGGTTGGCGATCAATACGGCCGGTACGGCCGCCGCCACCAGGAACACCGCCACCAGGGCGGCGATCATGCCGGGGCGCCTCGGCCTCCGGCGGCCGGGTAAGACGCTCTCGCCGTCCGGGCTCTGACCTGGGTTGTACCTACCGGTCATGTCTGCGACCTCCGCGACGATTGACCACCCGGTATGTGTTCGTGCGTACCTTACGTTTGGCGTCGGTCACCGGTGCGAGGGCGCGCCGGTGGCGCACCCGTGCCCGGTGCCGGGTGCCATCTTTACGGCTTCGATCATCAACGTGCAGCCCTTTTACCGATTTTTCCTATTTACTGAGGCTAACATCTTTCCCAAATCCCTATTTCCGGTCATCGCCATTACGTCCGATCTTCCCGCCGTGCCGACGGCGAGACCGGTAGAACTTACGTATATCTGCAGACCGGAACGCCTGTCCGGACCCGGACACGGGTCAACACGTCACTCGACAAGCCTGGAAAAGGTTTATGAACACCCATAAGCCACCAAAACCACACAATCAGGACGCCAGTCGCATCACCGGCCCAGCCGCGCACCAGGAGCCACCTGTACAAGTCACCCGAATGACGTCCTGACGGCCCCGGCGGCGATCACGGGGCGGAATGACGGGGCTTTCCGGGGCGGTGTCGAGAGCGGACAATTACGCCGAAGCCCGATTCCGTGCATATCAACGTGAATATCAAGGGGGCAGGATGGACCCGAGCATCATCCCCGCACTCGCCGCCGTCATTTCGGCGGCCGTCGGCGGGGCCGCCGGTGAGGCGGGCAAGAGCGCCTGGGCCACGCTGACGGCGCTGGTGCGCCGCCGATTCGGCGATGACACGCCCGCCGAACTGGAGGCCCAGGCCGCCCACGACCCGAGGGAGATCGCCGGGATCCTCATCTCGCGGGCCCAGGGGGACCCCGAGTTCGGCACGGCGCTCGCCGAGTGGATGGCGCACACCGCGCGGACGATCCGGCCGGGCGGCGTTACCAACGTCATCGGCGACAACGCCGAGATCACCGGCACCGTGGTGCAGGCCGGCGACGTGCACGGATCGATCAACCTCCGCGGCCGGCGGTGACCGCCCCGCGATGGCTGCTCGCGTGCGGGGTGGCCGGTCCCGTGCTCTTCGTGGTCGCGTTCCTCGTCGAGGGCGCGACCCGCGCGGACTACGACCCGCTGCGTCACCCGGTCAGCGCGCTCGCGCTCGGCGACCTCGGCTGGACCCAGGTCACGAACTTCGTCGTCACCGGGCTGCTGGTGCTCGCCCTCGCCGCCGGGCTGCGCGGCCACGGCCTGTGGCCGCCGCTGCTGCTGGCACTCGTCGGCCTCGGGCTGATCGGCGCCGGGATCTTCCCCACCGACCCCGTCGGGGACTACCCTCCCGGCGTCCCCGCCGGCGACACCGCGACCGGAAACCTGCACAACGCCTTCTCGCTGCCGGTCTTCGTGGCCCTGCCCGGCGTCTGCTGCGTGCTGGCCTACCGGTTCGCGACCTCCGACCGCCTGCGTCTCGCCGCCTACTCCGTGCTCACCGCCGTCGCCATGCTCGCCCTTTTCGTCCTGGCCGGGCTGGGCTTCTCCGGCGACCCGGGCTTCACCGCCCTGGGCGGCCTGATGCAACGCCTGTCACTCGTCACCGGCTTCGCCTGGCTGGTCTTCCTGGCCGTCCACGAACTGCGCCTGCGGGCCTCATCGGATCGCGTTCCCGCAGGGTAGGTCCGGGCAGTCGGTCATTCCGGTGACCAGGCGGCGCAGGGCCCAGGAGAAGTCGGGGGCGCCCAGGTCCTTCTCGCCGTCGTGGCCGAGGGGGTGCTCGTTGAGGAGGTGGCCGAGCAGCAGGTGCCACAGGGCCCGGTAGGCGCGGGCCGCGTCGGTGTCGTCGAGGCCGGCCGCGCGCAGCAGGGCGAGGTTGTGCTCGGCCACGGCATGGCCGCCCGCCGCGGTGTGAAAGCCTTCGGCGATGACGCGGGCGCCCCATGGATGGTCGGCGAGGTAGTCGTGCATCGCCTCCCACTGCCGGACCACGCCGTCGGCGCCGGACCGGCCGCCCTCCAGCGGAAAGCCGGTGGCGAGGTCCTCGGCGAGCAGGCCGAGCAGTTCGGCGCGGTCGGCGATGTGCCGGTAGAGGGACGCCTGCCCGGTTCCGAGCTCGCCCGCGACGCGTCGCAGGGTCAGCTCGGCGAGCCCGGAGGAGTCGGCCACCCGGCGCGCGGCGGCCACGATGACCTGCCGGTTCAGCGACCGGCGACGGTGGTGGTGCCGAACGTCCTGTGCCACCAAGCCCTCCTTGCGAACACCGTTCGCACTAAGTTACCCTAAATCCGACATTTTGCGAACGACGTTCGCAACAGGACGAGCCTTTCACCAGCAACGCCGTCGCGTCCAGCATCCGGCACCCCCCGAACGGCCATGAGCTCCAGAAACACGAGGTACGCGATGACCAGCGCCGGTGACCCCGCGGGGCTGCGTTCCCGCAGCTCCACCGCCCATCCCCCCCGGACCTCCACCCGCCGCGCCACGAGCGGGCACGCGTGACCACGACAGCCCAAGTCCCCGCCCCCGTGCACGCCCGTCACCGGCCCCCCGCCGTGCTGACCGCGCTGGTCCTCGTCGTTCTGTCCTACGGCCTGCCGCAGACCATGACCGTGCCCGCGATGACGGTGATCCAGCACGACCTGCGCGCCGACCCCGCCAGTGCCTCCTGGGCCGTGCTCTCCTCCACCCTGCTGGCCAGCGCCGTCTGCACCCCGCTGGCCGGACGGCTCGCCGACCGGTACGGCACCCGCCGCGTGCTGCTCGGTTCCCTCGCCCTCTACCTGGCCGGCACCCTGGGCGCGATCGTCGCCCCCGACATCGGCGCGCTCATCGCCGCCCGCGCGGTGCAGGGCATCAGCCTGGCGCTGCTGCCGCTCTCGTTCGCGATCGTGCGCCGGACCCTCCCGCCCGACCGGGTGGCGTTCGGCCTCGCGCTGACCGCGGGCCTGGTCGGCACCACCGCCGGAGCCGGGCTGCTGGTCGGCGGCGTCCTCGTGGACCACTTCTCCTGGCGCTGGCTGTTCGTGGTCGGCGCGGTGCTCGTGCTGGCCGCGCTGGCGGCGGCGATCGCGTTCGTGCCGCCGCTGCCCGGCACCCCCGGCGGACGGCTGGACGTCCCCGGAGCGCTCACCCTGGCGACCGGGCTGGTCGCGGTGCTGCTCGGCATCACCCAGGGGCCGTCCTGGGGTTGGGGGTCGCCCGCCGTACTGGGACTGTTCGCCGGAGGCCTGGCCGTGCTGGCCGCGTTCGTGGTGATCGAGCGCCGGACCGCGCACCCGGTGATCGACATCGGCCTACTGGTCCACCGGCCGCTGCTCATCGCCCACCTCGGCGCGTTCGCGCTCGGCGCCAACCAGTTCGTGTTCTACGCGCTGCTCCCCAAGCTCGCCCAGCTTCCCGCCGGCCCCGGGGAGATCGGCTTCGGCGCGACGGTCACCGGGGCCGCCCTCATGCTGCTGCCTGGAACGCTCCTCACCCTTCCGGCGAGCTGGGCCGTGCCCCGGATCGAGCGCCGGTTCGGGCACCGCGTACCGCTGTGGATCGGGCTGGGGCTCGCGGCCTGCGGGGGCGTGCTGCTGGCCGTCCTGCACGGGAGCCTGTGGCAGGTGCTCGCCTGCTACCTGGTGTGCAGCACCGGGTACGGCTTCGCCATGGCGGCGCTGCCGACGCTGGTCAACGCGGGCAGCACGCCCGAGCACAGCGGCAGCGCCAACGGCGTGAACACGGTCGCCCGCACCGTCGGAGGGGCCGCGGGCAGCCAGATCGGGGCGGCGATCCTGGCTGGGACCGTCCTGCCCGGCACGACCACGCCGACCTCGGCCGGATTCGCCTCCGCCTTCCTGGCCGCCGCGGTCATGACCGGGCTGGGCGTCCTGTTGCTGCCGCTGCTGGCCAGGGCGAAGTTCGGGCGAGCCGTGCCCGGGGCCGTCCCTGGGAGATAGGCCCCGGGCGTGCCCGGCTTACGCCCGTGACCAGACGCTGGGCACGTTCGGCGGCTCCCACCCCGGCATCGATGTGTGGGCGATCACGCAGCGGTACGCGACCCCCTCGTACATGATCACATCACCCGAGTTGTACCAGGTGTAGTACTGGTAGGCGGGAATCGTCCGGGGTTTCACGGTCACCTCGAAGGTCTGGCTGCGCACGACCGACCCGGTGACCGTGAGGGTCACTGGATAGGTGCCCAGCGGCGTCGTCCGGGCGGTTCCGATCCTGACCGTGACGTAGGCGTCGCTGTTGGTCGAGGTCGGCCAGATGCTCACCGACCCGCCCGGCGGAGCGCCGGACGACGACACCGTGACGTTCTGCCTGCGGCCCGCCATGGTCGAGATCATCACCGTGGTGCCCACCGACGAACCCGCCTCGGCCGTGCCCCGTGGCATCAGCAGCCGCACCGAGAAGTCGTCGGGACGGCCGTCGCGCACGACGACCCGGAGCGGGACCGCCCGGTTCAGCGTTCCCTTCGCGTAGACCAGGATCGGATAGGTCCCGAACGCCATCTGGTCGGACGGCGAGACCCTGATCACGCCACGCCCTCCGGTGGTGACGGTCGCGGGCTCGAAGCCCACCGACATCCCCGACGGCACGCCCACGGCGCTGAGCGCCACCTCCTGCGGATCACCCCCGATGGTCGCGGTGTCCACGTTGAGCGTGCCCGACGAACCCCGGTCCACCGTGAGGGGCGGGGCGCCGAGCGAGAAGGAGAAGTCGTTCGCCGGATCGGCGGGCGTCACGGTGAGCGTGTACGTCACGGTATGGATGGGTGTGGCGGTGCTGACAATCGTGATCGGATACGTGCCGGGCCGTGCGGACGGCGAGGCGATGACCGCGATGTCCGAGCCGCCGCCCGTGTAGGTGAGTTCGGGGGCGAACGCCACGGACACGCCGTCGGGCACGCCGGTGGCCGACAGCACGAGCGTCTGCCCGCCGTTGATGACAGTGCTGTTCAGGCGG
The DNA here is from genome assembly GCF_029382225.1 of Spongiactinospora sp. TRM90649. Taxonomy (GTDB): domain Bacteria; phylum Actinomycetota; class Actinomycetes; order Streptosporangiales; family Streptosporangiaceae; genus Spongiactinospora. The sequence continues at coordinate 74,147 of NZ_JARLTC010000013.1, forward strand.
GTGCTCGCCACCCCGCCCTGGTCCGTGGTGCCGGAATCCTCCGTCAGTGCCAGTGAGTATTCGGGTGGCGGCGGCAACATCAGCGCGTGCGACGGGGCGGCGCCCGTCGTGCCGAGGACGGCGATCGCGACCAACAGTGCGGCCATGCTCATTGAGCGTTTCACGTCGCAGCCTCCTTATGAGACGTCCACAACGCGGCCTGAGCCTGACCCTCACCTTGACAGCGAGGCAAGCGTGCGAACAGCAACGTCTTTCCATAGCACCGCGCTATGGGCCCGGCGTCACCGGCTCGCGCTGGGGCGCGGCGACGGCGTGCCGTACGCGCAGCAGCGGGACGGCCGGGGCGAGCCCCGCCAGCGTGGCCAGGACCAGGCCGGGCAGCAGGTACGGCTGCGCGTCCGCCGGGCCGATGGTCTCGGCGAACCACCCCGCGGGGGCCTCCAGCATCCGCCCGGTGAGCGCGGCCAGCCCGACGAGTGTGAGCAGCACCCCGCCCACCCGGCCGAGCAGCCGGTCCGGGGTGATCGTCTGCCGGTGGCTGAGCAGGGTGATCGTGGCGATGATCGTCCCCGTCCAGGGGACGCCGGTGCCCAGCAGGTACCACAGCGAGCCGCCCGGCAGGTCGGGCAGCGCGAGCAGCAGCGTGCACGGCTGCGTCACCAGCACCGCCGTCCAGGCCAGCCGGAAGGTGCCCAGCCTGCGGTACAGCAGGACGGCCAGTGCCGCCCCCACCAGCGGCGCGACGACGGCCGGGAGCACCACCATCAGCGTGTAGACGTCGCCCGTCGACATGTCCCGGCGCGCCCCACTCATCATGGCGCCGGTGATCTCGTCACCGAACGTCAGGAACAGCTCGGAGAGCACGAGATACAGGGCGATCGCCCGGAGCACCGGGTCGCCAAGGGTGAATCGGACGCCCTCGGTGACCTCCCGCCACAGGTCGCCCCGGGGCGGCGGCGTCTCCTCGGCGTCCACCCTGCCGAACGCCACCGTGGCGATCACCAGCAGCACGCACGGGGCCAGCAGGAACGCGCCCTCGATCGCGCCCACCGGGGTCAGCGCGGGCACCACGGTGACCAGGAAGGCGGCGGGCAGCACCGTCAGCGCGGCGTTGGCCGGGACCAGCAGGTCATGCGAGACGACGGAGGGCAGCCAGGCGTCCTGCCCGATCGGCACCATCGCCATCAGGACGGTCGTCATCATCATCACCGCGACGATGTGCGACCACCCGGCGGAGTCGAGCGCGTTGGCCAGCGCCACGGAGGCGATCCCGGCCGCGGTGGCGAGGACCAGCACCACGACGATCGAACGGCGGTGTCGTACCCGGTCCACCAGCACGCCGAACGGCAGGCCGAGCAGGACGGGGGGCCAGCGACTCGGCCAGGCCGTCGAGCCGGGTTCCCGCTGATTCACCCGCGATGTCCAGGACGAACGCCTGCTCCATCAGCTCCTTGTCGGCGAGCTGGAAACCGCCGTATATCGCGGCGGCCGCGAGGCAGAAGAACAGGAAACGCCGGGATCGAAGGGCGTCGGGGAATGGCACTCGGGAATCATGGCCGGATCGGCGATTTCCTGCAAACCATGATTTGTCAGTCGGTTTCTCCGGCGCGCCGCGTATACCCGGTGCGCCGGAGTCCGATATGAGCGGTTAGCGGCTAATGGCGCACCTTGGCGTCGCGGATGTCGGCCGGGAGCACCGGCTTGCCGTCCACCGGCGGCGTCGGGCCGTCCGGGGTGGGCTGGATGCCCCCGGCGGCGATCCGGTCGAGCGCGGCGAGCCCGGCCGCGTCCACCGTGCCGAAGACCGTGTAGTTGGGCGCGAGCCCCGAATCGCCGTACACCAGGAAGAACTGGCTGCCGTTGGTGGCGGGACCGGCATTGGCCATCGCCAGCACGCCCCGCGCGTACGTCTTACGCTGCCCGGTGGTGTCGCCCGGCCACGGCGGCAGGTCGGTGGGCAACTCGTCCTTGTACTTGTAGCCAGGCCCGCCCTCCCCGGTGAAGCTCGGGTCGCCGCACTGCAGCACCTTGAGCCGGTCGTAGGCGGTGAGCCGGTGGCAGGAGGTGCGGTCGTAGAACCCGCGCTTGATCAGGTGCACGAAGCTCTGCACCGTGCACGGCGCCTTGACCGGGTCGAGCGTCAGCCCGATGACGCCGTGGTTCGTCTTGAGGACCGCCGAGACCGGCCGGGTGGGAGTGCGCTTGGGGTCCGGCGGCAGCGGCACCTTGCGCACGGCCGGGTCGTCCGGAGTCTGGGTGTACGCGCACGGCCCCTTGGTGGTCTTCGGCGGCTTCGGCTTGTCGCCGCCCGCCGCCGACGCGGGCATCCCCGCCACCGCGACCAGTGTCCCCGCCGCCACGGCGGTCACCGCCGTGCGTCCCGCGAAACGTAACCACGACCTGCCAGACATGATGTCCTCCCGGGTGATCAACTGACTCTCTGTGGTCTAGTCGATCTAACAGACCCCGTCAAGAGGACGGCGGCTCGGCGCGGAGAAGGTCGAGTTCGTCGCTGAGGGTGTCGAGGAACGCGGCGGCGATGCGCCGTTCGTCCGGAGTGAAGCGGTGCAGGGCGTTGTCGGTGGCGCGGCCGAGGGGGCGGAAGAAGGCGGCGGCGACGTCCTTGGCCGCGTCGAGGTAGTGCAGGTGGACCACGCGGCGGTCGTGCGCGTCGCGGACGCGGCGGATGTGACCGGCGCGCTCCAGCCGGTCGAGGCAGGCGGTGACGGCGCCCGAGGTGAGGTTCAACTCCTCGCGCAGGCGGGTCGGGGTGATCGGCGACGGCGCGTCGAAGATCTTGATGAGGGCCTGGACGTCGGTGGGGTGCAGGCCGTTCTCGTGGGCGAAGGCGTGGGCGATGCGGTTGAACTCGGCGGTTATCCGCCGCAGCCGGGCTCCGAAGGACCGCAGGTCGATGGCCTCGCCGTCCTTGCCGTTCATGCGGCCATGCTACATTAACTCAATTGTTGAGTATCTCAATGATTAAGCTATCTATCGGGAGGCCGCGCCCATGGCACGCCATACGATCCGCAGGCTCGTCCCGGCGCTGCTGCTGGTGCTGGTCTGGCTCGCCGTCGGCGGCGGGCTGGGGCCGTTCGCCGGGCGGCTGACCGAGGTCTCCACCAACGACCAGGCCGCGTTCCTGCCCCAGAGCGCCGAGTCCACACGCGTGCTGCACATGCAGGACCGGTTCCGCGAGGGCGAGACGCAACCGGTGATCGTGGTCTGGACGGCCGGCGGCGAACGGATCACCCCCGCCCAGACCGCTGACGCGACCCGCGTGCTGGCCGCGCTGCGCGGCACCCAGGGCGTCACCGGAACGCCCACCCCCGCCTTCGGCTCCGACGACGGCCTCGCGCTGCGCGGCGTCGTCCAGCTCGGCCCCGAGATCGAGGGCTCCATCGGCGACACGCTGGACCGCATCGCCACGGCGGTGACCGTGGACGGCCTGCGCGCCCAGCTCGCCGGGCCGGTCGCCACCCGGGCCGACCTGCAACACGCCTTCGCCGGGATCGACGGCCTGCTGCTCGGGGTGGCGCTGCTGGCCGTACTGATCATCCTGCTCGCCGTGTACCGCAGCGTGCTGCTCCCCCTGGTCATCATCATCGGCGCGGTCTTCGCCCTGGCCCTGGCCTGCGCGGTGGTCTACTTCCTGGCCGACCGCGACATCGTCCGCGTGGACGGCCAGGTGCAGGGCATCCTGTTCATCCTCGTCATCGGCGCGGCCACGGACTACGCGCTGCTGCTGACCGCCCGCTTCCGCGAGGAACTGGCCGCCACCGGCGACCGGTTCGCGGCGGTCCGCGTCGCGCTGCGGCGCTCGGTCGAGCCGATCGTGGCCAGCGCCGCCACCGTGGCGCTGGGGCTGCTCGCGCTGCTGCTCAGCAACCTGACCAACAACCGCGCGCTCGGGCCGGTGGGGGCCATCGGCATCGTGTGCGCCGCCGTCAGCGCGCTCACCTTCCTGCCCGCCGTCCTGGTGCTGCTTGGCCGTACCGCGCTGTGGCCCGCCAAGCCCCGGCAGGCCGGGTCGAACGGGATCTGGGAGCGCGTGGCCACGCTGGTGGACCGCCACCCCAGGCGGATGTGGATCGCCACCGCCCTGCCGCTGGTCGGTCTCGCCCTGTTCGTGCCCCAGCTCAACGCCAGAGGCGTGCCGCTGGACGAGACGTTCGTGAACGACGCGCCCTCGGTCGCGGCGCAGGCCACGCTGAGCGCCCACTTCCCCGGCGGCTCCGGGCAGCCCGCCGTCATCGTCGTGCCCGCCGCGCGGGCCGAGGCCGTCGCGCGGACCGCCGCGGGCGTCGAAGGCGTCTCCGACGCCGCGCCGGTGACCGTCAGCGGACGGCCCGGCGACACCGCCAAGGTCGTGGACGGCGTCGCGCTCGTGGAGGCCACGCTGCGCGACGCGCCGGACGGCGACGCGGCCCAGGACACCGTGCGGCGGCTGCGCGACGCGCTCGACCGCGACGTGCTGGTCGGCGGATACAGCGCCCAGCGGTACGACACCACCCAGACCGCCAGGAACGACACGCTGCTCATCGCGCCGGTGGTACTGGCCGTCATCCTGCTCATCCTGATCGCGCTGCTGCGCTCGCTCGTGACGCCGCTGCTCCTGGTGGTCACCGTGGCGCTGAACTTCCTGGCCACGCTCGGCGTCTCCACGCTGGTCTTCACGCACCTGTTCGGGTTCACCGGCATCGACGCGTCCGTGCCGCTGTACGGCTTCGTCTTCCTGGTCGCCCTGGGCGTCGACTACAACATCTTCCTGATGTCCAGGGTGCGCGAGGAGACCATGACACTCGGCGCGCGGGAAGGGATGCTGCGCGGGCTGGTCACCACCGGCGGGGTGATCACCTCGGCGGGCGTGGTGCTGGCCGCGACCTTCGCGGCCCTGGTGGTGATCCCGCTGGCGTTCCTCGCCCAGATCGCGTTCATCGTGGCCTTCGGCGTGCTGCTCGACACCCTGGTCGTACGCTCCCTGCTGGTGCCCGCCCTGGTCCGCGACCTCGGCCCCCGCGCCTGGTGGCCCGGTTCCCCCGGGATCAGCACCAGAGGCTGGACCCCGGGGTCGACATCAGCCGAACCTCGTACTCGTTCCCCGAAAGGCCGGTGACCACGAGCGTGACCAGCTTCTCGTCGATCGCCTTGACGAAGCAGCCCTCGTTCTTGGACGCCGTCCAGCCGTCCCTGCGAGCGGCCTTCCGGTAGTAGGCGTCCGCGGCCGTCTCGGAACCCGACAGCCAGTAGGTCTGGGAGACGGTCGTGGCGCGGGCGTCGTCCTCGCAATGACTCTCGCGTTCCCCCTGCCGGGCGCCGGCGGGGCGGGCGTCCAGAATGCCGAGCGTGGCCAGGCGCTCCGCCATCCGATCGTCTGAGGGCCCACATCCGTATCCGATCACGAAGTACAGGATCGTCGGCAGGGAGACAAGAGGAAGGATCACGATCGCCGCAAAGGCCACGCAACCGATCAGAGCCACCAACGTGGTCACCGACTGCTTCATCATCGGATGATAATTCGGATCATGACGATGAACCTCCGGTTAGCACCGATCACGCCCGCCAACATCGATACCGCGCTCGCCGTCGAGGTGCGGCCCGACCAGGGGCGGTTCGTGTCGCCCGTGATGAAGTCGCTGGCCGAGGCGTACGTGCACCCGCAGGTGGCGTGGCCGCGCCTGATCCTGGACGGTGACCGTCCCGTCGGATTCCTGATGGCCTTTCTCGGCATCGACTGGAACGGCAAGGGCCTCGACTTCCGCTCCGGCCTGTGGCGCCTCAACGTGGCCGCGGACGCCCAGGGGCGCGGCGTCGGGCGCTTCGCCGTCACCTCGGTCGCGGCCGAGGTACGCCGGCGCGGCGAGGCGCGGATGTACGTCACGTGGCACCCCGGCGACGACGGCCCGGAGGGCTTCTACCGCAAGCTCGGATTCCGGCTGACGGGCGAGGAGTGCGAAGGCGAGACGGTCGGCGTCCTGGACCTCGCATGAATGATCACGTGGCCCGTCGCCGACTCCGGAGTGGGGGGACTAGCGTGTCCTGATGATGGAAAACGCTCAATCCTCGTCCCCGGTCGCCACGCCGGCGCGACGACAGGCCCGGCAGCCGCAGGACCTTCAGCCGCTTTTCGTCGAACGGGTCAACGACCGAGATCTGGAAGGTCTCGTGGAGCTCTACGAGACCGGCGCGGTGCTGCACTATCCGGCCGGGCACATCGCGCGAGGGCTGGAGGAGATCCGGCTGGTGCTGCGGGAATTCCTGGCCGCCGCCCCCCGCATGACCGCCGCCCCGGTCAGCGCGGTCCTGACCGGCGACCTGGCGCTGACCTCCGGGTTGTGGACCATGGAGATTCCCGGACCGGACGGCCGCCCCATCCACGCGTCCGGGAAGACGGCCGAGGTCGCGCGCCGCCAGGCCGACGGCACCTGGCGGATGATCATCGATGAGCCGGATTTCACGGCCACGAGCTGACCTGAGGCCCTGCTCCGTCAGCGTGTGCGCCCGTCCCGGAGCAGGGCGATCGTCTCGGTGAGACGTCGCTGCCTGGTCTCGGGCCGCTTGGCTCCCTCGATCGCCATGACGAACCCCTGCTTCTTGGTGTAGGAGAGCCCGTCGAAGAACCTCTTGGCGTCCGTGTCACGACCGAGGGCCTCGGCGAGATCGGCCGGCACGGTCACCTCACGGGGTTCGGTGTCGAGTTCGAGGTCCACCACGATGTCGTCGCCCGCGGCCACCCCCGCGCTCGTCCGGTTCCCCGCGTTGACCCCCAGCATGTACCGGCCGCCCATGGACGCCACGGTCGAGCGGTAGGTGTGGCCGTTGATCGTGACGCGGACCGGTGGCCGCCGTCCCGCTTTGAGGCCGGCGACGACCTCGTCGGGGACCTCAAACCCGGTGGCGGTCTTGCCGGCCGGTTGGAGCACGGTTCGGAATCTCATCGCCACCGCCCGCTACGAATCGTCCGCGGGACGATAGGTCAGATGAAGGACTCCGGTACCGAACGTCACGGAGTCGACCAGCCGCAACGGCGTCCGCCGGCCGTCGTCGGCGAACAGACGCCCGCCGTGGCCCAGGACGATGGGGTGGACGAGCAGTTGGAGTTCGTCCAGGACGTTCTCCCGCAGCAGTGACCGGACCAGGGTGGGGCTGCCGCTGATGGTGATGTTGTCGCCGGGTCCCTCCTTGAGCTTGGTGAGCTCGGTGGCGACGTCACCGACGATCAACGTGGAGTTGTGCCAGTGCACCGTGTCCAGGGTCGTGGAGGCGACCAGTTTGGGCATCGCGTTGATCCGCTTCGCCAGCGGCACCTCGTCGCCGCGCTGTGGCCAGGAGGCGGCGAACACCTCGTAGGTGGCCCGGCCGAGCAGCAAGGTGTCGGCCTGGTGGAACTGCTCGGCGACCACCTCGCCCATCTGGTCGTCGTAGTAGGGGAAGTGCCAGTCCTCGGGGGCTTCCATGACCCCGTCCACGGACACGAACAACTGCGCGATGATCTTCCTCATGACCTCTCCTGTGGGGGGGACGCGCCTCTTCACACCGGGCGACCGGGACGGAGCGGCTCTACGCGGCGAAGAACTCGGCCAGGACGGGGGCGATGGCCGCCGGGTCGACGTTGTGGGGCTGACCGGTCAGGGTGTGGCGCCGCGGGTCGGGCAGCGCGCCGGCGATCGCCTCGGCGGCGGCGGTGATCCACGGAATGGTCGCACCGTCGATCACGAGGGCGGGGACGGCGAGGGCGGCCAGCTGTTCGGTGGGCAGGGCGAAGTCGCCGGCGAGCTCGGCGTCGTAGGCCAGGGCGGGCGCGGTGGCTCCCATGCCCTCCCAGAACGGGCCGGCCTTCATCCCGGTGACGAACTCCTCCGGCATGAGCACCGCCTTGAGGAAGAACAGCTCCAGCATGTCGCCGTAACGGCCCTGCCCGCGCAGCGCGAACTGCTGGTCGCGGTAGTCGGCGGGAACGGCCGGACGGGCGCCCGGGAGGATGTAGGGAACCTCCCACAGTGCCACCTTGGTGATGGCCAGGCCGTGGGCCGCGGCGCGGATGGCGAGGATCCCGCCGCCGGAGGTGCCGTACACCATCGCCGAGCCACCGGCCTCGGCGATCAGCGCCTCCAGGTCCTCCAGCTCGCGCTCCACCGCGTACGGCTCGGTGTCACCGCTGTCGCCCCGGCCACGCCGGTCGTAGTTGTAGACGGTGAAACCGGCGCCGGCCACGAGCTCGGCCACCGGCGCTTCCATCGACCGGTTGGTCGGCCCGCCGCCGATCAGGATGACCGCCGGCCCCTCACCCGTCCGGTCGTAGGCGATGGGAGTGCCGTCCGCGGAGATGACCTTGTTCATGGGTTTCCTTTCGGTTCGTTCAGAACTAGACCGTACAGTACCGTATGAGTACTGGCCCGTCTAGTTCTAAGCTGAGGAGGAGGAGAGGAACCCACATGACAGAGCTGCAACAGACGAGCCCGTCCCAAGATGAGGGCCGTTCGGCCCGCAAGCACAGAGCGATCATGGAAGCGGCCACCGAGCTGTTCCTGCGCAACGGCTATCAGGGCACCAGCATGGACGAGGTCGCCGCACTGGCCGCGGTGTCCAAGCAGACCGTCTACAAGCACTTCACCGACAAGGAACAACTGTTCAGCGCGATCATCATCGGCGCGACCGCCCGGGTCGGCGACTTCACCGCCATCGTCACCGAGTTCGCGGCCACCGAGAACCTGGAGAAGGACCTGGGCGAGCTCGCGCGCCACTACATCACCGTGGTCATCCAGCCGCGAACGCTGCGGCTGCGCAGACTTCTCATCGCCGAGGCCGGCCGCTTCCCCGAGGTCGCGCGTGAGTACTACCAGCGGGCACCGGGACTCACGATCGACACGTTCGCCGACACGTTCCGCAAGCTCGACGGCCGCGGCCTGCTACGGATCGACGACCCGTCCCAGGCCGCCAGCCACTTCGCCTGGCTGATCCTGTCCCAGCCGATGGAAAAGGCCATGTTCTTCGGGGACGAGCAGCAGTACACCCCGGCGGAGCTGCGGCGCTTCGCAGACGAAGGAGTCCGCGTGTTCCTGGCCGCCTACCGGATCTGACCGAAGGCGTCCTGTCGATGAGACCGGCGGCCGGAAGGGGCGGCGGCGCTTCCGGCACCTGTCCATCGTGGCCGGTCTATCGTGACGGGTCCGCCCGGCGTGCCCGCAGCCACCGGCACGCGTAGGCGTCCAGGGAGAGCGACGCGGTGCCGTCCGCGGACACCCGGGTGGTCCCGTCCACCAGCAGGTCGGCCAGCTCGCAGCCCTCGTCCATGTCCGCCAGCGGCAGTTCCACCCGCACCTCCCGGTCGGTCAGGTTGTGCAGGACGACCTTGACGCCGTCGGACATCCCGTCGCCCAGCCCGTCGCCGGTGTCGCAGCGGTGGGCCAGCACCCCGGGCTCGCCCACGTCCAGAACCTCGTACCGGCCCCAGGCGAACTCCGGGCACTCCCGGTACCGCTCGGCCAGCATCCGCACCCACGACAGCAGGGAGTCGCGGTCGCGCGCCTGGGCGGCCACGTTGACGTGCTCGGGGCCGTACGCGCCCGGCACCGGGCGGGCGGGGAAGCGTTCGGGATCCGCCTGGGAGAAGCCGCCGCCGGGGCCGGCCGTCCACTGCATGGGGGTGCGCACCGCCAGGCGGCCCTCGTTGCCCAGGTCCTCGCCCATGCCGATCTCCTCGCCGTAGAACAGCACGGGGGTGCCGGGCAGGGAGAAGAGCAGGCTGTAGACCATCTTGATCCGGCGCGCGTCGCCGTCCAGCATCGGCGGCAGGCGACGGCGCAGGCCCCGGCCGTACAACCGCATCTCCTTCTCGGGGCCGAACGCGGCGAAGACCTCCTGGCGCTCCTCCTCGGTGAGGCGGTCCAGGGTGAGTTCGTCATGGTTGCGGACGAACGTCGCCCAATGGCCGTCACGCGGCGGCGGCGGACGCTCGCGCAGCGCCCTGGCCAGCGGCCCCGCGTCGCGCCGGGCCAGTGACAGGTACATGCTCTGCATGCCGATGAAGTCGAAGCACATGGTCAGCTCGTCGCCGGTGCCGTCGGCGTCGCCGAAGAACGGCATGGCGTCCGGGTACGGCAGGTTCACCTCGCCAAGCAGCACCGCCTCGCCGTCGCGCCGGGTCATGAACTGCCGCAGGTCGGCCAGGTACTCGTGCGGATCGGGCAGCGCGCCTGCGTCGTCCTGGCCCGAGGTCTCCAGCAGGAACGGCACCGCGTCCACCCGGAAGCCCGACAGGCCCAGCGTCATCCAGAAGCCCATGATCCTGGCGATCTCCTCGCGGACCGCCGGATTCGCCACGTTCAGGTCGGGCTGATGCTTGTAGAAGCGGTGCAGGTAGTACTGCCCGGTCTCGTCGTCGCGGGTCCACAGGCTGTGCTCCTTGTCGGGGAACACCACCCCATGGGGACCGTCGGCGGGCGGCTCGTCCTGCCACACATACCAGTCCCGGTACGGGGAGTCGAGGCTCGCGCGCGACTCCTGGAACCACGGGTGCCGGTCCGAGGTGTGGTTGACGACCAGGTCGGCGATGACCCGGATGCCACGGTCGCGCGCGGTGCGGGTGAACTCCACGAAGTCGCCCAGCGTGCCCAGCCGGGGATCGACGTTGTAGAAGTCGATGATGTCGTAGCCGTCGTCGCGGTCCGGGGTGGGAAAGAACGGCATCAGCCAGACGCATGTGACGCCCAGGCGATCCAGGTAGTCCACCTGCTGGGCCAGGCCGCGGAAGTCACCGACGCCGTCCCCGTTCGCGTCCCGGAACGTCTCCACGTCCAGGCAGTAGATGATCGCGTTCTTCCACCACAGGTCGGCCGTCCGGGTCAGCTTCACCGGGCAGTCCCCTCCGCCAGCCGAGGCAGGACCTCGGCCCCGAACGCCTCCAGGAAATCCCGTTGATCCCGTCCCACGTGATGCAGATAGATCTGGTCGAACCCCAGCCCGGCGTACTCGTGCAGCCACTCGGCGTGCCGCGTGAGGTCCGAACTGACGTTGACGACCTCGGCGACCCGCTCGGGCGGCACGTGCTCGGCGGCGGCGTCGAATTGCTCGACCATCGCGAGGTCCCAGCACACCGGCGGCGCGAACACGTTCGTCCGCCACTGCTCATGGGCGATCCGCACGGCCTCGGCCTCTTCGGGGGCCCAGCTCAGATGCACCTGCAGGCACACCGGTCCGCGCCCCCCGGCGTCCCGATAGGCCGCCACCATCCCGCGCAGCACCTCCGGCGCGGCGTTCACGGTGATCAGGCCGTCCGCCCACGACGCGCACCACCGCGCCGTCTCCTCGCTGACGGCCGCCCCCAGCAACGGCGGCACCGGCTCGGGCAACGTCCACAACCGGGCCCGATCCACCGTGACCAGCCCTTCGTGGCTGACCTCCTGCCCGTCCAGCAGCCGCCGCATCACCTCCACGCACTCCCCCAGGCGCGCGTTGCGCACGTCCTTCCGTGGCCACGGCTCCCCCGTCACATGCTCGTTGGCCGCCTCCCCGCTCCCCAGCGCCGCCCAGAACCGCCCCGGGAACATCGCCCCCAACGTCCCGATCGCCTGCGCCACGATCGCCGGGTGATACCGCTGGCCCGGCGCGTTCACCACCCCGAACGGCAGCCGCGTGGCCTGCAACGCCGCCCCCAGCCAGGCCCAGGCGAACCCCGACTCCCCCTGCCGCTCGCTCCACGGAGCGAAGTGGTCGGAACACATCGCCGCCGCGAACCCCGCCCGCTCGGCCCGCACCACCGCTTCCAGCAGGTCCCCCGGCGGCACCTGCTCATGCGAGGCATGAAATCCATACACAGCCATGCCCGACCGGTTACCCGGGAGGACGCCCGGCTCACATCGCGGCGTTGAGCGCGGTGGTGGCGCGGAGGGCGGCCTGGAAGCCGGAGGCGGCGGCGAGTTCCATGTTGCCGAGGTCGCCGAAGTAGTCGCCGCAGAAGTGGACGCCGACGTCGGTGCGGCGGCTGTGGCGGAGCATCGGCTCGAAGGAGAAGCCGGGGCGGCGGTAGGGGATGCCGTCTTCCCAGCGCCGGATCCTGATCTCGCCGAGGTGGCCGCGCGACCGGGGAACGGCGCCACGATGTCGTCGGCGTAGCGCGACTCCACGGCGCCGTCCTCCAGGTCCAGCATCCTGCGTGCTCCGTCGCCTCCGGCGTACACCATGAGGCTGCCGCCCGGACGGCGGGCGCGGCCGGCGCGCAGTGGGTCGGTGGTTGAACAGCGGGCCTCCCCGAGCCCCTGGCCATCTGGTGCGGGCACCGATGGGTTAAACATCTTTGACATCGCGTTAAAGAAGTCATACATTACCGGCATGTCGAACGAAGAAGAGGCCGCCTGGGCTTGTCAGCGCCAGTGACGGCGAGCTGATCCCGGCACCCCACGCACCCACCCAGCAGCGGACGATCGCCGCCGCCCTCCTGGCGGAAATCGCCAGGGACACCGCCCGCTCCGGTGGATCCCCCAGCGGCTGGTTCCCCGCCGCCTACCGCCACACGTGTAAGCACCGCGCTTCACCCACAGCGAGACGACTCAGGCCGAACCGGCCGAACGCATCGGCGTCCCCCGAAGCGGCCCTCCAAAGCGCGGCAGTCTTCCGCGCCCCCTCAACGACATCTCCAATACGCGGAGGAATCATGAAACCCGTCGCCCGCCTGACCGGCGTCTTATACCTCATCGTCGCGATCCTCGGCGGCTTCGCCCAGCTGTACGTCCGGGCGAGCGTCTACGTCCCCGGCGACGCCGCCAAGACCACCGAGAACGTGGTCGCCAACGCCACCCTGTTCCGCCTCGGCTTCCTCGCCGACCTCGTACAGGTCACCTGCTTTCTGGGGGTGGCCCTTCTCCTGCACCAGCTCTTCAGGCGCACCTCAGAAGGACTGGCCCGCGCGATGCTGGTCCTCATGTCCGTAGCGGTCTCGATGATCTGCCTCAACCTGCTCAACCATTTCGCCGCCCTCCTGGTCGCCACCTCCCCGTCCTACGCCACCGCCTTCGGCGGCCCCGAAGGCTCGCAGGCCATGGTGCTCCTCCTCCTCGAACTACACCGCTACGGCTACCTACTGGCGCAGATGTTCTTCGGCCTGTGGATGCTCCCCGCCGGCCTGCTGGCCCGCCGCTCCGGCCTCTTCCCCAAACCGCTGGGCATCCTCCTCATCGCGGGCAGCGCCGGTTACCTGATCGACCTGTTCGCCCAGTTCACCATCCCTGAGACGGCCGGAACCCTGGCCCCCTTCGTCCTGACGACCGCAACCGTGGCCGAGGTATGGCTCCTCGCCTACCTCCTCTCCATCGGCGTCCGCACCCCCAAAACCGCACCCGCCAGCGCATGAGGGTCCCATCCACAGCCAACGGAACCCCGCCGGCCCGACGCGTGCGCACGCCCACCCTCAGGAGACCTGCTCCAGATATCGGCGCTGATCGTCCAGGAAGCCGTCGGGGAACAGCGAGCGTGGCGCCGCGACGGCGAGAAGGAACATCTTCGACTCCGAGTCGTGAATCTCCTTTCGGATCATGGCGTGGGAGGCGCCGGGATAGTGCCGGACCTGCAGCAGGCCGGGCGCACGCAAGTGGCCGCGGTAGCCCGCCTCGGTGTCGGCGACGTCCACGTTGCGGTCATGCCCGGCCAGGAGCAGCAGCACCGGCACCCGCATGGCCGCCAGATCCTGCGCGGCGTCGCTGGTGTAGTTCTTGGAGATGAAGGTCCAGCGCTCCGCGGTCATCTCGGTGTCCCCGACGGCGGCCTTGTACTGCTCGTAGGAAACTCTTGCGCGCAGCAGCGCCAGCATCCTCTCCTGCCGGGCCAGCTCGGCCCGCACCCGGTCCGGCGAGGCGTGCTCGTCGCGGAGTTTGGCCATCAGGTAGTAACGGCCCTGCTGTTGCCAGTTGATGGCGGGTGAGAGTGCGATGACGAAGCGCAGCTCGGGCAGGCGGGCGGCCACCTTGGGCATGACCCAGCCCGCCTGGCTGGCTCCCCACAGTCCGATCCGGGTCGGATCGAGCCCCGGCCTGCCCTTCGCCCAGGTGATCGCCGCGACGGCCTCCGCGGCCCGGTCGGCCATGCTCTGATCCAGCCAGTTGCCGGCCGCGCCGCCCACCCCGGGCTTGTTCCACGACAAAGAGGCATAACCGGCCTGGGCGAATGCTTCCCATAGCGGTAGGTAGAACTCATCGTGGGTGGCGTCGATCGGGTCGTCCCCGTGCACGAACACCACCAGCCCGTACGGGCCCATGCCCGTCGTGGGCCAGGCCAGCACCCCCTTCAGCGGCTGCTCGCCGCCGGTGATCGTCACCTGCTCCTGGCGTAACTCGTAGCCGTGCTGATAGATCACCCAGCCGCCACAGGCGGCGACCAGCACGGCCACGGCCAGCAGCGACCGCAGAATCCAGCGCACCCAGCGCCGTTTGATCGCACCCATCGACCCTCCATTTCGTTCATCTTCAGAACGATCGTACCGAGTTCGACCGTACTATAGTTGCGCCAACGGAGGTGAGGGCATGCCGTCCACGCAGGACGATCACGTGGAGATCTCCACCCGGGTGCTGGTGGAGAGCCTGGTCCGTGAGGACATGACCGTGGACGCCCGCGAGCTGTACGCGGTCGCCCGAGCCCTGGGCATGACGGACCTGCAGGTGCGGCTGTGCGTCAAGCGACTGGTCGCCGAGGGCCAGTTCGTTCAGTCCGGCCGAGGACAGCGCGCGGTGCTGCACGCCTCGGCCGACGCCCGCCGCACCCTCTACCCCGACGTGGAGTTCGTCCGCTTCATGTACGCCCAGGATCAAGGCGAGGCGCCCTGGGACGGCACCTGGCACTTGGTGGCCTTCGCCGTACCCGAGTCGGCACGGGCGGCCCGCGACGCGTTGCGCGAGCACATCGTCCGCATGGGCGGAGCGCCCCTCCAGGGCGGCCTGTACGTATCAGCCAATCCCTGGGAAGACCTTGTCGGCGCCGAGGTCTCCCGGCTCGGCGCCGACGACTACATCACCTACCTCACCAGCACCGACCTGCGTGTAGGCGGCGTCCACGACCCTCGAAAGCTGGCCGACCGGCTGTGGCCGCTGGACGACCTCGCCCACGCCCATCGACGGCTCGCCCGCGTCGCCCGCAGCCGCTTGGACCGCCTGAGCCACTCGACCTCGCTCGACCAACCGCAGCTACTGACCATCGCCGTCGAGCTGGCCTCCGAGTTCACCCGCGCCCTGGAACCCGACCCACTCCTGCCTCCCGAACTGCTCCCCCACCCCTGGCCGGGCGCCCAGGCTCGGGAACTGGTCGCGCGATGCTGGCAACACCTTCTCCAACATGCCGCCTCCACCTCCGCACCACGCCTGTTCCGGCTTTACGCAGACGTCGTCCGTGAAATAACGGCTCCAGCCCAGACAGCCGCCCATGGCCGGCGCCAGGTCCAGGGTCAAACCAGGTGACTTTCGCGACGCTCGGTCGATCGCCATGCCCTCCGCGCCCTGGATTCACCGAGCCGGACATCCCCGATTGTTAGAGGGAAGGTTGTCGTCAGCCCTAACGAAGAACGCCCCGGCCGCACAGGCAACGGCCCTACAGCGGCCCCGCAGAAGGTATGTACGGCAAGGGCGTGGAGCGGGCGACGGCGTCGGCCGGTGACGGAGCCGGGCAGAAGCGGTCCCGCCCGGGCAGTGCCCCGGTGGCGAGGAAGGAGTTCATCGCCTCGTCGGCGCAGCTGCCGAGGCCGACGACGCCGTGGCCGCCCTGGTCGACCGTGATCATGGCGGCCCGTCGTCCGAGCGCGGCGCGCAGGCCTCGCGCGCTCGCCAGGGGCGTGACCGAGTCGCGGGTGTTCTGCAGGATCAGCACGTTGCGCGGCCCGTGACCGGTAACGGTCACCGGCGGCTCCACCGGCCGGGTCGGCCACGCCGCGCACGGCCAGAGGTTCGACGGCATGCCCGCCGTCACCGGCCACGCCCGCCGATCGGCCGCGACCTGCCGGGCGTGCAGCGCCACGCCGCGCGGCCAGGCGACGTCATCGCAGATCACCGCGTAGAGCGCGGCGACGCGGTTGTCCGCCGGTGTCTCCGCCGTCCCGGTGCCACTGCCACCGATGACACCGCCGACGGAGAGCAGCCGGTCCAGTCGCGTCAGGATGGTGGTGTCCACGGTGGATCCTGGGATGGCGGCCGCCAGTTCCTGCCAGAGCTCGGCCATGAGCGGGAAGAAGCCGTCGAAGTAAAGCCCCACCCGGGTGATCTCGCGCAGTGCGTTGCCGTCGAGCACGGGGCCGCCCGGGTTCGGCCGGGGCTGCCGGTCGAGGGCCGCGGTCAGTTGGTCATATGTGCGCCTGACCTCGTCCGGCGTCGCGCCGAGATGGTAGACGGCATCCCGCTCGGCTGCGAAGGCGAGGAGATCGGGCAGGCGCACCGCGACCGCCTGGCTCCAGGTCCGCCACATGTCCCGCCACACCAGACCCGGATCGACCGCGCTGTCCAGCACGATCCGATCGGCGCGTCCCGGGAACAACGAAATGTAGACGGCTCCCAGATAGGTGCCGTAGGAGACGCCGAAGTAGGACAGTTTCGGCTCACCGAGTGCGGCTCGGATGCGGTCCATGTCCCGGGCCGTGTTGGCCGTGGTGATGAACGGAAGCAGATCGCCGGAATGCTCGGCGCAGGCGGCTGCGGTGTCCCGTGCGAAGGCGAGGTTGCGCTCGATGCCGCCATCCGGCGCCGGGTAGGGCACCAGCAGCGTGAACTGCCTCATGAGATCGAGGCCACAGGTGACCGGGGTACTGTGGCCGACCCCTCGCGGATCGAAGCCGATCAGGTCGTACCGATCCAGGACCTCGCGCGGCAGGACGTCCGCCAGCCGGCTGGGCAGCTCCAGGCCGCTACCGCCCGGGCCGCCCGGGTTGGACAGCAGGATCCCGCGACGCGACTCGGGTCGCGTCGTGACGATCCGGGAGATCGCGATCTCGATGCTCCGCCCGCGCGGGGCGCGGTAGTCCAGCGGCACCCGCAACGTCGCGCACCGCTGGCGTGGGTCGCGCAGGGTACCGGGTTCCGCCGGCGGGCACTCGCCCCAGATCGGAGCCGCTCCCCCGGCCTCGGCCACCGCCGACTCCGGTGTGCCGATCCGGGCCTCGGCCGGCGTGGGCGCGCCTGCCGCCACGGCGGCCACTGTCGCCGCGGCGATGAACAATGTCAGACGTGATCGCAGTCTTAATCGCACTGATACCCCTTCTCAACAGGAACAGATGCTTTCTCGATGCCGATGAAACCGGCACTGCCGGGTACGCGAGCCCTCTCTGGCAACCGGAATGAGCGGCCGCCATCCGGCTACTGACGCTCCGCATGACCAACACCGAGGTCGAGATCACCGCGGAGTCGGTGCGGGACTGTTGGAGCAGCCGATGCAGCGGCTCGGACGCCACCTGATCGGCCGCCAGGCCGACGTCATGTGCCCGGCGACGTGACCTCTGCGGCCGGGTCGCGGTCATGACGAGGCCGGTGCCGCCGCGCCGGACGTCAGAGCCGCCTACACGATGCGGGTCGCCTCACCCGCGTCGATGCCGACGCTGGCGATCACGGCCGCGTAGTCGGCGGTGGCCCGGCGGGCGCGCTCCGTAGATCGGTCGTGCGCGTCGGCGGGTCGGTGTCCGGTAGCGGTTCGCGGGTCATGACGACTCCTTTGTCGCAAGCTTTGTAGCAACATGGTGCGACATACCTTGCGACAAAGTCAACGCCCCGTGGGCTCTCTTCGCCCCGGTGGCGCGAGCCCCAGCTCAGCGGCGGCCGTCGCAGTGGACCTGGACGGCGGCCGGAGCCGTCACCGCCTCGGGTATCTCCTCCTCGGTGGCGGTGACTCCGAATACGGCGACACCTCATGGGCCAGGTTCACCAGATCCCCGCCCCGAGCTGGAGGTCCGCCGTGGATGAGGCCGCTGCCCGGCTCCGTATCAGCCGCTGGACCCTCTACACCCGATCCACTCCAACCCGCTCACGACCATCAAGATCGGCCGTCGCCGCCTCGTTCCCGTCGACTCGCCGGCCGAATGCGTAACAACCTCAAAGGAGTGGCGTGATGGCGCAGCCTATGACCGGCACTCCTGAGGAGCCCCGTCGCCCGAGCACGCGTCGTGGGCGCAAGCGTTCAAACGGCGAAGGAAGCATCTGGCCCCGGAAAGACGGCTGATACGGTTACGCCGCGTTCGTACCGACCACCGGCGGAGCGGTGAAGCGTGTCCAAGGCTCTGCGCGCCCCCAGGGAGAGGCACGGATAGCACCGCAAGCGGCAGTTCGCTGAACGCTCCGACCGCTGGGCGGACTGGGAAGAACACGGCCTTGTCTTCCCTTCCCAGCGGGGTACACCTATGGAGCCGGACAACCTCCGGCGGAGCTGGCAGCCACACGGCAGGCTGCCGACCTCGGAGACATGCGTCTCCATGATCTCCGCCACACCTGCGTGACGCTCCTGCTCAACCTTGGCGTCCCGCCCCAGGTCGTCCGCGACATCGTCGGCCACAGCGACATCGAAGTCACCATGACCAGCTAAGCTCACGTATCGCTAGAGGATAAAAGGAGCGCACTCGCTAAACCGGGAAAGCCGCTTTCATATTAGCCGAAATTCACCTTTTCAAGACAGGCGTGCCCGTGACCTGCGACTATGCCGCAAGAGAAACTGCCAACCCATTGATTGTGGGCGCGCGCCAGGAGTTGAGGGTGATTCTTTTTAGGGCAACACCACGCTTCGGCGGCGATTTATCGCCTACTTGGTCGCGCCCAGCACGCCACACCATCCAGCCCGTCAGAACCGCCGAGATGGCGAGGAAGAACGCCTGCGACGGGGTAGGCACGTCAGCAAAGCCAGCCGCAGCGGCGCTCGCGCTGACGCCGCTCGCCATGAGGACGTCGATGTGCCGCACACGCTTGGGCCGCCGACTTCGGCGACGTGCACGACCTCCCATAGATCCATTATGGCCGACACCAGGGCTCGTGACACGCGAACATCACCCATCGGCGAGACCGACCTCTTGATCGGGACACGGGCCACGCGCACGACGACATTGGCCGTTGCTGTCACTGGAAAACAAGAATGCCCCGGCCATGTTCGGCTCGGGGCGTTTGGGCTGGTCTTCTAGGGTGGTCAGGGGCGGGGTCGAACCGCCGACCTTCCGCTTTTCAGGCGGACGCTCGTACCAACTGAGCTACCTGACCTTGAGCGGTCCTGACGGGATTTGAACCCGCGACCTCCACCTTGACAGGGTGGCGAGCACTCCTAGCTGCTCTACAGGACCTTGTCTTGCCGCTTGCTTTGGCTTGCTTAGCTTACCAGCTCTTCGGTGATCGAAGACCATGGTGAGCGTTCGCTCGCCGTGCCCCCAACGGGATTCGAACCCGTGCCGCCGCCTTGAAAGGGCGGTGTCCTAGGCCGCTAGACGATGGGGGCTCAGGAGGTGATCCTGATCCGTGACGCCTTCCGTCGGGGACCTGTAGAAGCATAGGGGACGATTGCCCCCGATGCCAAAGCGGTTAACCCCGGCTCGGTGTCGCGGAGCCGTTGAGCGATCCCGTTGGCGACGGGGCGCTTGATGGCTCCGGATGAATTGTACGTTGCGGTCGCTCCTCCACGTGACGCTGGATCTGAACCGACTGCTGGCCGAGGCCGCCCATGGTGATGTCGTCCCAGGCCTCAAGGCGGCGGGTCTCCTTGTCGAAGTAGAGGACGGAGGCCATCACGGGGGTGGGTTCCTCGTGTTCGAGGGCGCGCAGGCCGGCGCCGCCGGTGGAGCCCTGGATGAGGACGCGGGTGCCGCTGGGGAGGAGCTTGCTGGAGCGGGCGTGGGCGTGGCCGGCGAGGACGGCGGGCGCGCGGCCCGAGAAGCCCTCGGCGATGATCGGGTCGTGCACGGCGATGAAGTCCACCGGCTTCTTGCCGACGTCGCGGGTCTGGCCGAAGCCGCGCAGGAAGGTGGGGTCGGAGTTGGACTTGGCGGAGAGGTCGGGGGTGAAGCGGGGATCGCCGATGCCGTAGATGGTCAGGCCTCCGACCTCGGCGGTGCGGCCGTCGAGGACGACGGCGTTGCGCTGCTTGGCGACGGCGCGCTGGGTGCCCTTGGAGTCGTGGTTGCCGCGCACCCAGACGTACGGCACGTCCAGCTTCCCGATCTCCTTGACGAAGTTGTCCTCGGGCTTGCTGCCGTGGTCGGTGAGGTCGCCGGTGTCCACGATCATGTCGATCTTGAACTGGGACGTGACGGTCTTGATCAGGTTCCAGGCGATCGGGTTGATGTGGATGTCGGAGACGTGCAGGACCCTGATCGAGTTGGGGTCGCCGTCGTAGACGGGCAGCGCGGAGACCGTGTCGTAGAGCTGGGAGACGTTGCTGACCAGCTTGGTGAGCTGGGCCCGGTACGACTCGAAGCGGGTGACGATCGACTCGGCGCTGCCGACCAGGGACGGCGCGCCGGTGAGCAAGCCCGTGTAGCGGGGCTCGATCAGCGACTGCGGGCGGAAGGTGGCGGCGGCGAGCGTGCCGGTGCCGACGACGCAGACGGTGGCGACCATCAGCGTGGCCATGGCGACGCGCACCCGGCGGAAGACGATCAGGCCGGCCAGCAGCGCCCCGGCGAGGGAGAACAGCGCGGAGCGGATGACCAGTTCGGTGACGCCCGCGCGGAGGTCCTGTTCGATCAGCTCGGGCAGCCGGTCGGCGAGCCGCGGGTCCTCGATCATCGCGCGGGCCTGCTCCTGGTCGATGTTCTCCAGGGTGACCCTGAGCCGCAGCGGCGCGTCGTGGCTGTCGAAGAGCAGGGTGCCGAGGGGATTGACGTCGACGACCGTCTGGCCGTCCCAGGCGGGCCGCAGGGACATGCCGACCTCGACGGGCCCCAGGGAGGAGTGCACGCCGCCGCTGACCGCGATGCCCAGCCAGGCGCCGAAGCCGGCCACCAGCACGATCGCCGTCCAGCGGGAGGCGCGGCGTACGAGGGGGCGCTCGCCGACGCGACGGCCGGCCCGCGCGGTACGGCGTGCGGCCTCGGCCGTACGGCGAGCCGCGCCCTTCAGGAGGAGCCGGAGCCTGCCAAGTGGGGTCACAAGGTCTTCGCGGGGCATGCCTTCCTTTCGATCGACGGCATTGAACTAGCAGGGGTACCCAGGTCGGGGGCGAGATGAACGATTCCGGCGAACGGCGGGCAGAATGGCAGTGTGATCGAGGTGTCGCGGGAGAAGTTCGAGGAGCTCGTGTCCGAGGCGTTGGACACGATCCCCGCCGAGCTGACGCGACTGATGGACAACGTCGTCGTGGTCGTCGTGGACGACCCTCCGGAGCCGGATCTGCTGGGGCTGTACACCGGCATCCCCCTCACCGAGCGCGGCGACTGGTACGCGGGAGTTTTGCCCGACCGGATTGAGATCTACCGCAATCCCATCTGTCAGATTTGCGAAACAGAGGATGATGTCGTGGAGGAGGTCCAGATCACCGTCGTGCACGAGATCGCCCACCACTTCGGCATCGACGACCATCGGCTGCACGAACTCGGCTGGTGACCGGCGCAACACTCGTCGATCCCCTTATATTTCCGGTCATACAAGAACACCCGGTGTGCGAGCTCGTTGAATATCGACTTGCGCACCGAGCCGGCACCAGGCACCGTAGGTTACGTAGCGAACACCCTCTGTCAGGTCCTCCTGCGAGTTAGCGGAGTCCTATGGCGGCAACCAAGCCCGAGCGGCTGTCGGGGAGGCATCGCCGTGCGTCCGACGGCCGCGCGTCCGATCGCCGAGCCACCTACGGCGAGGTCATCGCCATCGGTGAGTTCCGCGCGTTGTGGTACGCGCAGGGCCTCTCCCTCCTCGGTGACCAGTTCGCCCAGGTCGCGCTCGCCGTGCTGGTCTACAACCGCACGCAGTCCGCGCTGGCCACGGCCGCCGTCTACGCGCTGACCTACCTGCCGCCGATCCTGGGCGGGCCGTTCCTGGCGGGCCTCGCCGACCGCTACGCGCGGCGCGGGGTGATGATCTGGTGCGACGTGGTGCGGGCGGTCCTGGTCGCCCTGATGGCCGTGCCGGGCATGCCGTTCGCGGTGCTCTGCGTGCTGGTCTTCTGCGTGGTCCTGCTCAGCGCGCCGTTCTCGGCGGCGCGGGCGGCGCTGCTGCCGGAGATCCTTGAGGACGACCGCTACGTGGCGGGGTCGGCGCTGCAGAACATGACGAACCAGGCGGTGCAGATGCTCGGGTTCGCGGTGGGCGGCGCGGTGATCGCGGCGATGGGGCCGTACCGGGCGCTGGCGCTGGACGCGGCGACCTTCCTGGCCTCGGCCCTGATCCTGGTCTCCGGGGTACGGCGGCGTCCCGGCGCGCCTTCCGGCGGCGAGGCCGGGCGGCCCTCGATGTGGTCGATGGCCAGGGCGGGGGCCGTCCTGGTCTTCGGCGACCGGCGGCTGCGCACCCTGGTGCTGTTCGCCTGGCTGTGCGGGTTCTACGTCCTGCCGGAGGGGATCTCGGCGCCCTACGCGGCGACGCTTGCGACCGATCCCGCGGCGCTGCCGGTGGTGACCGGGTTACTCATGGCCGCCATGCCCGCGGGCACGGTGATCGGCGCGTTCGCCTTCAGCCGGTTCGTCGAGCCGGACACCCGTCTCCGGGTGATGGGCTGGCTGGCCATGCTGAGCTGCGCTCCGCTCATCGCGTGCGCGCTGCGCCCGCCGTTATGGGTGGTCCTCGGGCTGTGGGTGTTGTCCGGCATCGGCGGTGCCTACCAGCTCGCCGCGAACGCCGCCTTCGTGCAGTCCGTCCCGGCCGAACGGCGCGGCCAGGCGTTCGGGCTGGTCCAGTCGGGGCTGCTCGCCGCGCAGGGGCTGGGCATCCTGGTGGGCGGCGTCGCCGCCCAGGAACTCGGTCCGGAGCCTGTCGTCGCCCTGGCCGGTGCGGCCGGGCTGGTGTCGGCCGCGGTGCTGGCCCTGCTCTGGACCGAGTCCCGTGCGAATCCTGTCAGCGAGGTGCGTTCCGGCTCGACCACGTGATCACCCGGGGGTCACCCGCGCTGGTCACCGGTCTGCGGGGGCGCGGCCGGCTCGTCCACCGGCGCGTCCACCGGCGTGTCCTGGCGCGGAGCCGAGGGAGCCACCGGAGCCGAGGGGGCCGCCGGTGCGGACGGAGCCGAGGGAGCCGAAGGGGCCGAGGGCGGGCTGTAGGGGGCGTCAGAGGGCTCGCCGGTGCCGCCGGGGGTTCCGGGAGCACCCGGAGCGCCGTAGCCGGTCCCGGGCGTCCCAGGGGCGCCGAAGCCGGCGCCGGGCCGCGGGCCGCCCGCCGGAGGCGTGTACTGGTACGGCGAGGCCTGCCCGTCCGCCTGGTGCCACGTGCCCTGCTGCTGCTGCCAGGGCGCGGTGCCCGCCTTCTGCTTCTCCACCAGATCCTGGACGATCGAGTTCTCCTTGCCCTCCTCGGGCAGCAGCAGCCAGCCCGCCGCGTAGATCGCGACGCCCAGCCCGCCGAAGAAGGTGGCGACTCCGAGCCCGATCCGGATGATGTTGGCGTCGATGCCGGTGTACTCTCCGATTCCGGAGCACACCCCGCCGACGATCCGTCCCCTACGCGTGCGGTGCAATCTCTTGGTGCCCATGTAGTCGTTCATGGCATTAAGACTGCCCTTGTGGGGGTTTGTTCCACATCGGGATTCCCCCTGGCCTTACCCCCGGCCCGACCCTGGGCCTCAGGTCGCCCGGCGGATGGGGATGTAGGTGGGCACCGGATCGTACCTCAGGAACTCGACGATGAGATGCGTGCACAGCTCGGGTTTCTCGGCCAGCAGCACGTGCGACGTCCCCGGCACGACCCCCAGTTCGCTGTCGGGGATCCGCCGGTAGATGTCGATCGTGTGCTCCAGTCGTACGAGGTCGTCGTCGCCCGACAGCACCAGCGTCCGGCACGGGATCGTGCCCAGCTCGGCGGGGCCGATCGGGTCCTCCCCCGCCTCGACCTCGGCCATCCGCTTGGCCACCACCACGGGGAAGTGCTCGATGCCGTCCGGCGACACCTCCCCGTAGGCCGCGGCCACCGGCGGCGGCATCTCGCCGCCCGGCTCCGGCTTGATGATCAGCCCGTCCAGCGAGTAGGACGCGCTGATCAGCACCAGCCGCCGGACCAGGTCGGGACGCCGCAGCGCCACCAGCAGCGCGACCGTGCCGCCGTCGCTGTAACCGACCAGGTGGACGGGACCACCCGCCACCCGCTCGATGAACGCGATCATGTCCTGGGCCATCAGCTCGTGCGTGATCGGCCCCTCGACGTCGGCCGTGCGTCCGTGCCCGCGCCGGTCGGGAGTGAGGACGCGGAAGCCGTGCCGCCCGGCGAGCACCTCCGGGCCGCCGGTGAAGTCACGGGAGTCGCTGAACCCGCCGTGCATCAGGACGACCGGCTCTCCGGTGCCCCAGGAGGCGTACCACGTGGGCACGCCGTTGACCTCGACGATGGATGTGTTGTGTTCCATGCCCATGTCTACGAATCCGCCCTCGCTAACTCATCGGTTCGAGCTCCGGGGGCAGCCCGAACAGCGGGAACAGGGGCGCGCCGTCGATGAACGAGGTGGTCGACACGATCCGGTCGCCGGCGACCTCGATGACCACGATCGCGAAGGGGGTCGGCCGGCCGGTCTCGCGGTCCGGCAGGTAGTGGCCGAACCCGGCGGCGCCGTTCATCCGCATCGGGACCAGCCGGGAGTTCAGGCAGGTGCCGTCCGAGTTCAGCAGGGCGGTGCGGACGTGGGCCAGACCGCGCAGCCACCAGTCGAACGGCGGCATCGACATCGTGACGTCCTCGTGCAGCAGCGCCACCAGCGCCTGGACGTCGTACCGCTGGAAGGCGTCCACGTATCGGTCGACCAGGTCGCGCTCCACGGCCTCGGAGGTCGCGGCGGGAGCCGTCCCGGACGGCCCGCGCTCGGCCAGCGTGGCCCGGGCGCGCTGCAGCGCGCTGTTCACCGACGCCACGGTGCCGCCCAGCAGCCCGGCGACCTCGGCCGCGCGCCAGCACAGCACGTCGCGCAGGATGAGCACGGCGCGCTGCCGTGGCGGCAGCGCCTGCAGGGCGGCCACGAAGGCCAGCCGTACGGTCTCCCGCGCCACCGCCACCTCGGCGGGGTCGGCGGCGGGCGGCAGCACCCGGTGGTCGGGCATCGGCTGGACCCAGGCGGACTCCGGCAGCGGCGCGCCGAGTTCGGGGCCGGGCCGGGCGGCGGGTCCAAGATCGACGGGGCGGGCCCTGCGGCCGGCGCCGCGCAGCAGGTCCAGGCAGATGTTGGTGGCGATCCGGAACAGCCAAGGCCGCAGCGGCCCGCGCGCCGGGTCGTACCGGTCGCGGTTGCGCCACGCGCGGGCGAACGTCTCCTGGACGGCGTCCTCCGCCTCGAAGGCCGAGCCGAGCATCCGGTAGCAGTAGCCGGTCAGCTCGATCCGGCACTCCTCCAGGGCGGTCTCGCCGACCTCCCGCGTGGTCTGGTCGTCGCCTCCGATGCGAACGTTCATAGGTCCATCATCGGTCCGGCATGACCGGACCGCCGCCCCTTCGAAGGGGGACGGCGGTCCGGAAGCCATCGGTCACTCGCTCATCAGGACCTTGTCGATCAGGTAGAGCGTGCCGTTCTTCACCGGGATGGCACCGCAGACGATCTTCGCCTCGATGCCCTCACCGCTGATGGTGAACTGGTCGCCGGAGCCCGTGACGGTCAGCTCGCCGCCGTCGGCGTTGGTGAGCTTGGCGTTGGCCAGGTCTTCCTTGGACACCCGCTCGTCGACGACGTGCGCGTTCAGGACCTTGGTGAGCTCTTCCTTGTTGCCGAGCAGCGTGTCCAGCTCGTCGCGCGGGATCTGCTGGAACGCCTGGTCCGTGGGCGCGAAGATGGTGACGTTCTCCGCCTGGTCCAGCTTGTCCTTCAGCTCGGCCGCGTCGATGGCCTTGGACAGCGTGGCCAGTTGCGGGATGTCGGCGATGGCCGTCGCCGCGGGCTGCTTGGCCAACTCGGCGAGGCTGCCCTTGCCCGACTGCGGGAGCTCCGCGCACGCGGGGCCGACCGGCGCGCCGGGCGCACCGGGCGTGGCCCCGGGCGTGGCCGTCATCCCGGGAGTAGCGGTCGCGCCCGGAGTGGCGGTGGTCTCCGGGCTCTCGGTCCCGGGGGTTTCCGTCGTTTCGGGCGTCTCGGTGTCTTCCGGGTACGGGCTGGTCTCGCCGCCGTCGGTTTCGTCCGGTGCCGGTGGCGGCTCCGGGGTCACCGCGTACGGCGTGCTCACGGCGAACGCGGGCGATTGGGCGAAGGGGGCGAGCGGGGCCAGGGCCAGTACGGCCAGGCCCGACGCGAGACGTACGGTCCTGCTCTTCACGGTGGTTCTCCTTCGACCGATAAACGCCGGATCCTCGTCCCAGCGGATTCGTGTGGGATCCATCCGTTTACGGCATGCCCCCGAAAAATACGCATCTCCCTCTAGATACGCACTTATAAGCACATATCCCCTATATACCACTAAGATGCAATAGGGTCCCCCGATTTCGTACGCCGGAGGGCAAGTTCTCGAATGCTCTCCCCAAATCCCCGCCCCCTGCGGGGCAGCCGCTCCAGCGGCAGGAACGCCGTCAGGCACACCACCAGCGGCAGGAAGTGGATCGCGATGGCCAGCCACGTGACCAGGTGGAACGCCGCGAAGAACGCCACCCCCGCGTACAGCGCCCGCCCGGACGCGAACAGCAGCAGCGGGGTCAGCGCCTCGGCGATGAGCAGCACCCACTGACCCATGTGAATCAGCCAGGGCAGGCCCTCCACCAGATGGCCGATGAAGGTTCCCCGGCGGCTGATCGCCCACTGGAAGGTCGCGCCGTTCGGCCACTCCCAGCCGCCCCACCGGATCTTCGCCCAAGCCGACAGGAAATAGGTGGCGACCACCGCGATCTGCACCACCCGCACCGTCCAGCCCGCCGCCTGCGGCGAGGCCCGGCCGTCGCCGAGCCGGCCCACGCTCGGCAGCGCGAACAGCGCGACAAGCAGGGCGAGGTGGTCGTGATCCACCTTGCCGAACGACATCGCCATCAGCGCCCAGTACCCGAAGCCGAGCGCGGCGGCGTATCCGGCGGCGCGCGGGAGCCGTCCGGTGGCCGCGACCAGGCAGGCGGCCACGACCAGCACGAAGACCCCGATCACGACACCCTCGACGGGGGCGGGCAGGCCGAGCAGCCGGGCGATCAGGACGGGGCGGTATCCGCCCGGATTGTGCGGGTGCTGGAACACTCCCGCCGTGAACAGCAGCATGTCCAGCGGGACGAACAGATAGACCAGCACCCGCAGCACCGCGACCCGGCGGGGGGCGACGTCCGGGAACATCCAGCGGATCAGCGCACCGCCCATACCGCCTCCTCGATCACGGACTCACCGGACGGCCGGCGGTCCTTCAGCTTGATCACCCTGGTCACCAGATGCAGCACGGTGGGCCGTGGATCGGCGGGCCGCAGCCGGGCGTGCGCCACCGCCATCGGCCTCAGCAGCGACGGGTCACGCCGGTATCTGCGGACCTGTCCCTCGATCTCCGCCCGCCGCGTGCCGACGCTCCACGGCTCGATCGGGATCTCCACCCGCCGCCCTCCGGCGATCTCCGCTTCGAGGTGGAGGGAACGGATCTCGCCGTCCGGGGGCACGCTGAACGCGAACTGGACCATGGGGCCCAAAGGGAACAGATCATCGTCGCCGGCGATGGTGCCGTAGAACAGACCGGCCACGACGACGAACGTCACGGAAAGCCGCCACGCTATCGCGGAACGTGATAAGGAATTCGCGTCACAGTCCCCGGCCCGTGTTTTCGGTCTCAGCCGAAGGGTCCTCATGCCATTGTTTATCGCATAATTCGTCGAAATCGGTCCCAATTTAGGATTTCTCATACTCCGCGCGACGGGTCACGTCCCCCCCGTAACCTCACGGGGTGGGGACGCGGGCCACCGGGAGTATCCGGAAGGGTCGCCGGCGACACCGGGCGCTGAGCCCCCGCGACGGCCCTGCCGCTGCTACCGTTGCACGCATGCAGCGTGCCGCCATGACGACGACGCCGGAGACCGTCCCGGCGCGCTGACCACTGCGTTACACCAGGCCCCGGGGCGAGTGCCCCGGGGTTTCGCCTTGCGGTCGCTCGCCTCACCCGATCGATCGTGAGGAGACCGCGATGCACGACCACCGCAGACTCGGGCGTGAGCTGGAGCTGTTCGGCACCGATCCGCTGATCGGCGCCGGCCTGCCGTACTGGCTGCCCGCGGGCGCCGCCGTACGGCAGGCGCTCGAAGACTACGTGCGCGAGGCCGAGCGCCGGGCCGGTTACCGGCACGTCTACTCGCCGGTGCTCGGCAAGAAGGAGCTGTACCGGATATCCGGCCACTGGGCGCACTACAGCGAGGACATGTTCCCGCCGATGAGCCTGGGCGCCGAGGAGATGGTGCTGCGGCCGAGCCTGTGCCCGCACCACGCGCTGATCTTCCGCTCGCGCGGGCGCAGCTACCGGGAGCTGCCGCTGCGCATGGCCGAGCTGGGCGCGATGTACCGCTCCGAGCCGTCCGGGGTGCTGGGCGGGCTGACCCGCGTGCGCTCGATCCAGCTCAACGACGCCCACGTGTTCTGCACCTTGGACCAGGCGGTGGACGAGGCGCGGGCGGCGCTGGAGATGATCGGGGCCGC
Organism: Spongiactinospora sp. TRM90649; assembly: GCF_029382225.1. Lineage (GTDB taxonomy): Bacteria > Actinomycetota > Actinomycetes > Streptosporangiales > Streptosporangiaceae > Spongiactinospora. The sequence goes on from NZ_JARLTC010000013.1 coordinate 102,833, forward strand.
CCACCGCGACCTGGGCGTCCGGCCGGTGCGCCACCGGCTCTCGCTGCCGGGTCCTGGCGGCAAGTACGTGGCGAACCCGGAGATGTGGGAGCGCGCCGGGGCGATGCTGGCCGACGTCCTGGACAAGGCCGGCATCGAGTACGAGGCCGCCGAGGGCGAGGCGGCGTTCTACGGGCCCAAGATCGACGTGCAGATCGCCGACCCGGCCGGGCGGGAGACCACCCTGTCCACCGTGCAGATCGACTTCCACCAGCCGGAGGTGTTCGGCCTGTCCTACACCGGGGCCGACGGCGGCTCGCACCGGCCGGTCATGGTCCACCGCAGTGTGATCGGCAGCGTCGAACGGCTGGTCGCGCACCTCATCGAGCACTACGCCGGGGCGTTCCCCGGCTGGCTGGCCCCGGTGCAGGTGGTGGCGCTGCCGCTCTCGGACGCCGAGGTGCCGGACGCCGCCGCCCTGGTCGAGCGCTGCGTGGACGCCGGGTTGCGGGCCGAGCTGGCCGGGCCGGTGGAGGGCGGGCTCGGGGCGCGGATCCGGCAGGCGCGGCTGGTGCCGTACCAGGCGGTGATCGGGCCCAGGGAGGTCGCGGACGGCGCGGTGGCGCTGCGGCTGCGGGACGGCCGGCGGCTGGATCCGCTGCCGGTGGCCGAGGCGGTGGACCGGATCGGCGCGCTGACCGCGCGGCGCTCGGCCGAGCTGTGGGACGCCGCGGCCTGATCCGTTCGGTTCGGCGGGGGTTTCCGTTACGCCTGATTCTCGTGCGAGTCGATCAGCATTGTGTCACCCATCCGGTGAGTATCCGTCCAGTCACCTCCGAGTCACCATGAATCGGCGGTATCGGGGGGTGCTTCCACTCTGGAGGGTTTCTTGCGCGTGGACGAAGACGAGGCGCGGGCAGTCCACTCCCCCGCCGCGCCGGTGCGGCTGTCGCCTGGCCTGTTCGTGTCGGAACGGTTCGGCGAGCGCGCCGCCCAGGTCGTGCACGACGTGCTGACCGCCCATGACGGCGGCGGGCTCTCGCCGCGCGACGGGCGGCCGCCGAACCTGGACGTGGCCAAGGCGCGGGCGGCGGCCTACGACGCGGTCACCGGGCTGGGTGTGATCACCAGGGAGGACTTCCTGGGGCTCCGGCTCGACCTGGGCGACCGGCTGACCTGCAAGATCTATAACAGCCTGGTCGCGGCGGGGCACCTGCGCCCGGACGGCGCGCTGGTGGCGGACCGGCTGCCCGCCGTCCCCGCGGGGCTGCGGCTGTCGCGTGACTTCGGCGCGTACCGGGACGCGCTGTTCACGCTCGTCCGCGACCTCAATGCCGGCCGCGAACCGGACCCGGGGGAGGCGGCGGAGCCCGCCTGGTTCTACCCCTCCGACCTGGCGCGGCTGGCCGGGCTGAACGCCGCCGAGCGGGCCGAGCTGTACGAGAACCTGGTCTTCCGGGGATACATCGACGCCTCCGGCGAGGTGCTGCGGCCGGAGTTCTTCGCCGACCCGGCCAACGCCGCCCGGTTCGCCGTCAACGCCGGTATCGACGATGTCCTCCCCGAGGTCCTGTCCTTGCTGCGCGCCGGGCTGCGGGACTCCCAGTGCGCGTTCACCACTGCGGACTTCGAGGTGATCGCGGACCGGGCGGTGGCCCGGCGGGTGGCGGGCCTGCTGGAGGGCCCCTGCACCGTCGGCGGGCGCGTCCGCGAGGAGCTGCGGGCGGCGTTCGCGCGGGCCGAGACCTCGCTCGGACTGGACGAGGGGTTCACCGAGGCCGACCGGTCCGCGGTCGCGGCCCGGGTGGCCTCTATCCTGGCCGAGGAGGACCCCTACCGCTTCGACCTGGGCGCGCTCGCCGCGCTGGGGCTCGGCGAGGCGGAGTCCACGCGGCTGGTCGGCGCGCTGACCGGCGCGGGCCACCTCACGGACTCGCTGGCCGTGCCGCTGGACCGGCTGGCGTTCTTCACCGGCCCGGCGGGAGCGACCGGTTTGACGCTGCCGGGGCTGGAGGAGCACGCGAGCCAGGTCCACGCGCTGCTGCGCTCGGCCGCCACCGAGCTGGCGGCGGCCACGACGGAGATCGTGGCGGTACTGACCGCGCTGAACGGCGAACGATAGCGGCCCTCCATGGGGTCGGTCGTAATCCTCACGAACCAGGACCATAGGCTCTGGCGGATGAAGAACGGAGATCCCTGCCGGGACCTGGCGGAACGGCTGCTCGGCGCGCGACGGGCCGGTACGACGATCCCCCGGGAGGGTCTTCCGCCCGGCCTCGACCTGGCGGGGGCCTACCGCTGCCAGCGGGCCATGCGCGAGATCGCGCTGGCGGCCGGGGCCCGGCACGCGGGCTGGAAGATCGGCGTCACCTCGGCCGCCGCGCGGCGGGCCATGGGCGTGGCGCATCCGGTCACCGGATTCCTCACCGCCGACCTGATCAGCGAACCGACCGCTGAGGGCGACGCCGTCCCGGTCTTCGCCTCCGGCCTGCTGGCGGAGGCGGAGGTCGCCTACGAACTCGGCGCCGACCTGCCGCCGGGCACCACGCCCGACCTGGTCCGGGCGTCGGCCCGGCCCCGCCTGGCGGTCGAGTTCGTGGCGAGCCGGTGGGAGGGCGGGGCGGGGACCGCGACGCCGCTGGTGGCCGACAACGTCAGCCACGTGGCGGTCGTCCTCGGCCCGGTCGTCCGCGCCACCGACCTGACCGGGCTGCGGGCGACGCTGAGCTGCGCGGACCGCACGTCGGCCGGAGGCAGCGACCAGGTGCTCGGCGACCCGGCCGCCGCCGTCGCCTGGGCCGCCGCCCACCTGGCCGCCCTCGGTCACCCGCTACGCCGGGGCGACCTGATCATGACCGGCACGCTCTGCCCGCCCCTTCCCGCGCCACCGGGCGGCACGGTCACCGCCACCCTGGACGGCCTGGCGCACCTGAAGGTCACCACCGGCTAGCCCGCTCACATGGCGTCGAGTGCCGCGATCAGGCCGCGCATGACGGCGCCGCGCCAGCCCGACCCCATGATGGAGCGGGCCCGCTGCTGCAACGGGTTGTCCGGATCGAAACCCGCGTGCTCCAGGAACAGCCGGGTGCCCGTGCCCTCCGGGAAGAGCGTCCAGGTGATCGTCCAGTCCGCGTTCGCGGCCGACCCCGGGTCGGCGTCCTGCCAGCCGACCCGGAGCATCCGCTCCGGCTCGAAGGCCAGCACCTCCGCCAGCACGGTGCCGGAGAACCCGGTCACCGGGATGGCGGTGGCGCGCATGGTGTAGCGGTGACCGACCTCCAGCCGGAAGTCACCCGGCATCAGCCACCTGGCGATCAGGTCGGGTTCGGTCAGCGCCCGCCACACCTTGGCGGGCGGGTGCGAGAGGAACTGGTCGACCCGCACGGTGCCGGTGTCGTCGGTGTCTTCTGGGTCGGCGTTCAATCCATCGTGTCCAGTACGTCACGCAGGCCGGTGAGGCGCTCGCGCCAGTACCGCTCGAACGGCGTGAGCCATTCCTGCACGTCGTGCAATGGAACCGCCTCCAGCCGGTAGAGCCGGTTGCGGCCGACCTTGCGCTCGCTGACCAGCCCGGCGTCCCGCAGCACCCGCAGGTGCTCGGAGAAACTGGGGCGGGCCATGTCGAAGTGCCCGGCCAGGTGGGCCACCGGCTGTGGCCCCTGTTCGCGCAGCATCCACAGCACCCGGCGGCGGATCGGGCTGGCCAGCGCCGCGAACACCCGGTCCCCGGCCGTCTCCACGGAGGGCACGGGGACTCAGAAGGCGGCGGGGGCGGCGAGCACGAAGGCGTTGCCGTCCGGGTCGGTCAGGGTGGCCTGGCGTCCCCAGGGCAGGTCGGCCGGGCCCTCGACCGGGATCCCGGCCTCGGTGAGGCGGGCGCAGTCGCCGTCGAGGTCGGAGGTCTCCAGCAGGATGCCACGCGCCGAGCCCGGCGCGTAGGAGGGATCGTCCGCGATCAGGGTGAAGCCGGTCTGTGCGCCCTTGGGGGCGACCTGGATCCAGCGCTTCGGCCCCATCCGCTGGTCGATGAGCACTTCGAAGCCGAGCGCACCGGTGTAGAAGTCGAGTGCCCGGTCCTGGTCGGCGACGGGCACGGAGACGAATCTGGCGTGAGTGATCTGAGTGGTCGTCATGGACACCACTATAGGTAGGGAAATTCCTACCTGTCACTCGAACCTCGAAAATGTGTTCAGGGCAGCGGCTGGTTCACGTGCGGCGCCTTCCCCGCCTCGGCGAACGCCTCAAGAACCCCGGTGCCCTCCAGGCGGAAGTCGCAGCCGCGCTGGTCTTCGAGCACCGCGTTCCACTGCAGCAGGGCCTTGATGTTGGGCATCTTGGCCAGCGCGGCGGGGATGCCCCGGTACCACTCGGCCTTGGCCTCGGGGCGGTCCGGGTCGGCCTCGGTGCCGTACTCGCCGATGACGATCGGCTTGTCCTCGAACCCGTTCTCCTGGAACCAGTCGTAGGTGGGCTTCAGGGTCTGCTCGAAGCTCTGCCAGGGGGCGTCGCGGCAGGGGCCGAAGTTGTAGGGGTCGTAGCTGATCCAGTCGACGTAGTCGTGGCCCGGGTAGTAGGACTTCCAGCGCGGGCGGTACTCGCTGTAGCCGGTGACGGCCCAGACCCAGTCCACGTTGGTCACGCCGAGTTCCTTGAACCGGTCGTAGATGTGCTGGTAGGCGGCGACGTAGTCGGCGGGCGTGCCGCTGGCGGTCTTGCGCTCCATCTCGCCGTCGAAGCCGAGCATGACCTGCTTGCCGTACGCCTTGATCCGTGCGGCCTGCGGGTCGATGACCGTGGCGTCGAGCTTGCCGTCGGCGATGTCGCGCCAGCGGATCTCGCGGTTCTCGTGCCAGAGCTTGGCCTCCCAGCTCAGCAGGAGGATCCGGTCACGGCCGATCTGCGGCTCGTCGGCCTTTAGCAGCGCGCCGTTGTCGGTGGTCGACATGTCGTGGTACGTGAAGACGATGTCGAGCTTGCGGCCGATCGAGCTCTCCATGCCGGTGATGGCCGAGAGCAGGGTGCCCTGCTCGGGCGGCGGGACGTACATGCCCCAGTAGGCCCCGCCGGCAGGCACCAGGCGGGCCTCGGACGGCTGGGAGCACGCGACGGCGGTGCCGAGGACGGCGAGCGCGGCGGTGACCGCGCCCAGGCGGCGGAGCACGGCCCGACCTCCCGTTGGTTGGAGCTGGGAGGTCATTCTGCACCTTTCGCATGCGTGGCACGGGGCCGCCCCGGTTCCACGGCCCGCTGCCACGCTATGCGCTCCCCGACGCCCCTGCCACGCGTCGCACCTGGGGATTTGCTGGGTGTTTCGTTCCAGAACGCTGGGTACGGCGGGTCAGTGGCGGCGCCGGAAGGCAGTTCGTGAGGCTCGCCACATGGTGTGCTCACGGCTGATCGCCTCCTCGGCGTCGGCCACCTCGGCGGCCCAGCGGGTCTCGTCCGCGGCGCTCTCCAGGCGGGAGCGGGCGATGGCCAGTTCGTTGGCGGCGAACGCGTAGGCCCGGCTCAGCGACTCGTGCTGCTTCACCGCGAGCCAGGCCGCGCCCGCGCCCGCGATCGCGGCGGCGATGCCCGGCAGGTCGATCCCCACCACGCCGAAGGCGCGCAGCAGAGCGGCGATCACCCCGAACAGCTCGACGGCCAGCAGCAGGACGCGCCACAGGTGGGCGCGGGAGCGGTTGAGCGCGGCCCGCGCGGCGTACCAGCGCTGCTGGTCGCCGATCCGCCCGTCCAGGTAGGCGGTCCTGCGGTCGGCGAAGTCGCCGGCGCGCAGCCCGCGCAGGCGGTCGCTGATGACCGGCGCGGTGGTGGCCTCGATGCCGGTCTCCGGGGCGTCGAGCAGCAGGGTCTCGATCTCCCTGTGGAACCGCAGGGCGACCTCGTCCTCGGGCTCGCCGGCGTCCCTAACGTACGGCACGCCGCCCACCGCGAACCGCCAGGCGAGGGTCTTGGCCGACTCGGCGAGCGCGCGCCCGTCGTACCAGGTGCGCTCGGGCCGCTCGGCCAGCAGGTACAGCTCGACCAGCACGGCCGCGACGAACGCCACGCCGGTGACCAGCGCCAGCACGTCGACGCCCGAGCCGCCCAGCCGCAGCGAGGCGGCGGCGGTGACGGCGGCCAGGACGATCAGCGCCAGCCGGAGCGCGGTCGAGGTGAGGTATTTCGACCGGCCGGTCACGGCCGCGTGGTCGGCGGCCTGGAACAGGCCGGGCAGCGCGTCGTCGGGCAGTGGATCGGCGCTGGCCATGTTCCGTCCCTCCCACCGAAGCATCACCAAAGGGCAGATTACCGCCAGGAAAGGTTCTTCAGAAGTGCTTCACGAGGGAGATCAGAAGTCCCGTCGACAAAAGCGTGCCAACTCACACATAAAGGGGTTGATTCCGCAGGCGTCACGTCTCGTCGCCCGAGTTCAAAGAATCATTGGCGGTTCCTTTAGCGCCCGGCTTCGTGGACATTTATCAGCCATGGCTAAAGTCCAACATAGGGGGCAGATCTCGCGTCGAGGAGACAAGCCATGACTTATCAGGCAGGGCATCCGCAGCAGACCGTCACCGGCTGGGTGGGCTGGGTATGGTTCGCCGGAATCATCATGCTCATGGTCGGCATATTCAACATCATCACCGGCCTGTACGCCATCGTGAACCAGAGCCTCTACGTCCAGACGCCGAACCGGCTGCTGCTCTTCAACCTCGCCGGGTGGGGATGGGTTCACCTGATCTTCGGCGTCCTGCTCTTCGCCACGGGCCTCGCCCTGTGCGTGGGCCAGACCTGGGCGCGCGCCGTCGCGGTGGTGCTGCTGGTGATCAACGCCATCACCCAGCTCATCTGGATCGCGCTGAACCCCTGGTGGTCGCTGGTGATCATCGCGATCGACGTGCTGGCGCTCTACGCGATCATCGTGCACGGCCGGGAGGCGAAGACGCTCGCGAGCTGACGAGCCCGCCAGGGTCACTCGGGCAACTCCTGGGTGACCGACTCGACGACCTCGCGGGCCGCCGCTCCGCCCTCGGTGAGGGGGTCGTCGGCCCGCGCACGGCGTACCCGCAGCAGCAGGTCGCGGACCATCTGCAGGGGCATGGACTGCAGGTACTGCGAGACGTCGCCGCTGATGACCTCCGGCACCGGGAGGTTGGACATCTCCCGGATCATCCGCATCACCACGGCGTTCTCCTGGCCGAACACGTCGATCTCGGCCTGCAACGCCATGATCAGCCGCAGCCGCTCGCCCTCCATCCGCTTCTTGTCGATCGCCACCTCCCGATCGACGTTGCGCTCCTCGATGGCCAGCACGTCGCCCCTGGCCTCCATCGCGAACGCCTCCTTGCGATGGGTGTAGAAGTCGGAGTCCTGTGACTCGAACTCCCCCAGGTTGGTGCGGACCGCCTCCACGCCCCACCCCTTGAGCGCGTTGCGGACCTGGGCGGCCAGGTCGGTCCGGATCTCCAGGTAGCCCGACAGGAACTCCTTGACCGTGGCCCCGGCGGCGATCTCGCTGAAGTAGGTCGCCACCGTGGCCCCGAGCACCCGGTCCACGAAGCGCTGCACCGGCAGCGGGTCGTCCACGAGCCCGCCCCCGGCGTCGGCGCTGAGGGTGCTGCCGAACTCGCTGACCAGCGTGGGCGCGACGGCGGGCGGGATGCGCAGCGTCTGGGAGAGGTCCACCTGGAGCCTGATGCCCTGGATGGTGACGTCGATCTGCTCCAGCTTGGCGTCGTAGTTGCCCTTCATGGCGGAGTCCTTCTTGCTCCACTCCATGTTGAGCACGTAGGTCGGGACCAGCATCACCCGGACGAACCACGGGTTCAGCGCGTAGACGGTGCCCTCCTTGAGGGTCTCGCCCTGCACCCCGCGCCGCCCGCCGTGCTCCAGGAAGACCCACGGCAGCCGATAGTTGCGGTGACCCGCGATCCTCGGGCCGACCTTCTCCTCCTCGGCGGGCTCCTCGCCGTCCAGGGTGATCACGACGCCGGTGTAGCCCACCGGCACGTCGATCTCCCGCAACTGCCTGGCGGTGGCCTCGTCGGCCCGCACGCCGGGGTCGTCGGTGGTGATCACCTCGAACAGCGACGGGTTGATGTCGTAGTAGGTGCCACCGGCCAGGACGGCGAGCTGCCTGCCCTGCTCACCGCCCGCGCGCAGGAACGCCGCGCCGTCCTGGAAGTCGTCGCACTCCACATGCCTGCCGAACGGCCGGCCGGGCGCGCGGACCTTCCCTGCCGCGGCCAGCACCAGGCCGACCGTGCCGGACGGCACGTAGGTCCTGGGCACCACCTCGACCTCGAACAGCATGGTGTTGATGTAGTAGGAGGCGTCTCCCGGCAGCGTCGCCGCCTGTCTGCCCTGCTCGCCTCCGTTCAGCAGGAAGGTCCGGCCGTCCTGGAAGTCGTCGCACGGCACCGGCATGCCGAGCCGCTGCCCGGCGGGCCGCCGCTTGCCCTCCAGGGCGGTGACGAGCCCGAGGCTGCCCTCCGGGATGTCCACCCTGGGCACGTACTCGACCGTGTAGAGGCCGGGGAACAGCCAGCGGGGGCGCTCGGGCGGCAGCGTGACCGCGTGGATGCCGCGCGAGTTGTACGGCGTGACCCTGCGGAAGCGCGGATCGCCGTAGGCGGGCCCGCGCACCCGGCGGACGACGCCCACATGCCCGGCTGGAACGATCCAGCGGCCCGCGCGGTAGACGACCGACGCCCCCGCGCCGAGCATCGCCAGGGCCAGGATCACCAGGAACGGTGTCATCTCTCCCCCCACTCCTTCAGGCGTCCGTGCACGGTGAGGACCGTCTGGGTCCACTGGTCGTACCAGTCGAGGTATCGCTCGCTCTGCGGGTTGCGCAGGGTCGGGAAGAAGCCGGGGCGGGCCTGCCCCTCCCACTGGCCGCGCCCGGCGAACTCCCGGTACACGGGCACCGTCTCGTCGGGCGAGCGCCGCCAGCCCAGGCGCACCGAAAGGGACAGGAACTCGGCGTGCCGCGCGGAGCGGATCCCGGCGGCGCCGAGCTGGGCGCGAAAGCCCAGCGCGCCCCCGCTGAACGCGGCCCACAGGGCGTCGATCCCGGCCAGCAGCGGGTCGGTGAGCCGCTCGCCGTCGGCTCTTCGCAGCCATCCCGCGCCGAGCCGCCCGGCGGCCTCCAGCAGGGCGGAGGTGGTCAGCAGGTCGGCGTGCTCGACCTCGCCCGCCGCCAGCGAGTCGCGCAGCCTGCCGAGCGAGACGGACGCCGGGACGCGCACGGCCGACCGGACGGCGGGCTCGCTCAGTGGCGGCGGCAGCACGTCCGCCACCGAGACCGGCCGGTCCTCCAGCGCGGCCTCGTGCAGCCGCCGCAGTGTCGCGACGTCTTCGTCGCCGGGACGGCCGCCCGCCCGCGCGTCCAGGTAGGACAGGTTGGCGAGCTGGTAGTGGCGCTCGCCGCGAAGCAGGATCGGGAAGAACGGCCGGCCGTGCCACTGGCCTTCGAGGATCATGCGGGTGACGTCGTCGGAGTCCTGGGCCTGCGGGGTCATCACCACGACGATCACGGTGGCGTGCCGGAGCCTGGCTCGGATGGTCCACACGTGCGGTTCGCCCGGCCGCAGGCTGCGCACGGACCACACCGGCAGTCCCGCCGCGCCGATCCGGCCTGTCAGGGCCCGTCCGTAGGCGGCGTCGGCGGGGGCGTAGCAGACCACGACGGACCGCTCGGCCGGGGTGAGCGGCCGGGGCGGGGCGGGCATGGCCATCTCCTCGCGAGTGCCGAGGCTCGCGCCGGTCGCCTCGCCGGTCACCTCGGCCGCCAGCTCGGCGACCAGCGCCGTCAGCGCCGCGTCGCGGGCGTGGCCGAAGTCGCGCCAGATCCAGCCCGCGGCGAACCGGGGGATGGTGGCGCCGCCGTACAGGACGGGGATGAAACGCAGGCCGTCTTCGGCGGCGGCGCGCATCAGGGCGGCGCATTCGGCGAGCGCCCGGCCGTCGCGGGCCGAGCCGGGCCCGAAGATCGCGATTCCGTCGGCGGCCTTTCTGATGGCCTCCTCGACCTGATGGACGACCACGTCGCCGGGCAGCAGGCTCCACTCGTCGAAAAAGATCTCTATTCCGTGATCGGTCAGGCGTTCGGCCAGCTCACGGGCCCAGGAGGCGTCCTGGCGCGCGTAACAAATGAATAATTTGGACAAACCGCCGCCCCCCAGTTGAGCCTACGGAATCCCCCTCGTAAGACTAAAGCCGACAAGTCACAGCGTGATTACAGTTCCCGATGGGAAATACGCGATACGAGGGCGGGGATTTAATGATATTTACGACATATAACCCTGTCCCCCATGATGGGGGGATGCCATCTCTGCCGGTGATCGACATCGCGCCACTCGTCAACGGCGGCGACGGCGAGCCCGTCACCCGCGCCTCCGGGCGTCCCGACTTCAAGGAGGGCGTCTACTTCGGCACGGAACCGCCCGCCGACGACCCCCGCGTGCGCGCGGGCACGCCGCTGCACGGGCCGAACCTGTTCCCGCGCCAGGTGCCGGAGCTGCGCGAGGCCTCCTGACCTATCTGGACACGATGACCGGCGTGGCCCAGGCGGTGCTGCGCGGCATAGCGCTCAGCCTCGGCCTGCCCGGGGACTACTTCGCCTCCGGTTACACGGCGGACCCCACCGTGCTGTTCCGGATCTTCCACTACCCGCCCTCGCCCGCGGACGACGACGGGTGGGGAGTGGGTGAGCACACCGACTACGGCCTGCTCACCCTCCTCGGGAAGGTGAGCAAGGTCTTTCCGGGCCTGCGGTCGGACGTGCTGTGAGAGATCTGATCGGACCGGATCAGACCGGATGGAGGTGACGTGGATGAAGGATGACGTTGGGTCTGGGCGGGGTCGTGGCGGGCGGGGCGGCGTCGTCTTCTAGGACGCCGGTGACGTAGCCGGTCAGCAGGCCCGCCTCGTTCAGCAGGCCGCCGACGTGTGAGTTGGCCGTGCGGTAGTAGATTCGGGTGCCCTCGCGACGGGAGCTGACCAGGCCCGCCGAACGCAGGCGGGCCAGATGCTGGGAGACGGCGGCGACGTGGGCGCCGAGCTTCTCAGCGAGTTGTCCGACGTGACACTCCTGCCCGGACACGGCCTTCAGGATCTGGAACCTGATCGGATCGGCGATCGCCTTCAACACCTCGACGATCGCATCGACGGACACGACCGGCGGGCCGGAAGGAACTTGCGCAACCATGCAATGACTCTAACGCCCGGTGGTCCCCGGCTGACCGGCGATGAGCTTGGTGGCGACCTCCATGGCGACCTCCGCCCGCTCGGCGTCGGGCATATCCGTCTCGAAGGCGAATCGCACGCTCCCCAGGATGAGCGCGAGCACCGCGAGCCTGGCCTCGAAGCGCCGCACCGGTGTGGCGTCCGGGCGGACCAGCATCGAGACCATGGCGGTCAGCCGTTCCTGCATCCGTGTGCCCGGCTCGATCTCGGCCATCACCGCCTGGTTCACCTGGGCGAACCGCAGCAGCGGACGCCACCGGCCCTCCAGCAGCTCCGCCATCCTGACGAGGATCCGCCGCTGCGCCTCCGGCGTGCCCGGCTGGGCCCGCGCCCAGCCGATCAGGTCGTCCATGGACTCGATCATGTCCTCGATGACACTGGCCAGGATGTCGGACTTGGCCTTGAAGTGGTAGTAGAGCGCGGGCCTGGTGATGCCGAGCCGCTCCGCGACCTCCTGCAACGTCGTCTTCTCGTAACCCCGCTCGGCGAACATCTCCAGGGCGACCCGCTGGATGCGCTCACGGGTGTCCGACCGCCGACCGACCATTCAACTCTCCCACTACCTTGACCCCGGCCCTCATATTGCTTACTTTCATGTAAGTAATCAATCCGGCCGGCTTAGGGAGCCACCCTATGACCTACGAATTCCCAGTTCCGCGCACCTGTCCGTTCGCACCACCCGAAACGTACGACACGATGCGCGAGGACGCACCCGTGGTGCGGGCGCAACTGCCCGGCGGTCAGGTCTGGCTGGTCACCAGGCACGCCGAGGCGCGGCAGGTGCTCGCCGACCCCACGATCAGCACCAGCCCGCTCACCCCGGGCCACCCGGACGTCAAGCTGTCGGGGCGAGAGTTCACCCCCGAGGAGACGGCCGCCATCGCGGACTTCCTCACCGGCTCCTTCATCAACATGGACCCGCCCCAGCACACCGCCTACCGGCGGCTGCTCATCCCGGAGTTCAGCTTCCGTCAGATCAGGGAACTGCGCCCCGGCATCCAGCAGGCCACGGACGGACTCATCGACGCCATGCTCGCCGCCCCGGACCGGCGGGCCGACCTAGTCGAGGCATTCGGGCTGGCGCTGCCCTCGCTGGTGATCTGCCAGTTGCTCGGTGTGCCGTACACCGAGAGGGAGTTCTTCCAGTCCCGCACCCGCATGATGCTGGCCAGCGAGGACCCGACCGGCGGCACGGCCGCGCTGGAACTGCGGGCGTTCCTCGTCGACCTGATCGCCAAGGCGGAGAAGGCCCCAGGCGACGATCTGCTGGGCAGGCTCGTCACCACCGCGCAACTGCCGCGCGAGGAGATCGCCGGCATGATGTTCCTGCTGCTGGTCGCCGGGCACGAGACCACCGCCAACATGATCCCGCTCGGCGTGCTCACCCTGCTCCGGCATCCCGGCCAGCTCCGGCGTGCGGTGGCGGATCCCGCGCTGTGGCCCCCGGCGGTCGAGGAACTGCTGCGCTACCACTCGGTCGTGGACTGGATCGCCTTCGACCGGGTCGCCACGGCCGACCTGGAGGTCGGCGGCGTCCAGATCCGCGCGGGCGAGGGCATCTACGTGCTCGGCGCGGCGGCCAACCGCGACGAGCGGGCCTTCGCCGACCCCGGGCGCTTCGACATCGACCGCGACGCCCGCACGCACGTGGCCTTCGGGTACGGCGTGCACCAGTGCCTCGGCCAGAACCTCGCCCGCGCCGAGCTGGAGATCGCCTACCGCACCCTGTTCGAGCGCGTCCCCACCCTGCGGGTGGAGCTTCCGGACGAGGAGCTGCGGTTCAAGTACGACGGGCCGATCTTCGGTCTGCACGAACTGCCCGTGGCATGGTGACCATCACGGCGGACCGCGACCGCTGCATCGGCGCGGGCCAGTGCGCCCACCACGCGCCCGACCTGTTCGACTCCGGCGAGGACGGCCTGGTGCTGATCCTCGTCCCCGAGCCCGGCCCCGATCAGGAAGGACGCGCCAAGGACGCCGCCCGGTTCTGCCCGGTCCGCGCCATCGCCGTCACCTGACATCGCACGGCCCCGGCGCAGCGGGTGTCCAGTCCCCGCCTCGCCAGGTGGTCTTATCGAGGGCAGACGTCCTGGTAGGCCGTGCCGCCCAGGTGCTCGTCCCATTCGGCCGCGCTGAGCGTACGGCCCGCCCTCGCGCACACCGCCTCGGCCACCCTCTCCGGAGTGATCGGGAACGGCACCACCGAGCCGTCCTCGTACGCGATGCGCAGCACGCCGCCGTGCCGGTCGAACGCGATCGACGTCCCCTGGTTGCCCGGCCACGGGATCTCGGCGACCAGCCGCCGGGCGGGCACGTCCCAGATCTCGACGGCGCGCATGTCGAGAGCCGCCAGCAGGTCGCCGGACGGCGAGAACGCCAGGTGGCTCGGCGCCCGCAGCGACGTGGACAGCGCGTGCGACATCAGCGGCAGGCCGCCCGGCTCGCCGTCCACGTCCTGAAGGATCCGCGCGGTCAGCGTGCGCTCCACCACCAGGCCCGCCGCCATGGCGGGCCTGACGATCGCCTCGCGCAGCTCCCCGGCGGTCATCGGGCCGGCCGGCTCCCGGTGCTCGGCGCACCGGCCGTAGAAGTCGGCCCGCACCGCGACGACGGCCCGCGTCCGCTCGCCGGGACGGCGCGCGGCCACCCTCAGACCGACGAACTCCACCCGCTCGGCCGGGTCCTGGTAGAGCGTGAAGATCTCCTCGAACTGGTCGATCACCACCAGTAGTTCCGAGCCGTCCGTAAGGGCGGCCAGGTGCGCGGCGTGGGTGCGCATCGGCCGAGGTCCCGGGGTGACCGAGTAGGGCACCCGGCGGGCCATGGCGCGATAGGTGGGCGATCCGGCCTCCGCGCGCAATCTCCTCAGTTCGAAGGCGAATCGCTGTACCGGCCCGGCGGCGGGATCGACCGGGCCTTCTCAGCGGCCCATTTGTCAGATTTCCCTTTCTAACTTGACAAGAACGGGAGTCATTACCGCGAACGACGGTAGCCCACTTCAGTCCGGAAATACCACAAGAAACCTAGTCGTGACCAGCAAACCCGGTCTTGATCCCTATACCGTTCCGCCGCCGAAATGCATAATCCAGCCAAGAGCGTCGGAGAGGCGAGGCGAATGGCGCGCTGGTGGTGGCGGGCGGGCGGCAAGGACGCCGGGCCGGGGTTCGACGCGGGCATCCTGCTCGCCGTACGGGGGAGGCTGGGGCCACAGGATCCCGACGAGACCGAGGTGATCCGGGTGGCGGCCAAGGGCGGCAGGCGCGCGCCCGAACTCGCCGCCGCGCATCTCGCCCGCCGCCGGGCGCGGGGCGACGGGCAGGCGCTCCTCGGGTACGCGCTGCTGCTGTCCGGCCAGATCCTCCTCGCCAGGGGCGAGCCCCGCCGTGCCGTCGCGGCCGCGGCCGAGGCGGTGGAGACGCTGCGCCCGTGCGCCGTACGGGATCCCGACGTGCTCGGCGCGTACGCGCTCGCGCTGGACTGCCTGGGACTGGCCAGGCGCGGGGCCGGGCTCGCGGACCAGGGTCACGTGGGCCAGGCCCTCGACCTGATGGTGGGGCTCGCCCGCAACGGCGTGCCCGCGTTCACCGAACACCACGAACGGCGCGTGGCCGTCGAGGGCCGCACCGGCCATGCGACCGCGGCGTCCCCGGCGTGCGCCTCCGAGGCCGAGGCCGCCGCGCGCTCGTACGAGGCGGCGACGGAGCGCCTCGTGGCGGGCGAGGAGGAGCCCGGCGTCTTCGCCCGGCCGATCGCCGCCTATCGCGCGCTGTTACGCTCGGCGGCCACCGTGCCCGACCGCAGGCGGGCCCAGCGCGGGCTGGCCGAGGTGCTCTGGCACTCCGGGCTGGTCCGCACCGGCCGCGACGACCTCGCCGGGGCGCTGGCCGAGCTGCGGGAGAGCGTGGCACTGCTGCGGCACGTCCTGGACGAGACCTCGTCGCTGGCCGCGCAGCGCGACGACGTCGTGGGCGAGCTGGGCCGGTCCATCGCCGGGCTCGGGCGGGCGCTGGCCGCCACCGGCGACCTCGACGCGGCCGTCGCCGTCCTCATCGAGGGCGAGGCGCTGACCGGCGGACCCGGCAGGCAGGCCCGCGAGGCGCACGGCGAGCTGACCGCCACCCACGCGATGCTCTCCTTCACCGTGACGCAGGAGCGCGTCGGCCACGGCGTCGCCGACCCCGGCGAGCTGCACGAACTGCTCGCCCTCACCGAACGCGCGGTCCGCGCGACCCGGGCCGGGCTCGATCCCGGCGACCCCGGCACCTTCGCAGAGCTGGCCGAGGCCGAGGCCAGGTACGGCATGGCGCACCTGTTCAACGGCGACCTCGACGCGGGCCTCGCGATGCTGGAGGAGGCCCTGGCGCACGCGGACGTCGTCCCCGGCGAGGAGGGCGAGGACCTGCGCCGACGTATCCGCGCCGAACGCGACACGGCCGGACGTTTCGCCCCCTGACATCCGGATCATTCCCCCGCGAATGGGTAGATATGGAGTGTGGACTAGGGGGCGGGATGAAGGGTGACAGAGTCGAGATCGTCGTGGACACCAACGACGGCTCTCGGGCCTACGAGATCGTCGCCACCCGGGCCGGGCGGCGGGTCGAGGTGACCATCGGCCGGGGCGTCGTCGAGGTGGCCGAGGTGACCAGGAACGGCACCCCGGTGCGCACGGCCCGCTTCATGGCGAGCCGCCTGCTGGCCCTCGTCGAGCACCCGGTGGACCGCCCTCCTGAGCCCGGCGAAGAAGCCTGAGGCCCTGATCAGCGAGTGCGCGTCCACGGCGTGAAGGCGTTGTCCGTGCCGCGCAGCGCCCGCCGCAACTCGGGATGGTGCCGCAGCAGCACGGTGGCCATCGTGTTGTCGGCGATCCAGTCCATTCCGGCCCTGGTGTAGACGTGCTCGGTGTAGTCGGTGGTCAGGAAGCGGTCGCCGCCGATGCGGCGCGAGGCCATCAGGATGAAGATGCGGAAGGCCGTCTCGCTGAGCGCGAAGCCGTCCGGACGCCGCTCCGCGAACAGCCCCACGGTCAGATCGACGTCCTCGATGCGCCCCTGGTAGACCTCGCGCAGCGCGGCCACTGTCAGCGGGTCGTCGCTGAGCGCGGCGAAGCCGGTGGCGGGCCGCAGCCGCAGCAGCCTGCGGAACTCGTTGTAGCGCGGCACGCCCAGCTCGCGGCAGCGCAGGATATCGGTGGCGGCGAGGTCCACCAGCCGGCCGTCGGGCCGTTGATACTCCTGCAGGTGGCGGGGGAAGTTGTGGAGGGTGATCGCGCCGGGATGCTCGGTGCCCAGGGAGTAGAGCAGGTCGGGCTCGGGGTAGGCGGACAGCGCGGCCAGCGCCCGGGGCCCGGAGATGTCGCGCAGCGTGAAGAAGCGCAGGTGCGCGTCGTCGGCGACCGAGCGGATGTGGAAGTCGTCGGGGATCAGCGGGTGCATCCGGTAGACCGCGGCGAACTCCTCGGTCAGCCGGTACGGCACGCCGCCCCGGCCGCCGCGCGACCCCGGGATGCCGCTGATCGCCCCGCCCCTGCCGATCCGCCCGAACATCCGGTGGACGCGCTCGCCCGCCAGCCCCCACCAGTTCGCGCGCAGCCCGTGCACCGCCACCGGATGGCGGACGATCGCCGGGGTCAGCTCCACCGTGTGGATCTTCGCCACCAGCGCGGCGTTGACCAGCCGGGCGTGCTCGAACAGCTCGTCATCGCACATGCCCGGGCATTCCACCGCCAGCCGTTCGCAGATCGCGTTGTGCTCGCGGACGAACAGCCGGTGCAGCATGGCCAGGCCCAGCCAGAACCCCGGCTCGCGGGAGACGTCTTCGCGCCCCGCCACCACCGGCCGCGCGCCGCCCGGCTCCAGCCGCAGCCGCCCGCCCACGCCGGTGCGCAGCACGGGCCGGTCTCCCGGGCAGTAGATCGAGGACAGGTCCCACCAGTGCGACCGCATGTTCAGCGAGGTGGCCGGGCCGTCGTAGCCGCGGGGCCGGGTCGGGTCGGCCGCGGCCCGCCGTACGGTCAGCGGCGGGACGGGCCAGTCGTCGCCGGGGTCGAGCGGCAGGCACCACGGATTCTCCGGGGCGCCCCGGCCGTGGGTGAACCAGTCCCGGATCATGAACTGCAGCCAGGCGGCGGCCAGCACGTTGAGGGACGTGGCGGGCTGGAACTCGGTGCGCGTCATCAGCATCCGGCTGACCAGGCGGGGGTTGGGCGTCAGCACACGGTCGGGCGGCTCCGCGCAGGTGCGCTCCACCGGGACGTTACGGCCGAACCGGGTGCCCACCATGCCGGTCGCCGGGTCCTCGGGGTCGTTGTGCGAGCCGTCGTCGCTGCGGAAGGTGTCATGCAGCGGGCTTCGCGGGGCGGGGACGGCGGCGGACACGGCGGGCAGGGCGCCGGTGTCGTGCAGGTTCGACCGGCGCAGGCGGTCGCGAATCCCGGCCAGGACGGCGATGGCGAGCGGCCGGGGCAGCCGGTCCCAGCCGTACCTGCGGTCGAGCAGCTCGGCCAGCTCGTCGAACGCGTTCCACACTCGGTCACCGAGAGACATGGGCCCTCCCTGGGGTTCGACCTTTACCGAAGAGCGACCGCATGAATACTCTCCGTTGTTCGTCGTACCCCGAATCCCGCCGCTTCCACGCGGTCCGGTCGGGCCGAGCGCGCGCCTCTTAACTGGAGGATAAATGGGCTATAAAGAGAACTGATATCGCCTTTCCATATGATGACCATTAATCATGATTTGACGTTCTCCGGGGGAAACGGATGAACGACGTCATGCCAGCTGGGACGCCCTGGGGCCGTCACGGCCGCCCGTCCGGGTCAACCGGATCACGGACGAGGACCTTGAGCGGGCGGTGCGCTGGGCGGGCGGCGACCGGAACCGCCCCCACCGGGGGCGCGGGAAATCCGAGGTCCCCGGCCACGTGCGCGACCTGGCCATCCGGCCGCACGGCGGCGTCGTACTGGCGGCCGGTCCGCACCACGTCGGCCGCCCCCGGACACGGCGACGCGGGCCCCCGCCGGGATCCCTACTTCACGATCCTCCGGTCGGATGACCGCTTCGTCCTAGCGGGCCCCGGCAGGGAGTTCGAGGTCACCCCCGGCACGGCACGCCGCTGGCTCGGCCTCGACGGCACCGCCGTGGCCGGCGGTGCCGTCGACATCGATCACCTCCTCGCCATCAACGCGGCCCGATAGGGCCGTGCGTCAGGGCCGCTCGGGCGCCCGCCGCAACGCCGGGACGGTGACCACCGACAGGGCGTCCCCGGCCGCCTCCGTGTCCCAGCGGCCGAGGACCGTGGCCACCGGATGGCTCCGGCCCAGCCGCACCAGCTCCTCGCCGGTCAGCGAGACCACGCCGGGGAAGGTGTCGCCCACCTTCCACCCGGCGTGCAGCACGGCATGCTGCAAGGCCGTCACCGGGTTGCGGGTGGCGAGCCAGCCGTGCAGGAACGACGCGAACAACGCGTCGCCCGCCCCGGACGTGCTCACCACCCCGCGCGGGGCGACCGCCGCCACCTCGATCAGGGTGCCGTCCCGCAGCCCCATCAGGCACCCCTTGCCGCCGAGACCGACCGCGGCGATCGCGCAACCCGGATAGCGGTCGAAGATCCGGGCCACCCATTCGCGCGGCGAGCACGGCAGCCGCTCGTGGCTGCAGAACACGATGTCGGCGACCTCCAGCCAGGGCCGGTTGTAGGAGTCGTCCACCTCGCTGATCACGTGCACGTCCACGGCCACCGGCACGCCCTCGTCGCGGGCGTGCCGCAGCAGCGGCCGGACGAACGCGGTGTTGGTGAGCACGGCGAGGTCCGCGCCGCGCAGCGCGCGGCGGAACGCCTCGACCGGGTACTCCAGCATGTTGACGGCGGCGAGGTACGGGTGCCCGGCCCGCCGGCCGTCCGGTGCGACAAGGACCACGCCCAGCGAGGAGCGGGGCGCACGGACCACACCCGGCCCGGACAGCCCGCGCTCGCCCAGCGAGGCCCGGATGGCCGCGCCCGCCACGTCGTCGCCGACGAACGTGCACAGCCTGACGTCGTCGCCGAGCGTCCGCAGGGTGTCGGCGATGTGACAGGCGGCCCCGGACACCTCGGCCCGCAGCCAGTCCGGGAAGCTCTGCGGCGTGTAGGGGAAGGGGAAACCGGCGACGGGCACCGCCATGTAGAGGCTGGTGACACCGGCCACCACGATTCTGTTGCTCATCTCTACTCCGAAGTTCGGCCGGTCAGGCCGGCACGGACGAGTCGGTGAGGAAAGGGGGCGGGACCGCCTCGGCCCGCCGGACCGAGGGCGGCGGCTGAAGCCGCAGCACCCGGTACATGAGCCGGAACATGTTCTCGTCGAACATGCCGGGAGCCGACGTCAGGCGGGCCACCACACCCGCGCTGCGCCCTGGATGGTCGCTCGCGGCGGCGTCCCGCAACTGGCAGGCCAGCGACCGGCCCAGCCGCAGCCGGGGGGCCGCAGCCGAGAGCAGCCCCATGGCCGATTCGGGATCGACGTCGTCGCGGGCGTCGCCGAAGAGCATGATCGAGGCGTCGGTCACCGCCCCGTAGACGGCGAGCGACCCGTGATCGCCCACGATGTGGTCGGCGGCCACCAGCGCGCCCCGCCAGTCGGCTTCCGGCGGGATCAGCGCGAGGCCGTCGCGCACGCAGTCGGCCAGCCACGCCCGGATCTGCCAGACGCCGTGCCCGAACCAGACGTTCGGGTGCAGCAGCGCCGCCACTCGGTAGCGCTCCTTCGGCAGTCGCGCGGCCATGGCCCGCAGCAGTTGGGCACGCTGGCCGAAAAGCGACCGCTGCCCCCAGGTAGAGGTCACGACGACGAGCTCCCGGTCATCGCCGACGCCGAGCGCCCGCCGGTACGCGGGACGTTCGGGCATGCTGGTGACCAGCCGGTCATGACAGGGATCGCCGATGATGTGGGCGATCGGGGTGGCCTCGGGGCAACTCTGGGCGAGCCGTCCGAGTTCCACGTCGTGGGCGAGCGCGACGGCGGTCGGGATGACCATGCCGTCCCTGATCAGTTCCTGGGCGCTCAGGCCGTAGGTGCCGCGCGACGCCATCGCCCCACCGCCCAGCCTGCGGCTCACCCGCTTGTTGTATCCCGCGCCGTGCGGGACGATGATCAGTGGTCCGTGAACCTCCTCTATCCCCCCGTACGCGGCGGAGACCACCAGATCGAAGTGGTGACGGACGGCCAGGTGCCATGGCACCACCACCCCGCCGATTCGCTCCAGCAGGCCGGCCACCCCGTTGCCGAAGACGTCCGGGCCGTGCGTGAAGACCACCTGGACCCGGAGATCGGCGGCCAGTAGCCGGGCGACGTCGAGCAGACGCTGCCCCGAAGTGACCGTATGGACGATCACCAGGACCGTCCGCGCGCTGTGATTCGTGACCCATCGTGCCGCGTCGGGCCCGACGGGCACGTGATACCCCTCCACACAGGACATCGAGCTTTCGAACTCCCTTTCAATATGGCGCGAGGGCGCCGTATTCGGTGTTCGTGGTCCCCGTCACCACGGTTCTTGTCTCGAGGTTCCGTTGCCCGGCTTGACAGAACCTTGCAGCAATCGTGAGGGCTTACCGGAGATCGCGACCCGGCATCGATCGGCCACGCGTTGTGGACCATTAAGGGGTGACGCGGGAAACTGGATCGCGCATGGCGTTGCCGCTGAAAGGACGCTCGTGGAGTTCCGAATACTCGGCTCCGTGGAGTTGTGGGCCGATGGTGAGATGTGCGATCTCGGCTCAGCCAAAGCGCGGCATGTGCTGGCCGTGCTGCTGAGCGCACCAGGGCAGCCGGTTTCCATCGCCACCGTGATCGACCGGGTGTGGGGCGAGAACCCGCCGCCGAAGGCCCGTGGCAGCGTGCACGCCTATATCGCACGGCTGCGCCGCCTGCTAGGAGACAGGGCACCCCTGGATCGACGATCCGGGACCTACGTACTGGACGTTGATCCTGATTGCATCGACCTATACCGATCCCGGCAACTGGAAACGCAAGCCCGCGCAATTGCGGACAGCGGAAACCCCGAAGACGCGCTGCGGCTGCTCATCGAGGCCGAGAATCTGTGGCGCGGCGAGCCACTCGCCGGGCTTTCCGGAGAATGGGCTCGGAATTTACGGATAAGCCTGGAAAGCGAGCGCCACGCACTCATCCGCAAGCGGGTGGAGATAGAACTCGAGGTGGGACATCACGCCGAGTTGATCAGCTATCTCTATCGTCTGGTGGGCGAGCACCCCTGGGACGAGTCGTTCGTGGAGCACCTGATGGTCGCGCTCTACCGGTGCGGTCGGCAGACAGAGGCACTGAAGATCTACCACGAAGCACGGCAGCGGCTGTCCGAGGACCATGGTACGGATCCCACTCCCGCCCTGAGCGGCACCTACCAGCGCATCCTGAACGCCGACCGTGACCTGGCCTCGCCCCGGCATCGGCGGCGTCCCAGGCGTGTCCCGCCCGCCAACACCCTGCCCCGCGACACCCCCGACTTCACCGGCCGGGAGGCCGAATTACGGCACCTATTCAGCGCGCTCGACCGTCCGGCGACGGCGATCGCGATCGCGGCCATCGACGGCATGCCCGGAATAGGGAAAACAGCGCTCGCCACCCACGCCGCCCATCAACTGGCGGACCGCTACCCCGACGGGCGACTGTTCTTGCAGCTCTTCGCCCACGACCCGACCAGGCCCCCCGTCGATCCCGCAGATGGTCTGGAAACCCTGCTCAGCCAGCTCGGTGTGGCCGCCGATCGGATGCCCGACGCCCTGGAGCCCCGGGCCGCGCTGTGGCGCGCCCGCCTGGCCGACCGCCGGATGATCGTCGTACTCGACGACGCGGCGGGGGCCGACCAGGTCAGGCCATTCCTCCCGGCCGAGCCCGGGTGCCTGGTGCTGATCACCAGCAGGTACCGGCTCACCGGACTGGCCGGAATCCGGCCGTTGTCCCTGGACGCCCTCTCGTCGCAGGAGGCGGCGCTGCTGTTCCGGCGGATCGTCGGCACCGAACGGTCCCTGGAGTCGGACGACGTGAGCCGGCTCGTGCGCCTGTGCGGACGTCTTCCCCTAGCTGTGACGATCATGGCAACCAGGCTCCGCCACCGGCCCGCACGAGGTGTCGGCGACCTGGTGACCAAACTGACCCGGGCCAGGAACCGGCTGAGCGAGATACGCGCGGGCGGCAACGATCTGGTCACCGCGTTCGAACTGTCCTACCGGGGGCTGACCCCGGCCCAGCAGCGCGCGTTTCGGCGGCTCGGCCTGCACGTGGGTGCGGATGTCACGGCGGACGCGGCGACGGCGCTGATCGAGTGCGAACTACCGGAGGCCGAGCAGGCGCTGGAGGAACTGATCGACCGGCATCTGGTCCAGGAGCCGCACGCCGACCGGGTCCGCTTCCACGATCTGCTGCGCATGTACGCCCGCGAACGGGCGGAGGAGGAAGAACCGCCCGGAGAGCCGCGGCGGGCAGTCGCCCGGCTGTTGGACTACTACCTTCGCGCCGCCGACGAGGCCGACCGCACCCGCTACCCGCATCGCCGCCGCGCGCCGCTGGTCGTGGAGCACCCGCCGGCCCACCTGCCCGTCGTGGACGAGCCGGAGATTGCAGCCGACTGGCTCCGCGCCGAGCACGCCAACCTGATGAGCTGCGCGCAGCACGCGGCCGATCAGGGGTTCCCGGGCCATGCCGTACAGCTTTCCCTGATCCTCGCCACGCACCTGGAGCGCGGCGCGCTGTGGCTGGACGCCAAACGCCTGCACGAGACCGCTCTGCGCATCTGCCAGGAGACCGGCGACCGCGAACGGGCGGCCCGCGTGACCCTGGAGCTCAGCCTGGTCGAAAGCCGCACCGGACACCTCAGCGATGCCCTGCAGCACGCCCTCGACGGCCTGCACACCTTCAGGGAACTCGGCGAAGAAAGAGGGGAGGCCGAAATGCTGGACCAGCTTGCCCGCGCCTGCTGGCTCTCCGGCCGCCTCACCGTGGCGCTGGAATACGCCGAGCAGGCGGTGTCCATATTCCGCGCGCTCCGTGACCACCACGGAGAGGGAACCGCGCTCCTGCACAAAGGAATCGCTCTGTCATATCTCGGACGACCGGAAGAGGCGGAGGTCTCCTTCAAGGCATCTTTGCGAATCCTGCGGGGCACCGACGACCGGGCGGGGATGGCGCAGGCCCTCAACAACCTCGGCGACATCGAGTTCAACCGCGGAAACGATCATGCGGCGATGCCTCTTTACCACGGCGCCCTGGACGCGATGCGATCGGTCGGCTGGCGCCAGTTCGAAGCGGTGGCCTTGAACAACGTGGCCGGCGTGCTGCAGCGACGCGGACGACACAACGAGGCCCTGCATTTCTATCGGGAGGCGCTGGCAGTCCATCGCGAGATCGGCGACAAGCGACATGAAGCCGAGGCGCTTTGCAATATTGGTCGGACCTATTTGGTTTCGGATATGAACGCTGAGGCCATGGCCTACTTCCAAAAGGCTCTCGCGGTCGCCAGGAACATCGGCGATCTATATCAACAGACCCGTGCTTTGCAGTCGATCGGCGACAGCCAGCGGACAGCCGCAGAGTTCTCCTTGGCACACGAGACCTACGAACAGGCACTATCGGTCGCTCGAGAGGTGGCCGACCCCTACCTTGAGGCAGGGTGTTTGCAGGGCCTCGGCGAGGTATTACTCCACATTGATGATCGGGAAGCGGCGGAAGCGCGGTGGCGACAAGCGATTATGATCTTCGATAGACTCGGGGCACCGGAGGCGGCCGCGTTGCGCGTGCGACTCCGAGATCTCAGGCCTCCGAGCGCGTAGCCAATAGCCGTCAACTAGGACAAGCTTCGCGAATCACGATTTTTCGCCTGTTAGTGCGCGGTATTAGCGTCCGTCTCTTATGCTATCGTCTTGCATGGTTGCCCGTTGGGGCTCCAGCTCGATCGGTTCGGACACTCGGACCATTACTCCTAGTAAGGGAACGAAGTGCACTATATTATGATGGGGCTTGCCTTCATTATGATGGGCTGACCTGCCCGTTCGAGGCTAGCTCGGCGGCCCCAGGGCTTCGGTCCGGGACTTGATCCGCAGGTGGGCCGCCGTCTCGAAATCCCCCAAAGCCTCAAGGGCCTCGTCGTACCGCTCCCTGGCCTCCTCCGCCCGGCCCCTGCGTTCGGCCAGCTCGCCCAGCGCTTCCAGCGCCTCCGCGCGGCCCACCGTGGAACCCAGGGACGTCATCACCTCTAGCCCGTTCCTCAGTGCCAGGTCTGCCGTCTCGTGCGCGTCTTCCTGGGTGTGGGCGCGGCCGAGGGCGAGCTTGACTCTCGCGCGATTGTAAGAGTCGTCAACGTTCGCCAGCAGATCGCCGGCTCGCTCCAGGTAGATCACCGCCATCGCCGAGCGCCCTTGGCCGAGCACTGCCAGGCCCAGATCCAGCATCGCGAGCCCCTCGCTCCGCGTCGCCCTCCGTTCGCGGAACGCTTCGGCCGCGGTGAGGAAATAGACGACCGCTTCATCCAGGTGGCCGCGATCCACCGCGACGGAGCCCAGCCTGCGCAGGGAACTCGCCTCGCGGTCGCGCTCGCCGAGGCGCCGCCAGATGTCGCGAGCCGCACCGAAGTACTCTGCCGCCTCGTCGGGACGTCCCACGGCGCGCATGCTGTGGCCAAGCCGGTCGAGCATCTTGGCCTCCGCGTAGGCGTTCTCGCAAGCGCGTGCGGCCGCGAGCCCCGTCTTCTCTATGGTGGCGCGTTCCACGTGGTGACCCCTCATTAGAAAGAGAGACCACAAGGCGTCCGCCAACTGCCAGGCCGTCGCATGCCGTTCCCGTTCGTGAGCGAGCGTGATCGCCGCGCCCAGGTTCCCCAATTCCCGCTCGAAGAAGGCCAGCGCGTCGGCCGGGCCGCCGAAGTCGGTGACCTCGCGCGGTGGGGTCTCGGCGTCGCGTGGGAGGCCGGTACGGTACGGCCGGAGGCGTCGCTCTGCCCGCGCTGCCGTGCCCAGGTACCAGCCCAGCAGGCGAGTTTCGGCCTCCTTCCGGCCCGACTCGGAGTCCTCATGCTCGGTGAGCTGGGAGGCGTGCAACCGGACCAGTTCGTGGTGGAAGCGGTACGTGCCGTCGGTCGTGTCGGTCAGCAGGTTGGCGTCGGTCAGCGCGCCGAGTGAGCGCCTCGCCTCCACCGCCGGGACATCGGCCAGGGCCGCCGCCGCCTCGCCGCCGAAAGTGGTGCCGGGCACGAGACCGAGCAGCCGGTAAAGCCGGGCCTCCTCCTCTCCGAGCGCGCGGTAAGAGAGGTCGAGGGCCGATCGCACCGCCATGTCATCTCCGATCGCCAGGGCCGCCAGGCGGCGCTGTTCCTCCGCGAGCACCGTCACCATCTCGCCGAGCGGCCAGTTCGGACGTGAGGCCAGCCGGGCCGCCGCGACGGTCAGCGCCAGGGGCAGCCGCATGCACAGTTCGACCAGTTCGTCCGCTGCGGCGCGATCGCGGTCGACCCGTTCGCGCCCCAGGGTGTCACTTAGCAGGGCCAGACTCGCCCGCACGTCGAGGCGATCGAGGTACATCCCCCGCGCGCCCTGGGCGAGCAGGCTCGCCAGGCGGTATCTGCTGGTCACCAGGGTCACGCTGGTCGGCGAGGCGGGAAGCAGCGGACGCACCTGGGCGGCGGTCACGGCGTCGTCGAGGAGCACCAGGAGCCGCCGGTCGTGGGTGACCGTGCGGTAGAGGGCGGCCCGGCGGGCGGGCTCGCCGGGGATCAACTCCACAGGCACGCCGAGGGCATGCAGGAAGTCGCCGAGCACCTTCTGGGGCGACACCGGGTCGTCGTCGGAGTGACCACGCAGATCGGCGAAGAGCTGCCCGTCGGGGTAGTGCCGGCGGATCTTGTGGGCCCAGCCCAGCGACAGCACCGTCTTGCCGACTCCGACCGATCCGGTTATCAGGATTGTGAGCGGAATATCGGTGACTTCGTCCCGCATCGCGTCCAGCGCCGCCAGCTCGGCCTTGCGACCGACCAGTCGGGGGCGAGGTAACAACTGATTCGGCGCGGGCAGGGGGGCGGGGCCGTGAAAGTGCACCCCACCGGAAACATCTCTGGCCTGCACGACCGCGCCATACACCGTCCCGGACATCTCGTTATTCATATTTTCGGACATAAGCCGTTCATCATCTCGTCCGCACGTTGGTGCTACCATAAATGCGGTATGCGGAATTCCGAATATTGCTCCGCAGGGAATAATTTCAATACTGGCCGCTAGCATATTTCTGGAAAGCTTTCCCCTCGGAGGAGGACCATGCGGGCCTACGAGGAGATCCCCGGGCCGCCCGGTACCGATCGCGACGATGGGCGGGAGGCGATCGCCCAGGCGGGCGGGCTGCACACCTACCAGTTGCGGCTGCACGCCGAGTACGGCCCCGTGGCGCGGTTCCGGCTGCCCGGTGTGCGGGCGGCGGTGTACGGCCTTGACGATGCACAGGAGGCCGACCGGGTGGTGGCCGCCTTCGAGGTGGTGCTGACCGAATACCTGGGGCGCGTCTACCATCCGGGCGAGGAGCGGCCGGAGCGGGCCGTCGTCGCTCGCCTACCTGCGCGAGGTCGTGGACGGCGCGTGCTCGCCGCCCACCACACCACCGGCGTTGCGGTCTCCTGGACCCTCTGGTCGCTGGCCCGCCACCCCGAGGCCGCCCGGCACGCCGTGGCCGAGGTGGACGCCGTGCTGGGCGATCGCGACGCGCCCGGCCACGACGATCTGGGCGCGTGCCGTACCTGGAGATGGCGCTCAAGGAGTCGATGCGGCTCTACCCGCCCGGCCCGTACGGCGCGCGCGAGGCCACCGGCGACCTCGTCCTCGGCGACTACCTCATCCCCCAAGGAACCATCGTGCAGTGGGCGGCCGACGACATCCTCATGCACCTCGAACCGCGACGGACTCGATGACCACTCTCCCTGAACTGGCCGCGCGGGCCCGCGCGCTCGCGCCCGACGGCCGCCGTGCCGTCCTCGGCATCACCGGTTGCCCGGGCGCGGGCAAGTCCACCCTGACCGAATACCTGCTGCGGGCGCTGCGGGAGTCCGCCCCGCGGGGCTGGGTGGCGCACGTGCCGATGGACGGCTTCCATCTCGCCGACGCCGAACTCGACCGTCTCGGACGGCGGGCCCGCAAGGGCGCGGCCGACACCTTCGACGCCGCCGGTTACGCCGTCCTGCTGCGCCGCCTGCGCGAGGAGCACGACGACGTGGTCTACGCCCCCGCGTTCGAGCGCGACCTGGAGCAGCCGATCGCCGGGGCCGTCCCGGTGCCGCGCGCGGCACGGCTGGTCATCACCGAGGGCAACTACCTGCTGCTCGGCGAGGGCGACTGGGCGCGGGTGCGGCCCTGCCTGAACGAGGTCTGGTACTGCGACCTCGATCCGGACGAACGCCTGCGCCGCCTGGTCGCCAGGCACGAGAGGTACGGCAAGACCCACGGCGAGGCCGTCGCCTGGGCCACCGGCACCGACCAGCGCAACGCCGACCTCATCGCCGCCACCCGCCACCTGGCCGACCTGGTGATCCCCGACGCGGTGCTGCGGGCCGTCCCGGACGGGAGTCGGACATGACCGAATCCCAGCCGCCCGAGCTGGACGAGCAGCGACGGGTCGGCGGCTACCGGCTGGTCCGCAAGCTGGGCGGGGGCGGGCAGGGGGTGGTCTACCTGGGCCGTTCCCCGTCGGGGGCCGACGTGGCGGTCAAGGTGCTGCACGCGTGGACGGCCGCCGATCCGGCGGTGCGGCGGCGGTTCCTGCGCGAGGTCGAGGCGGCGAGCCGGGTCGCACCGTTCGCCACCGCGCGGGTGCTCGACATGGGCGACCACGAGGGCCGACCGTACATCGTGAGCGAGTACGTCCCCGGGGGCTCGCTCGACCAGGTCGTCAAGGCCGACGGCCCGCGCACGGGCGGCGGGCTGGAGCGGCTGGCGGTCGCCACGATCAGCGCGCTGGCCGCGATCCACCGCGCCGGGATCGTGCACCGCGACTTCAAGCCGGGCAACGTCATCCTGGGGCCCGAGGGGCCGGTGGTGATCGACTTCGGCATCTCCCGGGCGCTCGACCAGAGCGGCACCGCGACCCGCGCGATCGGCACCCCGCCGTACATGGCGCCCGAGCTGTTCGCCGAGGAGTCGCCCGGCTTCGCCGCCGACATCTTCAGCTGGGGCTGCACGATGGTGTTCGCGGCATCGGGCCATCGGCCGTTCCCCGGCGAGACGGTGCCGGTGGTGGTGAACGCCATCCTGTCCGGCGAGCCCGACTTATCCGGCGTGCCGGACATGCTGCTCCCGCTGCTGGCCCGCTGCCTGGCCAAGAACCCGGCCGACCGTCCCACCGCCCCCGAGGTCTTACGGACCCTCACCGGTGAGGAGCCCGCGCCGCAGGCCCCGGCGCGGAACCCCGAGCCGCCGCGCAGGCGGCGCGGGATCGTGCTCGCAGGCGCGGCGGTGGTCGCGCTCGCGGTGGCGGCGGCGCTGGCCGTACCGCCCCTGCTGCGGCAAGGGGACCCGGAGCCCTTCCCGCGCACGACCACCACCCCCGTCAGCGAGTCGATCCCCTTCGGCGAACCGCTGTTCAGCCCGCTGACCGACCACGGCAACGACGTCCGCGCCATCGCCCTCGCCCAGGTCGGGCCCACGCCGGTCGCGGTCACCGGTGGCGACGACCGGACTGTCCGGGTGCTCGACCTCGGGGCGCGGCGGCAGGCCGGCGACGCGCTCACCACCCACACCGGCTGGGTCCGCTCGATCGCCACCGGCGAGCTGGACGGCGCGCCCATCGCGCTGACCGGCAGCGACGACGACACCGTGCGGGTCTGGAACCTGGCCGAGCGCACGGAGATCGGCGCGCCCTTCACCGGCCACACCGCCGACGTGAAGGCGGTCGCCGTCGGCGTGGTGAACGGCCGGACGGTCGCCGTCAGCGGCGGCGCCGACCGCACCGTCCGCGTCTGGGACCCGGCCACCGGCGTCCCGCTCTACGCCCCCATGACCGGCCACGACGACACCGTCTGGTCGATCGCGTACGGCGAGGTGGACGGCAGGCCCGTCGCCGTCTCCGCGAGCGACGATGGAACGCTCCGCCTGTGGGACCTCACCACCGGACGGCAGAGCGGCCCGCCCGTCAAGACGACCTCCGGTCAGGTCCGGGCCGTCGCCTTCGGCCGGATCGACGGCACGCCCGTCGCGGTGTCCGGCGGCGCCGACGGCGCCCTGACCCTGTGGGACCTCACCCGCAAGACCCCGAGCGGCGCGCCGCTCACCGGCCACCAGGGGCCGGTCTGGTCCGTCGCCTTCGGCGAGGTCAACGGCGTTCCCATCGCCGTCTCCGGCGGCGAGGACCGCACCGTCCGCGTCTGGAACCTGCGCACCCGCACCCCGGTCGGCTCGCCGTTCACCGGTCACACCGACCGCGTCTGGACGGTCGCCATCGGCCGCCTCGCCGGATCCCCGATCGTCCTCAGCGGCGGCCGCGACGAGACCGTCCGTCCCTGGAGCCTCGCCACGCCGTTCCCGCCATGACCGCGCACCCGGCGGCCGTGTAAACAGCGATCCTGCGCGAACTCTGCCGAAGAGAATGGGCAAGAAGTGCTTCCACTTTTCGGCCTGTTTCCCTTCATTGTTATGTCGTCAGGCGAAGCTTGCCACGACACGACCGCCCCCCGGACAAGAGAAACAGGTCTCATGTTCAGCAGATCGCTCGCCGTGTTAGGTACCGCCGCTCTCTCCCTGATCACCTCCCTGGCGTTCACGCCTTCCGCCCACGCCGCGGTGACCCCCCAGCAGAAGCTCGCCGCGCTTTCCAACTTCTCCCAGCCCACCGCAGCCAGCGCCTCCGCATGGCGGTCTGCCTGGCAGAACCAGGGGGCCTGGGCCGATTACGCCTTCGACTGGTCCACCGACCTCTGCTCAAGCAGCCCCGACCAGCCGCTCGGCTTCGACTTCCGGATGCCCTGCCGCAGGCACGACTTCGGCTACCGCAACTACAAGGCGGTAAGCCAGTTCCCGGCCAACAAGGCACGCATCGATAATGCGTTCTATTTCGATATGAAGCAGGTATGCGCGGGATATTCAGGAGTTCCCAAGGCCACCTGTGACGGTCTGGCATGGACCTATTACCAAGCGGTCAAGCAGTTCGGCAATCTGAACGTCACGGATGAGCAGATCCGGCGCGTCCAGCGGGACGCCGAGCGCAAGGCGCTCTCCGACGCATAGAACACGGATGCGGGGGCGCCTGTCGCGCCCCCGCATCACCCGGCCACCCACCGGCCACCCGGCCCTTGAGCATGACGCAGCGTTTCGTGACTGATTTCACGCAATCGGCCACGTACAGTCATCATCATGGACGCCGCCCTGGATCTCGCGCGCTGGCAGTTCGGCACCACCACCGTGTACCACTTCCTGTTCGTCCCGGTGACGATCGGGCTTTCGCTGCTGGTGGCGATCCTGAACACGATGTGGGTGCGGACCGGCAAGCCGGCCTACAAGCGGGCCACCAAGTTCTGGGGCATGCTGTTTCTGATCAACTTCGCGATGGGCGTGGTCACCGGGATCGTGCAGGAGTTCCAGTTCGGGATGAACTGGAGTGCCTACTCGCGGTTCGTCGGCGACATCTTCGGGGCGCCGCTCGCGCTGGAGGCGCTGCTGGCGTTCTTCCTGGAGTCCACGTTCCTCGGGCTGTGGCTCTTCGGCTGGAACCTGCTGCCCAAGCTGGTGCATCTGGCGTGCATCTGGCTGGTGGCGTTCGGGACGACCCTGTCCGCCTATTTCATCCTGGCGGCGAACTCGTTCATGCAGTGGCCGGTGGGATACCGGGTGGTCCATCGGGCCGAGCTGGTCGACTTCGGGGCGGTGCTGACCAACAAGGTGCTGCTGGCCGCGTTCCCGCACACGATCCTCGGTTGCTGGCTGTCGGGCGGCGCGATCCTGATGGCGATCTCGGCCTGGCATCTGGCGCGGGGGCGGGACGTCGACGTGTTCCGGCCGTCGCTGCGGCTCGGCGTCATCGCGGTCCTGGTGGGCGCGGGCGGCACGCTGATCTCCGGCGACGTGCTCGGCAAGATCATGACGCAGACCCAGCCGATGAAGATCGCCGCCGCCGAGGCGCTCTACGAGACCGCGCAGCCCGCGCCGTTCTCGCTGTTCACCATCGGCACCCTGGAAGGCACCCGGCCGATCTTCAAGCTGGAGATCCCCGGGCTGCTGTCCTGGCTGGCCACCGCCGACTTCAGCGCCAAGGTCGAGGGCATCAACAACCTGAACGCCGACTACCAGCGCATCTTCGGTCCCGGCGACTACCGCCCGTACATCCCGATCACCTACTGGGGCTTCCGGCTGATGATCGGCTTCGGGATGCTGACCGCGCTGGTGGCGGTCGTGCTCCTGTGGTTCACCCGGAAGGGGCTGGTGCGCGGGCCGTCCTGGATGTGGCGGCTCGCCGTGTGGGCCGTGGTGCTGCCCTTCCTGGCGCACAGCTTCGGCTGGATCTTCACGGAGATGGGCAGGCAGCCGTGGATCGTGTTCAGCCAGATGCACACGTCCGCGGGCGTCTCGCCCACCAACGGCCCGGGGATCGTGCTCACCTCGCTGATCGCGTTCACCGTCCTGTACGGCGTGCTCGCCGTGGTCGAGGTCGCTCTCATGATCAAGTACGGCCGGCAGTCCCCGCCCCCCGCCGAGGAGTCCGAGCAGGGCGGCGGCGAACCGTCGTTCGCCTACTAGCCCGCCCCCAACAGCCCGCCCGCCGAGGAGAGAGCTCGCAGTGGTACTGAACGACATCTGGTTCGTGGCGATCACCGTCCTGTGGGTCGGCTACTTCGTTCTTGAGGGGTTCGACTTCGGCGTCGGCATGCTGCTGCCCGTCGTCGGCCGCAACGAGTCCGAGCGCGGCGGGATGCTCGAAACGATCGGCCCGGTCTGGGACGGCAACGAGGTCTGGCTGATCACCGCCGGAGGCGCCACGTTCGCCGCGTTCCCCGAGTGGTACGCCACGCTGTTCAGCGGGTTCTACGTGCCACTGCTGCTGATCCTGCTGGCGCTGATCGTGCGCGGGGTGGCCATCGAGTACCGCGGCAGGCGGGACGACGACGTGTGGCGGCGGCGATGGGACATCGGCATCTTCGTGGGCTCGTTCGTGCCCGCGTTCCTGTGGGGGGTGGCGTTCGGGAACATCGTGCGCGGGGTGCGGCTCGACGCCCGCCACGAGTACGTCGGCACGTTCTGGGACCTGCTCAACCCCTACGCGCTGCTCGGCGGGCTGACCACGCTGGCCCTGTTCGCCACGCACGGGGCGGTGTTCCTGGCGCTGAAGACCACCGGCGACATGAGCCGCCGGTCCTCCGCCCTGGTGGTGCCTTCGGGGGTGATCGCGGCCGTGCTCGCGGTGGCGTTCCTGGCGTGGACGCAGTTCCACGGGGGCGACGCGGCCACGATCGTGCTGGCGGCGATCGCCGCGGCGTCGTTCGTCGCGGCCCTCGTCGTGGCGGCGCGGGGACGTCAGGGCTGGGCGTTCCTGCTGTCGGCGGTGGCCATCGGGGTGGCGGTGCTCACCCTGTTCGCGGTGCTCTACCCGGACGTCATGCCGTCGTCGATCAACCCCGCCTACAGCCTGAACATCCAGAACGCCGCGGCGACCACGACCACGCTCACCATCATGACCTGGATCGCGGTGATCTTCCTGCCGCTGGTGATCCTCTACCAGGCGTGGACCTACTGGGTGTTCCGCCGCCGGGTCCACGTGGAGTGACCGGCAAGAGCCGGGGCTATGGCGTGATCTGCGGCACCACGCACTCGTCCGCCGGTGGGCCGCCCTCCGGCCAGGCGACGCCCTCGAACACCAGCCGGTCGGCCGCCGGGTCGAGGCGCACCACCGCCAGCGGCTTGTCGTAGGGGTTCCCGGCGTTGGTCAGGCAGATCCAGCCGCTCGCGCCGCGGATCCGGAAGGCCGCGTTGAGGTCGGAGAGGACCTCCCGCACGTGCCCGGTCGAGGGGACCTCCGTACGGCTGACGCTCGCCGCCCTGGTCAGTGCCCGCGCCGCGGTGAGCACGACGTCGTGAGTGACGATCGTGCGCCCGTCGTCGAGCGCGACGTCGCCGAGCTCGGCCGCCGCGATGCCCGCCCGCAGCCGCGCCATGGCCTCCTGGGGCTCGGAGAGGTACACGGGCGGCTTCGACTCGGCCCCGCCCTCGTCCGTCCGCCGCCACTTCGCCACCTCTTCGTCCCACTGGGCGGGGTGTGCGGGCGCGGTGTAGACGACCGACACGGACGGCCTGCCGCCCCCCGGGTCGCCCCGCAGCATCGCGCGCTCACCGGCGTCGAGACGGCTGTTCAGGGTGGTCGCGTCGGACCCCGAGATCACCGTGTAGGACTTCTTGCCCGAGCAGTACGTGGCCGCGAGCCGGTTGACGAACAGCTCCAGGTGGAACCCCCGCCCGGCGAAGTAGATGTAGCGGGCCTTGGACCGGCAGATGTTCAGCGCGAAGTCCTCGAACCGGTTCGCGGCGATGCCCGCCTGCTCGATGCCCGGCGACTGGAAGGTCATGTCCTGTACCCCGGTGCCCCGGCGTCCCTTCCTGGCCTCGGTGAACGCCTTGCGCAACGAGCTGTTGTAGTTGTCGTTCGGCCGGGTGTCGGCGACCAGCGCGGTCTGCGCGCCCGCGAGGCCGCCGTCGAAGGCGAGCAGTGCCGCCGCCTGCTCCTTGGCCGCCGAGACCACCCGGGCCAGGCCGGGGAACGGGTCGCGCGCGCGGTCCTGGGTCTCGGGGTTGGTGAAGTCGCTGGAGGTGACCAGCCCGGCCACGACGGGGATCCGCCGCTCGTTGGTGAGGTGGTGCATGGCGTGCCAGGTGGCGTCCACGCTGAGGTTGAACCCGGCCACGACGCGCAGCTCCGGCTCCTGCTCCACCAGCCGGTCGGCCGTGGTGCGCCACAGGCGGTACTCGCGGCCGGGGTTGGCCAGCACCAGGCGGATCGGCGGCTTGTCCGCGGAGGCGTTGGCCCGGACCTGCGCCAGGTAGGCGCCCTGCATCTCGCTGAGGATCTGCTCGCGCACGGCCGGGACGTCGCTCTGCATCGGGATCATCAGGGCGACGGTGGCGTGCGGCACAGGCGCGATCCGGTCGTTCTCCGCCTCGATCCGCTTGAAGATCTCGGGCATGCCCTTGACGCCGGGCATGAAGACGGCGGTGCCGTCGGACACGCCGACGCAGTCGGCGTCGATCCGTTCCAGGCCCTCGCCGCAGCTCCGCAGCAGGCGGGCCACCCCGGCCCCGCCGGTGAGCAGCGCGGCGGCCATGGCGAGCGCGACCAGAGCGGCGGTGACCGGCCCGGCGCGCCCGGTCCGACGCCGCCCGGCGGCGGCTCCCCCGCCCGGCGAACCCGGTGAACCCGGCGGACCCGGTGGACCGGCTGACACCGGAAGCAACCGGCCCGGGCCCTCGCCGCCGGTCTTCAGGCGGGCCTGAACGGCGCGGATCTCGTCGGCCAGTTCGCCCGGCCGTACGGCGGGGCGCGCGCCCTCGCCGTCCGCGCCGGGCTCGGCGGTGGCGATCACGACGGGATGCACGCGCAGGTTGCGCGACCTGCCGTCGAACGCGGTGAGCAGGGCGTCCCTGATCGCCCGGTGCTCGGGGATCCGGTGCACGTCTGGCAGCAGGATCACCGGACGTCGCACGCGGTTGAGCCTGCGGAAGAACCCGTAGTGCGCGTCGATGTCGGCGAGCAGGGCGTCGACCAGCAGCACCAGCTCCCGGGCGTCCACCGCCTCCTCGCCGCCCGCGGGCGCGGACGGCTCGTCGCGCAGCCGCCGCAGCTCCTTGATCAGCGCCTGCGTGGTGCGGACCGGCTGCCGCAGCCCCTTGCGGCGATACCAGCGCAGCGTCCAGAACGCGCGGAACCGGAACGCGCGGATCACGCTGGCGAACAGCCCGACCAGGCCGCTGTGCTGCTGCCCGAAGTACGGATCGCCGACCACTTCCCCGACGCGCCTGCGCAGCGCCGGGAGGATGTCACGGCGGGCCCGCTCGATCGCCGTGGTGACCTTCCCCTCCAGCTCGGAGTCGAGTTCGGCCAGCGAGCGGGGCGGGACGGTCGGCTGCCACTCGACCAGGACGGTGTACGCGGCGGCGAAACGCGGGAAGACGATCGGCAGGCGGTAGGCGGGACGCCCGCCGTAGCCGCAGCCGTAGGCGATGTTCAGCAGTTCGACGGCCACCCGCGAACCGGGATCGCCCCCCGCCTCGTCGGGCGTGCCGATGGGCAGGACGCCCGAATACGCCTTGCCGAAGTCGTCGAGCCAGGCCCGCAGCGCGGCCTCGGCACCCTCCACCTGCAGCAGCAACGGGCCGGTCCGGCGGTCGTATCGGAGCCGCCGGAGGCGGAGCCGATCCCTGATCACCAGCTCGGCCAGCACCGCGTCAAGTCGGCGATCCATGTGCCGCCCCCGTCTCCGCCGCGCCTCGCGTCTCCCCTCCGCCCTCGACGATAACCACGATCACCCCGCGTGAGAGCGAAGTCATCGAAAAGTCGGAACTCCAGACCCGAGGCGCCGGACGGCACGCGCGGCACAATCGTTCAAGACCGGCGCCGGTCCGCTCGGCTACAACGATTACCTACCGAAGATCGGAGGCCGGGCGAATGGGCGTGGGATTCATCGGACTGGGGATCATGGGATCGCCCATGGCGGTCAACCTGGCCCGCGCGGGCACTCCGCTCGCCGTCTGGAACCGCACGGCCGCCAGGTGCGAGCCGGCGCGCTCGGCCGGGGCGGCGGTCGCGGGCGGGCCCGCCGAGGTCTTCGCGCGCTCGCGGGTGGTGATGCTGATGCTGGCGGACGACGCGTCGATCGACGCGGTGCTCGGGCGCGGCACGCCGGAGTTCGCGGCGAAGGTGGCGGGGCGGATCGTGGTCCACATGGGCACCACGTCGCCCGCGTACTCGGCGGGGCTCGGCTCCGCCGTCCGCGCCGCCGGGGGCGAGTACGCCGAGGCCCCCGTGTCGGGGTCGCGCGACCCGGCTGTGGCCGGGCAGCTCGTGGCGATGCTCGCGGGCGAACCCGCCGTGACCGACGAGGTACGGCCGCTGCTCGCCCCGATGTGCCGCGAGACGATCGCGTGCGGCGCGGTGCCCGGCGGGTCGCTGATGAAGCTGGCGGTCAACACGTTCCTGATCACCATGGTCACCGGCCTGGCGGAGGCCTCGCACTTCGCCGCGCGGCACGGCCTGGACCTGGAACGGTTCCGGCACGTCCTCGACTCCGGACCGATGGCCAGCGCCGTGTCGCGGGTGAAGGTCCGCAAGCTGGTGGAACACGACTTCGCGGCCCAGGCTGCCATCGCCGACGTCCTGAAGAACAACCGGCTCGTCGCCGAGGCGGCGCGGACCGGGGCCATCGCCTCGCCGCTGATCGACGTGTGTCACGCCCTGTTCACCGAGACACTGGAACTCGGCCACGCCGAACTGGACATGGCCGCGGTGGTCCACGCCATCGAGGCCAGGACCGCCGCCATCGTGAAGGAGGCCGCGGACGCATGACCGTGATCGTCACCGGTGGTTCCCGGGGGATCGGCAGAAGCGTCGTCGAACGCCTGTGCGCGGACGGCGTCGCCGTCCTGTTCACCCACTCCGCCTCCGACGACGAGGCCCGCGAGGTGGAGGACCGGCTCGGCCCGCTCGCCCGTGGCGTCCGCCTCGACGTCACCGCGCAGGACGCCCCCGGCCGCCTGTTCGACCTCGCCGAGTCGTCCGGTGAGGTCACCGGCCTGGTCAACAACGCGGGGGTCACCGGCAGGCTCGGCCCCATCGTCGGCCTGAGCGACGACGACCTGCGACGCGTCGTCGAGGTCAACCTGATCGGCCCGATCCGCCTGTGCCGCGAGGCGGCCCGCCGCTGGAAGGGCCGGAACGGGAAGTCGATCGTCACGGTCTCCTCGGTCGCGGCCCGCACCGGCTCCCCCGGCGAGTACGTCGCCTACGCGGCCACCAAGGCGGCGGTCGAGACCATGACGGTCGGCCTGGCCAAGGAACTGGCCCCAGGGGTCCGCGTCAACGCGGTCTCGCCGGGCACCATCGACACCACCATCCACGCCCGCGCCGGAGAACCCGGCCGGGCCTGGCGGGTGGCCGAGCGAATCCCGCTGGCCCGGCCCGGCAAGCCCGCCGAGATCGCCGAAGCCGTCACCTGGCTCCTCTCCGGCCACGCCTCCTACATCACCGGCGCGATCCTCGACGTCTCCGGCGGCCTGTGATCGGCGCACAAGCCGGTGCTCAGGTCAGTGCTCAGGTCAGTGCTCATGTCGGCGCTCATGTCGGCGCTCATGTCAGGGCCGCGGTCCATTCGCCCGGGGTGAGGCCGTAGGCGCGGCGGAACATGCGGGTCATGTGGCTCTGGTCGGCGAAGCCCGCCGCGAGGGCGGCGTCGCGGAGCGGCGTGCCGTCGCGGAGGGTCCGGCGGACCAGGTCGAGGCGTCGCATGGTCCGGTAGCGGGTCGGGCTGGTGCCGAAGGCGGCCCGGAACTGGCGGGCGATGGTCCACCGGGACAGGCCGGACACCCGCTCGAAGGCGCTCACCGGGTGGACGGTGGCCGGGTCGGCGGCGATCATCTCGCGCACCCGCGATAGTGCCCCGACCGCCAGGGCGGGTGACGGCGCCCGCCCCGGGGGCGTGTCGGCGTGCCGTACCAGGGCATCGGCGACCAGCACCGCCAGTTCCACCCGCTCCAGTTCCGCCAGCGGCTCGTCCATCCGCCGCAGCGACGCCGCCAGCGACGGGCCGATCCCCTCGGGCCGCACCACCGGATCCGCCACGAACGGCAACGGCCTCCCGCCCAGCGCCCGCTGCACCAGCGCCGGATCGACGTACAGGATCCGGTACCCGAACCCCTCGTCCGTCCCGGCCGCCCCGTCGTGCACCTCGTCGGGATGCAGCACATGCCACTCCCCCGGCAGGCACACCCGCCCCTCCCCCCGGTACCGGAACGTCTGCACCCCCGCCATCGTCATCCCGATCGCGTACGTGTCATGCCGATGCGGGGAGAACGCCTCCCCCACCAGCACCGCCTCCATCCGCTCGATCCCGCCGCCCCCGCCCCCGAACCGCAGCCGCCGCCCGCGCGCGTCGCCCAGGGCGGGCTTCATCGGCGGGCCTTGGGAAGGTCCGCGTACATGGTGAAGTCGATGTCGCGGGTGTACTCGTTCTCGCCGTGGCCCTGGTAGCGGAACTGGAGGCGGTCGCCGGCGAGGGTGAGGGTGATGGAGCCGTTGTGGACGCAGTTGCCCTTCATGGTGGCGCGTTTGAGCGTGGCCGTGCCGCCCTTGACGCTGATCAGGCGGGAGGTGGCGACGCAGCGGTATTCGAGGTAGCGCTCGGTGATCTTGGTGCCGCCCGCCGAGATCTCGACGCGGAGTTCGTCGGTCGCGCCCGGCTCGTACTTGACGCGGCCCTGCCATGCTCCGGCGAACGATGCCGGGAAGGTACGGCGGACGGCCGGGGTCGGCGTCGGGGTGGGCGTGGGCGTGGGCGTGAGGGTCGGCGTCGGGGTGGGGGTCGCGGTGAGGCTGGTCGAGAGTGTGGGGGCGGGGGTCGGGCGGGTCGCGGTGGCGTCGGGCGGGAGGACGATGGCGGCGATGGTCGCGGCGATCGCGAGGGCCACGACGGCGGCGCCGATGAGGAGCCGCCGGGCGCCGCGACGCTGTCTGGACGGCGGGACGGTACCCCCATCGGTGCCCCAGTCGGGGGCGCGGCCGGAGTCGGACGGCGCGGCCAGACCCCCGGCGGGCACCGGGTAGCCCACCGGAGCCGGAGGCGGGGCCAGGTGGACCGGCCTGCCGCTCGGCGGCGGCGGGGGCCACGCGGACCGCGTGCCCGTGGGCGCGGTCGGCCCTTGGAGCCTGCCCATCCCGGACGGCGAGGTCGGCCCGGACGACCGCTCTACCGGTGGCACCGGAGGCGCGGCCCGGCCGGCAGCGGCGACGGGCGAGGACGGGCCCAGCAGGCGGAGGCAGATCTCCACCATGGTGGGACGCCTGGAGGGGTCCTTGGCCAGGGCGGCGGACACGATGGAATGGAGGGGTTCCTCCAGGACGGACAGGTCGGGCTCGGCGGTGAGGATGCGGTGCATCACCGCCGGGATGGCGTCGCTGCCGAACGGGGCCCGGCCCGTGGCCGCGTACAGCATCACGCAGCCCCAGGCGAAGACGTCCGTGGGCGGGCCCGCCTGTTCGCCGGCGAACTGCTCGGGCGCCATGAAGCTGGGCGTGCCCACGATCTGGCTGGTCAGGGTGGCGGCGTCGGACTGGGAGCGGGCGATGCCGAAGTCGATCACCCGCGCGCCGTCCGGGCCGAGCAGCACGTTGGCGGGCTTGAAGTCGCGGTGGACGACCCCGGCCTCGTGCACCGCCGCGAGGGCCGTGGCCGTGGCGACGGCGACGCGGAGCAGGTCGGCGCCGGAGCGGGCGCCCACCTGGGCCAGGGAGGGACCGGCGACGTACTCGGAGACCAGGTACGGCGGGTCGCCCAGCGGGTCGGCGTCCACGATGCGGGCCACGCAGAACGGCGCGACCCGCCTGGCCGCCTCGATCTCTCTGACCAGGCGTTCCCTGGCCCGCTCGTCCACGCCCTCGGCGCGCAGCACCTTCACCGCGACCCGGCCGCCGTCGGGGCCTTCGCCGAGGTAGACGATGCCCTGCCCGCCGTCCCCGAGCCGGCCGAGCAACCGGTATCCGCCTACCTCCCCCGGATCGCCGGATCGTAACGGCTCGCTCGTGGCCACGCGCGTCCTCCTCGATACCCGCCGCTGCGATGATACGCAGACGCCGGTTGCAAACGCCTATCCCGATAGGCCGTCAGCCGAAGTAGGCCGCGCGGACGCGCGGGTCGGCGAGCAGGGCCTCGCCGGAGCCGGACAGGGTGGTGCGGCCGAGGTCGATGACGTAGCCGTGGTCGGCCAGGGTGAGGGCGGCGAGGGCGTTCTGCTCGACCATGAGGACGGTCGTCCCCTGGTCGCGGAGCGCGGCGATGGTGTCCAGGATCTCCTTGCTCATGATGGGCGAGAGGCCCATGGTGGGTTCGTCGAACATGACCAGCCTGGGCCGGGCCATCATGGCCCGGCCGATCGCCAGCATCTGCTGCTCGCCGCCGGAGAACAGCCCGGCGCGCTGGGTGCGCCGCCGTCCGAGGACGGGGAAGCGCTCGTAGACGCGCCCCACGTCGGCCGCGATCCGGCGGTCGCGCCGCAGGTGGGCGCCGAGCAGCAGGTTCTCCTCGACGCTCATCCCGGCGAACAGGCCACGGCCCTCCGGGCAGTGCGCGACGCCCGCCGCGAGTACCTCGTGCGCCGGCAGCCGGTGCAGCGCCTTCCCCATGAACAGGATCTCTCCCCGGCGTGGCCGCAGCAGCCCCGACACCGCGCGCAGGGTGGTGGTCTTGCCCGCCCCGTTGACGCCGACCAGGCAGACGATCTGCCCCTCCGCCACGGTGAAGGCGACGTCCCTGACCGCCTCGACGTGCCCGTAGGCCACCGACAGTCCGTGCACTACGAGCATCAGCCGGTCCCCAGGTATGCCTCGATGACCCGTGGGTCGGCCCGCACGTCCGCCGGGGGCCCGGCGGCCAGCGTCCGTCCCCGTGCCAGCACGTGGACGTGGTCACAGAGGGAGAAGACGAATTTGGTGTCGTGCTCGATCACGACCACGCCGATCCCCCGGTCGCGGACGGCGCGGATCAGGCCGGCCACGGCGGCGGTCTCGGTGGCGTTCATGCCCGCGGTGGGTTCGTCGAGCATGAGCACCATGGGATTTCCGGCCAGCGCCCTGGCGATCTCCAGGCGGCGCTGGTCGCCGTACGCCAGCTCGCCCGCCCGCGCCCGGCCTTCGGGGTCTAGCCCGACGAAGGCCAGTTCGGCGCGGGCGCGTTCGGCCGCCGCCGTCTCGCTCGCGCGCAGGCCGGGGCCGCGCAGCAGCGCCGTGAGCAGGCCCTGCCTGATCCGGGTGTGGCGGCCGACGAGGACGTTGTCCAGGGCGGTCATCCCGGCGAACAGCCGGATGTTCTGGAACGTCCTGGCCACGCCGCCGCGCATGGCCAGCGCGGGATCGGCGGCGAGGGGCCGCCCGTCGAGCAGGACGCGCCCGGAGGTGGGCGCGTACAGGCCGGTCAGGCAGTTGAACAGGGTGGTCTTGCCGGCCCCGTTGGGGCCGATCAGACCGGTGATCGAGGCAGGCGGTACGGCGAGCGTCACGCCGTCCAGCGCCACGAGCCCGCCGAAGGCCATCGTGACGCGCTCGGCGACCAGCGTCATCGCGACACCAGCCCCTGCGGGCGGAAGCGCATGATCAGGATGAGCGCGAGGCCGAAGAGCAGCAGCCGGTAGTCGCTGAACTCGCGCAGCTTCTCCGGCAGCACGAACAGCAGCGACGCGCCCACGACGGACCCGGCGACCGTGCCCATCCCGCCGAGGATCACCGCGGCCAGCAGGGTGACGGACTCCCCGAAGTCGAAGCTCTCGTATCCGGCCGTGCCCAGCTTGTGCGCGAAGACCGCGCCCGCCAGGCCCGCCATGGTGGCCCCGACCAGGAAGGCCATGATCTTGGCGCGTCCGGTGCGCACGCCCATGGCGCGGGCCACGTCCTCGTCCTCCCGGATCGCCGCCCAGGCCCGCCCGGTACGGCTGTCGCGCAGGTTGGCCAGCGCCGTCATCGCCCCTGCGACCATCAGCACGGTGAGCGCGTAGTACAGCGCCCCCGGCGGGAGCACGCCGACCGGCCGGTCGAAGCCGACCCCGAACATGGTGATCGGCGGGATGCCGGGGATCGAGTTGGCC
Source organism: Spongiactinospora sp. TRM90649 (assembly GCF_029382225.1). Taxonomy (GTDB): domain Bacteria; phylum Actinomycetota; class Actinomycetes; order Streptosporangiales; family Streptosporangiaceae; genus Spongiactinospora. Next base: position 144,872 of record NZ_JARLTC010000013.1, read on the forward strand.
CCGCCGGTGAGCCCGCCGATGTCGTTCTGCGCGGCCCGGAAGAAGATCTCGCCGAACGCCAGGGTGACGATGGCCAGGTAGTCGCCCCGCACGCGCAGGGTCGGCGCACCGACCACGATGCCGAGCAGCCCGGCCGTCACGGCTCCGGCGGCGGCGGCCACCGGGAACGGCACCGCGTGCGCCAGGTTGGCCGCGGTGAACGCGCCGATGCCGAGGAAGGCCACGTAGCCGAGGTCGAGCAGCCCGGCCAGGCCGACCACGACGTTGAGGCCGATCGCGGTGGCCGCGTAGACGCCGACGGTGGAGGCCACCGTCATCCAGTAGCCGGTGCCCGCCTCGGTGAACGGCAGCGCCAGCGCGCAGCCGAGCAGCACGGTGAAGGCGAAGAGCCGGTGCCGTTCGGCCAGTTCGGTGAGCCAGGCCCAGACGCCGTAGGCGGACAGAGCGCCCACCAGGGCCAGGGCGAAGCCGCAGAAGGCGAGGAACTCCGCGCCGCCGTGCGGGTTGGCCGCCCGGCTCTGCCCGCCCGCGGTGAGCAGTTCGGCGACCAGCCACAGCGTCCCGGCGAAGGCGGCGGAGAGCACCGCCCAGGCCGCCCACCGTCCGGGCAGCCCCGGCCGGGGAGCCGGTACGGCATGCCGGCCCGCCCACACCAGCAGCGCCCCGCCCGCCAGCGCGACCGGCCCACCGGCCGACAGCACGCCGTGGCCGGTGAGGAAGGCGATGTGGACCAGCGCGATGACGACCACGCCGAACCCCACCGCCCGCCGGGCGCGGGGCAGCGCCACGGCCGCCGCCAGCAGCACCAGGTGCAGCCGGAAGCCGGTGACCTGCTGCGGGGCGTCGAAGAGGTGCAGCGTCGCGAGGTCGGGGTAGGCCCCGCCGGGGAGCACGGCCGTCGCCCAGGGCAGCAGCGCGCCCACCACGACGAGCGCGGCCCCCGTCACCGGCCGCCACCGGAACGACGACGGACGGCGGTGCGTCGCGGCGGACCGGGCCTCCGGATGCCGCCGGGTGAGCGTCACGCGCGTACTCCTTCCGAGCGGCCGAGGAACCCTCTCGGCCGGAACATGAGCACCAGGATCAGCAGCACGAACACCCACACGTAGTCGTACTGCGCGCCGCCCCAGGCGTACTGGCCGGCCAGCGACTTCACCAGGCCGATGCACACCGCGCCGAGCATCGCCCCGCGCACACTGCCGATGCCGCCGAGCACGGCGGCGGTGAAGGCGAAGATCCCGTTCTGGAAGCCGAGCGCGGTGTCGATCTGGGCGTAGTGCACGCCGTACAGCACGGCTCCCACCCCGGCCAGGACGCCGCCGATGGCGAAGGTGGCCAGGATCACCCGGTCGGGGTCGATGCCCATCAGGCGGGCGGTGTCGGCGTCCTGCGCGGTGGCGCGCATGGCGCGGCCGAGCCGCGAGCGCTCCACGTAGAAGTGCAGCGCCGCGCCCAGCAGCGGCGCGACGGCCAGCGCGAGCACCCCGGTCCACAGGACCGTCACCGGCCCGAGGACCAGCCGCCCTTCGGGGAACGCGCGTGGGAAGGCCAGCGGCGCGGTCGCGCCCGGGTAGAAGACCCGGACGACCTCCTGCAGCACGATGGAGACGCCGAGCGCGGTGATCAGCGGGGCCAGCCGGTGCGCGCCGCGCAGCGGCCGGTACGCCAGCCGTTCCATGGCGAGCGCGGCGGCGACGGACACCGCCGCCGCCGCGACGACCATGACCGGCAGCGCGACGTACCAGCGCGTCCCATGGGGCAGCACGTAGAGGGCGGCGAAGTGCGCGCCGAAGGCGCCCACCATGAACACCTCACCGTGCGCGAAGTTGATCAGTTGGACGATGCCGTAGACCATGGTGTAGCCGAGCGCGATCAGGCCGATCAGCGCGCCCAGCACCAGGCCGTTGACGGTCTGCTGGGCCAGGGTCGCCACCGGTCACTTCGCCTCGGCCTGGTCGCTCAGCACGTCCTTCCACTTGCCGGACTCGACCTTGTAGACGGTGAACATCTTGTTGACGCTGTCGCCGTAGCGGTCGAAGCCGATGGTGCCGTTGGCGCCCGTCTCGGTCCGGTAGTCCTGGACCCTCGTGACCAGTTCGGCGCGCTGCTGGGCGGAGCCCGTCCACTCGGTGGCCGCGGTCAGGCTCGCGGCGGAGGAGACGATCACGTTGGCCGCGTCGTAGGCGAAGGCCCCGAAGCCGCCGTAGCTCTCGGGGTAGCCCTTGGCCTTGTAGGCCGCCACGAACGCCTTGCCGGTCTCCAGCTTGTCGATGGGGGCGCCGACCGAGGTGACGACGTCTCCGTCCTTGCCGCCGAGCGCGATGAACTGCGGGTCGAACAGGCCGTCGGTGCCCGAGATCGGCACGTCCAGCCCGAGGTCCTTGGCCTGACGGCTGAGCGGACCGGCGACGTGGTACTCCGAGCCCACGAAGATCGCCTGCGGGCGTTCGGCCTTCACCTTGGTCAGCACGCCGGAGAAGTCGCTGTCGTTCTCGTTGACCTTCTCCCTGATGACGATGTCGCCGCCGAGCCGCCTGACCTCCTTGGCGAACTCGGTCGCGCTGCTCTCGCCGACGGCCTTGCCGTCCGTGATGATCGCGATCTTCTTGCGGTCCTCCTCCTCGACCAGGTAGCGGGCGTTGAACGGCCCCTGCAGGTCGTCGGTGCCGACGACCCGGAAGTAGTTGGCGTAGGGCCGCTTGGGGGAGATCGCGAAGTCCGCGCCCCTGGTCAGCGCCGGGTCGGTGTTGCCGGGTGAGATCTCCAGCAGCCCGGAGGGGGCGATCTTCGGCTGGATGGCCCTGGCCACCCCCGAGTTGTACGGGCCCACGATGCCGAGCACGTTGGAGTCGTCCGCGAAGCGCTGGGCCGCCGCCGCGCCCTTGTCGGGGTTGGCCTCGTCGTCCTGCGCGTCCATGGTGAGCCGGTAGCCCTTGACCGCGCAGCGCGCGTTGGCCTGCTCGACCGCGAGCCCGACGGAGTTGCGGATGCCCAGCCCGATCGCCGACAGCTTGCCCGACATCGGGGCGATCACCCCGACGACCAGGGTGCCCTTGCCGGTGTCGCACCCGGTGCCGCCTCCGGCGGTCTCGGTCTTGCCCGCGCCGCACCCGCCGGCCCCCAGGGCCGTGCCGAGGGCCAGCAGCCCGGACAGTACGGCGGTGCTATGCCTTCTCAACGAGATCTCCTTGCCAACGGAACGTTCGAACCGGAGGCAACCTATGGAGCTTGACCATCCATCCGACACTTCAAACACTGGCCAAGAACAATCCGCCCGGAAGATTCCGCGTCGGTCAGGAGTGGCCATTTTTCGGCCTTCAAAATGGACATCCGATTCGTTTAGTGTGCGGCTCGCGAAGATGATGAACGGAGCCACATGCGAACCATCGGCCTGATCGGCGGACTCAGCTGGGAGTCAACGGTGATCTACTACCAGGTCATCAATCAGCGGGTGCGCGAACGGCTCGGCGGCAGTCATTCCGCCATGAGCCTGATCTGGTCCTGCGACTACACGATGGTCGAGGATCTCATCTTCGCGGACCGCTGGGACGAAGTGGGGGAGCTGCTGGCGGACGCGGGCGGGAAGCTGCGCGACCTGGGCGCGGAGGTCCTGCTCATCTGCAGCAACACCTTCAACCGGGTGACCGACCAGGTGGCCCAGACGGCGGGTGTGCCGGTCCTGCACATCGCCGACGCCGTGGGCCGGGAGGTCCGCGCCCGGGGAATGCGCAGGGTCGGCCTGCTCGGCACCCGGTTCACGATGGAGGAACCCTTCTACCGTGAGCGGCTGGCCGCCCACGGTTTCGAGGTCGTCGTCCCCGGCCCTGCGCGGCGGGAACTGGTACATCAGGTGATCTTCGACGAGCTGGTGCGCGGGGAACTGCGTGAGTCCTCCCGCGACGCCTACGCCCAGATCGTCGCCGAGCTGGCGGACGACGGGGCCGAAGGCGTCATCCTCGGGTGCACCGAGATCGAGCTGCTGATCCAGGAGGCCAAGATCCCGTTGCTGCCCAGCGCGCGGTTGCACGCGGAGGCGGCGGCCGGGCTCGCCCTCGGCGACTGACATGCGCTCAGCGCGCGTGGTGTTCCGGTGGGCCGTAAAGCTCAAGGCGCCACAGGTCCGCGCAGACTCGTTCGATTCCCGACATCAGGTGGCGGCGGTAGGTGGTGAAGGGCAGGCCGAGCCGTTCGGCGGCCAGTTCCTGGGTGGGTGCGCCGTTCAGGTAGGTGGCGGAGAGCGCCCGGTGAAACTTGGCCGCCCGCGGGTCCTCGCCGAGGTCGTCGATGGCCTGGCGCAGCAGGTCGCGGAGGGTCCCGACCGGGTCGGGGCCGCCGCGCTCGGTGACCAGCCTGGTGCGGGTCAGCGGGGAGGCCGCCAGCGCGTCCGGCCGGCCCATCTGGCGCAGCGCCTGCCGGATCGCCTCGGTGAACTCCACGCGGGTGAGCACCACCAGCTTCGTGGTCCTGGCCTCGGGGTCGCTGACCGGCGCGCCGTTCAGCCGTTCCAGCCACGCCTGGCCGGGCAGGGCCCGCCAGTCGTGGGCGTACAGGCCGTACACCTCGTCGCCCACCTTCGGCTGCTCGTCGATCTCTTCCATGCCGTAGCGGCGCGCGCGTTTCACCGACGCCTCGCCCGGGCCCCGTACCGCGATGTAGGACCAGGCCATCCGCTGCGACCGCAGGCTGTTGCCGATGGCCCGCCAGTGCAGCAAATCGGTGACCGAGGAGTTGTCGGAGTGGGCGGGCTCCACCCAGGTCCGGTTGACCGCCAGGTACTCGCCCGTGCGCAGCGGCGCGGTGGCCCTGGCGTGCGCCCATGCCTCGGCCACGACGGGGTCGGCCTTGGCCTCCTCGTCGTCGGGGGCGGGCAGCCGCAGCCACGCGGAGAACGCCACCGGCTCGCCGGTGCCGATCAGCCGGTACGCGCGGAACGCCTCGGGCTGGCGTTCCAGCCAGAAGGCCGCCCCGGCCGCCGACTCCGCGCCCTCCGCCGCCTCGGCCACCCGGGGCAGCGCCCCGGTGTCCTCGCCGCGCAGGACGTCCTCCTGGACCAGGCACTGGCGGTGGGCGTCGTGGAAGACGGGCGACTCGCCGTTCTCACGGTGCAGGTAGAGCAGCGCGCCGACGGTGCCGAGGACGTCGGAGTCGCCGACCGTCCGCACCCTTTCCATGAGGTGCGCGCGGATGCGCTCGTGCATGTCCGCGTGCCCCTGCGGGTCGCGCCACCGGAAGTCGGCCTCCAGCGCCTCCCGCACGACGGCGTGCGGGTACAGCCCGAGGCTGCTCGACTCCACGAACGGCAGACGGCGCAGCCAGCGGAAGAGCGTCGCGGCCTCGTCCGGCATGAAGGTCCGCAGCAGGTCCTCCGTGGTCACGTAGGCGTGCGCGCAGACCTCCAGGGCCTGCTGGTGGGACGGGGAGGGCACCTCGCCGACGATCTGGTCAAGCAGGGTCGCCACCACGTCCTGTTCGGGGCCGCGTTCGCTGGGGCCGCCGTTGCGCGCGGCCATGGTCGCGCCGAGCAGCAGGGCCAGCGGGTGGCCTCCGGCGAAGGCGAGCAGCGGTTCGGCCCGGTCGGCCGGGACGCCGTACGACTCCACAAGGGCCCGCGCGTCGTCGCGCGCGAGGTCGCGCAGCGGCAGCACGCCCAGCGCGCCCGTCCACCCGGGATCGGCCTGCCACTGGATGTCCGGCGGGAACCGCCCGGCCACCACCACCAGCGCGCCCACCGGAAGCTTGGGCAGGAATACCTCCCTGAGCCAGCCCTCCATGTCCTGGATCTGCTCGAACGCGTCGATCAGCAGCACCGCGTTCCCGTCGTGCAGCACCGGCGCGGCCTTGGCCTCGAAGGCGGCGAAGGCCTCGAACCCCTCGTCCGTCGAGACCGGCACCCGTGCGTCGATCCGGGCGACGGGGCGTCCAAGCGTCGCCGCCTGCTGCGCGAACCGGCGCAGCAGGGCCGACTTGCCAATGCCGCCAGGCCCATGCACGAAGAGGACGTTGCACCCATTTCCACGTAAAGCCGCGTCGAAGACGGCGAGTTCCTCGCGTCGCCCGACGAAAGACAGCTCACGGGCGGCCTGCAAACGCCAGCCCAGTAGTCCGGACATGTGGTCAGTCAACTGTGACATAACCATCCCCCAGTTCCCCGGTTGTTGTCTCTATGCAATCCCATATCCGCAAAATATTGAAGGATCACCGATGCGTCGATCCCGTCCACTACCGCGCGGGGGTACAGCAGGCTGTACCCCTCCCGCGGCTCGGGTTCCATCGGCGGCCCCGGCCGACGCCCCCCACTTGGCGCCGGCCGAATCGTAAGACCCGCCCTTCCGGTGGCGGTTCAGGTGCCGGCCAGCGCGCGAGCGCAGGCGTCGAGCCCGACCTCGCTGGACGCCTTGACCAGCACCACGTCTCCCGGTTCCAGCAGTTCCCCGGTCAGCCGGACGGCGCCCGTCACGTCCTCGACCGTGTGCACCTCGATGCCCAGCCTCGCGGATTCCGCCGCCCGGGCCATCGCCACCGGGTCTCCTGGGCCCACCGCCACCAGCACGTGCACGCCGAGTTCGGCCGCCAGGCGGCCCACCTGCTCGTGCAGCGTGCGCGAGGCCGCCGCCTGCTGTCCCATCGCGCCGAGCACGGCGATGGTACGGCGGGCGCCCGCCAGCGCCTTCAGCGTCCGCAGCCCGGCCCGGACGGACTCCGGGCTGGCGTTGTACGCGTCGTTGACGACGGTCACGCCGTCCGGCCGGTCGGTGACCTCCAACCGGCCGGACGACCGCCGCCGCGCCGTGCTCAGACCCTCCGCGATCTCCGGCGCGGTGAGCCCGAACACCGTGGCGGCGGCCGCCGCCGCCAGCGCGTTGGCCACCTGGTGCTCACCCATGACGCCGAGCCTGACCCCGGCCCTGCCGGACGGTGTCACCAGGTCGAACACCGCCCGCGCCCGTTCGCCCATCCGCACCCGCTCGGCGCGGACGTGCGCCGACGACGCCCTGCCGTACGTCACGATCTGGGCGGTCGTCCGGCCCGCCATGCCCATGACGTAGGAGTCGTCGGCGTTGAGCAGCGCCACCCCGTCCGGGGGGAGCGCCTCGACCAGCTCGCCCTTGGCCGACGCCACGTCGGCCAGGCCGCGGCCCATCCGGGCCATGTGCGCGGTGCCCACGTTGAGAACCAGCCCGATCGACGGCCGCGCGATCCCGGTCAGATATGTGATGTCGCCCTTGCGTGACGCGCCCATCTCCAGCACCAGGTACCGGGTGGCCGCGTCGGCGCGCAGCACCGTGAGCGGCAGCCCGATCTCGTTGTTGAAGGACCGGTCCGTGGCGATCGTGGGCGCGTGCCGTTCGAGCACCTGGGCCAGCAGGTCCTTCGTCGTGGTCTTGCCCACCGATCCGGTCAGCCCGATCACCACCGGGCGGACGCGTTCGAGCAGGTAGGCCGCCAGCTTGGCGAGCGCCCGCTGGACGTCGGCCACCACCAGGGCGGGCACGCCCACCGGGCGGGTGGCCAGCACCGCGACCGCCCCGGCCGCGACGGCGTCGGCCACGTAGTTGTGGCCGTCCACCCGCAGGCCCGCCGTCGCGGCGAACAGCCCGCCCGGCACCACCTCGCGGGAGTCCACGACCGCCGGCGCGACCACCCGCGCCTCCGGGTCGGGCACGTCGTACAGGGTGCCCTCCACCACCCGGGCGATCTCGCGCAGCGAGACGGGGATCACGAGGTGCTCCTGGCCAGCGCCAGGTCGATCAGCCGTCGTAGCAGGTCTGGGTAGGGGACACCGCTCGCCTGCCAGGTCCTCGCGTACACGGAACGAGAGGTGAAGCCCGGCATCGTGTTGATCTCCAGGACGTACAGGCGTCCGGTGGCCCGCTCGTAGAGGAAGTCCACGCGGGCCACGCCGTACCCGCCGATCGCCTGGTAGGCGCGCACCGACAGCTCGCGAACCTCCTCCTCCACCCGCTCGGGCAGCTCGACCGGGATGAGCGCGATCTCCGCCGTGCTGAGGTACTTGGCCTCGTAGTCCAGCCAGTCGCCGGGCACCATCAGCTCGCCCGGCACCGAGGTCTCCGGCCGGTCGTGGTCGCCCAGGACCCCGCAGACCAGCTCGCGCGCCCGCACGCCCTGCTCGACGACCACCACACGGTCGTAGGTGAGGGCGAGCTCGACGGCGACCCGCAGCTCCTCCACGGAGCCGACCCGCGAGACGCCGATCGACGATCCCAGGTTGGCCGGCTTGACGTACATCGGCCAGTCCAGCGACTTCACCAGGTCCCAGGGGTCCATGGTGACCCGCCACTCACGGCCGGTGAACCACACGTGCTCGGTGACCGGGATGCCCTCGGCGATGAACGCCCGGCGCATCGCGACCTTGTCCATTCCCACGGCCGAGGCGAGCACGCCGCAGCCCACGTAGGGGATGCCCAGCGTCTCCAGGTGGCCCTGGATCACGCCGTCCTCGCCGAACGGCCCGTGCATCACCGGGAAGACCACGTCCGCCGTCTCGGGGCGCAGTTCCAGCGGCCACCTGCCGAGCCGGTCCACGATGATCGGAAACGGTTCGTACAGGTCTCGCGGCAGCGCGTCGAGCACGGCCTGCGCCGACTGCAGCGACACCTCGTGCTCAGCGGACGGCCCACCGGCCAGCACGGCCACGCGCAGGCGTTCGGTCACTGTCGATCAGCCTTCCTGTGGTGACATGTGAGTCGAGGTGACGCGGCGACCGCCGCCGCGGACCCGACACGTCCGAGTGTCGTCCGGACGCCTGCTCAGTTCCCAGGCCATTCGCTGTCCAGTTGCCGCTCACCCGGCCCCCGGCGGAAGCGGGACAGGCGTACCGCGACGGCGTCCTCCACGTCCTTCACCGAGGTCAGGTGGTTGTTGAGCAGCACGCAGAAGACCAGCGGCTCGCCGTCGGCGGTGTCCACGTAGCCGGCCAGACCGGAGACCTCGGTCATGGTGCCGGTCTTGGCGCGCAGGTTGCCCGCCGCCGGGGTGCCGTCCATCCGGCGGCGCAGGGTGCCCCGGTCCAGCGGGCCGCCGTGCCCGGCGGCCGGCAGCGCGTCCCGCAGGGTCGCGAACCACGGCTTGGCGCGGACGGCCAGCAGCAGCGCGGCCACCTCGCGCGGGGTCATCGAGTCGAGCCGGGAAAGGCCGGAGCCGTCCCGGAGGCGGCCGGAGCGGACGCCGTGACGGCTGCCGTACCCGGTGAGGACCTCCAGACCGGCGCGCCAGGTGCCCTCGCCGCGCACCGCCCGCCCGAGGGTCTTGGTCAGGATCTCGGCCTGCGCGTTGCTGCTCCACTTCAGCAGCGGCGCCATCAGCTCGGCCAGCGGCATGGACTCGTGCGCGGCCAGTTCCCGCGCCCCGGCGGGCGTCCCGGCGTGGGCGGTGTGCCCCTCGACGGTGACGCCGTGCTCGGCCAGCGCCTCCCCGAACAGCGTCGCGGCGTAGCCGGTCGGGTCGCGGACGGCGATCCGCTCGGCGGCCGGACGGTCCACGGTGCCGGTGACCACGACCCGGTCGGAGCCGTGCGCGCGCCGGATCCGCAGTCTCGTGGTGGCGCCGGTCGTGGCGCGGTTGTCGATGGCCAGGTGGCCGGTGCGCGGCGTCGTGGTGACCTCGGCCGGGTCGCCGTGCCGCCCTGCGGGGGTCACCGTGACGATGACGGCCCCCGCGTCATAGCGGGAGTTGGGGGAGGCCGTGAGCGCCGAGATGGGCGCGGCGAAGTACAGCGACTCGTCGTCGATCAGCCAGCCCGCGCCGTGACGTTCGTCGTCGAACCAGGTGTCGTCGGCGACCAGCCCGCCGGTGACCGTCCGGACGCCGGTCGCGGCCACCTTGGCGGCGAGCGCGCCGTAGTCGGCGGCCAGCATGGCCGGGTCACCGGTGCCCAGCAGGTGCAGGTCACCGTGCAGGACCCCGTGGGCGTGATGCCCGGAGGCGAGCACACGGGTGGTGAAACGGTGGCCGGGGCCGAGGATGTCCAGCGCCGCGGCGGCGGTGACCAGCTTGACCAGCGACGCCGGGGTGAACAGCCGGTCGGCGTCGCGCTCGTAGAGGATCTCCCCCGTGGCCGCGCTGCGCACGACCACGCCCGCCCGCGACGCGGACAACCGGGGATCGCGCAGGATCCGGTCGATGTCCCGCGTCAGGGCGGCGGCGCCCGCGGGCGCTACGGTCGCTGTCATCGCCGGGATTATCGAAGCGTTCGCAGGCCGATCGGCAGACCATTTCCTGGCCAACGTGGCGGCGGATCTTCCCTGCGCCGGTCGGCGCTAGGCTCCCGGCATGGCGACAACCTTCCGACTGATCGTCACCGGAGGGGGCACGGGCGGTCACACGTACCCGGCCCTCACCGCGGTGCGCACGCTCGCGGCCAGGCTCGCCCGGAGCGGCGACACGCTGGACGTCGTGTGGATCGGCACCGCCGACGGGCTGGAGGCCCGCATCGCGCCCGCCGAGAAGATCCCCTTCGCGGTGGTGACCACCGGCAAGATCCGCAGGTACCGGAACCGGCTCAAGATGCTCTCGCCGACCAACCTGATGGACATGGCGCGCGTGCCGCTCGGCGTCGCCCAGGCCCGCCGCATCGTGTCCGGGTTCCGGCCCGACGTGGTGCTGGCCACCGGCGGATACGTCGCGGTGCCCGCGGGCCTGGCGGCCCGCATGTGCGAGCGCCCGCTGGTCCTGCACGAGCAGACCGTACGCCTGGGGCTGGCCAACCGCAGGCTCGCCGGGTCGGCCACCCGCATCGCGGTCTCCTCCGAGTCCACACTCCCGCTGCTGCCCGAGTCGGCCCGCCGCAACGCCGTGGTCACCGGCAACCCGGTGCGCCCCGAACTGCTGACCGGGCAGGCGGGCCGGGCGGTCGAGCGGCTCGGCCTGTCCGGCTTCGACCGGCGGTTACCGACCGTCTACGTCACCGGCGGGGCGCGCGGCGCGCAGCAGATCAACGACGTCGTCCGCGACGTGCTGCCCTGGCTGCTCTCCCACGCCAACGTGATCCACCAGTGCGGGCCGGAGAAGGAGGAGGCGCTGCGCGGCGAAACCGCCACGCTGCCCCCCGAGCTCGCTGCCCGCTACCACCTGACCGGGTACGTCGGCACCGAGCTGCCCGACGTGCTGGCCCTGGCCGACATGGTCATCTCCCGGTCCGGCGCGGGCACCCTCGCCGAGGTGACCGCGCTCGGCAAGCCTGCGGTCTTCATCCCGCTGGCCACGGCGGCGGGCGACGAGCAGGCCCACAACGCCCGCCACCTGCAGCGGGCCGGAGCGGCCGCGGCCCTCCTCGGCGAGGTCACCCCCACGACCCTGCGCCAGGAAGTGGAACCGCTGCTGCTCAGCCCCACCCGCCGCGCCACCATGGCCGCCCAGGCCCGCGTGCACGGCAAGCCCGACGCCGCCGACCGCCTGGTCGACGTGATCCTCTCCGCGGCGGGCTAGACCTTGACCGCCCGTTCTCCCGGGGGATCAGCAGGACCTCCAGGGCACGGGCGCAGGCGCGGGCGTGGCCGGCGAACCAGGCGATGCGGGCCTCGCTCAGCACCACCGGGGTGGAGCGGACGACGAGCGCGCACCGCGCTCCGGTGGCCCTCGGCATCGCCTGGGTCGTCCTGGTCCCCGCCGAGATGTTCGGCGTCTCCAACGGCCTCGGCTACGCGGGGCTCAACGCGCGTGACAACCTGGACTACGTACAGCTGGCCGCGACCATGCTGCTCATCGGCCTGATCGGCTTCCTCCTCGATCGGGTGCTCAGCGGCTCGCGTCCCCGCGGCTGATCGCCTCAGACGTCCAGGATCCGCTGGAGCCAGGACAGCTTGGCCGCCTGGGCGGCGTGCGCGACGGGTGCGTCGGAGCTGCCGGAGAAGCCGTGGTAGCCGCCCGCCCACACGTGCAGCTCGGCCTGCCCGCCCGTCGCCCAGACGCGGGTGGCGAACTCGACGGCCTCGTCGCGGAAGACCTCGGCCGCGCCCACCTCGACGAAGGCGGGCGGCAGCCCGGACAGGTCGGCGGCCCGCGCGGGCACCTCGTGCGGCAGGACGTCGGCGGAGCCCCGCCGTTCGCCGAGGATCGCGGTCCAGGCGGTGTCGTTGTTGTTGCGGTCCCAGGCGCCGATGCCGTCGTACTGGCGGCTGGAGACGGACGTGTTCCGGTCGTCGATCATGGGGGCGCCCATGTAGAGCCCGGCGACGGTAGGGCCCTGGCGGTCGCGGGCCATGATGGCGACGGCCGCGGTCAGCCCGCCGCCCGCGCTGAAGCCGGACACGAGCAGGCGGGACGGGTCGAAGCCCAGCTCCTTGGCGTGCTCGGCGGTCCAGACGAGCCCCGCGTAGCAGTCCTCGGCCTGGGCGGGCGCCGGGTGCTCCGGCGCGAGGCGGTACTCGACGGCCACGCCGACCGTGCCGTGCTCGATGGCCGACTGGATCAGCCCCTCGACCCCGAAGAACCGGGTGCCGAGCACCATCCCGCCGCCGTGGATCTCGTAGATCGCCGCCGCGCCCGGCTTGGGCCCGCCCTTGGGCCGTACGACGGTGAGGGTCACGTCGGGCGCGCCTTCAGGGCCGGGGACGTCGACGTCCCACCACTGGACCGGCCGATCCCCGACGATCACCTCCATCGGCGGGATGAGCTCGGCGAAGTGCTCCCGGTTGCGCACGATGGTGTCGGCCCGCAACGGCACGACCTCGACGGCCGCCAGGAAGGCCGCCAGGCCCTCCTCAAGTTCGGGATCATAAGGAACCGGGACGTAGTTCATCATGCGCCTCCATGCGCCGCGCCGAACTTCTACGAGCGTAGACACTAACCCCGATCCTCCGGGCCGCATAGCCCCTGCCGGATGACGGGCGTGGGACATTCCAAATGCCCAAGATCAGCACCCGCCCCGTTTGCGACATACGCTGCGAAAACATGACCATCGCCGCGATTCTCCTGACCGCACTTCTCGCCGTGCCGGCAGTGGGCCAAGCGGCCCTGGCGGCCGGCGCACCGCTCGGGCACTTCGCCTGGGGAGGACGGCATCGCGTGCTGCCGACCGCGCAGCGGATCGGAAGCGTCATCACCATCCCGATCTACGCGGTGATCGCCCTGATCGCCCTCGACCGTGCGGGGCTGATCGACGTCGTCGCCGACTCGATCTCCACGGCCGGGACATGGGTCATATTCGGATATTTCGTACTTGGCACGGCGATGAACGCGATCTCACGCAGCAAGCCGGAGCGCTACGCCATGACCCCGACGGCACTCGCGCTGGCCGTCCTGGCCCTGCTCGTCGGCCTGGGCTAGCAGCTCAGGACGCCCGGTTCAGACCCGGCGGCAGGAGCGTGCGCAGCGTGGCCTGCACCACGTCCAGGTCCACGGCCTCGGGGGCGACCCGCCACTGGGCGTGCAGGCCGATGACGGCCCCCACCAGGACGACGGCGAACGCCTCCGGGGTGGTTCCCGCAGGGAGCGACGCCGCCGGTATGCGGGCCCGCAGTTCGTGCCGAAGTGCCGCGTGCAGGCGCGCGTAGTGCTCGCGGATCGGCGAGCCGGCCTCCACGGCCTCGGCGAGCAGGGTGATGAACAGGCGCGCGGCGGGCAGCCGGACGAAGGCCATGACCCGGTCGAGCGGATCGTCGGAGCGCCCCTCGGCGAACCGGCCGAGCACGGCCTGGAGCTGGTCGTCGATCACCGCTTCCAGCAGGCCCAGCTTGTTGCCGAAGTGCCAGGGGATGGAGCCACGGCTGATGCCCGCCTTGTCGGCGATGTCGATGAAGCTCGTCCGCCGGTACCCCTTTTCAGCGAAGAGCCCGGCCGCGGCCGTCAGCAACAGCCTGCGGCTCTCCTGAGTCCTCTCCATACGTCGCGTGGCCATGCGGTCCATCTAATCAGGTATGCCGAATGACACATCAAATGTCGGCCCCTATAGCCTGTGTCGGTCAACATAGAACGGTGGGAGGACCGCCATGAAGTGGTTGACTTCTCCCCTTCCTGAAGGAAGGGGATTCCTGCTTCATCACCGACCGCCCGCCGAGGAGGTCTCCCCATTGGGTCTTACACCGGCTCCACAGGCGTTTCCACTCTCCGCCTGCCCGGCGGCGAGCACGTTACGGGCCGCGTTCACGTCCCGGTCGTGGACGGCGCCGCAGGCACATGTCCATTCGCGGACGTTCAGCGGGATCGCTTCTCGCAGGGCCCCGCACGCCGAGCACAGCCTGGAGGAGGGAAACCAGCGGTCCACCACCACCAGCGTGCGCCCGTACCAGGCCGCCTTGTACTCCAGCATGCCCCGCAACTCACGCCAGGACGCGTCGGCGACAGCGCGGGCCAGCGAGCGGTTCTTGACCATGTTCCGGACGGCCAGGTCTTCCACGGCGATCACTTGGTTCTCGCGAACAAGCCGTGTGGTGACCTTGTGCAGATGATCCCGCCGGCGATCGGCGATCCGCGCGTACACCCTGGCGACCTTGAGCCGTGCCTTGGCCCGGTTGTTCGATCCCTTCTCCTTGCGGGCCAGCGCCCGCTGGGCCTTGGCCAGCCTGCGCCGGTCACGGCGTTCGTGGCGGGGGTTGGGGATCTTCTCCCCGGTGGACAGCGTGGCCAGGGCGGTGATCCCCACGTCCACACCCACCGCCGCGTCCGCCGGCGGCAGCGGGGTGATCTTCTCCTCCACCGGCAGGGAGACGAACCAGCGTCCGGCCGCGTCCCTGGACACGGTCACCGTGGACGGCTCCGCACCCTCCGGCAACGGACGCGACCAGCGGACGTCCAGCGGCGCGTCCATCTTCGCCAGCCTCAGCGTGCCGTCGCGCCACCGGAACGCCGAACGGGTGTACTCCGCCGACGACCGCGACCTCTTCCTCGACTTGAACGCCGGGTACCCGGCCCGTCTGGCGAAGAAGTTCGCGAACGCCGCCTGCAGGTGCCGCAACGCCTGCTGCAACGGCACACACGACACCTCGGACAGGAACCCGAACTCGCCGCCACGTTTCCACCTGGTGAGCATGGCCGAGGACTCCGCATAGGACACTCGACGCCCCTCCACCCGGTATTCGCGGGCCCGCGCTTCCAGCGCCTTGTTGTACACCAGGCGGACGCAACCGAACGTCCGGGCAAGCTCCGCTGCTTGCCCGGGGGTCGGGTAGAAGCGGTACCTATAGGCCCGCTTCACGACCTGCGCCACGCCTGGCATCGTATCGCGCGATCAACCACGAGTCGCACGGTTGTTCGATTCGGTGGATTTGTCCGTCCTGCCCCGCGAGGCAGGAGTCCGATTCCTCCCCCGCCTGAAGGCGGGGGTCTCCTCGGAGGCATCAGATGACCCATGCGTCGGCCCCGGGAGACCGGGCGAATCTCGGCCGGGCGAACCCCCGCCACCGCGCACTCGGCCTCACCGGCACTCCGCGACCGGACGGGGCACTCTCGTGAAACTGCCCAGGAGCGCGTTCAGCGCGCACCCCTGGCGCGTCCACGAGTTCACCGGCGACTTCGCGGTCGAGGACGTGTGGGCGTTCCGCACCCCGGGGGCCGGGCCGGACGACTTTCCGGTGATGCTCGCGGCGATGCGCGCCGCCGGAGGGCTGTCGGAGCAGCCCTGGCCGGTGAGGTTCCTGTTCGGCCTCCGGTGGAAGATCGGCCGGCTCCTCGGCTGGGACCGGCCGTCGGCGGGCATCGGCGCGCGGGTCGCCTCGCTCCGCGACCGGCTGCCCGGCGATCTCCGTGACGCTCCGCGCGGGGAGGACGGTGCGGACATGCCTCTCAAACCGGTCTACGAACTCCCCACGGAGGCCGCGCGCGAGCTGGCGAACAAGACCGTGCACACCGTGATGCACCTCGGCTGGGCGCCCGGCGCGGACGGCGGCCACGAGCTGCGGATGGCCGTCCTGGTCAAGGCCAACGGGTGGTTCGGGCGGCTCTACATGGCCGCGATCGCGCCGTTCCGCTACCTCATCGTCTACCCGGCGCTGACCCGCGGATGGGAACGCGCCTGGCGCGACCACGCACGCCCGGCGGGCACGCCGTGACGGGCTCCGTGCGGTCACCGCTGCGCTGGGCGAGCGGGATCATGCTCTTCCTCGGGGCAGGGCACCTTTCGGTGCAGACGCTCCTGTCCTGGGGCGTTGTCTCTGGGTGGGTGGATCGCGGGATCTGGGCCGCCGTCCCGATCATGGGCGCCTCGACGACGGCCGCTTTACGCGACGCGGCCGGATTCTGGGGTGGTCCGGGGAGCTTCGCCGTACCGCTGATCCTGCTGGGTTGTGCGACCTGGCGACTCGCCGCCCGCGCGGTGCCCCTGCCGGCCGGGGTCGGCTGGGGCCTCGTGGCGTGGTCGCTGATCAGCGGGGTCATCCTGGTCCCGTCCCCGTTCGCGGCCGGGTCCGTCGCCGGTGCGCTGATCATCGTGGCGGCGCGGAGGAGCGACCGGCCGTCGCGAGAGGTCCCGGGCTAGCCGAAGGACCGCACGAAGCCGTGGCGCTCCAGGAGCGCCACGAGCTCGACCCCGAGGTCGGTCAGGACCACCCCGTTCCCCCGGCACAGGGCGCATCGCCGCTGCTCGTACGCCAGAGGCCGGGCGTCCATGTGGTCGTCCAGGGCCCGTTCGGCGTCCGCCACCGCGGACGGCACGTCGACGGGCGGGCTCTGCCCGGCCCCTCCATGGATGTCGATCACCACGCCCATCCCGGTCGCGGGAGTCTCAGGCGGCAGGCCGGCGGCTTCGCGCGCCTCCCGGGCGGCGTCCGCGAGCTCTCTCAGCCGCTCCCGCCAGACCTGCCAGGCGGGATCGACCCGCGTGCCCTGCCCCTGGCAGGTCAGGCAGGTCTGTTCCAGATCTTCGATGGCGAGCGGTTCGTGCTGGAGCCCGGCGTCGCCGTCACCGGGTGGTGCAGGGTCGTTCACCTGCTGAAAGGTACGCGCATAGGACAGATCACCACAAGTCTGCCCATAAATATCCAAACCCACATGAAGCCCCGCAAACGGCGATCCGTATGATCCTCTTCGCACCAACAGCGAGGAGGATCCGGTGGCCGAGTTCGACCTGCCCGCCGATTTGATCGCCGCCCAACGCGCCTACCTCGCCGCCGAACGCACCTGCGAGGAGATCGCGTCGGCCATACCCGCCGCCACGGAGGTCGCCTCAGGAAAGGCGACCATCCCCGAGGCCCAGCGCACCGCCCTGACGGAGGCCCGCGCCGAACGCGCCCGCCACCTGGACATCCTCTACGGCCACCCCTGGTGGGCCACCATAGACCGCGCCGACCACCTCAGGGCCCGCACGCACCTCCGCCAAGCCGCCGAGACCCCCTAGCCGCCCGGCACAGCCCCGACGACCCGCCCAGGCAGTGCTAGCCGACGATGTGGGCCGGCAGCGCGGCGGTCCATCCGATACCGGTGCCGACGTCCAGGACACGATGCCCAGGGGCGACGCGCAGCAGCCGGAGCAGATCGGCGACGACGGCCGGAGCGGAGTTGGACGAGGTGTGATGCGTCGGGAGGGAGTCTCAGGGCACCCTGGTCTCCGATCACATCGCGGACGGCGACGGCGCCGTCCGCGAGCTGGGTGACGATCGGCTGGTCGGAGTAGACCGCGTCCAGTCAGGCGGCGGGCTCGGGCCTCGGATCCTTGTCACCGCTGTTGGGATCGTGGTGGTTCCCCGCGGGTCTCCTCACGCCGACCAATGGACGCCCACCGTGAGCGTACGACTACTTCCGATGACGGCATGAGCGCGCGACACTTCCGTGATCTAGGCTTCGATCAGCCGAAGGGGAATGCGTTCGTACATGCGGATCGATCTTGTCACGGTCGTGGTCGACGACTACGACGTCGCGCTCGGGTTCTTCGTTGACGTGCTCGGCTTCGAGGTGGCGGAGGATGTGCCTGCGCTGACCAATGATGGTCGGCCGAAGCGGTGGGTCGTGGTCCGGCCGCCTGGGGGGCAGACGGGAGTGCTGCTGGCCCAGGCCGATGGTGAGGACCAAGCCGCCGTGGTGGGACGGCAGGTCGCGGGGCGGGTGGGGTTCTTTCTGCGGGTGGAGGACTTCGACGCCGCCTACCGGCGGATGACGTCGGCGGGGGTCGAGTTCGTGAGGGGACCGCGGGCCGAGCCCTACGGGCGTGTGGCCGTGTTTCTCGACATCGCGGGGAATCACTGGGATCTGCTCGGCCCCTGACCAGGGGCTACCGTCGTCGCGCCGACGGTCCGGGCGAGTTCTTCGCTCAGGGGATAGCGGCGTTCGCCCGGCAGCATGTCCGTGATGTCGTGGCCGTCACGTAGTGCTTGATGTATGCCGTGCACCCGGTCGGTGAGGTCGGTGATCGCCACGGTCCACTCGTCGACATAACGAGTGACGGCCTCGCCGGAAAGCCCGATCTGAATCGATCGGTACGGCAACGGATTGTGGTGCGGGTCGCGTTCAGGGTCCCATTGAATCCGGACGGGGTGCTCACGCGGGCGTTTACCGGCGCGATCGCGTGGATGGCTGAGACACGAGTGCCGGAGCGCCCATTCGAACCCGTCCCGCGTGATGTCAACGGCCAGAACCCTGGCCTGATCTGGCTTCTTACCCCACCCGCAGCGGTACATCATCCAGGAGAAGGATGGTTTGATCCAGGTCATCCGCTCCCGTTTGAAGGGTGGCACGAGACGCTGGGCGGCGACGGCCGCGTCCGCGATTTCCGCGTCGTATGCCTGGTAGACGGTAATGGACTCGTCGGTGTAGGCGGCACGTATCTGCCGGTATGAAATGTCCACCGCGCCCATCATGGCGAACCACCCACCGGCCGGACAATCGAATTGCCACCGTGGAGATCGGGCGGCCGGGGCGCCCGGCGTGGGGCCATGGGTACGCGATCCGTGCTCGCGGACCGTGGCACGGCGGCCGGGCATGACCAGGGATCCGGCCGAGGGCTTCGCACAGGAGCCGCCACGCCGACAAAACTCCGTTATTCCGAAATTTCGATTTTGTGGTTCAATGGAGGCATGCAGACCATCCTCAGCATGCTGCTCGCCGCGGTAGTGGCGGCCCCGGTGACCAGTACCGCCGGCGCAGCACCCACTGCCCCCGCCCCCGCCGATCTCAAGAACGTTGAGGCGGTGCTGGACTACATCCGCGCGAACCCGGACGACGTCGCGCTGGTGACGCAGGGCATCAGCCACAACGCAGACCAGCTCACGGCCGTGGCGTCGGCCATCAAGATCGTCCATCTCGCCGCTTACGTCGACGCCGTCCGCAAGGGGAAGGCCAAGCCCGGCGAACGCGTACCGGTGGCTCGCTGGAACGCCTACCACCTGCCGGGCACCGACGGCGGTGCCCATGAGGCCGCGCTCAAACGGCTCAACCCCGGTGCGAGCGTCACGCTCGACCAGATCGTCTCCGCCATGATCGAGGAAAGCGACAACGCCGCCACCGACCTGCTGCGCGACCGCTTCGGTCCCGATGCGCTGCGCAAGATCGCACGGACCCGGGTCGGCACCGTCAACGGTGAGGCGCTGCGCGCCTTCGGCGGCTGTGCGCTGCCCGCCGACGTGTGCCTGCGGAAGTACGTCAAGGCCGGCAAGCAGCTACAGCTCACGCTCCCCGGCTTCGCCGAGCAGGCCGCCTGGTCCAAGACCGTGGCCCGCATCAAGCCCGGCGTGCTGCGCGGAGTGCTCGCCGAACTAACTAAGGACAAGATGGCGCGAAAGCACCTGGAGTGGCCGATGCGCCAGCCCGGCGCCGACCTGGGCACGCTGGTCATCGGCACGAAGGAGGGCGCGATGCCCGGTGTCATCAGCGAGGCCATGTACATCGTCCAACCTGGAGAGAAGCCCTTCGAGACCGTCCTCGTGCTGCGGGACCTACCGGAGGCCACTTGGTTCTCCGGGCTGCGCAGCTATGCTCATCAGCAGTTCATCGTGCGGATGGCGACCGATGCGAGCTTCCTCGCGAGAGTTCGCGCAGCATTGAAGTGAGGCGACCCTGACCAGTGCCGACGACCGGTTCGAGGACCTTGAGGCACGGGTCGCCGCCCTTGAGGCCGTGCTCGCCGCCACTTCCCGGCCCCCGGCCGGCGGCGACGACACGGGCCTGATCACCTACGGCGGCCAGGCCAGGCTCGACGGCAACGAGTGGCTGTGGGAGGTGAACCGCAGCCCCGGCTGGCTGCTGCGGCAGCCGACCGGGCCGTTGACCGCCGTACTGGCCGCCGCCGGGCACCCGGCCCGCTTCCAGATCCTGCAATCACTGGTCGTCGGCCCCAAGCCGGTCGCGGAGCTGCAGGCGGAGCTGGCCCTGGCCTCCCCCGGCCAGCTCTACCACCACCTCAAGACGCTCGCGTCGGCCGGGCTGGTCGAGCAGCCCGAACGCGGCGTCTATCGGGTCCCGCCACATGCGATCTTCCCCGTGCTGGCCCTCGCCGCCGCGGCGATCGACGTGGCCGGGGGCGGCGGCACCCCGCCGGACCCCGGAGATCCCCCCGGCTGAGGCCCGGCGCGAGCAGGTGGAGGCGGGTCAGCGGAGCATGGATCGGCGGGTGAGGGTGGCGGCCAGGGCGGCGGCCGTGGCGCGGACGGTCGGGACGTGGCTTTCGGGGCGGAATCGGCCGGTGGGGCCGGCCACGCTGATGGCGGCGAGGGTCTCATCGTCGCGGCCGAGGACGGGGGCCGCGACGCAGAGGAGGCCGAGGGCCGATTCCTCGTGTTCGAAGGCGACGCCGGTCTCGGCCACGCGCTGCAACTGGCGGCGGAGGGCTCCGGGGGCGACGACGGTGTGCGGGGTGCGCCGTTCGAGAGGGCCGGTGAGCACGTCGTGCCGCAGGCCGTCGTCGGCATAGGCGAGCAGGACCTTGCCGATCGCGGTGCAGTGCAGCGGCATCCGCCCGCCGGGGCGCGAGGGGGCCCTGGCCTGACGGTGGCCGCCGATCTTGGCGACGTAGACGACGTCGCGGCCCTCCCGGACGCCCAGGTGGATGGTCTCGTGGGTGCGTTCGTAAAGGTCCTGGAGGAACGGCATGGCCACTTCGAGCAGGCTGCGTTCCAGTGACGCGAGCATGCCGAGCTCGAACAGGCCGCCGCTGAGCCGGTAGCCGCCGTCGGCGCGGTCGAGGAGGCGGTTGGCGACGAGGTCGCGAGACAGCCGGTGGACGGTCGCCTTGTGCAGGCCGGTGCGCCGGACCAGCTCGGCGAGGCTGACGGCCTGGTCGTCGGCCCGGAAGGCGCGCAGGATCGTCACCGCCTTGCCCAGCACGGTGTCGAGGTCGGCCCTTTCCGTCGTCACGCTGCCAGTGTATCGCTGAGCGATACGCTAGCCTGGTTTTGTGGCCGTCCAGGGCCGCACATTGAGGTCGTGACAGAATCCAGCCGGCTCGCCGCCACGAGCGAGTCAGACATCGCCGCCGCGGCCGAGCGGCTCGCCGGGGCCTCGGCGTCCGGTGTGCCGTGTCCGCCCGTGCGCGACCTGATCGGCCGCGCCGACCTCGCCGCCGCGTACGCCGTACAGGCCGCGCTCACCGAGCGCCGGCTCGCTTCGGGCGCCCGGGCCGTCGGCCGCAAGATCGGCCTGACCTCGGAGGCCGTGCAGCGGCAGCTCGGCGTCGACCAGCCCGACCTGGGCGTCCTCTTCGCGGACATGGCGTACGCCGACGGCGACACGATCCCGATCGACCGGGTGCTCCAGCCGAGGGCCGAGGCGGAGATCGCCTTCGTGCTCCGCGCCGACCTCGCCGACGGCCCGCTCGACACCGCGCGGGTCCGGGACGCGATCGAGTACGGCGTCGCCGCGCTGGAGATCTGCGGCAGCCGGATCGCCGGATGGGACATCACCTTCGGTGACACCGTCGCCGACAACGCGTCCTCGGGCGCCTACGTGCTCGGCGCGGAGCGCCGCACGCTCGACGAGTTCGAGCCGATCGACGTCGCGATGTCGATGCGCGTCAACGGCGAGGAGGCCTCCACCGGGACCGGCGCGGCCTGCCTCGGCGACCCGATCGCGGCGGTCGTGTGGCTGGCCGGAACGGCCCGCGACCTGGGCGAGCCGCTGCGCGCGGGCCAGGTCATCCTCTCCGGCGCGCTCGGCCCGATGCGTCCGGTGGCCGCCGGCGACACCGTCACCGCCACCCTGTCCGGGCTGGGCACGGTGAGCGTCCGTTTCAGCGAGGCGGCGGGAGCGGCGTCATGACCAGGACCAAAGTCGCGATCATCGGCTCGGGCAACATCGGCACGGACCTGATGATCAAGGTGCTGCGCGGGGCGCGGCACCTCCAGATGGGCGCCATGGTGGGCATCGACCCGGCGTCGGACGGCCTCGCCCGCGCCGCCCGCATGGGCGTCCAGACCACGCACGAGGGCGTGGACGGGCTGATCGCGCTGCCGGACTTCGACGAGATCGAGATCGTCTTCGACGCGACCTCCGCCAAGGCCCACGAGGCGAACGCCGCGAAGCTGACCCCGCTCGGCAAGCGGCTGATCGACCTGACCCCGGCCGCGATCGGGCCCTACGTCGTCCCCGCCGTCAATCTCGACGAGCACCTCGACGCGCCCAACCTCAACATGGTCACCTGCGGCGGCCAGGCCACGATCCCGATCGTCGCCGCCGTCAGCCGGGTCGCGCCGGTCGGGTACGCCGAGATCGTCGCGTCGATCGCGTCGAAGTCGGCCGGGCCGGGCACGCGCGCCAACATCGACGAGTTCACCGAGACCACCTCGGCCGCCATCGAGAAGGTGGGCGGGGCGCGCCGAGGCAAGGCGATCATCATCCTCAACCCGGCCGAGCCGCCGCTGATCATGCGGGACACGGTCTACTGCCTCGTCTCGGCGCCGGACGCCGCCGTCCAGGACGAGATCCGGCGGTCGGTCGAGAAGATGGTCGCCGACGTGGCGGCCTACGTGCCCGGCTACCGGCTCAAGCAGCAGGTGCAGATCACCGAGATCCCCGCCGACCAGCCGGTGGAGACGCTTCTCACCGAGGAAGGCGGGGCCGTCCGGCCCACGCACCAGGTGTCGGTCTTCCTTGAGGTCGAGGGCGCCGCGCACTACCTCCCGGCCTACGCCGGAAACCTCGACATCATGACCTC
This sequence comes from Spongiactinospora sp. TRM90649, assembly GCF_029382225.1. GTDB lineage: Bacteria > Actinomycetota > Actinomycetes > Streptosporangiales > Streptosporangiaceae > Spongiactinospora. Next base: position 167,901 of record NZ_JARLTC010000013.1, read on the forward strand.
CGCCGCCATGCGCGTCGCGGAGCTCATCGCAGCGGGAAGGGCGGGCTGATGGGCACCCCGATCTTCGTTCAGGACGTCACCCTGCGGGACGGCATGCACGCCGTCCGGCACCGGATCACCCCTGAGGACGTCCGACGCATCGTCGTCGCGCTCGACCGGGCCGGCGTCGACGCGATCGAGGTCGCGCACGGCGACGGCCTGGCCGGAGGGTCGCTCAACTACGGCCCCGGCTCGCACCTGGACTGGGAGTGGATCGAGGCCGCGGCCTCGGTGCTGAAGAACGCCCGGCTCACCACGCTGCTGCTGCCGGGCGTCGGCACCATCCACGAGCTGAAGCGCGCCTACGACCTCGGCGTCCGCTCCGTCCGGGTGGCCACGCACTGCACCGAGGCCGACATCTCGGCGCAGCACATCGCCGCGGCGCGCGAGCTCGGCATGGACGTGTCCGGCTTCCTGATGCTCTCCCACATGGCCCCGCCCGAGAAGCTGGCCGAGCAGGCCAAGCTGATGGAGTCGTACGGCGCGCACTGCGTCTACGTCACCGACTCCGGAGGCCGCCTGACGATGAACGACATGGCCGCGCGGGTCCGCGCCTACCGTGACGTGCTCGACGCCGGGACCGAGATCGGCGTCCACGCCCACGAGAACCTCTCGCTGTCGGTGGCCAACTCGGTCGTCGCGGTCGAGAACGGCGTGCGCCGGGTGGACGCGTCGCTGGCCGGTCACGGCGCGGGGGCGGGCAACTGCCCGCTGGAGGCGTTCATCGCGGTCGCGGACCTGTCCGGGTTCGAGCACGGCTGCGACCTGTTCCTGTTGCAGGACGCCGCCGACGACCTGGTCCGGCCGCTGCAGGACCGTCCGGTGCGCGTCGACCGGGAGACCCTGACCCTGGGGTACGCCGGTGTGTACTCGTCGTTCCTGCGCCACGCGGAGGCGGCGGCGGCGCGGTACGGCGTGGACGTGCGCGACATCCTCATGGAGTGCGGGCACCGTCGTCTCGTGGGCGGTCAGGAGGACATGATCGTCGATATCGCGCTCACGATCGCCGCCGGGCGCGAGGCGCGGCCCATCTGATCGCCGGCCGGCTCAGCGGCCCGCCTGATCGCGGCCCGGCTCAGCGGCCGGCGATCAACGCCTCGCCCATCGTCGCCATGGCGTCGGTGAGCTCGGACATGAACTCCGCCATCGGTTTGCCGTCCGCCGATTGCAGCGAGACGAACGCGCCGTCGAATCCGGCCATGCCGAAGTGCGCGAGGGCGTCGGCGACCCGGTTCGCGGCGTCCTCGCCCTCGCTCAGGAACGACGAGCGGATCATGTGCCGCATGTAGTCGCGCCCCTCGTCGCGGACCGCGCTCACCGTCCGCTGCGCCTCCGGCGCCTCGGCGGCCTCGTGGCTCATCACCAGCACGAGCAGCAGGCGCAGGAACTCCTCCCGGTGCACGAAGACCTCGCCGGTCCTCCGCAGGTACCACCCGAGCCGCTCGCGCGGGCCGTTGTGCTCCGGCGGCTCGCGGTGGGCGTCGCGCATGGCCTCGAAGAACCCCTGCGCGCCCTGGGCCATGACGGCCGAGAGCAGCCCGGCCTTGGACTCGAAGTGGTGGTAGAAGGCGCTCTTCGGCAGGCCGGTCTCCTTGACCAGGGTCGAGATCGACGTGCCGGCGTAGCCGCGTACGGACATCACCCGCGCGGCCGCGTCGAGGATTTCCTGCCGTGACCGGCGGCCTCGCCGGTTTCCCGCCCGCGCTTGCGACATTTCCACCTGCCGCAGTCTAGGGAGCCGACGGGACCGGCTTCACCTCAAGGTCACTCTCGGTGGGCCCTTGACATGACGCGGTGGCTCCTTGTTACCCTCACCACAATCGAACCGAACGTTCGGTCCAAAAGAGTCGCCAGGAGCCCGGCGACGAGACAACGGAGCCAGCGCATGACCGAGAGCCACGACGCGGACGTAGCGATCATCGGGTACGGCCCGACCGGCGTGATCGCCGCACTCACCCTCGCCAGGTACGGCGTGTCCGCCATCGCTCTCGAACGCGACGCGGACATCTACCCCCGGGCCCGCGCGGTCACCGTCAACGACTGGACGATGCGGATCTTCCAGGACCTCGGCATCGACGAGCGGATCGACAAGAGGATCGACCCCCAGCGGGCCCTGCGCTGGGTCACGTACGACGGCACGGAGATCATGCGGGTCGAGCATCCTCCCTCGACGCTGGGCCGCAAGCCGCGCTTCTACAACATCTACCAGCCGACCATGGAGGCCGAGCTGCGCGCCGCCGCGCAGGAGCAGGGCGACCGCATCGCCGTCCGCTACGGCTCCTAGGTGACCCGGGTCGACCAGGACGCCGACGGCGTCACCCTCACCGCGAAGGACACCGCCACCGGCGAGGTCAGCACCGTCCGCGCCCGCTACGCGATCGGCGCCGACGGCGGCAGCAGCTCCACCCGGGCCGCCGTGGACTGCAGCCTGCTGGGCGACACCAACGACGTCACCTGGATCGTCATCGACTGCAAGGTCAAGCGCTGGTGGCCGGACCGCGACTTCCTCACCTTCTGGTCCGACAAGGAGCGCCCGGTCGTCGACATCGCGCTCTCCGCAGGCAACCACCGGTGGGAGATCCCGCTCAAGCCCGACGAGACCCCCGCGAACTACCCGACCAGCGCCGAGGTGTGGCCGCTGCTCAAGGCGCTCGGCGTCACCGAGCGGGACGTCGACATCCACCAGCACGCCTTCTACCGCCATCACGTCCGGATGGCCGACACCTGGCGCCGCGGACGCGTGTTCCTCGCCGGTGACGCGGCCCACCTGATGCCGCCGTGGGCGGGCGCCGGGATGCAGACCGGCATGCGCGACGCACACAACCTGGGCTGGAAGCTCGCCCGCGTGATCACCGGCGAACTGCCGGAGAGCTGGCTGGACACCTACGAGGCGGAGCGGCGCCCCAACGCCGCCTTCTACACGGGCCTGGCCGTCCAGCTCGGGCGCGTCATCAAACAGGAGCTGTCCGAGGAGGAGCAGGCCGCGATGAACGCGGTGCCGCAGGACACGGTCACGCCGTTCGAGCCGCCGCTCATCGCCCCGCCGGTGCTCGAAGGCGGATGGATCAGGGGCCCGCTGGGCGACGCCAGCATCGTCGGCCGCATGATCCCGCAGCCGATCGCCGGTGACACCGTCGGCCGGATGGGGCGCCTGGACGACCTGCTCGGCTCGGGCTTCGTGCTGCTCGGCGCCGACGTCGATCCGGCGGCCCTGCTGACCGAGCAGGAGAAGTCGGCCTGGGACGCGCTGGGCGCCCGCTATGTCGCGGTGCGGCCGAAAACGGCCTACACGCAGGGACCGGACGAACTAGTCGATCTCGACGACGTCATCCTGCCGTGGCTGAGCCGGTACGGCGTGCGCGCCGTCGCGCTCCGCCCCGACAAGTTCGTCGCGGCGGCCGACGTCAGCGGGCTCGCCGTACCCGCCTGAGAGCCCCGCCCGAGAGCCCCCCTGAGAACGAGGAGAGGAAAGAATGTCGCACGTCAAGGAACTGGGTTACGTCGTCTACGAGGTCAGCGGCCTCTCCGACTGGGAGCACTTCGGGGTCGAACTGCTCGGCATGCGGATCGGCGAGCGGACCGGCGACGGTTTCACCCTGCGCACCGACGAGAAGGCCCACCGCTGGATCGTCACCGGCGGCCCCGCCGACGACCTGGTGGCCACCGGCTACGAGGTGGCGGACGACGCCGCGCTGGACGCGCTGGCCGAGAAGGTGCGAGCCGCCGGGATCGAGATCACCGAGGGCGGCGCCGCCCTCGCCGCCGCCCGCAAGGTGGACCGGATCTTGGTCACCGCCGACCCGATGGGCAACCGGATCGAGCTGGTCACCGGCCTGGCCGACGCGGCCACGCCGTTCGAGTCGGCCAAGCTGCTCGGCGAGTTCGTGACCGGCGCGGGCGGCGCGGGCCACCAGGTCCTGCTGGCGCACGGCGTCTCGCGGGAGACCTACCTGGCCTTCTACATCGACCTGCTCGGCTTCAAGGTCAGCGACATCATCATCGAGGAGCTCGCCCCCGGCGTGGTCGCCGACCTGATCTTCCTGCACTGCAACGGCCGGCACCACACGGTGGCCTTCGGCGACCTGCCGTCGCCGAAGAGCACCCACCACTTCATGGTCGAGGTGACCGACATCCGCGACGTCGGCATGGCCTACGACCGGTGCCTGGACGCCAAGCAGCCGTTCGAGATGACGCTCGGCATGCACCCGAACGACAACATGTTCAGCTTCTACGTCCGCACCCCCTCCGGCTTCAGCGTCGAGTACGGCTGGGGCGGGCTGATCATCGACGACGAGACCTGGGAGGTCAAGACGCTCGACCGGCTGAACAACTGGGGTCACCGTCCCCCAGAGGTCGTCGCCGGGCTCTACACCGCCGCACTCGCGCCGGAGGACGCCCGATGACCCTCGCCCCGGACGACATCGCGCGCACCGTCCAGACCGAGGACTGGAAGCTGCGCTACTACGAGGCGGGCGCCGGTCACCCGCTCGTCCTGCTGCACGGCAGCGGGCCGGGCGCCACCGGGTGGAGCAACTTCGCCGGCAACATCGAGGCGCTGGCCGAGCGGTTCCACGTGTACGCGATCGACATGCCCGGCTGGGGGGAGTCCGACCCGGCGACGGTCGACCGCCTCGACCACGTGGCAGCGGTGATCCAGTTCCTGGACGCCGTCGGCGTCGAGAAGGCCGCGTTCGTCGGCAACTCGATGGGCGGCCAGACCTCGCTGCGGCTGGCCACCGAGCACCCTGACCGGATCTCGCACCTGGTCACCATGGGCCCGCCCGTCGGCCGGTTCCCGACCCTCTTCGGCGCGGGCGACGGCCCGTCCGAGGGCCTGAAGGTGCTCATCCAGGCGTACCGGGACCCGAGCCCGGAGAACATGCGCCGGCTCGTCGAGATCATGGTCTACGACAAGCCCCGCTTCGCCACCCCGGAACTGTGCCAGGCCCGGTCCGACGCGGCGCTGGCCCGTCCGGAACACCTGCGCAACTACGTCGAGGGGCTGCCGAAGGGCGCGCCGCTGCCGAAGTGGGTCAGGCCCGAGCTGCTGCCGTCCATCCAGGTGCCGACCCTGTTGATCCACGGCCGGGACGACCGCGTGGTCTCCTACGAGACCTCGCTGTACCTGCTGGCGAACATCCCCGACAGCCGCCTGGTGGTGCTCAACCACTGCGGCCACTGGGCGATGATCGAGCACGCCGACGAGTTCAACCGGCTGGTCACCGACTTCGTCGCCAACAACTGACCCGCGGCCCTCAGCGGAAGCCGGTCAGCACGATCTTGCCCCTGACGTGGCCGGATCGGCTGAGCCGGAACGCCTCGGCCGTCCCGCGCCCGTGACGACGATACCCTGGGCGGGTTCCCGGACGCCGTAGTGCCGGATGGCGGCGGCGAGTTCGCGTTTCATGAGACCGGGGACGCCGCGCCGCACCGACGGCACAGCATGCTCCTGGTGCCACGGGACACCCCCGGCGTCCGCGTCACCTGGGGCATGCACGTATTCGGCTACACCGACGCCGCCCACGGCGGCCACGCCGAGATCACCTTCGAGAACGCGCGGGTGCCCGCCGGCCACCTGCCGGCCGAAGAGGGCGGCGGGTTCGCGGCGGCGCAGGCACGTCTCGGGCCCGGCCGCATCCACCACTGCATGCGCCTCATCGGCATGGCCGAACGCGCCCTGGAGCCGATGTGCCGCCGCGCCGGGGCACGGACGGCCTTCGGCGGCACCCTGGCCGGTCAGGGGGTCGTCCAGACGTGGATCGGGCTCTCCCAGGACCAGCCCCTGGCCGCGCTGTGGGCGCACGCGCGCACGCTCCGCCTGGCCGACGGCCCCGACGAGGTGCATCTGCGCTCGCTGGCCCGCCGCGAACTGCGCCGCCACGGGGTCGGCCTCACCTGACGCCCGGCCGGGGGACTTGACATATACCCCCCTTGGGTATTTATTAGCCCTTGCCTGCACACCCCCCGGGGGTACAGGCAAGATCCAAAAATACCCTACATGGGTATGGTATGAGCCTTGGAGTTCGTGATGTCCGCACCATCCACCCGGCGTTGGTCCGCCCTGGCCCTGATCGCCGCCGCCCAGTTCATCGTCATCATGGACACGTCGATCATCGGCGTGGCCCTCCCCCGCATCCAGCAGGACCTGGGCTTCTCCCAGGAGAACCTGTCCTGGGTCTTCAACGCCTACGTCGTCGCCTTCGGCGGCCTCCTGCTGCTGGGCGGCCGGCTCTCGGACCTGTTCGGCGCCCGCCGCCTCTTCAGCACCGGGTGGGTGATCCTCCTCGCCGGCTCACTCCTCGCCGGCATCGCGCCCGAGGTGTGGGTCGAACTGACCGGCCGCGCCGTCCAGGGCGTGGGGGCCGCGCTGATCGCGCCGTCCGCGCTCACCCTGCTGATGATGCTGTTCGGCGGCAACCCAAGGGAACTGACCAAGGCCCTCGCCCTGTACGGCGCGGCCGCGCCCGCCGGCGGCACCGCCGGCGTCTTCCTCGGCGGCCTCATCACCGAATACCTGAGCTGGCCCTGGGTCTTCTACATCAACATTCCCATCGCGGTCATCGCGCTCCTGGCCACCGGCCCGCTGATGCCGGCCGCCCCCGCCCGGCGCGGCTCCATCGACGTCCTGGGCACGCTCACCGTCACCCTCGGCATCGGCGCCGCCGTCTACGCCATCGTCCGCGCACCCGAGGCGGGCTGGGGCTCCGCCGAGACGCTGATCACCCTCGCCGCCGCCCTGGTGCTGCTGGCCGGGTTCGTCGCCATCCAGGCCCGCCGCCGCGAGCCGCTGATGCGCCTGTCCATCTTCCGCACCCCGAATCTCTCCGCCGCCAACCTGACCCAGCTCCTGCTGGGCGGCGCCTGGATTCCGATGTGGTTCTTCCTCAACCTCTACCTGCAGCAGGTCCTCGGCTACAGCGCCTTCCCCAGCGGCGCCGCGCTGCTTCCGATGACCGGCCTCATCATGCTCGGCATGATCGTCCTGGCGCCCCGGTTCATCAACCGGTTCGGCCCCAAGGCGACCACGGTCACCGGTCTGCTCCTGCTCACCGCGGGGATGACCTGGCTGTCGTTCATCAGCCCCGACGGCAGCTTCGCCGTCGACGTCCTGCCCGCCAGCCTGGTGGCCGCGCTCGGCATGTCTCTGGCCTTCATCCCCTCCCTCGGCACCGCCATCTCCTCCGCCCGCCCCGAGGAGGGCGGTCTGGCCTCCGGCATCGTCAACACCAGCTACCAGGTCGGCTCCGCCCTCGGCCTGGCCGCCATGACCGCCATCGCCGCCGCCAACGGCGCCGGCCGGCTCGGCGACCTGCCCGCGCTGACCGACGGCTTCTCCGCCGCGTTCATCGGAGCCGCCGCCGTCGCCCTGCTCGGCACCCTGATCGCCGCGGCGACCCTGCGCACCCCCGCCGCCGCTCCCGCCGACGAAGTCGCCGCCTCCCGCGGCTGACCCCGATGCGGGCCTCATGTCCGGCCGGCACCGACCACCACAGGAAACACGGCTCGGGCAGGCTCTCCGATCACGAGGATCGGGAGCCTGCCCGAGTCGTCAGGCTGAGCCCGAGTCGTCACCCTGGGCTCACCGGGCCAGGTCGTCCCACTCCTGGAGGAGGTGGGTCGTGGCCGCCGCGGGGGCCGTGAACGACCAGCGGCCCGGCGGCAGGTTCAGGGCGCAGCCGCCGTCGGGGAGCCTGGTGGTCGGCAGTTGCTCGCCGAGGCCCATGAGGAAGGTGCCGTTGACGGTCATGCCGTCCCACGCGCCGCGCACGGGCAGCACCGCACGGGCGGTCACGCCGTCCGGGACGGCGAACGTGAACTGGACCCCGCCGGGATCGGCCCGCCAGCCGGACTCGACCGTGCCCGACGCGCTCTCGTAGCGGGCGTGCGCCTGGCGCAGCAGCGGAACCGGGCCGGGGCGCAGCAGCAGTTCACCGAAGCCGCCGCCCGTCCCGCGCGGGTCGTCGCCCAGGCCCGCCACGTGCCGGAACAGCCAGTCGCCCACGCAGCCGTAGGCGTAGTGGTTGAAGGAGTTCATGGCCGGTGTCTGCAGGCCGTGCCGATGGTGCCAGGCGTCCCAGCGCTCCCACATGGTCGTCGCCCCGGCGCGGAGCTGGTAGCGCCAGGACGGATAGCCCTCCTGGTTGAAGATCCGGCACGCCAGGTCGTGGTGGCCGGTCTCCGACAGCACGGGCAGCAGCAGCGGGGTGCCGACGAAGCCCGTCATGAGCCGGTGGCCGTCGGCGCGGACCAGCTCGGCCAGCGCCTGCGCCGACGCGGCCCGGTCCTCGGGCGGGACCAGGTCCCAGGCGAGGGCGACGGCGTAGCCCGTCTGCGTCTCGGTGTGCAGTCTCGGCCCGCTGAGGAAGACCCGCTGGAAGGCGCCGGACACGCGGGTGAACGCCTCGCCGTACTCCGGCGCGTGCGGCTCGCCGAGCACGTCGGCCGTGTGCGCGACCAGGCGGAGGGTGCGGGCGAGGGCGGCGGTGGCGATCAGGCTCTTGGGCGTCTCGACCGTGCCGGGGCCCAGCCAGTCGCCCAGGGCCCTGCCCGGTCTGATGCCGCCCTCGGCCTGGGCCAGGCAATAGTCGGCCCACCGCCGCATCGGGTCGTACGCGCGGCGCAGCGTGCGGTCGTCGCCGTAGCGCCGCCACAGCAGCCACGGCACCTCGGCCAGCGCGTCGGACCACACGGGAGAGTCGTATCCGTACTCGGGCAGGACCGGCGCGACATGCGGGACCGCGCCGTCGGCCCGCTGCCCGTCGATCAGAGTCGTCACCCAGCCGGACAGGAACGCCTGCGTGTGCCGCAGGAAGCTGAGCGTCGAGCCGAAGACCGAGATGTCGGCGGTCCAGCCGGTCCGCTCGTCGCGCTGCGGGCAGTCGGTCGGCACGCTCACCAGGTTGCCGTCCGCCGACGCGCCGATGTTGGCGACGAGTTGCCGCACGGCGGGATCGCTCACGGTCAGCCGGCCGGTGACGGCGAGCGCGGAGGACAGCAGCACCGCCTCCAGGTCGTCCGGCGTCAGCGCGCCCGGCCAGCCGGTGACCTCCGCGTAGCGGAACCCGTGCAGGGTGAACGCGGGCTCCACGATGTGCGAGCCGGGGCCGAGGACGAACTCGTCACGCTGGTCGGCGGTGCGCAGGTTCTCGGTGTACAGCCGCCCGGTCGCGGTCAGCTCCTCGCCGTGCCGCACCGTGATCCGTACGGGGGCCGGAGCTTCGACGCGCAGCCGCACGCGCCCGACGACGTTCCGCCCGAAGTCGGCCACCTGGACGCCCGGCGCGGGTTCGGTCACGGACACGGCGGGCACCGTGCCGATCACCCGCACCGGCGGGGCGGGGTCGGCCTCCACCAGGATCTCCGGGACGGCCGTCGTCATCGCGGGCCCGGCCTGCCCTGAAGGGGCCTGGACTGTCTCGCCCATCACCAGGTCGGCGCGCGGGCGGCCGAGATCCCGCCGGGTCCAGGCCGGGTCCGTGGCGAACACGCGGCGAACCCCCTCTTCGTCCCGCACGAGCACCTGGGCGCTGGCGGTGGGACGGTCGCCGTAGCGGCGCGGGCCCCCGCCGGCGACATGACCCGCGTACCAGCCGGGAGCGAGCCACAGCTCCAGTTCGTTCTCGCCGGGCACGAGCGACTCCGTGAGCTCCACCAGCCGATAGCGCGCCCGGTGGCCGTAGTCGGTCCAGCCCGGGGCCAGTTCCTCCTCGCCCAGCCGCACCTCGTTCAGCAGCGCCCGGTAGACGCCCAGCGCGGTGACGGCCAGCCAGGCACGCCCGGAGGCGGGCCGCCACGTGAACGCCCCGCGCAGGCTCACCGCCGCCCGGGGGTCGCCCGCCAGCCAGGGGGCGTCCCACCGGCCGTCCGCCCGCAGGCCCGTGGTGAACGCGCCGGTCGCGTACCCCGCCACGCTCCAGGTGTACGGCGTCAGCGGCGCCAGCACCTCATCGGGCACGTCCACGCCGTGGGATCCGGCGGCCACGGACGACCGCCACACTTCGCCCCCGTCCGAGGACACCACCACGGTGGCCTCCCCGGACAGCCGGGCGTCCCACGCCAGCCGGGGCGACGGCTCGTCCACGCCCACCGGATCCGCCAGACCGCACGTCAGGCCCGCCCGCGAACCGGGCGGAACCGGACGGATGACCGGCGCCTGCGCGCCAGAGACCTGCACTCCGAGCACCCCCGAATCCCGGTTCACGCATCGAGCCCGGTGGTGAAGGCGTTGTGCAGGCCGTCGATGTCGACGCCGGACACATGCGGCGCCAGCACGTTGATCAGCAGCACGAAGCACGCGTCCTGCTCCGGGTACATCCACCACTGGCACCCCGAGGCGCCGCCGTGCCCGTACAGCCGCCGTTCGAGCAGCCCGGGGGCAGAGTGGCGCAGGTTCCAGGTGAGGCCCCAGTCCTGCCCGGCGTTGACCGGGTCGGGCTGCAGCTTGACCAGGCCCGTGGTCTGCGGGGTCGTCATGGCGGCCAGGGTGGTCGGGTGGATCAGCTCGCGGTCGCCGCGCAGCAGCGCCCCGCCCAGCGCCAGGAGGTCCTCGGCGCGGGAGAACAGCGCCCCGGCCGGGTGGCGGAGCCGTACGAACTTGTCGAAGTCGAAGCCGGGCCCGAGCAGGTCGAGGCCGTGGACCTCGGCCGCGTCGCACGCCGGGTCGAACGTGATGCGCCCGCCGCCCGGTACCAGCGCGTTCAGGTACGAGTCGAGCACGTCGGCCACGTCGCGCCCCGTGGCGTCGCGGACCATCTCCGCGATCCCGGCGAAGGCCAGGTTGGAGTAGTGGCTGAGGGTGCCCGCCTCGAACAGCGACGGCGCGGTGACGAGGTGCTCCACCAGGTCGTCGGGCGTGAGCGTCTGCTCGGCGATGCCGCCGGTGTGGGTGAGCAGGTGCCAGAGCGTCACGTCGGGCCTTGGGAAGTCCGGCAGCACGTCCCGCAGCGGACGGCGCAGCGACAGCAGCCCGCGCTCGACCTGGCGCAGGGCGGCCAGTCCCAGCAGCGGCTTGGTCACCGAGAACAGCGCGAAGTGGTCATCGACCCTGGTCTCCCGGCCGTCGTGCTCACCGAACGCCTCCAGCACCTGGATCCCGCCGGAGGTGGCGGCGCCGAACACCGCGCACGGCAGCCGCCCCTCCTTGATCTCGCGCCTGACCCAGTCGAGCGCGATTTCGTGAGTGGTCATCCCTTGAGTGCACCTTCCGTAAGGCCGGCCAGGACGCGCTTCTGCGCGACGACGTACACCGCCACCAGGGGCAGCGTGGTGAGCAGGACGTGGGCGAAGACGAGGTTCCAGTTCAGGCTCTGCAGGGTGCCGGAGGCGAACTGGAACAGGCTCAGCGGGAGCGTGGCGTTCGCGCTGCCCTGGAGCAGGAAGAGGGCGAAGAAGAAGTCGTTCCAGACGTTGATGATCAGGATCACGCCGCCGACGAACAGCACCGGCCGCAGCAGCGGCAGCAGGATGCGGACGAAGACCTGCGGGCGGGATGCGCCGTCGATGGAGGCGGCGTCCTCCAGGTCGCGGGGGAACGCTCGGACGAATCCGGTCGCCAGGAAGATCACGATGCCCAGCCGGCAGCCGGTCATGGTCAGCACGTAGCCGAGCGAGCCGCCGTCCAGCGACAGGGCGCGCAGCAGGTAGACGGTCGGGATGATCGACGGCGGCAGCAGGATCGACAGCCCCATCACGAAGTATGCCGCCTGCAGCCACCGCGACCGGCCGCGCCCGAACGCCCACGCCGCCGCCGCGCCGAGGAGCACCACGCCCACCACGATCGGCACGGTCACCTTGAGGCTGTTGAGCAGCCCCGCCAGGTATCCGCCCCGATCGAGCACGATGCCGTAGTTCTCGGCGATCGCCCACGTCCTGGGCAGGCCGAGACCCAGCTCGGCGGCCTCGCCCGCGGGCTTGAAGGAGTTGACGACCACGAGCCAGACGGGCACGAGCACCCACGGGATCGCGAAGAGCACCAGCGCCGTGTACTTGATCGCCGCTCTCATCCCGTCACCTCCCTGCGCCGCAGCCACCACACGAGGGGCACGGCGGTCGCGATCACCAGCAGCGTCACGGTGAACCCCAGCGCGCTGGCGGAGCCGAAGAAGCCCTGGCCCCACTGCTGGCGCATCACCACGTTCAGGGCCCGCGTGTGGTCGCCGGGCCCGCCGCCGGTGGTGGCGGCGATCACGTCGTACGCGCTGAGCGCGCCCACCAGCGTGACCGCCACGTTGAAGGTCAGCGCCGGGGCGAGCATCGGGAACACCACCCGCCGGAACCGGGTCCACGGCCCGGCCCCGTCGACGGTCGCCGATTCCAGCAGCGACTTCGGGATGGAGTTGAGGCCCGCGATGTAGACGAGGGTGATCAACCCGCTCCACTTCCACGCGTCGATGAACGCGACCACCACCAGCGCGGTGGACGGCTCACCCAGCCAGGCCCACTCGATGCCGAGGAAGGAGTTGAAGGCTCCCTCGGGGGCCAGCAGCCCGCGCCAGATGTATCCGGCGGCCAGCGGCGAGATGAGCGTCGGCAGGAAGAACGCGGAGCGGAAGACGGTGTTGATCCGGCTGGTCCGCTGGAGGGCCAGGGCGAGAGAGAGGCTGACCGTGTTCTGGATGGCCATGCACAGGATCGCGTACAGCACGGTCACGGTGACCGCGTTGGCCAGCAGGTCCTGGTCGATCAGCGTGCGGACGTTGTCCAGCCCGTTCCAGGTGATCTCGGCTCGGAAGCTTGTCCACGAGGAGAACGCGAACCGGACGTTGAGCAGGAACGGGGCGACGAAGAAGACCGTGACCAGCACGATCGCCGGCAGGGCCCACGGCAGCCAGGCCGCCCTGTTCCGCATCACCATCCGGGCAGCCCTGCCGCCTTGGCCGCCTGCTCGACCTGGCCCTGCAACTGGGTCGCCGCCTTCTGCGGGTCCTTCTGCCCGGCGATCAGCTCGGACATGAGCTGGGCCAGCCCGCCCATGCCCGGGATGTCGGAGTTGAAGGCGATGACCGCGCCGGCGTCGTACGCCTTCTTGACGTCCTGCAGCACGGACGAGACGCCCTGCGGGTCGGGCACGTCCTTGAGCACGGGGAAGGTCTTGGAAGCGGCGATGTACTCGGCGTAGGCCGGGCCGGTCATGAAGCGCACGAAGTCGAGCGACGCCTTCTCCCTGGCCGGGTCACCGGTCTTGGGCAGGTAGAACGTGCCGATCGGGCCGGGCGCGTAGGTCGCCAGCGGCTTGTCGCTCGACAGGCCGACGAAGCCGACGGACTCGTCCACGGTCTTCTGGTCGCCGCCCGCGGCGGCGAGGAGGGCCGGGAGCATGTCGGAGTGCTGGGCGACCATGGCGGCCTTGCCGGTCACGAGGGCCTTCATGGAGTCCTCGAACTTGGCGGTCACGATGTCCTTGTTGAAGCAGCCGTCGGCCTGCAGCTTGGCGTAGGCGGTCAGCCCGGCGACGAAGGGCGAGCCCGGGTCGGCCAGCGTGCCGGTGTGGCCCGCGATGGCCTTGCCGTACGCGTTGGCCTGGTTGGCGTCCGCCAGGTAGAGGATGGGCAGGATCTGCACCGGCCAGATCGACCCGCCAGACTCGAAGACCGGCGTGACCCCGGCGGCCTTGAGCTTGGGGCAGGCTTCGCTGAGCTCGGCGAAGCTCGTGGGCGGGAGCAGCCCGGCCTCGGTGAAGACCTTCTTGTTGTAGTAGAGGCCGAAGACCTGGGGGAAGCCGGTGATCGCGGCGTAGACCTTGCCGTTGACGGACCCGGCGCTCTGGTAGAGGTCGCCGGACCTGGCGATGTACGCCTCGCCGGTCAGGTCGCGGAGGTTCTCGGCCGGGTTGAGCGCGAGCAGGCCGCTCGCCGTCGCGTGGTACTCCAGGATGTCCGGACGTTCGCCGGTGGCCCACTTGGTCTGGGTGGTGTCCTCGAACCCGTCGGACGGGATCGACACGAGCTCGATCTTGTGACCGGACTGCTTCTCGAACTTCTTGTACATCTCCAGCAGCGGCGCAGGGTCCGCGCTGTTGTGCCAGAGGGTCAGCTTCACCTGATCGGGTTCCTCCGGGGCGGAGGAAGTGCAGGCGGAGAGGGACAGGGCGAGGACGGCGCCGATCGCCGCGCCGAGCGTACGGGATGGTGCTTTCACGCCCGTGCTCCTGTTCGTGTCGGGGAGTATCGTGTAGAACGTTCTCCATTGTTAGGGGACAATGGAATCGCTCGTCAAGAGCTAGACGGAGGATCGGTTACGAGCTAGCCTCCCTCATCAGCAACGTGTGTAGTTCGTTCTACAAAGGCTCCGGGAAGGATGGCGTGTGTCGAGCGGACGGGTGACGATCGCCGATGTGGCCCGGCGAGCCGGGGTGTCCACGGCCGCCGTGTCCAAGGTGGTACGCGGGGCCTACGGCGTTAGCGCGGAGATGCAGTCCAAGGTAACGCAGGCCATCGACGAGCTGGGATACCGCCCGCACGCCGCGGCCCGTGCCCTGCGCGGACGCACGTACACCCTCGGCGTCATGCTCTCCGACACCCGCAACCCGTTCTTCCCGGACATCATCGAGGGGGTCACCGACCGGCTGGGCGACACCGAGTACCAGGTGCTGCTCGGACCCGGCGGAATCGAGCCCAAGACGCAGGCCAGGATGACCGACGCCATGATCGACCGGAGCATGGACGGGCTCATCCTGATCTCGCCGGTCATGACGGACGCCGAACTCGCCGCCATCGCCAAGGCCATCCCGGTCGTCGTGGTGGGCAGGCACGGCGGCGCCGCGGCCTACGACGCGGTCGTCGACGACGACGTGATGGGGGCGCGGCTCGTGGTCGACCACCTGGTCGGGCTCGGGCACACCCGGATCGCGCACATCACCCACCTGGAGCGGGCCCGCGCCCAGGGACTGCCGCACACGGTGCGCGCCGAGGGCTACCGCCAGGCGATGCGCGCCCACGAACTCGCCGACGACGTGCTGGCCACCTCCTTCACCGAAGAGGGCGGCCACTCCGGCGCGCGGGAACTGCTCGCGCGCGACGACCGGCCCACCGCGATCTTCGCCGGGGCCGACATCGCGGCGCTCGGCGTGCTGCGCGCCGCCGACGAGGCGGGCCTGTCGGTGCCCGAGGATCTCTCCGTCGCCGGGTACGACAACATCGGCATCGCCTCGCTCAAGCGCATCTCACTCACGAGCGTCGACCAGGACGGGCACGTGATCGGGGCGACCGCCGCGCAACTGCTCGTCGAACGCATCGAGGGACGCTCGCGCTCGGTGACCTCGTCGGTGTCGCCCACGCTGATCGTCCGCGGAACCACAGGACCGCCTCGCCGCTGAGGACGGCCGACCGGAGGTTGTGACATGCAGTCCTATTCGAGCGCGGTGGCCCCGGCCCCGCTACTGGGCGACACCATCGGCGACGACTTCGAGCGCACGGTACGGCGTTTCGGCGACCGCGAGGCGCTCGTGGACGTGCCCTCCGGTCGCCGCTGGACCTACGCCGAGCTGGACGCCGACGTGAACCGGCTGGCCCTCGCGCTGCTCGCCACCGGCATCGCCAAGGGCGACCGGATCGGCATCTGGGCGCCCAACCGCGCCGAATGGGTGATCATCCAGTACGCCACCGCGAAGATCGGCGCGATCCTGGTCAACATCAACCCCGCCTACCGCGCCCACGAGCTCGACTACGTCGTCCGGCAGTCCGGACTGCGCCTGCTGATCGGCGCGCTCTCGCACAAGGGCGGCGACTACCGCGCGATGGTCGAGGAGATCGGGTTCGCCGACGTCGTCTACCTCGACGACCCCGGCTGGGACCGGCTGCTGTCGCTGAGCGTCCCCGAGGAGCGGCTGCGCGAGCGCATGGCGTCGCTGACCGCCGACGACGCGATCAACATACAGTACACCTCCGGCACGACCGGCTTCCCCAAGGGCGCCACGCTCTCGCACCACAACATCCTCAACAACGGGTTCTTCGTCGGCGAGCTGCTCCACTACGACGAGCACGACCGGGTGTGCCTGCCGGTGCCCTTCTATCACTGCTTCGGCATGGTGATGGGCAACCTCGGCGCCACCTCCCACGGCGCGTGCGTGGTCATCCCCGCGCCCGGTTTCGACGCCGAGGCGACGCTGCGGGCCGTGCAGCTGGAACGATGCACCTCCCTGTACGGCGTGCCGACCATGTTCATCGCCGAGCTCGCCCTCGCCGGCCGGTACGACCTGTCCAGCCTGCGCACCGGCATCATGGCGGGCTCGCCCTGCCCCGTCGAGGTGATGAAGCGCGTCGTCGGCGAGATGAACATGGCCGAGGTCGCCATCTGCTACGGCATGACCGAGACCTCGCCCGTCTCCACCATGACCAGGTCCGACGACGGCCTTGCGCGCCGCACCGAGACCGTCGGGCGGGTGATGCCGCACGTCGAAGTCAAGATCACGCACCCGGAGACCGGGCTGACCGTGCCGCACGGCGAACCCGGCGAGCTGTGCACGCGCGGCTACTCGGTGATGCTCGGCTACTGGAACGAGCCTGAGCGCACGGCGGAGGTCATCGACGCCGCCCGCTGGATGCACACCGGCGACCTGGCCGTCATGGACGCGGACGGCTACGTCAACGTGGTCGGCCGGATCAAGGACATGGTCATCAGGGGCGGCGAGAACGTCTACCCGCGCGAGATCGAGGAGTTCCTCTACCGCCACCCCGACGTCGCCGACGTACAGGTGATCGGCGTGCCCGACGAGCGGTACGGCGAGGAGCTCATGGCCTGGATCGTCATCCGCCAGGGCGGCACGCCCCTGACCGCCGAGGCCGTCAGGGAGTTCTGCGCGGGCAGGCTCGCGCACTACAAGATCCCGCGCTACGTCCACGTCGTCGACGGGTTCCCGATGACGGTCACCGGCAAGATCCGCAAGGTCGAGATGCGCGAGGAGAGCGTGCGCCTGCTCGGGCTCGACCGATGAGCCGGTCCCGAGGCCCCAGGCGACAGCAACCGCCGCACAGAAGGAAGCGATCGTGAGCACGCTCTCCCCCGAGATCCTGGCCGAGCTGGAACGGCAGGCCATCGAGCTGCCGAGCTGGGCGTTCGGCAACTCGGGCACCCGTTTCAAGGTGTTCTCGACGCCGGGAACGCCGCGCGACCCGTACGAGAAGATCGCCGATGCCGCGCAGGTGCACGCGCACACGGCCCTCGCCCCGACCGTCGCCCTGCACATCCCATGGGACAGGGTCGACTCCTACGACGACTTGCGCAGGCACGCGGAGGGCCTCGGCGTCGCCCTCGGCACGATCAACTCGAACACCTTCCAGGACGACGACTACCGGCTCGGCGCCCTCACCCACGAGGATCCCCGGATCCGGCGGAAGGCGATCGACCACCACATCGAGTGCATCGACGTCATGCACGCCACCGGCAGCCGCGACCTGAAGATCTGGCTCGCCGAAGGCTCGAACTACCCGGGCCAGGCCGACCTGCGCGGCCGTCAGGATCGCCTGCACGAGTCGCTGAAGACCATCTACGACCGGCTCGGCGAGGGACAGCGCCTCGTACTTGAGTACAAGCTCTTCGAGCCGGCGTTCTACCACACCGACGTGCCCGACTGGGGCACGAGTTACGTCCAGGTCGCCGCGCTCGGCGAGCAGGCCATGGTCTGCCTCGACACCGGGCACCACGCGCCAGGCACCAACATCGAGTTCATCGTGATGCAGTTGCTGCGCCTGGGCAGGCTCGGGTCCTTCGACTTCAACTCGCGCTTCTACGCCGACGACGACCTCATCGTCGGCGCGGCCGACCCGTTCCAGTTGTTCCGCATCCTCTTCGAGGTCGTCCGCGGCGGCGGCCTCAACCACCCCGACATCGCGTTCATGCTCGACCAGTGCCACAACGTCGAGGACAAGATCCCCGGCCAGATCCGCTCGGTGCTCAACGTGCAGGAGATGACCGCGCGCGCCCTGCTCGTGGACCGCGCGGCCCTCGCCGCCGCCCAGCGCGGCGGCGACGTGCTGGAGGCGAACCGCGTCCTGATGGACGCGTTCCACACCGACGTGCGCCCGGCCCTCGCGGAGTGGCGCGAGTCGCGGGGCCTGCCCGCCGACCCGATGACGGCCTTCGCCCGGTCGGGCCACCTCGAAAGGACCGCCGGGGAGCGCGTCGGCGGCACACAGGCCGGCTGGGGCGCGTGACCCCATAGAAAGGATCCCGCTCATGACGAACCAGGCAGTCGCCGACCTCATCGCGCGGTCGAACCGCCTCGGCTCCGACCCGAAGAACACGAACTACGCCGGCGGCAACACGTCGGCGAAGGGCGCCGGGACCGACCCGGTGACCGGCGAGCCCGTCGAACTGCTCTGGGTGAAGGGCTCGGGCGGTGACCTGGGCACGCTCACCGAGGCCGGGCTCGCGGTGCTGCGCCTCGACCGGCTCCGCGACCTCGTGCGGGTGTACCCGGGCGTCGAACGCGACGACGAGATGGTCGCCGCGTTCGACCACTGCCTGTTCGGGCTGGGCGGGCCGGACGGCGGGCGCGGCGCCGCGCCGTCCATCGACACGGCCATGCACGGCCTCGTCGACGCCGCGCACGTCGACCACCTGCACCCGGATTCGGGCATCGCCATCGCCACCGCCGCCGACGGCGAGGACCTCACGAAGAGGATCTTCGGGGACCGGGTCGTGTGGGTGCCGTGGCGCCGCCCGGGCTTCCGGCTCGGCCTCGACATCGCCGAGATCAAGGCGAACAGCCCGCGCGCGGTCGGCTGCGTCCTCGGCGGCCACGGCATCACCGCGTGGGGCGACACCGCCGAGGAGAGCGAGCGGAACTCGCTCTGGATCATCGACACCGCCGCGGCGTACCTCGCCGAGCACGGCGACCCTGAGCCGTTCGGCGCGGTCGTGCCGGGCTACGAGCCGTTGCCCGAGGCAGAGCGGCGCGCGCGGGCCGCCGCGCTCGCGCCGGCGATCCGCGGGCTCGCGTCGCACGACAAGCCGCAGGTCGGCCACTTCACCGACGTCGAGGCGGTGCTCGACTTCCTCTCCCGCGAGAAGCTGCGCCCGCTCGCGGCGCTCGGCACGAGCTGCCCCGACCACTTCCTGCGCACGAAGGTGAAGCCGCTGGTGCTCGACCTGCCGGCGTCGGCGACCGTCGAGGAGGGCATCGCGCGCCTGAAGGAGCTGCACGAGCGGTACCGCGCCGACTATCGGGCGTACTACGACGCCTACGCGACCGAGGACTCCCCGGCGATCCGCGGCGCCGACCCGGCGATCGTGCTCGTGCCCGGCGTCGGCATGTTCTCGTTCGGCAAGGACAAGCGGACCGCGCGCGTGGCCGGCGAGTTCTACGTGAACGCGATCAACGTGATGCGCGGCGCCGAGGCGGTCTCGACCTATGCCCCCATCTCCGACGAGGAGAAGTTCCGCATCGAGTACTGGGCGCTTGAGGAGGCCAAACTGCGACGCATGCCGAAGCCCGGGACGCACGCGACGCGCGTCGCGCTCGTCACCGGCGCGGCCTCCGGCATCGGAAAGGCCGTCGCCACCCGGCTCGCGGCCGAGGGCGCCTGCGTGGTCGTCGCCGACCTCGACCTTGAGAAGGCGCGGGCGGTGGCGGCCGGACTCGGCGGCGCCGATGTCGCGATCGGCGTACGGGCGAACGTTACCGACGCCGCGCAGGTGCGGGCCGCGATCGACGAGGCGGTGCTCGCCTTCGGTGGCCTGGACCTCGTGGTGAACAACGCCGGTCTCTCGCTCTCCAAGCCGCTCCTTTCGACCACCGAGGCCGACTGGGACCTCCAGCACGACGTCATGGCCAAGGGCTCGTTCCTCGTGTCGAAGGCCGCGGCGCGGGTGCTCGTCGAGCAGGGCCTCGGCGGCGACATCGTCTACATCTCGTCGAAGAACTCGGTGTTCGCCGGGCCGAACAACATCGCCTACTCGGCGGCGAAGGCCGACCAGGCACACCAGGTGCGCCTGCTCGCGGCCGAACTCGGCGAGCACGGTGTCAGGGTCAACGGGGTCAACCCCGACGGCGTCGTGCGCGGCTCGGGAATCTTCGCCTCGGGCTGGGGCGCCGACCGGGCGAAGACCTACGGCATCGCCGAGGAGGACCTCGGCGCGTTCTACGCGGGGCGGACGATCCTGAAGCGCGAGGTGCTGCCCGAGCACGTCGCGAACGCGGTGTACGTGCTCACCGGCCCCGAGCTGCGCCACACCACCGGCCTGCACGTCCCCGTCGACGCGGGGGTCGCCGCCGCGTTCCTGCGATGACCGCCGGGGCGTTCGCCGCCGTCGACCTCGGGGCCACGAGCGGCCGGGTCGTCGTCGGGCACGTCGACCAGGCGGCAGGCACGCTCGGGCTCGACCACGTCGCGCGGTTCCCGAACGAGCCCGTGCGCCTGGCGTCCGGCCTGCACTGGGACCTCACGGTGCTGTACCGCGACCTCACGCGCGGGCTCGCGGACGCCTTCCGCCGCGAGCCCCGCGTCGCGTCGGTCGGCGTGGACTCCTGGGCCGTCGACTACGCGCTGCTGCGCGGCGACCGCGTCCTCGGAGAGCCGTTCCACTACCGCGACGAACGCAACGGGGCCGCGGCCGGGGCGGTGCACGCGCGGGTGCCGTTCGAGGAGCTGTACCGCCGCAACGGCCTGCAGTTCCTGCCGTTCAACACCGTGTACCAGCTCGCGGCCGAGCGGGCGGACGGACACCTCGGGCTCGCCGACTCGCTCCTGCTCATCCCCGACCTGATCGGCTTCCGGCTCACCGGCGCGAAGGCCGCCGAACGCACCAACGCCTCGACGACCGGCCTGCTGAACATCGAGACGGGCGAGTGGGACCGCGAGCTCGCCGACCGGCTCGGGCTCAGGGCGTCGCTGCTGCCCCGCCTCGTCTCGCCGGGGGACCCGCTCGGCGGCCTGCGGCCGGGAGTCGCCGCCGAACTCGGCGCGCCCGCCGGGACGCGGGTCGTGGCCGTCGGCTCGCACGACACCGCCTCGGCGGTCGCCGCCGTGCCGATGCGCCCCGAGTCCGCGGCCTACATCTCCTGCGG
Organism: Spongiactinospora sp. TRM90649; assembly: GCF_029382225.1. GTDB lineage: Bacteria > Actinomycetota > Actinomycetes > Streptosporangiales > Streptosporangiaceae > Spongiactinospora. The sequence continues at coordinate 188,944 of NZ_JARLTC010000013.1, forward strand.
CACCTGGGGCCTGGTCGGCGTCGAACTCGAACGGCCGGTGACCACGGACGCCGCGCGCGAGGCGAACTTCACGAACGAGGGCGGTGTGGACGGCCGGGTGCGGTTCCTGCGCAACGTCATGGGGCTCTGGCTGCTGTCGGAGTCGGTGCGCTGGTGGGAGCGCGACGGCTCGACGATCGAGCTGCCCCGGCTTCTCGCGCAGGCGGAGGCGGTCACGACCGCGATGCCCGTGTTCGATGTGAACGACCCACGCTTTCTCGCCCCGGGCGACGTGCCGGGACGCATCGCCGAGTGGTGCGCCGAGCACGGCGTCGCCGCGCCCCGGAGCCGCGCGGAGTTCGCCCGCTCGATCGTCGAGAGCCTGGCCGAGGCGTTCGCGGGAGCCGTGCGCACGGCCTCGGCCCTCTCTGGCGTCGCCGTCGAGACCATCCACCTCGTGGGCGGCGGTGCGCTCAACACGCTGCTCTGCCGACGCACGGCCCACCGCTCGGGCCTCCCGGTGCTCGCGGGCCCCGTGGAGGCCACGGCGATCGGCAACGTCCTCGTCCAGGCCCGCGCCGCGGGCGTCGCCGAAGGCGGCCTTGAGGCACTCCGCTCACTCGTCGCCCGCGCGTTCACCCCGGCACGCCACGACCCGGCCGGCCCGGGACGTCTCCGGACGGCTCCGCCTTGAGGCGGTCGGCGATGTCGGCCCTGAGGGCCTTCTTGTCGATCTTCCCGACCTTGGTCCAGGCGAGTTCGTCGACGACGACGAGCCGTTCGGGGAGCTTGAAGCGGGCGACCTCCGCGCTCTCCATCCGCGCGCGGATCTCCTCCAGCGTCACGGTGGCCCCGGCCCGGGGCACGACGTACAGGCACACGCGTTCCCCGAGCACGGGATCCGGCATGGCCACGGCGGCGACCTGGTTCACGGAGGGAAGCCGGTAGACGAGGTTCTCGACCTCCTCGGCGGAGATCTTCTCGCCGCCCCTGTTGATCATGTCCTTGTCGCGGCCGGCCACCACCAGGTTGCCCTCGGGCGTGCGCAGGCAGATGTCGCCCGTGCGGAACCAGCCGTCGCCGGTGAAGGAGCGGGCGTTGTGCTCCGCCGCCCGGTAGTACCCGCGAGGGGTGTACGGGCCGCGGGTGAGCAGGAATCCGGGCTGTCCGTCCGGTACGTCCTGGTCCTGCTCGTCCACGATCCTGATCTCGTCGGACGGGCAGATGGGACGGCCCTGGGTGGTGCAGACCGTCTCCAGAGGGTCGTCCAGGCGGGTGAAGTTCAGCAGGCCCTCCGCCATGCCGAACACCTGCTGCGGCGTCGCCCCGAGCACCGGCCGCACCTTGCGGGCCAGCTCGTCCGCGAGGCGGGCGCCGCCGACCTGGAGCACCCGCAGGCTCGCGACCTGGTCGGCGCCGTGCTGGACGGCGTGGTCCAGCCAGCGGCCGGCGACCGCGGGCACCACCGCCGTGTGCGTGACGCCTTCGGCCGCGATCGTGGCGAAGGCCCGTACCGGCTCGGGTGAGGGCAGCATGACCACCCGCCCACCGGCGAGCAGCACGCCCAGGATCCCCGGGCAGGCGAGCGGGAAGTTGTGCCCGGCGGGCAGGCTGACCAGGTAAACCGACTCGGATGTGATCCCGGCGACCTCGGCACTGGCTCTGGCGTTGTAGGCGTAGTCGTCGTGCGTGCGGGCGATCAGCTTGGGCAGGCCCGTCGTACCGCCGGACAGCAGGAAGACGGCCACGTCCCGGGAAGACGGCGGCGGCGCGTCGAACCCGGCCTGATCGGTGGGAGGGCCGCACAGGGCCCGCAGGTCGATGCTCCCGGGTTCGACGTCGTCCCCGGCGACCAGCACCCGCCATCCGGCCCCGGTGGCGGCGCGTACATCGGCCGCGAGCTCGTGGGCGAGCCGCTGGTGGTCGAAGTCCCTGCTCCGGTCGGGGACGGCGATCGCCACCGCCTCGGCGTGCACGGCCAGATAGGTGAGCTCGGACCGGCGATGGGCGGGCAGCGCCATCACCGGCACGACGCCCGTGCGCAGGCACGCCAGGAGCAGGACGACGAACTCCCACGTGTTGCCGAGCTGCATCACGATCCGGTCGCCCGGGGCGATGCCCAGGTCACGCAGGCGCATGGCGGCGGCGTCGGCGCGGCCGGCCAGCTCGCCGTGCGTGAGGCGGAACCCCGTCCCGTCGATCAGCGCCGGGGCGGTGGGATCGCGGTCGGCGACCTCCCGCAGCAGGGTGCCGATCGCCGCCCCGGCCCAGTAACCCCGCTCGGTGAACCGGGCGACGTCGGCGTCGGGCCAGGGCACGGTGTGCTCACTGATCGGGGTGGGCATCGTCGGCCTTCCTGGTGAGGATGACGGCGTCAAGCGCGACCAGACCTCGCGGCGTGAGCCGTAGCGGATTGACCTCGATCTCCGTCTTGTGCAGGACGTCGGCGTCCAGCAGCTTCACGGCCACCGCCGCCCCGATGGCGTCGAACGCGGCGTGAGCCCCGACGACCGCGATGCCCCGTGGCGCGAACAGCGGGCCGAGGTCGCTCATGCGAGCACCCCGACCAGGTCCGCGCGGCCGGACAGCACCGTGGTCAGCGCCCGGTCCCGGTCGAGCTCCGGTTCGATCAGCAGCGCGGGACGTCCCGTGCGCATTCGTGCCTCCTCGCACAGCCGGGTGCGGGTCAGGGCCGTGCCGCCGTGCACGGCGACCAGCGCCGCGCCCGTGGCGATGGGCGGGTGAGGCAGGTCGGCCTCGGTGTCCGGCGCCTCCAGCAGCGCGCCCCACGCGCCGGGCAGCGGAACCGCGGACAGCGGCAGATCGGTCGTTCCCCGGACGGCGGCGGGGGCGCCGTCCGGGCCGGGCACGACGTCGAGCAGCCGTCCGGGCGCCGACCAGCCCTCCGATTCGAAGCGCGTCTCCAGGGGGGCGGCCCCGTGCAGGCCCCGCCAACGGCGGTGGGCCCACTCGACGAAGTCCGGCGCACGCCTGGCCAGCCGCGCGTCCGAGATGCTGCGCGACAGGAAGTGGTAGGCGAACTGCCACGGTTCGAGGGCGTCGTAGTAGCGGCCGAAACTCTCCCACCAGGCGAGGCTGGGCCGCGCCGAGTCCTGGATGTGCCGGACCGGCGGCTGGGCCGCCCGCTCGTAGCCCGCGAGGGCGGCCCCGAGATCGCCCGGGTGCGCGGCCAGCGCCCGCGCGAGCGCGACGGCGTCCTCCATGGCCATCTTGGTGCCCGAGCCCACCGAGAAGTGCGCGGTGTGCACGGCGTCACCGAGCAGCGCGACGGGCCTCGGGGCCGGCGTGTGCCAGTGGCGGGTGCGGCGCGTGCGGAAGCTGCCCCATCGGGAGTTGTTGGTGAGCAGCCGCCCGCCCTCGATCTGCTCGGCGAACAGCTCCTCCAGGTACGCCTTGGAGCGCGTGTCGCTGACCCCGGCCGGTTGACCCTCGTCGAACGCGTCGAGACCGGCGCGCCGCCAGGACGCCTCGTCGGTCTCCACGATGAAGGTCGACATGGTGTCGGAGATCGGATACCCGTGCACCGCGAAGACGCCGTCGGGGCCTCGTTCGTGGACGAAGGTGAGCCCGTCGAAGAGATGGTCGGTGCCGAACCAGATGAACTTGGCCGCGGCGGTCTCCACCTCCGAGCCGAGACCGGGGCCGAGCGCTTCGCGGATCTTCGAGGAGGCCCCGTCCGCGGCCACCACGAGGTCGTAGCCCGCCAGGTCGTCGAGCGTCACCTCGGTGGAGAACCGGAGGTCCGCCCCAAGCGAGCGGGCCCGCTCCTGCAGGAGCAGGAGCAGGGTGCGCCGGACGATCGCGGCCATGCCGTTGCCGCCGCACCTGATCCTCTCGCCCTTCAGCCGGAGCTCGATGTGGTCCCAGTGCCTGCCGTGCTCGGTCAGCGCGCCGCGCAGCACGGGGTCCGCCTCGTGGATCGCCGCGAGGGTCCGGTCGGAGAAGACCACCCCGAAGCCGAAGGTGTCGTCGGCGCGGTTGCGCTCGAAGACGGTCACCTCCGACGACGGGTCCGCCTGCCGGATCAGCGCGGCGAAGAACAACCCGCCGGGCCCGCCGCCGGCCACCGCGATGCGCACGGCCGCTACTCCTGGGCCGCGCGGCCGAGGATCCGGCCGAGCACGGCGGTCAGCGCCGCCTCCGGATCATCCGCCACGGAGGCGGACCGCCAGGCCACCATGTGGTCGGGGCGGACCAGGAGAACCCCGTCCTCCGCGACCTCGGAAAGTGCCTGGTAGTCGCCGTAGACGTCCTCGTAGTCGCAGCCGCGGCCGATCGACCGGACCTGGACGGGCACGCCCAGGCGCTTGGCGACGCGCTCGGCCGCGTCCCGCCAGGCCGCGCCGTCGACGCCGGTGAGCAGGGTGAACCGGCCCTTGCCGCACAGGTCGAAGGTGGAGACGCGCCGCTGGTCCTTGGTCAGCCACACGTGCGGCAGGTGACGTCCCGGGCGGGTCGAGGCGTGGTAGTAGATCTCCTCATCGCGGGGGGCGGGCTGTTCGGGCGTGCCGTCGGGGACGATCGCGCCGGACGCGTAGTGCTGGTTGGTCTCGACGCCGTGCGTGTTGAAGCACATGATCGTGGCCTGCAGCGCGGCGTCGAACGCCTGCCGTCGCTCGCGTCCATCGGCCGTCGGCTGGAGCAGGCCGTCGAGGGCGTCGCGGAGTTCCCGCGCGCCCGACGCGGGCGGCAGGCGCAGCGCCATGAAGATCGGCGGCATCAGCCCGTCGCTGCGCTTGGCGCGCTGGACGATCTGCTTGGCGACCGGCAGCCGCTCGTCCCGGTAGCTGTCGAGCAGCGCCGGCGCGGCCTCGCCGCGCAGCACCATCGCGAGCTTCCAGCACAGGTTGTAGCTGTCCTGCATGGAGGTGTTGGAGCCGAGGCCGTTCATGGGCGAGTGCCGGTGCACGGCGTCGCCGACGCAGATGACCCGGCCCGCGATGTTGTCGGTCGCGTAGACGTCGTTGACCGCCCAGGTGGAGATCGACTCGACCTTCACCGGCACCTGGTCGTCGCCGATCAACTGGTGCGCGATGCGGACGCCGTCCTCCTCGGTGAGCGAGGGCTGCCCGGCGTTGACGTCGTAGCCCCACACGCCGACCCACTTGGTCCACGGGCGGACCATGCGCAGCACGCCGATGCCGTTGCCGTCGTGGCCGACGCCCGGCTGAACGAACCAGTACATGTCGCCAGGGCGGTGCTCGACGAAGCGGGTGAGGTCCGCCTCGAACACCACGTTGATCGAGCCGCCGAGCCCCATCTTGCCGACCAGCGGCAGGCCCGCCTGCTCGGCGACGGTCGAGTTGCCGCCGTCCGCGCCGATCAGGTACTTGCTGCGGATGCCGTACTCCTGGCCGGTCAGCCGGTCCCTGACCAGGGCCGTCACGCCGTCGTCGTCCTGCGTGAACGTCAGCAGCTCGGTGTTGAACCGGACGGACGACCCGCGCGAGGCGGCGGCGTTGACCAGGATGGGCTCCAGCACGTGCTGCGGCAGGTCGCACACGGAACACGGGCTGGCGAGGTCGTGCTCGGCCTTGAAGTGCGGGTGGGTGTACCAGGTGCGCAGCCGGCCCAGCTCCTGGCCGGCGAGGCTGGTGGCGTACACGTGCTCGCCCATCAGGTGCTGCGGAGTCGCGTTCTTCACCACCTCCCCCTCCAGCCCGAGGTCGCGCAGCACCTCGACGCCGCGCTGGTTGGTGATGTGCGCGCGGGGGGTGTTCGAGACCCCGGCGTACTTGTTGAGCACCACGTTGGCGATGCCGTACGTCGAGAGCAGCGCCGCGGCGGTTGCGCCCGCCGGGCCGGTCCCGACGATCAGCACGTCCGTCTCCACGACGGGGGTGAGGTTGTCCATCTCGATGGCTCCTAGAGAGGTGACTGACGTCAGTGCCGGTGGCCCCAGAGGTCGGGCCCGGGGATCTCGGTGACCTGCCAGGTCGCGTCGTCGATGAGGACGCCGCCGCTGCCGAACTCGGTGTGCACGCCGACGGGCGACGTCGCGTAGAAGGAGAACATCTGGTCGTTGGTGTGCCGGCCGAGCGTCATGGCGACCGGGACGTCGCGGTCGAGCACGAGGTCGTAGGTCCGCCCCACCTGGTCCATGTCAGGGACCTCCAGCATGAAGTGGTGCAGGAAGGGCTGGTGGATGCCGAAGAACGGGCCGTCCACGAAGGCGATGCTGTGATGGCGCGGGTTCGTGTGCAGGAACGTGGCCTGGAACGGCTCTCGCATCGTGTCACTGACCTTGAAGCCCAGGACGTCGGTGTAGAACCGCTGCTGGGCCGCCACGTCCGGGCTGGCGAGCACGACATGGCCCAGGCCGAGGTCACCCGTGACGAACCGCTCGATGTCGCGCGCTGACGTGAACCCGCCCTCGCCCGCCGAGGCCCCGTGGAACAGCTCGACCCGGTTGCCCGCGGGGTCGAGGAAGTGCGCCATGCCGGCCACGCGGCGGATCTCCAGCTCGCGCCGCGTCGCCTGGTGGGCCACCACGCCCTGGTCGCTCAGCTCGTCGAGCGCGGCGCTCAGCGCGTCGGCGTCGGCGACCTCCCAGCCGTAGTACGCGCCGCCGTCCTGCTCACCGGCCTCGACGGTGACCCGGTGGTGCACGTCGTCGATGCGGAAGTGGGTGGCGCCGTCCTCCCCCGCGACCCGCTGCATGCCGAGGATCTCCGTGGCGTACGTGGTGAAGGCGTCCGGCTCGCGCGCGGACAGTCCCAGGTAGCCGAGCTGCTTGATGTCCATGGTCTGATGTCTCCCAGTCGTACGAGGTCAGAACGCGTCGGTGAGGAAGCCGCGGAGCAGTGCCGCGTAGGCGGCGGCGCGCTCGATCTGCACCCAGTGACCGCAGTGCGGGAAGATGTGCAGTCGCGCGTCGGGCAGGTGCTTCTGGAGGAAGACGCTGGAGTCGGGGGTGACGAAGCGGTCCTCGCGGCCGTGCACGATGAGGAACGGGTGCGGCATCCGGCGCAGTGCCGACGGCGGCACGGCCATCTCGGCGGGCGAGGAGGAGAAGAAGCGCTCGAAGGAACGCCGCACCTCGGGCCGCATGACCTCCTTGAAACGCGTCTCGGTGATCTCCGAGATCGACGTGCCCAGCGCGTCCTCGTCGTAGACGAACCACTTGGTGAGGTTCTCCAGCGCGCTGATCGTCGGGTCCTTGTAGAAGGACACCATCCGCATCACCTCGGGCGTCGGCTGCGAGTGCCCGCCCGCGCTGCCCATCAGGGAGATCCGGGCGAAGCGCTCCGGCGCCGTCATCACCAGGTGCATGGCGAGCGCGCCGCCCATCGAGTTGCCCACCAGGTGCGCCTTCTGAATGCCGCAGGCGTCCATCAAGGCGAGCACCTGCTCGACCCGCATCCGCATCCATCCGGTCAGGCTGGCCGGCCCGTCCTCGGGATGGTCGGTACGGCCGTAGCCGACGAGGTCGGGCGCCAGCACGCGATAGTCGTCGCTCAGGGTGGGAACGAAGCCGCTCCAGTTCGACACCGCGTTGGCGCCGGGGCCGCCGCCGTGCAGCAGAATCACGCTCTCGTGGTTCTCGTCGCCGCTTTCCAGGAAGAAAGTGGAATAGCCATTGGTCTCGACGGTGCGCTCGGTCACTGGAATGGGTTCCTTCCCGTCATGTAGGGCATTGCTCGGCACGGCGTGTTGATCGGGTGAAGGGCCGGGATCCGGCCCGCCGGGCGACGACGGGGCTTGCCTCTACCACCCCCCGCATTGCTAACTTGTGCGGTGTCGCACCACCGTAGACGGACACCACGTCGATGCGCTTCGTACGATCTGTCGTTACTTGTCGCAGCCGATCCGACGTTGTGTCGCGGGAGAGGACCAACCCCCGTGAGCCTTGATGAAACCGTCCAAGAGCTGGCCGATCGCCTGGGCGTGGCACTGGTGGTGCTCGACCACGACCTGAAGGTCGCGGCGTTCAGCGTCCACGACACCGACGCCCGGCTGGCCCGTCTCGCCCGGCTGCTCGCGGGCTCGGCGGCGCCGGTGACGGAGTCCCTGGTGAGGGAGCATCGGCTCCGTCAAGCCGAGCACGGCGTGCGGGTGTCCCGGCCCGGCGGCGAGCTGGTCGTCCTCCCGCTGCGTCACGAGCAGCACCTGATCGGCTACGTCTACTACGTCGAGGACCGGGCGACGCCGCGCCCCGGCGACCTCGAAGCCCTGGAATCCGCCGCACCCGAAATCGGGGTCCTGCTGGCGCTACGGATCTCCGATCGCCGACACGGCGAGGAGAATTCTCGGCAGCTGCTCGCGGAATTGCTCGGAGAATCACCGGCGGCCCGCTCGAAGGCGGCGGAAACCCTGGTTCGCGATAATTTCATTGAGGATGTCGAGCATTACGCCGTGCTCGTTCTCCGGGCCCCGGAATCGTCCTCGAAATCCCTTACCCGACTTGCCGTCGAGGCGACTCTCGAATTCACCCGGAGATCGACGACCGTGAAGATCGTCGGCGCCGTTCTCGGGGCCGAGGGAATCGTGCTGTTCCCGCGTCCGGTGAATCACGACAGGCTGGAACGCGCGCTCGCCGGCCCCGGCCTGGAAGCGGTGGTGGCGGGCGTGGGCAGCGTGAAACCGTCGCTGACGGAGGCGGTCGACTCCTACCACGAGGCCCGGCTCGCCCACCGGGCGTCCAGCCTTGACCCGTCCCGTTACGGCAAACGCGTCTTCTGGGACGACCTCGGCCTCGACCGCCTGTTCCTGCAACTCCCTCTCGACCGGCTGACCCCGAGCCAGTTCCCCGCCGGAGTGCGCCGTCTGCTGGACGCCCCGCACGGCGCCGAACTCGCCGCCACCCTGGAGGGCTACCTCGACAGCGGCGGCGAAATCCAGGGCGCGGCCCGCCGGCTGAGCATCCACCGCAGCACGCTCTATTACCGCCTGGACCGCATCCGCGAACTCACCGGCTGTGACATCACCGACGGCTCAATCCGCCTCGAACTCCATGCCGGCCTCCGAATCGCCCGCCTCACCGGTCTGTGGCCGCACGAATGACCATTCCGGAGAAGCGTTCAGCCTCCGTGCTCTGCACGCCGTCACCGGGCCGCGCCACCGCGCCGGGGAAGGTCTGCGCGTACGCCTCGGTGCCGGACACGCGCACGGTCCCCGTCGGCCGTCCCGAGCTACAACCGCTGCAGGTGGGCCTGGCCGCCTTCAACGGCCTGTACTCCACGAAGCCCGCCTACATCCAGGCCGGCGCCATGATGACGATCGCCGTGCCGGTGATCCTCTTCATCTGCTTCCAGCGCACGTTCGTGCGCGGCATCATGAGCACCGGAGTGGAGAAATGACGGCGGCCGGTCATCGGGCGAGCGCCGCGCGGCCGGACGGCAGGCGGGTGGCGATCGTCATCACCCCGAAGGCGCACAGCCCGGCGGCGACCAGCAGGACCTGCACACTGACCAGATCCGCCAGCGGGCCGAACACCAGCATGCCGACCGGCGTGGCGAGTGCCATGACGATGCCGACGTAACTGAACACCCGTCCGTGCATGGCCGGCTCGACGCTCTTCTGAAGCAAGGTCGTCATCGGCGTGGCGAAGGGCGGCACGAGCAGCCCGAAGACGAACATGAAGGCGTAGAACGCCCACAGGTTCGAGGTCAGCCCCATCCGCACGGTGACGGCCCCGAACCCGTAACCGGCCAGGAGCGTCAGACCGCCCCCGCCGCGACGGGCCGGCACCGTGGACATCAGCGCCCCGCCGAGCAGCATGCCGAGGCTGAAGGCGACCTCCGGGACCACGAGCATCCACTTCTCGGTGCCGAAGGTGCGCGCGACCAGGAGCGGCGTCGCGATCGAAGGCGCCACGGCGAGCAGGAAGATGATCCCGTAGACGCTGAGCGACCAGCGCACCACCGGATGCGTCCTGATGTAGCGCATCCCCTCCACCAGATCCCGCCGGTACGTGGCCGCCGGCGACGACCGCGCGGCGGCGGGGGAAGTGCCGTCGCCCGAGGGCCGCCGTCGAGCACACGTCAGTGAGGCTCGTGCCGGCCGGGACCGACCGCAGATGGGCGGCATACCGCTCGGTCAGCTCCGCCAGGGCCGCGTCGGTACGGGCGCTGATGACGAGCAGGCCCGGCTCCCGCCGCGCGGGCGCCGCCGTGGACCGCGTCTCAGGCGTCGATTCGCGCGGCGGCTCCGGCCGCGTCTCGGGCGGTGGGGCCTGCTGGATGATGACGTGGGCGTTGGCGCCGCCCACCCCGAGTGAGGTCACGCCCGCCGTCCGTGGGAGGTCGCCGGTCTCCCAGGCCCTCGCGTCGGCCGACACCCGGAACGGGGATCGGCCGAAGTCGATCTCCGGATTGGGCCGGTCGTAGTGCAGGCTCGGCACCAGCATGCCACGCTGCTCGCACAGCGCGGCCTTGATCAGCCCCGCCACCCCGGCCACCTCGTCCAGATGCCCGACATTGGTCTTGAGCGAGCCGATGAAGCGGGGCGCCGCCTCGTCCGGGCGGCGGCCGAAGACCTGGCCCAGGGCGCTCATCTCGATGGGGTCGCCGAGGTGCGTGCCGGTTCCGTGCGCCTCAAGGTACGTCACCTCGGACGGGTCCGCCCCGGCCCGGCCGAGCGCGGTCCTGTTCACCTCCGCCTGGCCGCCGACGCTCGGCGCGGTGAAACTGATCTTCTCGGCCCCGTCGTTGTTGACGGCCGATCCCTTGACGACCGCGATGATCCGGTCACCGTCCGCCTGGGCGTCGGCCAGCCGCTTGAGGACGACCACGCCGCAGCCGTCGCCGAACAGGGTGCCGGAGGCGTCCGCGTCGAAGGTCCGGGTGTGACCGTCCGCCGACATGATCATTCCCGCTTCGTGCACGTAGCCGGCGTTCTGCGGCACCACGATGTGCACGCCGCCGGCCAGCGCCATGTCGCTTTCCCCGTCCAGCAGGCTGCGGCAGGCCAGATGGACGGCCACCAGCGAGGTCGAGCACGCCGTCTGGACGCCCACGCTCGGGCCGCGCAGATCCAGCGCGTGGGACACGCGGGTGGCGAGGTGGTTGCCGTCGTTGCCGAGCTTCAACTGGAACTGCTCCAGGTCGGACTCGGTCATCGCCTTGGCGGTGCCGTACCCGAAATGCGGAGCAAGGTTGTTGATCAGGTACGTGCTCATGCCGCACCCCGCGAAGACGCCGATCCGTCCGCCCGGCGCGTACCCCGCCGACTCCAGCGCCTCCCACGCGCACTCCAGGAACACCCGCTGCTGTGGGTCGAGGAGCTCGGCCTCCTTCCGGCTGAGGGCGAAGAAGGCCGCGTCGAACCGGTCGATGTCCGGCAGCGGCGCACCGGCGGGGACGAAGTCCGGGTGCGTGGCGAGCCGCGGGTCACGCTGGCCGTCCGCCGCGCCGGGCAGCGGGCCGGCGGACTCGACGCCGTTGACGAGGTTGTGCCAGAAGGTCTCCACATCGGCGGCGCCCGGCACACGCAGGGCCAGCCCGACGATGGCGATGTCCGCGGTGCCGCCGCGCGTCCGCTCGCTCCGCGCGTCCTCGGCGGGGTCGGGGCCGATGGCGTCGAGCCGGGCGGCATGGGCCCTGATCGTCGGATATTGGAAGAGGTCGCCGATCTCGATGTCGCGGCCCAGCCGCCGTCGCAGTTCGCTCCGGACCTCGACCAGGAGCAGCGACGTGCCGCCGAGATCCATGAACCGGTCCTCGACGGAGACCTCCGTCAGCCGCAGGACCTTCCCCCAGACCTCTACCAGCACGCGCTCGGTGGCGGTCCGCGGGGGAACCGGATCCTGTGCCGTGAGCCGCTCCAGCGTGGCCGGTGGCGGCAGCCGGGAGCGGTCGGTCTCGCCGCTCGACGTCAGCGGCATCCCCGGCAGCAGGCAATAGGCCTCGGGCAGCAGGGTGGACGGCAGTCTGGCGGACAGAAACGTGTTGAACAGCCTGGACGCCTCGGCGGGTGCCAGTGAGCCGCGCGGCACGATGTGCGCGACGAGCCGTGGGTGCCCGCCGATCTCGTGCGCCAGCACCACGGCCTCGCCGACGTGCGCCAGCACCACGGCCTCGCCGACCCCGGGATGCGCCAGCAGCAGTGCCTCGATCTCGCCCGGCTCGACCCGCACTCCGTGCACCTTGACCTGGCCGTCGCGTCGGCCGAGAAGGTCGATGACGCCGTCCGGCCGGCGCCGCGCCAGGTCTCCGGTCCGGTAGAGGGGGCCGCCCCCTGCCGGGTCGGGCACGAACCGCTCCGCCGTCAGATCGGGACGGCCGAGATAGCCGGGCGACACCCCGGCGCCGAGGACGCACAGCTCCCCCTCGGCGCCGTCCGGCACCTCACGCAACTCACCGTCGACGATGCGGATCCGCACCCCGTCGATGGGCTGCCCGATCGGCACGACGCCGGGCCACGTCGACGGCTCACCTTCCAGCGTGTGGGTGGCGGCGTCCTGGAACTCGGTGGCGCCGTAGTGGTTGTGCAGCCGGGCTCCCGTCAGCCGGAACAGCTCCCGGATGGCCGGGGTCAGCCGGAGCTGTTCGCCGGCCGTGACGACCTAGCTGGCCATGCGGCCCTCGCCGATGGTCATCTCGGGCCAGAACTCCCGGTAGCGGCCGGAGTGGAAGACGAGCGGTTGCCCTTCGGCCCTCTGGTAGCACTCCACTGCCCCGACGAAGATGTGGTGGTCGCCGCCGTCATGGACGCGCTCCGTACGGCAGACGAAATTGGCCAGCGTCCCGGCGAGTATCGGCAACGGCGTGCCGAGCAGCTCCACCCCGGCGAACTTGTCGGTCGAGGGCGTGGCGAAGCGCCTGGACAGGTGGTCCTGGTCGGCGGCGAGGACGTTGACGGCGAATCGCCCGGCCCGCAGGAAGATCGGCGCGCTGGGGGCCTGGTTCGACAGGCAGAAGAGCACCAGCGGCGGATCGAGGGAGACCGAGGTGAAGGAGTTGACGGTCACGCCGGCCCGATGCCCGTCGGCGGTCACCGTCGTGATCACCGCCACCCCGGTGGCGAACTGCCCGAGGGCCTCACGGAGCGATCTCATGCCGCGACCCTGTTCAGGTAGGCCTCGGCGCGGCCGGCGTCCATGAACCAGCCGGCGTAGTCGGACGGGTCATCGAAGCCGTTGACGAATCGGGAGGCGATCTCCGGACGTTGCCCGGCCGCGCCCAGGAGCGCCAGGTGATGGGGTTCGGCCGGTGCCAGGAGGGCGTTGGTCCAGTTCGTGACGTGCTGGGCCTGCGTCCAGAAGAGGTCGAAGGTCCGCAGCATCCAGTCCGCGTCGAACGGCTGATCGCGCCGTTCCACGATGGCCCGCAGGTAGGTGTCGGCGCACTTGGCGGCGTTGTTGCTGCCCTGCCCGGTGATCGGGTCGTTGAGCACCACGATGTCGGCGACGCCGAGCACCGGTGCCCCGGAGGGCAAAACGGCGACAGGACGGCGGACCGTGGGAGCGAAGCGGCCGGTCAGGACCGCGTTGGCGTCGGTGAGCTCGATCCCGGCGCAGCGCTCGGCCTCCCACGGGAAGAAGGTCTCCAGGATCTCGCGGCTGCGTGCCAGATGCTCGGCGGGACCACGTACGTCGCCCCAGCAGTCCATGGGGCCGCCCGGCACGCCCTCGAACACCATGATCTCGCAGGGGCCGGTGTGCGTGAGCGCGGGGAAGACGAAGAACTCACCCACGCCGGGGAGCAGGTTGAAGCAGACCGCCGAGTGATCGGGGCGGGGGGCGAGGCCGTTGACGTAGGTGACCGCCAGCGCGCGCTGCGGAGCGGTGTACGGGGAACGTGCGGGGTCCCGCTCGAAGACCGAGGCGATCGGCCCCTTCCCCGCGGCGACCAGGACCAGGTCGTACCGGGCGGCATAGCTCTCCAGATCCTCGGGGGTGGCGTCGTGCAGGACGAGCTCGCCGCCGAGCCGTTCGAACTCGCCCAACCAGGCCGGCATCTTCAGCCGCTGGTCGACCGAGCGGGCCGGGACGTGCAGCCGCGCCGCCCAGTCGAGGGCCTTGCCGCCCTCCGGGCTCGGAACCGTGAGCGCGATGCCCTCGATAGGCGGGCAGGCGTCGGCCCACCAGTCCAGGCCGAGCTCGCGTTCGTGGGCCTGTGCGGTGCCGAACATGGCCTGGCCGGACATCACTCGGCCGTCGCGGATGGACTCGGGAGTGCGATTGGTGACGATGGTGACGTCGTGGCCGTGCTGGAGCAGGCCGATGGCCAGGTGGAGGCCGGCCTGGCCGGCGCCGACGATGAGGATGTCGCGCATGGTGATGTGTCCCTTCGGTGTCAGGAGTGCGGTTTGCGATCGGCGCCTGACAAGAAAGGTACGGCCGGCGCGTCTGCCCGGGCCATCCGCTGAGCGCGGATCTCATCCACCTGACGCGGAAACCTTGCGCAGCGTCTCCGACGGCGGCTGCCCGTACCTCCCGCGGTACTGGGCGGCGAAACGTCCCTGGTGCAGGAAGCCCCATCGGGCGGCCACCGTGGTCACCGTGGTCCTGGCGGGGTCGGCCATCCTGAGCTCGTCGTGTACCCGCGCCAGTCGTACCTGCCTGAGGTGAGCCATCGGGGTAAGTCCGAGATGCGCGCGGAAACCCTCCTGGAGAGAGCGACTGCTGACCGCGACCGCGCCGGCGATGTCGGTGGTGCTGAGCGGGAGGTGCGCGTGCCCTTCGATGAACTCCATCGCCCGGCGCACGACCTTTGGCAGCGCGGGCGGCCTGGGCGCTGTCAGCCGTTCCAGGTAATTGGAGCGCTGCATGGTCAGCAGCAGGGTGATCATGGCGTTCTCCAGGTGCGCGATGGCCAGCGGATGGCCGGTCAGCCCGTCGTCGCGCTCGGCCTCCCTGACGAGCAGGTCGGCCATCTCCCGCCAGGACCGGCTCCAGCCCGTCGTCAGGTCCATGCCGAGGTCGAAGATGACTGGACCGTCGAGCTGTTCACCAAGCATCTGCTCCAGAGAGCGCTCGATCGAGGTGCGCTCGAACTTGACCACCAACTGGGGGCAGCCGGCAACCCAGCGCATGTCAAGGTGGCGGGTCGGCGAGGGTAACGAGGCCAGCGACGGGGTCGAGACGATCTCCTCATCGCCGGCGCGGATCAGGCTGCGCCCGGCGATCGGGATCATGACCAGGAAGAATGTGTCGAGATCGCCTGGTTCGATATGCACGTCGGCCCCGTAATTGAGGTAGCTGACGCGGACCGAGCCGAGCTGGACGGAGTTGAACCGGGCCGACAGCAGGTCCGCGTCGCCGGCCAGGTCCAGCCGGTGCGGGCAGAACACCTTGGCGACCTCGCCGCGGACCTGGTCGAGGTCGGAGCTGGCGAAGACGGCATGATTGCTGAGGAACACACCAGATGATCGTCGTTCTCGACCCCGGTGTTCCATGTAAAAGGACGCACAAGAGAGGCGGAGGATGGGGGGATTTAACCCCCGATGGGCGTGAACCAAACCGTATCAGCAGTCTGGGTGCGGCTCTTGTGGAGTGATCGGAGAGCGTAAGGTTGTCACCCAAATATAAACTTCTGTCCGTTTCGCGCGTGGAAAGGGCGCCATCTCGTACGGTGCTGGATTGCTGAAGTCCACACAGTGAGCCTTTTTCACCGTGACGTCGCAGGTCACAAGCTCACTACAGATCACGGCTCCTGACCCGGAACGCAGATAGCCCCTGGTAGAAGGGTCGTCGACCAAGATCAACCAGTCCAACCAGGGGCCTGAGTGCAGTTCTACCGTGCCGCGCTGCCGTTGCCATCCCAAACCCTGAACTACCTGGCCGGCGTCCTGCGCCACCACCGCCACGCGATCCGATCCACCCCACGACGGCTCAGCCCCGCCCGGCAAGCCCTGCTGGTCCTGATCCACCTGCGCAAAGGCGAGACCTTCGCCGAGATCGCCGCCGGCTTCGACATCGGCACCGCCACCGCCCGGCGCTACGTACGAGAGGCCATCACCCTGCTCGCCCGCCGCTCGCCCCGCCTGGACCAGGCCATCCGCACCGCCGAACAGGCCGGGCACGCCTTCGTCGTACTGGACGGCACGCTGATTCCCATCGACCGCGTGGCCGCCGACCGGCCCTATTACTCCGGCAAACACAAACAGCACGGCATGAACATCTAGATCCTGGCCGCTCCGGACGGCACACCGCTGTGAACCTCCGGCTCCCTGCCCGGATCGGTGCACGACCTGACGGCGGCGCGCATCTGGGGCATCACCCGCCGCCTGCAGGCCGCCGGACTGGTGGCACTCGCCGACAAGGCAGACATCGGCGCTGGTCAGCGAGTGCTGGTGCCGTACAAGGGACGCGACAAGCCGCGGTCGCAGAAGACGGCCAACTCAGCACACGCCAAGCTCCGCGGCCCCGGCGAACGCGCCAACGCGGTCCTGAAGACCTGGCGCGTCCTCCGCAAACTCCGCTGCTGCCCGCTTCTCGCGGGTCAACTGGTAAGAGCTTGAGACAGCGCACCCAACCGCGCCCGCCGCAACCGCATGGACCACTCGATGATCCGGACACGGCACCTTCCCGAAGAGAACGGCTCCCCACTGACGTGGGAGCCCGAGGGCACCGGGTGGCCGAGCCGACGGAGCAAGGACCATGCGCGACGCGCGCCGGCGGAATGACCGGCCGGGGAGGCCGATGGGTGCCCGCGAGCAGCGGGCGAGCGGGCCTGGGAGAGCAACACCTCACCGCGGGTCTCTCGGAGCGAGAAACCGCAGGTCAGGTGGGGTGGGGTGGGGTGGTGGGGCGCCAGGGGCTCGAACCCTGAACCTACAGATTAAAAGCGCCCTTGATCAACACTGCCAAGTATTAGGAAGTGACGGTTTGTGCCGTTCTTTCTGTAGTTGCGCTCCCTGGAATCCCAGGCCGTGACGATGTCTGTCAGGCTGTACCGCGCATGCACGAGCAACCAGCGAGCAACCACAGGCCAGCCTGCAGGGCTTTACCCAAGTAACTGCGGCCTGCTCTGTCTTCACCGCTGACACGAGACAGGCTCGACTGAGGCTCTTGAGAACGCTCGCTGTCAAATCCGCATCGACACGCTCGCACGCCGCGGATGAAGGTTTCGGCAGCCGCAGTCTCGCATTTCACATGTGTGGCGTCCACGTGGTGTGGTGGACTACTGTCCGTGATCCGTCCGAAACTAACCGATCGCCAGGTCGAGGTCCTGCGCTGGATTGCGGACGGTTGCCCCGAGCGCTCGTGGCCGGATGAGACCCACAAGATCACCGCTCGAGCGCTTCAGAGCCGCGGTCTTGCCGAGGTCAGCCGTAAGCGCAAGATCTGGGCGGCCACCATCACCGGGGCCGGCAGCTACTACCTCAAACACGGTGCATACCAGCCAAAGCCCACATTCGAGGCCGAACGGCTCGGAGCCGAGGGGCCCCGCAGGCAAGCTGGGCCTGCGCACGCCGTTCCAGACAGTTCTCCATCGGACGCCACCTCACGCGCCATGAGACGCGTCGCCAACCGACCCAGACCCGTCGAGGTCAAGCAGACGAGGCGGGAGATCAAGGAGACATACATGCGCTACAAGGTCGTGGTCACGCGGGTCCAAGTGGCCGAACGCCTTGTCCGTGCCACCAACGAGGAGGACGCCGCGGCAAAGGTCCAAGCGGAGTTCGACCGTCCCTACGGCTACTTCGGCTCGTGGAAGACGACCAGCTCGGAGGTCGACGTAATCGAGGCCGAGCAGACCACGGTGATCGGGCCGACTCACCTGTCACACAAAGGGCCGCTGCTACTCAGCATCAAAGACGCCGCCAAGGCACTCGGCATCAGCTACTCGACCCTGTACCAGATGATGAATCAGGGGGACGTCGAGTGGGTGGCTGTCGGCTCGCGCAAGTTCATCTCCCGTGAGCACCTGATGGAGTTCATCAAGACCAACACGCACAAGGGTTACTACGTTGCCCGATGACGGATGAGGTGGCGGTGCCGCGGAGTCAGGGCGCCCGGGCGAAGCCGGATTGGGCTGATCGGGCGGTCCTTGCATGACGCGGTTCTTGCCGCCTGCCTTGCGCGCTCACCGGATGGTTGCACCGGCACGCTGTAAGAGGGCATCTGGTCGGCCCTGCGCACCAGGCTGTCCAATTCACCGTCAGCGGCATCGACCAGCTTGCCCGTCATCAACTTCAGCGAGGAAAGATCGACGATGCCAAGAGAGTACAAGATATGACAGCAGCCAACAGATCACCACACTTGTATTCAAGTCGGTTCATCTCGCCTCGGCAGCCCGCCCCCTAACCCCTTCGCCGATGAGCTCTTCATGCGGTGCTTGAAGAAGTCCCGCTATTCTCTATGTGGAGGCGATGCGATGTCTTTGTACGGTCGTGACGACGAGACCTGGGAGCAGCTCACAGAAGCTGGGTTGAAGTTTCTGATCGAACGCGCACGGCTCCGAAAGACGACGTCGTACACGGAGTTGAACACCGTACTCGAGCGTCGAACCGGGCTTTCTGGGTTCGACTTCGGCCGGCAGGACGGCCGAGCGGCCATGGGGCATCTCCTCAGGCGAATCGTGGAGCAGAATCGTCCAGCGAGTGGACTGATGATCTCGGCCCTGGTGATCTACCTGGATGGAAGCGATGCGGGTAGCGGCTTCTACAGCCTCGCTGTTGACCTAGGACTTCTTCCACGCAAGCCATCGGCTCGGCAGAAGGTGGAGTTCTGGGTGGGGCAACTCAACCGACTCCACGATCACTACGCGCCCACGACAGGTGGCACCGGCACTGTCTGAGCGGCATGCCGATGGTGTACGACGCGATGGCGCTTGCTTCGACACGGGCTGCTGAGGACGATGACGATCTGCTTGCAGGTCGCCCACCTGGCTCGGTTCATGACGTATGGACGAGCTCAGATGCGATCCGCTGATCTCGGACAGCGCGTGGCCCGCTCCCGGGGAGGGGATATTGGCGATCAAGGACTCTGCTTTGCGGGGCTATCTGCTCGAAGAGTCGCTGGCCTGGCTACTGCGCTCAAGCGGTTACCGGCTGCTCGTCCACGAGAACCAGGACCCCGTTGAGCTGGTCACGGATGGAGAAACACTGCGGGTACGCGGACGGGGTGCGCTCCATCAAGTAGACGTCCTCGGGGAGTTCACGTTCACCCCGGCGTTCTCCATGCCGGTGCGGCTGTTCCTTGAAGCGAAGTACTATCAGGACCGATGCGGCCTGGAGATCGTACGAAATGCCCACGGTGTGGTGCACGACGTGAACGAGAACTTCATGGCGGACCAGGGAAGAGGCCCGCGACAGCGGTATAAGTACTCGTATGCCCTGTTCTCCGCGAGTGGTTTCACCGCGGATGCCCAGAAGTACGCGCTCGCACACCAGATCTCCCTGGTAGACCTCTCCGGCGCCTCCTTCGCCTGGCTGCTCGGTCATATTGGAGCCACAGCGTCGACCTTGACCGTTGCGCAGAGGCACCTGACGAAGCCGGCTCGCTTTCCGGTGACCTGGATGCGCGCGGAACTGCGGCGGGCGCTGGGGACCTCTCCGTTGGATCTGTTGCCTCCCGCCGTCGTGGCGGGCGAGACGTTCAAGCAGGCGGCCACTGCCGCGGTCACTGCATTCGCCACTGTGCTGCGGCGGCGCAGCGAAGCCGAGTTGCTGCTGGGTTTCCCTTCCGCGCCGTTCATTCTGCCGCTGGCGTCGGAGGATCATCGGCGGTTTCTGGAGTACGCGGAGGACAGGCCGGATCATACGGTCCGGATCAGGCGGCGTGGCATGGGAACCGCGGCGGAGTGGACCTTGTCGCCAGTCGATGCCGTGGACGCCTACGAGTTGACCTTCAAGCTCCCGGAGCATATCGAAGAGTGGATCAGCAGCATCGGGGAGCAGGAACGCCGTCGTACGGTACAGGTCAAGGAGAAGTTCCTGTCCGCGATCACGCTCTACCGGGTGAACGGCGGCGGGGTCCGCACCTATCAGTTGCGGTACGAGTCGAGTTCGCTGTCGCGGTCCGAACCCGCGACGTAAACCAGACCGCTTGGCTCCGGCGACGGCATGTATACGTCGCCGGAGCGCATCGCAGGCTCAGATCGGGAGGTACGGGCTGGGTTTGCCGTGCCAACTGATGGTCAAGGCGTCCCGGGCGCGAGTCGCGGCGACGAAGAGCAGCGAGCGAGCTTTGCGTTGTTCGCGTTCGTATCGAAGCGGGTCTTCCACGCGATGACGCTCGATGACACCGCTACGCGGGATGATGCCATCACTGACGCCGACGACGGCGAGCCTCTGGTACTCCAGGCCCTTGAAGCGGTGCATGGTGCCGACGTGGATTTCGCCGTCCCCCTTAGTACTACAACATGATTTTGTGATGTCTGAGCCAGCGCTTCCAGTAGTGGCTGCTGCGGGCGCGGGTCTGGTCCTGGCGTCGGCGGTCGGACCAGGCAAGGGCAAAGTCGAGCGGTCGGGTGATCATCGTGGTCAGGTGTGCCAGGAGACGACGGATCTCGGCGGGTGTGAGGCGGACCATGCCGCTTGGGCTTTTGGGGCGTGTGCGGCGGTGACGGCCAGATAGGCGTGAGCGAGCATCGCGAGGGTGATGTGCCGGTGCCAGGCGTCGAACCGGCGGACCTGGTACTGGTCCAGGCCGGTCTCGTTCTTGGCGCTCTGGAAGCATTCCTCGATGGCCCATCGGGCGCCGGCGACGGCGATGAGGTCCTCCAGGGCGGTGCCGACCGGGGCATGGCACAGGTAATAGGCCAGTTCGAGCTCACCCTTGGCGTTAGGGGTCAGGCTCCGGCGGACCAGTAGCTGGCGCTGGTAGCCGGGTTCGGTCTCGAAGTGCACAGTGGCCAGGGCCCAGTCATAAAGGCGCGGCCCTTTGGCGCCGTTGCCGCAGGAGCGGCGCTTCCATGCCTCAGGCGGGGCTTGGGTGGTCGCGGTGCCGGCGTGGATCTGCCCGCCCCACCCCTGGCCGATCCATTGGTTCTTGGGCACCGCGACCACATAGCCGAGGTGGTGCTCCTCCAGGAAGCGCCGGAATTTGAAGTCCATGCCGTACGCCTCATCGGCCGTTACCCAGGAGGCTGGTACGCCCGCCTTCAGAGCGCGGGTGAGCATCATCCGGGCCAGCATGGGCTTGGTGGCGAACTGCACCTCTTCGCCGATGCGGGCCTGGGCGCATCGGACTCGATCATCGGTCCAGGACTTCGGCAGATACAGTTCGGCATCGATCAGCGCCCGGCCCGACGGAGACGCGTAGGCGAGGAAGACACCCAGCTGACAGTTCTCCACCCGGCCCGCGGTACCGGAGTACTGACGTTGCACCCCAGCCGACTTGTCCCCCTTCTTCAGGAACCCCGTCTCATCCACGATCAGCACGCCATCGCGGTGCCCGAGGTTATCCATCACGTAATCGCGCAGGTCAACCCGCACCTCGCGAGGGTCCCAGCGGGCACTGTTCAGTAGACGCTGCATGCGATCCGGCGCCGCATCCCCAGCCGCTTCCGCCAACTGCCAGCCGTTCTTACGCTCGATCGGAGCCAGCAATCCCGTCACATACGCCCGCGCCTGACGGCGCGGTTCCACCCGCCCGAACCGGCATGCCACGCGCCCGAACAGCACGTTCAACCCCGAGACCCACTCCTGGAGATCATCCGGCGTTAACTCACCAACCATGCGTTCAGGCTATAGATCACAAAGGCTGGTTGTAGTATTAGGAGCTGTTTGAGGTTCGGATCATATGGTTGAGGTGAGGAGTTTCAACCACATGATCGAGCCTCGGAGGTGAAGGCCGGCCTCATAGCTTTCCCGGGCTTTGTCATAGCGGGTCGCCAGGCCGCGCCAGGCCTTGATCTTCTGAAAGCAGCGTTCAACGGTGTTGCGCTGCCGGTAGCGCTCCGGATCGAAGCCGACCGGCCGCCCGCCCGCCGAACCCTTCTTCTTCCGGTTGGCCTGCTGATCGATCTTCTCCGGGATGACCGCGGTGATCCGGCGGCGGCGCAGATGGGCACGGTTGGCCTTGGAGGAGTAGGCCTTGTCCGCGGCCACCGCCGCCGGGCGGGTCCGGGGCCGGCCGACCCGGCCGGGGATGCGGATCTTGTCCAGGACGGTGATGAACCGCGGGCAGTCGGCGGCTTGGCCTGGGGTGAGCACGAAGGCCAGCGGCAGCCCGGCCGCGTCGACCGCGGCATGGATCTTGCTGCTCAGCCCGCCCCGGGATCGGCCGAGCCCGGCAGCCGTTGCCCGGGCCTTGCGGCGTCGCCGGGTGCGGGCGCGATCCTGGCCCGGGGGCGTACCCGCCTCCTGGATGCCGGATGCGACCTGCGGCGCATCACCCGCAGCACCGGCGGCTGCTCCGGAAGCGGAGCCCCCTTTTCCTCCGTCAGCGCCTGCTCCAGCGCGTCCAGGGTCTCCCCGGCGACCGCCAGCCCGGCCGCCTCCTGATGCGCCCGCACGATCGTGGAGTCCACACTGACCAGTTCCAGCCCGACCTGCCCACGCGATGCCGCCTCGGCGATCAGCGCGTCCATCAGCCCCTGGAACACCCCGGCCTTGGCCCAGCCGCTGAACCGGGAGTAGATGGTGGACCAAGGCCCGTAGCGTTCTGGGACATCACGCCAGCCGGACCCGGTGCGAAACCGCCACAAGATGCCGTTGAACTGATCACGCACCCGCCGTGGCAGCGGCCCGGTGGCCGCCACCGGCAGATGCGGCTCGATCAAGGTCCACTCGGCATCCGTCAGATCAAAGCGCGCCACATCCGAGGTTCTACCAGCCACCGGGCCGGCCTGTCGCCGGGGCTCACCTAGATCCGAACCTCAAACAGCTCCTAGATCGCCGGCTCTACTTGCCCGAACGCTCCTGGCTCGCCGATCCGGGTCGCTGCCATGCCGCCGGGGTCCCAGCGCAGACCACCTTCGCCACCAAGCCCGCGCTCGCCGCCGAGATGGTCGCCGATGCGCTGGATGCCGGTCTTGCGGCGCGGTGGGTCAGTGGTGATGAGGTCTATGGCCAAGACCCGCGGCTGCGCGCCATGCTGGAGCGGCGCCGGATCGGTTATGTACTGGCCATCGCGGGGAATCTGCGGGTCGGTCTGGAGGGCATCGACCGCGACGTGGCCGACATCGCCACCGGTGTGGCCGACCGGCACTGGCATCGCTACCGCGCCGGTCAGGGCGCCAAAGGCCCGCGCTGGTACGCCTGGGCCTGGGCCCGCATCGATGATCCCGGCCCCGAAGCCGACGACGAAGGGGAAGGGCACGGGTATCGGTGGCTGTTGATCCGCCGCAACCTGACCACCGGTGAACTGGCGTTCTACGGCTGTTACGCGCCCAAGCCGATGCCCTTGGCGGCACTGGTGAAGATCGCGGACATCCGGTGGGCGGTGGAGGAGGTCTTCCAGGCCGCCAAGGGACAAGCCGGGCTGGACCACTACCAGGTACGCAGGTGGCGGGCCTGGTATCGGCACGTCACCCTGGCCATGCTGGCACTGGCGTTCCTGGCCGCCCTCGCCGCAGATCAGCCACCCTGCGATGAGCGGCACATCCCGCTGACCATGCCCGAGATCCGTCGCCTGCTGGCTGCCCTTGTCCTGTCCCCGCGCCGCTCGACCGCTGAGGTGCTGCGCTGGTCCTCATGGCGACGACGGCACCAAGCCACTGCCCGACACTGCCATTACCAGCGCAGATCCCAACCATGATCGCAAAATGACACTGGAGTACTAGGTGGGCGCTTGCATGATTTTTGCAAGGTTCTGATCGAACCGACCGCCGTATCAGGGGATGCCGCGGTCTCGTGAAAAGTCGGTCGTGCGTGTCATGTCGGTGTCATACGGCAGCCGACGCGAGCCAGGACCTCCATGCCGGCTCGATCTCCTTCTCGTCCTCGTCGTCGGAAAAGCCGTGGTACCCAACGACAAGCGTGTCCCGGTAGCCCTTCACCAACAGGTGGATGCTGTGCGGTGTGCGCACACCGGCGAAATACGGCGTGCCGAGGAACTCGACCACACCGTCGGTGGCGGGCAGGCCGGGCACGTTCAGCCGCACGGGCGCGCCCTGGGTGATCTCACCGGTCAGCGACAGTGCGGCCGCGGACCGCGACCACACCCGCTCGTTGTCCGGCATGGCCGGGCCGGCCAGGAACAGGTTGCGCGTGGCGTGGCGGCCCCGGAAGTGCTTCAGGTAGGTGGCGAGCTGCCTGAGGTACATCAGGTCGCCTGCCTTCAGGCTGTCGTAGTACTCCGCATCCCAGTTGTCGCCCAGGATGCCGCTGTGCACGAAGCGCAGGACGGTACTGCCGCCGTCCCGGCCCTCCAACAGGTACTCGACGGCCGAGAATGTGCCGTCCGGACTGTGCTCACGGAAGGCCAGGCGCTTGCCCGGATCCCACGCGGTGATCGTGGACTTCTTGACGAAGCCCATCGCGTCCATCATGTCCAGGCTGTTCGTACCTCCTTCCCCCGGCTCGATCTCGGTGCGTCCACGGCGCAGCCCGGTGCCGAACAGCAGGTAGATGATGGCGCGGTCGCGCAGCGGGCGGGCGTGGGCGTGGGCACGCGCGCCGGCACCGCAGTGACGGCGCCCCTTGAGCTCATGGAAGGTTTCGATCCGGTCCACGATGTTCTTGACGGTGTGCACCTGGGCGGCGGCCAGCGCGCGCGCTCGTAGCGGCTTTTCGTGGTCTCGGCCCGAACCCGGAGCGTACGACGACCCAGATCCAGATCGTCGGTCCGTAACGAGGACAACTCCTCACGGCGCAGTGCCGCATCGTAAGCCAGCGCGAGCATCACACGATTGCGCGGCGATTCGAACTTAGCCGCCTGCAGGAAGGCCAGCCATTCCTGGTCGGTGGGGATCCAGGGCAGCTTCGTCAGCCGGGGCACCAGGCCACGCTGGTGGCCGCCGAACTTCCGACCCGGGGTGTAGCGGCCGCGCCCGACCGGGTTCGACTCGCGCAACCCTTCCTCAACGAGGAAGTCGTAGAACAACCGGACTGGCACCAGTCGCTGCTGGATCGTGGCGTTGGCCAGCCCTGACCTCGAGTCGATCGACATCACGTTGACACTGCGGCGGCTCGGCCGGGTGGTGAGCTCCCGCACGTGGCCGGCGATGTGCTCCCGCGTCGCCTTCATCGGGTCGATGTTCTCCCGCTCGCACCGGTCGAGGTACTCGGCCAGGCCACGTGCGTAGGCGTCGATGGCCCGGGGCGCTCGTCCCAGATCAGTCCAGATCCATAGCCAGCGGGCCGCCTACTTATGCCTCCCCAGGACGGGCCACTTCTCCTCCAGGACCACCGTGCCCAACGCATCTCCTCAGTTCGTGGCGAGACCGCAGAGAGCATGATCGTCCCTCTGGTCAAATTCCACGTAACTAATACGAACGCAGTGCGCGCCGCGCGGCCAATCTCCAAAATCGCCTGATAGGCCGGGTGAGAGGCGGTGCGGGTGAAGCGCGGCAAGATGGCCTCGGTGGAGGCGGTACGGGCGCGGACGCGGTGGCGTACTTGATGACCTGGTCGTAATTCTTGGCGATGATGTCCCTGCGGATCGGCCGGGTCATCGCCGGCGCCGGGTTCGCATGCCGGGCCAGGTCGCCATGGTCGGCCTGATACAGCCTGACCCGGTTGATCTGGTTGATACGCGGCAGCAGGTCCACATTCAGCAACCGCGTCGCGGCGAAGCCAGGCTCGGACTCCCCGTGCGAGTCCACATAGTTGCCCTCGACCCTCATGGTGTTGCCGGGGGTTGACCAGCATGCGAACGAAGAGTCTCGTTTAGCCGCCCAGCGCCCTGGTTGGCATGGATGGCTGTTCCGATGCACTTTACCTGCGGAATCGTGCTGCTCGGAGGTGATTCGCGCCGAAGGCGCTGAAGCTGGAAGAAGCCTCGCCCTTGGCGGCGACGATCGAGATGGAAATGGCCATGCCCGCCCTCCCGAAATTCGGCTCAACCGAAACAGCGCTGCACTTATTATGCTCGATGCCTGGGTATTCTCTGTCCACAGCCCCGCTTCTCTGGGAAGTAAATACCACAGGCTTTGAAATTTACCGGAGTAGACGAAATCTGGGCGAGACCGCGGGCAGGCTCCGTATTGCTGAAGGGGAGGTTGAGGTAACCGATCCCCTTTGGGGTCGGCTGGGTTATTCGGATCGTCACGGTGTCGGCGGCAATCGCGAAAATCCGGCGAGCCCGTCTGTGACCTGCGATTACTGCGGTTCTCTGCGCGGTCATCGCTCTTGCAGAGTACGACGGGCAGTGCCGCGCACTCCGCCCGCCGGACCTCGGATCGAGGCCGGGAGCGGACGCCCCCGGGCCGCCGCTGCCGGACCGTCGTGGAGGTGGCCCAAGGCCGGTTCGTCGTGGCCGCTCAGGGGGCCGCCGGCGAAACGCCGCCGGCGGCCTCGGGGAGGCGGGCGAAGGCCGTCGTCGTGATCAGCACCACGGCCGCCACCACCGCCCACGCCGTCCCCGCGCCGAACCCCATCGCCAGCGGGGCCAGCGCCAGATTTGCCAGCGCGCCGCCGCCCGATCCCGCCAGCGACGTCGCCGAAGCCATCGTGGCCCGCTCGTCCGCGGTGACCCGGTGGTGGGCCAGCTCGGCCCTGAGCACTCCGTGCGCGCCCAACCCCGCGAAGAACACCACGTAGGGCAGGCCCGCGAGCACCACGCCCGGGACGCCCGCGCCGCCCACGGCCGCCGACCCGGCCAGCCCGGCGAGCGCGGCTCCAGCGACCAGCAGCCCGGCCGCGGCCCCGCGTACCGATCCCCTGGCCGCCTCTCCCGGCCCGCCCGCGCGAAGGGCCAGGCGGCGGGCCAGGGCGGGGGCGAGGGCCGCCCCCACGGCGCTCGCCGCGAACCCGACGGCCGACACGATCGCGTAGGCCGTGGCCCCCACCTCGCCGGAGCCGGTCAGCTCGGCGAGATGGCCGGGCACCAGCAGTTCGATGCCGGTCAGTGCCATCCCGGTCACCGCGCACACCAGGACCAGCCTGCGCAGCACCCCGTCGCGTACCGCTACCCGGACCCCGGCCGCCACCGTGACCGGGACCCCGCGCAACACCTGCGTCACCGAGGCGGACGGCCGGGCGCTCTCGGGCATCGCGCTCAGCACGGTCCCCAGCCACACCAGCGCGGCGACGGCCCCGAGCACCGCGGGCAGCGCCAGGGGGTCGAGCGACACCGCAATGGCCCTGCCGTCCGCGTCCGTCGTATCGGCCACGCCGGCGGCCTGGGCGGCGAGCGGGACGAGGCCGCCCACGATCACGCCGATGCCCAGCGCCACGTCCTCCATGACGTGGCCCCGCGACAGTCCGGGGCGCAGATCGGCATCAGGCCCCTCGGCGGCGTGCAGTGTGTCCACGAACCACGCCTCGGCCGGGCCGCTGGACAACGCCCGCGCGATTCCCAGCACCACGCAGGCCACCGTGAACATCCAGAACGAGCCGGCCACCGCGAGCAGCACGAGCGCCAGGGCGGTGCAGGCGGCGGATACGGCGAGCACCACTCGGCGTCCCACCACATCGGCCAGCCCCCCGGTGGGTAGTTCCAGCCCGGCGATGACCAGGGAGTACACGGTCATGACCACGCCGACCTGAACGATCGTCATGCCCCGGTCCAGCATGAGCAGCACCAGCGGGGCGATCATCAGCCCGGCGGGCAGCCAGGTCAGGAAGCTGATCAGGGCATAGCGCCGCCGTACCGACGCGGCGTTCACGCGGCCGGCCTGTCGGCGAACGGATACGTCTTTTCCACGCCGCCCAGAGTAGACCGCAAAGGTTAGTTTGCAAATAGAGTTTTGCGGTATTTGCAGCCGAGGGGTGGCTCAAAGGCTCGCGGGTCAAGGTCGGACCGGCTTGGCGGCCATGCCCGCCGGTTGGCGGCACCACCTGGCGGACCTTGCCGGATTGGAAGTTCACCACATAGCCATGGCCTCCTGTGCCGGATCAATACGAGGGCGGCGAGCAGCCGGCGGATCTCGGGCAGGGTCAGGAGGATGCCGTCGTCTGTCGTGCTGGACGGCTGGGCGGCGACGATGGCCGTCAGCATGGCCAGGGCGAGCACGGCCAGGGCGATGTGCCGGTGCCAGGCCGTCCAGCCGCGTACTTGATAGATCCAGGCCGGTCTGGCCTTTCGCCGCCTGGAAGGGCTCCTCCACCGCCCAGCGGATCCCGGCGATCTTGACCAGCGCCAGCAGCGGCTGCCGGGTCGGCGCGTAGCATCGGTAGAACGCCAGCTCACCAGTGGCCAGATTGCGCCGGATCAGTAGCCACCGATACCCGCCGGCTTCGCGTTCGTCGATGCGGGCCCAGGCGTACCAGCGTGAGCCCTTGGCGCCCGGGCCGGTGCTATAGCGCTGCCAGTGCCGATCGGCCACTCGGGTTGCGGCCTCGGCCGCGCTCACCTGGACGCCCTCCAGATCGACCCGCCGGTTACCGGCGATGGCCAGTACGTAACCCATCCGGTGTTGCTCCAGGGTGGCGCGTAGGCGTGGATCTTGCCCGTAGACCTCATCTCCGCTCACCCAACTCGCCGGTACTCCCGCCTCGATCGCGGCCAGGATCATCTGAACGGCCAAGACGGGCTTGGTGGCGAAGGAGATCTCGTCGGGGACGCCGGCCGCCCGGCATCGGCCGCGGCCAGGTGTGCTCGGGCAGATAGAGCCGCCGATCCAGCAGTGCCGCCCGGCCGGGGTGGCATAGGCGAGAAACACGCCGATCTGGCAGTTCTCGATCCGGCCGGCGGTGCCGCTGTATTGCCGTTGCACCCCGGCGGAGGCGGCGCCCTTCTTGACGAACCCGGTCTCATCGGCGATAAGTACGCCGCCGGGGTCGAGCCGGTCGATGACGAAGGTGCGAACGTCGTCGCGTACCTCGTCGGCGTCCCAGCGGGCGGTGCACAGTAGCCGCTGCAGACCGGCACCCGCCATGATGCTCCGTTCCCCGTGACCGCGCCCTCACGCCATCCAGAGATCACCGTCCGCTACCCGAACCGGTTCCACCACCGAAGGGAACCGCCGTGCCCTGGCGTGATGACGCCGGTGGTCGGCCCCCACTGGATGACCAGGCCCTGCACCGGCCAAGGACCCTGCCACCGGCAGGCCGACCCGCAGCCACCACGGGGCTTTGAACGCGCCGTGGGTGAGATGGCGGTGAAACCCACCGTCACCCCGGGCCCGGTCAGGAGGTGAAAGCCCGGTCAGGAGGTGAAAACCACCCGCGATCACAGCATCGACCCAGCTCAGCCACTTCCGAAATTGGTAACTCCAGCAGTAAAGAGGTAAACTCAAAGTACCGAGGACTTTCCGAACGTTGGCACTCAGGTCGGCGTCGCCTCCGGCGAATCACCACCGCGCCCTTTGAAGGGGCCGGATAGGTCAGGCGCGCATGACACCGGGAGTTCCTGCTCATCTCAAGCCACTGAACGCCGCCGGCGGCGCTTCTGCAGCGATCGACTCTACGGTCCGGCTCAGGCTGAATGCTCTCCTTGGCCGGCGGGGCACCGTAGACGGGGCGTGGTGGCCTCGCTCGCGCAACGCCGCCGCCGAACTTCCTGCTCTCATCGCCGTCGTCGACCAGCGGCTGGCGCAGATCACGATGCGCATCGGCCTGCATGCCGACGGCTGGGACGACACTCCGCAGCATGTCCCGGCCCCTGGGCGCCGGATCCGGGTGGGCTGGTTCCGCCGCGCCAACGCACACCTGATCAGCCTGGTCTCCATGGGCGCGGAGCCGATCAGACTGCTGGTCATCCCACCGGATACCGCCGCCGGCCCGGCAGCCGCCGCGCTCACCCTTTCCGTCGATGGCGCGCCTGGCCAGCGTCCCATCGACATCCTCCGCGCCGCACACCGGCCGGCCGCAACCGGCCTCGGCACCCCGGATGCGGACGGCCATGCTGGCTGCGAGAACGAGAGCGGGAACATCACCTCAGTCGTCCACCGCCTGAACACCGGCCCACCGGCGACCCGGCCTGACCTGCCCGGCCGGCAAGCCCTCGCAGACGTTCTCCGAATGGAGCGATCATGATCACCATCGACAGACCCCGCGCCACCGTGGACGGCATGCGCACCGGCAAGAGCGGCCCGTGGGCCGGTGCTGTCCCCGCTGGGTCGTGCACCGCAGCGACGACCATCCACCTGTCGGGTGAAATCGACATCTTCACCAGCCACGCGCTTCGTCAGCGTCTGATGCGGGTCCTGTGCTACAGCACGAACCTGCTCATTCTCGACCTGTCGGAGGTGTCGTTCTGCGATGCCTCCGGACTGGCCGTCCTGGTCGGCATCCAGCGCCGCGCCCGAGCGATGGGCATCACCCTCGCCCTGGCCGCTCCCCGCCCGTACATGTCCAAGCTGCTGCGCATCACCGGCCTGGACCACAGCCTGCGGCTGGTGGCCTGACCGATCGGCGCACCGACTCCGCCTGGGACCCGCTTTCCGCCTCAGCACGGGACCGGGCGGGGGTGGGCTGAGCGGAAACGTCGGGCACGAGCCCGGCAGGCCCCGCCTTGGTGTTGAGGGACAGGGCATTCGCCCCGCTCGAAGTAGCCGACAAGGACCAAGTCGAAGTGGCCGACAAAGAGAGGGCTCTTATGTCGGCTCCCCAGCAAGATCCGACTCGTCCAGCAGCCGGGCGGCAGGAGATCTCTATCCGAGCGCCGCACCATCAACGCCTGCTCACTGAGAGATCATCATGGACATCCTGCACCGCCTCCGTAACAGATCCGAGCCATCCCCCGAAACGGCCGAGGGCACTGCGCCCCACGGTGATGAGGCCCCAGCCCCGGCACCGGCACCGGCGCTGGCCCCGCGCTCCACGGACGCGGGCTCAAGCGCCGAGGACTCCAGGCCGGTGCCCGTCACCCGCACCAGTGTGGCCTGGGCGGGCGTGTGGGGTGCCGCGCTCATGTCCATCGCCTTCATCGTGTTCATGCTGCAGAACACCACCGTTACGCAGGTGTCCTTTCTCGGCCTGCGCGGCACCCTGCCGCTGGCGGTCGCGATGCTGATCGCCATGGTCAGCGGGGTCTTGCTCACCTTGGTGCTCGGTACCGCCCGCATCACTCAACTCCGCCGCCTGGCCCGTCCGCGCCGGCGTCACAACCGGTGACGGAGTGAGACCCTGGCCGGTGTCTTGAGAGGCGATCGCCGCAGCCTCGCGCGCCCTCGCCCTGCAGAACGCGACGGACATGGCCTGCCGCGGTGACCGGCAGTGGCCGGCCGGCTGTCTGGATGCTCGACCGCCTGGTCAGCTCTTGGAGGGGGCCGCCGCCGCTTATGATCAGGCCCGACCCTCGGCGCAAAGATGCGCTGGCAACGCGCCCGCAGGTTCGCCATCGCCGCAAGTGATGAGGTTTGCTCGGAATCGACGTTTCCATCGGCTCGCGGATCGCATTGACTGAGGAGTGATCAGTCGGCGCAACTTGCGTCGCTGTCACCGTGAGGGGGTCGTAATGACCCTGGACGCAGGAGAAGCGAGCGCGACCGGACGGGCCGGTCTGAACGGTCAGACGCCGCGTTGCAATCACATGGATCTGCTCCCGAATGTGGAGCCCAGGGCGTCCGAATGCGAGGAATGTCTGGACTCCGGCCGCGCCTGGACGCGGTTACTGATGTGTCTGACCTGCGGGTGGGTGGCCTGCGGCGACGATGCGCGCGGCGGCCACGCCAAGGCCCACTACCAGGAGACCGATCACCCTGTGGTCGCCGCCCTCGGTCCGGGCCCGGCCTGGCGCTGGTGCTACGTGCACCGGCGGACCGTATAGCCATAGACAAGACAAAAGAGAAATCATGACCATTGATCAGCAGCCTCAGCAGCCTCAGCAGTCTCAGCAGCCAATGAAAGATCGGCTGGACTATGACGGCGTATCTCCCTTCCCCGGAGCACAGCAGCACCCTGCGATCGGCGGAGCTCAAATCTGGCTGACGGCGACGATCGTGATCCTGCCGTTCCTCGCGCTCGGCGTCGCGATCGTCCTGGCGTGGGGGCAGGGCGTCGCGCTCACCGACCTGCTGCTGGCAGCGGTCTTCTACATGGTGACCGGGCTGGGGGTGACGGTGGGGTTCCACCGGCTGCTCACCCACGGCTCGTTCACCGCCTCGCCATGGCTGCGCGTGGCGCTGGCCGGCGCGGGGTCGATGGGCTTTCAGGGGAACGTCATCGACTGGGTCGCCGTCCACCGCCGCCATCACGCCTTCACCGACCGGCCAGGCGATCCGCACTCTCCCTACCGGTACGGCACCGGCCTGCGCGGGCAGCTTCGGGGGCTTGCCCACGCCCACCTTGGCTGGCTGTTCGCCGACGACGTGACACCCGTCGAACGTTACGCCCCTGACCTGCTGGCAGACCCGGCAATGACCCGCGTGGCCCGGGCCTTCCCCGCGCTGTGCGCGCTGTCGCTGGTGCTGCCGTTCCTGGCCGGGTGGGCGATCACCGGCACCCTGTACGGCGCCCTGACCGCGTTCCTGTGGGCCGGGCTGATCCGCATCGCCCTGCTCCAGCACGTCACCTGGAGCGTCAACTCCCTGTGCCACGTCATCGGCGACCGGCCCTTCAAGACCCGCCGCCACGACCGGGCCACGAACCTGTGGCCGCTGGCCCTGCCGTCCTTCGGCGAGAGCTGGCACAACGGCCACCACAGCCAGCCCACCTGCGCCCGTCACGGCATCGGCCGAGGCCAGATCGACCCATCCGCCGCGGTGATCCGCCTGTTCGAACGGCTCGGCTGGGCGAGCGACGTGCGCTGGCCCGACCCCGAACGCATCCAGCGCCTGCGTACCGGCCCGCTCTCCCCGGCCCCGGCCGGGGACTGACACCGATGGCCCTGCCGGTTCCGCCCGCCTGACCACGGCGGAGCATCCACTGCCCAGGGCCATGGCAGACAGGCACGTGGATCAACAACAGTCCGCCCGACATACCGGCGTACGGGATGTCGGAGCGGCGAAGGGAGATCGCGATGAGTCTACGTTGGGAAATCAGCAACAAGGCCCAGGCCCTCAGGGGCTGGGCCAGGCAGCGTTTCGGTCGTGTCACCGGCGATCGGCGTCAGCAGACCACCGGCAAGCTGAGGCAGGCCGGCAGGAGGGCCATGGACGCCTTCAGGCGCTGATCCTGCAGCCTGATCGCCGCTGCCGTCTCGCAGGGCAGCGCAACCACCACACCAGACCGATGGAGCGCTTCGACCGGATGGCCGTCATCGCGGTGACGATCCTGGCAGGCCCCTTCACCACCTCGGCACGCATCCGAAGATCGCCTGCCGGACACCCCGGCCCGGCACGTAGTGCCCCCTTTCCAGAAGTTCATACGCCCGCGAGGCACCCCTAGAGTGGGAGACAACGGCCTGGAACGGCGCCTCCCAGACTGGGAAGGGGTGGCGGGCATGGAGTTACGTCAGTTGCGCTACTTCGTGACGCTGGCCGAGGAGCTGCACTTCGGCCGGGCCGCGGTACGCGAGCACATCGTGCAGTCCGCGCTGAGCCAGCAGATCCAGCGGCTGGAGCGCGAACTGGGGGTGCGATTGCTGGACCGCAGCACCCACCATGTCGAGCTGACCCCGGCGGGCGACGCCTTCCTCATCCAGGCGCGCCAGATCCTCGACCACGTGGGCCGGGCCAGGCAGGCCGCACGGCACGCCGCCGCCTCAGCGCCCACACTGCGCGTCGGCATCATCGACGCCGGCTACGACACCATGCCCCAGATCCTGCGCGAACTCCAGCGCAACCATCCCGGCATCACGATCCATCAGGTCGAAGCGGGCAGCCCCCAGCAGTACCGGCAACTGGCCGATGGGCGGCTGGACATCGCCATCGGACACGCCGCCCAGGCCCCGGCCGAGGTGACCTCCAAGCTCATCAGGCTCGATCCGCTCGGCGTTCTGCTACCCGACGGCCACCGCTTCGCCGGCATGGACGGCATACCCGTGACCGCCCTGGCCGGTGAGCTCCTGCTGCTGGGCGAGGAATCCCAGACGCCGGAGCTCAATGAGTTCGTCATCGCGCTGTGCCGTTCGGCCGGATTCGTGCCCACACTCTACGAGGGAACCGTCGAGAGCTCCCGGGCCGCCGCCGACCTCGTCCGCCAGCATAGCTGCGTGTACTGTGTCCCCTCCTCTTTCCGCTCCTCCAACCGGCCCGGCACCACCTGGCTGCCCCTGGTCGACCCCGCGACGCACTACCCCTGGTCACTGCTGTGGCACGACGCCAACCCCTCGCCGCACATAGCCACCGTCATCGACAGCGCCCGGCGACTGGCCGAGCGGCTCGACTGGCTGAAACCCGCCACCCCGGCCGCCGAGCCGGCGCCCGCCGAAGACATCCCCACGGCCACCACCCACAGTGATGAGCCTGCCTGATGCCCCGGTGATCGGTTCTGGAGATGAGTCCTTCCCGGATCGCCTGTTTCCCGTACGGCAGGCGCGGGTGTTGGCTCGAAGTGAACGAGCCTGACCGCCGGCGATCGCGCGGCGGCCGGTCCCTGCTTCGACCGGTCCGGAAGACCGATCCCACGCAGCCGTCGATGCACCGCCACAGGAGTTCGCCATGGGCATCATCGCTTGGATCATGCTTGGACTGGTCGCCGGGGTGGTGGCCAGAATGCTGGTCCCCGGCACGGACACGCAAGGTTTGATCACCACTTTCGGGCTCGGCATCGCCGGCGCGCTGCTGGGTGGGTTCGTCGCCACCGAGGTGTTGCACGTCTCGGGCATCCAGGGGTTCTTCCACCTGGCCACCTGGCTGTGCGCCATCGTCGGCGCGGCAGCCCTGCTACTCGGTCACAACCTGATCATCGGCCGACGTTCCGGCCGCTGGGCCGGCCGCCGATGACCCCGCCGGGCACGCTCCGCAGCCCATTCCAGCGCTCACGTGCCTGCCGTGGCAGCGGTGGTGCGTGATGCCCATCGCCGCAGCCGTCGCGGTCATCGTCGTCGGCGCCGTCCTCACCTTCGCCCTGGCCGACGGCTCGGCGGGCGGATCCGCGGGCGGCGTCGAACAGCGCATCGTGGGCGTCATCCTGATGCTCGGTGGCGTCCTCGGGCTGTTGGTGTCCCTGTTCCGTACCCGGTCGCGCTGGAGCGGGTCGACCGTCCGAAGCCGGCAGGACGCCATCGACGACCGGTCACCGCCCGGTCCCGTCGCTCCGGCGGACCGTGACACCAGGCGGCGCAACAGTCGTGGGCCCACCGCCAGCTCAGACCGCCCACGGGCATCTGGCGGATCGGCCAGGCAGGACGGCTGAAATGGATCGATCCCGGGAGGCGGACAGGGCTTGTTCCAGGAACTACTCGCCGGGCATCACCCCCGCCCCGACCAGCCGCCCCTATCCGCGACGACCGGCAATATGCCAGGAAAATCCCCTTAAACGCCTCTGAAAGGCGACACGCCATGAATATCCGCAACGATGACAAGCACCTTGAGGAAGCCGTCGACCGGCCACCGCTCCCACCTGAGCCCGAGCTCGGACGCGGCCACGACGGCAAGAGCAGGCCGCCGCCACCGCCGGACAAGCTCGTCTACAGCCCGGCGATCCACCCTGGCGCACCGCCGACGCCGCCCGAGCCGCTGCCCACGGCTGAGCCTGCCGACTGATCTGTTCGTTGGCCCGCTCGGGTGCCATGTCGCCGGCCAGGCTGCCTTATGGCCGCACCACCGCGACAGAGCCGCTTGCGCCGTACAAGATCCCGAGGGTGACGGAACCGAGCATCACCGTGCCGATCGCCCCTCTGCCCTGAGAGCCCACGACGACCAGATCCGCCTGGGCGGAAGCGCTGATGAGAGCATCGACGGGGTGGGCGCGACGGACGTCCTCGATCACTGGGACCTGCGGATATCGCTGCCGCCATCCCCCGAGGGCGGCGGCCGCGACCCGGCACCGGGCTGCGGCGATCTCGTCCAGATCATAGGCGCGTTCGGGGATGTGAGCATGCGCCGGCGGTCGCCACGCATAGACCGCGCGCAGCGTGCTCGCACGGAGCATCGCCTGCTCGAAGGCGTATGCGAGGGCGGGTTCGCCGGCCGGATAGTCGTCGAGCCCGACGACGACCTGCCCATGGGCGGTGTCGGGGTCGGATCGGACGATGACCACCGGGCCGTGCGCGTGCCCGGCCACGTGGGTGTTCACCGAGCCGAGCACAGTTCCGGGGAAGCCGCCGAGGCCGCTGCCGCCGATCACGATCTCGGCGGAGTCGCCGGCCTGTCCGCGCAACGTGGCCGCGGCGGCGCCCTGAAGCAGTTCGCAGTCGCAGTCGCCGTCGACGCCGGGCTGCCGCTTGCCCGCTACCGCCTCGGCGTCGCTCAGCACCCTGTGCGCGCTGACCATCGCATCATCCTGACCTGGGGTGGAGGACGTCGCCGGTGCGTACGGTGCGCGGTCCACGGCGTGGACGATGCGGAGCCGTGCCCCGGCGCGAGCGGCGTCGTCGGCCGCCCACTCGACGGCCGCGGTCGCGGTCGCGGCGTCCGAACCGTCAGCGCCCACGACGATGACACGATTCATGGCTGCTCCGGATTTGTTCCGGGAATTCACTGATCGTTCGAGGCGAGAATGTGCCGGGCCGGGCCGGCGCATTTCGATTTCGTTGCCGGTCGCCGCGGTCAGCTCCTGGGCATTTTCCCGGTTTTCTCGGCCCGCTGCCCCGGGTCGTTTTCAGACCGGATGGCCATGCCTTTCGCCTCCAGGTGCTGGTTCCCGGTGGCGCGGCCGAAGTTGACCATGATCCAGCCCTGAACGGCCCGGATCCTGGATTTGATCTTCATTGTCGGGCTCATGACGCTTCCTTTCGACTGCTCTTGGATGCAACGCGACCTGTTCTCAGGCTGTTCTTCCTGGCAAGCGCGGGAAACAGGCAATAACCGACCTGATCATCACTGCGATCGATAACAGCGCCGATCATCCTGATGGCGACCTGCCTCACCGAACTCTCACCGAACGAGGTACAATAGAAAACACCGAGGACATTTCGTGCGCTGGCATTCAGGTTGGCGTCGCCCGCGGCGACAGACCACTTCGGCCCAGTTGAGGGCCTGACAGGCCAGGCGACCATGATGACGACACTCCTCCCCCCGTCCAGCCCTGTACTCGCGGCTCAGGCCACGCCCAGGCTCAGCCTGAACGCCGTCCTCGACCAGCGAGGCACCGTCGACGGCGCGTGGTGGCCGCGCACCCGCGACGCCGCCGCCGAACTGCCCGCGCTCATCTCGGCCATCGACCTGCGGCTCGACAGGGCCGTCCTGCGGGTGGGCCTGTATCTGGACGCGTGGGATCACATCCCGCACCGCATCCCGGCCCCCGGCCGCCAGGTCAGAGTAGGCTGGTTCCTCAGCGCCGACCCGCATCTGATCACCCTGAGCATCGCGGGAACCGCGCCCATCGCCCTTCTGGTCATCCCGCCCGGCACGGCTGACGGTCCGGCCATGGCCGCGCTCGCGCTCGCCGCCGCCGGTACGATCGGCGTCCGTCCGGCCGACATGCTCCACCCCGTGGTCCCTGAGGAAGGCTCACGTGGCCGCGACGGCTCGGCCTCCTGGGAGAATGAGGGCGGACGCATTGCCGCCCCCGCCCCCGCCTCCGCGCCCGCACCGCCCGCCACCACCTGGTCGTAGTCCCAAGGCCCGGTCGGCCAGCGTACGGCCTGTGGCGAGTATCGCGGCGGCCTCGGTCTGGGCTCGTCGCAGCGCCTGGCGGCGCAGCCGGTCCAACTCGGCTGCCGGTGCTCCGGCATGGCGGGATGCAACGCATCCGCCGGTCTGCTGAGCTCGCCGGTAGGGGCCGTTCAGCACTTCGGGGGCAACAGCCGGTGCGGTGGCTTCTAAACGTGGCCAGGTGGACCAGGTCCAGGCGACGGAGCGTGCAGGCGAAGGCCGGGCGCCTTGTGCCAGCCGGTGATGTTGAGCAGGCGCTGCACGTGCCAGGGCGCCGACCGCAACGTCAGCACATGACCGCTGCCGTCGTCGTGCAGAGCGGCGGCGGTGGTGACCAGGGCGCGTAGCCCGCCGACGTCGATGAACGCCAGGCCACCCAGATCGACGATGAAGCTGCCGCCGCCCATTGAGGCCAGCGCCCGCCTCAGGGCGGGCAGGGTGGCATAGTCGACCTCACCCTCGATCCGCAGACCCGCACGATCGGCGAGCGGGGTGATGCGCAGGAGCTGGTCGGTCGCGGTGCGGGGGACGAGGGCGGGGGCAGGTGGGCTGGGGCTGTTCACATCAGCTCCTATGGGGCGTACGGGACACGACGCCACGAAGGCCAGCGAAACCACATTGCGACGACGCGGTGACTTGCAAGCGAGGCACGGTGCCCTGATCGTCCAGCGGATTCGACGGAGTGGAAAGCATCAATCCCGGGCAGGCTTATCACCGCTGGTGATCACCAGTTGGATCAGATCGCCCCCTCCCCCGGCGATACACGCGCAGCCGCAGGTGGGCATGACCTACCACACCGTCGAGGCGGGCCTCGTCACACAGGCGGCGGATCAGCCACAGTCCGGCCACGCGACAGGGGGGGTTCGGGTTCGGTGTCCATGTCGGCGCCGGTCAGGGTACCCGCGACAGCAACGACCTCCAGGTCAACGCCCGCCTCATCACACCGTGCGGTGAGGGTCCCGCCTCCACCGCCGTGCTGCAGCACGTTGGTGGCGGCCTCGTTGACGGCGATCCCCAAAATCCTCCAGGAACAACTCTGCAGCCGTACATGTGCCTCGCAGTTCATTCCAGGCTGGCCGTACTCGTTCGTGGCCGCGCTGGAACCGGGTCGCAGCTCATGGACGGCGCCGGCCGCAGCGACGCTTCCATCAGAACCTTGAGGCGATGGACCTTCTTGCCGAGCCGGCGCTCGGCGAGCTCGTCATGCCCGGACACCGCGATCGCCTCCCGAGACCGACCCCTGATCCAACCGAAGAAGTGCCGCTTTCAGAGCAGCACGACAGGCAGCACAAGGACGGCCGTTCGCCGATCTCGAAGACGACGATTGCCGCAGGCCTTGCACGAAGGGTGCCCGAAACTGGTACAGCAGCGCCCTGACCTGCATGAACAACGAACGGTGCGTACGGCCCGGCCGAGAAGAGCGATCACTGCGGTTCCACACGACCGCCGTTCTGCCCGGTTGTCCCATCTCGCTTCTCGCGGCAGGTATTTCCGATGGTGACAGGGACCAGGCGGCTCGTGTGATCGGGCCACACCATCGTTGAACCCACCCCACCACCACACTCACGCTCCTCACCGAAGCGACCCGGACATCGACGTACAGCGCCACCTGCCGTTGAGCGTCTGGCTCGCCGCCACCGACACCGAAACCGGCCCCGGCTCCGCGTGCCGTTATGGCTGCTGCCGGCCGGTCAGCACACTCCTCGCCCGGCAT
Organism: Spongiactinospora sp. TRM90649; assembly: GCF_029382225.1. GTDB lineage: Bacteria > Actinomycetota > Actinomycetes > Streptosporangiales > Streptosporangiaceae > Spongiactinospora. The sequence continues at coordinate 228,181 of NZ_JARLTC010000013.1, forward strand.
CTGATCACCACCTGCACACGGCTCGGCGGCCTGGCCATCGACATCGACGCAGCCGACCATGCCGTCGTCTCCAGCGCCTTGACCACCGGCTGCCGGGCCGTGGCCACCTTCACCGACCCCACCCAGGCCCACCGCTGCTGGCGGGCGCTGCAGCGCTTGCATCCCCGCCACGACCTGGAGGTCGCCGACCTACGCTTCACCCCGACAGACACCACCCACCGGACGCTCACCGATCTCCTCGGCACCGCCGACCTCGTCATCGCCAAACGCCATAGCCGCCAAAGCGAGCAGGTGGAGATGTCCCACCTAGCGGCACTGGTGAAGGGCATCGAGGAGAGGCTGAGCTGTGGAAGACGAGTTCACACCGGAGATCGTTCGGGAGCGGATTCCGATCGTCGGGCTGCCGGATGGACTTGAGGCGTTCGCGGTCTACCCGGTAGGCCGGCGGCCGGAGGACCGTAGCGGTCGGCTCAGGCCACGGAACGCCGAGCTCTCCGCCGCCGGGGGCGTCGAAGGCTTCGCTCCGCCTGAAGGGCTGAGCAAGGACGAGCTCGTGTGGTTTCTGTCTAGGCCGTCCAGGCTCTGGGCGGGGATCCGCTCACGATGGCAGGAACGGGCCGTCGAGCTGACCTTCGCGATGGCACGGTGCGGAGGGATCATCGTCAAAGTGACCTTGGACGCGACCTACCGGATCGACATGATCGTCAGGGTTCGGCTCACGCCCTACTGGGCCGAGGTGGCACGTGAAAAGCTCAGCGAGCTGAAGGGCAAGAGCGATCCGGCGCTGCTGAGGTCGGGCCTGCTGTCCGTCCTGGAGGGGGTTCCGGAGCTCGCGGACGAACGCGGATTGCTCGCTGAACAGGCGCTGGCCGCCCCGTCCCTGCCGCCTTCGGGTTCACGGACTCGTGCGGCGCGGTGGTCCCCCTACGAGTTCGCGCTGAGGGTGGCGGCCTGGTGGTATCGGCGGCCGGAAGGGGCTAGGACGCCGACCGCGGACGAGGCGGCGGCGTGGGCGTTTCCGGAGAGGGACGCTTCGAAGGAGACATGGACGGGGCCACGGCGGCTCGCCGTGGAGAACCTGCTGGGAACGCGGCTCACCGAGGTGCTGAGCTTCCCCGACTACGAAATCAGGGTGCGGGGGCCGCTGACCTGGCGGATAGGCTCGGTGGCGGTCGATGCGAGGACGGCGAGACCTTGGGCGGGGCTGCCTTCGCACGGGGCCAGGCTGATGGGGGAGATCGACGTGTCAGGAGCCAGGGGCGTTTTCGTGGTCGAGAACCAGACGACTTTCCAGGAGGTCTGCGCGCTGCCGGGCATCGCTGATGAATGGATCATCATCTGGGGCAAGGGCTATGCCACCCACGGCCTGATCGAGCTGCTTCGGGTGCTGGCTCCGGCTCGCGCGGCGATCTGGAACGACCTGGACGCCGACGGCGTCCGGATTGCCACGGTCCTCCAAGAGCGAACCGGCCTGTCGTTGACGCCGATCGGCATGAATGCCGATGACTGGGAGCAGGGTCCGCATCGCGCGGTCACTCTTAAGGAACTGAATCGAGCGAAGGAGATCGCCGAGGAGCTGGCCGTTTCGGCGCCGGAACCCTGGCGGGAGCTCGCCCTTCGAATCGCCCGGCATCCGGAGCTGGCGGGAGAGAGTCGCGAGCAGCAGACGTTGCACGACGACGTGCTCCCCCGGGTGCCTGCGCTGCTCGCGGCGCTGCCTTAGACACCCCTCAGCCGGTCCGTCCTTCCATGAGCCACTGAGCGGTCAGCTCCACACGTCCTCGGTCCGGGTCGAAGCCCCATGCGCGTGTGGGCTGGTTGTAGGGATCGGTCGTCGAGGCGTGGGAGAACCAGAGGATCTCGCCACACTCGTCGGCCGCGTCGTAGATGACACTGTCCTGGCATGTACCGAGGATGGTCACGCTCTGCTGGGCGGCGACCCGGTTGAGCGCCGCGAGGACGTCCTTGCGATTGGCGTCGCCGAGGCTGTTGCCGAGTTCGTCCAGGACGAGGATGCGCCCAGGGACACTGTCGTCGGCGAGGAGCGCGGCCAGGACCAACTGGATCGCGAACACCTTGATCTGGGCGCCGTTGGCCACCTCCCGATAGGAGACGTATGTCCCGAGCGGAGAACGCCGCCACCTGGGGGTTACACGCCAGATCCATCCCTCGGCCGGGCGGGCAGGTCGGACGATCTCCAGCTCCAGACGGGCGCCATAGCCTCCGTCGCGGTCGAGGTCGAGGTGGTCGAGCCGATCGCTGATGTCGCGGAGCGCCCGCTCGACCGAGGTCTCGACCATGTCCTGGACCTTGGTGAGGTCATCATGCTTCGTCGCGAGTTCCTCCTCGGTTCTGTGGACGACCTCCGCACGTTCGGCACGGCTCCGGCGGATCCGCTCGGAGAGGATCTCATCATGCTCCTGCTCCGCCATGAGAAGGTCACGGATCGGTTGGGTCACCGTCGCGTAGGCCGAGCGGTGCGGCGCGCCTTTCTCCAGCGGATGTACGGGAGCGTCGAAGCCGGTGGCGATCCCGGCGAGAGCGGGCGTGACCGTCGTCGTCTCGTGGATCAGGCCGCTGACGGCATTCTTCAGCTGCGAGATCGTCTGGTCGAGCACCCGGGAAGAGGGCCGGCGGTCATCGACGCCCACGAGAGCGGCCGCAGACTTCAGGGTGTCGCCCCAGGCGGCGGTCCAGTCGATGAGACGGAGCCGGTCGCGTTCCTCCTGGAGCCGCCCGCGCTCGCGCTTCACCCTCCCGTGCTCGGTCTCCTTGTGCTTAATGTCTGCGGTCAGACGCTCGACCTCCGCCGCGTGGTTGTCCACCGCGCTCTTGGCGGTCGTGTACCGCTCGTCGGCCCCATGCCATTCCCGCTGCGCTTCGGCGAGGTTCTTCTGCGTTTCGCTGACGGCCAGCTCGCTGGCGGTGATGACCTTGCGTAGATCAGCCAGGGACACCGTCGCACGGGCGGCCTCAAGCAGCCGCTCGGCGTGCTCGAGCGCCTTCTTCTTCGCTGTCAGCTCCTCGACGGATTCCTCGTGCTCTCGGAGAGCCGCGTTCAAGGCCTCCCATGCTCTGGCCAAGCGTGCGGCACGGCCGAGGAAGGGTTCGGTGAATTCACCCAGCAGGGTTTCGGAGAGGTGGGCATCGTGGACGCGGCCTGGGGCGTCCCGATGCTCCTGCCGTGATTCCAAAACACTGAGAAATCGCGTGAGGCCGACCGAGCTCGTGACCCCCGGTACGGGAACCTGCGCCGGAGGAAGGTGGAGAGGGCCGTCGGCGAGGACGAGCGTGGAGCCCGGTATCCGGGCGAGTGCGGCCTCGGCGCAGTCCTGGTCGTCCGGGCCCACGACGAAGGCGTTGCGGTAACGCCAGAGCCTGGGCTCCCACTCAGAACGATGATCATCCTGGAGTTCCACGACGTCGGCGAGGCAGACGGCGGGGACCCCGGCCTCGGCCAGGACCCCGAGGCCCTCCTGCGTGAAGCCGTCGTGTCCGTTCTCGACGGCGGCCAGTTGGTCCCTCGCAACGCGGACCGACTTATCGGCTCGTTGAATAGAGAGACGCGCGGAGAGTTCCTGATCTGCCGCCGTTGCCGCCTGCGACTCGTGTTCATCGACAGATCGGCCGTCGGCGCCCGCGGCCAAGACCGTCAGCTCGCCGCGCCGGATCCTGTGCTGGTCGAGCTTCTCGTTGAGACGGCCGAGGCCATCGCGGAGGGACTCCTTCTTCTGATCGGCGGTGTCCCGCGCCGCGCCCGCCTCGTCCAGAGCCTGCTGGAGTTCGGTGACCGAGGACAGCCGGATCTGCTCGGCTCGGAGTTCGTCGATCGATGTCCTCAGCTCCTGAAGCCGCTGGTCGGCGATCTGGAGTTCCGCCTCCTTGCGCGCGTCCTGCTCAGCCCTTTCGAGCAGGCCCTTGCCGAGGAAGATCTCCCATGAACGATCGGCCTGCTCAAGGTCGGATCGGGCCCGTCTCCGGCGTTCCAGGGCTTCGAGCTGGATATTCTCAACCAACTGCTGCCGTTGGTCCTCCGCTTGGCGATCGGCCAGGGTCTCGACCTGATCGGCATGGGCGCGCCGCAGTTCGAGCTCCTTGGTCAGCAGATGATCGCGTCCGGTCAGCGCGATCAGGGCGGCCCCGATCGTATCGGGCGACATGTCGGTCATCTGCTGCGAGAGCAGGGACGGGACAGAGGGACGGATCGGGGTGTCGAGATAGGCGAGGCAGCGAGGAGCAGCCCCGAAGAGCGTGCTGGCCATCTGACGTGAGCCGCGCTCGTTGTTGGTCGGCAGGCCCTGCCACGCGGCGTCAGCTTGGTTGAGCCGTTCCTGATCGGTGGTGCCGGAGACGCCGTGCAGGCCCGGTGCCCAGCGCATGAGCACGTACGCGGGACGCTTGGAGACACGGATCCACACGGTGACCGGATCATCTGCACCAGCGTCATCACGGGCGAAGATTCCGACGACATAGCCGTGTTCGGCACCGCCGACTGCGGTGTCCAACCCCGCCGCGCCAGGTCGGAACAGCAGATTGGTGGCGTATCTGCCGTCCAGGTCCAGACGCCACTGGGGATCGCCGAGCAGCAGCGCGACCGCACTGAGGAAGGTGGTCTTGCCGGAGCCGTTGGAGTCACCCTTGGGGCCTTGTCCGGTCACCGCCACGAAGCATCCGGGGACGACCGGGACGGGATGCGTCGTCAGGCGCGCGATGTCGAAGGTCTGCACCGCCACCAGCTTCCGGGAGCCGATCACCCCGCCCGTCCGCGAGCCGTCCGGCATCCTCCCGCTGAACAGGCCCCGGTTACCGGTCTTGGTCATGCGTAACGCCTCCTGTGCTGCAATTCCCGGTGGTACCGGCCGAACGCCGCCGCCGGATCACGTCCGCGAGCACCCCGTCCGGCTCGGCGAGCAGGACTAGCTCCTCCCAGAGCCGCGCGGATGCGGCGGGCGTGAGCCGTGCCAGCTGGGGTCCTGGGGCCAACTGCTTGTTCCTGCCAACGGTACGGACCAACCCTCGCGCAGCCAGCCCACACAGGGCGTTCTGAACGTTGGTGTCAGAGACCTTGCTGTCGAAGATCTGCTCGCGGTCCACGGGCTCCCCGTGATCCCACCCGCTTCCCGTGATGCGTCCTTTAGCCCGCGGGATCGCGACACTGTGCAGCAGCAGGAGGACCAGGACAGCCCGCTCGGCCGGACTAAGGATCCCCTCCCCGGCCGCCGCCAGTTCCTCTCTGACGTCGTCGGCGTAACCTGAGATGTATCCCAGCCCGGTTCTGATCAGAACCCTGCCCTTCTCGTCCAGGCAGTGCCGAACGCTGTCCCGCAGTTCGGGGAGCTGAAGGGCGCGGTGTCGGTGCTCACGGACGGGAACCTCGGAGTCCTCAAGGGCCGTGACCGCGGCGCGTACCAGCGCCTGATCGGTGTCGTTCTGCTGCTCGATCCGGCTCATCGTGGCGCTCGTCCTTCATCCTCGAGCCGCGGCAACCGGTCGAACGCCTCGCGAAGGACGTTGACCTGTGCCTCACTCCACGCGGCGACGCGCGGTCCCAGCCGGATCGTCTTCACCGTCGGGTCGAGCCACATCGCGGACCTGAGCAGAGCGATCCCGCTGCGGACCTTGCCGACGACCGTCTTGGGGAGTTCTCGCTCGCCGCGGGCCTCGGCCAGCGCGGCGATCACATCGGCCTCCAGCGCGGGAAGCCCCGGCCACAGATGGGCGTCCCTGTGCCGCCAGCAGCTTCCCAGACAGGCCGCGAAGGTGTGGACCAGCAGTGGAGATGGCCCTGAGCGAGGATCTTCGTCGAAGGGCTCAGCCCCCGGAGCCCAACCGAGTAGGGCGACCTGATCCGTTCCGAGTCTGGTCGTCACGAGCGAACGACCCGCCCTGATCGCCCCCGCCGAGAGCCGGGGGATGTCCGACGGATCGATCCGGCAAGCGCCCTCGGCCCGGAGCCGGGCCAGTTCCAGCCGGGTGGAACGGCTATTCACGAGGTTCCCCCTGATCATCGGGCTCTTCGCTCAGCCGGAGCTCGACCTGCGACAGATGGGTGACGGAGGCGGCGGGATCCACGCGGAGAGCGTCCCGCATGACGATCTCGAATTTCGGATCGGAGACGCACGCGTGGAGCAGTCTGACAAGGAGCCCGGCGGCCCCCGGCCATCCCCGCTTCAGGAACAGCGCGGTGAGATCGACCTCGCTCTGCCTGGAGAGCAGGACCTCGGCCTGCGCCTTCGCGAGCTCCGACTTCCTCCGTTCACGCTCCTGCATCGCGGCGAACGGATCATCGCGCTCAGCGGCGGTGGAAGGTCTGGCGGGTTTGGCCCGCTCGGTGGGAGCCGGCGTCAGGCTCTCAAGCTCCCTGACGATCGTTTCAGGATTCAGGCGAGGGTGGGGCGGGTCGAACACGAACCCGCTCAACGCCTCGGCGAGGGCCTCGGGCGACGATCCTCTGGCGGCCGTCAGATACTGCTCGTGCCGGAGCAGGCCGAAGTCCTCCGCGCGGGCACCCTCCTCGAGGAGGCGCTCCACGAAGTCCGTCCGAGCGCCCAGATACCGCTGCGCCTCGACGGTCACCTCGTAGGCCATCGGATTGAGATGAGGAAACCGCTCGTTGACGAGTACTGTCACAGCTCTCACGTCCTCGATGAGGCGCGGATGCCGGTGCTGGTGCCGTTCGGCCACCATCACCTCGATCGACCGGCGCCTTACCAGCAGAAGAAGATAGTTCGCAGCGATCCCCAGCATCCCGCGGGCCTTCCACAGGGCGGATGCGACCTGGTCGCTCGTGGCGTCACCGCGCCGGATGGCAGCACCCGTCCGGTCCAGGAGCGACAGAACCTCGTCGATACCGCCTTCGGACGCGATCCGCTGGAACACGAGAAGCCCGACGGGCGCGTTCGGATGAAGCAGATGACGTTCCTCGTTCTTCTTGTCAAACGCAGGAATCAGCATCCCGAGATCTTTGAAGGTCTCGTAGCGCTGGTCGAACCGCTGCTCATCGCAGACCCCCGCACACGCCGCCCAGATTTCCCCCCTGGTCAGCCCCTGAGCAGAGTCCCTTGTGGCGAACGCGTTGAAGACCGCCTCCGAGATCACATCGACCTGCGGCTCAGGACTAATCGCATCCGACCGGGCGGCGACCGGCGCGACGAAAGCCTCCCAGGCCGCGAGCCGATGCTTCTTCCCAGGGTCGGGATCCTCCTCGAACAACTGTGTTGCCAGCGGTATCCCCTCAACGGCTGATCGCTACATCCGTGGGCCTGGGCGCACAAGGTTGCGTCTGAGCCTAGGGACCCATCGGCTAAGCCGCATGGCTAGTACGGATTTCGCACTTCAACCGGGTGGTCATGGCGTTCAGATTAGGTGGTCCTAGTGATGACGAACCGACCACAGCGGCCATGCCAGCCGACGCCAGGCGGCCTTTTGTCGGAGGCGGCTCCTACGGTGAGTAGATCACACTGGGGCCGAGGGGGTGGCGGTGCGCAGGCCGACCGATGAAGAGCTTCTGGAACTGGCATACCGTCTCCGGCCTGAAGAGCCCCACCCGGTCCGTTCGACGGTGCATCTATCCCATGCGCTGAGCCGGCGGCTCAACGCCTGGGAGGTGAAACCGGATGGTTCCCGTGTTCGCTGTGATCCGCTCGGTGAAGGAGGAGCCCGCCTGCATCCCTGCGGCATCGCCATGAGTACGCCGTGGGCCTTCCCCATGGCCTCCTCGGGCGGCCCTCCCAGGAGTGCCCCGGACCACGACACCGGTGGCGGGTGCGCACCGCTCCCGGCCCCTATCCGCCAGGTTCGAGCCGGTCTCGCGTTGAGGGACGTAATGACGACGGTTCCTCGCGTACTCCTTTCCGCCTTGCTCACCGGACCCGCACCATCTGGCAGTGCTGGCACGTCCCTGCTTGTCAGGGCCGCTTGCCGCCCTCCCCGGCGTCACCCGGTTCGGACTGCCCTCAGCTTCCCCGCCCTGCCACGACAGGACGGGCGACAAAGGTCTTTCACCCTCATACGGACCATCAACGCCTCACGGCGCACGCCTCTCCGGCGAAATATTTCGCCGCCCGGCGCAGGATGTCGCGTTCCATCTCCAGCTCCCGGATCCGGGCCTTGAGCTGCTTGTTCTCCTCTTCCAGCACGTCATTGGACGACATCGGACCGTTCCTTGGCCGCTTGACCAGACCCGCCTTCATCGCCCCGGCGGTACCGTCCGCGCGGGCCTCCTTCACCCACAGGCGCAGCGTCTCGCGGTTGATGCCCAGGTCCCGAGCCACAGACGCGTACGTCCGCGCCGGGTCAGACAGGTACAACGCGACGGCGTCCGCCTTGAACTCCGGGCGGATACGACTTCATCGCCACGTGGAACTCCTTGTCCCCGAATCTCCATCATCCGGCACTCAAGGTGTCCACACTTCGGGGCGAGAGGCCCCCGCTGACCTGTCCCGATTGCGGACACGGCCTGACATCCCCAATTGCCTACCTATCGTATTCGCTTCTTCGCTCACGACCCCGGCCACCCGGCGGACTGCGAGATCGCCAACGAGTCTTTGGAACATCATATGCTCAACCTCGAACTAGGAGGTTTTCCTCGTCGTCGTGCGGCAGAATCGGAAAGCCTGGGCCAGCTCGTTCATCGCCGCCCCTGCGTGAGCGACCACAGTGCGTGTCCGGTGAAATTCCTGTTGTTCGTCACGTGCGTTCGAAAGGATCAAGGTTGAAGCTGCAAGACGCCGAGGCCTACGTTAGGCAAGTCACCCGGAGAACCTCGACCAAGGATGCGCTGGCGTGGCTGGGCGAGGAGCGCGCGGTGCCGCGGCCGATCGATCTGCCGAACCTGCTGGCTTCGTTGCTGATTATCGAGGATCAGGCGTTGACGGCTGACATCCGAGGACTGGCTGGCCGGGTGATTCGGCAGGTCTGTCGGGCCGAAGTGGTTTCCGAACTGGATCCGAGCCAGGAGCTTCTCGCGCTCGATGAGGTGCTGCGGCCAGCGCACTACAGGGCTGCCCTCGACGCGCTGGCCGCTAGGACCGCCACTCGGACCCTGGCGAGCGTTACGCTAGTGGTGCATCACGCAACCTTGGTGGGGTAACTGGTCCATGATCGAATCGGGGAGCTTGCGGCGAAGCTGACCTT
>NZ_JARLTC010000014.1 GCF_029382225.1 Spongiactinospora sp. TRM90649
CGTTGTGCGCGACCACCGCGGTACGGCCGTGATCAGGCCCCTGGCCACCGGGTTGGGCTCATAGCCGAGGGCGGCGGGGGGGCCCGGCCCCCCCGGGGGGGGGGGGGGGCGGGGCCCCCCCCCCGACCTGGCGTCGCTGGGCATCCCGGTGTGGCGGTTCGTGCGCACCCTGCTGACCGGCTTCGAGCAGGTGGACGGCTGGCTGGTCGCGGGCGGCGCGGACGAGCTGCGCGAGAAGACCCGGCAGCTCTTCACCGACGGCCCGCGCCCGCTGCCCGAGGCCGTCTCCCTGGTCTCCCAGCTCGGCCTGCGCGACGACGTCGCCGAGCGGTGGATCATGGCGGTCCCGCACCTGCGGGTGCTCGACGGGCACGTGGTGGCCTGGCCGCGCAGCGTCAACGAGAAGGCCGAGGCGGTGCTCGCCATCTCCGGCATCCCGCTGACGCCCGAGGAGATCCAGGAGCGCATCGGCGAGGACTACAGCCTGGTCGGCATCCGCAACCAGCTCACCGCCGACGACCGGTTCCTGCGGGTGGACCGGAACAAGTACGGCCTGACCCGCTGGGGCGGCGAGCAGTACCTCGGCATCCGCGAGATGATCGCCAGGGAGATCGAGCGGGCCGGGGGCGAGGCGTCGGTCAACACCATCGTCACCAACCTGACCACCCGTTACGACGTGAGCGAAAGCTCGGTGCGCGCGTACGCCGGGGGCCCGGGGTTCGAGCGGACCCAGCGGGGCTGGATCCGGGTGGCCGGGCAGGAGGTGGCCGAGCCGTACCAGCCGCGCAGAGACGTCTCGGAGACCCGCCGCTGCTTCCGCAGCCGCGACGGCCGGTGGTGGCACCGGGTCGACGTCAACGCCGAGCACCTGCGCGGGTCCGGTTCGCCGCTGCCGACGGGGTTCGCGGCCTATCTGGGGATGGCTCCCGGCGGGCAGCTCACCGCCTCGGCCCCGTCCGGCGACGTGGTGATCAGCTGGCACAACCAGCCCACCATGGGGTCGATCCGGCCGGTGCTCGTGGAGTTCGGGGCGCAGGAGGGCGACCACATCTTCCTGACGGTGTCCGACGGCGGGGAACTGCTGACCAGGTTCCTGCAGTCGGCGGCGCCGAGCCTGCCGCCACTGAACCGGGCGCTGCACCTGATCGGCTACACGGCCCCGGTGGCGTCCGAGGCCGAGGGGGCCCGGCTGATCGGCGCGCGGATCGGCCTGGCCGAGGGCACCACGCGTGACGAAGTGCTCTCCCGGCTGCGCGAGCGCGGCGACCGCGACATCCTGGCTTTCCTCGACCCGGTGGTGCAGTAGCGCCTAGGCTCGGAGACATGCTGCGGTTGTACGACACGCGGAACAGGCAGGTCGAGCCGATCGTCCAGACCGGCTCGCGGTCGCTGCGCATGTACACCTGTGGCCCTACCGTCTACCGATACGCGCACGTCGGCAACCTGCGTTCCTACCTGCTGTCCGACCTCATCCGCCGGGTCTGCGAACGGCAGGGCGTGCGGGTGGTGGTCTGCCAGAACATCACCGACGTCGGCCACCTGGTGGACGACGCCGAGATCGACCCGACCGGCGAGGACAAGGTCCTGGCACAGGCCCGCGCCGAGGGCCGTTCGGCCCAGGATCTCGCGCGGTTCTACGAGGACGCCTTCCGCGCCGACACGGCGGCGCTGAACGTGCGCCCGCCCGAGCACACGCCCCGGGCGACCGAGACGATCGACCTGATGATCGAGCTGATCGCCAAGCTGATCGAGAAGGGGCACGCGTACGTCGGGCCGGACGGTTCGGTGTTCTTCGATGCCACGTCTTTTCCTTCTTATGGGGAAATTTCGGGAAATCGGCTGGACCAGCTCAAGCCCGGCCACCGGGTCGAGGGCGTCGACACCCGCAAGCGCTTCCACGCCGACTGGGCCCTGTGGAAGCACTCCCACCGCGACCTCACCTGGGAGACCCCCTGGACGCGCGGATTCCCCGGCTGGCACGTCGAGTGCTCGGCCATGTCCCTTCGCTTCCTGGGCGAGCACATCGACGTCCACACCGGCGGCATCGACCTGCGCTTCCCGCACCACGAGGACGAACGCGCCCAGTCCAACGCGGCGGTCGGCCACGACGTGGTCGCGCACTGGGTGCACGGCGAGCACCTGCTTTTCGAGGGGCGCAAGATGGCCAAGTCGTCGGGCAACGTGGTGCTGATGTCCGACGTCACGGCGGCGGGGCTCGACCCGCTGGCCGTACGCCTGGCGCTGCTCGAACACCGCTACCGGCACCAGCTCAACCTCACCTGGGACACCCTGCGCGCCGCCGACCGCACCCTGCGGCGCTGGCGGGCCCGCGTCGCGGAGTGGGCCGAGTCGCCCAGCCGTCCGATGAGCGCGGGGCACGTCGAACGCGCCCAGGCCGCCCTCGACGACGACCTCGACACCCCGCTCGCCCTGCGCGTCCTGCGCGAGCTGGAACGCGACGACGCCGAGCCGCCCGGCGCCAAGTTCGAGGCGTTCCTGCACCTCGACCACATCCTGGCGCTCGACCTCTCCTCCGACATCGGCCGGGCCCCGGCCACCGTCCCGCTGCCCGGCGGCGCCGCCGACCTGCTCCAGCAACGCGCCCGCGCCCGCGAGACCGCCGACTGGCCCACCGCCGACCGCCTCCGCGATGAACTCGCCGCCCTCGGCGTCAAGGTCACCGACACCCCCCAGGGCCAGACCACCACATTGACATGACCCCACCGCCCGCGATCCCCTTGCCCCATGGGACACCCTGGCACGTTTGACGAACGGCCGAGCCGGTACCGCTCGGCGGCATACTCCCAGGCGGGCCTCACCCGCGTGTCGCTCGCCCAGCTCGCCAGGGAACTCGCCGACTCGGCCCGAGAGCTGGTCCCGACGACGGCCGATCCGTACGCGGCCGAAGGCGAGTTCGTGCGGGCGGCGGCGAACCTGGTCGAGGAGGCGCGCGGCCTGCTGGAGCTCGCCGTCGTCCACGAACGGTGCAGGGGAACCGGCTGGGAGCGGATCGCCGACGCGCTCGGCGACGACACCACCGAGCGTGACGCGCGAGACCGGTACGCCAGGGCCGAGCGCGAACTGCGGGGGCGCATGCTGCAAGCCTGGCTGCTGCCCGAGCGGGCGGAGGAGATCTACACCACGCCCGACCGGCTGGCCGGTGCGGTCGCCGACCTGGACGCCTGGGCCTCCGCCGGCGGATCGCCCGGCGAGGCGCCGGTGAGCGGCACGCTGCCCGCGATGCCGGTGGCCGAGCGGGTGGCGATGATCGCCGAGGCGCGGGCGGCGCTCGACCGGGCGGGCTCGGGGGGCGCGGAACACCGGGAGCTGGAGATCGGGCTGTGCCGGCGGGAGATCGAGCTGCACGAGGATCTCGCGGAGCGCTCCCCCGACGTTCCGGAGCATCGGGTCGCGCTGGCGAAGGCGCGGGAGCGGCTACGGGTCCTTCAGGGGTGGAGTCTGCTGTAGTGTGCAGCGTCTGATATTCCCGCACACTGGCTGACATGGGCGAACACTTCCACCGATCCTGGCGCGCGTGCGTCTACCTGCTCACCGGGCTGGGCAGCGCGTTCGTGACTCTGCTGATTCCGCCGGTGCTGGGCATCGGGGTGCTGTCCACGGCGGTGGGCGGGGTCGGGGTGGTGCTCTTTCCCCGGATGCTGCTCGGGTTGCGGCAGTGGACCGAGTGGCATCGCGAGCGGGCCGCCGCGCTCCTGGGCGTCGAGCTGACGCCGCGCCGTATGACGCTGGACAAGGGCGTGCGGGCGCAGTGGCGGCGGCTGCGCGAGTCCCGGGACGTCCGGCGCGACCTGCGCTGGGTCCTCCGGCAGATCCTCGTCGGCATCCCGGCCGGGCTGGCCGCGGTGACCGGTACCGTCGCGACCGTGCTGTCGCTCCCGATGGCCCTGCTCTGGTGGATCTTCCCCGCCGACGAGCCCTTCCGGATGCTGGTGTCCATCCCGATCACCAACTGGGGCACGGCGCTCGCGCTCGGCGTCGGCCAGACGCTCGCCGCCGGGGCGCTGACCTACTGGGTGTTCCCGAAGCTGGCCCACGCCCACGCCACCTCCGTGATCCACGTCCTGGAGCCGTCGGCGGAGGAGCTGCTGAGCGAGCGGGTGGAGGAGCTGACCGAGAGCCGGGCCGACGTGCTCGACGCCCACGGCGCGGAACTGCGCCGCATCGAGCGCGACCTGCACGACGGCACCCAGGCCAGGCTCGTCGCCATCGCGATGCGGCTCGGGGTGGCCAAGGAGGCGCTGGGCGACGACGCGGGGGCGGTCGCCAGGCTCATCCAGGAGGCGCACGCCGGAACCGAGGAGGCGATGACGGAGTTGCGCACCGTGATCCGCACGATGTACCCGCCGATCCTCGCCGACCGGGGGCTTGAGGGGGCGCTCGCCGCGGTGGCCGCGCAGTCGGCCGTACCGGTCGAGCTGCGGCTCGGCGAGCTGGGGCGCCTGCCCGCCGCCATCGAGGCCGCGGCCTACTTCATCGTGGCCGAGGCCGTCACCAACGCCGCCAAGCACAGCGGCGCGACCCTGCTCACCGTCCAGCTCAGCCGCTACACCGGAAAACTGCTCATCGAGGTCACCGACAACGGCGTCGGCGGGGTGGACGAGAGCCGGGGCACCGGCGTGGTCGGCATCCGCCGCAGAGCCGCCGCCCTCGACGGCACCACTCTCGTCGAGAGCCCGACCGGCGGCCCGACCGCCATCACCGTGGAGCTGCCATGCGCGTCGTGATCGCCGAGGACAACGTGCTGCTGTCGGCCGGCCTCGAACTCCTCCTCGACGCCAAGGGCATCAAGGTCGCCGAGGTCGTCACCGACGCCCCCGGCCTGATGCGGGCCGTGGAAGAGCACGCCCCGGACGCCGTGATCGCCGACGTGCGGCTCCCGCCGACGTTCCGCGACGAGGGCATCCGGGCGGCGCTGACCCTCCGGCAGGCCCACCCGGGCCTGCCGGTCCTGGTGCTGTCGCAGTACGTGGAGAAGGTCTACGCCCGCGAACTGCTCTCCGACGGCTCCGGCGGCGTCGGCTACCTGCTGAAGGACCGCGTGAGCCGGGTCTCGGAGTTCGTGGACGGCCTGCGCCGCGTCGCCTCCGGCGGCACCGCCATGGACCCCGAGGTCATCGCCCAGCTCATGGCCAGAGGCGACCGCGCCGCGATCGACGCGCTCACCGACCGCGAACGCGAGGTGCTGACCCTGATGGCCGAGGGCCTGGGCAACACCGAGATCGGCCGCCGCCTGTTCGTCACCGACAACGCCGTGCACAAGCACATCGGCAACATCTTCGCCAAGCTCGGCCTCCCGGTCTCCGAGACCGGCCACCGCAGGGTGCTGGCCGTCCTGGCCTACCTGAACAGCCAGGAGTGACCCCGCGGGCCGGGCGATCAGATGACGCGGCGGCGCCAGCGGACGGGGGTGTGGGGGTAGCCGCCGTCGTCGAGACCGGCGAGGCGTTCGAAGATGTTCCAGGAGCCCTGGTGGCCGCAGAGGGCGTAGGAGACGGCGAGCGCGACCACGTAGAGGGGGAGCATCACGATGCCGAGGCAGAAGGCGTATTGCGTGGCGTGGCGGTTCTCGTGGTCGAGCAGGCAGCCGTGCAGGAAGCCCTCGGGGTTCTTGGTCAGCACCACGTTGCCCAGGGTGAAGGCGTTGGCGATGGGGAACGGAATGCGGTAGCCGTAGGCGAAGATCAGGCCGCGGGGACCATGGGAGAGCCGGGCGCGGCCGAGTTTGGCGATGAAAAGGCCGAAAAGTGTGGACAGGTTGATCCAGTTGATGACCTGTCGTACCCGCTGCCAGCCGCTCATGCTCCCGATTGTGGGCCCGAGGGGCCGCCCGCGCCATACCTGAGCAGCCAGGACGGCCCGCGCGACGGCACCAGCAGCGCCGCGATCAGCATGGCCACGAATCCGCCGTAGAGGTAGACGTATCCGGCCGCGTTGGCGGCGATCACCAGGTCGCCCTCCACCCGGCGGCCTGAGAGCACCAGCGAGACCGCGATCCACACGGCCGTGATCACGAGCGGCACGAGCCTGCCGCCGGTCAGGCGTCCGGTGAGATGGACCAGACCGGCCAGCACCAGGACCCAGGCGACGGACACGAACGGCACGTCGGCCAGCGCATAGGCGTTGTGCAGGAAGCCGCCGACCACGCCGAGTAGCACGCCGAAGATCGCGAACACCACGCCGGTCACCCACGCGGGCAGCTCGCGGGGCGGCTCCCGCTCTTCCCCGGCAGCCGCTTCGGCGCCGGCCTCTGCCGTCCCCGCGGCCTCGGCGGGCTCGCTCTCGGGGCGGAACGCGGCGTCGTCAGGCGGTTCTACCTGCGACGACGTTGCCCTGATCGGCTTGCCCGATGTTTCCCCCATACCGCGCAAGGCTAGTGGATGCCCGCGAACAGGTCGGTCTCCCGCGTGTGCGGCTCGCCGAGGCCGCCCGCCTCGATCGGCGCGCCCGCCCCGGGCGCACCGGGCACGCCGCCCCGCAGGATGAAGTGCTCCACCCCGGCGATCTCCTGCCCGATCCCGTTGGACAGCGCGAACCACGGCGGGGACACGCTGATCTGGGTGGCGTGCGCGCGCATCGCCTCGATCTTGTTCGGCAGGTACGGCCGCGCGTCGATCTCGGTGGTGATGTCGCGGTCGTCGGAGCCGTACGGCGCGTCGTCCACGTCCTCCGCGATGAACCCCGACCGGCCCTCGCGCATGGCCTCCGCCGCCCGCCGGATCGCCGAGCGGGGCGTCGCGGTGTGGTAGAACTTCGCGACCCGCCACGGGGCGTCGCCCTCCGCCGCCAGCTCGGTGGCCCGGCGCGCGACGCGGTGCGCCTGGATGTGGTCGGGATGACCGTAGTAGCCGTTCTCGTCGTAGGTGACGAGCACCTGCGGGCGCACCTCGCGGATGATCTCGGCCAGCAGCCCGGCGGGCTCGTCGAGCGGCGCCTGCCAGAAGGCGTCGGGGCGGTGGTTGGAGGCCGCGCCCATCATCCCGGAGTCGCGGTAGCGGCCGGGGCCGCCGAGGAAACGGTGGTCGCCGACCCCGAGGGCCGCGCACGCCGCGCCGAGCTCGCCGACCCGGTGCTCCCCGAGGGCGTCGGGGCCGAGGTGGCCCAGCTCATCGGGGATGATCTCGCCTTCCTCGCCGAGCGTGCAGGTCACCAGCGTGACGCGCGCCCCCTCCGCGGCGTACCTGGCCATCGTCGCGCCGGTTCCGATGGTCTCGTCGTCGGGGTGGGCGTGCACCAGCAACAGCCGCCGATCTTCCATGTCGCAGACATTATCCCGGAGCGCTCCGGCTGGCAGGATGAGGGGCTATGAGCGAGAGTTTTCCCCGCATGTACGCCCGGACTCACCGTTTCACGCTCGGCGTCCCGCGGAGCTGCACAATCTCCCCGGATGGAGACCGTGTCGTGTTCCTCCGCTCGCGCGGGGGCACGGATCCGGTCACGTGTCTGTGGGAACTCGACGTCGAGTCGGGACAGGAGCGGCTGATCGTCGATCCGCGCCGGATCGGCGACGACGGCGAGAACCTGCCGCCCGAGGAGCGCGCCCGCCGTGAGCGGGCCCGCGAGGGCGCGGGCGGCGTCGTCGGCTACGCCACCGACGCGGCCGTGACGTCCGCCGCGTTCGCCCTGTCGGGCGGGCTGTACGTCGCCGACCTGGCCTCGGGCGAGGTGCGCGCTCTGGAGACGCCCGGCCCGGTGTTCGACCCCCGGCTCTCCCCCGACGGCGGCCGGGTGGCCTACGTCACCGGCGGCATCCTGCGGGTGCGAGACCTGGCGAGCGACGAGGACCGCGCGCTGGCCGAGCCGGAGGCGGACACCGTCCGCTACGGCCTGGCCGAGTTCATCGCCGCCGAGGAGATCGACCGGATGCGCGGCTACTGGTGGTCGCCCTCCGGCGACGCCCTGCTGGCCGCCCGCGTGGACGACGCCCCCGTCAACACCTGGCACATCGCCGACCCGGCCAACCCGGACCGCCCGGCGGCCGAGCAGCGCTACCCGGCGGCGGGCACGGACAACGCGGTCGTGGAGCTGTTCGTGCTCGGCCTGGACGGCGGGCGCGTGGCGGTGCCGTTCGAGCAGGAGTACCTGGCCACCGTCTCGTGGGACGCGCACGGCCTGTCGATCGTCACGATGTCCCGCGACCAGCGGTCCCTGCGGCTGCTCTCGGTCGATCCCGCCACCGGCGAGTCCAGCCTGGTCCGCGAGGACACCGACGACGCCTGGGTCGACGTCATCTCCGGCGTCCCCGCCCGCCTGTCCGACGGCACGCTGGTCTGGACGGCGATCTCCGAGGGCGGCCGACGGCTGATCATCGGCGACCGGCCGGTCACCCCGCCGACGCTCCAGGTCCGCGACGTGCTCGGCGTGGACGGCGACGCCGTCCTGTTCCGGGCGAGCGGTGGCGACCCGACCGAGATCGCGGTGTGGACGTACGCCGGCGGCTCGCTCCGCCTGGTCAGCCCGGATGAGGGCGGCGTCTACAACGGGCAGTCCACCGGCGGCACCCTGGTGATCACCGGCCAGACCCTCGAATCCGAGCGCGGCCCCGTCGTCCGGGTGTCCAGGGGCGGCGCGCACGCCCACATCACCTCGCTCGCCGAGCGTCCCGGCGTCGATCTGCGGGTGTCGCTGATCCGTGCGGGCGAGCGCGACCTGGCCACCGCCGTGCTGCTGCCGTCCTGGCACGTGCCCGGCTCGGCCCGGCTGCCCGTGCTGATGGACCCGTACGGCGGGCCGCACTTCCAGCGCGTGCTGTCCGCCGCCAGTGCCTACAGCGCCGGCCAGTGGCTGGCCGACCAGGGCTTCGCCGTCGTCGTCGCCGACGGCCGGGGCACCCCCGGCCGGGGCCCCGGCTTCGAGCGCGCGGTGCTGCACGACCTGGCCACGCCCGTCCTGGAGGACCAGGTCGACGCCCTCCAGGGCGCGGCGGCGGCCTACCCCGACGACCTCGACCTGTCCAGGGTCGGCATCCGGGGCTGGTCGTTCGGCGGCTACCTGGCGGCGCTGGCCGTGCTGCGCAGGCCCGACGTCTTCCACGCCGCCGTGGCGGGGGCGCCGGTCACCGACTGGCGGCTCTACGACACCTGCTACACCGAGCGCTACCTGGGGCACCCCGGTGACGACCCGGAGCCCTACGAGCGGTCCGGCCTGCTCGCCGACGCGGGCAAGCTCGACCGGCCGCTGCTGCTCATCCACGGACTGGCCGACGACAACGTGGTGGCCGCGCACACGCTGCGGTTCTCCTCGGCGCTGCTTGCGGCGGGCCGTCCGCACACCGTGCTCCCGCTGTCGGGGGTCACCCACATGACGCCGCAGGAGGTGGTGGCGGAGAACCTGCTGCTGCTCCAGGTGGAGTTCCTCAAGAAGGCGCTCGGGTAGCCGGGCGGGCCTCCCGGCCGTTCCAGGAGTCCCAGAGGGCGGCGTAAGAGCCGCCCTCCGCGACCAGTTCGTCGTGGGAGCCCAGCTCGGAGATCCGGCCGTCCTCCACGACGGCCACCCGGTCGGCGTCGTGCGCGGTGTACAGGCGGTGGGCGATGGCGATCACGGTGCGGCCGTCGAGGACGGCGGCCAGCGAGCGCTCCAGGTGACGGGCGGCCCTGGGGTCGATCAGCGAGGTCGCCTCGTCCAGCACAAGCGTGTGCGGGTCGGCCAGGACGAGCCTGGCCAGCGCGAGCTGCTGGGCGTGAGCGGGCGAGACGGCCTCGCCGCCGGAGCCGACCACGGTGTCCAGGCCGTCGGGCAGCGCGGCGACCCACTCCCCCGCGTCCACGGCGGAAAGGGCCTGCCCGATCTGCTCGTCGGTGGCGTCCGGGCGGGCGATCAGCAGGTTGTCGCGCAGCGTGCCCCGGAACACGTGGTGCTCCTGGGTGACCAGGGCCACGTGGCCGCGCAGGTCGCCGAGCGGCAGCTCGACCAGGGGCACGTCGCCGACGGTGACCGATCCCGTGCGGGGGCCGTGGATGCCGGCCAGGAGCCTGCCCAGCGTGGACTTGCCCGCGCCGGACGGGCCGACCATGGCGAGCCGTTCGCCGGGGGCCACGGTGAGGTCCACTCCGTGCAGCACGTCGTGGCCGTCGCGGTAGGCGTAGCGCACGCCGTCCGCGACGAGCTTCTCGCCGCTGGGCCGCTCCCGGCCGGGCGTGCGGTCGTCGGGGACGTTGGCGACACCGAGCAGCCTGGCCATCGACGCCCCGCCCACCTGGAGTTCGTCGATCCAGGTCAGCAGGCGGTCGAGGGGGTCGATGAGCTGCTGCACGTACAGGGTGGCGGTGGTGACCTGCCACAGTTCGACCCAGCCGCGCAGGTAGAAGATCCCGCCGATGAGCAGCGTGGCCACCACGGGCAGCACGTAGCCCATCTCGATCGACGGGAACCACACGGTCCGCAGCCCGAGGGTGTAGCGCTCGGCCGCCCACGACCTTGAGATGTCGCGGTCGGTGCGGGCGTGCCTGCGCTCCTGCAGTCCCAGCGCCTCGGCCGTGCGGGCGCCCTCCACGGTCTCGGCCAAGCCCTCGGTCATGTCCGCGTAGGCGGCGTTCTCCCGCAGGTAGCCGTCGCGGGCGCGCTTCAGGTACCACCGGGTGGAGACCCACAGCAGCGGCACGGCGACCAGGCAGGGCAGCGCGAGCAGCGGGCCGACGAGCACCAGCGCGCCGATCGCGAAGGCGCCGGTCACGATGGCGATCAGCGTCTCGGGGACGGCGTGCCGCACGGTCCGCGACAGCGCGTCGACGTCGCGCGAGGTACGGCTGATCAGGTCGCCCGACCCGGCGCGCTCCACCGTGGACAGCGGCAGCGCGAGCACCTGCCGGACGAAGTCCTCGCGCAGCTCGGCGAGCACCTTCTCACCGAGCCGGGCCGAGGCGTAGACGGCGAAGCGGATCAGCACCGCCTGGCCGGCCACGAAGCCCGCGATGGCCAGCGCCGCCGTGGTCACGTCCACGCCGGTGCCCTGCTCGATGCCCTGCACCAGTTCCCCGAGCAGCCGCGGCGCGGCGAGCCCGCAGATCGCGGCGAGCGCGTGCAGCCCGAGCGCCAGGGTGAGCTGGCGGGGATATTTGAGTGTCAGCCGCCGGGCGTAGGCCCGGACCTGACGCCGGTCGGCGACCGGCAGGATCTGCTGTGCCATCGGGTCAGTCCTCTCCTCTGATGACCGTGGCCCGGTAGGCGGGGTTGGCGGTGAGCAGGTCGCGGTGGGTGCCCTCGTCCCGCACCCGGCCGCCCTCGACGTAGATCACGCGTTCGGCGCGGTCGAGCACCAGGGGGCTGGTGGTGGCCACCAGGGTGGTGCGGCCGGCCCGCGCGAGCGCCAGCCGTCCGGCGATCCGCGCCTCGCTGTGCGCGTCCACCGCGCTGGTCGGCTCGATCAGGATCAGCACCTCGCTGTCCGCGAGCAGCGCCCTGGCCAGCCGCAGCCGCTGCTGCTGCCCGCCGGAGAACTCGCGCCCGGCCTCGGCCACGTGGGCGTCCAGGCCGCCGGGCAGGGCGTCCACGATGTCGGTGGCGCAGGCGGTGTGCAGCGCACGGCGGATGGTCTCGTCGTCATGGCCGCCGAGTTCGTCGCGCAGCCGTCCGGTGAAGAGCCGGGCGTTGTTGTCGGCGATCAGGACGCGTCCGCGCACGTCGGCAACCGCCAGCTCGCGCAGGGGGACGCCGCCGAGGGTGGCGTCGCTCTCGGTGTAGCGGCCGAGCCGGTCGGCGATCTCGACGGCCTCCTCCGGGGTGCCTGCGGCGATGGCGGTGAACTCGCCCTGGCGCAGGGTCACGCCGGAGCCGGGGTCGGCCAGCGCCCCCGACCGGGGCCCGGACGGCACGGCGGCCCGCGCGCCCCCGGTGATCTCCGGTTCGAGCCGCAGCACGCGGACGACCCGCCGGGCGGCGACGTGGCCCTTGGTGAGCTTGTCGGCCGCCTCGGTGAGCGTGCGCAGCGGGGAGATCAGGAAGACCGCGTAGCCGTAGAAGGAGACCAGCTCGCCGGCTGAGATCTCGCCCTGGGTGGCGTAGGTCGCGCCGAGCCAGGTGACCCCGGCGATCAGCAGTCCTGGCAGCAGGAGCTGCGCGCCTTCGAGCACGGATTCGACGGAGGCGACGCGGACCCCCGCGTGGCGCACCCGCTGGGACTCGTCGCGGTAGCGGTCGGAGAAGACCTCCTCGCCGCCGACGCCGCGCAGCACGCGCAGGCCGGAGACGATGTCGGTGGCCCTGGTGGCGAGGTCGCCCTGCAGGTCGCGGTGGGCCTGCTGGCGGTGGTGCAAGGGGCGCAGCAGCGGGCCGACCGCGACGGCCATCAGCGGCACGCCGACCAGGACGACCAGGCCGAGCGTGGGCGAGGTGGTGATGAGGATCACAGTGACCGTGACGATGGCCACGATCGCCCCGGTGCCGCGCAGCAGGATGTCCATGGCGTTGCCGATGTGGGCGATGTCGGAGGTGCCGATGCTGACGGCCTCGCCGGTGGACAGCCGTTTGGGGAGCGTGGCGCCGAGCCTGGTGGCCTGGCGGACGGTGACCTGGACCGTGCGGTAGGCGGCGGAGAGCCAGACGTACACCGCCCTGCGGTGCCGCATGATGCCCGCCCACGCCTGCACCCCGCCGAGGCCGAGCAGCACCCCCGACCAGATGAGCAGGCCGTCGAGGTCCTCGTGGGTGAGGGCGTCCACGCCCCGGCCGACGACCATGGGGACCATGGCCTGGCCGAGCCACCAGAGTACGGCGAAGCCGATTCCGGCGAGGAGGGGCGCCATCTGCATGCGGGCGACCCAGAGCAGGTAACGCATGGGCCCGCGGGCGTCTGGAGTGCCGGGATGGTCGGCCGGTAAGGAGCGCATAGCCGCTCAAGCCTGACAAACGCCGGGATGGAGCGGCAATCGATTTTCCTCAGGCGGCGTCAACCAGGGTTGACATTCGGCCTGGCGTCAACCTACATTGACACCATGAGCGACACGACGCGACTGGCGACCGACGCCGGCAGCCGCGATCCCGCGGTGGGCCTGCGCGCGGTGCGGGCCCTGCGTGTGCTGGTGGATCGGCTGGAGACGCTGCAGGTGGAAAGCGCCAGGGCACTGGGCTGGTCCTGGCAGGACATCGCCGGACACCTCGGGGTGAGCAGGCAGGCGGTACACAAGAAGTACGCGGGCGGCCGGGGGCTGCTACGGAGGAAGGACTGAGCATGTTCGAACGTTTCACGGCCGCCGCGCGGGAGAGCGTCACCGGGGCCCAGGCGCAGGCCAGAGAGCTGCACCACGCCTACATCGGCACCGAGCACCTGCTGCTCTCACTGCTGGCGGCACGGGACCGGCCGCCCGCGCGGGTGCTGAACGAGCTGGGCCTCGACCACGCGGGGGCGGTCGCGGCGGTCAGGCGCCTGGCCGGCTCCGACGACCTGGACGCCGCCGCGCTCGGCACCATCGGCATCGACCTCGCGGCGGTCCGGGAGAAGGTCGAGGCCACCTTCGGCCCCGGCGCGCTCGACCGCCCCGGAGGCCGCCGCAAGGGGTTCGCCCGGCACATCCCCTTCACCCCCGCGGCCAAGAAGGCCCTCGAACTGTCCCTGCGCGAGGCCATCCGGCTCAAGCACAATCACATCGCCGACGGCCACATCATGCTCGGCCTGATCCGCGAGGACGACGGCATGGCCATGCGGATCATCACTGAGGCCGGCATCTCCGGCGAGACCCTGCGGGACCGGATGACTCCACTGCTGATGTGAAATGTCGGTCGGGGTTGATAGAAGTAGGACATGGGTGTGAGCGTCGATGAGTTCCTGGCGATGGTGGAACGCCTGCCGGAGGTCACCCTCGCCGACGGCGGCGAGTGGACCTCCGTCAAGGTGACAGACCGGGGCTTCTGCTTCCTCTGGGAGAAGACCGAGACCGTCGGCGTGAAGGCCACCATCACCGAGCAGCTCGCGCTGGTCGCCGAACGGCCCGACGTCTTCGAGGTGCAGTTCACGGCGGGTCAGTTCGGCTGGGTCGTGGTCCACCTGCCCAAGATCACGCTCACCGAGCTGTCCGAGCTGGTCACCGAGGCATGGTGCCTGACCGCCCCGCAGCGCCTGCTCGACGCCCACGAGAGCCGCCTGGTGGCCGAGGTCACATCGGCCACCGCCGCCCCCATACCCCCCTGACGTATTGACCGCGTATTGACCGTCAGTGCAGGCCGTGGACCACCGCGTGCCCCTTGCCCCGGCCGATGATCCACTTGTTCACCGGGGTGGTCACCACGAAGGCGACCAGCAACGCGAAGGCCAGCGCCCCCCAGAACAGTCCAGTGGTGAGCCCGGCGTCCATCGCCCCGGGCACCAGCAGCATGACCCCGTTGTCCACGATCTCCATGACGATGATCGACACGGTGTCGGCGGCGAAGGCCAGCTTCACCGCCCTGCGCAGATCCACTCCCGCCCTGCGCAGCCCCACGATCGTCATCAGGTACCCGAAGAAGAACGCCAGCACGACGGCCAGTACGATCGTCGGCGCGTTGTGCCAGCCCAGCGCGGTACCGATCACCATCCCCAGCACCTCACCGATCGCACACCCGGTAAGGCAGTGCAACGTCGCCGACGCCGCCATCTTCCACGTCACCGTGTGCCCGTGCTGATGCGCGTGCGCGTGTTCGGCCATCTCAGAACTCCAGGGGGATTTCGATCATATACGGTAGGGGGGTATAGCGCAGACATTACTACGCCTTACCCCCGTGATCGCAAGTTCCCGCAAGCACGACAATCGAGCGACGACGCTCAGCGATCGATGCGATACTTTGTGCGACGGCGATCGCACGAGTCGAACGGGGTATGCCATGGTCATGACCTCCAGGCAAGTTCACCGGGATACCAGGACGGCCGATTCCGTCGAAGTCGAAAGCGAGTCCGCCCCCCAGCAGGCGCCCGAGGAGCGGCCGAAGATCGACCGGATGCCGACGACCGTCCGGGAGTTCGTCGAGTGGCTGCCCGAACTGCCGGCCCTGCGCGTCGAGGTCGTCAACGGAAGGGTCATCGTGAGTCCCCGTGGCAATCCCCGGCAGTCCTGGATCATCGGTCAACTTGTGCGAACGCTCGGGCCGCTCGCCGACGAGCGTGACTGGCTGGTCTGGCCTGAGCTCGACGTGTGCATGGCCTGGACTCGCGAACCGCTGGTCCCCGACTTCGCGATGGGGCCCAAGGACGCGCCCACCTGGGGAGACAGTGAGATCATCTCAAATGGCCTGATCATGGTCGCCGAAGTGGTCTCCCGGTCCAGCACCCGCGAAGACCGTGAAGACAAGCCGCTCATCTACGCCAGGGGCGGCGTGCCGCTCTACCTCGTGGTCGATCCTGAGGCCGAGCCGCAGACCATGAGCGTGTGGAGCGACCCCACCGACGATGGCTACCGCACGGTCACGCGAGTGAAGATGGGCGAGGAACTCCCCATTCCGGAACCGGTGGGCGCGGTGCTCGACACATCGGTCTTCGCCGGGGCGTAGCCGAATCAGGCTCGTACGGCGTCGTGGACGGCGGGGATGACTTCTTTCGCCAGGGCTTCGGCCTGGGTCTCAAGGTCGGGGCCGAGGGGGGACAGGCTGAAGGCGGTGAAGCCGAGGTCGGTGAGGGCGGCCAGGCGGGTGGCCACCTCTTTTGCGGAGCCCTCGACGACCCAGGGCTCGCCGGTCGGGTCGCCGCCCACTTTGACCTGGATGTGGTAGGCGCAGGTGATGGCGGACGAGTCGCGGGGAGCCAGGGCGCCCGATCGTCGTCGTCGGGCAGGAAGCCGCCGCCCAGCACCACCCGTGCGTCGTGGGCGAGCCGCGCGGGCGGCGGGGTGCCGTCGAAGGCGGGCACGATGTCCACGGTGGCTCCTGCCCCGGTGAGCCACTCCTCGAATCGCCCGATCCCGCTCGACGGGTCGTTCCGCACGACCAGCACGCGTGTGCCTCTGTCGACCATCGACCCACCCTAGGGCCACCGCGTTCCCGCCGGGGCTCACCCGGCGAAGAACTCCAGCAGTTCGGGCGCGAGGGCCTCGGCGCTCACATTGTGGGCCTGGCCGGGAAGGACCCGGTGGGACGCGCCGGGGATCAGCGCGGCCACGGCCCGGCCCGCCGAGGTCATCCAGGCGGCGCTCTCGGCGCCGTTGAGGACCAGCGTGGGCTGGCGCACGGCGGCGAGCCCGCCGGGCAGCGCGTTGCCGGGCCCGAGCACCGCGGCCTCGTAGGCGAGGGTGCGGGCGATCGCCTCGGCCGCCGCCCAGAACGGCTCGCCGCGCATCGCGGCCACCGCCTCCGCTGGCACCTCGGCCGCCCGCACCATGAACACTTCCACCGCGTCCGCGGGCCGTCCCTCGTCCACGAGCGCGGTGAGCCGCGCCGCGAAGTCGTCCGGCAGGTACGGCGCGCTCGCGTCCACGTGGTACGGCGGCTCCCACACGGCCACCCTGGTGATCGCCGGGTCGCACAGCGCCGCCGTGAGGGCCAGCGCGCCGCCCGACGAGCCGCCGAACACCATCGCCGTGCCGCCCACCTCGGCGATCAGCGCGGCCAGGTCCTCCACCTCGCGCTGCACCGCGTAGGGCAGGGTGTCCCCGCTGTCGCCGCGCCCGCGCCGGTCGTAGTTCACCACGGTGAACCACGGGGCCAGGGCGGCGGCCACCCCGGCCAGGACGGGGTGCTCGCGGCCGGTGAACGCGCCGTTCACCAGGATGAGCGCGGGGCCGGAGCCGTACCGGTCGTAGGCGATGCGGGTGCCGTCGGCCGAGGTGACGGCAGCGGTCCGCACTACACCAGGCACAGCACCTCCCAGTGGTGACCGTCGATGTCGGCGAACCCGCGCTGGTAGCGGCCGTGGGCCTCCCGGGCCTCGCCGATCGGCTCGGCGCCCGCCACGGCGGCCTTCTTGGCCAGGGCGTCGACTTCCGCACGGCTCTCCACGGCGATGACCACGATGGCCTGGGTGGCGGCGCGCGGGTCGGCCACCGCGTTGCGGGAGAAACCGGCGAACGTCGGCTCGGCGACCAGGAAGACCTGGCACCGGTCGTTGATGACGACGGAGGCCATGTCATCGGTCATGCCGTGGAACTGGAAGCCCACCTCGGTGAAGAACGTCTTGGCGCGGCCGAGGTCCTTGACCGGAAGGTTGAGGAACATCGTGTACGACATCGTTCGCATCCTTTGATCGCTGATCGGATGCCTCAAGTATCTTGATCACCCATCGGCGGAGCTTGTCATCTCGCGCCGCCCCGCTTGGCATTGCGCGCCAGGGGGCGTCAGCGCACTCCCGCGCGGCGGAACTCCGTGGGCGGTACGCCGTACGCCTGGCGGAAGGCGCGGCTGAAGCCCGCCGGGTCGGGCAGCCCCCAGCGGGCGCCGACGCCGCTCACCGGCATCGCCCGCATCGCCGGGTCGGCGAGGTCCTGACGGCAGCGCTCCAGCCTGCGGTGCCGGATCCAGGCCGCGACCGTGGTCTCCTCCTCCTGGAACAACCGGTGCAACCGGCGCACCGAGATGTGGTTCCCGGCCGCCACGACCTCCGGGTTCAGGTCAGGGTCGCCGAGATGCCTTTCGATGAAGGCGCGCACCTCCAGCAGCAGCACCCGCCGCGACTCGCCGGGCGGTGGATCCGCCGGTTCGGCGCGCTCGGCCACGGCGGCGGTGATCAGGTCGGTGACCACCATGGCCAGCCGCGCCGCCCCTTCCGGCCGGTAGGTCTCGAAGTCGGCGGCGACCCGGCGGAGCAGCGGCCCGGCCAGCGCGGCGGCCCCGGACTCGGGCGCGAACGGCGTCGCGGTGAGCCGGGCGAGGCTGCCCGGGGGCAGGGCCAGCGCGTCGTGCGGGACGCTGAACACCGCGAGCCGTACGGCCGACTCGTAGGCCAGGTCGTAGGGCCGGGTGAAGTCGTAGAAGGCGAACTCGCCTGGCCTGAGCCGGGCGTCCCGGTCGTCCTGGGCCACGATCGGGCTGCCGGAGACCGCCAGCACCACCCGGTACAGCTCCGGGGCGTCTCCGCGGATCAGGCCGCGCGTGCGGTGCACGCTGTGCGGGGTGGTGGTGCGCACCCGGCCGACGGCGAGCGGCCCGAGCCGCCCGCCGTCGATCTGCCCGGACAGCGGGCGCCCCTGGGCGATCCGCAGGTCGAGCGGCCCGAGCGTGTCGCACACGACGGCCCGCCACGCGTCGTGCCGCGAGGCGGCCGGGACGTCGCTCGTGCGGATGAGAACGGCCATGCGGTGAACCCTCTACGACCTCATGTCGATGCTCGGCGGCGCCCTGACCCGGGCGAGGTACAGATCCGCCCATCACCCCCGAATCCGCCTATGCTAACCGGCCCTCCGGTACTCCGGCGATCAGTACTCCAGGTCGCCTCCGGGCGCGGCCGGGGTCTTCTCGCGCTCCGGCTTCTCGGCGACGACGGCCTCGGTGGTGAGGAACAGCGCCGCGATCGACGCGGCGTTGCGCAGCGCCGAGCGGGTCACCTTGGCCGGGTCGATGATGCCCGCGTCGAACAGGTCGACGTAGCGCCCGGCGGCGGCGTCGAACCCGTGCCCGGACGGCAGCGCCCGCACCCGCTCGGCCACCACGCCGCCCTCCAGCCCCGCGTTGACCGCGATCTGCTTGAGCGGCTCCTCCAGGGCACGCCGGACGATGGCCGCCCCCGTGGCCTCGTCACCCGGCAGTTCCAGCCCCTCGAACGCCCGGACGCCCGCCTGCAGCAGCGCCACGCCACCGCCGGGGACGATGCCCTCCTCGACGGCCGCCTTCGCGTTGCGAACGGCGTCCTCGATGCGGTGCTTGCGCTCCTTCAGCTCGACCTCGGTGGCCGCGCCCGCCTTGATGACGGCGACGCCACCGGCCAGCTTGGCCAGCCGCTCCTGGAGCTTCTCACGGTCGTAGTCCGAGTCGGTGTTCTCGATCTCGGCGCGGATCTGGTTCACCCGGCCGGCGATCTGCTCGGCGTCACCGGAACCGTCCACGATCGTGGTCTCGTCCTTGGTCACCACCACCCGCTTGGCCCGGCCGAGCATCTCCAGCGTGGTGTTCGGCAGGCGCAGTCCCAGTTCGTCGGAGACGACCTGGCCACCGGTGAGGACGGCCAGGTCGCCGAGCATGGCCTTGCGGCGGTCGCCGAACCCGGGAGCCTTGACCGCGACCGACCTGAACACCCCCTGCAACCGGTTGACGATCAGCGTGGCGAGCGCCTCGGTCTCGACGTCCTCGGCCACCACCAGCAGCGATCCACCGGCCCGCAGCACGGTTTCGAGCACCGGGAGCAGGTCCTGGTTCGCGCTCACCTTCCCGGCCACGAGCAGGATGTACGGTTCGTCGAGCACCGCCTCCAGACGGTCGGCGTCGGTGACGAACTGCGGGGCGATGTAGCCCTTGTCGAAGCGCATGCCCTCGGTGAGCTCAAGCTCCAGGCCGAAGGTGTTGCTCTCCTCCACGGTGATGACGCCTTCCTTGCCGACCTTGTCCATCGCCTCGGCGATGAGCGAGCCGATCTCGGAGTCGGCGGCGGAGATGGAGGCGGTGGAGGCGATCTGCTCGCGCGTCTCGACCTCCCTGGCCAGCTTGGAGAGCTCCTCGCTGACCCGCTCGACGGCGGCCTCGATGCCCTTCTTCAGCGCCATCGGGTTCGCGCCGGCCGCGACGTTGCGCAGCCCCTCGCGTACCAGCGCCTGGGCGAGCACGGTGGCGGTGGTGGTGCCGTCGCCCGCGACGTCGTCGGTCTTCTTGGCGACCTCCTTGACCAGCTCGGCGCCGATCTTCTCCCACGGGTCTTCGAGCTCGATCTCCTTGGCGATCGAGACGCCGTCGTTGGTGATCGTGGGGGCGCCCCACTTCTTCTCCAGCACGACGTTGCGACCCTTGGGACCAAGGGTCACCTTCACGGCGTCGGCGAGCTGGTTCATACCGCGTTCCAGGCCGCGTCGGGCCTGCTCGTCGAACGCGATCATCTTGGCGGCCATCGGCACTCCTGCTCCATGTCATGGGGCGGCCACGACAGCGCCCGCGACGGACGGCCTGCGGCCTCGCCGTCCCGGCCGCCCCTTTCGGCTCGCGCCCGGCCTGGACGCCGGGCAACAAGGTGCACTCTACGCATAAATTGCGCGTCACGCACTTAATGCGCCATGCGCAGTTGGCGGTAGAATCGCGATGTGAACCACGAAGAGGCCCCCGACCTGCGGGCGCGCAACAAGCAGGCCACGCGGGAGGCGATCGGCGCCGCCGCTCTGCGGCTGGCCGTCGAGCAGGGTTCGCCCCTGGTGCGGGTCTATGACATCGCGACGGAGGCGGGCGTCTCGCCTCGCACCTACAACAACTACTTCTCCAGCAGGGAAGAGGCGATCTGCGCCTTCCAGGCCGACCGGGCGCGGCGAATCGGGCAGGCGCTGCTGGCCCGCCCCGCGGGCGAACCGCTCGGCGAGGCGATCCTGGCCGCGGTGGTCGAGCACTCCTCCCCGGAGCCCGACCGGGCGGGCCTGCGGATGATCATGTCCACCCCGGCACTGGAGGGCGAGGCGCTGAAGGCGTTCACCATGGCGGAGGGGCCGCTGGCCGCCGCCGTCGCCGAACGGATCGGCGCGGATCCGGAGACGGACATGTTCTCCCATGTCCTGGCCGCGGCCATCGCGGGGGCCGTCCGGGTGGCCGGCCGGCACTGGATCAACGGCGATGGGAGCGAGTCATTCGCGACCGTGGCAGAACGGGCGGTTCGTCATATTCTGCCCGCGACTGCACCATATGATCGCTGACCAGCGGATGATCAATCTCAGCGGGGGCAGTCGGTGGACTATTCACGTGAAGCCATAGGGATATTACCGATCGCGGTCGCCGCGACGGTGGTCGTCTACCTGGTCGTCTTCTTCGTCCGGCACCGGCGGCGGCGTCCGCCGTGGCCGCGCCTGCTGGCCGAGTTCTGCCTGACCGGGGCCGTGGTGACGTTCGTCTACGTCACCCAGATCATGGCGTTCGGCAATGGCATGGGCGAGCTGCTCAACCTGGCCCCGCTGCGGTCGTTGCAGCGCGCGGCCAAGTACGGCCTGGCCAACTCCGACGGCTTCGTCCAGCTCGCGCTGAACGTGCTGATCACCGTCCCGATCGGGGCCCTGCTGCCGATCGTGTTCCCGCAGCGGTTCGGCCGGGTCCGGCGGGTGTTCCTGGCCGGGCTGGTGCTCGCCCTGGCGACCGAGGGGCTGCAGCTCGCGACCGGCCGTAACGCCGACATCGACGACGTGATCGCCAACACGGCGGGGGCCGCGCTGGGCGCGGCCCTGACCACGCTCGCGCTCGCCGTCGGCACCCAGTACCTGCGGCTGCAGCCGGGGGTGAGCGGATGGCGGGCCGCCGCGTCGGTCACGGTGGTCGTCGGCGTGATCGCGCCGTTCGCCGTCGTCACGGCGATCAACGGCGGAAACCGTCTCGGCGTCGTCTACTACGGGCACCTGCAGCCCGCGCGGGTGCTCGTGCAGGACGTGCTGCCCGTGCAGGAGGGCGAGGGCCGCCTCTACCGCTACGACTCGGGCGAGACCCAGCAGGCCGCGGCGGAGCGGCTGCGCGGACGGCTCGGCGTCCGGGGCGCCTGCGTCCCGGAGGGCGACGTGCTCCGATGCGAGGACCCGGGATCGAAGACCCTCTTCGTCTACCCGCACAACACCTGGAGCCTCGACTACGCCGGCACTCCGGGCACCGGCGACGTGCCCGACCTGAAGACCGGCGTCCCCCTGGCCGAGGAGCGCCTGAAGGAAGCCGGGATCGACGTCTCGATGCTCACCTTCAACGGCGCGGACAGCGGGTTCAAGGACGGCGATCTCCATCTCCGCTACACGAGCCGCGAGGAGGACGAGACCCGCGACCGGCTGCTGTGGGGGGCCGTCCGGATCAGTCTCGGCCCGAACGGCGCGGCCCTGGGGATCACCGACGAGCGCGTGCCGGTCGGGCTGGTCGAGACCGTCCCCACGATCTCGGCCCGCGACGCGCTCGCGATCGCCCAGGACGTCGGGGTCGGCGAGATGCCACTGACGGCGACGGTCACATCCATCACCGCCTCACACCACTTCGACCAGGAGTCCGGCTATCTGATCCCGGTGTGGAGGTTCGAGGGGACCATGCCGCAGCGGGTCGGGGACGCGATCGAGTGGCACCCCGACATCGACGCGCGGCGCGGCTGACCCGCCGGAGCGCGTTCAGCCCGGGTCACCGGGCGCGACCAGCCCGGTCTCGTACGCGAGCACCACGGCCTGCGCCCGGTCACGCAGGCCGAGCTTGGCGAAGATGCGGGTGATGTGGGTCTTCACCGTGGCCTCGCTGAGCGTCAGCGCGCCCGCCAGCTCGGCGTTGGACAGGCCCTGGCCGACGAGCGTCAGGACCTCCAGCTCCCGGGGCGTCAGCGCGGTGAGGTCCCGGTGGACGGCGGGCGCCCGCCGCCGGTCGGCGGTGGCGAACCGCTCGACCAGCCGCCGGGTGATCGACGGCGCGAGC
Source organism: Spongiactinospora sp. TRM90649 (assembly GCF_029382225.1). Taxonomy (GTDB): domain Bacteria; phylum Actinomycetota; class Actinomycetes; order Streptosporangiales; family Streptosporangiaceae; genus Spongiactinospora. The sequence goes on from NZ_JARLTC010000014.1 coordinate 22,456, forward strand.
AGCGCGTCACCCGTGCCGACCAGCCGCACGGCGGCGGCCAGGTGCTCGGCGGTGACGTCCTTGAGCAGGAACCCGCTGGCCCCGATGCTGAGCGCCGAGTAGACGTAACGGTCCAGGTCGAAGGTGGTCAGCATGATCACCCGGCAGTCCGGCGACTCGGCCAGGATCCGGCGCGCGGCCTCCAGGCCGTCCAGGTTCGGCATCCGGATGTCCATCAGCACCACGTCGGGACGCCACCGCCGCGCCTCGGCCACCGCCTCGGCCCCGTCGGCGGCCTCCGCCACGACGTCGATCCCACGGGTGGTGAGGATCAGCCGGAACCCGCTGCGGACCAGCGCCTGATCGTCCGCGATCAGCACCCGGGGGCCCGCCGTCCGGTCATCCGCCGTCTGGTGTTCCGTCATCTGGGCCTCCGCTACGGCCGGTCGAGGGGGATGCGGGCGCGGACCCGGTAGCCGCCGCCGAGCCGTCTGCGCGCGTCGAGGTCGCCGCCGTAGAGGGCGACCCGCTCACGCAGCCCGACCAGCCCGCGCCCGGCGCCGCCGGCCTGCTGCGGCGACTCCGGGGGCTGCCGGGGTGACGCGGCCGGGGTGTCGCCGGTCAGCACGCTCGGGCCGGTGGTCAGGATCTCCACCCGCAGGTAGTGGTCGGCGTACCGGACCACCACCTCCGTCTTCGCCCCGTCTCCATGCTTGAGCGCGTTGGTCAGCGCCTCCTGCACGATCCGGTAGGCGGTGACGTCGATCCCGCCGGGCAGCGGGCGCGGCTCCCCCGAGATCCGCACCTCCACCGGCAGCCCGGCGAAGGCGAACCGGTCGATCAGCGGGCTCAGCCTGCTCAGGCTCGGCTGCGGCGCCGGGCCGCCGCCGGACGGCTCGTCCTCGCCGCTCTGCGAGGGCGCGAGCACCCCGAGCAGGTGCCGCAGCTCGGTCATCGCGTCGCGCCCCGCGCCCTCGACGGCCCGCAGCGCCGCCTCGGCCTCGTGCGGCATCGTGGCCAGCACCTCCCGGGCGGCGCTCGCCTGCACGACCATCAGGCTCACGTTGTGGCTGACGATGTCGTGCAACTCCCTGGCGATGCGGGCCCGCTCGGCGTCCACGGCGGCGCGGGCGGCGCTCTCCCGCTCGCGTTCGAGCAGCCACCCCCGGTCCTCCAGCGTCCTGCGGTGCTCGCGGCGGGCCCGCGTCAAAGCCACGGCCAGCCACCCGGCGACCCCGCACGCCAGGACGGCGACCGCCCAACCCGCCGCCGACGCCCACATATCCCCATTGTCCAGAGTGCTCGGGCGCGGGCGCATCAAGCCCGGGACGCATCCCGGTACGACCCGGGTATGACTCGCCCGCCGAGCCGCACCCGGGGCTGGATGCACGGTCCCCCGCTCCGCGCCTAGCGTTCCGGACATGAGGGAAAGGGCGGAACAGGTCGTCGTCCGGCTGGACGGCGTCAGCAGGCAGTACGGCGAGACGGCCGCGCTGGACGGCGTGTCCCTGGAGATCCGCGCGGGCGAGGCCGTCGCGGTGATGGGCCCCTCCGGATGCGGCAAGTCGACCCTGCTCAACATGATCGCCGGGCTGGACCGTCCCACCGGGGGCGAGATCGTCGTGAACGGCCAGGACCTCGGCCGCCTCGGCGAGACCGGCCTCACGCTGTTCCGGCGGCGGCACATCGGGATGGTCTTCCAGTTCTTCAACCTGATCGACGACCTGCCCGCGCTGGACAACGTCGCCCTGTCCGCCCAGCTCACCGGGGTCTCGGGCCGTCAGGCCCGCAGGCGGGCCCTCGAACTGCTGGACGAGCTCGGCGTCGCCGGCCGCAAGGACGCCTACCCGGCCACGCTCAGCGGGGGCGAGCGGCAGCGGGTGGCGGTGGCCCGGGCGCTGATGAACCGGCCCGCGCTGCTGCTCGCCGACGAGCCGACCGGCGCGCTGGACAGCCGTTCCGGCGAACAGGTGATGGACCTGCTCATCGACCTCAACCAGATCGGCCAGACGCTGCTGATCGTGACCCACGATCCCGGCCTGGCCACCCGCTGCGCGAACCGCCTGATCGAGATGGCCGACGGCCGGGTCGCCCGCGAGAGCGCCCTGGAGCGGTCGTGAGGGGCGGGATGGGCCAGGCGGGCCAGGCGGGCGCGGTGTGGCGGGTCGCGCGGGCGGCGATCCGGCGGCGGGCGGCGCAGAGCGTCGTGATCGGGCTGGTCGTGCTGTTCTGCGCGATCACCACGACCCTGGCACTGGGCCTGCTGGACGCCGCGACGGCCCCGTTCGACCGGGCCTTCGCCGCGCAGCGCGGCGCGCACGCCGTGGTCGCCTTCGACACGGGCACGGCAGGTGATGAGGCGCTGGCGCGGACCGCGCGGCGGCCGGGGGTGGTCGCGGCGGCCGGGCCGTTCGACCAGGTCGTGATCGACCTGCCGAGGACCACGGACATCCCGGAGGCCGAGGGCTCGTTGCGGGTCGTCGGCAGGCCCGGCCCCGGGGGGCCGGTGGACCGCGTCGTGCCGCTGCGCGGACGCTGGGCCACCGCGCCCGGCGAGATCGTCCTCAACCTGCGCTCGGCCGAGGACTCCGGCCGGCACGGCATGCTCGGCGCGGTGCTCCGCGCGCCGGGCGTGCCGCCGCTGCGGGTGGTCGGCGTCGCCTCCAGCATGAGCCGGTCTGCGGACGCCTGGGTCACGCCCGCGCAGATGGCGGCGCTGCGCCCGTCGGGGGCGCAGATGCTCTACCGGTTCGCCGACGCGTCGAGCGAGGAGCGGGTCAGTGCCGGGGTGGCCACGGCGACCGCCGGGCTCCCGCCGGGCTCGATCACCGTCACGCAGTCGTATCTGGCGCTGCGCCGGGTCTTCTCCGGGACGGCCGCCGCCTACCTGCCGTTCATCGCGTCGTTCGGCGGCATCGGCCTGGTGGTGGCCGTGCTGATCGTGGCCAATGTGATCAGCGGCGCGGTGGTCTCAGGGGTGCGGCACATCGGAGTGCTGAAGGCCGTCGGGTTCACCCCGAACCAGGTGGTCGCGGTGTATCTGACCATGGTGACCGTCCCGGCGGTGGCGGGCTGCGCGGTGGGCACCCTGGCCGGGTGGGCGCTGACCGAGCCGGTGCTGCAGGCCGCTTTCGCCGGGATCGACATGGGCGCGGCGTCGGTCGCGGTGAGTCCCTGGGTGCCGGTCGCCTGCCTGCTCGGCATGCCGCTGATGGTGATCGTGGCCGCGCTGGTCCCGGCGCTGCGCGCGCACCGGCTGCCGGCCGCGCGGGCGATCAGCGCGGGCAGCGCGCCGCGCCCGGGCCGGGGGCTTCGCGTGCAGCGCGCGCTCGGCGGGGCTCCGCTGCCGCGCGCGGTGAGCCTGGGGCTCGGCCAGCCGTTCGCCCGGCCGGGCCGCAGCGCACTGACCATGGCGTCGGTGGTCCTGGGCGTGGCGACGGTCACCCTCACCACCGGCCTGGCCGGGACGATGATCGCCTTCGCCGAGGCGGACCGGCCGGTGAACGCCCGGATCGGCGTGCGGGCGGGCGAGGCCGCGTTCCACGAGATCACCCCCCGGCACGGCGACCGGGAGACCGAGGCGCTGCTGCGCTCGCTGCCCGGCGCGGCGGCGGTGACCGCCAAGGTCTTCGTGGCGGTGCGCTTCACCGGGCTGCCCGTGCAGGCCGACGTCAACTTCCAGCGAGGCGACGCGCCCGCCCTGGCCGCGCAGGTCGTCGAGGGACGCTGGGCGCGCGGCCCCGGCGAGCTCGTCGCCTCGCCCGGCTTCCTCCGGCAGAGCGGCCTGGCGGTGGGCGACGCGCTCACGCTGGAGCTGAACGGCAGACGGTCGCGGGCGGTCGTCGTAGGACGGCTGATGGCGGGCGAGATGCACTGGCTCTACTCCTCCTGGGCGACGCTGACCACGCTGTCGCCGAAGACCCGGGCCGATCAGTACGAGGTCGCGCTCACCCGGGGCTCGGACCCCCAGGCTTACGCCCGGGCGGTCAGGATGGCCGACCCCGGCCTCTACCCGGCGGTAACGCTTCCCGACGCCACCGCCACGACGATCATCGTCGGCTTCGCCACCGGCTGCACGGTGCTGCTCATCGTGGTCGCCGCGCTCGGCGTGTTCAACACGGTGCTGCTCAACACCCACGACCGCCGCCGCGACCTGGGCATGCTCAAGTCGATCGGGATGACGCCCCGGCAGGTCGTGGTCATGACGGTGACCTCGATGGCGGTGCTGGGCGCGGTGGGTGGGCTGCTCGGCATCCCGGCCGGGGTGGTGGGGCACCGGCTGCTCGTGGAGAACGTGGGGATAGTCACTTTCCCCGCCTATATGAAGGATGTCTGGCACCTGCCCGCGCTGGCCGCACTCGGGCTGGCGGGGGTGGCCATCGCCGTGCTGGGCGCCCTGCTGCCGGCCCGCTCGGCGGCCCGCCTCAAGATCGCCGCAGTCCTGCACAACGAATAGCTCAGCGCAGCCTGGTGGGGCGGATAGGTGGCCCTGAGAAGGCCGTCGTCCACGACTCCTGGACGGGACGCACGGCCGCCGGTCTTCGGGCCGGAAGGGACGGCGCGGGCGGCGGCTCGCGGCCGGGTAGGCGATGCGTCGGCGGCTTGGGCGAACGTGGCAGGGGCAATAGCGCGAACACGACTTTCCCGTCTTCGCCGCTGGGCGCCCACCCGTGGCTGGTCGCCAGCGCCGCCACGATTTCCAGCCCTCTTCCCTGAACCGAGTCGAATGACACCCGATCCGACGTGTACGGCAGGCGCGGATCGGAATCCCACACCTCGACCCGGAGAGTGTCGTCGAGTTCCGTGAGGCTGATCCGGATCAGTGATGCGGTAGACAGCATTTCTACCGTTTTCTGAGAGTTATCCGGAAATCCTAGGGCATGTACGGAATTGGTAACCAACTCGGAGACGACCAGCTCCGCGTCGCCCTCGAACGCCTCGTCCGCGTAGCCCCACGCGCGTAGGGTGGCCCTGGTATACGCGCGCCCGACACGAACGGCACAGGGCAGGGCGACCACCGCCAGCCTCGTACCTCGAAAAACCATCAAATCACCCAATTCCGGCGGGCCGCACACCGGGCCGCTGCGGCCAACTGCCCAACCAGATTGCCGCCCACGGGTTCGTGCTGTAAGCGTTATGGATAGACCGTCTGAGACTTTCAATCGCTCCAAAGCGTCTTAAAGTCTTGTGCGGTCTTACAGCTGTCCGGCTCAGTCTTACAGCAAGGAGTGACATGTCCTCGATCCCCCCAGATCCGGTGATAATGGCACGCATGCGCTTCGGGGACGAACTGGCGCAGCGCAGGAGGGAAAAGAAGTGGACCCAGTTCGCGGTATCGTCGCGACTGGGCGTCCACCAGACCCTCATCAGCCAGTGGGAGCGCGCGATCAAGGCTCCGGGCCCCGGCTACGCCGAGCGGCTCGACCGGATCTTCGGACTGGCCGACGACGGCATCTTCACCGCGCACTACAATCGCATCCTGCGCGCGGTCAACAACCCCGCGTGGTTCATGCAGTGGGCCGAACACGTCGAACGGCAGGCGGTCGCCCTGCGGTTCTGGGATCCATTGCTGGTCACCGGGCTGTTGCAGACCCCCGAATACGCCTATGCCATCTTCCGGGGCGCACCGGGAGCGACCCCGGCATGGGTGGAAGAACGCGTCTCGGTGCGGTTGTCCAGGAAAGTCATCCTGGAACGTGAAAAGCCACCGACAGTTCTGTCGCTTATCGAAGAAAGCGTCCTGCATCGCCCGGTAGGCGGGCCGGACGTCCTGGCCGGCCAGCTCCAATACCTCCTCAAGGTGGCGGAACGACCTAACGTGACGATACAGGTCGTGCCCCAATCAGTCGCCTGCACCGCAGGCATGGTCTCGGGTTTCGGGCTGGCAAAGCTCCCGCTCGATCCTGACATGGCTACGCTGGAATCACTCACCGGAGGCCTTGTCAGCGCCGATACCGAACTCCTCGCCAAATTGCACCAGCGGTATGACACTATAAGAGCGGACGCCTACTCACAGCGCGAATCGATGGCAATGATCAGGGATGTGATCAAGCTATGAACGAAGTCAACCTGAACGCCGCCATTTGGCGCAAGGCCACCGCCAGCACCGACATGGGCGGTCAATGCGTCGAAGTGGCCACCAACCTCCCCGGCATCGTGGCGGTGCGGGACAGCAAGAACCCTGCCGGTCCCGCGCTGCTCTTCAGCCCGACAGAATGGAACAGATTCCTCAGCACCCTCAAGGCCGGGACACAAATCCAATAGTGCGCTAACCGTTCACTTATCTCGTTCCACGTCCTCCTCGGCATGGCACCCATGTCGAGGAGGCCCCCTGCGGGTTCCGCTCCCCCCTTGACTCAGCCCCGATCGCGCGCCCCTCCCGCCACGACCTGGTCGATATGCGCGGCCAGTTCCACGTCCAACGCGGTCACCCCGCCCGCGCTGTGAGTCCACAGGCGAAATCTGATGCCGTCCCCCGTGCGCTCGATCTCGGGATGGTGGTTCAGCGCGTCGGCCTCGTTCATCACCGCCTGGCTCATCCAGTCGTAAGAGTCCGCCGTAATCGGAATGTCTCTCACCAATGCGTCGCCCACACGACGCCATCCCTCCAGCGCCGCGAGCGCGGTGTCGATCTCCTCGTCGGTCAGCAGCTCCGCCATCGTCCGTCCTCTCACCCGGTCCGCTTCCGATGTTCCCTTTGAGGAGCTACCACGCGCCGGGCCGTTCACACCCTCCCGGCTCGCCCGCCCGTATGCCGTGCCCGGCCAGTCGAACATCACGTTGCCGACATACGCCGCGATGTGCATCGGCACGCCGATGGCCATGGTCAGCAGCACCGGCCTGCCGTCCCAGAGGCACAGTTCGACGGCCTGGCCCGGAGTGGCCCGGCCCCCAGCGCCCGCGTCCCGTCACCGCGTCCCCCCGCCGAGATGGTCGCGCAGCTCCGCGTGCCTGAACTGGTAGACCGGGCCCACCGCGCGCAGCAGTCCCACCCGGTGGGCGTCGTCGAGGAACCGCATGAGCCGCCAGGGCAGCGGCTCGCCCCCCGCCGCGTTGAGCGCCTGGACCACGGCGAGGCCCACCAGCCCCGCCGCCGGAGCGACCAGCAGCCTTGCCAGGAGGCGTTCACGAGGGCCGCACCCATGGGCTATGAACACCGTCCCCTCCCGCGCGACCAGCCGCCGCGCGCTCGTCACCGCCCGGTCGGCTCTCAACCGCCAGCGCACCGGGATCGGCTCGGGGTCGTCCAGCACCCGCCGTCGGGCCTCCAGCCGCCACTGCCGGGCCACCAGATCGGCCAGCACACCGGCGGCCTCGCCGATCTCCGCGCGCGTCGGCACCGCGGACGGCTTCGGCCGCCGCACCCAGATCACCACCCCGGCCGCCGCGCTCACCGCCGCCAGCGCCACGGCGACCACGTCGGCGACATTGACCTCGGCCTCCGGCCGCAGGGCCCGCACGACAGGCCCACCAGCCCGCCCAGCCCGAGCACCGCGACACCCGCCACCACCGCCCGCCATCCGCCCACCACGGCATCGTCCCGCCCAGCCCAGCCGATGACATCCTCATGTCCGCTCCCTGCCACCGACGGTGGACGAGGTTCCCCTCACGACGAGGTGGGGAGCGGGATGGCCGCGAAGACGGCGTCAGGGTCGACGGCGGCCTTGACGGCCAGCAGCCGGGCGGCGTTCACGCCATAGGCGTGGGGGATCTGGTCGGCGGTGTCCGGGCCGAGCAGGTTGACGTAGCCGCCGGGCAGCGCGTGCGGGGCGAGGGCGGCGGACGCGTCCCGGGCCCACGACCGGTGGGGCTCATCATTTCCATCAGGCCAGATGGCGATGATCTCGGCCATCAGGTGCGGTTCCCGGAGCCCGAAGGCCGTGTCCGCCACCGGCACCCTGGCCGCCGCACCGTGGAAGTGGTGCAGCCCGAGCGCGGACATCGGCGAGGTCAGCGCGCCGCCGTGCGCCGTGAGCACATCCGTGACCGGGGCGGTCAGTCCTGGCACCGAGCGGGTGCGGATGACGACGTGCCGACCGGCGGGGAACATCTGGTCCCGCCCGGCCAGGACGGCGGCCATGGGCGTCACGTCGAGCTGCGTCATCAGCGGGGTGCCCAGGCGGGTCAACGCGATCATCGGCCCGTAGTCGTCCTCCGCGACCCCCGGATCACCGCTCCAGGTGGGCATCACCAGCACCACCGGACCACCGTCCGGACCGGCGACCACGCCGGTCTGCACGGTCAGCTCGTCCGGACAGGCCGGCAGGATCTCGCGGAGCAGCCCGAACACGTGCTCGGCCTGTGCCCACGGGTAGAGGATCAGACCCGTCACCACGGACGGCACCGCGTGCAGCCGGATCGTGGCGGAGGTCACCACGCCGAAGTTGCCGCCGCCGCCGCGCAGCGCCCATAACAGGTCGGGTTCGTGCTCGGCGTCCACCCGCACCAGCGAGCCGTCGGCCAGCACGATCTCCGCGCCGAGCAGGTTGTCGGCCGCGAGCCCCGCCCGACCGGCCAGCGGGCCGTAGCCGCCGCCGAGGGTCAGCCCGACCATGCCGACCGAGCCGATGGTCCCGGTCGCGGCGATGAGCCCGGCCGGCTCGGCCGCGGCGAGCAGGTCGTTGGCCGTGGCTCCGCCGCCGATCTGGGCACGGCGCCGGTCCGCGTCGATCCGGACCTGGCGCAGGCGGGTCAGGTCGAGCGTCAGCCCGCCGTCGCGCAGGGCCCGCCCGGCCCAGTCGTGACCGCCCCCGCGCACCGACAGCGGCAGCCCGTGCTCGCGCGCCACCCGGACGCCCGCCCGCACGTCGGACGCCTCGGTGCACAGCACCACGACGGCGGGCCGGTGTGCCACCGCGCCGTTCCACAGCGACGTCGCGGTCACGTAGGAGGGGCCGTCGATCACCACCCGCTCGCCCGGGATGAGGGCTCTGAGCGCGGCGACCGCGTCCGCGATGGTCTTCCTGCCGAGGGGACCTTGCATGGCGATACCACTCCTCGGGGGTACGGGCTATTGGGGTATTTGCCGGAAAATACACCGGGTTGCCCTATATGGCGATCGTCGGCGCGATGTAGCGTGCACCGGCTCGCCCGCCATCCGGCAGTCCATTGCCTGTCCTATTTATGACAATCACAGGACGTAGGCGGATATGAGCAGGTCGGTGTCCCGCCAGCCCACGATTGGGGTCTTGACCGGCCCGCTCCACCCGCATTCAATTAGGAAACTTTCCTAATTGGACGCCTGACGGCCGTCCGTGACGAAGGGAATCACCTGTGCGGATGAGAAAGGCCACGGCCTTACTGACCAGCGCGGCGTCCGTCGCCGCCATGCTCGTCGTCGGCACGGCGACGGCAGCGCATGCCTTCCCGACCGGCTGCACGACCAGCATCAGCGCGTCGAAGGTGGTGACCAGCTACTGCGCGAGCGGCACCGGCCAGCACAAGGCGTACCTGCATTACCAGTGGGCCAGTCCGCACAACGGCCCGGGCGGCACGATGTACGGAGAGTGGGCCGAGGTCGGCGCCGTCTCCACCGTCTCCCCACCCGGCGCCGTGTACGTCACCGGCTACGGAGCCATCGGCCGGTAAGCGGCACACCGCCGCGCCCGGCCCGCACCCACCGGGCGCGGCACCGCATACGACCGACCTGAGCGAACCGCAGGTCTCGGGTCGTGCTGACTCTGCTCTCCGTCGCATCCGATGCGGACGTCACCGCCAGGTGCCACTCGCCGGGTTCCCACCCCTCCGGCCTCACCCAGGTCGCCCAGCGGCACCGCCCGGCTGACCAAGGCATCGGCAGAGCGGAGTGCCTCCCGCATCCCGCGCCTCCCACCTCCTACCTCCCACCTGGCACCTCGCCGCCGAGACGCGACCGCACCACGATGGCGGCAGGCCGTCGCGGCGTTGAGTAACCTTGGTGGCATGTCGAGCCCCGAGGCATCCAAGGTGGGGGCTTTCGGTCACGCCGTCAGCCCCCTGAATCCCTGAGTTCCCAGTCCGCGCCTCCCAGCGCTTTCCGCCGCATGGGAGTTTCGCGCGCGCCCTCGGGGCGCTGACCGCGGTGACGAGACGCCTCCTTCTCGTTCTCTCACCTCGGAGCTCTCGATGCCTCTGCCGCTCTACCTGCTTGCCGTGGCGGTCTTCGCCATGGGCACCTCGGAGTTCATGCTCGCCGGTCTGGTACCGGACATCGCCACCAACCTCGGCGTCTCCATCGGCTCCGCCGGGCTCCTGACCTCGGCGTTCGCCGTCGGGATGGTCGTCGGCGCGCCACTGATGGCGGCGCTCGCACGCCGCTGGCCCGCGCGGGCCGCCCTCCTGGCCTTCGTCCTCGCCTTCGCGCTGGCCCATGTGGTGGGCGCGCTCACGACCGGCTTCGCCGTCCTGCTCGGCACCCGGGTGATCGCCGCCCTCGCCAACGCGGGCTTCCTGGCCGTGGCGCTGACCACGGCGGCCACACTCGTCGCGGCCGATCAGAAGGGCCGCGCACTGGCGGTGCTGCTCTCCGGGACGACGGTCGCCACCGTCGCCGGAGTCCCCGGCGGCGCGGTCCTCGGCACCCTGCTCGGCTGGCGGGCGACCTTCTGGGCGATCGCCCTGCTCTGCCTCCCCGCCGCCATCGGTGTCATCAAGGGCATCCCGGCGGGTGTCGGGCGGAACACCCCGGCCGTCTCGTCCCTCCGGAACGAGATCGCCCAGCTCGCGACCCCCCGGCTCGTCCTGGTCATGCTGCTCGGCGCCCTGGTCAACGCGGCCACCTTCGCCACCTTCACCTTCCTGGCACCGATCGTGACCGGCACCGCCGGACTGAGCGAGCTGTGGATCTCGGTCGCCCTGGTGCTCTTCGGCATCGGCTCCTTCGCCGGCGTCACCGTCGCGGGCCGACTCTCCGACCGCCGCCCCGGCACGGTGCTGGCGGTCGGCGGCCCACTGCTGCTCCTCGGCTGGCTCGCGCTGGCGGCCTTCGCCGACCGGCCGGTGGCACTGCTGCTCCTCGTGTTCGCCCAGGGCGCCCTCTCGTTCGCGGTCGGCAGCACCCTGATCGCCCGAGTGCTCTACGCGGCATCGGCCGCCCCCACCATGGCCGGCTCCTACGCGACGGCGGCGCTCAACGCCGGCGCCGTCATCGGCCCCATCGCCGCGGCGTCGACCCTCTCCCTGGACACCGACGCCCTCGGCCCCATATGGGTCAGCGTCCTCCTGGTCACGATCGCCCTGCTCATCACCCTGCTGTACCGCCGCGCCATGTCCTCACGCGTGGGTGAGGCGAACCAATGAGTCACTAGCCGCCTACCGGGGCCACGGCGCGGCGCGCCGCGAGTGGCCCCACGTGGGCGGACATTTGGCGAATCGGCCTGCACCTTTTCGGCATTAGCATGCTCGGCATGTCCGATCGCGCGCTGAGCTTCGGGGTCATGGCACACGCCTACGAGCGGTTCCGGCCGGGGTATCCCCCGGAGCTCCTCGACATGGTGCTCGCCTACGCCGCCCGGCCGATCAGGACCGCCCTCGAAATCGGCGCCGGAACCGGCAAGGCCACCCGCCTGTTCGCCGCACGCGGCATCGCCGTGACCGCCACCGATCCCGACGAGGCCATGCTCACGGAACTGCGCGAGCGTGTGCCGACAGACGTCAGGACCATCCGAGCCGCCTTCGAGGATCTGTCGCTGGGTAAGCGCTACGACCTGGTCTATGCGGCTGCCGCACTGCATTGGACGAACCCGGAGGACCGCTGGTCACGGATGGCTTCGCTGGTGGAGCCGGGCGGCGTGTTCACCTCGTTCGGCGGGCCGATCACACTGGCCGACCCTGCGGTGACGGAAACCGTCCGCGCGGTCCGATCACGCTTCATCGACAGGGATGACATCGCATCCCCCGATGGAACGCCCGAGGACGCGGAGATGCAGTGGCCGGGCACAGAGCTTCAACAGTCGGAGTGGTTCACCGATGTACGGCAAGCCGTGATCGAACGCCGATTCACCCTGACCGCCGCCGACTACATCGGCCAGCTCTCCACCATCTCCGCCTATCTCGTCCTGCCGGACGCGGAGCGCGAGCAACTGTTCAGACGGCTCATGCACGTACTACCGGAATCGGTCGAGATCACCGCCGACATCACCGCCCACCTCGCCCGCCGCCACCGCGAACCCTAGCCCCCGCCGTCCACTCCCAAGAGGCGACTACCCTCTCATCGCCCCATGGGGCCAGATCACCGTCACGGGCAGACATCGGCGGCGCGCTTCGGCGACCGCGTCGGCGGTGCCGCCCTTGCCGTAGTCCTCCCGGCCGTCCCACACCGCGACCAGTTCGTCCACGCTGCCCATAACCGCTTCGTTGGCGGCGGCGTACGCCTCCCGGATGGCCTGGTCGAAGTCCATCACCCGCACCTTGTCGGCCCGCGCGATGAGATCGTCGAACCGTTCGACGTGATCCGGCTTGACCTTCGCCTCCCGGTAGTCGCGCGAGGGCAGGACCACCTCCAGCAGCCCACCGACGCTCAGCACCGCCTCGGCGAACACCGAATCGGCGCCCTTGGCGATGCAGGACACTCCCACCAGAGGCGTCCCGGCCCGGCCACGCAGATGGTCGAGGATCGCCTCACGCACTAGCCCACTCGTGCCTGCGCTGATGTTCATGTGACCCGTGACGCCAATACGCATGCCATGCCCCCTGGCTCGGTGAATCGCCTTAGCCTCCCATGGCCACCCGTATCCGTTCCCGTAGATCGGCCACGCCCGGCGCATTCTGGTCTGCGAGCGCGTGAACGAGTCCGCCGAGCTGATCACGGACCCTGTCAGAGGTGGTCCGCCCGGCCGCTTGGACGGCCGCGTCTGCGGCGGTCACCGCAGCGTCGAGGTCGCCATTGATGATGTGCGCATGTGCCAGCCCAGCATGGTCGAGGGCGAAACTGCGTCCGAGCGGCTGAGCACGTAGCTCGATTGCCCGCTGGATGTAGGTCACCGCGTCGATAGCGAAGCGTGGATTCACCTCGCGGGCCAGGTCGAGATACCGGCCGCCGGTCACACCGGCGAGCTCTGCCGCATCGAAGGAGGTCTGCCACTCAGGGCCGTCGTCACCGGCAGCGTAGGCGTCCTCTGCAGCGCCGGTGGCACGGCGGAACGCTTCGATCCGGCCGAGCCCGGCGTATGCCCATGCCTCCCGGGTATGCAACATGGCTTGCAGCCGTCCGGCTCCCGATGCGCGTGTGCCGTCCAGGGCGAGTCGCACCAGTTCCAGCGCATCGCCCGGCTCTTTCAGGTACATGAGTTGCCGAGCCATTGAGGCCAATACTCCGGCGCCGAATCCTCGGTCGCCGCTCACCCGTCCCGCTTGCAGTCCAAGCACGTAGTAGCGCTGAGCAGCTCGTTGCATGCCGGAATCCCAAGACATGTTCGCAGCCGTCTTCGCCAAGCGGGCCATGACGCCATACAGGCGTAGCGCGATCGCACGGGGATGGCTCTCTCTAATGAGATCGGCCACTTCGTTGAGCTGACCGATGACGGCCTTACGCGCCAGACCGCCGCCGTTGGTGTGGCCCCAGGTGCGGAACACCTCGGCGGTCATCTCAAGCTGGGCGACTTCGTCCATTCCCACGCGACCTGGTGTGGTCGAATCGGGGAGATCTTGAATAACTGCGGTTAGCCAGCGCTGCGCGGGGTCGATGAGGGGAAGACCGACTGTCACGCTCAGCGCCTTGATCGCCTTGCGGCGGTCTTCATGCATTGTCATCTCGTAAATGGCCTGAGACGTTGCGCAAGGCTCCCACACCCACGACAGCTCGGCTCCTTCTTTCTCGGGGGCGACTGGGGGCGTCTCCTCGCAGAACAACTCCGCCTCATCGATCCCCAGCACGCGCGCATACAGCATCGGGTACGGGTCTCTCGGGCGATGACGACCCGCCTCCCAGTCCTTGACCCGACGGATGATCGAATCACGGTGGGGGAGGGCAAGGCCAAGCTCCCTGCCAGTGTGCGCCAGCCGACGGGCCAGCTCTTTCTGCTGCCAGCCACGCTCGCGCCGTTCATAGGCCAGACGTATCGCCAACGCACTCTTGGGCATGGCACCTCGGCAAGGTGGGGGACACATCATGCTGCCGGTAGTGTCCCTCAGCCGCACTTGCCGTCGCTACCAACTCACACGCTGTAATGAATCGCGTGACAGAAGCGGCCCCTGGCGCGGTGATCTGACCCACCGGCCGGGGCCTTGATCGCAGAGGAGCTGCGACCCGTGAGCGATCCTAGCCCTGCGCAGGAATCCGACATAACCGACTTCGCCGATCAAGACGATGATGTGATCGCCTCCTGGGAGGTGGACGCGGGAAAGCGTGGTTCGGCCGGTGTGACCGGTTCGGCCGCCGTCGCGGCCACGGACATGCTGGCGGCCCTGGCCGCCTTCCCGGACGGGCGCGGCCGGGTCCGGTCCGCGCGGCTCATGCCGTCCATGTCCGGCGCGGAGTACCGGTACGGCGCGACGGTGCTGACCGCGCACCGCCGCGACGCGGTGACGCCGACCGTTTCGGGTGACGCGTGGGACCTCGACCAGTGAGCTGGCGCGGCGGGGCGTGGCCGCTGCCGCGCCGTACGACACGGGCGATCAGCGCCCATGCGCGCGGGCGGGCGTCCTTTCCTGTTGGCACGCCCCGCCCGTCCGCATCGTCTGAGACCTTCCAGGAAGCGCGGTGGCCACACCGCCGCGCGGCACGGGGCCCAGTGTCCCCATGCCCCGGCGCGGACGGGCCGTGGTCACTCACCCGGCCGGCCCGTCCGCGCCCCCACCCCGAAGGTGGCGTCCGTGGATGACTTGACCGTGCGCGACCGCGCGCACCTGGCCGCGCTGGAGGCCACGTTCCCCGGCTGGCACATCACCATCGAACACGGCGAATGGCGGGCCGAACGGCGCGGCCCGATCACCGGCCGCCAGCGCGACGCCGGGGTACGTGAGCAGGTGACCGCCCCGACGCCGATCGACCTGTCCGCCGCACTGGCCGGACAACTCGGCATCCTGGCCCGCATGGGTGCCGCCTGACCCCTCGGCGGGGCGCACGCCACCTTCCCGGCCGCGCCTCGCCGAGGCCCCCACCCGCCGGACGACCGACCAGTCCCGGACATCCCGGCGGCCCGGTGGCCCGGTGACGACACGGACGGCAAACCGGCGAAAGGCTTTGGGCCGGTGCCGTAACGGCGAGACGTACCCACGCCTGGTAGGCGCCGGGTACAGGACAGTGGCCATGCACGGGCGTCGGCGTATAGGCGGCGCGCCGTAGCCGGATCGCGGGTCGGGATGCGATGAGCCGCGTGGCCGGGTCGTCGAGCGTCTGCTCCACGGCGAGGCGTTCGGCGTACTTCCCGCTCTAGCGGCAGGGACGCCCTCGGGCGATGGCATCGGGACGGGAAGGCCCGCCCGAGCGGAGCGGCGGAATCACGCGGGCAGTGCAGGGGCGTGACCCGAGCGGAGCGAGGACGATCGCGCGATAGCGCGCCAAGAAAGAGCGTCCGAGCGCAGCGAGGCCCATTGGACGCGCGAAGCGCGGACCTTGGGAAGCTGGCCGAGCGGAGCGAGGGCGATCAGGTGCGCGGCCTTGGGGGAACAGGCGGGGAGGGCGGAATCGGGTGATCAGGCGGCTGCTGTCACACGCGCGAGAACACGGCCGGGGCCGCACCGACTCCCCATCGGTGGCGGCCCCGGATGTCGAAAGGTGTCAGCCGGACTTCAGGTAGTCGTGGTTCATCTGGGTGATGGTGGACAGCGGGATGCCCTTCGGGCAGACGGCGGTGCATTCGCCGGTGTTGGTGCAGCCGCCGAAACCCTCCGTGTCCATCTGCTCGACCATGGCCTGGGCGCGCTTGTCGCGTTCCGGCTGGCCCTGGGGCAGGAGGCCGAGGTGGGTGATCTTGGCGGCGGTGAAGAGGGAGGCGGAGCCGTTGGGGCAGGCCGCGACGCAGGCGCCGCAGCCGATGCAGGTGGCGGCGTCGAAGGCGGCGTCGGCGTCGTCCTTCTTGACCGGTACGGCATGCGCGTCCGGCGCCGACCCCGCCGGCACCGAGATGAACCCGCCCGCCTGGATGATGCGGTCGAACGACGAGCGGTCCACGACCAGGTCCTTGACGACCGGGAACGGCGCGGCCCGCCACGGTTCGATGGTGATGGTGGCGCCGTCCTCGAAGTGCCGCATGTGGAGCTGGCACGTGGTGGTGGCGCGCTGCTCGCCGTGGGCGACGCCGTTGATGACCATCCCGCACATGCCGCAGATGCCTTCGCGGCAGTCGTGGTCGAAGGCGATCGGGTCGTCGCCTTCGAGGATGAGGCGTTCGTTGAGGACGTCCAGCATCTCCAGGAACGACATGTCCGGCGAAACATCCTCGACGAGGTATTTCACCATCCGCCCCCGGTCGGAGGGGCCGTTCTGGCGCCAGACCTTAAGGGTGAGGTTCACTTGTAGCTCCGCTGGCTCATCTTCACGTATTCGTACCTGAGGTCTTCACGGTGCAGCACGGGCCCGCCGTCGGGGCGGTGTTCCCAGGCGGCGACGTACGCGAAGTCCTCGTCATCGCGCAGCGCCTCGCCGTCGGCGTCCTGGGACTCAGCGCGGAAGTGCCCGCCGCAGGATTCGGTGCGGTGCAGCGCGTCGATGCACATCAGTTCGGCGAGGTCGAAGAAGTCGGCGACCCGCCCGGCCCGCTCCAGTGCCTGGTTGAGTTCCTCGGCCTGGCCGGAGACCTTGACGTTGCGCCAGAACTCCTCGCGCAGCTCGGGGATGCGCTCAAGGGCCTTGCGCAGCGACTCCTCGGTGCGCTCCATGCCGCAGTAGTCCCACATGATCTTGCCGAGCTCGCGGTGGTAGGAGTCGGCGGTGCGGGTGCCGTTCACCGAGAGCAGGCGGTGGATCCTGCTGCGCACGGAGGTCTCGGCCTCGGCCACGTCCATCTCGTCCACCTCGCCGTAGGGGCCCTCGGCGAGGTAGTCGCCGAGCGTGGTGGGCAGCACGAAGTAGCCGTCGGCGAGGCCCTGCATCAGGGCGGAGGCGCCGAGCCGGTTGGCGCCGTGGTCGGAGAAGTTGGCCTCGCCGACGACGAACAGGCCGGGGATGGTGGACTGCAGGTCGTAGTCCACCCACAGCCCGCCCATCGTGTAGTGGACGGCGGGGTAGATCCGCATCGGCTGGGTGTAGGGGTCCTCGCCGGTGATCCGCTCGTACATCTCGAACAGGTTGCCGTACTTCTGCTCGACGGCGTCGCGTCCGAGGCGGCGGATGGCGTCGGCGAAGTCCAGGTAGACGCCGAGCCCGCCGGGGCCGACGCCGCGTCCTTCGTCGCAGACGTTCTTGGCGGCGCGGGAGGCGATGTCCCGGGGGACGAGGTTCCCGAAGGCAGGATAAATCCGCTCAAGGTAGTAGTCGCGCTCGTCCTCGGGGATATCCCCCGGCGCGCGCGTGTCCCCGCCCTCGACCGGCACCCACACCCGCCCGTCGTTCCGCAGCGACTCCGACATGAGGGTCAGCTTGGACTGGTACTCCCCGCTCACCGGGATGCACGTGGGGTGGATCTGGGTGTAACACGGATTGCCGAAGTAGGCCCCGCGCTGGTGCGCCCGCCAGATCGCCGTGGTGTTGCACCCCTTGGCGTTCGTGGACAGGAAGAACACGTTGCCGTAGCCGCCCGTGGCCAGCACGACGGCGTCGGCCACGTGGGTCTCGATCTCGCCGGTGACCAGGTCGCGGACGATGACGCCGCGCGCCCGGCCGTCCGAGATGACCAGGTCGAGCATCTCGTGCCTGGTGTTCATCTTCACCGTGCCGGCCGCGATCTGCCGCTCCAGCGCCTGGTAGGCGCCGAGCAGGAGCTGCTGCCCGGTCTGGCCGCGCGCGTAGAAGGTCCGCGAGACCTGCGCGCCGCCGAAGGACCGGGTGTCGAGCAGGCCGCCGTACTCGCGGGCGAACGGCACGCCCTGGGCCACGGCCTGGTCGATGATGTTGACGCTGACCTCGGCGAGCCGGTACACGTTCGACTCGCGGGCGCGGAAGTCGCCGCCCTTGACCGTGTCGTAGAACAGCCGGTACACGCTGTCGCCGTCGCCCCGGTAGTTCTTGGCGGCGTTGATCCCGCCCTGCGCGGCGATCGAGTGCGCCCGGCGCGGCGAGTCCTGGTAGCAGAACGACGTGACGTTGTAGCCGAGCTCGCCCAGCGTCGCGGCGGCCGAGCCGCCCGCGAGGCCGGTGCCGACCACGATGACGTGCAGCTTGCGCTTGTTGGCGGGGTTGACGAGCTTCGCGGAGAAGCGCCGCTTGCTCCAGCGCTCCTCGATCGGCCCCTCCGGGGCCTTGCGGTCGCGGATCGGCTCTCCGACGGTGTAGCTCACTTCACCACTCCGAACGTGATCGCGAGGGGAACGGCCATGAACCCGAGGACCAGCAGCCCGGAGACCCCGGCCGCGGCCAGCTTCAGCGCCTTCTCGCGGCGCGCGCCGACCACGCCGAGCGTCTGGAACGCGCTCCACAGGCCGTGCCGCAGGTGCAGTCCCACCATGAGCAGGGCCAGCACGTAGAAGAGGGTGACCGGCCACCTGCCGGCCGCGAAGCCCTCCACCATCCGGTCGTACGGCGCGCCCGCCGGGCCCGCCGGGTTGACCGTCGCGAACGTCAGGTCCAGCAGGTGCCAGATGACGAAGAGCAGGATGATGATCCCGCCGAACCGCATGGTGTGGACGGCGTAGCCGGACGCCTGCGACTTCGGCCTGGCCGCGTACTTGACCGGCCTGGCCCGGTGCGCCCGCCTGGCCAGCGAGATCGCCGACCACATGTGCGCCAGCACGCACACCGCGAGCACCACTTCGACCAGCGTGAGCACGGTGCGGTTCGGCACCAGCGGGTGCCCGACCTCGCGCAGCCAGGCCGCGTACTCGTTGAACGCGGCGGCGCCATAGAAGATCTTGAGGTTTCCGGCCATGTGCGCGATCAGGTACAGCACCAGCACGGCGCCGGTGACCGCCATCACGGCCTTGCGGCCGTTGGAGGAACGCAAACGGGAATGGCGGGCGGGGGGCGGCGTGCTCACCCTGGGGGTCCGCTCTGCGGCGGGCCTCGGGGAGCCAACTGGCGCGGTCGCGGATCCGCGCTCGATCGTGGCAGTCACGCCATCGAAGGTATGAATCGTACCGCTGAGGCGTCCAAGTCGCTGCATGTCTGGTTTCCATAGCCTGTGGCTATTCACTCTGCGTCCACGCCCTGCGCGACACGCGTGACCGTGTCCACTGCGACCAATCTCACACCGGAATGGATCCGTCGGGCTCGATAGCCCTAAGCTATTGAACTGTGCAGCTTCAGCAACTGGCGTACTTCGTGGCGGTCGCCGAGACCCGCCACTTCACCCATGCCGCCGAGCGGATGCGGGTCGCCCAGCCGTCGCTGAGCAAGCAGATCAGGGCGCTGGAGGACGAACTGGGCACGGCCCTGCTCAACCGCGCCAGGGGCAACGTCACGCTCACCCCCGCGGGCGAGGCGCTGCTGCCCCTGGCCCGCCGGATGCTGGCCGACGCCGACACCGCCCGCAGGGAGGTCGCCGAGCTGGCGGGCCTGCGGCGCGGCCGGGTGCGGCTGGGGGCCACTCCCTCGCTGTGCGCGGGGCTGCTGGCCGACGCGCTGGCCCTCTTCCACAAGGACTACCCGGGGGTGGAGCTGCTGGTCGAGGAGGGCGGCTCCCGTGACCTCGTGCGCGACCTCGCCCGGGGACAGCTCGACCTCGCCCTGATCATCCTGCCGCTGCACAGCAGCGACCCCTCTCTGGTCACCGAGGAGATCCTCAGCGAAAATCTGGTGGTGGCCTCGCCGTCGCACGCGCCGCCGGCCCGCCGGTCCCACCTCCGCATCGAGGATCTCCGGGGACGGCCGCTGGTGATGTTCAGACGCGGATACGACCTGCGGGAGGCCACGCTGAGCGCGTGCCGCCAGGCGGGCTTCGAGCCGCGGTTCGCGGTCGAGGGCGGTGAGATGGACGCCGTGCTGCGTTTCGTCGAAGCCGGTCTGGGCGTGGCCGTGGTCCCCTCCATGGTGCTGGACGGCCGGCCCGGCCTGATCGGCACCCCGCTGGCCCCACCGGGCCTGCACCGCACCATCGCGCTGTCGCACCGCAAGGACGTCGAACCGATCCGCGCCGCGCAGGCGTTCCGCGCGACGCTGCTGAGGTTTCTCATCGAGGCCGCGCATGACGGCAGCCTGCCCCAGGGAGTTGAATTAGCAGGCCGGTCAACCTAGGCCGGCCTTGGACATATGAGGCGCCCGTGATTTCGCTGCCCCCCGGCACTCACGTCGAGTCATCGGACCGGCCGTACCCTCTCACGCTGCTGCTGATCGAGGACGACCCGGGCGATGCCTACCTGGTGCAGGAGCTGCTCGGCGCCACCGACGCACCGCCCAAGATCATCTGGGCGCGCAGCCTCGCGGACGGCCTGGCCAGGCTCTCCCCCGAGGTGCACTGCGTGCTCGTCGATCTGTCCATGCCGGACGCCACCGGCCTGCAGGCACCCCAGCAGGTGCTCGCCAGGGCCCCGCACGCGGCCGTGCTGGTGCTGACCGGGCTGGACGACGCGCAGGCGGGGGCCGCCGCCGTCGCCGCCGGGGCGGAGGACTACCTGGTCAAGGGCGAGGTGACCACCCGGCAGCTCGACCGTGCGATCCGCTACGCCCTCGAACGCAAGCACGCCGTACTGGCCAGGCAGCGGCTCCTGGAGGCCGAGCGGGTGGCCGAGGAGAACGCCCGGCTGGAGCACGGCCTGCTGCCGGTGGCGCTGCTGCGGACCGACGACCTCGAACACCACACCCGCTACATCCCCGGGCGCCAGGAGGCGCTGCTCGCCGGCGACTTCTACGACACCGTGCAGACCCCGGACGGCGCGGTGCACATCGTGATCGGCGACGTCAGCGGGCACGGCCCGGACGAGGCCGCGCTCGGCGTCGCGCTGCGGATCGCCTGGCGCACGCTGGTGCTCGCCGGTCACACCGGCACCGACATGCTACGCATCCTGGACGCCCTGCTGCGCCAGGAGCGCAACGCCCCGGAGATCTTCACCACCATCTGCACGGTCACGATCGCCCCCGCGCTCGACTCGGCCCGCATGTGGGTGGTCGGCCATCCGCCCCCGCTGGTCATGGACGGCGACGCCATCGACTTCGTGCCCGGCACCCCCTCCGGCCCGCCGCTCGGCATCTTCCCCGACGCCGAGTGGCCCGCGATCGACGTCCCGCTCGGCCGCGACTGGGCGCTGCTCCTCTACACGGACGGCCTGATCGAGGCGTCGATGGGCAGTGGCCTGCTCGGCCTGGAGGGACTGATGCGGATGGTTCGCGAACACGGCGGCTTCGACTTCGACGGCATCGTCAACACGATCACCGAGCGGCGGCAGATCGCGCTCAACGACGACCTGGCGCTGCTACTCGTCCGGCGCAGGACCGGGAGCGCCTCGTGAAGCTGCGGCATCCCCTCCGCTGGCTGTTCGGCCTCCCGCTCGGGCGGTTGTTCCTGGCCACCGGCACGCTGATGGCCGTGCTGCTGCTGGCCGGCTCCGCGCTGATCACGGCGGCGCTCGGCAACAGCAGGCAGGCCAGGAGCCAGGTGCTCGACGTGATCGACCCGGCGATCCTCTACACGATGGACCTCAGCGACGCGCAGGGCGACCAGCAGACCGCGGTCGCCCTCTACCGCGCCGACGAGCGTCCCGACCGGCTGGCCGCCTACCGCGAGGCCGTCGCCGCCGAGGGCGCCGCCACGGCCCAGATCTCCCGGCTGATGACCGGCCACGAGCGGGTCCGGCCGGTGACGGACGCGCTCACCCGCCTGAGCGACGCCTCCGCGCGCTGGCGGCGCGAGTACGCCGACGTGGTCGCGGCGGGCACCCCCGCCAACGAGGAGGCCGACAAGGCCGGCCGGGCGGCGGTGCAGGGCGGGCAGGCCGTCCTGCGGGAACGGCTGGCCGTGCTGCACCGGGAGGGCAGCGCGGAGATGACGCGCCGGGTCAGCCGGTTCTACCTGTCCCTGGCGATCTGGGTGACGCTGCTGGTCGTCTCGCTGACCGCCCTGGTGCTGGTGCTGCGCCGGGCGGTGCTGCGGCCGGTCACCGAGCTGAACCGGCAGGTCGGCCTGGTGGCGGCGGGCGACTTCGACCACCGGGTCCAGGTGCGCGGCCCGGCCGAGCTGACCGCGCTGTCCGCCCATGTCGACGACATGCGCGAGCGCATCCTGTCGGAGTGGCGGGCCACCGCCGAGGCCCAGCGCCGCCTCGAAGACCAGGCCACGGAGCTGCGCAGGTCCAACGGCGAGCTGGAGCAGTTCGCCTACGTCGCCAGCCACGACCTCCAGGAGCCGCTGCGCAAGGTGGCCAGCTTCACCCAGATGCTCGAACAGCGCTACGCGGACCAGCTCGACGACCGCGCCCGGCAGTACATCGGATACGCGGTGGACGGCGCCAAGCGGATGCAGAAGCTGATCAACGACCTGCTCGACTTCTCCCGGGTCGGCAGAGTCGGCGGCGAGCGGGTGCCGACCGGCTCCGGCGACGCCCTGCGGGCCGCGCTGCGCGACCTGGCCGCCCCGATCGAGGAGTCCGGCGCCCGGATCGAGTACGGCGAGCTGCCCCAGGTCCGGGGCAATCCGCTGCTGCTCTCCCGGCTCTGGCAGAACGTGGTGAGCAACGCGGTGAAGTTCCGCTCGGCCGATCCGCCGCTGATCCGGATCGAGGCCGTGCGCGACGGCGACATGTGGGAGTTCTCCTGTTCCGACAACGGGATCGGCATCGACCCCCGCTACACTGACCGGATCTTCCTGATCTTCCAGCGACTGCACTCCCGGGACGCCTATCCGGGCACGGGAATCGGGCTGGCGATGGCGAAGAAGATCGTCGAGTATCTGGGCGGCCGGATCTGGGTCGAGCACCCCGCCTCCGGCACGCCGGGCACGACCTTCCGGTGGACCCTGCCCGCGACGGCTCCCGACGGCCCCGGCCGTCCGCGACCTGGAGAGAGCGAATGACCGCCCCGTATCCGATCGAGGTGCTGCTGGTCGAGGACGACGCGGGCGACGTGCTCCTGACCAGGGAGGCGTTCGACTACAACAAGCTGCGCAACCGCCTGCACGTGGTGGGCGACGGCGAGCAGGCGCTCGCCTTCCTGCGCCGCGAGGGCGCCTACGCCGACGTGCCGCGCCCCGACCTGATCCTGCTCGACCTCAACCTGCCGGGGATGGACGGCCTGGAGGTGCTGTCCGTCATCAAAGACGACGAGCGGATCCGCAGCATCCCCGTGGTCGTCCTGACTACTTCTGAGGCCGAACAGGACATCCTGCGCAGCTACCACCTGCACGCCAACGCCTACGTCTCCAAGCCGGTGGACTTCGAGCGGTTCATCCAGGTGGTCCGGCAGATCGACGACTTCTTCGTGACCGTGGTCAAACTCGCCCGTCCCGCACCGCACTCGTGACACTTGAACGCCGCTCTGACGGGTAGACGTGACAGGAATCACACCTGGTCGGCGAAAAAGTGAGTGACCCCGTTCACATAAGTGGATGCGGTAGTCGTAACGTATCTGCCACCAACGCGCGGCACAGCGTGTGATTCGGCGCGACCGTCACCGTGCGCGCACGACGATAGACGACACCCGGACCCCGGACGGCGAGGTCCAGGGACATGGAGAGGTCCCCGATGACCCAGACAACGGCCGAGAGCCCGGCCAGGAGACAACGCGCGCAGCTCAAGGCCCGCACACTGCGCACCGACCGATGGTGGCTGGCCCCTGCGCTGACGTTCGCCGCCCTGGCGTCCTTCCTCGTGTACGGATTCTGGGCGATCTTCGACTCCAGCTACTTCGTGGAGCCGTATCTCGCCCCGTTCTCCGCGCCATGCCTCACCACGGCATGCCCCGAGGGCGCACGACTCTTCGGGTTCGCACCCATCGGCGACTGGTTCCCGCTGCCGCCGGGCTTCCTGGTCCTCGGCCTGCCCGCGGGCTTCCGTCTCACCTGTTATTACTACCGGAAGTCGTACTACCGGTCGTTCTGGCTGTCGCCGCCGGCCTGCGCGGTCAACGAGCCGCACGGCAAGTACACCGGTGAGACCCGGTTCCCGCTGATCATCCAGAACGTGCACCGTTACTTCTTCTACGGCGCGATTCTGATCGGTGCGATCCTCTCCTACGACGCGATCCTCGCGTTCCGTAACTCCCACGGCGAGTGGGGGCACATGGGGCTCGGCACCCTGATCCTGGTGATCAACGCGATCTTCATCGTCGCCTACACGCTCTCCTGCCACTCCTGCAGGCACATCGTCGCCGGGCGGCTGAACCACTTCTCGCGTCACCCGCTCAGGTATCGGTTCTGGGGCCTCGTCTCCAAGCTGAACGCCAGGCACATGCTGCTGGCCTGGATCTCGATGTACACGGTCATGTTCGCCGACCTCTACGTCCGGCTGGTGGCCAAGGGCGTCATCACCGACATCACGTTCTTCTAAGGAAAGCCCCGATCATGGATATCGAACGTCACAAGTACGACGTCGTCGTCATCGGCGCGGGCGGGGCCGGGCTGCGAGCCGCGATCGAGGCGCGTCAGCAGGGCAAGAAGACCGCCATCGTGTGCAAGTCGCTGTTCGGCAAGGCCCACACCGTGATGGCCGAGGGCGGCGCGGCCGCCGCCATGGGCAACGTCAACCCGGACGACAGCTGGAAGGTCCACTTCCGCGACACCATGCGCGGCGGCAAGTTCCTGAACAACTGGCGGATGGCCGAGCTGCACGCCAAGGAGGCCCCGGACCGCGTCTGGGAGCTGGAGGCGTGGGGCGCGCTGTTCGACCGCACCAAGGACGGCAAGATCAGCCAGCGCAACTTCGGCGGGCACGAGTACCCCCGGCTGGCGCACGTCGGCGACCGCACCGGCCTGGAGATGATCCGCACCCTCCAGCAGCGCGTGGTCGCGCTCCAGCAGGAGGACTTCGCCGTCCACGGCGACCACGAGGCGTACATCAAGGTCTTCGCCGAGTGCACGATCACCCGCCTGCTGAAGGACGAGGAGCAGGGCGCGATCGCCGGGGCCTTCGGCTACTGGCGGGAGAACGGCTCGCTGATCCTGTTCGAGGCCCCCGCCGTGGTGCTCGCCACCGGCGGCATCGGCAAGTCCTACGTGGTGACCTCCAACTCCTGGGAGTACACCGGCGACGGCCACGCGCTGGCGCTGCTGGCCGGGGCCCGGCTGATCAACATGGAGTTCATCCAGTTCCACCCGACCGGCATGGTGTGGCCGCCTTCGGTGCGCGGCATCCTGGTCACCGAGTCGGTCCGCGGTGACGGCGGGGTGCTGCGCAACTCCGAGGGCAAGCGGTTCATGTTCGACTACATCCCCGAGGTGTTCAAGGACAAGTACGCCACCACCGAGGAGGAGGGCGACCGCTGGTACAACGACCAGGCCAACAACCGCCGCCCTCCGGAGCTGCTGCCGCGTGACGAGGTGGCCAGGGCGATCAACGCCGAGGTGAAGGCCGGGCGCGGATCACCCCAGGGCGGGGTGTTCCTGGACGTCTCCAGCCGGCTGCCCGCCGAGGAGATCCGCAGGCGGCTGCCGTCCATGCACCACCAGTTCAAGGAACTGGCCGACGTGGACATCACCGCCGAGCCCATGCAGGTCGGCCCGACCTGCCACTACGTGATGGGCGGCGTGGAGGTCGACGCCGACACCGGCGCGGCCTCGGTGCCCGGCCTGTTCGCGGCGGGCGAGGTGTCCGGCGGCATGCACGGCTCCAACCGGCTCGGCGGCAACTCGCTGTCGGACCTGCTGGTCTTCGGCCGCCGCGCCGGAGGCGGCGCCGCCGCCTACGTGGACGGCCTGGCCCGGCGCCCCACCGTCTCCGACCAGGTGGTGACCGACGCCAAGGCCGAGGTGCTCAGCCCGCTGGAGCGGACCGGTGAGAACCCCTACGAGGTCCACCAGGAACTCCAGCGGACGATGAACGAGCTGGTCGGCATCATCCGCAAGGCCGAGGAGATCACCGAGGCCCTGGAGGCCGTGCAGAAGCTGCGCGAGCGCGCCAAGGGCGTCGGCGCGGCGGGCAGCCGGATCTACAACCCCGGCTGGCACCTGTGCCTGGACCTGCGCAACATGCTGCTGGTCAGCGAGTGCGTGGCACGCGCCGCGCTGCTGCGCCAGGAGAGCCGGGGCGGCCACACCCGTGACGACTACCCCGACATGTCCGCGGACTGGCGGCGGCGGCTGCTGGTCTGCGCGGCGAACGCCGACGGCTCGTCGGTGTCCATCGAGGAGAAGATCCAGCCGTCCATGCGGGACGACCTGCTCACCCTGTTCGACCGCGGGGAGCTGAGCAAGTACCTCACGGACGACGAGATGACCGAGTTCGACGTCGCGGTCAAGGAGTCAGCATCAGCATGAGTTACAAGGCGAACTTCCGTGTGTGGCGCGGTGAGGGCGGCGACGGCAAGCTGGAGGACTTCACCGTCGAGGTGAACGAGGGCGAGGTCGTCCTCGACATCATCCACCGGCTCCAGGCCACCCAGGCGCCCGACCTCGCCGTGCGGTGGAACTGCAAGGCGGGCAAGTGCGGCTCGTGTTCCATGGAGATCAACGGCAAGCCGCGGCTGGGCTGCATGACCCGGATGTCCACGTTCGAGGAGAACGAGGTCGTCACGGTCACCCCGATGCGGACCTTCCCCGTGATCAAGGACCTGGTCTGCGACGTGTCCTTCAACTACGAGAAGGCCAGGCAGATCCCGTCGTTCACCCCGCCCGCCGACGTCAAGCCCGGCGAGTACCGGATGAAGCAGGTCGATGTCGAGCGGTCGCAGGAGTTCCGCAAGTGCATCGAGTGCTTCATGTGCAACAACGTCTGCCACGTGATCCGTGACCACGAGGAGAACAAGCCGGCGTTCTCCGGCCCGCGTTTCCTGATGCGGATCGCCGAGCTGGACATGCACCCCTACGACGTGGCCGACCGCAAGGACGCCGCGCAGGACGAGCACGGCCTCGGCTACTGCAACATCACCAAGTGCTGCACCGAGGTCTGCCCGGAGCACATCAAGATCACCGACAACGCGCTCATCCCGATGAAGGAGCGCATCGTCGACCGCCGCTACGACCCGCTGGTCTGGCTCGGCAACAAGATCTTCAAGCGTTCCGACGCCAAGAAGTGAGCAGGTAACGAACCGAACGGGGCGGCGCCGATCCGGCGCCGCCCCGTTCCGGCTTCTGGGGCCTGGGGCGCTCTCTGTCAGCCGCCCCTGGGCGGGGCTCTGCGCGGGCCTGAGCGTCAGTCGGAACGGCGGCGGCGGAACAGGCCGCCCTTCCCCTTCTCGCCGCCTCCGGGGCCGTCAAGGAGCTCCGGGTCGGTCTCCGGCTTGCGGCGCTTTCCTGGCCGTCCGGGACGGCCGGGCGGACGGCCGGTCTCGGGGCCGCCCGGCTCGGGCATCACGTAGACGGCCGTGGCGTCGAGGGTGCCGTCGAACGGCGGCTGCTGCTCGTGGGGGCTCGTGGGCGGGGCGGGCACGCGCTCCACGTAGAACTCCGGCTGCGACCCGGGCGGGGCCGTCGAGGCGGAGTGTTCCGGCGGCCCGGACTCCTCCACGGACCCCGGGGGAAGCTGGAGCACCTGCGGCCCGAAGGGAGCTTCGGACGGAGGCTCGTACGGGGCCTGCTCGTAGGTCGGCTGCGCGTACTGCGGCGGGTAGTTGTGCACCGGCATCAGGTTGACGACGGTCGTCGTGGAGTAGGCCGCAGGAGGAGCCGGATATCCGGCGACATATCCGGGCCCGGCCGGGTAACCCGCGTACGGCGGAACCTCCGCGCCCTGACGTCCCCACGCTCCGGGACCGGCCCTCCTGATCGCGGCGGCGTGGGCCAGACGGCGCAGCTTGCTCTCATAGACCAGCACCGCGAACAGCGCGAGCAGCATCAGCACCAGCGCCGGGATGCCGAGCTGACGGCTCAGCGTCGCCCGGTCCATCTCCGGCGACGCCTCGCGCAGTTCGATCGCGGCGACCTCCGGGCTGCTGATCAGGTCGGTCGGGAGCGGCTGGCTCACCGACGGCACCGGCGCCGCGCTGGTGCCGGGCGAGTCCGTCACCGCGGGAAGAGAGACCGCCTCGCTGACCGTGGGCGTGGGCGGATCGCTGGTGGCCGTGGGCGGAACCTGGATCTCCTGGCTCGGCAGGCTCTGCGGCGCGGACGTGACCGGCGGGACCGGAGGCTGCGGCTGCTGCTGTTGCGGCTGCTTGGTCTTCTTCGGCTTCTTCGGCGGCGGCGTCACGGTGATCGTGGTCGTCACCTCGACCGGCTCTTCCGGGGTCGTGGTGACGGTGATCGTGACCTCGGGCTCCAGATCCGACTGGTCTGGCGATTCCGGCCCTGCGTTGTCGTCCGGTGGGTCGAGGACCGTCGTCGGATCGGCGGCGGACAGCTCTTCGGCCGCCGCGTTCGCACTGTTGCCGATCATCGGCGCCGCGGCCAGAACACCGGCCCCGCACAGGCCGACCGTCACGAGCAGCACGGCCACCGCCTTGGCTCGCCCCTGTCGCGACACCCGTGTCCTCCCCGAACACATCCAAGTCAAGGAAAACCCTAGATGGGTAAAAGTAACAGCAAAACCCGTGTCCGCAACACCGCTTTCGGATCAATGGGACCGGCGCCGCCGTCGAAGGGCCGTCTGCCCCCACAAGGCCCCGAGAAACGCCAATACAGCGCCCAATACGACGGGCAGGCCGCGCATATCGACGCCGCCCCCCTCCGGTTCCGCGTCCTCCTCGAACGCCGTCGTCGTCAACCGTCTTGGCAGAGGCGGCGCCGTCGCCTCCCCACCCGGAGGCGCGACCACAGGCGGCGGCACGGCCTGCGCCCCACCCCCGGGCGGCGGCAACACCGGCACTTCGCCCCCCTGCACCGGCGGCGGCAGTTGCACTGGGGGCGGAGGCCCCACCACCCCAGGAGGCACCGGCACAGTTCCACCCCCTGCCGCCCCGCCCCCCACCTCCGGATGCCCACTGCCACCCCCCGGCAAAACAGCCCCAGGCCGCCCCGCCCCCGCACGCCCACGGTCCCCGCCTGGCGAAACCGCTCCAGGCCGACCGGTATCCCCGCCACCGGAGCCCGCGTCACCCGGCCCCGCGCCGGGACGGCCGACACCGGCGCCGCTGCCGTCACCGGGGGCCGTTCCCGGACGGGCGAGTTCTCGTCTGGTGGAGGCCGGTCCCTGGCGTCCGGTTTCTCCCTTGCCAGAGGCGGCCCGCACCCGCCTGCCGTCCCTCTCGCCGCCTGCGGCGCGCGGCGGGAAGCCGTCGCGGGCCGCCTTCCGCCCGCCGGAGCGCGCGGGACCCGTCGGAGACACCGGGGCCGCCCCGAGGGTCCAGAGGCGCTGGATCATCGACGGCGGGACTTCCGCGCCGCCGTTCGCCGTGCCGTACGTCTGCCAGTGCGGTGCCAGGGTGTCGCCGGAAGGGGCCGCCTCGACGAGACGGTCACCGGCGAGGTCCACCGAGGTGGCGCTGGCCGTCCAGTGGTCCCCGCCGAGGCGCATGCTCGCGAGCGCCGTGAGCCGGACCTCACGGGGCGCGTCGGCCCCGACCCATACGTTCACCGTCCGCCCAGCCCGCCCCACCGCCCCGAGCGCGCACTCATGCGGCACAACCCTTCGCGCCGCGCCCCTACCGGCCGCGTCGCCCGACTTCCGCACCCCGGTTGAGCCCAGCGACCGGCCGTCCGCGCCCCCCACGCGAGACGCACCCAGCGCGCCCATCCCACTCCCCGCACCGACCGGCCGCGGCCTGCTCTCCGCACCGACCAGGTGCCCGGCGCCAGACGCCCGTGTCTGACGCCCCACCGAACCCGCCCGGTTCTCGGCACCCGCCGCCCCGGCCGCATCCCAGGCACCAGCCGGATTGAACCTGTCCTCCGCGGCCGTGCCCACCGGACCGGACGTCCCGTTCGCGGGGCCGGCCAGGTCCGGCCTGTCCTCCGCACCGGCGGGATCCGGGCTGGGCAGGGGCGTGCGGCAGTCGACGAAGACCGTGCCTGTCGGGGCGGCGGCCACAGATACTCGGACGTCGGCGGCCGGGCCGCGTAGTCCAAGGCGTAGCCAGCGGCCGGCTGGGGCGGGTGACGGGTCGGCCGACGTGGTGGCGGGCCAGGCCAGGCCTCCGAGGACGCCGCCGCCCGACGACGTGGCATGCCCGCCGGCCGTCGAGCCCAAGCCCGCGCCCAATGCCGAGTCGCGCGCCAATGGGGAAACACCCTCGGGCGCTGTTGGTCGCGATTCGCCCAGGACGGTTACGAATGCGACGCCGATTACGACACCCGCCAGTGCCGGTCCTACTACTCTTACCCCGCCACAAACACCCACAGTAGTCGTTATGTCACTATGGGCCGATGCTCAATCCTCGCCGAGCAGCCCTTCCACCGCGTGGACGATCGGCAGGTCGGCGGGCAGCCAGGGAACGTCGTACAGTTCCCCCTTCCCCAGCCACCGGAGTTCCAGGTGCTCCTTCGGCTCGGGTACGCCCGCGACCACGCGGGCGAGCCAGACGCGGAGGACGTAGCCGTCCGCGAGGGGCCAGTCGCCGCCCACGCGACGGCCGGCCTCGATGAGGACGCCGAGTTCCTCATCGCACTCGCGGATCAGCGCATCGATTTCCGATTCGCCCGGATTGACCTTTCCGCCGGGAAACTCCCACCCGCCGTAAAGTTCCGGAGGCTCGGCACGCTGGGCGCTGAGCAGCTTTCCGCCGGAGACGATCGCGGCGCCGACCACAATCTGATCACCCATGAAAAGTCATCATGTCACCCTTGCTCCAGCCGCTTTAGCTGTTCCTGGACGGCGGGGTTGTCAAGCGGCCGGGTGAACCCCATTCGATTCGGGCGATTCATGTAAGTCGTCACCTTGATCGGCCCGCACAGCGTGCATCTGGCCTCGATCATCTTCCCCTTCGACACGATCATGCCGACGTGCCCCGGGCGGTTCGGCCCCGTGCCCGGCCCCGCGTTGAAGAAGACCAGGTCACCGGGCTGTTCGTCGCCCTCGTCGATCCGGACGCCGAAAGGCCACTGCACGAACGTGGTGCGCGGGATCGTCAGCCCCGCGTTGCGGTAGGCCATGTGGATGATGCCGGAGCAGTCGAACCCGTCGGGCCCCGTGCCGCCCCAGATGTACGGCTTTCCGCGCTGCGCCAGCGCGTAGTCGAGGATCTTCTTGACCACCTCGTTCGGCGCGGCGTCCACCATCGGCTGGTCGCACATCGGGTCGGCCTCTGGCGGGGTCTTCAGCTCGCCGTCCTTGGCGTAACGCTTGGCGATGTCGAGCACCTGGTCGACGTACCACCAGGCCCGGTTGTAGGTGAACAGCGCCCGGCGCAGGTCTTCCGGCGCCCCGTTGCGCTTCAGCATCCGGGCCGCGCCCAGGATCGCGTCGGCGGGGTTGTAGACGTCGGCCCAGCCGTCGCCGTCGCCGTCTGAGGCGTAGCCGTTGAACGTCGACGGGATCTTGATCTTCGCCTTACCGCCCCAGGTGCTGATCAGGAACTGCATCGGACCGGCCGCGCCCGCCGAGTTGGTACCGCTCTGCACGCCCGGCAGGCGCGAGCGGCCGTGGTTGGTCTCCCGCTTACCGACCCCCGCCAGGACGTTCCACTGCACGCCGATCTTCTTGCCGTGCTTCTCGTACAGCTCCAGGTACTCGTCGGGGATGTCGGAGGTCGCGGTCGGCGAGAGGTCGCCGGCGTCGGGGGCGACCTCCTCGCAGTCCGGCATCGTGCCGTTTCCGCCAAGGATCGACGGGAAGGTGCTCATCAGCATCGGCGCCATCACGAGCGTCAGCAGCACCAGGCCCGCCACGCCGACTAAGACGGCGCTCCGTACCCTGAATCCGCTCATCTCACCCCCTCCGGCACGCTGGCGGGGTCGCCCTCCTGGCCGTCGGTGGCGGGCTGCACGTCGTGCACCCGCCAGTCACCGCCGACCGGGACCAGCGTGACGGCGAAGTCCTCGCTGCTCTGCGATGGGACGTTCCGGACGGTGACCCGCCGGTTCGCGGTCACCACGAAGATCACAGAGTTCTGGTCGACCTGCCGGATCGACTTGACGGTGGCCGTGCTCTCCGAGATCCGCTGCTCGGCCACGTTCTGCTCGATCATCCCCGGCGCGGCGACGCCCCGGGCGAGGTAGGAGCCCAGCTCGGTGGTGGTGAAGTTCTTCAGCCGGTCTGCGTAGGCGTCCTGCTCCTCGTCGAAGCGGAACGTGCCGTACGCGGCGACGAAGCGCCGCGCCACGTCGGCCGTCGCGGCCAGCTCCTCCTTCGACATCGGCAGGTAGGAGTAGATGTCGAAGGGGGCGTTGCTGGCCGTGGCGAGCGGAGGGCGCGGCGTCGGCGCGGCCACGGGCCGGTCGTCGCCGCTCACGCCCGACTCGCGCGTGTCGTCCGGTGAGTCGTCCGGGCTCGGGCCCATGGTCAGGTAGATCCCGACCACCGCCAGCACGGCGACCAGCGCGACGAACACCAGCTTGCGCCGGTCACCGGCTATCTGCGGCATGCTCAGTCCTTGTCGGGCCCGGACGGCCGCAGCCAGAACGGCACCGGCGGTTCTTCACCCGAGCGTCCGCCGCCGCCCGACAGCCACAGCGGCGGAGGGCCGGAACGGCGTCCGCCGCCGTCGCCGCCCCTGGGCGCGGAGCCGCGGCCACCGGAGCCCGCCGAGGAACCGGAACGCCGGGTGGACCCGCCGCCTCCGCCGAACAGCCCCCCACCGGAGGACCCGGACGACGGCCTGCCGCCGGACGACCGGCCGCCCGACGAGGCGCCCGAGGAACGGCCCGAGCCGGAGGAACGCCCTCCGGATCCGCCGCCTCCGCCGAACAGCCCCCCACCGGAACGCCCGGAGGAACCTCCCGAGCTCGATCCGGCCGACCCGCCGCGCGCCCATCCGCCGCCGGACCTGCCGCCGAACCAGCCGCCGCCACGTCCAGAGCCGCCACCGGAACCGCCGCCCGAGCCGCCGGAGCCGCCCGAGCCACCGCCGCCCCCGGAGACCCTGGGAACACCACGGCCCGCGCCCGCCGTACTCGGTGCGCCACCGGCGCGACCGCCGCGAACCGGCGAACCGGCCGGGCGTGCGCCGGACAGGTTGAGCGGCGGCGCCGAGCCCGTGCGGGGCAACGTGGTGCGGGAGGCGCCCGTCTTACGCCGCGCCGCCGCGCCGTCGGCGTCGAGGGGCACCGGCTGCCCGGTCGCGGGCACACGCGCCCCGGACGGCGTGCCCGCCGCCCCGCCGTCCTCGCCGCGTACCTTGCCCTGCGCGACGGACGCCGCCGCCGCGGTGGCCGCGCCGCCGCCCGCCAGCGCGGCGGCCTGGATGAGCGGCTCGGCCTTGCGCATCCCCCAGCGCCCGACCCGGTACCCGGCGACCGGCGGCAGCGCGTTGGCCGCCCGCGACAGCGTGGGCGCGGACGCCGCCTCGCCCAGCATGCGGGTGGCCAGCGTATGCCCGTCCATCGAGGCGAACAGGTGCTGGAACGGCCTGCGGTAGAAGAACACGGCGATGGTGAGCAGCGCGATGAACAGGATCTGCATGCCCCACGGCATCGCGGTGGAGATGATCAGGGCGTAGCCGTACACGAGCACGCCGAGCACCAGCGCCAGCACGGCCTGCCGCAGCAGCGTGCCGATCACCATCTCCAGCCAGCGCAGCGCGATGATCCGCCCCGACCCCGGATGCACGCCGATCAGCAGGAAGACCGGCGCGAGGATCAGCAACAGCAGGAACCCGACCTTGAGCACCAGCAGCGACACCGCGACCAGGAAGATCAACAGCCCGGCGACCATCGCCGCGATCAGCGCGCCTAGCGCGATGCCCAGGCGGCTGGTCCAGTCCTGGCCGGTGAGCAGCGGGTAGATGGCGGTGCCCTGGAGCTTGTTGGCGACCTCCTCTTCGTACCGCTTCTGGTGCGCGGCGGGCGTCGGTTTCTCCCCCGCCGCCTGTTCCTGCCGGTCGAGCGCCTGGATGTCGAGCGCCAGCGCGCCGAAGTCCTTCACGACCGGGGCGTTGGGGTCGGCGGTGCCGAACATGCCCATCAGCCACGGTTTACAGACCAGCGTGGACCACAGCGCGTCGGCGTTCTGGTCGACTCCGGCGGTTCCGGCCTGGCCGTAACCGCCGGCCGTGGGTTTCGCCTGGTCGCCGGTGGTGCCCTTCGGGGGCAGGCAGGAGGCCCCGCCCGCGCCGGGCAGCCCGGCGAACGCGCTGTTGACCACCTCGGCGGTCTTGTCGGTGACCACCTTCCCGATGCCGGTGAAGTCGCCCGGGCGGCTGAAGAACCACACGGCGGCCACCACCGCGATGATCATCCAGATGACGCCCTCGGCGGTGGTGGTCGCGCGTTTCCTGAGCAGGCCGTACCAGGCGAGCCAGATCGCGCCGATGATCACCAGCGGGCGGAGGTAGGGCCAGTACATGGCGTTGGCCAGGTTGGTCACGACGTCGTCGACCACGTCTTTGATCGACTGGAGCGGGCCCTCGGTCGCGGCGGCCTGGTAGGTGGTGATGGTCAGCCGGTCGACGGCCTTGGCCAGGGTGAAGACCATGTTGGCCCAGGCGTTGCCGAGCACCGCGACGACGTCGTCGCAGCCGAGGTCGTGGGTGTGCCACGACAGGCCGGACATGCCGTACGTGGAGTAGTTGGTCTGGGGGCCCTGCGGAGTCTGCTGCTGGCCGGGAGGGGGCGGCGCGCCCGGTCCGCCGAGCGGCGCGGTGCCTTCGGGGGGCGGCGGCTGGAGCAGGCCGTCGACACCGCCGCCGACGATCTCGGGCGCGAGGTCGGGAGACAGGTCGCACAACGGCACCGCCGCCGAGACCGGCTGCGGCGCGGCGACCGGCATCGCCAGCAGGCCCACGACCAGCATCAGCCCCACCGTGACGATCCGGCGCAGCCGAGACCGGCGGGACTTGGGTGCTGTCTTGTCGGACTTCTCGGAGTCTGCGCTACGCCGTCGCCTGCGGGCGAGGACGCCCAGCACCGGTCCCTGTGGGGGGCCACTCATGACCGAACCTCCCGCGCCGCCGTCTCCGGCCTGCCGATTCCCCCAGGATCATTCCCGTTCTGACCGGGCTTATCGTGTGTCGGATTCGTGTCAAGCCAGCGCAACAGCTCTTCCGAGATCAGGTCCACCCCGATACGGCCCGCCCGGCCGTCCAGATCCCGGAAGACGCACTCGCCGTTGCCCAGCGAGCGCAGCACCGCCTTGTGCTCCTCCAGCGGCTCCACGCCGAGCAGGGACATGACGTGGTCCACCTCCACGCGCTCGGTCGAGCGGAACGCGAACACCGACGACAGGCAGTTGGTGACCTGCTCGTTCAGCAGGTCACCCGCGTTCTGCGAGACCAGGACCAGCGCCGTGTTGCGCGACCGGCCCATCCTGCTGACCTCGGGCACCAGCTTGGCGCCCTCCGGCGTGGACGTGATCGCCCACGCCTCGTCCAGGAAGATCGCCTTCGGCGAGCGGCGGTCGAGCCCGTTCATCAGCCGCCGGGCGAACTGGGAGACCAGGTAGAGCAACGCCACGGACAGCCGCTGCTCGTAGGAGTAGTCGTCGCGGGCGGTCGTGACATCGGGCAGGGTGAGCCCGCCCAGCGTGAAGACGGTGGTCCAGCCCTCGCTGTCGATCTGGTCGCCGCCCGAGGGGTCGAAGCACAGCCGGGCCAGATGCATGTCCGACATCGAGTGCAGCACCGCGCCGAGGTTCTTCGACGCCGCGTCCTCGGCCTGCTCCAGGTAGTCCACGACCTTGCCCAGCGACGGATCCTCGCCGTTGGAGACGGCCGCCACCGCCTGGATCATGGCCGACTCGCGCTCCTCCGACATCCGGGGCAGCAGCAGCCGGAGCGTCTCCGTGGCCATGGTCTTCTTCGTCGCGATGTCGTCGCCGAACGAGAACGGGTCGAGCAGCCCAGGCGCGGCGGACCCGAGCGGGATGATCCTCGCCCGGCGTCCCCGGCTGCGCAACAGCGCCACCAGCGACTCGGCGTCACCCTTGGGGTCGATCACGGCGATCGTCACCCCGCGCAGCGCCATCTGGTAGATCAGCAGCAGCGCCAGCGTGGTCTTGCCGCCGCCCGGCTCGCCGGTGATCGCGATCGCCGTCGGCCGGTTGCGGGCCGCCGCGACCAGCGGGTCGAAGTGCACGATGCTGCGCGCCCTGCCCACCGACTCGCCGATGTACGGCCCGGCCCAGCCCGCGCTGGTCTCGTCGATGCGGTCGCCGACGTCGACCGTCGCCACCGACATGCCTCCCGCGATGGTGCGCAGCGGCTGCCGCTGGGCGTAGGCGTTGACCCGCACCCGCTCGCCCGGCAGCGCCTCGCAGAACAGCGAGAACTGGTCGCCCGTGGAGTTGACGATGTCGATGCCCACGTCGCGGTAGTGCTCCACGACCGCCTCGA
Organism: Spongiactinospora sp. TRM90649; assembly: GCF_029382225.1. Taxonomy (GTDB): domain Bacteria; phylum Actinomycetota; class Actinomycetes; order Streptosporangiales; family Streptosporangiaceae; genus Spongiactinospora. Next base: position 58,886 of record NZ_JARLTC010000014.1, read on the forward strand.
CCCGCTGGACGCAGATCTCCTCGGTCGGGGCGGAGACGATCAGCCGGTGCCAGCCGTACACGAAGGGCAGGCGCTCCTTGGTGATGCCGTGCTCCAGCATGCGCGCCGCGTCGATCTGCTCGGCCAGCGCGATCGGCGCCTCCGCGCCCGCCTCGCGGATGTGGATGTCCATGTCACGGGCGTGCGCGAGCTTGCGGGCGACGTCCTTGCTGGCCTTCACCGGGGGGATCAGCCGCATCCGGCTGGACAGCTCCACCGGGAAGGGGAGCTGGTCGGCGAAGTGGCTCCACGGCTCGCCGTCCGGGAACGGCATCAGGTCGGGGAAGCGGGCGAACGACAGGTGGGCCACGTAGGAGTCGCCGGTGGTCTGCTCGATGCGCAGCAGCGACCTGCCGTTGTGGATCTGCCCCTCGACCAGGGCCTCGATCTCGCCCCTCCCCCAGCGCCGCTTGGGGCTCGCCGACGGCGGCGGGTCGCCCAGCGCGCCGGTGGCCGCGTGCTGGAACAGCCAGGCGATCTCGATGGAGGTGGCGTGCCTGGCGTACAGGGCGCTGGACGCCAGGGCCCGGCCCAGCCGCTCGGCCTGGTCGGTCCATTTGGCGATTTCGTTGTCCGGGACGTGGTCGTCGTCCAGGCCGAGCGCCTTCTCACTCCGCTGGTAGTAGCCGAAGAGCTGGGCCAGCACGCCGGTGCCGAGCTGCGCGCCACGCGGGCCGAGGCGGACGCCCAGGTAGACCTCCTTGCTCCAGAAGTCCTTGGCCCAGACGTGGCCGTACATCTCCTCCAGGTAGTCGCGCCAGCCGGGCCCCTCGTCGGAGGTGGCGTTCAGCGCCATCGCCCAGTCGGCGGCCGGGTAGGTGCGATGCGCGACCCGCAGGTGGACCTCGGCGTCCGACATCCGGATCGCGGCCAGCGCGATCGTGATGTTGGTGGCGAGCGCCTCGCGCTCCTCTGGCGTGACGAACTCGTAGTTCACGGTGGGCAGCCGGAAGTAGGCCCAGGCGGCCGAGTCGGTGAGCAGCACCCGATCGTCGAAGTATCTCACCGCGAGGCGGCTGCGTGCCCGCGAGGACCGGCCGCTCATCTGCCGTCCGCCACCGCGATGCGTGCCACGGTCACTGCGCCACTTCCTCCTCGCTCCGCTTGCTCGCGTGCGGCACCGCGAAACCCGCGACCACCACGCCCGCCAGCGCCAGATAGGCCCTGCGTCCGGCGGCGCGCATCCGCGCCGGCTCGGCCGGGCCCGACCCACCGGGCGCCAGGTCGTCCTCCCACGGCACCCGCACAATGGCCCGGCAGCGCCCGCGCGCGACCGCCTCGGCCTGCTCGACGTCGCCCATACTGCGGCGGCTCACGCCGTTCACCACCATGATCGCCCGGCGGCGCAGCTCGGCGCAGCCGTGGCCGTCGAGCCACTCGTAGGTCATCGCCACGGCGTCGGGACCGTCCTCGCTCGCCGGGACCACCAGGACGAGCTGGTCGGCGTACGGCAGGACGCGCGCGGCCAGCGCCGCCGCCGGGTCGACCACCACGAGCTTGTAGTAGTGGTCGAACAGGTTCATCGCCTGGCCGAGCCGCTGGTCGGAGAACAGCGTGCGGTCGGCCATCCGCTGCTCGGCGCCGATGTCGGTGTCGGCCCCGACCACTTCCAGCCCGGACGGCGTGCGCGTGGTGTACGCGCGCATCCCGAGGTAGCCGCCGACCTGGTCGAGACCGGCGAGCAGCGAGGCCAGCGTCTCGGGGGAATCGGCCTGGATCTTGCTGGTCAGCGTGTTGTCGCCGGTGTTGGCGTCGAGGGCGAGCACGCCGTCCTCGCGGTGCATGGCGAAGGCGTGGCCGAGCATCAGCGCCGTAGTGGTCTGCCCGGCCCCGCCGGTGCAGCCCAGCACGACCACCCGGCGGCTGCCGGGGAACACGGCGCGGGCGCGGGCCTCGTCGATCTCCGAGCCGTCCGAACGGCTGCTGCTGGAACCGATGACGACCTGCGCGAGCCGTCGCCAGCCGCCCGAGGTGTCGCGGCCCACGACCGACTCCACGCGGCGGACCTTGCCGCCGCCCTCCACGGGGGGCGCCACGGGGACCGGCGCGGCCGACTCCTGCACGGCCCTGATCGAGACCCTGGCGGCCCTGTCGCCGGCTCCGGGCAGCGTCGGCACGCCGGGCATCTGGCTCCCGGCGACCGTCTCGCCGCGCGCGGCGATCTCCCGCCGCTCACGCTCCTCGGCCTCCCGGCGGGCGGCGGCGGCCTGCCGTTCGGCGGCCTCCCTGCGCACCCGCTCACGCGTCGCGGCCTCACGCTCCGCCGCCTCCCGGCGAGCCTGTTCCCGAGCCGCCGCGGCCTGCCGCTCCAACTCGGCCCGCCGCGAACTCTCCGGCCGCTCACGCTCCTCGCTCTCCCTACGGGCCTGCTCCCGAGCCGCGGCCGCCTCCCGCTCCACAGCGTCCCGCCGAGCCCTCTCCCGAACCGCCGCCCCCTCCCGCTCCTCAACCACCCGCCGAGCGTCATCCTCCTCACCCGCGCGCTGGTCCTCGACCTCGCCCAGGCGACGAGCGTCGGCAGAGCGCCGAGCCTCCTCACCCACCGCCACCCGCTGGTCGGCCCTAACGTCCTGAGCCTCACGGCCCTTGCCCGCACCTGCTTCCGCCTCACCGTCTCCGGCCGTACCGTCCTCCACCGCACGGGCCTCGCCTTGGGGGACCTCTTCTTCGGCCTCGCGGCGGGACTGTTCGCGGGGGATGGCGGTCTGGCGTCCGGTCTTGGTGGCCTGCTCATGCTCGCCCCGTTCGCGGGCGGCGGCAGCGGCTTCGCGCTCCTCGGCCTCCCGCCACGCGGCGGCGACCTGCGCGGCCTCCCGCTCGGCGTCTTCGCGCAGGGTCTGCTCCGAGGCACCGGCCTCTTCGCTCATCGCGCCACGGCGGGTGAGGTCCTCGACCAGCGCCTGCCGTCCGACCTCCGCACGCGCGGCGGCGGCTTCGGCCTTGGCGCGGTCGGCGGCCTCCCGCTCGCCCCGCTCGCGGGCGGCGGCAGCGGCTTCGCGCTCCTCGGCCTCCCGCCACGCTGCGGCGACCTGGGCGGCCTCCCAGTCGGCCTCTCCAGCCTGTGCCTGGGCGGCCACGGGCTCTGCCTCTGCGGGTGCCGCTTCCGGCTCAGCCCGCTCCGACCGGCCCTGAGCCGTTTCCGGGGGCCACACACGCTGTGCGTCGGGAACCGGCGTTCCGGAACCCGACCGCCCTCGGCGACGCCGCGCACTCGTCTCGGCCTCCGCCTCGTCCGAGGAACGGCCACTGGCAGCGGCACCGGCACCTGCTTGGTGTCCCCTGCCGTCCGCCGTCGCGCCGGAGGCGGCACCGGCACCGACTATGGGACGGCCGGCGGCGGCGCTGTCGGAGCGGGCATCGCCGGCGGTGTGGCTGGTGGGTGAGGCTGCGTCGCCGCCGGTGGCGGGCCTGGCCGAGGCGGCACTACCGGTGGTGTCGCTGCCGCTGGCGGGTTCGCCGCTGTCGGCGGGGTGGGGGACGTTGGTGGTGGGCTTTGGGTGGGGGGTGTGGGCGGTGGGGGGCTTGGCGGTGGTGTTGCCGTCTACGGAGGCGGCGAGGCGACGGAGGCGGCGAAGGGCGTCAGGGGCGATCGGCGGGATGGGCGCCGATGGGGCCTGGGCCGCGTGCTCGGTGGACGGGTCGGGGGTGGCGGCGGGCCACTCCGGCGACGTGGAGCGGTCCTTGCCGCCCTGGAGGCCGCGCAGGCGGCGTGGGGCGCGCTCGGCCCGCCCAGGCGAGGACGCGTCGGCGGCCGGGCGCAGAGGGAACGACCGGTGGCTCTCCGACGGGTCGGAGGCAGGGGATCCGATGGGGTCGAGGGCGGGTGGGGAGTTGGGACGGTCCGCGGAGGGGCGGTGCGGGGGGTCGGTCGCAGGGGTTCGGAAGGCGACGGACGGCAGGGCCACCGACGGGCGGTCGGGCGGGGTGGCGGAGCCGCCCGCCGCCAGGGCGGGGGCGGCGCCCCGGCGTGCCGCGCGGGCGCGGCCCCAGGACACCGGTTCGCGGGTGGACTGACCGGATGCCGCCTGGGCGACCTCGGGCGCGACCGGCGCGGTGGAGGCCGCCGCCGCGGCGGCGGCGACGGCCGGGCGGACCTGGCGGGCCGGGGTGGCGCGCTGCGGACGGCCGCGGGTCTTGGACGCGTGGCGGGCCTTGCGGGCGGCCTTGACGCGTACCGGCTCGGCCCTCGGCCCCACCTGCCAGACGCGGGCGTGGAAGGTGATCTCGGCGGGCTCGGCGCTCGGCGCCATCCGGCACCAGGTGCGCGGTTCACCGAGGTAGCGGAGGTGGGACTGCATGAGCTCGTTGAGCCGCTTGCTCTCGATCACCGGCCGGGTGGACAGCCAGGTGACCACGCCCGGCGGAACCAGGTATACGACGTGCCATGGAGTGGCGAAGGGCAGCCCGACCAGCCAGAGCAGCAGCGACCAGGGAACGAGGACGCCCAGGAAGACACCGATCCACACGATTGGTAGCGGCATCGGCAGCCGTAGGTCGTACAGCTTGTAGAGCCGCTTCTCAATACGCCAGATATTGGTATACGTGGGCAGGTCCACGCGCTCCTCCTCTCCGCACCTTAGAACCGTCGCGCTCGAACGGGCAGTACTTCGGTCGCCTCACTTCCCGGTGTCCGGATCACCTCATCCTTCAATGACCGCCCGGGCCCGTTCTCAACCCTTCATCGGGTGCCCATCATTGAATGCCCAGCGCACCGGCTATGGCGCGTGCGGTCACTTCGATGATGTTCGGCACGTAGAAGATCACCCCGATCGCGATCGCCAGAATGATGAACTGGACGAATCTCGTGATCTCTCGGGTGAAGAGGAAGAAAAGCGCGACGACGGACACGATCACCAGGAACAGCGGTCCGAAGAACTGGCGCAGGAAGTCGGCCAGGCCCTGGGTGTCCACGCCCTCGGGGGCCGGGGTCGTGGGCGTTGCGGCGAGGTCCAGCGGTGTCGACGCCAGGTCGAGCGCGCTCAGCACCATGCTTTTCACGATCAATTCTTGTCCTCCCGGGGGAATCGAGCGACCACTGACGTTCTCACCCCACGGACCCGCCTGCGCCGCGGATGTCCTGGACGAACCACTTACCGCCCTGTTTCTCAACGGTGAGGCGGTATGACTGTGTGAGCCTGCCCGCGGTCGCGGCCGGGGCCGACGGGTCGGGGCTGGGCGTCGCGGCCGGCGGCATGCTCCAGATGACGGTGGCCTCGATGTCGCGGATGGCGCCGCCGAGCGGCACCACGAGCCGCTCGATCTCGACGAAGGTGAACGCGCCCTTGAAGTTCTCCAGCGGCTTGTTCCCGGTGACGAAACGACCCAGCGCGGCGGGGTCGGTACCGGCGTATGCCTGGAAGAAGAGCTGGAGCTGGGGCCGCAGTTCGTTGGCCGTGGCGTCGTCGAGGTCGGGCTCGGCCGACTGGGGCAGCGCGGGCTTCGCCGGCGCGGGCAGCACGCCGGGCCGGGCGGAGACGACGAACTCGTCGCCCGAGTAGTAGACCGGGACCGAGAGCCGCATGCGGCGGTTGCCGGACTGGAAGATGAGCGTGACCACCGCGCGCTGGGAGTCGATCACCTCGACGCCGTAGGGCTGGATGGCCCCGGCGGACATCTGGCCGGCGCCGTCCCATCCGAACTGGGCGTCGGCGCCTTCCGGCAGGAACGGCGCGAGCTTCCCGGCCCTTTCCTGCGGCCGGGTCGCGTCGAAATTCAGATAGACGGCGGCGAATTGAATGGCGAAAGAGGACGCCCGATCGGTGGGAAAGCCGGACGCGGATGGCTCGGCGCCCTGTCCGGCCGGAGTGGCGCCCTGCGTGAAACGCTCGAAAGGCGCACGAACCCCATTCACCACGATGACTACGATCACCGCCCAGAGCACCGCGCGCCCGATCCAGACGAGCCAGCGACCGCCGCCGCCGGACCATCGGCCGCGCCGGGCGCCGCCGCGCCCGCGCGGCGCGGGGACGTCGGGCCCGCCGGACTCAGGGTACGCCGACAGCTCCGGATCGCCAGGGACCCGTGGATCCTGCTGGACGATCGACCTTCGAGCCATCACGCCTCCGCTCGCGCCGATCCCCACGGCATGGCGCGGTGTCGTCTTACTCTCGATCCCGTTATCGGTGGTGAAGCAATCACCCTAGCGGCCCCGCCAATTGTTCCAGGAAAGCCACGCCCATGCTGCAGGCATCACCGTAACCGAGCAAACCGGGTCTTCGTCCCCGTTGACCCGGCGCAGGCCGCCCGACCGAGGCCGAAAGCGGGTTAGAGCAGGCCAGAGGCCCCACAATTACCTAACAGCCACGTGTTGCTGTCCCCATCGTTCCTGGACTGTCGCGACCTGCACGTATGTGGCCGTCCGGCGACACGATGGCACGCCCGTGACACGCACGCGCGCACTCGCGGCCGGGCAGGGAGCGTCAGGACACGCCCATGGCGCCACACCGATTCGGTCTCGCCGGTCTCGCCGGGGGATCCGATGCGGTAGGGCACCGCCTGCCGTCCCGTCGCGGCCCCCTAAGACGGCTGCGGCGCTCGGGCCGTCACACCGTCCGGGGCCCGATCACAGTCCGGCCCCCGACCGTCGCGCTCCCCGATTCCCCAAAAACGACCCAGAAACCCGGAGAAAACACCTCGCTACCCAGCGTTCCACAGCGTTGTTGCCAAATCGGTAATGACGAGTAAACCCGTTATTCAGGACCGCTCATCGGCGGCCAGCCGTGCGCCGAACTCGTCCAGTTCCGCCGCCAGTCGCGAACTCTCGGGTACGGCACGCGGCAATCGCGAATACATCGCCGTGCCGAACCCCGCCACCCGCACGATGTGGTCGATCAGCCCTCGCGGTCGGTCGGCCACGGGAGCGACGGGTGGGCGATGAACAGCGAGACGCACCCGTGCGCGGCCGACCACAGGCCGAGGGCGAGGGTCTCCGGATCGCCGTCGACGCTGACCTCGCAGGGCGCGGGCCGGTTCGGGGCCGTGCTGGACGAGCAGTGGAGCGTCAACGCCCGGCCGCACGGAGGCTACCTGCTGGCCGTCCTGGGACGGGCCGCCGTCGAGGAGAGCGGCGAGGGCCGCCGTCCGCCTCCCGACCGGCTGAGCACCGGGGCGTTCACGCCCGCGCCGCCGGGGCACGGCGGACCGTCCAGGTGAGGGCCGCCGCGGCGAGCATGAGCACCGCCGCGATGTACGGCAGCGCCACCGCGCCCCACCGCTCCAGCCCGAGTGCGCCCACCGCCCCCGACAGGGACACCGCCAGGTAGAGAGCCGACTGATAGAGGGACGTGACCATTCCCGATCCCCCGTCCGCCAGCCCGATCACCAGGTGCTGCTGCGGCGTGGTGATCGAGAACGAGAAGAACCCGGACACCGCGACGGCGATCACGGCGGCGGCCGTCCCGGCCCGCCCGAGGGGCATGAGGGCGAAGACCGCCGCCAGGACCGGCGTCACGACGAGGATCACCCGCCGGGGGCCGCGCCGGTCCGAGAGCCGCCCGGCGGTGAGGTTGCCCGCCGTACCGGCGAGCCCGAAGACCAGCAGCAGCGCGGCCAGCGCGGTGGGACCGGAGGCGGCGGGCGCGAAGATCTCGCTGATGTACGTGTAGGGGATGTAGATCCCGGTGAAGGCGACCACGGTGCCGAGCAGCACCGTCACCACGGAGCGGCTGCCGAGCGGGGCCAGGAAGGCGCGCATCCCCGCGCCGCTCGCCCGTCCGGCGGCGGGCAGGCGGAAGGCGATCGCCGGGGCGGCGAGCAGCGCCAGGCCGGTGACGAACCACATGGTGGCCCGCCAGTCGAGCGCGCCGCCCACGATCGTGCCCAGCGGCGCGCCGAGGATCAGCGAGGACGTCAGGCCGAACATCACGATCGCGATGGCGCCCCCGCGACGGCTCTCCCCCGCCAGCGCCGCGGCCGTCGCGCTCGCCGTGGCGGTGAACAGGGCCGCCCCGGCCGCCGCGACCGCGCGGGAGGCCAGGACCAGGCCGTAGCCGGGGGCCAGCGCGGTGATCGCGTTGCCGATCGCGAACACGGCGAGCGCGACGATCAGGACGGTCCGCCGCGACCAGGAGGCGGTGAGGATCGCCAGGATCGGCGCGAGCACGGCGTAGGCGATGGAGAACACCGTGACGAGCTGCCCGGCCGCCGCCACGCTCACGTGCAGGGACGCGGCGATGGGCGGGAGCAGCCCGGCGACGACGAAGCCGTCCGTGCCGACGGCGAACGCGCCGAAGGCGAGCACCGCCGCGTGGCCCCGCCAGCGGGCGGCGGCCGGGCTCTCGGCCGGGGTGGCGGAAGTTGTCGAGGTCATCGGGAACCTTCCGATGGGTGTCAGCTATTACGACGCTCATCGTAACTCTGTTCCGATGTGTATCGTAGTTGGGGAGCACGATCGGTGGAGGTTCGATGGAGACCTGGCTGGCACAGCCCGATCTCGACGAGATCGAGATCGGCACGATCCTCGCCGCGCTGGCCGACCCGATCCGCCTACGGATGATCCACCTGCTCGACGAGCTGGGCGAGTCCACCTGCACCGCGCTCGACCTGCCGGTGAAGGTCTCCACCGTCTCGCACCACATGAACGTCCTGCGGCACAGCGGCCTGGTCTCGACCAGGCTCGTCGGCACCGCGCGCCCCAGCCGCCTGCGCCGCGACGACCTGGAGCGCAGGTTCCCCGGCCTGCTGACCTCGATCCTCGCCGCCACCCCGCCGCGGCGGCACGACCAGCCGGACTGACCGGACGCCGGGCTCAGACCACCGTCATCCACTCCTGGTTCGGCGCGTACGGCCAGTGGCAGCTCCACTGCCACACGTCGGCCCCGTCGAAGGTGTCACCCCAGGCCACGTCCATGCACGAGGCGTGGTTGGCGTGCTTGGGCTGGTGGTGGTAGTAGGACGGCGCACTCGTGTAGCCGAGCCACCACTTCTGGTGCGCGGCCCCCGCGCAGGTCGAGATCACGATGTCGGTGCCGTTCGCCAGGCCGCCGCCGCTCACCGTGAGGCACTTGTTGCTGTGCACGTTCTTGATCCAGTAGAACGGCGGGTCGCCGTAGACCTTACCGAAGATCCACCGCTGGTTGGATCCGCCGTGGCAGGTCCACAGCCACACGTTGGCGCCGTCGTGGGTGCCGTAGCCGGCGACGTCGAGGCATTTCCCGGACTGCTTGGAGACGATCATGACCGCCACGGCGCCCTGTGCCGGGGTGGTGGCGGCCAGCGACAGTGCGAGGACGGCGGCCAGCAGGGCGACGCGCTTCAGGTACGCCGCCACGCGCCCGCCGGGGAGTGATCCGGATCTCAAGGTGACCTCCAGGTCGGTGATCCGGCCCCAGAAAAGGGCCGGGTCACTCGATGATCGGAACCCGGACGCCGCAGGTGAAGGCCGCCGGAATTCTCCGTACAAGCCCGTACAAGGCAGCCAAGGACTGACGTTCGTCTACAACGTACACATTCCTGTGTACAGTGTAGACATGGTCGAGAAACGAACCACCGAGAGGATCGCCACGGCGGCGCTGAAGATCCTTCTGGACGAGGGGGCCCAGGCGGTCACCATGCGCCGGGTCGCCACCGACGCCGGTGTCACCGCCATGGCCACCTACCGGCACTACTCCAACCGCGAGGCGCTGCTGCGCGCCGTCGCCGACGAGGCGATCGCCCAGGTGACCAAGGATTGGCAGGCACGGCGCGACGCCGGCACCTTCGAGGCCCGCCTCGACGGGCTGACGGACGCCTTCCTCGACTTCGCGCTCGGGATGCCGAAGCTCTACACCTTCGTGGTCGCCGAGCTGCGCGACGACGCGCTGCGCTTCCCCGGCGACTTCCGCGACGGCGGCAGCCCCGTCTTCGCCCCGGTGCTGGAGGCGGTGGCACAGAGCATCGAGGAGGGCGAACTGCGGGCCGACGACGACCCGCTGGAGGTCACGCTCGCCATCGTCACCCCGGCGATGGGCCTGGTCCAGCTCTACCACGGCGGCCGCATGGAGATGCCGGAGGCCGACTTCCGCGCCCTGTGCAAGCGGACCATCAGGAGGGTGATCCATGGTCTCCGTCCGTGAACCCCGGGCCGCGTGGCAGGTGTCAGGCGCCCTCGCGGGCACGGCGGTGCTGTTCTACCTGGGCACCGGTCTGGCTCCGGTCGCCGCGCTGACCTGGGTCGCACCGCTGCCCGCCCTGCTGCTGGCCCCGCGTGTGCCCGGCTGGGCCGCCGCCGGGGTCGCGTTCCTCGGGTCGCTGCTCGGCACGGCGAACATCTGGGCGTTCCAGCTCCGTTCGCACGACATGCCGATGTGGCCCGCGGGCATCATGATCAACACCGGGATGTCGGCGGTGCTGGCGCTGGCCGTCCTGGCCTTCGGCGCGCAGATGCGGCGGGGGCGTCCACTGCTCGCCGTACTGGCCGCGCCCGCCGTGTGGACGGGGGCCCTCTACCTGGTGTCCGTGTCCAACCCGATGGGGCTGCTCGGCACGTTCGCCAACCACCAGGGCGACATGCCGCTGATCATGCAGGCCGCCTCGGTCACCGGCATGTGGGGCGTGGACTTCCTGGTCATGCTCGCGCCCTCGGCCGTCGCGGCGCTCGCCACCGCGCAGCCCGGGCTCGCGGCCCGGCTGCGCGCCACGGCCGTCGCCACCGCCCTGCTCGCCGTCGCGCTCGGGGCGGGCGCGTTGCGGCTCGCGGGCGCGGGCGGCGAGACCCCCGTCCTGCGGGTCGCCGCGATCTCCACCAACCAGCGGGACTGGGCCCCCGACCTCGCCACCCCGGCCGCTCGCGACCTCGCCACCGCCTACGCCGAGGCGATCGCCGCCCTCCCGGAGGGCGTCACGCTGGCCGTGCTGCCCGAGGCCGCGGTGGGCTCGACGGAGGCCGCCCCCAAGGCGCTGTTCGAGCCGATGCGGCGGGTCGCCAGGGAACGCGGGATCGACATCGTGGCCGGCTTCGCGCACTGGGACGACCCGGCCAAGTACAACTACGCGCTCACCTTCCCGTCGGACGGCGGCGCCCCGGTCACCTACCTCAAGCACCACGACTCGGCGAGCGTGCTCGGCCACGACCTGTCGTTCCCTCCGGTCGCCTCGGGCGCCCGGGTCGGCGTGATGATCTGCGGCGACGTGACCTTCCGGGATCCGGGCAGGCAGTACGCGGCGGCGGGCGCGCGACTGATGGCCATGCCCGCCTCGACCGAGGACGACAACGGGTGGCAGATGGCCCGCACGGCCCTGCTGCGCGGAGTGGAGAACGGCGAGGCGATCGTCTGGGCGAGCCGTACCGGCAAGGTGATGATCTCGGACGGCTACGGCCGGGTCGTCGCCGAGCAGGCGACGGGAGGCCCCGCCCCGTTCACCACCGTCGTCGCCGACGTACGGCCGGGCCCGGGAGCCACCCCCTACACCCGTCTCGGCGACTGGTTCGCCTGGCTCTGCCTGGCCCTCACCGCCGTGACGGTACTCACCGCGATCCGCCGCCCGCGCGACCGTCGAGCCGGCGACCAGCTCCCTCCCCGCGATCGGGCCCCGGCCGCCCCGTCGGGCCGCACAATGTAGTCGCCCCGGGGCGTCGCCCACTCGGTCGTCGACAACGCAGATCGCCGACATCGGCTGGGACGCCTACTACTGAAACTGACCTGCCCGGTAAGTTGATCCGGATCACCGACGGGGGCGATCGTGGTGGGCAGGCCGGAACCCGGGCCTCCACGGGGCCGCTCCGCGAGGGAGTGATGGGTCAGATGCGGAACTCCGACGAGTGTCCACGAGAAAGCACCGGCGACGCGTCGCGGCTGGCGAGGCTGCGCGCGACGGCGGCGAAGGTCAAGGGCCGATCGAGTGCCATCCAGGCCGACAGCAGACGCATCGCGCAGGCCGGCGAGGAGATCCGCCGCGGCCTGCGTGAACAGCGCGAACGCCTGGTAGACGGCTACGAGGCGATCCGCGCCCGAAGAAACGCCAGACACGCCCCAGGGTGAGGAGGGAAACGGCCGTCGGCGCACGGTGGCGTGAGCACATTGGCTCCGTGCGTCCGACGGCCGGATCGATCACGTCACCGGCACCGGGGAAACCGAGTGCCGGAGGCATGACGGCGGCGCGTCCTCAAAGCGCGCCGCCGAGTCCACCTTCGGCCGAGCCGGTGCCCATATGACAGTCCACTCAGTGCCCAATCGGGCGCATGGGGGTCAGACGTTGAAGCGAAATTCCACGACGTCGCCGTCGCGCATCACGTAGTCCTTGCCCTCGATGCGGGCCTTGCCCGCCGAGCGGACGGCCGCGACCGAACCGGCCTCGACCAGGTCGTCGTAGGAGATGACCTCGGCCTTGATGAAGCCGCGCTGGAAGTCGGTGTGGATGGCCCCGGCCGCCTCGGGGGCCGTGGCGCCCTTGCGGATGGTCCACGCCCTGGCCTCCTTGGGCCCGGCGGTGAGGTAGGTCTGCAGGCCGAGCGTGTCGAAGCCGACGCGCGCGAGCTGACGCAGCCCCGACTCCTCCTGCCCGACCGACTGGAGCAGCTCCAGCGCCTCGTCCTCCGGCAGCTCCACCAGCTCGGACTCGATCTTGGCGTCCATGAAGACGGCCTCGGCCGGGGCGACCAGCCCGGCCAGGCGGCTCCGCAGCGCGTCGTCCGACAGCTCGTCGGCGTCGAGGTTGAAGACGTACAGGAACGGCTTGGCGGTGAGCAGGTGCAGCTCGCGCAGGTCGGCCGGGTCGATGCCGGCTCCCTTGGCTCCCGCGTAGATGGTGGTACCGGTGTCGAGGACCTTGACGGCGGCCTCGGCGGCGTCGAGCGCGGCCTTGCGGTCCTTGTTGCCCTTGGCCTCCTTGGCCAGCCTGGGCACGGCCTTCTCCAGCGTCTGCAGGTCGGCGAGGATCAGCTCGGTGTTGATCGTCTCGATGTCGCGCTGCGGGGAGACATCGCCGTCCACGTGGGTCACGTCGGGGTCGGTGAACACCCGGATGACCTGGCAGATCGCGTCGGTCTCGCGGATGTTGGCGAGGAACTGGTTGCCCCGCCCCTGCCCCTCGGAGGCCCCGCGGACCAGGCCCGCGATGTCGACGAACTCGACCTTCGCCGGGAGGATCTTGGCCGAGCCGTGGATCTCCGCCAGCTTGCCCAGGCGGTCGTCGGGAACGCCGACCACACCCACGTTGGGGTCGATCGTGGCGAACGGGTAGTTCGCCGCCAGCGCGTTACCGCTCCGGGTCAGCGCGTTGAAGAGAGTGGACTTGCCGACGTTGGGCAGCCCGACGATGCCGATGCTCAAGCTCACGTTGGCCGAGTCTACGCGCGTGCGCGGGTACGGCGGACCTGGGCGTGTCGGGCCGTACGGCCGGGAGCCGCGGCTGGGATCATTGCCGTCGTGGACGTCATGGCTGTGATCCTCCTGCTCGCCGTCGGCCTCGCACTCGGATTCGCGATCGGATTCGTCCTGGCCAGATCACGCGCGACGGCCGCCGTGTCCGACGCCCAGGCCCGCGCCAAGGTCGCCGAGGGCAAGCTCGGCTACGTCGAGGAGCAGCTCGCCGAGCGCTTCCAGGCCCTGTCCGCCCGCGCCCTCGACGTCAACAACCTGCGTTTCCTGGAACTGGCCGAGAACCGCCTGGCGACCTCCCGCGCCGAGGCCGCGGGCGACCTCGACCAGCGCAGGCAGGCCGTCGAGCACCTGATCGGCCCGCTCAAGGAGACCCTGGCCCGGGTGGAGACGCAGCTCCGCGACAGCGAACTGGGCCACCGCGCGTCGCAGGCCGAGCTGAGCAAGCAGATCGACTTCGTCCGCCAGAGCTCCGACCAGCTCCGCGCCCAGACCGGCGCGCTGGTCCGGGCCCTGCAACGGCCGGAGGCCCGGGGCCGGTGGGGCGAGCTGCAGCTCCGCCGGGTCGCGGAGATCGCCGGAATGGCCCGGTTCTGCGACTTCGACGAGCAGGCGAGCGCGTCCACCGCCGACGGCGTGGTGCGCCCCGACATGGTCGTACGGCTGAGCGGCGGCAAGAACATCGTGGTCGACTCCAAGGTCTCCCTGGCCGCCTACCTGGAGGCCGCCGAGAGCGCCGAGGCGGGCACGCAGGCCGTCCGCCTCGACGCGCACGCCAGGCACCTGCGCGAGCACGTCGACCGGCTGGCCGCCAAGGCGTACTGGCAGGCGTTCAGCCCGACCCCGGAGTTCGTGGTGCTGTTCATCCCCGGCGAGGCGTTCCTCGCCCCGGCGCTGGAGCGCGACCCCGGCCTGCTGGAGTACGCGATGGGCAAACGCGTCCACATCGCCACCCCCACCACCCTGGTCACCATGCTCCGCACCGCCCACTACGCCTGGCAGCAGGCGGCACTGACGGAGAACGCCCGCGCGGTCTTCGACCTGGGCAAGGAGCTGTACGAACGGCTCGGCACGATGGGCCGCAACGTCGACTCCCTGGGCCGGGCGCTGACCCGCGCGGTCGACGCCTACAACCGCACGGTCGGCTCCCTGGAGACCCGGGTGATGGTCAGCGCGCGGAAGCTGAACGACCTGGGCCTGGTGGACGGCGAGCTCGAACAGCCGCAGATGGTCGAGGGCCTGCCCCGAGGGCTCTCCAGTCCCGAACTGCTGGAGAAGAGCACCCAGTACGAAGAGGGTCTAACGGACGAAGCGGGTGCGATGGACCCCGGCTGGTGGCGGAAGAGGGCGTAACCTCCGCTCTCCTCCTGCGCGCTGGCGGTAAGTTGGCCTTGACCTGTCCTTGCGGGCGGTCGGGGCGCACACTGGAGGGGGCATCGGGTGGCTCAAGGGGGGCGACCATGAGCGCTGAGCCGGCGCGGTCCGCCGGCGTGCGCCTGACCGTGCGCGGCGCCCTCGCCGTCGTGGTGCTGGCGACACTGCTGGGCAACGTGCTGCAGAGCCTGCTCGGCTCCACGATCACCGTGGGCGTGACCTTCCTCGCGGGCTGCCTGGCCGCCGTGTTCCTGGTCAACCCGCGCGACCTGCTGTCCCTGGTGGTCACGCCGCCGCTGCTGTTCTTCGCGGCCACCCTGGTCTCCGAGCTGGTCCGGGCGCTGGCCAGTTCGGCGTCGATGCTCCAGGCGCTCGGCCTCGGGCTGTTCACCTCGCTGTCGGCGGGCGCGCCGTGGCTGTTCGCCGGGTCGGCGCTGGTGCTCGGCGTGGCGTGGCGGCGCGGCCTGCCGTCCAACGTCCGCGAGCTGCGCGAGGAGCTGCGCGCGGCCCGCGCGGTGAGCGCCGCCCAGGCGGCGGGCGGCGCGAACGAGGCCGCCGGCTCCGGCGGATCGGCTGACCCGGCGGCGGGTCCGCCGCCGCCCGGTCCGGAGCGCACGGCCCCCGCGGGCGGCGGCGCATACGTGCCCGAGCCTGAGGGCTACTTCGAGCCCCGCGTGTACGGCAAGCAGCGCGACCCCGCCGAATAGCGCGCTCCACCGCCCCCGCCCGGGGCCGCGAACGGGGCGCTGGCAAAGTGGTCGGCATGGATCCGCTGCACGCGACATCTACCGGCCGCACCGATGTGACGACGCTGGGTGAGTCGCTGGCCTCGCTGCACGGGCAGGGCCCGCTGCGGCTGGGCGGCACGCTGGGGCTCAGCGTCGCGGGGGCGGAGGCGAGCGTGGCCATCGGCCTGGCCCGGCTCGGGCACGCGGTGCGCTGGGCGGGCGTGGTCGGCGACGACGAGTTCGGCAGGCTGGTGCTGCGGACGCTCCGCGCCGAGGGCGTGGACGTGAGCACGGCGCGCGTGCACGGCGAACGGCCCACGGGCCTGCTCGTCCAGGAGAGCCGCGTCGCCGACATCACCCGGGTGCACTACTACCGCGCGGGTTCCGCCGGAGCGACGCTCTCGGCCGCCGACGCCACCGCCGCCCTCGCCGAACAGCCCCGCGTCCTGCACATCACCGGCGTCACACCGGCCCTGGGCGCGGAGCCGCGCGCCGCCATGGAGCACGCCGTCCGGCTCGCCAAGGACGCCGGGGTCATGGTGAGCCTGGACGTCAAGCACCGGTCGCGGCTGTGGGACGCGGACACGGCCACGTCGGCGCTGTCGAGGCTGCTGCCCTTCGTGGACGTGCTGATCGTCTCGGCCGGCGAGCTGCCGCTCGTCGGCGGCCCCGAGGGCGTGACCGGGATCGCCGAGGTCGTGGTCAAGCACGGCGCGGACGGGGCGGAGGCGTGGCGCGGGGCCGAGCACGCCAGGGCCGCCGCCCGCAGGGTGCCGGTCGCCGGCACCGTGGGCGCGGGCGACGCGTTCACCGCCGGCTACCTGTCGGGCCTGCTGGACGGCCTGCCGCTGCCCGGACGGCTGGCCCGGGGAGTGACGCTCGCCGCCTTCGCCGTCGCCTCGCACAGCGGTCGGCAGGGCGGCTGGCACGGTCTGCCCACCCGGGACGAACTGCACCTGCTCGACCTGCCGGAGGGCGCCACCGTGCGGTGACGCCCCACAGCGGACCCGCTCAGCCCGCGCGCAGGTCGCGGCGCAGCTCGTGGGGCAGGGCGAAACGGACGCTCTCCTGGACCGACTCCACCTCGCGCACCTCGCCGAACCCGCGCGCGGCCAGGTGGGCGAGCACGCCGTCGACCAGTTCCTCGGGCACGGACGCGCCGCTGCTCAGCCCGACCGTGGTGACGCCCTCCAGCCAGGAGTCCTGGATGTGGGAGGCGTCGTCGACCAGGTAGGAGGCGTCGGCCCCCGCGTCGAGGGCGACCTCGACCAGCCGCTTGGAGTTGGAGGAGTTGGTCGAGCCCACCACGATGACCAGCTCGGACTCGGCCGCGATCTCCTTCACCGCCACCTGGCGGTTCTGGGTGGCGTAGCAGATGTCGTCGCTCGGCGGGTCGATGAGGTTCGGGAAGCGCTCCCGCAGCCGGCCGACCGTCTCGGTGGTCTCGTCCACCGACAGCGTGGTCTGCGACAGCCACACCACCCGCTTGGGGTCGCGGACCTGCACGCCGGACACCGAGTCGAGGCCGTCCACCAGCCGGATGTGGGCCGGGGCCTCACCGGCGGTGCCCTCGACCTCCTCGTGCCCCTCGTGGCCGATCAGCAGGATGTCGTAGTCCTTGGCGGCGAAGCGCTTGGCCTCGTTGTGGACCTTGGTGACCAGTGGGCAGGTGGCGTCGATGGTGCGCAGGCTCCGCTCGGCCGCCTGCTCGTGGACGGCGGGCGACACGCCGTGCGCGGAGAAGACGACGATCGCGCCTTCGGGGACCTCTTCGGTCTCCTCGACGAAGACGGCGCCGCGCGATTCGAGCGTCTTGACCACGTGGGTGTTGTGCACGATCTGCTTGCGGACGTAGATCGGCGCACCATAGCGCTCAAGTGCGCGTTCCACGGCTTCCACCGCGCGATCGACCCCGGCGCAGTAGCCACGAGGCTTGGCAACTAGCACACGGCGGGTCGCAGGGGTCTCACTAGTCATGTATCCATGCTACGTGGAGCGAGCGGGGGACCCCGTACGCGTACCCGACCGTTCGCTTACCCCACACGCCAGTCTTTTGCCAGACTAGCCGCCACGTAGACAAAACTCCAAGGAGCCCGGCATGTCCCTACCCGACGTCGTACGCAACGTCGCGAAGTCCGTCCGCGACGCGTTCTCCGATCGTGACGGACTGAAGGAGAAGGCCAAGGACCTGCCGCTGAACGCGCTGAACACCACGATCAGCGGCGTCGGCCAGGCCCTCACGTTCGGCGACCGGGTGCGCGCCACGCTCAAGCGCCTCGGGGCCAAGGACGAGAACAAGGACGAGAACAAGGACGCCGCGAAGGAGCTCGCGGACGACAAGAGCACCGCGAGCGCCACCGAAACGGCCACGGCTGCGGAAACGGCGGAGACGACCGCCGCCGACACGGAGTCCAAGCCCGCGCGCCGTCAGCCGGTCATCTTCGCCCCCAGGGGCGGGAAGTCCGCGAAGCCCGAGGCCGACGCCAAGCCCGAGGCCGAGCCCAAGACCGAGCCCGTCGCCGAGAAGCCGGTGGAGAAGCCCGCCGAGCCGAAGGCGGCCGAGAAGCCCGTCGAGAAGCCCGCTGCGGAGCCCGCGGCCGAAGCGGCCGCCCCCGTCGTGGAGACCCCGGCCCCTGCCCCTGCCCCGGCCCCGGTCGCCGAGGCGCCCGCTCCCGCCGAGGTCGCGGCGCCGGTCGAGACGGTCACTGAGAAGGCCGCCGAGACGGTAACCGAGAAGGCCGCTGAGGAGCCCGTCGAGGAGCCGAAGCCCGCTCGCGCCAAGCGCGCCACCAAGCCCAAGGCCCCCGCCGCTGCCGCCGCCTCCAACGGTGAGCTGCCCGAGCCCATGCCCAACTACTCCGAGCTGACCCTGGCCTCGCTGCGCGCCCGGCTGCGCAACAAGTCCGCCGACGAGGTCCGCGCGCTGCTCACCTACGAGCAGGCCACCGCCAACCGCGCCAACATCGTGAAGATGTTCGAGAACCGGCTGGCGAAGATGGCCGAGGCGGGAGGCGAATAGCCCCTTCCCGGCTCGCGTACCCGCGCCCGCTCGTCGCACGGCCTCGATAGGTTGTGCGGCATGGCGCAGAAGACCTCACCCGAGCAGCCGATCCCGATCAGGACCGTCCTGCAGATGGTCGCCGGATGGATCGGCAAGCTGGGCACGATCTGGGTCGAAGGGCAGATCACCGAACTGATCGCCCGTGGCGGCACCGTGTTCATGACGCTGCGCGACCCGGTGGCCAACGTGTCGGCGCGGGTCACCTGCCCGCGCGGCGTGTACGAGGCGACCGTCCCGCGCCCCGTGGACGGCGCGCGCGTCGTCGTGCACGTCAAGCCGGACTTCTGGGTCAACAAGGGCTCCTTCGCCTTCACCGCCCTGGAGATCAAGCCGGTGGGCGTCGGAGAACTGCTCGCCCGGCTGGAGCGGCTGCGCCAGGTCCTCGCCTCCGAGGGGCTGTTCGCCACCGACCGCAAGCGGCGGCTCCCCTTCCTGCCGGGCACGGTCGGGCTCATCTGCGGGCGCGACTCGGCGGCCGAACGCGACGTGCTGGAGAACGCCCGCCGTCGCTGGCCCGCCGTGCGCTTCAAGGTCGAGGAGGTCGCCGTCCAGGGGCCCTACGCGGTCACCGAGGTGACCGAGGCGCTGCACCGGCTCGACGCCGACCGCGAGGTCGAGGTGATCGTGGTGGCGCGCGGCGGCGGTTCCATGGAAGACCTGCTGCCGTTCTCCGACGAGTCGCTGGTGCGCGCCGTGGCGGCGTGCCGTACACCGGTGGTCAGCGCGATCGGCCACGAGCAGGACAGCCCGCTGCTCGACCTGGTGGCCGACGTGCGGGCCTCGACGCCGACCGACGCCGCCAAGAAGGTCGTGCCCGACGTCGGCGAGCAGCTCACGCTGGTGCGTCAGCTCCGCGACCGGGGACGCCGGATGGTCAAGGGCTGGCTGGACCGCGAGCTGGCCTGGCTCGCGTCGGTGCGGACCAGGCCGTCGCTGGCCGATCCGGTGCGCGAGATCGAGCGCCGCGCCGAGCAGGTGGACCAGCTCCGCGACCGCGCCCGCCGCTGCCTTGGCGGCTCGCTCGACCGCGCCGACGACTCGCTCACCCACCTGCGCGCCCGCCTGGTCGCGCTGTCTCCGGCCGCGACCCTGGAGCGCGGCTACGCGATCGTGCAGCGCCCGGACGGCGAGGTCGTACGGCGGGCCGCCGAGGTCGCCACCGGCGACGAGCTGACCATCCGCTTCCCCGACGCCCGCGTCACGGCCCGCGCCGACGGCACCTCCGACCCCGGCTGACCTACAGCAGCTTCGCCGGGGTGATGGGCAGGTCGCGGACGCGCCGCCCGGTGGCGTGGTGGACGGCGTTGGCGATGGCGGCGGCGGTGCCGACGATGCCGATCTCGCCGATGCCCTTGCTGCCCATCGGGTTGAGGTAGGGGTCCTCCTCGTCGATCCAGGCGGCCTCGACGTCGGGCACGTCGGCGCAGGCGGCGATGTGGTACTGCGCCAGGTCGTGGTTGAGGAAGTCGCCGAACCGCTCGTCGATGTAGGTCTCCTCCATCAGCGCCATGCCCAGGCCCATGGTCATGCCGCCGATGAACTGGGAGCGGGCCAGCGTCGGCTCGATGATGCGGCCCGCCGCGAAGACGCCGAGCAGGCGTGACACGCGCACCTCGCCGGTGTCGGCGTTGACGCGGACCTCCGCGAACTGCGCGCCGAAGGCGTGGCGGGCGAAGTCGGCGGTGTTGGCGACCTCCTCGGCGGTGTCGGCGGTGGCCTCCTCGCCGCCGTCCTTCAGCAGCGCCTCGCACGCGCGGGTGATGGCGGTGCCCCAGGACGCGGTGCCCATCGAGCCGCCCGCGAGCGAGGCGGGCGGCAGCGCGCTGTCGCCGATCTCGACCTCGACCTGCTCGGGCGCGGCGCCCAAAACCTCGGCGGCGATCCTGGTCAGCGCGGTGCGCGCGCCGGTGCCGATGTCCACGGCGCCGATCCGGACGACGTAGCCGCCGTCGCGGGCGCGCACCGACGCCGACGACGGGCGGCGGTAGACGGGGTACGTGGAGGAGGCCACGCCGGTGCCGACCAGCCAGCGGCCCTCCAGCCGGATGCCCGGCTCGGGGTCGCGGCGGGCCCAGTGGAAGCGGCGGGCGCCCTCGCGCAGGCAGGCGACCAGGTTGCGGGAGCTGAACGGCCGCCCGCCCTGCGGCTCGGCGTCGGGGTCGTTGACGACGCGCAGCTCGACGGGGTCCATGCCGAGCGCGACGGCCAGCTCGTCCATCGCCGACTCCAGGGCGAACATGCCGGGCGTCTCGCCGGGCGCGCGCATCCAGGACGGCGTGGGCACGTTGAGCCGCACCAGTTGGTGGGCGGTGCGCAGCGCGGGCGTGGCGTACATGACGCGGGTGGCCACCGCGGTCTGCTCGGCGAATTCGGCCAGGGTCGAGGTCTGCTCGACCACATGGTGGTCGACGGCGGTGAGCCGTCCCCTGGCGTCGGCGCCCAGCCGGATCCGCTGGATGGTGGGGGTGCGGTAACCGGTCATGTCGTACATCTGCTGGCGGGTCAGCGCGAGCTTCACCGGACGGCCCGCCGCCCGCGCCGCCAGCGCGGCCAGGATCGCGTGCGGCCGAGGCGTGCCCTTGGACCCGAACCCGCCGCCGACGTGCCGGGAGATGACGCGCACCTGATCGGGGGGCAGCCCGAGCACCTTGGCGACGATGTCGCGGTGGGTGCCCGGCCCCTGCGTGGAGTCGTAGAGCGTGAGCGTGCCGTCCGGTTCCCAGACGGCGATGGTGGCGTGCGGCTCCATGGCGTTGTTGTGCAGGATGGGCGTGCGGTATACCTCGTCCACCGTCGCCACGGCGTCGGCGAGCCCGGCCTCGACGTCGCCCTTCTCGGTGCGGGCCGGGTAGGCGGGGTTGACCTTCTCCGGGGCGTACAGCCCGGGGTGGTCGGCGCGCAGCCCGACGTCGGGCCGCTCCGCGGCGTACTCGACGCGCAGGCCGGTCTCGGCCGCGGCCCGCGCGATCTCCTGGGTCTCGGCGACCACGACGGCGATGACCTGCCCGTGGTAGGCGATCTCGGTGGCCTGCAGGACGGCCAGCTCGGGATCGCCGCCGTCGCCCAGCTCCGGGGGATCCATCGCGGAGATCACGGTGAGCACGCCGGGCATGGCCAGTGCCTCCCCCGCGTCGAACGCGGTGATCCGGCCCTTTCCGACGGTGGCCTGGACGGCGTAGCCGTACGCGGCCTCCGGCACGTCGTACTCGAACGCGTAGGTGGCCCGGCCGGTGACCTTGTCGGGGCCCTCGACGCGGCTCACGGGGCCAGCTCCCGCAGCGTGGCCACGATCAGCCGGCGGGCCAGGGTCGCCTTGTAGGCGTTGCCCGGCAGCGGCCGGGCGAGCGACAGCTCGGCGTCGGCCGCGGCCACGAAGGCGTCGTCGCTCACGACCTGCCCGATCAGCGCCTCCTCGGCACGGCCGGCCCGCCAGGGCACATGGGCGACGCTGCCCAGCGCGATCCGGCACTCGCGGACCACGCCGCCCGGATCGACGTCGAGCAGGGCCGCGATGGACACCAGCGCGAACGCGAACGACGCGCGCTCGCGCACCTTGCGGTACGTGGCGCGGCCCTCCGGGGGCGCGGGCAGCTCGATCGTGGTGATCAGCTCGCCCGGTTCGAGGACCGTGTCGCGCTCGGGATCCTCGCCGGGCAGCCGGTGCAGGCCGGGGATCGGCACGGCGCGGTCACCCGTGGGGCCGGTGACCTGGACCAGCGCGTCGTAGGCGGCCAGCGCCACCGCCATGTCGGAGGGGTGGGTGGCCACGCAGGAGTCGGAGTGCCCGAAGATCGCGAGATTGCGATGGTCGCCGTCGATGGCCGGGCAGCCGGTGCCGGGTTCGCGTTTGTTGCACGGCTTCGAGATGTCCTGGAAGTAGGAGCAGCGGGTGCGTTGCAGCAGGTTGCCGCCGACCGTCGCCATGTTCCGCACCTGCCCGGACGCGCCGCTCAGCACGGCCCGCGCGAGCATCGGGTAACGCTGCCGGATGACCGGGTCGGCGGCCAGGTCGCTGTTGCGGACGGTGGCCCCGATCCGCAGGCCCCCGTGCGAGGGCACCTCCTCGATCCGGTCGTACGGCAGGCGGCTGACGTCGACGAGCCGGTCGGGGGCCGCGACCCCCAGGCGCATGAGATCGACCAGGTTGGTGCCGCCCGCCAGATACATCGCCCCCGGCTCGCACAGGCCGACGGCCTCGCGGCCCTGCGCCGCCCGAACGTAGTCGAACTCCCTCATCCGGCCGCCTCCGCCACGGGCTCGCGGGCGGCCGTCTCACGGATGGCCGCCACGATGTTGACGTACGCGCCGCACCGGCACAGGTTGCCGCTCATCCGCTCGCGGATCTCGGCGTCGTCGAGGGTCACCTCGGCGGTGAGATCGGCGGTCACCGCGCTGGGGCCGTCCTCGGAGAGCATCCCGACGGCGGAGCAGAGCTGACCGGGGGTGCAGTAGCCGCATTGGAAGGCGTCGTGCTCGACGAACGCGGCCTGGAGCGGGTGCGTCGCGCCGTCAGCGCCCGGCCGGCCTTCGGCCGTGGCCAGTCCTTCGACCGTGGTGATGTCGAGGCCGTCGCAGGCCACCGCGAGCAGCAGGCAGGAGACGACCCGCCTGCCGTCCACGAGGACGGTGCAGGCCCCGCACTGCCCGTGGTCGCAACCCTTCTTCGAGCCGGTCAGCCGCAGCCGCTCGCGCAACAGGTCGAGCAGCGAGGTGCGGGGATCGACGTCGAGACGGTGCTCCACTTCGTTGACGCGGATCACGAGGTTCTGCATACCTGCTGTGTTGCCCTGCTGTGAAGGCTCCAACCACGACAGGCCGAAGACGCCTCGTGGGGCTCTAGGGTAGGCACGTGGCAGAAGAGAACGCGCCCTCGTACGAGAAGGCCCGCGAGGAGCTGACCGAGGTGGTCCGGCGGCTGGAGGCCGGCGGGCTGACCCTCGAACAGTCGATCGAGCTGTGGGAGCGCGGTGAGAAGCTCGCCGCGCTGTGTGAGGAGTGGCTGCAGGGCGCGCGGGTGAAGCTCGCCGCCGCGATGGCCAAGCGCAGGCAGCCGGACGACGACGACTCGCCGTTCTGAGCCCTCAGGGCCGATGTGTCAGGCCGACGACTGCGGCTTGAGCGCGGCGGCGAGCGCGGCCAGTTCCGGCCAGTCGGCGGTGCCGGTGATGACGATGGTGGCCTCGGGAAGCACGCGAACCAGCGAGCGCTGCTTCTTGTCGGGCCGGAAGCGGCGCTCCCAGGTGACATCGCCGATCCGCTGGGTGCCTTGCGACTTCTCGATGCCCGCCATCCGGCCCGCGAAGGTGGCCTGCGGCTTCTCGTCGCTCTGGGCCAGCATCGCGTGCGAGCGGGCGGCGGTGGCGAAGCCCAGCCGCCAGGTCACGGTGCCGCTGCCGTCGTCGGCGACCATGCGGGAGCTGGTCGGGATCCAGTCCTTCGGCGGGGCCGGCGGCGCCCAGACCTGGTAGGCGGCCGACCGGCGGGCGTTGGCCAGGTCGATCGAGTAGTCGACGCTGGGAATGTGCTCCGACCGGCCCACGGGCGTGACCAGCAGGAAGACGCCCACCAACCCGAAACAGACGAGCAGGGCGAAGACATAGCCGTAGAACCCCTGGGCGAAGCGCTGCACAGTTGGGGAGACTACCCGCTGGCGGGGATGGTCCGCTCTTCGGGCCGCGCCGGGGCCGCCTGGACCGCCGGGCGCGAGATGGCCCCGACGATGATCAGGACCTCTTCGGCCAGCGCGCGCGACGCGTCGGCGTCTTCGGACAGCGAGACCTCCGAGACCACCGCCGCCAGCGCCCCGGTGAGCACGACCACCAGCGCCCCCTCGTCGCCCTCGAACAGGGCGGCGTTGCGCCTGGTCCACTGGCGCAGCCGGTCGCGCATGATGACCTCGAACCCGGGCGGGCCGTCGCCGCGCAGGAACAGCGCGGACAGCTCCCGCTCGGCCAGGCATCCGTCCAGGTAGGCCCGCGCGCCCGCGACGAACAGCCGGATCGGGTCGGCCTCGCCCTCGGCCCTGGCGTCCTGGACGGCCTGGCGGGTGCGCTGGGTCTGGCGTTCCTGGAACTCCTCGAACAGGGTGAGGTAGAGGTCGGCCTTGCCGGAGAAGTGGTGGTAGAGGCTGCCGACGCTCGCTCCGGCCCGCGCGACGACGTCGGTGACCCCGGCGTCGGCGAAGCCGCTGGTGACGAAGATGTGCCGGGCGGCTTCGAGGATCGCGCCACGCGTGGCGGCCCCGCGCTCCGAGGTGCGCGCCGGCCCGCGCGCCGGGGCGGACGCGGCGGTCACCGGCCGTTCATCGTCGCTGCTCATGGTGGGGTCATTATCCTCCTCCAGCCGTCGAAAGGGGGCCAACTACGATCGATGCAGTCGCCGGGATCGGCACGAGGTGATCCACGCGGAAGGGCCGGACCGCCGGACGGGCCCTCGCGCGGAACGTACGCCTTGGGCGCCGGCGCATGCCGTACGCGGCTCGCAGACGGTTCGCGCGCAGTTGACGCGCACGTCGGGCGCTCGCGTGGGCAGGAGGTAGACGTCGAGATTTACAGGAGGGTTCGCCGGAATGTCCGAACAAACACCCCAGACGTCGGTTCCATCCGCACTTGCCACGGGCGCACACGCGCCCGACCGCAACCTCGCACTCGAACTGGTCCGTGTCACCGAGGCCGCGGCCATGGCGGCGGCCCGCTGGGTGGGACGCGGGGAGAAGAACGGCGCCGACGGCGCCGCGGTGAACGCCATGCGTCAGCTCATCAACACGGTTTCCATGGACGGCGTGGTGGTGATCGGCGAAGGTGAGAAGGACAACGCGCCGATGTTGTTCAACGGCGAGCGGGTGGGGGTCGGCAGCGGCCCCGAGTGCGACGTCGCCGTGGACCCGATCGACGGAACCCGCCTGACCGCGCTGGGCATGAGCAACGCCATCTCCGTCATCGCGGTGAGCGAGCGCGGCTCGATGTACGACCCGTCGGCGGTCTTCTACATGGAGAAGCTGGTGACCGGGCCGGAGGCGGCGACGGCCGTGGACATCGACGCCCCGGTGGCGGCGAACATCGCGGCGGTGGCCAAGGCCAAGGGCGCGAGCCCGTCCGACGTCACGGTGGTGATCCTGGACCGTCCCCGGCACGAGCGCATCGTGAAGGAGATCAGGGAGACGGGGGCGCGGATCAAGTTCATCACCGACGGCGACGTGGCGGGCGCGATCATGGCGGCCCGCGCGGGCACCGGCATCGACCTGATGCTGGGCATCGGCGGCACGCCCGAGGGGATCATCGCGGCCTGCGCGCTGAAGTGCCTGGGCGGCGTCATCCAGGGCAAGCTGTGGCCGAAGGACGACGCGGAGCGGCAGCGCGCGCTGGACGCCGGGCTCGACCTCGAAGCCGTGCTCACCACCGACGACCTGGTCCGCTCCGACGACGTGTTCTTCGCGGCCTCGGGCATCACGGACGGCGAGCTGATGCGCGGCGTGCGCTACCGGGGCGGCGTGGCGATCACCAACTCGCTGGTGATGCGCGGGCGCTCCGGCACCATCCGCAAGATCGAGAGCGAACACCGGCTGTGGAAGCTGCGCGCCTACAGCGCGATCAACTTCGACACGGCAGGCTGACCCGCGCTTCGTCTTCCGTACGGCGCCCGCCGTACGGAAGGCGCCGTGCGGGGGTGCGGGTCAGCGGCGGCCCCTGCGGCGCTTCGGCGGCTCCTTGACCTTGACCTCGCCCAGGAAGTTGCTGGTGCGGACCTCGATGACCGGGGAGTCGGGCTCGACCGGCTGGCGGGTGAGCTTGACGGTCTTGTCCTTGGACACCCGGATCACCTCGACGCCCTCGGGCACGTGGATCTCCAGCCCGCCGAACACCAGGGTGGCGTTGATGACCACGCGGCGGCTCTGCATGATGGCGTCGCGCAGATCGAGTTTGGTGGTGCCGAACATCGCCGTCACCGGCAGTTCGGCGGGCACCACCCAGCGGCCCTCGCGGTGCTCCTTCTTGAAGATCGCCGAGACCTGCCCGCCGTCGAGCCGCAGCGGCTGCTGCTCGGGGGGCAGCAGGTCCTCGGTGATGCCCGCCAGGTCGCCGAGAGTGCGCGCCTTGAAGACGCGTTCCAGGCGTTCCTCGAACTCGGCCATGCCGAGCCTGCCGTCGGAAACCGCTTCGCGCAGCACCTCGGCGATCCGCTCCCGGTCGGCGTCGGATGCGCGCATCGCGTGCGGGCCGGTGGCGTCGCGCGAGCGTTCGGCCGGGGCCGACGCGCCTTCGCGGGCACGCCGTGCGGCCTGCCACTCCTCGGCCAGGCGCTCACCGACCTCGGTGAGACGGGGCAGCCAGGCCCCGGGGCGTTCGTCCATGCCTCGACAATAAGCCCCCGGCCCGCCGACCGCATCAATGAAATTCACGTAACGCTTTTCGGAGGCTCCCGCGGGCCCGGAAAAGCGTTTGAGAAAATGTCGGTGCCGGGGCCTACAGTAAGCGTATGGGCAATTTTCGCTCGCCGGTCGCACTCGATACGGCGATCACTTCCGCTCCCGCGATCCGCATTTCAGGAGTGGTGAAGCGCTACGGCGAGGTCACCGCCGTCGATCATCTCGACCTCGACGTGCCCGAGGGCGTCTGCCTCGGGCTGCTCGGCCCCAACGGCGCTGGAAAGTCCACCACGATGCGCCTGCTCACCGCCCAGTCGCGCGCCGACGAGGGCGAGATCACCGTCCTCGGCATGAGCCTGCCGAAAATGGCCAAGCAGGCCCGCGCCCAGATGGGCGTGGTGCCGCAGATGGACAATCTCGACGAGGAACTGACCGTCCGGGAAAACCTTGAGGTCTTCGCCCACCTCTACCGGGTTCCCAAAGCCGGCCGCAGGGAGGCCGTGCGGCGGGCGGTGGAGCTGGCCCAGCTCACCGACCGCACCGACACCAAGACCGTCAAGCTGTCCGGCGGAATGCGCCGCCGTCTGCTGATCGCGCGGGCCCTGGTCCACTCGCCGCGCCTGGTGCTGCTCGACGAGCCCACCGTCGGGCTCGACCCGCAGGTGCGCCAGGAGCTGTGGGCGCTGGTCGCCCGGCTCCGCGACGAAGGGGTGACCAGCCTGATGTCCACCCACTACATCGAGGAGGCCGAACGCCTGGCCGACGAATGCGCGCTCATGTCGCACGGGCGCGTGGTGGCCAGGGGCACCCCAGAGAAGCTGATCCTCGAACACGCGGGCAGCGAGGTGCACGAGCACTACGGCCCGCCCGACCGGCTGGCCGAGATCGAGCAGGCCGCCCGCGCGGCCGGTTTCCCGACCAGGCGCACCGGCCCCTCGGTGTCGTTGCTGCAGGCCGAACGGCTGTCCGACGCCGTCGCCGAACAGTTGCCCCCGCCCGGCATCAAGCGTCCCGCCAACCTGGAAGACGTCTTCGTCGTGCTCACCGGGGAGTCCGTCGAATGACCACCGTGCGGATCGGCGCCGAGACCGAGGGCGAGCCGCGTTCGCCCCGCGCGTTCGAGTGGGCCCCGGTGCGCGCGGTGTGGCGCAGGGAGCTGGCCCTCTACCGTCGCTACTGGGCCTCCACCTCCTTCGCCGCGATGGTCGAGCCCACCATCTACCTGCTGGCCTTCGGCTACGGCTTCGGCTCGGTGATCGGCGCCATGTACGGCTACGCCTACCGCGACTTCGTCGCCACCGGCGTGGTGTCCACCGCCGTGCTGTTCATCGGGGCGTTCGGCGGCATGTTCAACACCTTCATCCGCCGCACCTTCCAGCACACCTACGACGCCATGCTGGCCGCCCCGGTCGATGTCCACGAACTGGTCACGGCCGAGGCGTCCTGGCTGGCGGTCAAGGCGGGCGTGTACGGCTGCGCGCCCATGCTGGTCGGCATGGCCTTCGGCCTCGACCCGAGCTGGGGGATGCTGCTCGTCCCGCTGATCGGCTTCCTGACCGGGCTCGGGTTCGCGCTGTTCGGCATGTGGGTGTCGGCGATCGTGCCGTCCATCAACACCTTCGACTACATCATCACCGGTGCGCTGACCCCGATGTTCCTGGTCGCGGGCACCTTCTTCCCGGTCGAGCAGCTTCCCGGGTGGGCGGCCACCGTCGCCCAGTTCAACCCGCTCTACCACTGCGTCGAGCTGGTCCGGGGTGCCGTCTTCGGCACGCTCGGCCTCGGCTCGCTGCTCCACGTGGCGGTGCTCGCGGCCTTCGCGGCGCTCATGTGGTGCCTCGCGGTGTGGAAGATGCGCGCCCGCCTGATCGACTGACCGGCCCAATTGATTGCCCTGAAAATTGCTCCTCCGCTTTTCAGGTGTTTTCCGGTCGCACGCCAAGCAGTCCCGCATTTCAAGGAGAAGAATGCGCAACCCGCAGGCGGACTCCACCACGTGGACATAGCGAATACGAGCCCCACTCAATTCAGCCACGCGTAGCGGACCGGCCCCGAGGGCAACGCCCGGCACGGCACCACGAACCCCACGGCCTTCGCCGGTCGCGGCACGGCCATCGCGTAGACGCCACAGCGCCCATGGCTCAGCGCGCGCACCACCACCAGGCCCCGGCCGTCCTCGGCCGCCAGATCCGGATCGGCCCGAGGACGGCCCAGCGCCGCCAGCACCGCCCCGACGCCACCGGGGTCCCCGTCCACCACCTCGCACCACACGGCCCGCCCGCCGACCGAGAACACCCGCACCTCGTACGGCGGGCACGCGTGCCGCACGGCGTTCCCGGCGAGCTCCGCGACCACCAGCTCGGCGTCGCGGAGATCGTCCTCCTTCAGCCCGCGCAGCGCGTCACGCACCACGGCACGGGCCGCCCGCACGGCCCCGTCGACGGGAAGGGATGTGACTTGCAGTTGACGGCTCACGAGATCTCCCACTGGTCGGCTGTCCTCCGGGCGGCAGGAAACCCCGCCCCGAGGTGGCCCGTGCAGAAGGCGGATACGTCGATCGCCCTGCACCCTGACGCGTGCCGGCGGGATTGAGCGTTTCCTGGTCGTTCGGCGGCGGCCCCTATTGGAATCATCGACAATGAGTGACGGAACGATGACCGAGTGTCGGAGTGTGCGGTGGGCGAGCGGGTGGCGCTGCGACGGGCGCGGGTACGGCTGGGGCTGACACAGGAACAGGCGGCGGAGGCGTTGTGGGTGTCCATGACGACCTGGAGCCGGTGGGAACGCGGGGTGCAGGGCGTCCGCCCGGCTTACCGGGCGCGGATGGCGCAGATCTTCGGGGTCAAGCCCGCCGAGATCGAGCACTGGCTGGACGGTGACGGCGCTCCGGTCGAAACGGAGATATGGCCTATGCCGGACTTCGCCGATGTGTCGCCCGAGCATACGGTGAGGTCAGCCGTACGCCTGTGGAGGTGCGACGTGGACGCGGAGCGGCGACAGATGCTGGTCGCCCTGCCGTTCGTGCCCGCCGCGCTGGGCGACTGGCTGTCTGAGTGGAGCCATGGACGGCCGGCCGCTCCGGTGGCGCGTGGCGGGAGCCCTGCCGTGGGCGGCTCCGACGCCGACCGGGTCATGGACGCCTGGCGGGCCTTCAACCGGATGGACCACCAGTTCGGCGCGGGCCTGGTAAGGCCCGCGATCGTGGACTACCTGCACACGCAGGTCGCTCCCCTGCTGCGCGGCCGATACGACGAGCGCGTGGGCGCGAAGCTGATGACCGCCGCCACGGCCATGACCCAGATCGCCGGGTGGACGGCCTTCGACCTCGGCCGCCACGGGCAGGCCCAGCACTACTACGGCCAGGCCCTGCGACTCGCCAAGCTCGGCGGTGACCGGTTCTCCGCCGCCTGGGTGCTGACCGCGCTGACCCACCAGGCCATCTACCTCGAAGAGCCCGTCTGGGCCACCCGGCTGGCCCGGGCGGCGCTGGACACCGCCCGCCAGGCGGACGCGCCGCCGCGTGTGCTGTCGCTGCTGCTCGGCCGGGAGGCGTGGGCCATGTCGCTGCGCGCCGCGAGCGCCGAGACCCGCGACGCGCACACCGAGGCCGCCGCCGTTCGCCTGCTCGGCGAGGCCGAACACGCCTACGGGCAGGGGCCGACCGACCGCGATCCGCACTGGGTGGCGTGGTACCAGCCCACCGAGCCCGTCGCCGAAGGTGCCCGCTGCTGGACCCTCATCGGCCGACATCGCCGCGCCGCCGGGCTGCTGGAATCCGTGCTCCCCCAATACGACGAATCCCGCTCCCGATCGGCCCAGCTCACGCGAATCAGCCTCGCCGAAGCGCACCTCGCCGCAGGGGAACTGGACCAGGCCATCGACGCCGCCCGCGCCGCCGTCCCCGGCGCACGAGCCCTCACCTCGACCCGCCTCAACGACCGCATCACCCACTTCGCCAAAGCCCTGCGGCCCTACAAGGACACCGTCCACGCCCGCGAGTTCACCGCGTATCTTCGTAGCCGCTGAGATTCAACACTCCCGGCCCGCGGAGTGCTCTATCCCATGAAGAGACCATGGGAAATGCAGAGCCGGCATTGGACGAGCGGTTCGAGGAATTCGTGGCGCAGCGGGCTGACGCCCTGTTGCGGTACGGGTACCTCCTCAGTGGCAACCCGCACGACGCGGCCGACCTCACTCAGGAGGCGCTGGTCCGGCTGCACCGTGCGTGGCCTCGGGTGCGGCAGAAACACGCGCCCGAGGCGTACACGCGGATGATCATGACCAGGTTGCACTTCAGGACCTGGCGGTTACGCAGGCGGGAACGGCTCGACTGGGCGCTTCCCGAGACCGCGCGGAACGACCACCTGCCCTCGGACGACGGCCTCTGGTCGGCGCTGGCCGACCTGCCGAAGAAGCAGCGGGCGGTGCTGGTGCTGCGCTACTACGAGGACCTTTCGGACGAGGAGATCGCCGTCGTGCTCGGCGTCGCCAGAGGAACCGTGCGCAGCCACGCGTCGCTCGGTCTGGCCAAGCTTCGCATCACCGTGCCCGACCCCACAGCGAAGGGGAGCTCATCATGATCGAGGACCAGGAGACCCGGCTGCGCTCGGCGCTCGGGCGGGCCGCCGAGCGTGCCCCGAAGGCGCCGTCACGCTTCCCCGCCGAGGTGGTCACGAGGGCCCACCGGCGCCGGACGGCGCGCAACGCCCTGCTGGCCGCTGTCTGCGTTACGGCCGTGGCCGTCCCGCTCGGCCTGGCCGCCGCGCGAGACGCCGGACCCGCCGAGGTCGCCACCGGCACCGTCGTGCCCAGCGTGACCGCCGGCCCGCAGGACTACACGGCCGACGAGTTCCGGATCAGCGAGTTCCTGCAGATCGAAGATCCCTCCCAGCGGCGGCCGATCACGTTCTGGTTCGCCAAGGGCGACAAGGGCACTCTGCTCTGCCGGCGGATCAAGGGCGGGACGGATACCGGTGTCCCGTGGTGCGGGCAGCCCCTGCAACCCGGGGAGATGGCCGAACAGGGCGCCACTCCCCCCGGCCCGGCCACCGGGCTGGTGCTGTACTACGGCACCACGACGGACAAGGCGGTCACCGTGACCGCCGTCACCGGTGCGGACAAGGTGTCCGGGAAGATCCACCGCCTCAAGGACGCCCCCCTGGACGTCTGGACGGTCGCCGTCCCCTCGGGCAGAACGGTCCAGGGATTCGAGTTCGCGAACAGTCAGGGCACGCTGCTCGCCGAGTTCACCCGGACGGACCCCCGGTCGCCGGAGGCCACGGACAAGCGATTGGACCCGGCCGTGGAGATGCCGGGCAGGCTGGTCGCCGGCCTGTACGAGACACCGGCCAAGACCTTGCAGTGGACGCTGGACGGCCGGCCCGTCGGCACCCACATCCTCACGCGCGGCGCGTTCCTGACCGACCTGGACGGCAAGCCGTCGAGCGCCGAGCTGCGCACCGACAAGGAGCGCTGGTTCGGCATCACGAACTCCGCGACCGCACGCGTCGAACTGGTCTTCAAGGACGGCACCACCGTACGGGCCGAGACCAGACCGAATCCGTGGAAGCTCGGCGACTTCCGCCTGTTCGCCGGAACCCGGCGGCACACCGATGACGCGTACCGCGACGCCTCCCGGCTCGTCGGCTACGACGCCGAGGGCGGTGAGCTCTGGCGCCAGGTCTACGGCGGCGGTTCGTAGACCGTCGCCGTAGACCCGCGGCCGCTGGGGCTCAGCCGGGCTGCTTGGCGGTGTCCTGGGCCTGGAGCCGCTGGGTGGACGCCATGGACAGCACGTAGCGGGCCACGACACTGGCGCCGTCGGTGGTCACCATGGCGGCGACCGCACGGGCGCGGGCGGCCACACCCGGTCTGAGCGCCTCCTCCAGCGCCGCCGTCAGGGAGCCGGCCGTCGGGACGGCCTGCGGGTGCGCGACGCCGATTCCGAGCGCCGCCACCCGTCCCGCCCAGTACGGCTGGTCGAACATCTGCGGCACGACGACCTGCGGCGCGCCCGCCAGGGCGGCGGCGGTCGTGGTGCCCGCCCCGCCGTGATGGACGGCGGCGGCGACCCTCGGGAAGAGCGCCTGCTGGTCGACCTCGCCGATCGGCAGGCAGTCGGGCTCGCCGTCCACGGGTGAGAGCCCGGTCCAGCCACGGGACACGATCGCCCGTCGTCCGAGCGCGCGGGCGGCGCGGATCATCGCCTCGGCCAGGCCCTCCGGGGCGCGGGCGCTGCCGAACCCGAAGTAGACCGGCGGCTCCCCGTCCGCCAGGAACGCCTCAAGCTCGATCGGCAGCGGACGCCGTTCCCGGACGATCCAGGCCCCGGTCTGCACGACGTCGAGGTCGGCGGGCGACGGCCACGGGCCGAGCGTCGCGTCGGCGGCCAGCAGCGGCCGGTCGGTGAGCAGGTGGCGGCGCACGTCGGTGACCGGGGCCTGGCCCGCCGAGGTGCGGTGGGCGTTGAGCGCGTCGCGCCAGGTCGCGTTCCAGCGTTCGGCGTCCTCGGCCCAGAGGGCCGGGTTGCTCACCTCGCGAGCCGGTGCGTGCCCGCTCGGCCCGCTCAGACCCAGGACCGGCGGCGGGTGGTGCGGCGAGGGCAGCGTGATCGGGCAGAAGTGGGCGTGCACGTACGGCACGCCCATCCGCTCGGCGATCGACCGCGCGGCGATCTGGAGGGAACCGGCGCCCACGATGACGTCGCACCCGGCGGCGGCCACCGGAATCGTGGCGAACTGGGCGGCAACCGTGCCGTGGGCGAGTTGCCGCAGTTGGTCAGGTGTGGGGCGGGCCCGGCCGGGCGTGGCGGTCGAGCGCAGTTCGGGGCCGATGGGCACGACGGGGAAGCCGAGGCCGTCGATCCAGTGCCGGAAGTCCGGAGGTACGCAAAGGCGGACCTCCTGCCCCAGGTCGCGCAGTTCCAAGGCCAGCGCCACCAGCGGCTGAACCTCACCCCGTGATCCGATCGTGGACAGCAACACGCGCATGATGACCCCCGAGTCCGGCTTGGTGTGGTGTTGAGCCCCAGCGTGAGAAAGCCCCCCGCACACGCCCGTTCGGCAGGGCGGTGCGACTCACGAACACCGATTGTGCGCCTATACCGGGGTCTTGCCACAAGCCCACCCTCCGGCTATAGATTGAAAACGGCGGAAACAGCGCGAACGGCGCGCATTCGAGTGGCATCCGTGCAAGGTGAACTCGATTCCGAACCTTCCGTCTCGTGGCGACATCCAAGCCCAGGTGACTACTGTTTTCGGGGTTGTACGATCGCTCCTCGTCGCGGGCGGCGTACTGGCGTTCATGTTCTCCGGCCAGGCCGCCCACGCGGCCACGCCGCAGGCGGAGATTCCGCACAAGTTCCTGAAGTACGAGCACAAGGACGCGAGAAAGCGCGTCGAGGTCGGTGACACGATATGGCGGGTCGGTAACAGCTCGCGCACGACGCGATGAATGGGCTCCGCTCCGCGCTCCGGAAATGCGCGAGACAACCGGAGCGGAAGAAGTACGTTTTCCCGGGCCGGGCGGTCGCCGGAATCGGTGACGAGGCATTGCGCGTGATCGGCCAGGACACCGAGAAGGGCGACGCCGGGGCCGGTGAACGGGCCGTCGTCACACGACGCGGATCCGCGTTCGTGGTCTACAAGGTGCACACCACCTACGACAACCGGCGGGCGGTGACGTTCAAGAACGGCGATTTCCGTCGTCAGTCGAAGGACGCCACGGCGATGGCGCGGAAGGTGTGCGATATTTCCGGCGTCTGCGACCGGTAACACGTTTCAGCGGCCCGGCCGCCGCCCGGCCATCCACGGTTCGGCGGCCCGGCCGTCCCGGCGTCTTGTGTGCGGGGCGGCCAGGCTTCCGCTCGGGGAGGCGGCGGGTCACCGGAGCCTGGTGACGGCGTCGGCCAGCGCCGACAGGCGCTCCGGCGTCCAGGGGCCGGGGGTGATCACCACCAGGTGGTCGATGCCGAGCGCCGCCGCGTCCGCGCCGCGCCGGGCGAACTCCGCGCCGCTCTCCCCCGGGTTCAGCCGGGTGGACAGCGTCTTCTCGATCTCGTCGTACGGACGGCCCGCCTCCTCGCAGTGCCGGGCCAGGACGTCGAGCTTGTGCCTGAGCATCCGCCCGCCGTCCGGGACGTCGAACAGGTTGCACGCGTCGCCGTACCTGGCCACCAGCGGGAGGGTGCGGCGCTCCCCCATGCTGCCGATCAGGACCTTCGGCCTGCCCGTGGCCGCCAGCGGGCGCGGGCTGCCGACCGGACGTCGCGCCCGGGCGTGGACGCCCTCGAAGGGCGACTCGTCGCCCGCCCACATCTGGCGGGCGAGGCGCAGCGTCTCCTCCAGCAGTTCGTACCGCTCGGGGAGCGGCGGCATGGGCAGGCCCATGTCGTCCGCCTCGTCGGCGTGGTAGCCGGTGCCCACGCCCAGCCAGGCCCGCCCGCCGGTGAGGACGTCGAGCGTGGTGACCGCCTTGACCAGCAGCGTGGGCGGGCGAAAGGTCACGCCGGTCACCATGGTGCCGAGGTTCACCCGCTCGGTGCCGGCGGCCAGGAACCCGAGCGTGGTGTACGCCTCCAGCATCTCGGTCTGCCCGGGGGCGGCCGTGGGGTCGGCCTGGATCAGGTGGTCGGAGACCCACAGGGTGTCGATGCCGGCCTGGTCGGCCTCGGTGGCCAGCCGTGCCAGCTCCGGGGCGATCCGGCGCGGGCCGTCCGGCCAGGAGTAGTTGGTCACGTTGACGCTGACGCGCATGGCCGTCGCCTCCCTCTCGGTCGTCATCGTCCGGGCGGGGCCTGGAGCGGCGGCGGCCCAGCGGTGGACCAGGTCGAGTACGTCGCTCATCGGAACCTCCATATTTCTAGGGTGACACCGTCCTGGCCGAGGCTCCCCCCGCCGGGCTCGCCCAGCGGGTACGGCAGGCGGGCGCGACGGCGTTCGCCCTGCTCGAAGACGGCCTGGGCGACTACGCGCGCAAGGGCGACGCCTCCTAGAGCGGCCCGGCGGGGCCACTGTGCCCGCGTGGCAAGTGGACAGGGATTGAGCGGTGAATGGGCTGTCCCGCGATCAGCGGGACGGCGGAGACTGCTCGCCGCAGTGTCCCCACAAGCCGGCGCGGCGGGCGGTTTCACCCCCGGGCCCGCTCGCCGCGTCGCCGAACTGCTTAGGAGAGCACGTGTCCCCTCGCTTACGGCTTCGGACCCGTGCCCGGGTCCTCGCCCGGGCGCTGATCGGGCTGCTCGCCGTCCTGGCCCTGTTCAGCCCGCCGACCACCGCGCACGCCGACCCCGGCGAGAACAAGATCGCCGCCGCGGTGCGCACCGACCTGAAGGACGGCAAGGCCACCTTCTTCGTTCACCTCAAAGGCGAGGCGAACCTCGCCGCCGCCCGCACCGCCAAGACCAAGGAGAGCAAGGCCAAGGCGGTCTACGAGGCCAAGTCCGCGTACGCCGCCAGGTCACAGGCCGGGCTCCGCGCGCTGCTGACCGGCCGGAAGGCCGCTTTCACCCCATTCTGGCTGGTCAACACGGTCAAGGTCACCGCCGACGCGAGCCTGGCCAAGGAGATCGCCGCCCTGCCCGAGGTGACCGCCATCGAGCCGATCGGCAAGATCGAGCGGCCGGAGCCCAAGGCGGGCAAGGCCAAGGCGAAGACCGGCGCCAAGGCCGCCGCCGCCGTCGAGTGGGGCGTCGACCGGATCAACGCGCCCCGCGTGTGGAACGAGCTGAACAACCGGGGCGAGGGCATCACCGTCGCCATCATCGACACCGGAGTCGACTTCGAGCACCCCGCCATCGACGTGCAGTACCGCGGCCGGAAGCCCGACGGCAGCGTCGATCACAACTACAACTGGTTCGACACCGCGAGAGGCTGCCCCACCCCCGTCCCGTGCGGCAGCGAGGATCACGGCACGCACGTGACCGGCACCATCGTCGGCGAGAACGGAATCGGCGTCGCACCCGGCGCCAAGTGGATCGCAGTCAACGGCTGCTGCGACTCCGACGCGCTGGTCGCGGCCGGTCAATGGCTGATCACTCCGACCGACCTGAACGGCCAGAACATCCGTTACGACCTCGTCCCGGACGTCGTGAACAACTCCTGGGGGAAGAACGAGGATGCGAACTGGTACCGGACCATCATCCAGGGGTGGATCGCCGCGGGCATCTTCCCGATGTTCTCCGCGGGCAACGGGGGCAATGGCCTGTGCGATTCGGTCGGCAAGCCGGCGCACTACACCGAGTCCTACGCCGCCCAGTCCTTCGACATCGAAGGCATGCTCCAGCAGGGCGGGGTCATGGGCCCCGGTGAGAACGGCGAGATCAAACCCGATATCTCCGCCCCCGGCGTCGACATCCGTTCCTCGACGCCCTACGGCGAGTACAAGGTCATGACCGGCACCTCGATGGCGGCCCCACATGTCGCGGGCGCGGTGGCGCTGCTGTGGTCGGCCGCGCCGTCGCTGCGGGGCGACATCGCCGCCACCCGGCAGGTGCTCGACGGCACCGCCGTCGACATGTCCGACGAGACCTGCGGCGGGACGCCGAGTAACAACAACACCTTCGGCGAGGGCGCGCTGGACGTGTACGCGGCGGTTCAGGCCGCGCCCGACGACGCGCTCGGCGACCTGCGCGGCACGGTCACCGTGAACGGGCAGCCGCTGAGCGGCGCCGAAGTGCGGATCACCGGGCAGCGCGGCCGTACCACGGGCACCGATCAGAGCGGCGCCTACGCGCTGTCGCGCGTGCCCCCCGGCCAGTACCAGGTCACCGCGTCCAGGTTCGGCCACCAGAGCGCCACCGGGACGGTGACCGTCACGGACGGCCAGACCACGACCGGGAACCTGGCCCTGACCAGGCTGCCGCACAGCGCGGTCTCCGGCACGGTCACCGTCGGGGGCGCCGCCGACGCCGGTGCCACCGTGACGGTCTCCGGCACGCCGGTCAAGGCCGTCACGGACGCCTCCGGCCGCTACCGGATCGACCTCCCGCACGGCTCCCACCGGCTGGAGATCACCGCTTCCTCACCGTGCATTGACGGTGCGACGGCGCAGATCTCCGTGTCCGGCGACCTGACGAAGGACATCGCGCTGGAGCGCAGGCACGACACCTTCGGATACACCTGCGAGGTCGGCGCCGAACCGTACGTGGCGGGCACCACCGAGTCGAACGTCGGGCGGATGGCGCTGCCCTTCCCCGTGCCGTTCTACGGCGAGTCCTACTCCCAGATCTGGATCACCGGGAACGGCGTCGCGTCCTTCACGGATCACCCGGACGGCGAGGACAGCCCCCTCCCGAGCCCGAGCGCTCCGAACGCGGCCGTCTATCCCTTCTGGGACGGCCTCAACCTGGACGGGAACTCCTCCCTGCACACCGGCACGGTCGGCACCGCCCCGCACCGATCCTTCGTGATCGAATGGCGGAACGTCCGGCTCGACAAGGAACCGCCGGACGACGACGACCGCCTGTCGGTCTCCGCCCTGCTCGGCGAGGACGGCACGATCGGCTTCCGCTACAAGGAGATCGACGGCACCGGCGACCACGGCCCGTCGGCCACCGTCGGCATCGAGAACGCCGACGGCACCGACGCGCTCCAGTACTCCCACATCAGCCCGTCGCTCAAGGACGGCATGAGCCTGACCTTCACCGCCGGCGCCCACGGCGCGGTGCGCGGCATGGTCACCGACGCCAACGACGGCCGCCCCCTGGCCGGGGCGAAGGTGGAGTTCCCGCACGTGGCCACGTTCACCACTGGCGAGGACGGCACCTACGGCGGCCTGGTGCGGGCCGGGAGCCACCAGGTGAAGGTGTCCAAGCAGCTCTACGGCACCCACACCCGGACAATCAACGTCGCGCCGGGCACCGTCACCACGGACGGCGCGGCCCTCATCACCGGCAAGGTCACCGCCACGCCCACGTCGCTGAGCCTGGCCGCCCCACCGGGCGCCACTACGACGGCGACCCTCACCCTCACCAACGGCGGCACCGCCCCCAGCCCCTACGAGGTGACCACCGAACCCGCCCTGCTCACCGCCGCCCCGGCATCGGGCGGCCTCCTCCAGAACCAGTCGGCCACCGTCACCGTCACGGCGTCCACCGCCGGCCTCGCGCCCGGTGACACCCGCACCGGCAAGGTCGTCGTCCAGTCCGCCAGCGGCCGGCAGCCCGTCATCGAGATCCCCGTGACACTGACGGTCTCCTCAAACGCCACCGGATAGGGACACATGTCGCCACCGGACGCGGCGGTGTGCACGGGATCACCACCGTCGCGCCCGGATCACCGGACCGCCGGGACGCGCGGCGCCTTCCCGGCAGCGCCCCGGCACCCGGTGACGGTCACCGGCGGGCGGGTCCAGGGGTGAGCCCCGCCCGCCGCGTGGCCCCACGAACAGGCGCGGCGGCGAGGTGAGGCCGCCGCCGCGCCGCACGCCCCTTACATCACGGCTTCTCTGGAAACGCGGCTTCTCTGGAAACGCGGTGACCACACCACCGCGCGGCACGGGTCCCCTCGTCCCGTGCCAGGGGCGCGGACGGCCCGGGTGCCTGCTCCATCCGGCCCGTCCGCGCCCCCATTTCTCACCACCACACCTCCGGGTAGTACCGAGGACAGACACAGTTCCTGTCGTCCTGCGGCGGATCCACGACCTGCGCGACGATGGGCGGCAACACCACCTCGATCCTCTTGGCCGCCGCGACGGCGGCCTCGGTGACGCTGTAGGGGTCGCTCTCGTCGCTGACGCTGATCTCCAGCCGGTCCCCGACCACCCACACATGCGCCCGCTCCCCGGCGACCCCCGCATGCCCCGGCTGCGCGACCCCCGGAAACCGCGCCACAGGCGTCGGAAACCGAGCGAACTCCCCCGCCGAGTAGGCGACCCCAGGAGTCGGCCGCACCACCTCAGGCCCCAGCCACCGCACGGGCACCCCCAACACGGCCAACGTCCGCACCAGATCGGCCTCACTCCCGACCCGCAGACTGAGCATCAGCCGATCACCGTCATTCGCATGCCCGCCGTACGCCCGACAGAACCGAAAGTAAGCCAGCCGCCGGGCCCATCCCCGCAGCTCACCTGGAGAGTGACGCTCATAGAGATAGGCAGTCCAACGCTCCACATCCACCGGCAAATCGTATATCGCCTGATTTGCCAGGAACTGCTCCAACACCAGTCCTCACCCCTGCCCCCTCAGAGCGCGGATGC
Source organism: Spongiactinospora sp. TRM90649 (assembly GCF_029382225.1). GTDB lineage: Bacteria > Actinomycetota > Actinomycetes > Streptosporangiales > Streptosporangiaceae > Spongiactinospora. Next base: position 98,942 of record NZ_JARLTC010000014.1, read on the forward strand.
CGCGCAATGCGCCCCATGAAAGTGGTGACAAGCGTCGGTTTCGGGACTACCGGTACCGGGAGGTCGGGCGGAGCCCCGCTCAGGAAAGCGTCCGAGCGGAGCGAGGGCATTTGGGCGGGCGGCCCCGGGCTTTCCCGCGACCCGCTGGAGGGGGGCCGGAGGGGTCAGGTCAGGGATGCAAGGTGTTCCAGGCTGGTGTGGACGGCTTGTTTGGGGCCCTCGCCCGGGGGTGGGGGTTCGGTGAGGATGGTGTCCTGTTCGAGGACGTACCAGCCGTCGTAGCCGCCGAGGGTCAGGCCGGTGACGATGGCGCCGACGTCGACTTCGCCTTCGCCCAGGGGGCGGAAGAGGCCCGCGCGTACGGCCTCGGTGTATGTCAGGTTTCCGGCGGCGACCTCGTCGGCCAGGTCGCCGTCCACGTCCTTGAGGTGGACGTGGCCGACGCGTTCGGGGGCCGCGCCGACGACGGAGACCGGGTCGGTGCCGCCGACCAGCAGGTGGCCGGTGTCCAGGCACAGCTGCACGCGCGACTCGTCGAGCACGCGCTTCACCTCGTCACGCGTCTGGATCATCGTGCCGAAGTGGGGGTACAGCGCAACTTCACGGTCGAACTCCTTCGCCGTGGCGACGATCTGGTCGAGGTTGGCGGTGAGCGTCTTCCAGCCGGTGCCGTCCAGTTCGGGGCGTATGTCGTAGCCCTCTCCGCCGGTGACGGCGGCGAACACGGCGACCTCGACGTCCCCGTCCTGGAAGCCGCGCAGGCTGGCGCGAATTTCGGGCATCGGGTCGAGGTCGGGGTCGTGCAGCACCAAGGGGACGAGACCGGCCACACCACGCAGGCCGTACTCGCCGAGCAGGGCGGTACGGCGGGCCGGTGACGGCGGCAGGAATCCGGGTGGGCCCAGCTCGGTGGCGGTCAGCCCGAGGTCGCGCATCTCGGCGAGCACTCTGGTCCGGTCGAGCTGATATCCCCAGCCTGGAACCTCGCAGACACCCCACGACATGGGAGCACCCGCGATCTTCATCCAACCACCTCCGCGACGCGGCCGGCGCGTCATCGACAGTGCACGAACCCTCTTCTCTCCCCGCAAACGGCCTGGTGAAACACATACGATCCATCAGGGACCGGTGTGCAGGCCCTCGGCCAGGCACCGGACGGCCGGCTCGGCCCGGTGCGCCGGCAGCTTGGCGAACCCGACCACCACGGCGGCCTCGTCGCCCGGCCCGGCCCCGCGCATCGGGCCCACCGCCTCGGCGGTGATACCGGCGATCCGGGCCACCTCGGCGACGGTCTCCTCGCGCAGTCCTGGCGGAAGCTCCACGTACACGTGAAGGCCGGCCGCCACCCCGCGCACCTTCAGTTCGGGCAGGTGCGTCGCGAGGGCGGTAACGAAGGCGTCCCTGCGCCTGCGGTACTCCCTGCGCATCCGGCGCAGGTGCCGGTCGTACTGGCCGCTGCGGATCACGTGCGCGAGCGCGTACTGCTCGATCACGGGAGATCCGAGGTCCAGGTCGGCGCGGGCCTGCCTGAGCCGGGCGCTGAGCTGCGGCGGGGCCACGATCCAGCCGAGCCGCAGGCCGGGGGCCAGCGGCTTGCTCACCGACCCGCACAGCGCGACGTGGCGCGGGTCGAGCCCCTGGAGGCAGCCGACGGGGTCGCGGTCGAAGCGGAACTCGGCGTCGTAGTCGTCCTCCAGCACGATCGCGCCTCGCGCGGCGGCCCAGGCCATCAGTTCCGCGCGGCGGCCGGGGGACAGCACGACGCCGGTGGGGTACTGGTGGGCGGGGGTCAGCAGCACGTAGCGCGCCCCGCTGCGGGCCAGGGCGGCGACGTCGATGCCCTCCTCGTCCACGGGCACGTGGACGAGGCGCGCGCCCGCCGTGGTGAGCAGCGGGACCTGGCGATTCGTGGTGGGGTCCTCGACGGCGAGCCGTACGTGCCCGCCCGCGTCATTGGCGAGCAGCCGGACGACCATGCTGAGGCCCTGGGCCACGCCACCGGCCACGATCACGTCCTCGGGCTCGGCGTCGGCTGCGCGCACCCGCCGGAGGTACGCGGCCAGTTCCCGGCGTAGTTCCGGCACCCCGCCGGGGTCGGGGTAGTCGAACGCCTCGTTGGGCATCGTGGCGAGGGCGTGACGCAGCGCGGCCATCCATCGTTCGCGCGGGAACGACGTGAGGTCGGGCGTGGTGGCGCGCTCGCCGTAGTACGGCTGGTCGGAGATGGCCTCCTGGGCGCGCGGGCGCGTCCCGGCGGCCGGGGCGACGCGGGTGCCCGATCCCACCCGGGAGATCAGGAACCCCTCGGCGACCAGGCGTTCATACGCCTCGACCACGACTCCCCTGGACACTCCGAGGTCGCGGGCGAGGTCGCGGCTGGCGGGCAGCCGCGCGCCGGGCGACAGCCGTCCTTCCCGTACGGCGGTGCGCAGCTCCCCCGCGATCTGCGAGGTCACCCCGCCCGACGTCCGGTCCACAGAAAGGTGCAGATCCGCCAAATGGTCCTCATTTCCGGCCACAGATTGGACCCGGCAATCGGTCCAATCAATTCCTAGCATCTCCTGCTATGAGCTCCAGGGGTGGTAATTCAGCACAGAACATCACCATGGCCGCGACGGCCATGTTCCTGGTCGGCACCCTGGCCGGGGTGTCCGACCTCATCCAGAACTACCCGGTACACGGTGGCCAGGCGATGCGTTACGCCGCGGGGGCGGCGGCCCTGCTGGTCCTGGCGCGGCTGCTCGGGCGGCGCCTGCTGCGGCCGACGCTCCGCGAGTGGCTGCGACTGCTCGCCCTCACGCTGACCGGGCTGATCGTGTTCAACGTCGCCGTCATCGAGTCCGCCAGGCACGCCGGACCGGCTCTCGTCGGCACCGTCCTGGGAACGGTCCCGCTGGCCCTCGCCCTGCTGGGCGGGCGGCGCCCGGCCCCGCATGTCCTGGCCGGCGCGTGCGTGGTCGTCACGGGGGCGACGATCGCGACGGGCCTGGGCAGCGGCAACCTGCCCGCGCTGCTGTGGGCGCTGGTGGCGCTGGCCTGCGAGGTGGCGTTCTCGCTGCTGGCGCTGCCGCTGCTGCCCAGGCTGGGCGCGGTGCTGGTGTCGGCGTACTCGACGGCGCTGTCCGTGCCGCTGTTCCTCGTGCTCGGGCTGGTCACCGACGGCGCGGGCATGCTGCGCGTACCGACCTTGCCGGAGGCCGGGGGCCTGGCCTACCTGGCGATCGCCGTGACCACCGGCGCGTTCTTCCTCTGGTACACCGCGCTGCCCCGGCTCGGCCCGGCGGTGGCGGGGCTGTTCGCCGGGATGATCCCGGTCGGCGCGATCGTCACCGGCCTGTTGCTCGGGGTTGCCGTCCCGACTCCGGGCGACCTGGCCGGCGCCGGGCTGGTGATCGCGGGCATCGCCGTCGGCCTGTACGGCGGGCGGGTGATTCGCGCGCTCGCCGTCCGCCGTAATCTCAACAGGGCGGAGCGACCGGCGGGCGCCGGGACGCCCGGGGACGACCGAGGAGGACGACGCGACGATGCCCGAGTTCGACTACACCGACCTGCTGCCGCTGGGCCCCGACGAGACGGAGTACCGGCTGATCACCACTGAGGGGGTGCGGAAGGTCGAGGCGGCCGGGCGTACGTTCCTGGAGGTGGAGCCGGAGGCGCTGCGCGCGCTGACCGAGGCGGCGGTCCACGACATCTCCCACTACCTGCGCGCGTCGCACCTGGCCCAGCTCAGGAAGATCGTCGATGATCCAGAGTCCAGCGGCAACGACCGCTACGTCGCCCTCGACCTGCTGAAGAACGCCTCGATCTCGGCGGGCGGCGTGCTCCCGATGTGCCAGGACACCGGCACCGCGATCGTGATGGGCAAGCGCGGACGCCACGTGCTGACCGACGGCCGCGACGCCGAGCACGTCTCGCGCGGCGTCTACGACGCCTACACCCGGCTCAACCTGCGCTACTCGCAGATGGCGCCGATCTCCATGTGGGAGGAGAAGAACACCGGCAGCAACCTGCCCGCCCAGGTCGAGATCTACGCCGAGGACCCGCACGGCCACGCCGACGAGTACAAGCTGCTGTTCATGGCCAAGGGCGGCGGCAGCGCCAACAAGTCGTTCCTGTACCAGGAGACGAAGGCGGTGCTCAACGAGCGGCGCATGCTGGAGTTCCTAGAGGAGAAGATCCGCTCGCTCGGTACGGCGGCGTGCCCGCCGTACCACCTGGCGGTCGTGGTGGGCGGCACCAGCGCGGAGTTCGCGCTGAAGACCGCCAAGTACGCCTCGGCCCGCTACCTGGACGCACTGCCCACCGAGGGCTCGCTCACCGGGCACGGCTTCCGTGACCTGGAACTGGAGAAGAAGGTCTTCGAGCTGACCCAGGGGCTCGGCATCGGGGCCCAGTTCGGCGGCAAGTACTTCTGCCACGACGTGCGGGTGATCCGGCTGCCCAGGCACGGCGCGTCCTGCCCGGTGGCGATCGCGGTGTCGTGCAGCGCCGACCGGCAGGCGCTCGCCAAGATCACGCCGGAGGGCGTGTTCCTGGAGCGGCTGGAGACCGACCCCGCGCGGTTCCTGCCCGACACCACCGGCGAGCAGCTCGGCGGCGACGTCGTGCGGGTCGATCTGAACCGCCCGATGGGCGAGGTCCTGGCGGAGTTGTCGAAGTATCCGGTGAAGACCCGGCTGTCGCTCAACGGGCCGCTGGTGGTGGCCCGCGACATCGCGCACGCCAAGATCGCCGAGCGGCTCGACGCGGGCGAGGAGATGCCGTCGTATCTGAAGGACCACGCGGTCTACTACGCCGGACCGGCCAAGACCCCGGCCGGATACGCCTCCGGTTCCTTCGGCCCGACCACGGCCGGGCGGATGGACTCCTACGTCGAGCGGTTCCAGGCTGCGGGCGGCTCGCTGGTGATGCTGGCCAAGGGCAACCGCTCGGGGCAGGTCACCGAGGCGTGCCGGCGCAACGGCGGGTTCTACCTGGGCTCGATCGGCGGCCCGGCGGCCCGGCTGGCGCAGGACTGCATCAAGAAGGTGGAAGTCCTGGAGTACCAGGAGCTGGGCATGGAGGCGGTCTGGAAGATCGAGGTGGAGGACTTCCCGGCGTTCATCGTGGTGGACGACAAGGGCAACGACTTCTTCACCGACACCACGGGGCCGGCGCTGTCCATCGGTCGGCGATCCTCCCGATGAAAAGGGGGCATTAGCGGCAATGCGGTCGGGAGTCGTCCTAATCGCCCTCTAGCGTGTGACGCATGGACGACGTGCTGAGCAGGCGGGCGATCAACCGGGCGACCCTGGCCAGGCAGTTGCTGCTGCGCCGGGCGGAGCCCGCCGAGTTCTCGGTGCTCGACGCCGTCGAGCACCTGGGCGGGCTCCAGGCGCAGACCCCGCACACCTGGTACACCGGGCTGTGGTCGCGGCTGACGGGCTTCCGGCCGCAGGACGCGGCCGAGCTGCTGACCGAGCGCCGGGCGGTGCGGGTCGCGCTGATGCGCGGCACCATCCACCTGGTCTCCGCCGACGACTGCATGGCGCTGCGCCCGCTGGTGCAGCCGGTCATCGAGCGCGGCACGATGGGCGCGTTCCGCAAGCGGCTGGCCGGGGTCGATCCGGTACGGCTGGCCGCAACCGCCCGCGCCCACCTGGCCGAGCGCCCGCTGACGTTCGCCGAGCTGGGCAAGCTCCTCGCCGAGGAGTGGCCAGAGCACGACGCCCACGCGCTCGGCCAGGGCGCGCGGGCGTGGCTGACGCTCGTCCAGGTGCCGCCGCGCGGGCTGTGGGGCCGCAGCGGGCCCGTCGCGCACACCACGGCGGAGACCTGGCTCGGGCGTGACGACGTGCCCCCGATGACGCCGGAGACGATGGTGCGGCGCTACCTGGCGGCCTTCGGCCCGGCGTCGGTCAAGGACGTGCAGCAGTGGTCGGGGCTGACGCGGCTGTCCGAGATCGTCGCGGGCCTGGGCGACCTGGTGACCTTCCGCGACGAGCACGGCGTGCGGCTGTTCGACCTGCCCGGTGCCCCGCGCCCCGACGCGGACACCCCGGCCCCCGCGCGCTTCCTCTACGACTTCGACAACCTGCTGCTCTCCCACGCCGACCGCACGCGGGTGGTCACCGACGCCTTCGCGGCGCAGCGGTACGACCCGCACGGGTGGATACCGAACCTGTTCCTGATCGACGGCTTCACGGCCGGGGACTGGCGGGTGACCAGGGAACGGCAGACCTCCGTCCTGACGATCCGCCCGTGGGCTCCGCTGCGCCCGGCCGACGTCGACGAGCTGACCAAGGAGGGCGGCGACCTGCTCGGCTTCCTGGCGCCGCCCGGCGACGCGCGCGAGATCAGGATCGGCGGCTGACGGAGAACCGGTAGGAGCCGGTGACGTCCTCCGCGCCGGAGACCACGAGGTCGTACCGTCCCGTCGCGGGAGCCGCACGTCGGGCCGGTCCTGGACGGCGCCGCTGAACGAGTCGCACATGTCCACCTCGTCGGCCACCGTCAGGTCGTACTTCCCCGCCCGGGGCAGCTTGACCACGCCCTTGTCGATCACGGCGCCGGTGTACTCGTTGCACATGTCGACGCCCTCGAACACCGGCTTCTCGTCGGGCCCCCGCAACTCCACGCAGTTGCAAGTTCTTCGCAATAGTGGCTCGCCCTACCGGCTGACTGTGATCTCTGAGAGCATGGGGCGCGCGGGACGCACACCCCCGGCTGGCTCTGACCGAAGATCTCAACAAAAAAGCGGCGCTGTCTCTACAGGTCGCATTACGCAAATCGGTAAGCTGCCACCCATGCGTGCGCCCTCGGGATACCTTCTTGCCGCGCGCTATCGGCTGAGCGAACCGGTCGGGCGCGGCGGCATGGGCACCGTTTGGCGAGCACGCGATGAGCTTCTCGACCGTCAGGTGGCGGTCAAGGAAGTGCGCCTCCCGCTCGTCCTCGACGAAGATCTGCGCGCCGAGCTGTGCGCCCGCACCGAGCGCGAGGGCCGTGCCACCGCCATGGTCGCCCACCCGTCCGTGATCACCGTTTTCGACGTGGTCACCGAGGACGACCGGCCCTGGATCGTGATGGAGCTGTTGCAGGCGAGATCGCTGGAGCAGCTCATCCGCGAGGAGGGCGCGCTGCCGCCGCGCAAGGTCGCGGAGATCGGCCGCCAGGTGCTCGGCGCGCTGCGCGCCGTCCACTCCAAGGGCATCCTGCACCGCGACGTGAAGCCGAGCAACGTGCTGGTCACCCACGACCGCGCCGTGCTCACCGACTTCGGCCTCGCCGCGCTGGAAGGCGACGCGTCGATCACGCAGGCGGGCATCGTGCTCGGCTCGGCCGGGTACATCGCGCCCGAGCGCGTGCTCGGGGACAAGGCCAGCCCGGCCGCCGACCTCTGGTCGCTCGGCGCCACCCTCTACACCGCAGCCGAGGGCAAGGGCCTGCACGGCAGGCGTACGGCCGCCGCCGCGCTGGCCGCGCTGACCAGTGGCGAGCCGATCCCGATGGAGAAGGCCGGGCCGCTCGCCCCGGTGCTGCGCGGCCTGCTCCGCATCGACCCCGACACCCGCCTCGACGCCGCCCGCGCCTCGCTCATGCTGGCCAGGGTGGCGGCGGGCGGCGCGGCCGAGGAACCGCTCGGCCAGGCCGCGCGCAAGTCCGTGCGCACCACGGCGCAGCCGGTGATGCCACGCCGTCCGGGGCACCGGGGCGTGCACCGCGCCGAGCCGTCGCGGCCTCCGGTGACCCGCCACGTGCCGAGCACGGCGCAGCGCCCGCAGCCCTTCGCGACGCCGTCGATCCCGCCTCAGCAGCAGCCGCAGCGCGGGCATCGCAGGGCGGCCGAGGGCTCCCACCGCAAGCCGGTCGAGCCGCCCCAGCCCAGGCCACTCGTGCTGCGCATGTCCACGATCATCAGAATGGTGCTGCCCCGCCGCCTCTGGCCCCGGGAGCTTCGCAAGCGAGGCTAAAGCGGTTCGTAACCGAATATGGCTATCGTCTATCCATGCCGCCCGACCGTCAGCCCCGCCTGCTCGCCGACCGCTACGAGCTGATCTCCCCCATCGGCCGTGGCACCATGGGTACCGTTTGGCGAGCCCGCGACCACTCACTCGGCCGCGACGTGGCGGTGAAGGAAATCCGCCAGGAATCCGGGCTGAGCGAGCCCCAGCGCGCCGAGCTGCGCGAACGCATGCTCCGCGAGGGCCGTTCGGCCGCCAGGATCAACCACCCCTCCGTCGCGGTGGTCTACGACGCCATCGAGGAGGAGGGCAGGCCGTGGATCATCATGGAACTGGTCCAGGCCCGCTCCCTCGAACAGGTCATCGACGAGGAGGGGCCGCTGCCGCCCCGGCTCGTCGCCGAGATCGGCTCCGACCTGCTCGGCGCGCTCCGGGCCGCGCACGCCCAGGGCATCCTGCACCGCGACGTGAAGCCCGGCAACGTGCTGCTCACCGAGACCGGCCGGGTGGTGCTGACCGACTTCGGCATCGCCAAGGCCGCGGGTGACAAGAACCTCACCAAGACCGGCATGGTCATCGGGTCCCCTGGTTACACCGCGCCCGAACGCGCGCGCGGCGAGTACACCGGGCCGGAGTCCGACCTGTGGTCGCTGGGGGCCACGCTGTACTTCGCGGTGGAGGGACGGCCCGCGTACGAGCGGTCGTCGGTGGCCGCGACGCTGGCCGCGCTGATGACCGAGAGCGCCGACCCGCCCACGCAGGCTGGGCCGCTGCGGCCGGTGCTGGAGGCGTTGCTGGAGAAGGACCATGCGACCCGGCTGACGGCGGGGCGGGCGGCGTCGATGCTGCGCGCGGTCGCCGACACTCCGTCGGACGAGCCGGTGCAGGAAGGACCGGGCACGGGGCAGGGGTTCGTCGCGGGCGGCACCTTCGCGGCCCCGCCTCAGGGACACGCGGCGCCGCCGCTGTCCAGCCCGGTACCGCCACCGCCGGGAACCCCCGGCCGCGGCCCTCAGGGCCCTCACGGGCCGGGTCCGGGCCCGGTCCCGGACCGGGCCCCCACGTATCCGCCGAGCGCGGCCGTACCGGGCCAGGGGGCCTTCGGCGCGAACAGGGGACAGGGGCAGGGCGCCTTCGGCCCCCCAGCCGGAGCGGGCGCCTTCGGCGCGCCGTCCGCCCCACCCCCCCAAGGAGCCTTCGGCCCCGCCCAGGACGCCGGCCCCGGAAGCGGACACGACTCGGCCTCCGGCCCCGGCCCCGGGACCGGCTCTGGAGGCGGACGCGACTCGGCATTCGGCACCGGCACCGGCACCGGCTCTGGGACCGGACACGGACCCGGCTTCGGTGACGGGCACGGGCATGGATCTCGGCCCGGCAGTGGACACGGCTCGGCGTTCGGGGCCGGGCAGGGGCCAGGCTCTGATGGTCGTGGGGCGGGGCCGGGAGAGGTCGGTGGCGCGGAGCGCGGGCGGGGGCCGGCTGTGCCCGGATCGACCGGCGACCTCGACTCCGGGCCACCCTCCGGACCGGTTTCCGGGCCATCTTCGGGGCCGACTTCGGGGCCTGTCTCCGGACCTACCTCACGCCCCACTCCCGCGCCCGCTTCGGGCCCGAGCGCCGGGCGGGAGCGGGAGCGGGACGCTCCGCGGTACGACCCGGAGCAGACGATCGCGGTGTCGCGGCCGTCCGGGGTGAAGCGGACGCCGCCGCGGCACGTCCCCGGCCCCCTGGTGAGCCCGGCGGGGCCTCAGCCGCCCCAGGGGCCGCCGGCGCGGGGCGGGATGGGTTCCGGGCCCGACTCGCGCCCGCAGGCCCCGCACGGGCCACAGGGGGCTCCGGGACAGGCCCCCTGGGGCGCGGGCACGCCCACGCAGGAGCGGCGGATCCCGCAGAACGGCTACGGCCCGCCCGGGACCCCGGGCGCCCAGGGGCAGGCGCCGGGTGGTCCAGGCGCTCAGGGACACGCACCGGGGCCCGATGGGTATGGATCGGGGGCGCCGGCCGGGGCCGAGGGTTTCGGCTCTGCGGGAGCGAAGGCATACGCGCCGGGCGGCCCTTCGGGCGGCCAGGGGTATGCCCCCGGCGGGCCTGGAGGCGGCCAAGGGTACGCGCCAGGTGGACCCGCGGGCGCTCAGGGATACCCGCCGGGCGGACCTCCGGGGACCGAGGGATACGCGCCTGGCCAACCTCCCGGGGCCGAAGGGTACGCACCGGGTGGTCCCGGAGGCGCTCAGGGATACCCCCCGGGCGGACCTTCCGGAACTGAGGGATACGCGCCGGGCCAACCTCCCGGGGCCGAGGGGTACGCGGCAGGTGGGCTTCCGGGTACCGAGGGGTTCGGGCTTCCGGGGCTGGGGCCGCGTGGGCCGCAGGGGCAGGCCGTCTCGGGGCCGCCCGCCTCCTCCTACCCCGGGATTCCCGTGGCGGGGGTGCCGGGCACCGGTAGGCCGGGGCGGGTGCCGTCGATGTCGGAGGACGGCGACACGCTGGGCGGCGGACTGGGTACGGACCTGTTCGCGATCGCCGGGCCGCCTCCGGCCGAGGCGACCGACTCGAAGAGCCGGGCGCGGATGTTCATCCTGGTCTGCACGGGCGCGCTGCTGCTCGCGGTGGTCGTGATCTTCGTGGTGTGGGCCTTGGGCTGAGCCGGTGGTCCGCGCGCGCGGGCCACGGCGCAGACTTAGGACATGAGCGAGTTTCGGATCGAGCACGACTCGATGGGCGAGGTGCGCGTGCCCGCCGGGGCGAAGTGGCGTGCGCAGACCCAGCGGGCCGTGGAGAATTTCCCGATCTCGGGCCGTGGGCTCGAACCCGCCCACGTCGCGGCCCTCGGGCTGGTCAAGGCGGTGGCCGCGGAGGTGAACGGCGAGCTGGGGGTGATCGACAAGGAGCTGGCGGAGGCCATCGCGCAGGCCGCCACCGACGTCGCGGAGAACGAATGGGACGCCGAGTTCCCGATCGACGTCTTCCAGACCGGCTCCGGCACCTCGTCCAACATGAACGCCAACGAGGTGATCGCCACCCTGGCCGAGGCCCGGCTGGGCGGCGGACGGCGGGTCCACCCCAACGACCACGTGAACGCCTCCCAGTCCTCCAACGACGTGTTCCCGACCTCCATCCACGTCGCCGCGACGACCGAGACGGTCTTCCACCTCATCCCCTCCCTTGAGCATCTGGCGACCTCGCTGCGCGCCAAGTCGATCGAGTTCGCCCAGGTGGTGAAGTCCGGCCGTACGCACCTGATGGACGCCACGCCGGTCACGCTCGGCCAGGAGTTCGCCGGTTACGCCACGCAGGTGGACAACGCGGTGGCGCGCGTCAACTCCGCGCTCACCCGGGTCACCGAGCTGCCGCTGGGCGGCACGGCGGTGGGCACCGGGATCAACACCCCGCCCGGGTTCGCCAGGAAGGTGATCGCGGGGCTGCGGGAGGCGACCGGGCTGCCGTTCACCGAGGCCCGCGACCACTTCGAGGCCCAGGGCGCCAGGGACGCGATCGTGGAGCTGTCGGGTCAGCTCCGGGTGACGGCGGTGGCGCTCACCAAGATCGCCAACGATCTGCGCTGGATGGGGTCGGGGCCGCGCGCCGGGCTGGGCGAGATCAACCTGCCCGACCTCCAGCCGGGGTCCTCGATCATGCCGGGCAAGGTGAACCCGGTCGTGCCGGAGGCCGTGTGCATGGTGTGCGCGCAGGTCATCGGGAACGACGGGGCGATCGCGTTCGCCGGCGCGGCGGGCAACTTCGAGCTGAACGTGATGATGCCGGTGATCGCCCGCAACATCCTGGAGTCGATCCGGCTGCTGGCCAACGTCTCCCGGCTGTTCGCCGACCGCTGCGTGCACGGCGTCACGGCGAACGCCGAGCGGTGCCGGGAGTACGCGGAGTCCTCGCCGTCGATCGTCACGCCGCTCAACCGGCACGTCGGCTACGAGGAGGCGGCCAAGATCGCCAAGGACGCCCTGGCCGAGCGCAAGACCATCAGGCAGGCGGTGCTCGACCGCGGGCACGTGGCCAAGGGCACGCTCACCGAGCAGCAACTCGACGCGATCCTCGACGTGCTGTCCATGACCCGCCCGCCCAACGCGTGAGCGGCTAGAACCGGTAGCGCCGGACCCCGCGCACGGCGCGGCGGGCGCCGGGGAGCCCGGCCAGCAGCCGCCGCATCAGGGGGACGGGCGGAGCCTCCCCCGCCTGCCGTACGGCGATCGCGCCGCCGACGGCCACGTCCAGCGTGAAACGCAGCGCGGTCTCGCGGTCGTCGGCGCGCAGCGCGGGCTCCCAGGCCCCCGGGCCGAGGAACCCGGCCGACGGCAGCCGCCGCGCCGGGAACTTGGCCACGAGCTGCCCGGCCAGCCGTCCCGGCTCCCCCGGCTCGACGAGGCCGGGGGCGGAGACCTCCCGGGCGCCGTTGCGCAGCACCAGCTCGACGGGCGGCCCGCCGCTCGGCGGCACGTACGGCACCGGCATCACGACGAACACGTGCCCGTCGCGCCGGGTGATCGCCGCCCCCGGCGACACCAGCGCGATGGACTCGGCATAGGAGCGGGGCTCCACGCACACATGCAGCGTCCCGCCGTCGCACCAGAACGGGACCACCAGACGTCGCGGGTGCTCGGCCACCGCACCGGCGCACGCGTGGCCGGGGTCGGTGCCTACGCCGACCCGGCCGGTGGCTCCCCCGGCGCGTCCGCCGGTCACGCGTGCGCGGGCGTGGTAGGCCCCGCCCTGCAGCCTGGCGTGGACCTCCCACATGCCCTTGACCAGCGGATGGCCCACCGCCACGGTCGAGACGTCCAGCCGGGCCTCGGCGGCGAGCACGAGCCGCACGTCGTCGCCCTCGCCCCAGACGTGGATCTCGCTCGTCGTGGGGACGACGTACATCTCGCCGTTCTCCTCGTGGCGGACGTAGACGTGCAGGCGGGCCCTGGCCACGGCGTCTCCGACCTCAGTGAGGGCGGGCGGCAGCACGACAGGGTCGATGTCGGTCGGCGGGACCCAGTACAGCCGGTCGTCGGCGACGCGGAACCACATCGGGTCGCCGTCCGGCTGGGTCAGCTCGCCGGCCAGGCGCATGGTGAGCACGCCCTCGTCCCAGTGGGCCTCGCGCAGGCCCACGCGCAGGCCCACGCCCTTGGTGACGCCCGCGAGGACGATGAGCCGGTCCAGGCGTCCGGCGCGCAGCAGCGCGGCCACGGCGCGCAGATGCACGGGCAGCAGCGGGTCGAGCCGGGCGGGGAACCGGCGCACGGTGATCTCCCGCATGGCGCCGTACATCTCCGAGCGGTCCTGGGAGGAGGACAGGAACCTGCCGGTGGAGAACGGGCGCAGCACCACGGTGCGGAACCAGTGGGCGTACATGCGGTCGCGCTGCCTGCCGGGCGGGGTGTGGTCGTCCACGATGTCGAGCAGGGCGTCCAGTTCGGCGGCGGCGGAGGCGGGCCGCTGCTCACGGCGGGTCCTGGCGGCGACCCGGCAGCAGATCGACTCGGCGAGCAGCGCGACCACCTTGGCCGACAGGTAGGCGCGCAGCACGAACGCCTCCTCGGCGAGCGGGCCGCCGCGCTCGTCGAAGCGCAGCCCGAGCCGGTCGAGGAACTCGCGCCGGTAGAGCTTGTGCGGGGTGAGCTGGCCGAGCAGCCGGTCACGCAGGATGTCGGCGCGGTCGCGGTCCACCTGGAAGGCGGCGGGGGGCAGGCTGCCGTCCCGGACGATCCGACCGGCCAGGACGTCGGCCTCGGCGATCCTGGCCCGCTCGTACATCAGGCGGGCCGCGCCGGCCGCGAGGCGGTCTCCCTGGTCGAGCAGGTAGACGTACTCGCCCTGGGCGGCGGCGAGCCCGGCGTTGCGGGCGCGCATCGGCCAGCCCGCCCGGGGCAGGTGCAGCACCTGCACGTTGGGGCGGTCGGCGGCCATGGCGTCGAGCCGGGCGGCGACGCCGGGGACGGACCCGCCGTCGGCGATGATCACCTCGTACTCGTCCGCGGGGAGCGACTGTTCGAGCACCGAGCGGAACCCCGCGTCGGCCTCCTGGCCGGGGTTGCGGACCGGCATGACCACGCTGACCTTCACACCCATGACGGCAAGCCTGCGCGCAGCGCGTGCCGTACGCACTGCGGCGTGCCGTGCACGCCGCGAAGCGCGTGGTGTCAATACCGCCCCTTGCCCCCTGCCTTACCGGCCCGGGTGCCGTCCGGGGGCTCTAGGGGTGTCTGGGGGCCTGGGAGGGGCCGGTGGGGATCAGTACCAGCCGACGCGCTGGGAGTGGCCCCAGGCGCCGCAGGGGGAACCGTAGCGGCCCTTGATGTAGCCGAGGCCCCACTTGATCTGGGTGGCGGGGTTGGTCTGCCAGTCGGAGCCCGCGCTGGCCATCTTGGAGCCGGGCAGCGACTGGGGGATGCCGTAGGCGCCGCTGTAGCGGTTCATCGCCCGCTCGTTCCAGTTGCTTTCCTTCTGCCACAGGCTCTGCAGGCAGCCCCACTGGGAGTCCCAGCCCATCGCGGCGTTCATCGCCTTGCCGATGGCCATGTTGCTGCCGGTGTTGGGCTTGGTGCCGACCGGGAAGTTCTTGGGCAGGAAGCCGTCGCCGCCGGGGGCCTTCTCGGGGATCTTGACCCGGCTCAGCGGGTCGCGGCCCTTCCGGGAGTCTTCCAGGGCGCGCTTGCGCATCGACTGCGCCGCCGCGGCCTTCTGGATGTCGGCCTGGGGGTCGGGGGCGAACGGGTCGGGACCGAGGAGCTTGGCCCACTCGGCCAGCGGCACCGGCTCGGACGGCGGGCGGTTCGCGTTCTGGTAGGCGGTGTAGGCGACGAATCCGCCACCGCCCACGATGAACACGGCCGTGCTGCCGAGGATCAGGATGCGCTTGGACGTGGACCACGATCCGCGACGGCTCTTGGGAGGCCGGGGATCGGCGGGGGCGGCGGCGCGTGGGGGGAGACCGCGCGTGGAGCGCTGGCTGCTCCTGCGGCGGCCCCGCGTGCCCTGCGGCGCGGGCCGGTCTCTCAATTCCGGACCTGAACTCACGACCTATGAGCATGCCGTGAACCGGGGGGTACTCCGCAACCGGAACGCGATAATCGGTCCGGTCGGGGAGCGGCCCCCGGTCACTCACGGTTGACCTATCGTTGCGTTGACGTGCCCTTTCATAGTCGCTGTGATTTTTGCCACATTTTTGCAACTTAGGGGTCACATCTGCCTGACCTTCCGGTCAGGGCGACCGGATGTTGACGGCCCCCCCTTCGACACCCCCGCGACCGAAGGACGGACCCCTCCTAGGGTCTCGGCGATGCGTCCGCGTTCCATGGGTGGTATGTCACAGTTTCGTGACACACAACGGTTGCCCTTAGGGGGGACCCATAATGACCGCGTGGCCGGCATCCTCCTGGTAGAAGACGATCCCTCGGTGCGCACGGCACTGGAAATGGCCCTGTCGCGGCAGGGCCATTCGGTGACCGCGTTCACGACCGGCGAGGAAGCGCTCGAACACGTCCGTGCCAAACGCCCCGAGATCGCGATCCTCGACGTGATGCTGCCCGGCATGGACGGCGTGGAGGTCTGCCGCCGGATCCGCAGGTTCGACCAGCTCCCGGTGATCCTGCTCACCGCGCGCGGCGACGACCTCGACGTCGTGGTCGGCCTGGAGGCCGGGGCCGACGACTACGTGGTCAAACCGGTCGAACCCCGGGTGCTCGACGCGCGGATCCGCGCGGTGCTGCGCCGGGTCGAGTCGGCCTCCTCCGACCGGATCGTGTTCGGCGACCTGATCATCGACCGGGGCGCGCTGAAGGTGACGCGCGCCGGGCGCGAGATCCACCTGACGCCGACCGAGCTGCGGCTGCTGCTCGAACTGGTCCGCCATCCCGGCCAGGTACTCAACCGCCGCCACCTGCTCCGCGTGGTCTGGGACCACTCCCACGTCGCCGACTCCCGTCTCGTGGACGCCTGCGTGCAGCGGGTCCGCGCCAAGATCGAGCCGGTGCCCGCCGAACCGACGTTCATCCACACCGCGCGCGGCTTCGGGTACCGGTTCAGCCCGCCGTGATCGCCTTCCTGAACCGGTCGCTGCGGTCGGTCTGGCGGGCGCTGCGCCGTCCGACGGGGCTGCGCGGCCGGTTGGTGATCACATTCATCCTGGTGGCGATGACCGCCTCGGCGCTGGTCGCCGGGATCGGATACACGCTGGTGAAGTCCGCGCTGATCAACCGGACGGAGAGCGCGGCGGTGTCGGACGTGCTGAACACGCTGGAGCAGATCACCGTGCCGATCGGCGCGCTGTGGCCCGGCGAGCTGCCGCCGACCGGGGAGGACCTGAACAACGTGCACCGGTCGCTCGGCGCCCCCGGGCGCGAGGTGATCGTGTCGTACCAGGAGTCGATCTACCCGGGCGCGCGGATGCGGCTCGCCGACGTGCCGTACGAGCTGCGGGCGCAGGCCCCGCACCGGGTGGTGTCGCAGCGTGCCCGGATCGACGACCGGACCTGGCTGGTCGTCGGCACCCAGGTGCACCGGCTGGCCAGGAACGGCAGCGTCCAGCCGACCGGGATGACCGTGTTCGTCTTCGTCTCGCTGGCCGACGAGGAGCGCATCCTGGCCGACCTGCGCGACGGGCTGACCCAGGCGGGCGCGATCACGCTGTTCGTCGGGCTCACCGGCGCGCTGCTCTCGGCCAGGCGGGTGCTGCTGCCGGTGCGAAGGCTCGGGTCCGCCGCCCGCGCGCTCGGAGAGGGGCGCCTGGACACCCGGCTGCCCGTGCACGGGCACGACGAGCTGGCGCGGCTCACCGCCACGTTCAACGAGTCGGCGTCGGCGCTGGAGAAGAGCGTCAGCGAGCTGCGCGCGCTGGAGGCGATCTCCCGGCGGTTCGTCGCCGACGTCTCCCACGAGCTGCGCACGCCGCTGGCGGCGATGACGGCCGTCACCGACATGCTCCGCGAGGAGGCCGATCGGCTGCCGTCGGAGCCCGCGCAGGCCGTACGGCTGGTCCTCGGCGAGATCGAGCGGCTGCGCGTCCTGGTCGAGCACCTGATCGAGGCCAGCCGCCTGGACGCGGGCACCGCGACGCTGCGGGTGGAACGCGTCAACGTGGCCGACGCCCTGACCGACTGCCTGGAGATGCGCGGCTGGGCCGATCAGGTGCGGCTGAACGTCTCCGAGGGTCTGTCGTTCACGCTCGATCCCCGCCGCTTCGACGTGATCCTGGCCAACCTGGTCGGCAACGCGCTGCGGCACGGCGCTCCTCCGGTGCTGGTGAGCGCCCGGGGCACCCCCAACGGGCTGGAGGTCAAGGTGCGCGACCACGGCAAGGGCATCCCCGACGAGGCCCTGCCGCACGTCTTCGACCGCTTCTTCAAGGCGGAGGCCGGGCGGGCGCGCAGCGAGGGCAGCGGGCTCGGGCTGTCCATCGCGCGGGCCAACGCCCGGCTGCACGGCGGCACGATCTCGGTCCGGCGGCAGGACCCCGGGACCCTCTTCACGGTCTGGCTGCCGCACGCATGAGAGGAGTCCTGTGTGTGATCGCCGCGACGCTCCTCGCCGCCAGCGGGTGCGGGATCGAGACCAGCGGAGTGGTGGACCACGGCCGGGCCCCGGTGGTCAGTTTCGAGCCGACGTTCATCACGGTCTACCTGCTGCGCGACCGGCGCCTGTTCCCGACCAGGGTGGCGGCGCCGTCCAACGCCATCGAGGACGTCGTGGACGCGCTGTTCAAGGCCAGCGACCAGCCGCCGTCCGGGCTCGGCTCGGACCTGCGCGGGTTCACCCACCGCGACAGCCAGCTCAGCCGGTACGGCCAGCCCGCGCGCAACGACCCCGACGTGCCCAGGGGCCTGCGCCTGCACGTGTTCGTCGGCGGCGACGGCCGCCTGAGCCGCGCCGCGCTGGCCCAGCTCACCTGCACCACGGCGGGCCTGCGCAGCCGGGAGATCTGGGTCGTGCAGATCACCCAGATGGCCCTGGACGGCACGCCGCACAACCGGGGGGAGCACGTGTGCAGCGAGTTCCGTGATCTGGCCTCGCCGGAGACGCAGCTCCCCCCGTGACGTGTCAGGCGGTGATCAGGCGGTGAGGTCCTCCAGCATCTCGGTGACCAGGGCGGCGATCGGCGACCGCTCGGACCTGGTCAGCGTGACGTGGGCGAACAGCGGGTGGCCCTTGAGCTTCTCGACCACCGCGACGACGCCGTCGTGCCGTCCGACCCGGAGATTGTCGCGCTGGGCGACGTCGTGGGTGAGCACGACCCGGGAGTTGGCGCCGATCCGCGACAGGACGGTGAGCAGCACCCCGCGCTCCAGGGACTGCGCCTCGTCCACGATCACGAAGGCGTCGTGCAGCGAGCGGCCCCGGATGTGCGTGAGCGGCAGCACCTCCAGCATGCCGCGGTCGATGACCTCCTCGATCACCTCGGGCGTGGTGACCGCGCCCAGGGTGTCGAAGACGGCCTGCGCCCATGGGCCCATCTTCTCGTTCTCGGTGCCGGGCAGGTAGCCCAGTTCCTGGCCGCCCACGGCGTACAGCGGGCGGAAGACGACCACCTTGCGGTGCTGGCGGCGCTCCAGGACGGCCTCCAGGCCCGCGCACAGGGCGAGCGCGGACTTGCCGGTGCCGGCCCTGCCGCCCATGGAGACGATGCCGACCTCGGGGTCCATCAGCAGGTCCAGCGCGATGCGCTGCTCGGCGGAGCGGCCGTGCAGGCCGAAGACCTCGCGGTCGCCCCTGACCAGGCGGACGGACTTGTCGGGCAGGACCCGCCCGAGGGCCGAGCCCTGCGCGGCGAGCAGCCGCAGGCCGGTGTGGCAGGGCAGCTCCGCGGCCTCGGGGAGCTCCAGCCTGCCGTGCTCGAAGAGCGCGGCGATGTCGTCGCCGGTGACCTGGATCTCCGCCATGCCCGTCCAGCCGGACTCGACGACCAGTTCGGCGCGGTATTCCTCGGCGACGAGCCCGATCGACGCGGCCTTGATCCGCATCGGCAGGTCCTTCGACACCAGCACCACGTCGCACCCCTCGGCGGCGAGGTGGCGGGCGACGGTGAGGATGCGGGTGTCGTTGTCACCGAGCCGGAAACCTACCGGCAGGATCGACGGGTCACTGTGGTTGAGCTCCACCCTGAGCGTGCCATCGCCGACCGGCATCGGCTCGTCGAGCCGGCCGTGCGTGATCCGAAGGTCGTCGAGGTAGCGCAGCGCCTTGCGGGCGAAGTAGCCCAGCTCTGGATGCTGACGCTTGGCCTCAAGTTCGGTGATGACGACGATCGGCAGGACTACCTCGTGCTCGGCGAAGCGGGTCATCGCCGCTGGGTCGGCGAGCAGGACCGAGGTGTCCAGCACGTAGGTACGCCGTGTAGGACGGCGGGACGTGCGGGTGGATGGGTGAATCGAGGACACTGCCACGCGATCTCCCCCGGGCGCCGTTTGGGGTGGACGCCCTGAACCAGATGAGGTGGGATTCGTACCGGGCCCGGCCGCACCCTCCACTGCGGGGCGAAGCCGGACTCCGGCCCCCTCAGCAGGTGGTTTACGCAAAAGCGGGCCCTCTCCAGAGTGGGCGGACGCTGCCGCCTACCTCCTACGGTACGTCCTGATCCGGCCCACCCCAATATGTCAAAGCCGACTGAAAGGGGCAGTTCACGTGCTGTTTCCAGCGCGTACGCCGGCTCAGGAGCCGTACCGCCGATGCCGCGCGGCGTAGGACCGCAGCGCCCGCAAGAAGTCGACCCTGCGGAAATCAGGCCAGTAGGCCTCGCAGAAGTAGAACTCGGAGTGGGCGCTCTGCCAGAGCAGGAATCCGGAGAGCCGCTGCTCTCCCGAGGTCCGGATGACGAGATCCGGGTCGGGCAGGCCGCGCGTGTAGAGATGCTCCGCGATGTGCTCCACATCGAGAACCTCGACGAGGTCCTCGATACTCGCCCCCGTGCTGGCGTGCTCCTGGAGGAGAGAGCGCACCGCATCAGCGATCTCACGCCTTCCTCCATACCCAACGGCCACGTTCACAATCAGCCCGGGGCGGTCTGAGGTGGCTTCTTTTGCATTTTTCAGGACATGTGCCGTGCGATCGGGCAGAAGGTCCAAAGCCCCCACGGGTTTGATGTGCCACCCGGCCTCGACCAGCTCCTGGACCAGATCCTCGATGATCCGCATCAGCGGCTCCAGCTCGTCCTTCGGACGGGCCAGGTTGTCGCTGGAGAGCAACCACATCGTGACGACCTCGACACCGGCGTCACGGCACCAGGCCACCAGCTCGGTGATCTTGTCGGCGCCCTTGCGGTGGCCGCGGCTGACGTCGTCCATGCCCATCGAGCGCGCCCAGCGGCGGTTGCCGTCGACGATCACCGCCACGTGGCGGGGGATCATGGCGTTGCCCAGCCTGCTCTCAAGCCTGCGCTCGTACAGGCGATAGACCAGATCACGTACGCCCATGGAAACCTCCCCCTGTCACCGGCAACAGGTCACAGGGGCAATTATCACCGCCCCGGAGGGCGGTCTGTCCCCCCGTTCCGGATACCGGATCCGGACTGGGCCATACCGAGACATCCCTCGGCCTCGACGACCAGACCCGCGATGAATTCGGCCAGCTCGCCGGAGGTCAGAACGGCGCGCAGGCCGACGCCGTCGTGACCCCACGCCTCGACCACCGCCCGCCTGGTCAGCCGCCAGCGCCCGATGGCCGCCGGGGCGTCCGCAGGCGTCCACAGCGGAAGCGTGCGGACCTGGCAGCGCAGTTCGCCGCCGCCCACGACGCGCCGCCTGGAGCGGTATCTGAACGCGAACAGCTCGGCGTCCGGGGCGTCCTCGGGGAAGCGGTCGTCGGGGTCGGCCCAGGCGCCGTCACCGTCGGCCCGCGCGGCCCTCATACCGGCCGCCAGGCGCGGCAGGAGCCATCCGCAGCGCTCCCCCACCATCCCGTACGGCGCGCCGTCCCTGCGCAGCTCCAGCGTGATCTCGTACGGCACGCCGACGCTGTCCACGCACGCGCGCGGCAGCACGGTCAGGTACGACCCGTCGGCACAGCGAAGACCCCCCATCTGAAGGGTCATATCCAAATCGCCCGCCGCATAGCCCCGCTTGTCGGTCAAATCCGATCAGCGGGTGGTACGACGGCATGGCACGCGCGCCGGTCTACCCAGACCAGCGCGCGTGCCATGTCGCACCGGTGGTCTGACTCAGCCCAGGCGCTTCACCAGGGCGTGGTACTCGTCCCACAGCTCCTTGGGCAGGTGGTCGCCGAAGGTCTCGAAGTGCGGCGGGACCAGCGCGGCCTCCTCCTTCCACACCTCGGTGTCCACCGACAGCAGCGTGTCCAGGGCCTCCTGGGAGATCTCCAGGCCCTCGGTGTCGATGGCGTCGGGCAGCAGCCCGATCGGGGTGCGCACGGCCTCGGCCGTGCCGTTCAGCCGCTCCACGATCCACTTCAGCACCCGGCTGTTCTCGCCGAAGCCCGGCCACAGGAACGAGCCGTCCGCGCCCTTGCGGAACCAGTTGACGTAGTAGATACGCGGCAGCTCGGCGCCCTGGCGGCGCCCGACCTCCAGCCAGTGGCCGAAGTAGTCGCCCATGTTGTAGCCGCAGAAGGGCAGCATCGCGAACGGGTCGCGGCGCAGCTCGCCGACCTTGCCCTCGGCCGCGGCGGTCTTCTCCGAGGCCACGTTCGCGCCCAGGAAGACGCCGTGCTGCCAGCTCAGCGCCTCGGTGACCAGCGGCACGGCGCTGGCGCGACGGCCGCCGAACAGGATCGCCGAGATCGGCACGCCGTTCGGGTCCTGCCACTCCGGCGCGATGGTCGGGCACTGCCCGGCCGGGGTGGTGAAGCGGGCGTTCGGGTGGGCGGCGGGCTCGTCGCTCGCGGGCGTCCAGGAACGGCCCTTCCAGTCGGTCAGGTGGGCGGGTGGCTCGTCGGTCATGCCCTCCCACCAGACGTCGCCGTCGTCGGTGAGGGCGACGTTGGTGAAGATGCTGTTGCCCCACAGGGTCCGGATCGCGTTGGCGTTGGTGGTCTCGCCGGTGCCCGGGGCGACGCCGAAGAAGCCGGCCTCGGGGTTGATCGCGTAGAGCCTGCCGTCCGGGCCATAGCGCATCCAGGCGATGTCGTCGCCGATGGTCTCGACCTTCCAGCCGGGGATCGTGGGCTGGAGCATGGCCAGGTTGGTCTTGCCGCAGGCGCTCGGGAACGCGGCGGCGATGTACCGGGCCTCGCCGGTGGGCGGGGTCAGCTTCAGCACGAGCATGTGCTCGGCGAGCCAGCCCTCGTCGCGGGCCATCACGCTGGCGATCCGCAGCGCGTAGCACTTCTTGCCGAGCAGCGCGTTGCCGCCGTAGCCGGAGCCGTACGACCAGATCTCCCTGGTCTCCGGGAAGTGGCTGATGTACTTGGTGTCGCTGCACGGCCACGGGACGTCGGCCTGTCCCCGCTCCAGCGGCGCGCCGACCGAGTGCACGGCCTTGACGAAGTCGCCCCGCTCCTCGATCTCCCGCAGCGCCCGGTCGCCCATCCGCGTCATGATGCGCATGGACACCACGACGTACGGCGAGTCGGTGATCTCGACGCCGAGCTGCGAGATCCGGCCGCCGAGCGGTCCCATGCAGAACGGCACGACGTACATGGTGCGTCCGCGCATGCACCCCCGGTACAGCTCACCGAAGGTGGCGCGCATCTCGTCTGGAGCGATCCAGTTGTTGGTGGGACCGGCGTCCTCCTCACGCTCCGAGCAGATGAACGTGCGGTTCTCGACCCTCGCGACGTCCGACGGGTCGGACGCGGCGTAGAAGCTGTTCTGCCGCTTGGCCAGCCTCGTGAAGGTGCCCTGCTCGACCAGCAGGTTGGTGAGGCGGGTCCACTCGGCCTCGGACCCGTCGCACCACTCCACGCGGTCGGGCTGGGTCAGCTCGGCGATCTGGCGGACCCACGTCGCCAACTCATCGTGGGTCGTCGGGGCGGGTGCCTCAACGGAAAGGGTCACTGCGACGGCTCCTCTACACTCGCTCGGCCAAGACATCATTAACGACTGCTCCGCGGTTAATCCAATTGGCGTAGACCAGTCATATGCCAACGCCGAAGATCAATCCGCGGGTTACGCCGTGCCTTGACGAATCAGCCAACCTGCCGGGTCGCGTTTCCACACAACCCTGATGAGCAGGGGCCGAACCGCCCTCCAGGCGGTGGTCTCGGGTCACTACCCACTTGTGAGCGAGTTAATGAAAAGCCGCCGCCGCAGTGGTATAAACCACGGGCGGAGGTCTAAACCAATCTGGTAAGAGGTTTAGTCCAGATCCGGCGGAAAAGGCCAGCACAACAGCCCTTCCCGGAGGAGGGAATGGAGGGTGGCGGGCACCGCGACGGCGCTCGCACTCCTCCGGAAATCGTGCGCGGCGGACCGCGCGGTCAAGTCAGGAGTCGACGTCAGGACCGGCCGCGCGGACGCGATCGACGTGCTGGAGGGCGTCGCGCAGCTCGGCGAGCCAGGAATCGGTGTGCTTGCCGACCAGCCGTACGCACCAGGCCAGGGCGTCGCTGCGGCTGCGGGCCACGCCCGCGGCGACCAGAGTGTCGAGCACCTGGCGCTCCGGCTGGCGCAGCCGGGTCATCACCGGCACCGACAGTGTGGTGAACATCACTGTCTCGCCGCCGCAGGAGACGCCCCAGGAGACCTTCTTGCGGAAGCGGTGCTCGACCTCCCGCGCGATCTCGATCCGGCGCTCCCTGGTCTCCTCACGGAACCTGCGGATCAGCCCGTCCACGGCGGCCGCGCGCTCCGCCTCCTGGGCGCCCTCGGCCGTAACGGGGTCGGCCAGCGCGCCGATGACCGTGATCTCCTCACGGTCGAGCACGATCTCGGGGGCTCCGGTGAACCAGTCTTCGGGCAACCGCCCGGAGAACCATCCTCGCAACTGCCCACTTGCTTCATCGCTTTCCATGTAATTGAGATTACAACGCTTCTCCTGAAATGACATCTACGGCATCACAGGATTTCCCTGAAGGCGAAACAAGGTGCTCAGGGAAATGCGGCTCAGCGGGCCGGGGACAGCTCCGCGCGGAGGTCGGCGACCGTGGTCACCGGGGCCCGGCAGGTGAAACGGCGGCACACGTAGGCCGCGGCCTCCCCGCCGACCAGGCCCCGGCCCGAAAGCAGCGGGACCTCACCGGCGCGCTCGACCGGCGCGCGGGCCACGACCAGCCCCGGCACGTCGGCGAGCAGTGCGGCGCGGTGCAGCGCGTCGGCGGCGGGATCGGCGTCCGGGCCGACGATCGCCACCTCCACCGGCCCCGAGAGCGCGGCGCGCGCCACCGCCAGCCCCCACCCGGCGAACCGGGAGTGCCGCCCGGCGAGCACCGACACCGTGCCGAGCGCGGCCTCCGCCGCCTCCCGGTGCCGGGCCGAGCCGGTCAGCGCGGCATGGGCCAGCAGCGCCCCGGCCGCGGCGAACTGCCCGGACGGCGTGGCGTTGTCGGTAGGGTCCTGCGGGCGCTGGAAGAGGCGCTCGGCGTCGTCGGCGGTGTCGAAGAAGCCGCCCGCGCCGTCGGCGAACCGGTCGAGGATCACGTCGAGCAGTTCGCCCGCGCGGCGGAACCAGCGGGTCTCGCCGGTGACGGAGTACAGCGCGAGCAGGCCCTCGGCGACGTCGGCGTAGTCCTCAAGGACGCCGGCGTTGGCGGAGGCGCGGCCGTCGCGGGAGGTGCGCAGCAGGCGCCCGCCGTCCAGGTGGACCTCGTCGAGCAGCACCGCGGCGTCGCGCGCCGCCTGGACCAGGTCGGGGCGTTCGAAGACCGCGCCGGTCTCGGCGAGCGCGGCCACGGCCAGGCCGTTCCAGGCCGCGACCACCTTGTCGTCTCTGCCGGGGCGCACCCGGCGCTCGCGGACGGCGAGCAGGGCCTCGCGCACGCGGGCCAGCCGTCCTGCGTCATCTGGGTCGTCGAGCAACCGCAGCACCGACGTGCCGTGCTCGAAGTTCCCCTCGTCGGTCACGCCGAAGACCTCCGCCGCCCACGCGCCGTCGGCGTCGCCGAGCGCCTCGCGCAGCCCCTCGGGGGTCCAGACGTAGAAGCGGCCCTCCTCGCCCTCGCTGTCGGCGTCGAGCGCGGAGGCGAACCCGCCCTCGGGCGTGCGCATCTCGCGCACCAGCCACTCCGCCGTCTCCAGCGCCACGCGCCGCGCCGGCGGCGAACCGCCGGAGCGCCACCAGTGCGTGTAGACCCGCAGCAGCAGCGCGTTGTCATAGAGCATCTTCTCGAAGTGCGGGACGATCCACTCGGCGTCCACGCTGTAGCGGGCGAAGCCGCCGCCGAGCTGGTCGTAGATGCCGCCCCTGGCCATCGCGTCGAGCGTGACCTCGGCCATCTCCGCGGCCTCCGCCGACCGCTCGCGCAGCAGGAACTCCAGCACCATCGACGGCGGGAACTTCGGCGCGCCGCCGAACCCGCCGCGCGCCGCGTCGAAGGCCCCGGCCAGGTCGCGCACGGCCGCGCCCAGGGTCTCCTCCGTCGGCACCGGCCCTGACGGCAGCGCGGCCCGCTCCGTCAGCGCAGCGACGATCTTCGACCCCTGCCCGAGCACCGCGGGCCGGTCGTTCTCCCAGGCGCCGGAGACGCCCAGCAGCAGCCGCTGGAACTGCGCCCTGGGGAAATAGGTGCCCGTGTAGAACGGATGCCCGTCGGGTGTGGCGAAGACCGTCATCGGCCACCCGCCGCTGCCCGTCATGGCCTGGGTCGCGCCCATGTAGACGGCGTCGACGTCGGGGCGCTCCTCGCGGTCGACCTTGACGTTGACGAAGTGCTCGTTCATCAGCTTGGCGGTCGCGTCGTCCTCGAACGACTCGTGCGCCATGACATGACACCAATGGCAGGCCGAATAGCCCACGGAGATCAGCAGCGGCACGTCGCGCCGCCGCGCCTCCTCGAAGGCGTCCTCGCCCCACTCCCGCCAGTCGACGGGATTGTCGGCGTGCTGGAGCAGATACGGGCTCGTGGCGTCGCGCAGCCGGTTCACGTTCGTCAGCCTATCCACGCCGTCCCGCGCCAATCCTCCGGCTGTAGTGGGCGATGCCCCGCAGGCGTAGGCTCAGGTCGCGTGGATCTCGATTTCGTCTGCACATACGCGGGCCGCCCGGCCGCGACGCTCACCCGCAGAGACGTCGCCCGCGCGCTGCTGGCCGCGCCGTCCGGGGTGGCCCTGGTGGCACTGCCCGACCTCCGCCGGGCCCTTACCGAAGCGGGGAACCCCCTGTCCGCGCCGTTCTGGGACTCCGCCAAGGCGACCCTGAGCGCGATCGAGTCCGGCGCGGCGACGGTCGGCGACGTCCGGCGCTGGCTGGAGGCCACCGGCACCGAGCCGATCCTGCTGACCCGCGGCTACTTCGTCTGGCCCGACGAGGACGAGCGCGGCGAGGCCACCGCCGAGATGCACGACCTGTTCGTGGCCTACCTGGAGGAGCAGGTGACGGCGGGGACGATCGACCCGGACGCCCTGGCGTCCGGCGACCCCTCGGCGCGGCTGGCCTACGAGGAGCTCCAGGAGCGCTGGCTGTCCGAGCCGCTGCCGGACGACGGCCGGGTGCCGATGACCGTGGTCGGCGACGAGCTGGACCGCGAGCTGGAGGAGGCCTGGGACGAGGAGGAGGCGTTCGCGCTCAGCGAGCTGCGCCGGGTCGTCGGCGAGCTGCCCGAGCCGCCGCTGCCCGAGGGCGAGCTGCGTGCCGTGACCGCGCGGCTGCGCGAGGTGCTGGCCGGTCCCGGCTACCCCGGCAGCGTGCTGCGGGCCTGCGCCGGTTTCGAGGGCGAGCCGCTGCCCGCCGACGACGCCGACCTGTGGCTGCGGGTCGCGGCGGGGGTGTCCGGGCCGATGTCCGACCTGTCGGAGGAGGACGACACCGTCGAGGAGTTCATCGACCTCGAAGGCGAACTCGGCCACGAGGACTCCGTGCTGGCCGCGCTGTGCGCCATCCACCACGCCGACTGGCTGGCCGCGGTTACGGCCCTGGCCAGGCGGGGCCCCGGGGTGCTGGCCTCACCTGAGCGGATCGCCCGGCTGATCGCCGAGTCCGAGGACGTCGAGACCGACGAGGACGACCCCGACGACGTCGAGGCCACGGAGATGCTGTTCATGTCGGTCATCCCGCTGTGGGCGGAACTGGGCGTGGTCGACCACGAGGAGGTGCTGACCCCGCTCGGCTGGTGGGGCCTGCCCAAGGCACTCGAACGTGCCTGGGACCGCACGCAGTGACCCGCGCGGGGCGGGGTCAGGAGCCGGGGCCGGCTTCGACCGCCTCGCGGTAGTCGTCGGCCACCAGGTCGAGGTATTCGGGGTGGCGGCGGATGTAGTCGGCGACGAACGGGCACGCCGGGGCCACCGCCAGGCCGGTGTCACGGCTGGCGTCGAGGGCGGCCTTGGCCAGCTTCGAGCCGAGGCCGCGTCCGCCGTACGACTCGTCGATCTCGGTGTGCGTGATGACGATCTTGTCTTTGCGCAGGCGGTAGTCGGCGAAGCCGGCGAGCGCGCCGTCCACGAAGATCTCGAAGCGGGCGGCGTCGACGTTGTCGGTGACGCGGATCTCCTCGGCCATCAGCGCGCCCCCATCAGCGTCGTCAGCGTCGTCAGTGTCGTCAGCGTCGCCATCAATGGGCCCCGTTGGGCTTGGGCTCGCCGTTGGCGGCGCCGTTGCCCTTGGCGGCGGCCTCGCTCTCGCGGATCTCGTCCTCGTACGGGACCTCGATCTTGGACATCTGCTTGTTCATCGACTTGACCAGCATGAAGAGGGCAGCACCGAGCGCGGCCACGACGAGGAACCCGAGCAGCCCCGGGCTGACGTTGCCGATCGTCGAGTTGAAGACGTTCACCCCTCCAGTCTGCCACCCGCCCCGCCCGGTGCCCGCGCGGCGGTGGTGGCGGGCAGGTCGGTGGCGGACGGGTCAGGGGCAGGCGGGGGACGCCTGGGCGGAGGCGTCGGTGACCACGCAGGCCTGGGGGCGGGCGCCGTCGATGCCGGTGAACAGGTCGTTCTCAGGGAGATCGGTGTCGACCAGCGACCTGGCCAGGTGGTAGTCCTCGGTCGGCCAGATCTCCATCTGCAGCTCGCGCGGGCAGACGAACCAGAACCCGTCGGGATCGACCTGCGTGGCGTGCGCCAGCAACGCCCGGTCGCGGGTCTCGAAGTGGCCCGAGCACGGCACCTTCGTGGTGACCGGCCACTTCTGCGGGCGGTCCTCCCAGCGGGAGATCCAGTCGGCGTACGGCGAGCCCATCCCCCGCGTGTTCATCGCCTCGTGCAGCGCCTCGAATCGCTCCTTGCTGAACCCCATGTGGTAGTAAAGCTTCAGCGGCTGCCAGGGCTCGCCCGCGTCCGGATAGCGGTCAGGGTCGCCGGCCGCCTCGAACGCCTCCACCGACACCCGGTTCGTCATGATGTGGTCGGGGTGCGGATAGCCGCCGTCGTCGTCGTAGGTGAGCATCACATGCGGCCGGAACTCGCGGACCGCCGCCACCAGCGGGGCCGCGGCCACATGCAGCTCCTGTACTGCGAAGCAGCCCTCCGGCAGCGGCTCGCTCTCGTCCTCGGGCAGCCCGGAGTCGACGAAGCCCAGGAAACGCTGCGATACGCCGAGGATCTCGCGCGCCCGCTCCATCTCCTCACGGCGGACGTCGGTCATGTTGGCGAGGATCTCCGGGCGGTCCATCTTGGGATTCAGGACGGAGCCGCGCTCGCCACCGGTTAGGGTGCATACCAGCACGTCAACGCCCTCCGCGACGTAACGTGCCATGGTCGCGGCGCCCTTGCTCGACTCGTCGTCGGGGTGCGCGTGAACGGCCATCAGCCTCAGCGGTGCACTCACGGGCCTCGGTGTCTCCTTGTGGTTCGGAACCTGGGCTCCGGGGAGGTGGGCGGGCCGCCGACGGCGGATCGCCCCGGCAACATGGTTCTTCCCCCCGGGCAGGCGCGGAGGCGGAACCCCCGCGAGGGACAATTGTCTCGGATAACGCCGAGGGAGTGCAGGGAGATTCCACGATGATCGCCAGCGAGGCCGAGCCGCACCGGCCGACAGCACCGGTGCTCGGCACACCGGACGATCTGCCCGAACGGGCCGACGGTCCGGCGCGCCCCGGGCGTTTCATCGTCCACTTGGTCATCGCGGTGCTGGTGGCGATCGCGGCGGGCGGCTGGGGCTACGTGATGTGGGCGTCCAAGGGCGACACCGAGGTGATCGACCAGGTGATCACGTTCAACGCGGATCGTCCCGACTCCGTGAGCATTACCTACGAGATATACAAGCCTTCCGATCAGGCCGCACTTTGCCGCCTGCGCGCCACCGACGTGAACCACATCGAAGTGGGCACCAAGGAGGTCACTATTCCCGCTGGTGAGAGCTATGTCCAACGCTCAGACCAGCTCGGGACGAGCGCCCAGGCGACTTCGGTTCACGTCCAGTACTGCTATCTCGTATAGTGAGACATTTGGGGAAGCGTTCGCGGCGCGGGCTTGTTAGCCTGTCGAAATTCAGATGTGTCCGTGGCATCACCGAGAGCAGTGCCCCCGTACGAGTGAGCAAGGAGAACCCGTGGCCGACTCCCACGACCAGAGCGTCACCTGGCTGACCCAGGAGGCGTACGACCGCCTGAAGGCGGAAATGGAGTACCTCTCTGGCCCGGGGCGTACCGACATCGCCAAAAAGATCGAGGCCGCCCGGGAAGAAGGCGACCTGCGCGAGAACGGCGGCTACCACGCGGCCAAGGAGGAGCAGGGCAAGATGGAGGGCCGCATCCTCCAGCTCCGCCAACTCCTGGACAACGCCCGCGTCGGGGAGGCGCCCCGCACCGAAGGCGTCGTCGGCCCCGGTATGACGGTCACCATCCGCTTCGGCGGCGACGAGGAGGAAGTCACCTTCCTGCTGGCGTCCCGCGAGGAGAGCGGCGCCCCGATCGACGTCTACTCGCCGAAGTCCCCGCTGGGCTCGGCGATCAACGGCAAGAAGGTCGGCGAGAAGGCGACGTTCACCCTGCCCAACGGCAGGCAGAACACCGTGGAGATCCTTGAGGCGGTGCCCTACGTCGGCAACTGACCGGCGACCGCGCCACACATTCCGGCACTGATCGACGGACGACGATCCGCCGCGGGCCCAAAACGGGACACCGCGGCGGATTTTCTCATCGACACCGGCAATTCCCCGGTAAGTTTCACGTAGGCATGCGTACCACGCGGCACGTGCGGCATGCTCGTAAAGGCGGCGGTCAAGGGCGGAACCTGCGGCGGGAAGGGGTGGTGTCGTGCTCGACGAGCGGGCGCGCGCTCCCTACGGTCATCCGCATATGCCCTACCGGCACGGGACGTCACGGCGATTCCGGCGTGCCGTCCCCGCCATCGCGGTGACCCTCGTCATCGTGATCACCACCGACGTGGTGGTGATCAGCGAGCTGTCCCGCCGCCGCGCCAAGTCGCCGGAGAACTCCCAGCTCGCCGCGGCCCCCTGGCGGCTGAGCAACGGATACGTCGCCCGGCCCACTCCAGGAACGCCCAATCCGGCCCAGAACCCAACGCAGAACCCAACGCGGAACACCGCGCAGGCCCCGGTCCGGCCCGCCGCCCAGGCGGAGCCCGTCCGCCCGCTGGGCGACCTGCACGCCCCCCACCTGTTCGCGGTGACGCGCCGTCCGCTCACCCAGGCCGCGCTGTCCAAGGTCACGGCACTGCACGGGGTGCGCGCGGTGGAGGTGGCCGACGCCGCCGAGGTCGCGATCGACGGCAAGCGCGTCCAGACCCTCGGCGTCGACCCCTCGACCTTCCGCGCCTTCACCCCGCGCCCCACCGCCAAGTCCGACGCCCTGTGGGGCAACATCGCGGGCGGCGACGCCGCGGTCTCCTTCGTGCTCGGCAACGACGGCGGGCTGAGCCTCGGCCGTACGGTCAACGCCGGAAACCGCACCCTGCGCGTCGGGGCCTACGCCACCATGGGCATGGGCTCCATCGACGCGGTCGTCTCCCGGCCCACCGCCCGGTCACTGGGCATCCCGCAGAACAACGCGCTGGTGGTCAGCGCCCCCAAGAAGGACACCGCCAAACTGCGCAGGGCGCTGCTGCGCGCCCTGCCCAAGGGCTCCCAGGTCGCCACCATCAACCCGGTCCTCATACGGCCCAAGGGCACCGTACAGCCCCAGGGACAGACCTCCTGGCCCGCGGGGACCCTGATGAGCGTGGCCCAGATCGAGACCGCCCTCAAGGCGGCGGTCTCCAAACTCGGCCGCCCCTACGTCTGGGGCGCCGAGGGCCCCGACACCTTCGACTGCTCGGGCCTCGTCCAGTGGGCCTACGCCCAGGCCGGCGTCCGCATGCCCCGCGTCACCCACCAACAGTGGGTCACCGGCCCCCAGATCCCCCTCTCCCAGGCCCAACCCGGCGACCTCATCTTCTGGCGCCACGACCCCACCAACCCCGGCTACATCTCCCACGTAGCCATCTACTGGGGCAACGGCCAAATGCTCCAGGCCCCCCGCACCGGCGACGTGGTCAAAATCTCCCCCGTAAGCGCCAGAAACCTCGCCGGCGTAGTAAGAGTCAGCCCCCAAATAGCCGCCCGCACCCGCTAACCCCACCACCAGGCGACCGCGCGGCCAACCGTCGATGCGGACGGAGGACGGGGCTCCGGGCCGCAGGGGCCGCGGCAGGGCGGGGGCGTGGTCCGGTGGAGGCCGTCGCGGGCGCTGGACAGTGAACCCCAAGGTCTGACCGGGCCGGGCCGCTGGGTATGGGGCCGGCGGGAGGGGCCGGATCGACGCCCCCAGAGGCGGCCGCATGCGTCCCCTGCCGCTTACGACATGGCCGCGTGGGCGGGCCGATGTCCGGTCAGGGGACCGGGATCAGGCGGTTGGCGCGGTCGGGTGGGGATTGGTCGGGGGCGGTCGGGGGGTTGGGGTTGGGGGGGTCCGGATTGGGGTTGGTGGTTTCTTCGGGGCCGGGGGGGCCGGTCTCCGGGGGGTTCTCTTCGGTGGGGGGCGGGCCGTCGGTGGGCTCGTCGGTGGGCTGGGGTGGGGACGGCTCGGTCGGGGTGATCTCGGTGGGCTGGGGGTCGGGGGTGTAGCGGTCGTCCTGGTCGCGGTCGCGGTTCCAGTACGGCTCGTCGTCGACGGACGGGCCCCAGCCTCGGTCGGACGGCTCGGGGAACTCCTTGACCGGCTCGCCTTCCATTGCCACCGTCATGAACGCCTGCCAGACGCGCGCCGGGAGCGTGCCGCCGTACAGGGCGCCGTAGCCGGGGACGGTCACCGGCTCGTTGTCGTCGCGGAACATGTCGACCGCCGCCGCCAGTTGCGGGGTGTACCCGGCGAACCAGACCGCCGCCGAGGCGTCGGTGGTGCCGGTCTTGCCCGCCACCGGGCGGCCCCACAGGCGGGCGGCGGTGCCGGTGCCGCCCTCGACGACCTGGGTCATGGCGTAGGTGGCGTCGGTGGCGGTCTGCTCGGAGAAGGCGCGCCGCGCGACCGGCGCGACCTCGGTGGTGGTGCCGTCGGGCTGGGTGACCGAGCGGATCACGTGGGCGGCGTTGTGCATGCCGCCCGCCGCGAAGGCGGCGAAGCCGGACGCCTGCTGGACCGCGCTGACCGAGGCGACGCCGAGCGGGAGGGTCGCCGCCGAGGCGTGCGGGTCGATCTGGGCGGCGGGCAGGCCGACGGCCTTGGCCGTCTCGGCCACCTTGTCCAGTCCGACCTTCGAGCCGAGGTCGACGAACGCGGTGTTGACCGAGTTACGGGTGGCCGTGACCAGGTTGATCATGCCGTAGGAGGTGCCGCCGGAGTTCTTGACCGGTGAGGACGCCACCCGCATCGGCGAGTTGCCGTTGACCCGGGTGGACAGGTCGTAGCCGTTCTCCAGGGCGGCGGCCAGCGTGTAGGGCTTGAACGTGGACCCGGCCTGGACCTTGGCGGAGAAGGCGTTGTCGTACTGCGAGGAGCGGTAGCGCCCGCCGTAGAAGGCGACCACCTCGCCGGTCGCCGGATCGACCGCGGCCAGCCCGGTGCGGACCTTCTTCGGGGTGGCCTCGGGCAGCGTGGAGGTGACCGCCTTCTCGGCGGCGGCCATCAGCTTCTTGTCGAAGGTGGTGGTGACCTTCAGGCCGCCCTGGTTGAGGTCCTCGTCGTCGAAGCCGCGCCAGGCCAGTTCGGCCCTGACCTGGTCGAGCATGTAGTTCTCCTGGCCCTTGGGGGCCAGCGCGGTCTTGTACTTGGCCAGCTTGGGGAAGCGCTGCTCGGCGACCTGCTCCGGAGTGAGGGCGCGGATCTGCGTCATCGCGGTCAGCACGGACCGCCACCGGTCGGTGGCGGCGGTCAGCGCCTCGCCCTTGGGGTCGGCGTAGCGGGACGGCTGCTGGATGACCGCCGCCAGGTAGGCGCCCTGGGCGATGGAGAGGTCTTCCACGTCTTTCCCGAAGTATGCCTGGGACGCCGCCTGCACGCCCCACGCCCCCCGGCCGAAGTAGATCGTGTTCAGGTACTGCTGCAGGACCCAGTCCTTGGACTTGGACTGGTCGACCTTCAGCGCGACCATGATCTCTTTGAACTTGCGGGTGAGCGAGCGCTCCTGGTTGAGGCCGCTGTAGTAGTTGCGGACCATCTGCTGGGTGATCGTGGAGCCGCCCTGCACCTGCTTGCCGGTGACCGTGGACCACACGGCCCGCGCGGTGCCGCGCAGTGAGACGCCCTTGTCCTCGTAGAACGTGCGGTTCTCGGCGGCGATCACCGCGTCGCGCACGTGCTTCGGCACCCGTTCCAGCTTGACCGTCTTGCGGTTGACGCCCTGCTTGGCCAGGACGGTCTTGCCGTCTCGGTAGTAGATCACCGAGCCTTGCGCCACCGCCTGCTTCTGGGCCGCGTCGGGGATCGGGGTCAGGGCCCAGGCCACGCCGAAGAGCGCGATCGCCAGCAGGAGGCCCGCGCCGAACGCGATGAGCGTGTAACGGACGAACCGCCGCTTGAGCATGCCTTTCTCCTCACCGTCCCCCGACGACAGCTTGACGGAGCGATCCAGGGTAAACGACCGATGACTATGCTTCGGTCTCCCTCGACTTTACGTCTCCCCTGGCAGATGGCGCGGCACATCGGTCACCAATGGCATCACTCGGTATGGGATGGGCGTGTCAAGGGCGATGACGGATGACGACCTGACGACCCCGTGCACGTCCACGATGAGGTCGATCACCCTTTGCAGGTCGGCGTTGCTGCGCGCGACGACCCGGCACAGCATGTCACCTCCTCCGGTGATGGTGTGCACCTCCAGCACCTCGGGGATCAGCGCCAGCCGGTCCACCACGGGCTCGTGCCCGCTGACCTGACGGATCTGCAGCGTCACGAACGCGGTGACGTCGTAGCCGAGGGCCTTCTCGCTCACCTGGGGGCCGAACCCGGTGATGACCCCTCGCTCGGACAGCCTGTCGAGGCGGGCCTGGACGGTGCCACGCGCCACACCCAGCCGCCGTGAGCACTCCAGCACCCCGAGTCGTGGTTCGGCGGCGAACAGTTCGATGATCCGGGAGTCCAGCCTGTCGATCGTCATGGTTGCACAGCGGTCCTCGTCATCCGGAATGGGCAGTTATGCACATTGTCCACTAAATCAGGTAGGTGTTGCGCAACAAGGTCACTCATACCAACAGTTGCTGCTATGAGCGACAACTTTCCCGTCAACGGGATGGACTCGGTAGTCTTCGCCGTCGGCAACGCCAAGCAGGCCGCCCACTACTACTCGACCGCTTTCGGCATGCGCGTGGTGGCCTACCGCGGCCCCGAGAACGGCAGCCGTGACGAGGCCGCGTACGTGCTCACGTCCGGCAGCGCGCGCTTCGAGCTGCGCGCCCCGGTGCGGGCCGGCACCGACCTGGCCAGGCACGTGGCCGAGCACGGCGACGGAGTCATCGATCTCGCCATTGACGTACCGGACGTGGAGGCCGCCTACCGGCACGCCGTGAACAACGGCGCGCGCGGCCTGGCCGAGCCGTACACGACCCAGGACGAGCACGGGAAGGTGACGCTCGCGGCCATCGCGACGTACGGCGAGACCCGCCACACCCTTGTCGGCCGCAGCGAGTACAGCGGTGTCCACCTGCCGGGCTACGTGCCCGCCGAGCCGCTGGTCGCCCCGCCCGCCAAGCGGTTCTTCCAGGCGGTGGACCACTGCGTGGGCAACGTCGAGCTCGGCCGAATGGACGAGTGGGTCGAGTTCTACAAGCGCGTCATGGGCTTCACCAACATGGCCGAGTTCGTCGGCGACGACATCGCCACCGAGTACTCGGCGCTGATGTCCAAGGTCGTCGCGGACGGCTCGCGCAAGGTGAAGTTCCCGCTGAACGAGCCCGCCGTCTCCAAGCGCAAGTCGCAGGTGGACGAGTACCTGGAGTTCTACGGCGGCCCCGGCGTCCAGCACGTCGCCCTGGCCACCGGCGACATCCTGGCCGCCGTGGACCACATGCGCGCGGCCGGCGTGCAGTTCCTGGACACCCCCGACTCCTACTATGAGGACCCCGAGCTGCGCGCCCGCATCGGCGAGGTCCGCGCGCCCATCGAGGAGCTGCGCTCGCGCCGCATCCTGGTGGACCGCGACGAGGACGGCTACCTGCTGCAGATCTTCACCAAGCCGGTGCAGGACCGGCCTACGGTGTTCTTCGAGCTGATCGAACGCCACGGCTCGCTCGGCTTCGGCAAGGGCAACTTCAAGGCCCTGTTCGAGGCGATCGAGCGGGAGCAGGAACTTCGCGGCAATCTGTAGCTGGCGCGTCACGTGGAGTCGCCGGATCGTCTCCCGTAGGCTGCCGTCATCGGCCCGGGACCTCTTCCCGGGCCATTCGGCACCCGGGAAGAGGTCATGCGGCATATCGGCCGGTTCGCTCTGGCGTCCACCACGATCTTCAGCCTGCTCGCCTGCACGGCGTCCAGCGGGGAGAGCGAGCCCGCCTCCGGGCCCCCGCCCACCGGCGACGGCCGGCCGGGGGCCCTCGGGATCGGCGACCCCGACTTCCCGCTCGACGGCAACGGCGGCTACGACGTGCGCCACTACAGCCTGCGGCTCGACTACGACCCGGCCGTGAAGAAGCTCGACGGCCAGGCCGTCATCCGCGCCAACGCCGTCCAGGACCTCTCCCGCTTCAACCTCGACCTCTCCGGCCTCGACGTCCGGTCCGTCAGCGTCGACGACTCGCCCGCCACGTTCAGCCGAGACGGCGACGAGCTGACCGTCACCCCGGCCGAGGTCCTGCGCGACGGCGCGGCCTTCGCCGTCAAGGTCGAGTACGGCGGCCGCCCCGAGCCCATCCGCGACGCCAACAACCTCGGCGTCTACGGCTTCATCCCGACCGCCGACGGCGCGTTCGTGACCGGCGAGCCCAACGGCGCCAAGACCTGGTTCCCCGCCAACGACCACCCGGCCGACAAGGCCACCTACGACTTCGAGATCACCGTCCCGAAAGGACTGACCGCGCTGGCCAACGGCGAGATGGTGGGCAAGCCCCGCCAGACCGACGGCAAGACCACCTTCGTCTGGCGCGAGACCCACCCGATGGTCACCTACCTGGCCACCATGACGCTCGGGAAGTTCGACCTGCGCACCGGCAAGACCGCCGCCGGGGTGCCCAACCTGGCCGCCACCGACCCGAAGTACCGCTCGTCGCTGAACGACCTCTACACGACCTCCGGCAAGATCACCGACTACTGGAGCTCGGTCTTCGGCCCCTACCCGTTCGGGTCCACCGGCGGCGTCGTGGACGACTACGCGGCGGGCTACGCGCTGGAGAACCAGACCAAGCCGATGTACGGCGGTTTCGCCCCCGACGAGGGCATCATCGCCCACGAGCTGGCCCACCAGTGGTTCGGCAACAGCCTGAGCATCCGCCGCTGGCAGGACCTCTGGCTGAACGAGGGCTTCGCCACCTACGCCGAGTGGCTGTGGTCCGAGCACACCGGCAAGCAGTCCGCCGAGCAGATCTTCCAGGGCCACTACCGGAGCGAGGCCAGCCCGATGTGGGAGTACCCGCCGGGCAAGGCCAGGCCCGACGACCTGTTCAACAGCTCGGTCTACACGCGCGGCGGCATGACCCTGCACGCGCTGCGCCAGCGGATCGGCGACACCGCGTTCTTCGACCTGCTGCGCGCCTACAATGCGCGCTACGAGTACGGCAGCGTGACCACCGACGAGTTCGTGGACATGGCCGAGCGGCGCTCGGGCAAGAAGCTCGGCGAGCTGTTCAAGGCGTGGCTGTTCACCCCGGCGCGGCCCACCGACTGGTGAGTCAGCCGAAGTTGAGCTTGTAGCCGTCGCGGCGCAGCGCGCCGAGCACCTCTTCGCAGTGGCCTGGGCCCTTGGTCTCGACCTGGAGCAGCACCTCGACCTCGTCCAGGTGCAGGCGGACGCCGACCCGCTCGTGCACCACGTCCAGGACGTTGGCGCCGAGGCCGGCCAGCCGTCCGAGCAGGTCGGCCAGCGCGCCGGGACGGTCGGCCAGGCGGATGCGGAAGGCCAGGTAGCGCCCGGCGGCGGCCAGGCCGTGCCGCAGCACCTTGGCCATCAGCAGCGGGTCGATGTTGCCGCCGGACAGCAGCACGACGACCGGCGGCTCGAAGGCGTGCGGCCGGGACAGCAGCGCGGCGACCCCGGCCACGCCCGCCGGTTCCACGACGAGCTTGGAGCGTTCGAGCATCAGCACCAGGGCCTGGGACAGCTCTTCCTCGGTGACCGTGACCACGCTGTCGACCAGGTAGTGGATCAGTTCAAACGGCAGGTCGCCCGGCCGTCCGACGGCGATGCCGTCCGCCACCGTGGAGGCGGGCTCGACCATCACCGGCTGCCCGGCGGCCAGCGACGCGGGGAACGCGGCGGCCCGTTCGGCCTGCACGCCGACGACCCGCACCCCCGGGCGCACCGACTTCGCCGCGAGCGCCACCCCGGCCGCGAGGCCGCCGCCGCCGACCGGCACCACGATGGTGGCGGCCTCGGGGAGCTGCTCAAGGATCTCCAGCCCGATGGTGCCCTGGCCGGCCACCACGTGCGGGTGGTCGAAAGGGTGGATGAACACCGCCCCGGTCTGCTCGGCGTGCTCCTTGGCGGCCTCCAGCGCGACGTCCACGGTGTGCCCGGCGAACACCACGTCGGCCCCGTACGCGCGGGTCGCGGCGACCTTGGGCAGCGGGGCGCCCTCGGGCATGTAGACGGTGGACTTGGCGCCGACCAGCCCGGCGCCGAGCGCCACGCCCTGGGCGTGGTTGCCCGCGCTGGCCGCGACGACCCCCCTGGCCTTCTCCTCGTCGGTCAGCCCGGCGATCCTGACGTAGGCGCCGCGCACCTTGAACGAGCCGGAGCGCTGCAGGTTCTCGCACTTGAGGTGGACGGGGCCGCCGACGGTCTCGGAGAGGACCCGCGAATGCAGCACGGGCGTTCGCACCGCCACGCTCGCCAGCAGGCCCCTGGCGGCGACCACATCCTCATACGTCACCTGCGGGTTGTTCATGGGACAAGTCTCCCATCGGCCGGCCGGAACCCCTTCACGCCCCGGTGGTGAACGGGTTCCGGCCGGCCGCTACTTGAGGGCGTTCACTTGAGGGCTCCGGCCGTCATGCCCGCCTGGACCCGGCCCTGCAGGAGGGCGTAGACGACGAGGATCGGCACCATGGCGATGGTGAGGCCCGCGAACAGCCCCGACCTGTCTCCGGCGTATCCCTGTTCCACCGCGAGGTTGGCCAGGCCCTGCGACAGCACGAACTTGCTGTCGTCGCTCACCAGCACCAGGGGGATCAGGTACTGGTTCCACTGCCCGATGAAGTTGAAGATCCCCACGCTGATCAGCCCCGGCTTGGCCATCGGCAGCATGATCTTGAAGAAGATCGTGCTCTCCCCGCATCCGTCCAGCTTCGCGGCCTCGGCGATCTCCTCTGGCAGCGTCCGGAAGAACGCCACCAGGAAGAACATGGAGAACGGCAGCGAATACGCCGTGTAGACCAGGATCAGCCCGGGCAGTGAGTTGGCCAGTCCCAGGTTCTGCACGACGAAGAACAGCGGGACGAGCGCCATGAAGACCGGGAAGGTCATCCCGGCGATGAAGAAGTAGTAGATCGCGCTCTTGAGCCGGAACTCGAAGCGGGCCAGCACGTACGCGGCCATGGCCGACAGCAGCAGCGTCAGCGCGACGCCACCGCCGACGACCACGAGGGTGTTGCCGAAGTAGGTCCCGATCGACGCGGTCTCCCAGGCCCGTACGAAGTTCTCCCAGCGCAGCGCGCCCGGGAGCGACCACGGATCGGCCACGATCTCGGGGTCGGACTTGAACGAGCTGATGACGGCCCACAGCAGCGGCAGGGTCGAGACGACGGCCCACAGGACCAGGAACGCCTGGGCGACGGCGATCGTCGGCCCTGAGGACCGGGCCTTCCCGGTGCGCGACCGCCGCGAACCGGTGGCGGCCCCCGGCCCGCTCACCCGGTCGTGCGTGGCGGTGGTCATCAGAATTCGATCCTCTCTTTGCGGGTCGCGCGCAGGGTGAGTGCGGACAGGACGAGCGTGACGACGAAGAGCACCACGCCCATCGCCGAGGCGTAGCCGAACCGGCCGTAGGAGAAGGCGTTCTGGTAGAGGTAGAACGCCCCGACCTGGGTGGAGTCGTTCGGCCCGCCGGCGGTCATGATCTGCACGATGGCGAACGCGTCCAGCGCCGCGATCCCCAGGTAGACCGCCGAGGTCCGGATGTTCTCCCAGATCAGCGGAATCGTGATGCGGAAGAGGACCTGGGTCCGCGACGCGCCGTCGAGCACGGCCGCTTCGAGCAGCGAGGCGGGGATCGCCTTGATCCCGGCGGTGAACAGCACGACGTAGAAGCCGACGCCGTTCCAGACCAGTACGGCCAGCACCGCCCAGAACGCCAGGCTCTCGTCACCGAGCCACGACGGCTGGATCTCCCCCAGGCCGATGGCCCGCAGTCCGCCGTTGATGAGGCCGTTGATCGGGTTGTAGATGTTCTTCCACAACACGCCGATGATCGCGATCGACAGGATGTAGGGGAAGAAGTACACGACCCGGTAGAACTTCGCGCCCCGCACGCCGCGCGGCTCCCCGCCCCGGGGCCCGCCCGCGGCGTTGAGCATGAAGGCGAGGAACAGTCCCAGCCCTATGGTGATGACGGGCAGGGTCACCAGGAGGATCAGGTTGTTGCGGAGTGCCTGCCAGAACACCGGGTCGCCGAACAGCTCGGCGAAGTTGGCGAACCCGATGATCTCGATCTCGGAGGACAGGCCCCGCCAGTCCGTGAGGGCGATGTAGAACGCCTGCACGTACGGCGAGGCCACGAACACCCCGTACAGGATCACCGGCACCGCGAGGAAACCGGCGATGAAGCGGCCATGGTTGGTCTTGCGCATGAAACGCCCGACCTAGTCCCGGGCCTTGTCGGTGAGACGCTGGGCCTCCTTGGCGAGCTGGTCGGCCTTCACTTCACCCTTCATGAACCGGCCCATGACGTTGGCGATGTCGTTCCACAGGCGGCTGTCGCGGGTGTCGACGGTGACGCCGAACACGTTGTCGCCCGCCTCCTTCAGCGCGTCGTCGATGGAGACGAGTCCGTGCTTGGCGTCCTTGGGCAGCTTGGCGTTGCGGTTGGAGGAGAGCGTGCCCGCCTTGGCGATGAAGTTCTCGGCGCCCTCGTTGGAGAGCATCCCCCGCAGGAACTCAAGGCCCCCGGCGCTGTTGGCGGCGTCGCGCGGCACCACGTACGGCTCGCCCGCCTTCGCGCACAGCGCGCCGAACGGCCGGTCGTCGGAGGCGGTGATCGACGGCACGCGGCAGATCGACATGTCGAAGCCGGCCGGGACGCTGTCCCCCATCTCGTTCTCCAGCCAGGACCCGCAGGGCACGAATCCGGCCTTCTTCTGCAGGAACTGCGTCTGGGCGTCGGTGTGGCTCAGCCCGGAGCTGCCCTTGAGCACCCAGCCGTTGGCGGGGATCGCCTCGAACGCCCGCAGCGCGGTGACGGTCCGCTCGTCGGTCCAGGCGTCGGCCGCGAAGCCGTTGATCTTGTCGATGACCTCCTGGCCGCCGACCTTGTAGATCATCGAGGCCAGCCACCAGAACATGTAGTACGGGAACTGGCCGGGGTAGGTCCACGGCGCGATCCCGGCGGTGGCCATGTTCTCGCACAGGTCGAGGTAGCCGTCCCAGGTCTTCGGGTAGGTCCAGCCCTTCTCCTCGAACAGCGAGGCGCTGTACCACGCGCCGTACGCGCCGTAGGAGTAGTTCAGCACCACGAACTGGCCGTCGTGCGTGCCCACCTGCACAACGCCGGGGCGCAGCGAGTCGCCCACGGTGACCGCTGGATCGCTCCAGGAGGGGGCCGCCAGCAGCGGGTCGAGCGGCAGCAGCGCCTTGTCGGCGACGAGCGAGCCGTAGTCGATGGCGTTGGACCCGGAGTTGTTCACCAGGTCCGGCGGGTTCTTGGCGACGAAACGCGGCTGGAGCGTCTGCTGGATCTGCTGGGTGGCGGTCTGGGTGATCTTGGCGGCCGGGTGCTTCGTCTTGTACAGGTCCACGGGCAGCTTGATGTAGGCCTGGCCGTACCCGCCGTCGAAGACGATCACCTCTACGGGCGCATCCGAGGCCACCGCGAACGGGTTGGCGGGATCGACCGCCCCCGTCGGGGAGGCGGCGGCGGTCGGGCGGCTGCCGCCGCCGCTCGTGGCGCAGCCGGCCAGCGCGCCCGCGACGGGGGCCAGGGCCATGAACGCCAGGAGAGAACGGCGGGCCGGCTGGAACGGCGAGGGACGATCGTTCATTTGGGATGCACCTTCCACAGGACACGCGATCTTTTGACGATCCTGAGTAAGGTAAGCTACCTTACTCATATGGTCACAGCAACAACCAGTTCGTGGAACTCCTTCGACCAGGCCTTTAGCAGCCAACCCGAGACCCTGACCCACCTTGCCACGGCGTTGCCGGACCAGCTCGACCGCCACCGGGGCAGCGGCGCGGAGCGCCTGGTGGTGTTCGGGATCGGGGCGAGCCACGCCGCCGCCCACGTCCTCGTGGCGGAGTGCTCCGCACGCGGGATACCGTGCGAACTGCTGACCGGAGCCGACTTCACCGCCGCCCAGGTACGGCCCGGCACGACGTACCTCGGAATCTCCCAGTCGGGGCGCAGCGTCGAGATCGTGCGCGCGTTGTCGGAGGTCCCCGAGGAGTCCCGGATGAGCGTCGTCAACCGGATCCCATCGCCGGTGGCCGACCTGACGCCCCGGCATCTGTGGCTGGGCGACGTGCCCGACTCCCGGGTCTCGACCATCGGCTACACGGCGACCGCGCTGGCCATGGCCCTGCTGGCGGAACACCTCACCGGCGACCTGGACGGGAAGCGCTGGATCCGGTTCGGCGAACGGCTGGCCGGGGTGATCAGGGAGCGGCGCGGCGACGCCGTCCGCGTCGCGGTCGACCTGCTGCGCGCCGGTCACATCGACCTGGTCTCGTCGGGGGCCGGGCTGGCCGCGGCCGAAGGCGGCTCGCTGCTGATCCGCGAGGGCGTCGGCAGGCCCGCCGCGAGCTTCGACACCCGCTCCTACCTGCACGGCTTCATGGACAGCGCCAAGCCGGGGACGGTCCACCTGATCGTGAACCGGGGGGCAGAGGCGCTGCTCGCCCGGCAGTTGGCCGACCACGGCGCGACCGTCCACCTCATCGGAACCGACCCCATCGAATACGCCGGAACCGGCCCTCTGTACCAGATCGAGCTGCCCGGGATGACCGACGCCGAGCTGTCGATCGCGTCGAGTGTGATCCTGCAGATGGTCGTCCAGGAGGCGTGCTCGGCCATCGGCAGGCGCCCCGAGGACCCGGTCTTCGTCCGGATGGACACGAAGGTCGTGTCGGCCGCGTGAACACGGTGGATCAGCCGCGCCCCGGCGTCGCGGGCCTCGACATCGGCGGCTCGTACCTGCGGGTCCACATCGAGGAGGCGGCCACCGGCGAACCGCTCGCGGCCGAGACCCGGCCCAACACGGACTGGAACGACCGGTCCACGACCGGACGGGCCCGGTTGATCCGCGACGTCCTGCGCCAGGTCACCCCCGAGGGCGTGACGCTCGCCGCGGTGGGCGTGGGAGCCAGGGGCTGCGACTCCGACGCGATGACCAAGGACCTCCAAGCCGCCGTGGCCGCCGAACTCGGCCCGGACGTGGCCGCGGCCGTCTGCAACGACGCCCTCCTGGTCGGCCTGGCCAGCGGCCGGGACCACGCGCTCTCGGTGATCGCCGGAACCGGCGCGGTGGTCGGCGGCCGGACGGCGAGCGGCGCCACCGTGCTCACCGACGGCTGGGGCTGGCTGCTCGGCGACCACGGCAGCGCGCCGCGCATCGTGATCGACGCCCTCCGCCACTACACCGCCTGCCTCGACCGCGGCGAGATCGACCCCGTGTTCCGCCCGTTCGTGGCCGACTCCTTCGGCCTCACCGACGACCGCCGCCTCCCCGGCGCCCTCACCCGCTCACGCGAGGAGCTGGGCGGCCTCGCGGCGGGCGTCTTCGACCGCGCGGCGGCGGGCTCGCCCTGCGCCCGGCGGGCCATCACCGACAACGCGGAACGGCTGGCCGGCAGCGTGGCCACCGCCCTGCGCCTCGGAGTCCAGGCCGACGCCGTGGTCGGCGCGGGCGCGGTCATGGTCGGGCAGCCCGCCTTCCAGGCCGCGTTCGCCTCGGGGCTGACCGCGCGGGACGTCTCGCTGCCGCTGTCGATCCTGGACACCGAGCCGGTCTACGGCGCGGTCCGGCTCGCCCACCTGGCACTGCCGAACGATGAGGAGCAACTCACGTGACATCGCACCTGCGCCGGCTCGCCCTCGGCACCGTGCTGCCCGCCTTCGAGGGCACCACC
This sequence comes from Spongiactinospora sp. TRM90649, assembly GCF_029382225.1. GTDB lineage: Bacteria > Actinomycetota > Actinomycetes > Streptosporangiales > Streptosporangiaceae > Spongiactinospora. The sequence goes on from NZ_JARLTC010000014.1 coordinate 142,731, forward strand.
GCGCCGCCCTGGCTGCTCGACCTGCTCCGCGAGGGGCTGGGCGGCGTCATCCTGTTCGGCCGCAACATCGTGACGCCCGAGCAGGTCGCCGCGCTGGTGCGGCAGATCCTCGACGTCCGCCCCGACGCCGTCGTCGGCATCGACGAGGAAGGCGGCGACGTCACCCGGATCCACCACGACAGCGGCAGCCCCTACCCCGGCAACCGCGTGCTGAGCGAGCACGACGATCTGGACGCCACCCGCGCGGTCGGCCGGGGCATCGGCGCGGAGCTGCGCGAACTGGGCGTCAACTTCAACCTCGCGCCGATCGGCGACTACGTGACCGACGGGCACAGCCCGCTCACCACCCGCTCGTTCGGCCGCACGCCCCGCCACAACGCCGAACACGCGGCGGCCTGGGTCGAGGGCCTGCAGAGCGCGGGCGTGGCGGCGTGCCTGAAGCACTATCCGGGGCTCGGCGGGTCGCTGCTGGACTCGCATCTGGCGCTCGGCCGGGTCGCGGCCGGCCATGCCGAGTTCACCGCCGAGCACCTGCCGACCTTCACGCGCGGCGCGCGGGCGAACGTCGCGAGCATGATGACCGCCCACGTCGTGGTGGACTGCCTGGACCCCGCCGCGCCCACGACGCTGAGCGAGACCGTGATCTCCCGCCTGCTGCGCGACGAGATCGGCTACGACGGCGTGGTCATCTCCGACGCGCTGGAGATGCACGGCGTGCTGAACCACGCCTCGTCCCTGCCCGCCGCCGCCGTCGGCGCGCTGCGCGCCGGGGTGGACGCCTTGTGCCTGGGCGCGGAGCAGTACGAGGACGCGACCAGGGCCGTCGTGGACGCGATCGTCGCCGCCGCCGAGTCCGGTGAGCTGACGGTGGAACGGCTGGAGGAGGCCGACCGGCGGATCCGGACGATGGCCCGCGACTATCCCGGCACTCCAGGCCTTCCCGGCTCGGCCGACACCTCGGCGGAGCGGTCGATCGGGCGCGCGGCGGCGTGGGGCGCGACCAGGGTCGAGGGGGACGTGTCGATCGCGGGCGGCGGCGTGCGTCTGGTGACGTTCGACGACCGCACGTCCATCGCGGCCGGGCCGGTTCCCTGGGGCATCGCGCGGGAGTTGCGCGAGGCCGGCGTCGCGTTCGCCGATCATGTGCTGAGCCCGCCGATCCACGACCTTCCCGACCTCTCGGACGCCGGGCCGACCGACGTCGTCGTGGCCGTGGTGCGTGACCTGCCGCGTCATCCCGAGAGCGCGGAGGTCTTCGCGCGGCTGCGCGTACCGCGCCTGATCGTCGTCGACATGGGCTACCCCGGAACGGAGTATCCTCGTGCCTCCGGCGTGATCCGGACCTTCGGCGCGTCCCGTGCGAGCGCGGCCGCCGCCGTCCGTGCCCTCACCGCCCTCACCGCGCCCACCCGGGCAGGCACGACTCCGATTGGATGACGACGTGCGTTCCGTTGAACTCCCCCCGACTCAGCGGCACGTCCTGAGCCACACGCTCGGTCAGGGCTCGACCACCCGGCCACGGCTGCTCGCGGCCACGGGCCTGTCGAAGCCGAGCGTCAACGACGCGGTGAGTTCGCTGGAGGCGGCCGGATACGTACGCCGCAACGGCAGGCACGTTCCCGTGACGGGCAAGCCCGCCGTGCTGTTCGAGGCCGCCGACGAGGTCGGCTGGGCGCTCGGGATCGACCTGGGCGGCTCCCACGTCGAGCTGCTGGCCGTCGATCTCGCCGGCGTGGACGCCACGCACGTGTCCGTCGCCGAACCCGCCCGCTCCGGCGCGGCCCGCAGGCGGGAGCCGTCCCCGGCCATCCTGGAGCAGGTCGCCGGGCAGCTCGCCGAATGGTGCGGCCGGGCGGACGGCCGGCAGCGGCTGCGGGCCGTGACGATCGCGGTCCCGCAGATCATCGACGCCGGGCGCCGCCAGGTCTCCCCCGCCGACGCCGACCGGGAGCAGGGGGCCGTCGCCGCGCTGCTGCGCGCGCTCGCGGACCACTACGACGGCCCGGTGCGGCTGGAGAACAACGTCAACTGCTCGGCGGTGGCCGAGATGCGGATCGGTGCGGGCGCCGAGACGCCGAGCCTGGCCTACCTGCAGCTCGGCGTCGGCGTCGGCGCCGGGATCATCACCGAGGGCCGCCTGGTCCGGGGCGCGCACGGCGCGGCGGGCGAGCTGTCGCGCCTGCCGTACCCGTGGGCGCCCGACGCCCCTGAGCAGGTGTCGCGGTACGCCATGGAGGACCGGCTGGCCGCCTCCCGCCTGGCCGACGCCTACCGATCGAGGTCGCCGGAGGCCGCCGGCTTCTCCGTCGGCGGCGTGGTGCGGGCGATCCTGGCCGAGGTGGCCGCGGGTTCGGCCGAGGCGGGGGCCCTCCTCGACGAGTACGTGCAGGACGTCGCCAGGGCGTGCGTGGCGCTCGCGGCCGTCACCGATCCGGACATCGTGGTCATCGGCGGAGAGATCGGCGACGCGCCCGAGGTGGTGCGCGCGGTGCAGGCGGCGGCCCGGCCGCTGCACGAGTTCGTGACGGTCACCGGCAGCGTCATCGGCGCCCTGGCCACCGTCCTCGGCGCGGCCATCCTCAGCCTCGAAGAGGCGCACGGGGAGCTCCTCGGCGAGTACGCGCTCCACGCGGCGCCGGCGATCGACCGCCTGACCCCGGGGCCGAGGACGTGACCGTCAGGACGGCCCCGGGTCAGCCGAGGCCGGCGCTAACGCGGGCGACCTCGCCGGGCATCGACAGGAACGGGGAGTGCGAGGCTCCAGCGAGACCGTGGACGTCGGGTTGCCCGGGAACGCGGCGTCGGCCTCGGCGATGAACCTGCCCTGGAGCGCGGGCCGGATGTACACGCATTCTGCTGAGATCTCTTAGTGTTCGTAGCGGCTCGGGGTGGAGAAGACGAGCAGGGACGCCGTGAAGCCGTGCACGTGATTCTGGCCGCCGACCGGGCCGACCTCGCCCGCCGCGAAGAACCCGGCGACGCCGATCGGCCCCAGGGTGTCGCGGACCGCGAGGGGATCGTGGTCGGCGCTGCCGAACATCGACGAGCCGCGCCCGTTGCAGGAGAACAGCAGCGCGCCGTCCACACTGCCGAACTCCTGGCGGTGGGCGTCCAGCAGCTCGTACAGGTCCTCGTCGGCGGTGCGGGCGTCACGCACCTGGAAGCGCACGGTGCGGCCGATGTCCAGCACGTCACCGATGGCGACCGCCTCGCGCTCGGGGTCGATGCCCAGCACGCCGCGGATCAGGAAGTCGCCGCGCTCGTGCCGTTCGGCGTACTCGTCCATGGCCACGCCGATCTGCAGGCCGGAGGCGACGAGTTCGCGCTCGTCCTCCTCCAGGCCGCTGACGATGTCCTCCAGGCGCGCCAGGGCGGGCTGCCCGGCCAGTTCGAGCAGCAGGTTCTCCTCGGCCCTGGTCACCACCATGGACGGGCCGATGGGGCGGCAGCCCTGGCTGACCACGGTGGTCACCGCGATCGGGCCGCCCAGGACGACGCCGATGGCGCCCTCCTCGTAGACCTCGCCGTCGACGAACAGCCGCACAGAGCCCCGGCCGCGCAGGCCGTTGGCCAGGCCGCCGATCAGCGGCAGGTCGCCGAGGACCTCGGCCGAGCGCTCCACGAACGCGTCGGTGGGGAAGCTGTAGGGGTCGGACAGGATGATGGCGACCTGATCGTCACGGAGGCGTTCGGGCAGACCCACCACCACGAACCGGTCGTGGGTGCGCAGCGTCTCCAGCGCGAACGGCGTGACCCTGGCGCCGTCCAGCGTGGCGGCCCAGGCGCTCACGGCGGAGTTCAGCTCCACTCCCCTGGAGTCGCCGATGACGCCCGTGGCGCTGCACCCGATCACGTGCGCCCCCGGCGCCATCCGCATGGCCCGGTGACCGGCCTTCGCCACGTCGTCCGGGTCCTCGCCGCAGATGAAGAAGCAGACGAGCCCGGCGGGGGCGCTGAGCCCGGCCAGCGCCTGCGCGACCGCGGCCTCCGCGGCGTCCTCAAGATCTGGTCCGACGGCGAGACCGTCGGCGATGCGACTCGTCAGCAGTGCCACCCGGCTCGCCTCCTCTAGCTGGTCGATGACTATCAATGATGGTTGATGGCGGGAACTGTCCCCTTGGCCCGATTCTCCCCACTGAAGGGACAAGCACGCGTACCCGCCGCGACTTCAATGGTCAAACCCCGGAACCGCCGTGCCCACGGCCGGATGCGGCCAAAGAACACGACCGAGTAGTCCGGGCTCTCGGTAATCAGGCTGCCGCATCCGCCCCATGGGACGTAGTCTCGAACCCGTGCATCAAAACCCAGAGCTCCACACTCTGCGTGAGCTGCGCCAGAGCGGCCATATCCATCGCACGGTCAAAGCCGAGATCAGGGAGAACCTGCTCGGCCGGATGCGCTCCGGCGAGGAGCGCTTCCCGGGCATCGTCGGCTTCGACGACTCGGTGCTGCCGCATCTGGAACGCGCCCTGCTGGCCGGGCATGACCTGGTCCTGCTGGGCGAGCGCGGCCAGGGCAAGACCCGCCTGATCCGGACCGTGACCGGCCTGCTCGACGAGTGGACCCCGATCGTGGCCGGTTGTGAGATCAACGACCACCCCTACGCCCCGTCGTGCGTGCGCTGCCGTCGCCTGGCCGGGGAGGCCGGCGACGACCTGCCCATCGCCTGGAAGCACCGGGACGAACGCTACGGCGAGAAGCTCGCCACCCCTGACACCTCCGTCGGCGACCTGATCGGCGACGTCGACCCCATCAAGATCGCCGAGGGGCGCACCCTGGGCGACCCGGAGACCGTCCACTACGGGCTGGTGCCGCGCAGCAACCGCGGCGTGTTCTCCGTCAACGAGCTCCCCGACCTGGCCGAGCGCATCCAGGTCTCGCTGCTCAACGTGCTGGAGGAGCGCGACATCCAGGTCCGGGGCTACAACCTGCGGCTCCCCCTCGACATCCTGCTCATCGCCAGCGCCAACCCCGAGGACTACACCAACCGGGGCCGTATCATCACCCCGCTGAAGGACCGCTTCGGCGCGGAGGTCCGCACCCACTACCCGCTCGACCTCGACACCGAGCTGCGGCTGATCCGCCAGGAGGCCGTGCTCGACTGGGCCGAACTGGGCGCCGACCTGCCCGACCACCTGGTCGAGGTGCTCGCCAGGTTCACCCGGCTGGTCCGCGAGTCCACCGCGGTCGACTCCCGCTCCGGGGTGTCGGCGCGGTTCTCCATCGCCGCCGCCGAGACCGCGTCGGCCTCCGCCGTACGGCGGGCCGCGCTCACCGGCGAGGAGCGCGCGGTCACCCGCGTCTGCGACCTTCCCCCCATCGTCCACACCCTGCGCGGCAAGGTCGAGTTCGAGGTCAGCGAGGAGGGCAGGGAGACCGAGGTCCTCACCCACCTGCTGCGCCGGGCCACCGCCGAGACCTTCCGCGGCACCCTGGGCGGCATGGACCTCGCCCCGCTGCTGGCCAAGTTCGACGACGGCGCCCAGATCGAATCCGGCGAACTGGTCCCCGCCGGGGAGCTGCTGCGCCGGATCGGCCCGGTCGAGGGCCTGGCCAAGCTCATGCAAAGCCTTGGCATGGGCGCGGGCGAGGAATCCCCGGGCCACGCCGCCGCCGCCCTGGAATTCGCGCTGGAAGGGCTCTTCCTGATGCGCCGCCTGTCCAAGGACGCCGCCGAGGGGAGCGCGATCTACCGCACTTGACTTCTCCCCTTCCTGGATTCCTGCTTCACCGCCGACCGCCCGCCGAGGAGGTTTCCCCATTGGGTCTTACCGGCTCCACAGGCGTTTCAGCTCTCCGCCTGCCCGGCGGCGAGCACGTTGCGGGCCGCGTTCACGTCCCGATCATGGACCGCGCCGCACGGGCACGCCCACTCCCGGACCTCCAGCGGCATCCTCTCTCGCAGGGCCCCGCACACCGAGCACAGCCTGGAGGAGGGGAACCAGCGGTCCACCGCCACCAGCGTGCGTCCGTACCAGGCCGCCTTGTACTCCAGCATCGAACGCAACTCCCGCCAGGACGCATCGGCGACGGCGCGGGCCAGGGAGCGGTTGCGGACCATGTTCCGCACGGCCAGGTCTTCCACGGCGATCACTTGGTTCTCGCGAACAAGCCGTGTGGTGACCTTGTGCGGATGATCCCGCCTGCGATCGGCGATCCGGGCGTACACCTTCGCGACCTTGAGCCTGGTCTTGGCCCGGTTGTTCGATCCCTTCTCCTTGCGGGCGAGCGAACGCTGGGCCTTGGCCAGCTTGCGCCGGTCACGGCGTTCGTGGCGGGGGTTGGGGATCTTCTCGCCGGTGGACAGCTCGGCCAGGGCGGTGATCCCCCTGTCCATACCCACCGCCGCGTCCACCGACGGCAAAGGGGCGATCTCCTCCTCCACCGGCAGGGAGACGAACCAGCGTCCGGCCGCGTCCCTGGACACGGTCACCGTGGACGGCTCGGCCCCCTCCGGCAGCGGACGCGACCACACGATGCTCAGCGGCGCGTCCATCTTCGCCAGCCTCAGCGTGCCGTCGCGCCGGCGGAACGCCGAACGGGTGTACTCCGCGCTCGACCGCGACCTCTTGCGGGACTTGAACGCCGGGTACCCGGCCCGTCTGGCGAAGAAGTTCGCGAACGCCGCCTGCAGATGCCGCAACGCCTGCTGCAACGGCACACACGACACCTCGGACAGGAACCCGAACTCGTCGCCGCGTTTCCACGCCGTCAGCATCGCCGAGGACTCCGTGTAGGAGACGCGACGCCCTTCCAGCGTGTGGGCACGGGTCCGTTCTTCCAGGGCCTTGTTGTAGACCAGGCGGACGCAACCGAACGTCCGGGCAAGCTCGGATGCCTGCCCGGGGGTCGGGTGGAAGCGGTACTTGTAGGCCCGCTGCACGATCCGCGCCACGCCCGGCATCGTACCGCGCGACCGGCCACGAGTCGCACGGTTGTTCGATTCGGTGGTGAGTTTGTCCGTCCTGCCCCGCGAGGCGGGAGTCCGATTCCTCCCCTGCCTGACGGCGGAGGTTTCCTCGGAGGCATCAGATGACCCCTGGGACGCTGAGATGACGTATCGCTACGGACAGTTCAACGACGGGCCCGACCCGCTGGCGCCGCCGTACGACGTGCGGGCGGCCCTGGACGAGATGGGCGACGCGATCCTGTCCGGATCGACGCCGCTGCACGCCCTGCGCGACCTGCTCAAGCGCGGGCTGCCCGGCGCCCCCGACCGGCGCGGCCTGGACGACCTGCTCCGCGAGGTCCGCCGCAGACGCCGTGAACTGCGCGAACAGGGCCGCCTGGACGGCACGCTGGAACGGGCCAGGGCGCTGCTGGACAAGGCGATCGGCCAGGAGCGGGCCGAGCTGTTCCCCGACCCCTCCGACGAGGCCAGGCTGCGCGAGACCGAGCTCGAGACGCTCCCCGACGACACCGCCGGCGCCATCCAGGCGCTCGGCGACTACCAGTGGCGTTCGGCGCAGGCCGCCAGGACCTTCGAGGAACTGCGCGACCTGCTGCGCAGGGAGGTGCTCGACAGCCGGTTCCGCGGCCTGCGGGACGCGCTGGCGAACCCCGACCCTCAGGCCATGGAGCGGGTCCGGCGGATGATGTCGGAGCTGAACGACATGCTCGACCGCGACGCGCGCGGCGAGCACGAGCAGGCCGACTTCGAGCGGTTCATGGAGGAGTACGGGGACATGTTCCCCGAGCATCCCCGTGACCTCGCGGAACTCGTCGACATCCTGGCCCGCCGCGCCGCCGCCGCGCAGCGGATGCTGGCCTCGATGACGCCGCAGCAGCGTGCGGAACTGTCCGCGCTGATCGACCAGACCCTGCGGGACGCCGGGCTGGCCGAGCAGATGCGCAGGCTCGGCGAGTCACTTTACGCCCGCCGTCCCGACCTGCCGTGGAGCGCGACGGAACGCATGTCCGGCGAGGACCCGATGGGCATGGGCGACGCCGTCAACGCCCTGGAGGAACTGGCCGACCTGAACCGGCTGGAGACCGCCCTGCGGCAGGACTACCCGGGGGCCCGCCTCGACGACATCGACGAGGCGGCCATCCGGCGGGCGCTCGGCCGTTCGGCCGTGGACGACCTCGCCGCGCTGCGGCGGATCGAGCGGGAGCTGGAGGAGCAGGGCTACCTGCGCCGCCAGCGCGGCAAGATGGAGCTGACCCCCAAGGCCGTGCGCCGGCTCGGCGAGACGGCCCTGCGCCGGGTCTTCTCCTCGCTCGACGCGGGCCGCCGGGGCGACCACGACCAGCGCGACGCCGGAGCCGCGGGCGAGCTGACCGGCTCGTCCCGCCCCTGGCACTTCGGCGACGAGCAGCCGCTCGACGTGGTCCGCACGGTCGTCAACGGCGTACGCCGGGGCGGCGGCTCCCCGGTGCGGCTGTCCGTGGACGACTTCGAGGTCGCCGAGACCGAACGGCGTACGGCGGCGGCCGTCTGCCTGCTGGTCGACCTGTCGTACTCGATGGCGCTGCGCGGCACGTGGGCGGCGGCCAAGCAGACCGCGCTGGCGCTCCAGGCGCTGGTGTCCTCGAAGTTCCCGCAGGACGCCGTGCAGATCGTCGGGTTCTCCAACTACGCCAGGGTGCTTCAGCCGGACGAACTGGCCGGGCTCGACTGGGACATGGTGCAGGGCACCAACCTGCACCACGCGCTGCTGATCGCCGGTCGCCACCTGGACCGCCACCCCGACTTCGAGCCGGTGGTGCTCGTGGTCACCGACGGCGAGCCCACCGCCCACCTGCTGCGCAACGGGCGGTCGGCCTTCGAGTGGCCGCCTTCGGCCGAGACGCTGGAGCTGACCCTCGCCGAGGTGGACAAGATGACCCGCCGCAGGGCCACGCTCAACGTCTTCATGCTGGCGGCGGACGAACGCCTCAAGGAGTTCGTGGACGAGGTCGCCCGGCGCAACGGCGGCCGGGTCTTCTCGGCGAGCGCGGACCGGCTCGGGGAGTACGTGGTCAGCGACTTCCTGCGCAGCAGGCGCAGGGCCCACTGAGCGCCGCTCAGGCGTTGCTCAGGGTCGTGTAGTCGGCGAGCGCCAGGTCGAAGCCGTCACGGTGGTGGCGGTGCGAGCGGTAGCAGGGGCGGAAGGCCGTGCTGTTGCCGGCCCCCGAGCGGGCGTCGGCCAGCGCGGCCGGAACCCGCTCCGGACGGGGCAGCACGCCGCCGCACAGGTAGCGCACGCACGTCTCGTCACCCGGATGCCCGGCCGGGGCCCGCAGCCGCCAGCCGCTCTCCTCGTCCCAGACCAAGAGGGTCTCGTCGGCCAGCCGGATCGTGGCGGAGCGCGGATCACCCCGGCCCGGGTCGTCCTCCCACCAGTCGCCCACCGACTCCCCCAGGGCGGCGACGACCCGCCGGAGATAGAACCCCGGCTGACGCCGCCACTCGTCGGTGAACGGCTCCACGTGCCTGAGCGCCACGATCGGCACCTCCTCGTGCCATGGCGGAACCCCCGCCGCAAAAAGGTGACTCCTGTGTGGCCCGCCCGTCAGGTACCAGAGTCGAACCCGCCAGCGATCCTACTCAGTCCAATGGAGTGCGTGGGTGGTAATCGACCGTTTCTCGAACGTGACGGCTTATCCGCTTGCGGGTCGTCCCACCTGAGCGGACGATGTTTAGACATGGGGGCCCGGCTAGTCGGGCAAGGGGTGGATTCATGATCGTCGTGATAGTTCTGATCACGCTGATGGTCGTCGCATGCGTCTCCTACGAATTCTGTCTTGGCTTCTTCTCCCGTTGCCGTGATGAGGAGATGGGCGACGAGCCCAGGGCTGCCGCCGCGGTCACGCGCCGCGACGCGCCGCCGGCCGCGTAGACGGCCTCCCGGTTCGATCACCGGGAGGCTACTCTTCTGTCCCATGGACAACCTGCTGCTTTGGCTGCACATCGGGTTCGCGATCTTCGCGCTCGGCCCGGTGGTCGCGGTGACCAGCGCCACGCCGAGATACATCCGCGCCAAAGACGTCGCGGTGCTGCGTTACCTGCACCGCAGTACCCGGGTGTTCGGCCTGCTGACCCTCGGCGTCTTCCTGTTCGGGCTGATCCTGGGCGTGCTGCTGGGCGGCGGGCTGCTCGGCAAGCCGTACATGTCGGTGTCCATGACGCTGTTCATCGTGGCGGCGGCCCTGCTGGTCATCATCGACCGCGACCAGAAGGCCGCGATCCGCCTGCTGTCCAACGAGAGCGGCGACGACGACGCCAAGGTGCAGTCCGGCAGGATCGCCGCCCTGGCCGGCGTCGCCGCCCTGCTCTTCCTGGTGATCCTGGTGCTGATGGTGTGGTTCTGACGCCCTAGAACGCGCGGGTCAGGTCGGCCAGCAGGTCGTCGACGGTCTCGATGCCCACCGACAGGCGCACCAGGTCGGCGGGCACCTCCAGCGGCGAGCCCGCGACCGACGCGTGCGTCATCCTGCCCGGGTGCTCGATCAGCGACTCGACCCCGCCGAGCGACTCGCCGAGGGTGAACAGGCGGGTCCGGCCGCAGATCCGCACGGCCTCCTCCGCACCGCCCGCGACCTGGAACGACACCATGCCGCCGAACCGCCGCATCTGCTTGGCGGCGATCTCGTGCCCGGGGTGCCCGGGCAGCCCCGGGTATAGCACCCGGGTCACGCGCGGATGCGCCGACAGCAGTTCCACGACCCGCTCGGCGTTGTCGCAGTGCCGCTCCATCCGGACGGCCAGTGTCTTGATCCCGCGCAGCGTCAGCCACGCGTCGAACGGCCCGGCCACCGCGCCCATCGCGTTCTGGTGGTAGGTCAGCTCCTCGCCCAGCGCCCGGTCGGCCACCACGAGCGCCCCGCCCACCACGTCGGAGTGCCCGCCGATGTACTTCGTCGTGGAGTGGACGACCACGTCGGCGCCCAGCGCCAGCGGCTGCTGCAGGTACGGCGACGCGAACGTGTTGTCCACGACGAGCAGCGCCCCCGCCTCGTGCGCCACCCCCGCCAGCGCCGCGATGTCGGCGATGCCGAGCAGCGGGTTGGTCGGCGTCTCCACCCAAATGATCTTCGTCTGCGGCGTGACCGCCGCCCGCACCGCCTCGACGTCGCCGAGCGGCACCGGATCGAACGCCAACCCCCAGCCCGCCTGCACCTTGGCGAACAACCGGTAGGTGCCGCCGTAGGCGTCGTGCGGGATCAGCACATGGTCGCCCGGACGGCAGAGCGTGCGCAACAGCGTGTCCTCCGCCGCCAGCCCCGAGGCGAACGCCAGCCCGCGAACGCCCCCTTCGAGCGCCGCGATGTTCTCCTCCAGCGCGGCCCGCGTGGGATTGGCCGACCGGCTGTACTCATATCCGGATCGCAGCCCGCCGACGCCGTCCTGCTTGTAAGTAGATGTCGCATATATCGGCGGAACAACCGCCCCCGTGACCGGGTCAGGCTCCTGACCAGCGTGGATGGCCAGAGTCTCGAATCCATTGCCCATGCGGCCCACCGTACCCTCCCGCATAGTGGCACATCGGTCAGCTCCAGTACTTCGGCCGCGTATAGGTCATACCATCGACGCCCGGCACGCTCTCCGGGAACTGCGACTGCCTGATGGCGTCGAGGCCGAGGAACATGCGGCCGTGCGCGGCGCGCCCCAGGACCTCCGACTGTCTGCCTGGCGGGAACACCACGATCACGCCGACCCCCGGGTTCAGCCTGCGCACACTCCTGACCGCCGTGCGGAAGTCGCTGTCGCCGGAGACGAGCAGGATCTTGTCCGCCTGGCCGTCGACCGCGTCTTCGATCATGGAGATGGCCAGCGAGACGTCGGTCTCCTTCTCTTCGTAGGTGCGCCATCTGCCACCGCAGACCCGGCAGCGCACGTGCTTCTCCTGGAAGCGGCCGAGGACCACCTCCACCTGCCCTCCGGCCCGCAGCGCCGCCCAGTAGGTCTTGTGCGCCCGCAGTTCCTCGTCGGCGTTTCGCACCGGCGCGGTGAACAGCTTCACCGCGGCCAGCGTCTGCCTGGGACGCAGCAGGCGGTTGCCGAGGGCCCAGAGGTCGAGCCAGAGATATCGGCGATTGCGTTCGCGCAGCGCGTGCTGCAGGTTGAATCCGTCGATGTAAACGGCGACGCGCTGTGGTTGGGAGAATCGGTTGTGTGACATCGGATCCTGACCTATCCTTAGTGCATTCCCGGTTAGGGGCTATAACCCCCTAGCCCGACGGCCCTCCCCGGAGGGCCGTCTCGTTTTTTCGACCCCATGTTCGAATATGGTCGCGATCGTATCTCACTAAACGTGATTGTGTGACTACTTTCCGAACATCGGGTGGTCAGCCGAACGGCCGATTCACGTGGTGGGTGGCGCCGTTTAGGCTCGAACGCGTGGGGGATGCGAACAGGCTCGTCTTCTGGGCCAGGAGACTCAGCCAGATCGCGTTGATCGGCTGGATGTGCCTGCTCCTCCTCGGTGACCTCGGCATCACCATGGTCTCCCACCAGATCGTGCTGCCGCTGCTGTGCGGGGTCGTCGGGTTCGTCGCCCTGCTGACCCGCAGGCGGTGGCGGGTGCCGTCGATGGCGGCGGTGCTCGGGACTTCTGCGGTCTCCTCGGTCGTGATCGACCTGTCGGAGCTGCCCAGGATGCACTACCTCGGCATGGCGGAGGTGTGGGCGATCGTGGTGCTCACCGTCGGCGTGCTGCGGTGGGTGGAGCCGATCGGCAGGGCGGTGCTGCTGGCGCTCGGCGCGATGGCGGTGCTGGCCGTGGGGGCGGGGTCGCGGTCCGACGACACGTCGGGGCTGGCCGTGGGGCTGCTCAGCCTGATGGCGTGGGCGGTCGCCGCCGGGACGGGGGCCTACCTGCGCTTCCAGCGGGAGCGGCGGGAGCAGGCGGCGCACGCCGTACGGCGGGCCGAGCGGCTCGACCTGGCCAGGGAGCTGCACGACCTGGTGGCCCACCACATCACCGGGATCGTGGTGCAGGCCCAGGCCGCGCGCACGGTCGCCGAGCAGAAGCCCGATGCCGTGGTGCCCGCGCTCGACGCCATCGCCAGCGCCGGGTCCGACGCGCTGACCTCGATGCGCCGCCTGGTCGGCGTGTTACGGGCGCAGGACGAGGCGGGCCGCACGCCGGGCACCGAACTGGCCGACCTGCGGATCCTCGTCGACCGGTTCGCCGGGACCGAGGGGCCGAAGGTTGCGTTCGAGGTGGCGCGCGGGGTGAGCGAGGCCCATCTGCCGCCGGAGACCATGACCACGCTGCACCGGGTGCTCCAGGAATCGCTGACCAACGTGCGGCGGCACGCGCCCGGGGCGGGGTGGGTGGAGGTCGATCTCCGGCTGATTCAGGGGTGGCTCTGGATGCGGATCCGCAACGAGCACCCGCCCCAGGACACCAGGGGCATGCGCCGCGACGGCGGCGGCTTCGGCCTGCTCGGCATGCGCGAGCGCGTCGAGGCCCTCGGCGGCCGGCTGTTCGCCGGCCGCGCCCCCGACGGCGCCTGGGAAGTGGTCGCCCAGCTCCCCGCCGCCGCGGCCTGATCCGGGATCAGTGGCCGGATCAGTGATTGGTGAGGTAGGTGAGGATGTCCTGGCGGGTGAGCAGGCCGATGGGCTTGCCGTCGTCGAGGACGACGGCGGCGTCGGCCTTCTCCAGGGCGGCGACGGCCATGGAGACCGACTCGCCCGCGCCGATCATGGGGAGCGGCGGGGACATGTGCCCCTCCAGCGGGTCGCCGGCGCGGACGCGGCCATGGTAAAGGGCGTCGAGCAGTTCGCGCTCCACGATGGAGCCGATCACCTCGGCCGCCATGACCGGGGGCTCCTCCTTCATCACCGGGAGCTGTGACACGCCGTACTCGCGCATGATCTCGATGGCCGTGCCGACCGACTCGTGCGGGTGGGTGTGCACGAACTGCGGGAGCCGGGTGGTCTTGCGGTTCAGGACGTCGCGGACCGCGCCCTCCTCCTCCGACGTGCTGAGGAAGCCGTAGTCGGCCATCCAGTCGTCGTTGAAGATCTTCGACAGGTATCCCCGGCCGCCGTCGGGCAGCAGCACGACCACCACGCCGTCGGGCCCGGCCGTGGCGGCGACCCGCAGCGCGGCGACCACGGCCATGCCGCAGGAGCCGCCCACGAGCAGGCCCTCCTCGCGGGCCAGCCGCCGCGTCATGCCGAAGGAGTCGCGGTCGGAGACCGCGATGACCTCGTCGCACAGCCCGGTGTCGTAGGTGGCGGGCCAGATGTCCTCGCCCACCCCCTCGACCAGGTACGGCCGGCCCGAGCCGCCGGAGTACACCGATCCCTCAGGGTCGGCCCCGATGACCTTGACCCGGCCACCGGAGACCTCCTTGAGGTAGCGGCCCGCGCCCGTGATGGTGCCGCCGGTGCCGATGCCCGCCACGAAGTGGGTGACGCGCCCTTCGGTCTGCTCCCAGATCTCCGGCCCGGTGGAGTGGTAGTGGCTGTCGGGGTTCTCCGGGTTGGAGTACTGGTCGGGCTTCCAGGCGTTGGGCGTCTCACGGACCAGACGGTCGGAGACGGAGTAGTAGGAGTCGGGGTGGTCCGGTGAGACGGCGGTCGGGCAGACGACCACCTCCGCCCCGTAGGCGCGCAGGACCGCGATCTTGTCCTGGGCGACCTTGTCGGGGACCACGAACAGGCAGCGGTAACCCTTGCGCTGCGCCACGATCGCCAGGCCGACCCCGGTGTTGCCGGAGGTCGGCTCCACGATCGTGCCGCCGGGCGTCAGCGCGCCCGAGCGCTCCGCCGCCTCGATCATCCGCAGCGCGATCCGGTCCTTCACCGAACCGCCGGGGTTGAAGTACTCGACCTTGGCGATTACCTGCGCGGGAACGCCCGCCGTCACCTTGTGCAGCCGAACGAGCGGGGTGTCCCCCACCAGCTCGATCAGCGAGTCATGAACACGCACCGCCCGCGAACCACCTTGTCTGGCGCAGCCTCATCGGCTGGACGAGAGCCGGAACACCGAGGGGTGGACGCGCTCCGGCCGCTTTCCCTGCAAACGCTACCGTCGCCGACGCGGGAAACGGCACGACCGGCGTCTCAGGGCGGGCTCCACACGTCGAGCACGGCCTTCCCGTTGACCTGGCGGGACAGCAGCGCCCCCGCCGCCTCCTGGGCGCGTTCCCAGCCGCCGCGCCAGCCGACCTGCGGGTCGAGCTCCCCGGACCCGAGCAGGCCCATCAGGAACGCGAGGTCGGGGCCGAACGGCGCGGCGACGGCGAAGCTCTCCAGCCGCCAGGAACGGTGTCCCGCCCGCTGGGCGGAGTCCAGCACGGTCGCGCGCCCCGACGCCTGGCCGATCCACTGCACCACGCCGCCGTCCTCCAGCCGGGTGAGCGCCTCGGCCAGCAGCGGCCCGCCGACGTTGTCGATCACCGCGTGCAGCGGCCCCGGGACCTTGCCGACGACGACCTCGGCCGCGCCGAGGGCGTCGAGGCCCGCGCCGCGCCCGGCCGCGCCGACGGAGGCGACGACGTGGGCCCCGGCGCGGGCGGCGAGCTGCACCGCGAACCGGCCGACGCCGCCCGAGGCCCCGGTGACCAGGACCCGCCGCCCGAACAGCGGCCCCAGCGCGCGGACGGCCTGTAGCGCGCTGACCCCCGCGACCGGTACGGCACTGGCCGCCCCCAGGTCCACGTGGCCGGGTACGGCCGCCAGTTCCCCGACGTCCACGGCGCGCAGCTCGGCCCACGCGCCGGTCCACCCGAAGGTGGTGACCCGCGTGCCGACCGGCGGGCCCGAGCCGTCGGCGGCGGCACGCTCCACCACCCCCGAGGCGTCCCAGCCGGAGACGTGGCCGGGCGAGAACCCGCACAGGTCGCGCAGCTCGCCCAGGTTGAAGGAAATCGCGGCGACCCGTACGAGGGCCTGACCGTCGCGTGGCACGGGATCGGGGGCCTCGCCAAGGCGCAGGCCGTAGGGGGCGCCGGGGTCGTGGACGATCGCTCTCACGTTGCTGTCCTTCCGGTCGGGACCTGCACGGGCAGGCGGCGGACGATCTCGGAGACGAGCAGCGGGTGCCCAGAACGTATCCCGAAACTTCCGGCAGTGCAGACCCCGTTCACCGTTCACCCCTTGAGGATGAACTTCCCGCGTCCTCATGGCGGGTCTACTTGCTGCGTTCCGTGGCGGTCCGATACGTGTTGATCGGTACGAAGGGGGCGCACGTGTTCTGGACTCCTGGCGTGGCGCGCGCGGCACGGCGTATCGCGACCGCCGCCGCGTTCGGCGGCGGTGGGCTGACCGCCGTGGGCGCGGTCACCTACGGCCTGCTCGTCGCCGAGGGGCTGCTGGCCCGCAGGCTCGTCGGCCGGCCGCACGGGGAGCAGGGGCCGCTCGCCAACGCGATCTACGGCGAGGGTCTCGGTGAGCCGATCAGCCTCGTCATGCTGGGCGACTCCACCTCGGTCGGGCTCGGCCTGACCGATCCGGCGGAGACGCCGGGCGTGATCCTGGCCAACGGGCTGGCGGATGTGGCCGAGCGCCCGGTCCGGCTCACCGTGGCGGGCATGTCGGGGGCGGAGTCGGTGCACCTGGACGAACAGGTGGACCAGGCGCTCGCGGCGCGGGCCGACGTCGCGGTCATCTTCATCGGGGCCAACGACGTGACGACGCGGACGCGGCCGGCGATGGCCGTCCGCTACCTGCAGCAGGCGGTGCGGCGGCTGGTGGAGGGCGGCGCGCGGGTGATCGTCGGCACCTGCCCGGACCTGGGCACCGTGCGGCCGATCGCGCAGCCGCTGCGCTGGATCACCCGGCGCTGGTGCCGGGAGCTGGCGGCGGCGCAGACGGTCGCGGTGGTCGAGGCGGGCGGGCGGACGGTGGCGTTCGCCGACCTGCTGGGCCCGACATTCGCCACAAACCCTGGCGAAATGTTCGGACCCGATCGATTTCACCCATCTGCCAGAGGTTACCAACAGGCTGCTTACGCGGTGCTACCGTCTGTATGCACCGCGCTGGGGCTCTGGCCCGAGCCCGAACCTCAGCGCGGGGCGAGATCGAAATCGATCTACCTAGCGGCGGCCCTGGCCGCGGAGGAGTCAGGCACCGAGGTCACCCGGACCGACGTCACCGGCCGTACGGCCGGACCACAACGGCGCTGGGTCCGGTTGCTTCGCAGACGGGCGACCGCCCTGCCCGACGACGCCTGACATCGCTCACGCTCCGCTCCAGGGCCGTCACTCCCCGCGCCCCTAGGAGTGAATGCACGTGATCCACGCCCGACGAAAGCGACAGGCCGCCGCGATCGCCGGCGTGCTGGCCCTGGCCGGCTGCTCCGGCAGCGACGCCGCCACGCAGGCCGCCCCGACCTGGCACAACCCGCAGGTGAACTCCGTCAGCCGGGTCTCCACGGCGGGCGGCGTGCTCGCCACCACCTCGCTTCGCCCGGACGGCACCCTGGAGACCCTGACCGCGGAACTGGCCACCGGCCGCAGGCTGTGGACCGCCCCGGCCACCATGGCGGGCCGCCTGCCAGGCATGGGCGTGGCCCCGCCCGCCGCCGTCACCACCGGCAAGGGGCACACCGTGGTCGCCTCGATCGACCCGCCGGAGAAGCCTGTGCCACCGGGCGCGCAGGGCGCCCGCTGGCACGCCAGGCTCGTGGCGCGCGACGCCCGCAGCGGGCGGCCGAGCTGGAGCAGGCCCGTCCACTCCGCCTTCGGGCCGCAGCGCTGCGGCCCCTACCTGTGCCTGGCGGAGAACACCGCGCTGCCGACGGCCCGCACGGTGATGCTCGACCCGGCGACCGGCCGCACGCTGTGGCGCCTGCCCGGCATCGCCGAGGTGGAGTGGTCCGACGCCTCGCGGATGGTGCTGCTCAGGCTCGCCCGCGATCCGGTGCTCGAAGCCTACGACCTGAAGACGAGGAAGGTCGTCTGGCAGCAGCCGGTCGAGCAGGCCCTCGGCGAGGGGGTGGACATGTCGGGCGGCTGGGCGTTCGGCGCCACGCGGCAGGACCTGGTCGGCTATGTCGCGCCGTTCTCCGACACCCGCAGGAAGCGGGTCTCCACGTTCGGGGTGTTCTCGGTCCGGCTGGAGGACGGCGTGATCAACTGGATGCGCCCCAACGTGGTGCGCGTCTACCCGAGCGGCAGCCCCGGGTTCGCGCCGGTCGTGCGGCCGGTCGACTACCAGGGCCGCTACGGCGGGTTCGCCCGCCTCGACCCGGACAACGGCCGGGTGCTCGGCCAGATCGGCGTGGGCGAGGTCCCCGGCACCGGCTGGTGGCTCGCGTTCCCCGCCAGGATGGACCGCATCGGCTTCCTCAAGCACGGCACCGACGGCGCGGTCTACGACCTGGCCTCCGGCCGTCCGGCCCAGACCGCGGGCCAGAACGCCTGGTCGTTCTGCGTCACCGACCCCAAGCCGCTCCCGCTCAAGGGCCAGCCCGCCGGGTTCTACTCGGTGGCCGCGCTGTGCGAGTACGACCTCGGCACCGGCAAGCGCCTCACCGGGCAGACGGCGCCGCCCCCGTGGTTCACCGGCAGCCAGGACGGCTGGCGGCTGTGGCGCGACGAGCGGGGCGGCGTCCACGGCGTCAAGGACGGCGCGGTCGCAGCCCCCGGCATGTACGGCTGACCGCACGTCACGGCACCGCGCCAGTACAAAATTCTGTTTTCCCCACCCCCGGCCATGGCCGCCCTCCGCGCGCGGGGTAATGTCCGCAGCGAAGCGCCGAAATCACACCCAGGAGGGCTCCCCATGCCCGAGGCAGTCATCGTCGCCACCGCGCGCTCGCCGATCGGCCGCGCCGTCAAGGGATCGCTGAAGGACATCCGCCCCGACGACCTGACCGCGCAGATGGTCCGGGCGGCCCTGGCCAAGGTCCCGGAGCTGGACCCCACCCAGATCGACGACCTGCTGCTAGGCTGCGGCCTGCCCGGCGGCGAGCAGGGCTTCAACATGGCCAGGGTGGTGTCCGTCCTGCTGGGCCTCGACGGCGTCCCCGGGGCGACGATCACCCGCTACTGCTCCTCCTCGCTGCAGACCACCCGGATGGCCTTCCACGCCATCAAGGCGGGCGAGGGTGACGTCTTCGTCTCCGCCGGGGTCGAGTGCGTCTCCCGGTTCGCCAAGGGCAGCTCCGACTCGCTGCCCGACACTCAGAACCCGATCTTCGACGAGGCCCGGGCCCGCACCGCCGCGCTCGCCGAGGGCGGCCGGACCTGGTCCGACCCGCGCGCCGACGAGCGCGTCCCGGACATCTACATCGCGATGGGGCAGACCGCCGAGAACGTCGCCCAGCTCAAGGGCGTCACCCGCCAGGACCAGGACGAGTTCGGCGTCCGCTCGCAGAACCTCGCGGAGAAGGCGCTGGCCAACGGGTTCTGGGAGAGCGACATCACCCCGGCCACGCTGCCGGACGGCCAGGTCGTCAGCAAGGACGACGGCCCGCGCCCCGGCACCACCTACGAGAAGGTGTCCGGGCTCAAGCCGGTCTTCCGCCCCGACGGCACGGTCACCGCGGGCAATTGCTGCGCGCTCAACGACGGCGCGGCGGCGGTGATCGTGATGAGCGACACCAAGGCCGCCGAGCTGGGCATCACCCCGCTGGCCAGGATCGTCTCCACCGGCGTCACCGGGCTGTCCCCCGAGATCATGGGCCTGGGGCCGGTCGAGGCCTCCCGTAAGGCCCTGGCCAAGGCCGGGATGTCCATCGGCGACGTCGACCTGGTCGAGATCAACGAGGCGTTCGCGGCCCAGGTGATCCCGTCGTACCGCGACCTCGGCATCGACCTCGACCGGCTCAACGTGAACGGCGGGGCCATCGCGGTGGGCCACCCGTTCGGCATGACCGGCGCCCGGCTCACCTCCACCCTGATCAACAGCCTGCGCTTCCACGACAAGTCGATCGGGCTTGAGACCATGTGCGTGGGCGGCGGCCAGGGCATGGCGATGATCCTGGAGCGGCTCGGCTAAGCGGTTTTCCGGGCCGGGCACGCGATAATCGTTCGCGTGCACGGCCCGCGAAGGCGTTTGGTACTCCAGTTCGGCGCGGTCGGCGTGGCCGGGGCGGTGGGGGCACTGTTCCCCACGCCGCCCGCGCACACGCCCGACACCTCGTTCACGGTGCTGCGCCGCCGGTGGCGCGAGGTGACGGCGGGGGCGGCGTTCGACCCCTCGGCCGAGCCGTACCGCACTCGCCTGGCCGAGCTGGGCGCGGTGGCGGCCCGGCACCGCGACACGATGGCCCCGGCCGCGGGCTCGCTCTGGCCCGACCAGCCGTTCCCCTCGTTCGTGGCCACCCCGGCGCGGCTGCGGGCGATGGCCCGCGCATACGTCCTGCCGGGCACGGGACTGACCGGTGACGCGGGGCTGGCCGGCGCCGTCGCCCGTGGGATCGGGCACTACCGTGAGCTCGTCTATCCGGCCACGGCCCGCGAGGTCGGCAACTGGTGGCACTGGCAGATCGGCGTGCCCAGGGCGCTGCTCGACGCGGCCGTCCTGATCGAGCCGCATCTGCCGGAGCCGGAGAGCGCGGCGCTGCGCGATTCGGTCGACCGTTTCGTCCCGGAACGTCGGCTGGCCCGCTATTCCGGCACCAGCACGGCGGCCAACCGCGTCGATCTGTGCACGGTGACGCTGCTGCGCGCGATGCTGAGGTCCGACCACGCCAGGGCGGCGCTGGCGGCCTCGGCGCTGGCGCCGGTGTTCCCGCTGGTCGGCGAGGGCGACGGGTTCTACCGCGACGGCTCGTTCATCCAGCACACCTCGATCCCCTACCAGGGCGCGTACGGCGCGACGCTGCTGTCCGCGCTGGCCACGCTGTTCGCGGTGCTGCGCGGCTCCCCCTGGGAGGTCACCAGCACGACCGTGTTCGACATGGTGGAGCGCTCGTTCGCCCCGTTCGTGCACGACGGCTTCTGCATGGACCTGGTCAGGGGCCGCAGCGTGGCCAGAGAGCCGTTCGGCGACCACCGGCGCGGGCGTGAGATCGCCGCCTCGATCCTGCTGCTCGGCGACACCGCCCCGGTCGCCTACCGGGCCCGCTGGCACTCGATGGTCAAGGGCTGGGCCGGGCGCTCGGCCCACCCGCCCATGCTCGACGCGGCCGAGCGGCACGACCTGGCCTTCCACGGCCGCCTGGCGGCGATCCTGGCCGACGACTCGATCCCGGCGGCCGAGGAACCGGTGGGCCACCGGCTGTTCCCGATGAGCGCCCGCGCGGTCCACCGCGAGCCGGGCTGGTGCGCCGCGCTGAGCATGGCCTCCGAGTGGATCGGCCACTACGAGTACGGCAACGGCGAGAACCTGCGCGGCTGGCACACCGGCTCCGGAATGCTCTACTGGTGGGCGCGCGGCCACGGAGACCAGTACTCCGACTCCTTCTGGAGCACCGTGGACCCTTACCGGCTGCCCGGCACCACGGTCTCCACACGGCGGCTGCCCGACGGCGCGGGCGGCGCGTGGGGCGACACCCGTCCGGCGGCCCGCTGGGTGGGCGGGGCCACCGACGGCCGCTACGCCACGGCCGGCCAGCACCTGCTCGGGCTGGAGAGCACGCTTGCGGCCTTCAAGTCATGGGTCTTCCTGGACGACGCGATCGTCTGCCTGGGCGCGGGGATCACCGCCGCCGACAGCGTGCCCGTGGAAACCGTCGTCGACAACCGGCGGACCACGGCGGCGCTCACCGTGGACCGCGCGGCCGGGTTCGCCCACCTGGCCGGGCACGGCGGCTACGTGCTGCCCGGCGCGCCCCCGCTGCGCACGCTGCGTGAGGCGCGCACGGCGTCCGGCGTCACCCGGCGGTACGTCACGCTCTGGCTCGACCACGGCACCGACCCCACCGCGGCCGATTACGTCTACCTGCTGCTGCCCGGGGCGAGCCCGGCCGAGACGAGGGCCCGCGCCGCCGACCCGGGCTGGGCGCGCGTGCTGGCCAACTCCGCGGTGTCCCAGGGCGTGCACGTGCCCTCGCTGGGCGTCACCGCGGTGAACTTCTGGCAGCCGGGGACGGCCGGGCCGCTGACCGCCTCCGCCCCGTGCGCGGTGCTGGTCCGGGAGCCGGGCGACGGCACGGCCACCGTCACTGTGTCGGATCCGCGCCGGTCGCTCACCGGCCTGACGGTGACCTGGAACCGGCCGGTGGCCGGGGTGACACAGGCGCATCCGCTGCTCACCCTGGCCACCGCCGGTCCGGCGCTCACGCTCGGCTTCGGCCCGCTGGACGGGCGCGAGGGCGCGTCGCACACCGTGGGCGTGCGGCTCGCCTGAGGGTCACCCGTGGCGGTCGGGCCCGGCCCGGGTCGGCTCGATCCGCACGATCAGCCGCCGGTCGCGCTCCATGGCGGCGCGGTAGTCGTCCCAGTCGGGGTGCTCGCCGGAGATCCGCCGGTAGTACTCCACCAGCGGCTCCATGGCCTCGGGCAGCGAGATCAGCTCTGCGGTGCCCTCGATCTGCACCCATTCGCCGAAGAACCCGTCGGTGAACACGCACACCGCGACGTTCGGGTCGCGGCGCAGGTTGCGGGTCTTGGCGGCGGTCTCTCTGGTGCTGATGACGATGTAGCCGTCGTCGTCGACGCCGACGGTCACCGGCGACATCTGCGGCCGGCCGTCGGCGTGCCGGGTCAACAGGACTGCACGGTGGTTCGTGCGCACGAAGGCGCGGGCCTTGTCGAGATCCATGACCTCATCATGCCCTGTGCCGGGCGGAGATCTCCGGACCTATGGATCTTCGGACACGCGGACGCCCGCGCCGCTACGAGGGGCGCGGGCATCGCGGACGACTACATTCGGTGACGGCGGTGCCGCTCGTGTTCACGCACGATCGCGGCGGCATAGCCGTGGGACAGCCCGTGCTCGTCGGCGAGCCAGTTGGCGCGCTCCTCGCAGCGCAGGAAAGCCGGGCCGTTGTCGATGGCTTGGAACCACTCTGGGAGTTCGCGTCCGGTTATTGTGGCAACCCTGGCGATCAGCTTGTTCTGCATCTCCGGTGAGTGGTTCAGCGACATGGGCACCTCCACGGATGAGCTCCTTTGCTCGACACTGCAACATGCTGGCGTAAATGGCAAGACCGGAAACACATGTCTTCGGCCGACCAACGTAGATCATTCGTGAGCCGGCCATGATCCCCCGGCAATGCGGAAGGCCCCGCCGAAGCGGGGCCCACCTCGCACGTCGCCTGTCGTCACGGCCTCGCGGCCGTGTGCCGAGGAACCTGCGATCAGTCGCTGGAGAAGTAGCTGATGAAGCGGAGCACCTCCAGGTAGATCCACACCAGGCTCAGGGTGAGACCGAAGGCGCACTGCCAGGCGAACTTCTCCGGCGCGCCCATGCGCACCGCCTGCTCGATCGAGTCGAAGTCGAGCAGCAGGAAGAAGCAGCCGAGCAGGATCATCGCGATGCTGAAGATCCAGCCGAGCGGGCTGTCGGTGCGGATGCCGAGGCCGCCGTCCACGAAGAAGCCCAGGATCAGGTTGACCAGCATGAGGCCGAGCGCCGCGATGGCGGCGGCGGCCACGTAGCGGACCAGCTTGGGAGTGACCCTGACGATCTTCAGCGAGTGCACGGCCAGCACCGCGCCGAACGCGAAGGCCGTGCCGAGCACCGCCTGCAGGACGATGCCGTTGAAGGCCGTCTCGTAGGCGTGGCTGAGGGCGCCGACGAACACGCCGTAGAAGAGTGCGTAGCCGAGGATCAGCGCCGGGTTGGTGCTCTGCTTGAACGAGGCGATCAGGCCGAGCACCACGCCGATGAGCGCGCACGCGACGGCGATGCCGAGCGGCACGTTGAGCACCCACGCGACCGCGCCCGAGACCACGAGCGTGCCGAGGGTCATGAACCCGCGGACGACGACGTCGTCGATGGTCATCGGCCGGTGCGCGGGCGGAGCGTACGACGGGGCGTCGTACATGCCCTGGAGCTGGTCAGGCGTGGGTGTCGGCCCGCCCCACGCCTGGGACGCTTGTCGTTTCCGGCTGAAGACCGGGTTCTTGCTCTCCATCGCTTCCTCCACGCTGCGGCCGCTACGCGATCAGGTTAGTAGATCACGCATCTGAGGGCCCTATCGAGCGATATCTGACTTCAGTTGTGGACCTGACGCAAGCCCCCGCGGCCTGCGTCGCCGCGCGCGGCACCCCGGCATGTCATGCCGGGGCGCTCAGATCAACGTGTCAGGACGGCTGTCGGTTCCCGGACCGCGTATGAAGTTTCACCACGTTGCGGGCCACGCGGTGCCCCGTGCCGGGCTCGTCGGCTTACGTCGCATACGTCACTCACGTCACCGAGGGCGACCGGACCACCCCTTCTCGCCCGTTGTCCGATTAGCACAGAGAGCCGTCGGCGGGGAATCGAATTGATGAACTACCGGGATCCCAAACAGCGCGGCCGGGCCGGAAAGGAGACCCGTTTACCTGGGCCGATGTATTTCCGCGACCGGCGGTATACGTTCCGCGACGACCGGGAGTATGGCTTCGCTGTCGGAAAGTCTGCGCGGCACCGTCGCAGAACTACCGCGGTTACCTGCGAAAGCGCACGTCAGCGGTGTTTCTTTGACGGTTCGACAGAGGTGCCCCCGGCGGGACTCGAACCCGCACTACAACCCTTTTAAGGGGTTTGCCTCTGCCATTGGGCTACGGGGGCGCCGCAATCATACGTAATGGACCACTCATAAGAGGAGCACAGTTTCGCATCAGGGGCCACAGGAGATGACGTAACGCCGATTACGGACGAAGTCTAAAGCCACGGCGGGTCAAGTGCCGACCCCTTCGTGCGGTTTAGCGGCAGGTGTACCGGGCGCGGTGTAAGGCGTCGCAGGTCGCGGGCCGCACGGCGAACACCGGCCCCCGGGTACGGCGGAGCCGGTGCGGAATGCAATGTGAGCCGGACTCACCGGCGTGAATGGTCTCGGGCACGCGCGCCCAGTGGTGCGGCCCGTAATGCATGACCGGGGCGACGTCACCCGGTCCGGCCACGGAAGGGCCGGATTTCCAGAACATTGCTCGACCGGCGTCCGGCGAGAGGGAAAGCGCGCGGGAGCGGGTCGAAAACGCAGCAGGCAGCATCGAGGCCGACGCGGGAGCCGACGCGGGGGCCGGCGGCAAGGACCACGCGAAAGCCGACGCGGAGGACCATGCGAAAGCCGACGCGGGGGCCGGTGGCAAGGACCACGCGAAAGCCGACGCGAGGCGCCGCCCGCCGCTTCGCGGGGGCGTCGCAGCGCCGGGCGTCAGCCCGTCCGGCCGCGACCGCACCACCATGGTCTCTCCTCACACGCCGCCCACGCCCCCGGGAACCGCCCCGGCCGGGACGTGGGACACGGCGTGCGGAATAGTACCCCGGTCAGCCCCGGCGATCACCGGCGACCGCGGCACGGAACTGGTCGCGCGGGCGGTGGATCTCACCCAGCGAGATGGTCTCCCGCTTGAAGAACAGGGCGAGGGTCCAGTCCACCACGACGCGGACCTTCCTGTTAAGAGTAGGCACCCTGGACAGGTGGTAGGTCCGGTGCATGAACCACGCGGGCAGGCCGCGCAGCTTGATGCCGTAGACGTTGGCCACGCCCTCGTGCAAGCCCAGGCCCGCCACCGAACCGACGTAGCGGTGGCGGTACTCCACCAGCTCCTCGCCGCGGAGCTTGCGCACGATGTTGTCGGCGAGCACCTTGGCCTGGCGCACCGCGTGCTGGGCGTTCGGCGCGCAGTACTGCCCGGGGTTGGTGACGTCGGGCACGCCCGCGATGTCGCCCGCGGTGAAGGCGTCGGGCTGGCCGGACACGGTGAGCCGGGTGGTGGCCTTGATCCGGCCGCGTTCGTCGATCGGCAGGTCGGTGGCGTTGACCACCGGGCTGGCCTTGACGCCGGCCGTCCAGACCAGGGTCTCGGCCTCGAAGGAGTCGCCGTCCGACAGGACCACGTGCCCGTTCACGCAGGACTCCAGGCGCGTGTTGAGCCGCACGTCGATGCCCCGGGCGCGCAGCTCGCCGAGGGTCCAGCGGCCCATCTCGGGGCCGACCTCGGGCAGCACCCGGTCGGTCGCCTCGACGAGCACCCAGCGCAGGTCCTTGGGGTCGATGTTGCGGTAGTAGCGCGTCGAGTAGCGGGACATGTCCTCCAGCTCGGCCAGCGCCTCGACGCCGGCGAAGCCCGCACCGACCACCACGAAGGTGAGCGCCTTGCGGCGCAGCTCCTCGTCGGTGCTGGACTCGGCCACGTCGAGCTGGTGCAGGACCCGGTTGCGCAGGCCGATGGCCTCACCGATGGACTTGAAGCCGATGCCGATGTCGGTCAGGCCGGGGATCGGCAGCGTGCGCGAGATCGAACCGGCCGCCATCACCACGATGTCGTAGCGGATCTCGCGGGCGGACCCCTCGTTCGGCTCGAACGTGGCGGTGTGACCCGCGTGGTTCAGCTTGGTGATCCGCCCGTTCAGGATGCGGATCTTGGGCAGGATCCGGCGCAGCGGCGCCACCACGTGGCGCGGGGACAGGTTGCCCGCCGCCGCCTCCGGGAGGAACGGCTGGTAGGTCATGTAGGACTGCGGATCGACCAGCGTTACCCGCACGGTGCCGTCGCGCAGGGCGCCGCGCAGCCTGCGCTGAAGACGCAGGGCGGTGTAGAGGCCGACGTAGCCACCACCGACGATCAGGATGTGCTTGGGGTCGCGGTTCACCTTGGGTGCCCACCTCTCGCACTGCTTGTGAATACATTCACAAGCTTACGCTTCCCATATCCTTCGAGGCCAATCGGGGGGCTGCGACGTTCGTCACTCCCGCACGGACACCCTGGCCAGGGCCGCCGCGCGGGCGAACACGTCGTCGAGCATCCGCTCGGTGACCCTGCCGGTGAAGGTGTTCTGCTGGCTGGGGTGATAGCAACCGATCAGGTGGACGGGCGCGCCGTCGTAGGCGATCTCGGCCTCCGCGCCATGGCCGAACTTCGGCCGGACGGCCGGCAGCCCGTACCCCGCCTCCCGCAGAGCGGGCCACACGGCCTGCCAGGCGAACCCGCCGAGCGCCACGATCGCCCGCACCCCGGGCCCGGCCAGCTCCAGCTCGCGGTCCAGCCACGGACGGCAGGTGTCGCGCTCCTCCGGAGTGGGCTTGTTGGCGGGCGGCGCGCAGCGCACCACGGCCATCATCCGGGTGGCGTTGAGCCGCTGGCCGTCATCGACGCGCACGCTGGTGGGCTGGACGGCCAGCCCGGTGCGGTAGAGCGAGGCGAACAGCCAGTCGCCGCTGCGGTCGCCGGTGAAGATCCGCCCGGTGCGGTTCCCGCCGTGCGCGGCGGGGGCCAGGCCCACGATGAGCACCCGAGGCTCGTCCGCGCCCCAGCCCGGCACCGGGCGGCCCCAGTAGACCTCGTCGGCGAAGGCCCGCCGCCTGACCCGCGCGACCTCCTCGCGCCAGGCCACCAGCCTGGGGCAGGCCCGGCACACCGACTCGCGCGCGGCCAGTTCGCCGGTCGTTCCGGCGTCGCCGGCCAGTTCGGCGACCTCGGCGCGGTCGTGGGCGACGGGGGTGTCGGCGGTGGCCGGGTCTCCGGGCCGGCCGCTGCCCGGCGGTACGAAGCTCATGCCAACGATCGTGCCATCACGACGAAGGGACGCGATTCCCAAACGGGGCGTCACGTCCCTCACGGTTCCCAGAAGAGGGTTCCGTGTGTCGCCTCAGAGCGTGTCGTTCAAGCCGGGCCGACGGCGTTGGCTCTGCTTGGGGCAGGTGTAGGTGAAGGTGTCCGCCGCCGGGTCGCCGTTAGGCGAGGTGACGACCAGCTATAGGCCAGAGAACCACTCAACTGCCACCAAAAGCGGCAGCCACCCAGGAACGTTACAAACCCACGAGTGACCAGGCGATACCGTCGAGAATGTCGTGCTCGCTCACCGCGACCTCGGCGAAGCCGTATCGGGCCACGATCCGGTCCAGAATGAGCGCGCCCGCGCCGATGACGTCGACCCGCCCCGGATGCATGACGCCCAGTGCCGCGCGCTCTTCATGCGTCATCGAAAGCAGACGCTGGGTGACCTCGTGCACGTCACCGGCCGGAATTCGGGAATGGTGAATACGCGCGGGATCGTATTCGGAAAGCCCGAGAGCGATTCCCGCGACCGTCGTGACCGATCCGGCGAGCCCCACCAGGGTGCGCGCCGCGCCCACCGGCACCTCGGCCTCGACCCGGTCGAGCGCCCGGTCGATGTCGGCGGCCACCGCCGCCACCGCCTCGCCGGACGGCGGGTCGGCGTCCTTCAGATGCCGCTCGGTCAGGCGCACGCAGCCGATGTCGACCGACAGCGCCCCCCAGGGCGACGGGCCCACCACGAACTCGGTCGAGCCGCCGCCGATGTCCACCACCAGGAACGGCGCGGGGTGCCCCGGCAGGTCTCTGGTCGCCCCGGCGAAGGACAGCGCGGCCTCCTCGGCCCCGGTGACCACCTCGGGAGCCACGCCGAAGATCTCGCGCACGCCCCGCTCGAAGTCGGCGCGGTTCGCGGCGTCGCGGGTCGCGCTGGTCGCCACCACGCGCACCGCCTCCGCCCCGTGCTGGGCGATCAGCTTGGCGTAGCCGCGCATCGCGGCGAACGTGCGCTCCAGCGCGGCCGGGGACAAGCGTCCGGTGCGGTCCACTCCCTCGCCCAGGCGCACGATCTCCATGCGCCGCTCGATCTCGGCCAGGCCGTCCGCCGTCACGTCGGCGACCAGCAGGCGCACCGAGTTGGTGCCGCAGTCGATCGCGGCCACACGGGTCATCGCTCGCCCACCTCATCGCGCGTCACGCACGGACCGGCCGCCCACCAGGGCGGCAGCAGATCGAGGGCCTCGCGGCCCAGCGGATTGGACCCCGGCGCGGCCAGCTCGTGCGCGACCAGCGCGTGCAGGCACTTCACCCGGTCGGGCATCCCGCCCGCGCTCTGCGTACCGCGCGGCAGCGGCTCGATGCCCTCCTGCTCGGCCACCGCGTCGCGCCTGGCGACGTAGTCGTCATGGGCGGCCTGGTACGACTTGGCCAGCTCGGGATCGGCGGCCAGCCGCTCGCGCATCTCCCGCATCAGCCCGGACGACTCCAGCGCGCCGATCTCGGAGGCCGCGCGCGGACACGTCAAGTAGTACAGCGTCGGGAACGGCGACCCGTCGGCCAGCCTGGGCGCGGTCTCCACCACATCGGGCAGCCCGCACGGGCACCGGTGCGCCACCGCGCGCACCGCCCTCGGCGGACGGCCGAGCTGGCGTTCGACGCTGTCGAGATCCTCCCGGTCGGGCACCGGACGCTCCTCCCCCTGCGGGGTCATCGGGAGACGCCGTGGTCGGCCGCCTCGACCGACTTCCACAGCGACTCGTACCACGGCGGCCTGGCCACGGCCCGTCGTCCCGGCTTGCCGGGGGCCGCCACCTTGTCGCCGTCCATCACCACGAAACACTTCTGCCCGGGCTCGCAGTAGAACAGGCGCTCCCTGGCCTGACGCACGGTGTAGCCCGGATCCTGGAGCTGTTTGCTCCGCTCCCGCAGGCGTTGCAGGGCCGCGAGCTCCCGGGCCTGCTCCTGTTGCAGCTCCGCGATCTGGCGGCGCTGGGCGACGAACTCCCTGACCGGGTAGGCCAGGCTCATCGCGATCGCGCACACCACCACCGCGAGCACCGCCGCGCGCCCGGTCAGTTGCGGCCGCCTGCTCATCCACTGCCCTCCCTGTGCTCGGCGCGGCGGCCCGTGCCCGGCGCGGACGCCGGGCGCGGGCCACCGTCACCCACGCTAGCGAGAGAAGCGGGGGAAGGCACCGCGACCCGCGTAGCGGGCGGAATCTCCCAAATGCTCCTCGATGCGAAGCAACTGGTTGTACTTCGCCACGCGGTCGGAGCGCGCCGGCGCGCCGGTCTTGATCTGGCCGCAGTTCGTCGCCACCGCCAGGTCGGCGATCGTGACGTCCTCGGTCTCGCCGGACCGGTGGCTCATCATGCAGCGGTAGCCGCTGCGGTGGGCCAGCTCGACCGCGTCGAGGGTCTCGGTGAGCGTGCCGATCTGGTTCACCTTCACCAGCAGCGCGTTGGCCGCGCCGTCGGCGATGCCCCGGGCCAGCCGCTCGGGGTTGGTGACGAACAGGTCGTCGCCGACGAGCTGGACCCGCGAGCCGATGGCGGTGGTGATGGACTTCCAGCCCGCCCAGTCCTCTTCGTCCAGCGGGTCCTCGATGGAGACCAGCGGGTAGGAGGCGACCAGGTCGGTGTAGAACGCGATCAGCTCGTCCGCGCTCAGGCCCTTGCCGTCGATGGTGTAGGTGCCGCCGGAGTGGAACTCGGTGGCCGCGACGTCGAGCGCCAGCGCGATGTCCTCGCCCGGGGTGTAGCCGGCCCGCTCGATGGCCACCATGATCAGGTCGAGCGCGTCGCGGTTGGACGGCAGGTTCGGCGCGAAGCCGCCCTCGTCGCCCAGCCCGGTGGCGTAGCCCGTCTCCTTCAGCACCGCCTTGAGCGTGTGGTAGACCTCCGCGCCCCAGCGGACCGCCTCGGAGAACGTCTCCGCGCCGATCGGCGCGATCATGAACTCCTGGATGTCCACGTTGGTGTCGGCGTGCGCGCCGCCGTTCAGGATGTTCATCATCGGCACCGGCAGCAGGTGCGCGTTCGGCCCGCCGACGTAGCGGTAAAGCTCCAGGTCGGCGCTGTCGGCGGCGGCCTTGGCCACGGCCAGCGACACGCCCAGGATGGCGTTCGCGCCGAGCCTGGACTTGTTGTCGGTGCCGTCCAGGTCGATCATCGTCTGGTCGATCAGCCGCTGGTCCTCGGCGTCGAGCTCGGCGATCTCGTCGGCGATCTCGTCCGTGACGCCGAGCACCGCCTTCTCCACGCCCTTGCCGAGGTAGCGCTCGCCGCCGTCGCGCAGTTCCACCGCCTCGAACTGGCCGGTGGACGCACCACTCGGCACCGCGGCCCGGCCGGTGCTGTAGTCGTCAAGCAGGACCTCGACCTCTACCGTGGGGTTGCCCCGGGAGTCGAGGATCTCGCGCGCGGTAACGGCCTCGATGGCAGCCACGAAGCGCTCCTTGGGATCGAAGAACGGGTTGCGCCAGAAAGCCTATCGACACATGGCGGGCCGCACGGATCCGCCGGGCGCTATTCCAGTCGCCAGCTCCTGAGCCTGCGGTCCTGGCCGCCGGCGACGGCCACGAGCCCGCCGTCGAGTTCGGCCGCGGTCACGGTGAGCAGCCAGTCCTTGGCGCCCTTGAACGGCCCGCCGAGCGGCTTGCCGGTGGTGAGGTCCCACGCCCGCACGGACTTGTCCCAGCTCGCGGTGAGCAGCACGGGACGGCCCCCGGCGTCGGCGACGGCGGCGTCGACCACCGCCTCGCGGTGCCCGGCCATCGCCTCGTAGAGCGGCCGCCGGGTGGCGAGGTCGACCACCTCGATCTCGTTGGCGCGGTTCTCCCGCGCGAGCACCGTACGGCCTCCGACCGTGGCGACGGCGAGCGCGTAGCACGGGGTGGTGGTGTACGGCTCGCCGATCGGCCGCCGGGTGGTGGCGTCCCAGACGATGAGCCGGTTGTCGGTCTGCGCGCCGACGGTGACGACGACCGGCTTGCCGTCGAGTTCGGCGGTGACCATCGACAGCACACCGAACTTGTGGCCCCGCATCGCCGAGCCGATCTGCTCGCCGGTGACCGGGTCGGACAGGCGCGTGCCGTCTCCGCCGGAGGACGCCACCACCGGACGGCCGTCCAGGGAGGTCACGGCCACGGAGTTCACGTCGTCGGAGTGCCCGGCGAAGCGGCTGATCCGCTTGCCCGACTCAAGGTCCCAGACGTGGACGGCGTTGTCGTAACCGCCCGCGACGCCGGCGGGCCGGCCGTCGAGGTCGATCACCTCGATGTCGCTGAACACCTCGGCCCCGAGCCGGTAGGCGGGGGCCGCCTGCTTGCCGGTAGCGAGGTCGGATATGAGGATCCGGCCGTTGCGGTCGGAGGAGACGGCGACGTCGCGGCCTTTCAGGCGGGTGAAGGCCACGCCCGTCACCTCGTCGGAATGCCCGGAGAACACCGCGCCCACGGGTTTGCCGAAGCCGCCGGGAAGGCGCGGAGAGGCACCGGTGGCGGTGGGAGTGGGGGTCGTGGTCTCGCTGGGGGCCTGTTCCGGCGTACTGCCCGCCTCCCTCGTCACGCCCGCCTGCGTGGTGACGGAGGGAACGGGGGTGGGTGAGAACCGGGGGGCCAGGATCGCGGCCGAGACCGTCACCGCCGCGACGGCGGCGGCCACCCCCACCGCGACCCACGCGCCACGCCTGCGCCGCTCCTCCGGCTCGCGACGCCCGCGGGGAGCCGGCATCTGCCCGCCGGAGACCGCTCCCACCGGAACGGGCGTCCCCTGCGGCGGGGGCGGCTGGGCGGGCCCTCCCACGGGCGTGTGCCACCCGCCGGAAGGCCCCGTGGCCCCGAGCGCCCGGCCTGCCGGGCCGGTCTCCTGCCCCGCCCGCCCGGCCGCGGGCACACCTCCCGGGGAGGGCGCCGCCTGGCCGGGAGTCGCGGTGTCGGCCGCGATCAGGTCGAGGAGGAGCTGAGCGGCCGGCGGGCGCGCGGCGGGGTCCTTGGCGAGGCAGGCGAACAGGATGTCGCGTAACGGACCGGCGGGCAGGCCCGAGAGGTCGGGGTGCGCGTGCAGGATGCGGTTGAGCACGGCCGGGATGGTCTCCGACCCGAAGGCCGGACGGCCGGTCGCGGCGAAGACCATGGTGATCGCCCAGGCGAACACGTCGGAGGCGGCGGTGGCCGAGTGCCCGGAGATCTGCTCGGGCGACATGTACGCCGGGGTGCCCAGCGCCGAGCTGGTGGTCGCGGAGGTCACGCCGTCCAGCGCGCGGGCGATGCCGAAGTCGATGACCCTCGGCCCGTCGGCCGCCAGCAGCACGTTGCTCGGCTTGAAGTCGCGGTGGACGACCCCCGCGCGGTGGATCGCGGCCAGGGCCGTAGCCGTGCCGACCGCCACGCGCATCAGGTCGTCGCCCGTGCGCGGCCCGTTCTCGCGGACCATCCGGTCGAGCGGGACCCCCTCGACGTACTCGCTGACCACGTACGGGTGGTCGTTGCGGACGTCGGAGTCGAGCACCCGGACCGTGCAGAACCGCGCGACCCGGCGGGCCGTCTCGACCTCGCGCCGGAACCGCTCTCTCGCCGAGGCGTCGCCCGCGAACCTGGCGTGCAGCAGCTTGACCGCCACCCGCTCGCCTTCGGGATCCTCGGCCAGGAACACGGTGCCCTGGCCGCCCTCGCCCAGCAGGCCGAGCAGCCGGTAGCGGCCCAGCCGCTCGGGGTCTCCCGGCCGCAGTGGATCGGCGCTGGACATCCGCTTCTCCCACTGGGCTCGGCGACTGGGGCTCGACGACGCTGACTCAACGCTGACTCACGCCGAGCGTAACGGATCAGCCGCCCTGCGGCTCCTCCCAGGCGCGTACGTGGTCGCGATAGGCGCGGGCGGCGGCCCGCAGCTCGGCCTCCGGGTCGAGTCCCTCGGCCCGGGCCTCACGAACGAGTTCGAACAGGCGCGCCCCGAGCGGGGAGACCCCGCGCGCGGCGAGGTCGCCGGGCAGCTCTGCGGGCGCGCCCACGCGCTCCGCGCGCCGCTGCAGCTTGGCCGCCAGGGTCAGCGACGGCTGGCCCATGGGCACGCCGTCGAGGGCCGAGCCGCCGCCCTTGGCGGTCCGCTCGGCGGCCTTGATGGTCTCCCAGTTGTCGTTGACCTCGTCGGCGCCCCGCACGCTGACCGTGCCGAACACGTGGGGGTGACGGCGGATCAGCTTGTCCACGATGCCCTGGGCCACGTCGTCGATGTCGAAGCCATCGTCCTCGCGGTCGCTCGCCACCCGGGAGTGGAACGCCACCTGGAGCAGCACGTCGCCCAGCTCCTCGCGCAGCGCGGCGCGGTCGCCCTCCTCGACGGTCTCCAGCACCTCGTACGCCTCTTCGAGCAGGTAGGGCACCAGCGACTCGTGGGTCTGCTCGGCGTCCCACGGGCACTCGGTGCGCAGCCGGTCCATCACCGCGACCAGGTCGAGCACCCGCGCGCCCGGCAGGTCGTAGGAGCCGGGCACGACCTCGATCTCGGGCGGGTCGTCCAAGGCGACGGCGGCGTGCCCGAAGGCGCGCATCACGTCGGCGTCGCCGTCCTGGGCGGCCAGCCACACCACCTGGGCCGAACGGGCCTCGGCGACGAGCCGCGCCGGGTCGGGCGCGGCCACCTCGACCTCGACGCCCGCCTCCGCGAGGTAGGGCAGGCAGGGGTGGTCGGCGGAGCCGGTCAGGACGCGGCCCTCACGCAGCACCCGCCAGGCGTGGTGCCCGAGCAGCCCGGGGGCCACCCTGGGCGAGGTGGTGACGAGGATCAGCGGCATTCGCGGACCACCGCCCGATCAGCCGCCCTGCGGGATCTGGTCCTGCGGGACCTGCTCCTGGGGCATCTGGTCCTGCGGCACGCCCTCCTGCGGCGCGGTCTGCGCCTCGCCGGCCTGCTTGCCGGTCTTGCCGAAGCGCTGGGCGGGCAGGAACGCGCCCTGCTGCTGGTCCCAGTCGCCGTAGCGCGGGTTGAAGGTCACCGGCACCGCCATGACCTGCTTGGCCACCTCCTGCTGGCCGCGCTGCACCGACGCGTCGTCGGTGCCGCCGCCCAGGGAGACGATCAGCTTCTGGCCGGTGAGGAAGGCCCGGACGTAGTCGCGGCTCTGCGACGGGGGCACACCCTGCACCAGAAGCTGCTGCTCGACCTGCCGCGCGCCGCCGCCCTGGGTGGTGATGAAGGCGTCGATCTCGCTCTCGCTGACCTTCACGCCGTTGTTCACGCCCACCTGGCCGAACCGGCTGGTCTCCACGAGCTGCAGCAGCACCGACTGCGGCAGCGGGCGGGGAAGCTGCTCGCGGGCGCCGGGCACGCCGTTCAGCGCGCGCTCGACCTCGCGGACACGTGCGTCCACCTCGGAGGAGGTGATGCGCTCCTGGCCCACGATCGCGGCCGCTCCGGCCTTCATCGGCGAGCAGGCGGTGAGCAGGATGACGCCGGAGGCCGCCACGGCCACAGCCAGACGCGTTGGAGTCTTCAACGTGGGATCCCTTCCGACAAATCGCGCCTACCCTATCGCGCCCGTCCGGCGGCTCCCGCCGCGGCGGCGGGCTCCAGGAACATCGCCTGCACCAGGTCGCCGCACCACTTGAGCAGGTCGAGGTCGCGCAGCGGCTGACCGCCGAGCGGCCTGGTCTTCGGCACCGGCACCAGAAGCGTCTGGACGGCCTGCTTGTACAGGGACTTGGGGTAGAGGCGCTGCAACCGGACCTGCTGGGAGTCGGCCAGGGTGACCGGGATGAACTTGACGTACTGGCCCTGCACGGTGACGTCGGTCAGCCCGGCCTGGCGGGCGCGGATCCGGAAACGCGCCACCTCCAGCAGGTTGTCCACGGCCTGCGGCGGCCGGCCGTACCGGTCGGTCAGCTCGTCGCGGACCGCCACGATGTCCTCCTGCGCACCGATCGCGGCGATCCGCTTGTACGCCTCAAGCCGCAGCCGCTCGGAGGTCACGTAGTCGTGCGGGATGTGCGCGTTGATCGGCAGCTCGACCCGCACGTCGGCGCGCTCGCTCTCGCCCGGCGCCGCGCCGGTGAGCTTCGCCTTCTGCTCCTGCACGGCCTCCGACATCATCCGCACGTAGAGGTCGAAGCCGACGCCCGCGATGTGGCCGGACTGCTCCGCGCCCAGGATGTTGCCCGCGCCGCGGATCTCCAGGTCCTTCATCGCGACGTACATGCCCGCGCCCATCTCGGTGTGCTGGGCGATGGTGGCCAGCCGCTCGTGCGCCGTCTCGGTCAGCGGGCGCTCCGGCGGGTAGAGGAAGTAGGCGTAGCCGCGCTCCCGGCCGCGTCCCACCCGGCCGCGGAGCTGGTGGAGCTGCGACAGGCCGTAGTTGTCGGCCCGGTCCACGATGAGCGTGTTGGCGTTGGGCACGTCCAGGCCCGACTCGACGATGGTCGTGCACACCAGCACGTCGAAGTTGCGCTCCCAGAAGTCCACCATGATCTTTTCGAGCTGCTGCTCGTTCATCTGGCCGTGCGCCACCGCGATCTTGGCCTCGGGCACCAGCTCGTGCAGCCGCGCCGCCGTCTTGTTGATGCTGGCCACCCGGTTGTGCACGAAGAACACCTGCCCGTCGCGCATCAGCTCGCGGCGCACGGCGGCGGAGATCTGCTTCTCGTCGTACGGCCCGACGAAGGTCAGGATCGGGTGCCGCTCCTCCGGCGGCGTGAGGATCGTGGACATCTCCCTGATCCCCGTGAGGCCCATCTCCAGGGTGCGCGGGATCGGGGTGGCCGACATGGCCAGCACGTCCACCTGAGTGCGCAGGTGCTTCATGGCCTCCTTGTGCTCCACGCCGAACCGCTGCTCCTCGTCCACGATGATCAGGCCGAGGTGCTTGAACCTGACCTCGGGGCTGAGCAGGCGGTGGGTGCCGATCACGACGTCGACGGAGCCTTCGGTGAGCCCGCGCATGGTCTCCTTGACCTCGGCGTCGGTCTGGAACCGCGACATCGGCTTGACCACGACGGGGAAGCTGGAGAACCGCTCGGTGAACGTGGACAGGTGCTGCTGGACCAGCAGGGTGGTGGGGACCAGCACGGCGACCTGCTTGCCGTCCTGGACGGCCTTGAACGCCGCCCGCACCGCGATCTCGGTCTTGCCGTACCCGACGTCGCCGCAGACCAGGCGGTCCATCGGCAGCGGGCGCTCCATGTCGCGCTTGACCTCGTCGATGGCGGCGAGCTGGTCGTTGGTCTCGGCGTAGGGGAAGGCGTCCTCCATCTCGCGCTGCCACGGGGAGTCGGCCGCGAACGGGTGACCGGGCGAGGCCATCCGGGCGCTGTACAGCCTGATCAGCTCGCCGGCGATCTCCTTGACCGCCTTCTTGGCCCGCGACTTGGCCTTGGCCCAGTCGGCGCCGCCCATCCGGTTCAGCGTCGGGGCCTCGCCGCCGACGTAGCGGGTCACCTCGTCGAGCTGGTCGGTGGGCACGTACAGCCGGTCGCCCTTGGCGTACTCGATGACCAGGTACTCGCGCGTCGCCCCCTGGACCGTGCGCTGCACCATCTCCACGTAACGGCCTACGCCATGCTGCTCGTGGACGACGTGGTCGCCCACCTTGAGCTGCAGCGGATCGACCATGTTGCGGCGGCGCGACGGCAGGCGCCGCATGTCCTTCGTGGACGCCTTCTGCCCCACCAGGTCGAGGTGGGTGAGCACGGCCAGGGTCTCGGTCACGAACCCGTGCTCCACGCGGCCCGTGGTCACGTGGGCCACTCCCCTGGCGGGCTCGGCCCCCAGGCCCGGCTCCAGCCTGGCCGGGACGTCCACGCCCTTCAGCAGCTCCACGATGCGCTCGGCCGGGCCGTGGCCCTCGCTGAGCAGCACGACCGTACGGCCCTCGCCCAGCCAGCCCTTGATGTCGCCCAGCGCCCGCTGGGTGTCGCCCCGGTAGGACTCGGCCTCGTGCGCGTCGAGCGTCACGCCGTCCGTGGTGTCGCCGGTGCCGGTGAACGGCGCGATCGACCACCACGGCTGCCCCAGCTCACCGGCGTGCTCGCGGACCTCGTCGAGCCTGCGGAAGGCCGACGCGCCGAGGTCGATCGGGGCCTCGCCGCCGGCCGCCGCGTTGATCCACGACGCCTCCAGGAACTCCTGGCTGGTGCGGACCAGCTCCTCCGCGCGGCTGCGGATGCGCTCGGGGTCGCAGACGAACACCGCCGAGCGGACCGGCAGGTGCTGCACCAGCAGGTCCATCTCCCCGGCCAGCACGGGCGCGAACGCCTCCATGCCCTCGACCGGCGAACCCTCGGCGAGCTGTTCGAGCGTCTCGGCCAGCGCCGGGTGCTGATCGGCCAGCTCCCTGGCCCGCTCGCGCACGTCGGGGGTCAGCAGCAGCTCGCGGCAGGGGGCGGCGAACAGGCCGTCTTCCGCCACCTCCAGCGACCGCTGGTCGGCGACCTTGAACCAGCGGATCTCCTCGACGGTGTCGCCCCAGAACTCCAGCCGCAGCGGGTGCTCCTCGGTGGGCGGGAAGACGTCGAGCAGCCCGCCGCGCACGGCCACCTCGCCGCGCCGCTCCACCATGTCCACCCGGTGGTAGCCGTTCTCGACCAGCCGCGCCACGACCTCGTCGAGGTCGGCGTCGTCGCCCGCGCGCAGGCGCACCGGCACCAGGTCGCCCAGGCCCTTGACGATCGGCTGTAGCACCGCGCGGATCGGGGCCACGACCACGCTCAGCGGGCCCGCGGCGGTGTCGCCGCCCACCGGGTGGGCCAGCCGCCGCAGCACCGCGAGCCGCCGCCCCACCGTGTCGCTGCGTGGGGACAGCCGCTCGTGCGGCAGCGTCTCCCAGGCCGGGAACACCGCGATGGAGTTCTCGTCGAGCAGACTGGTCAGCGCGGCGGCGAGGTCTTCCGCCTCGCGCTCGGTCGCGGTCACGGCGAGCACGGTGCGCGCCGCGCCGCCGTCGCCGTCGCCGTCGCGGGCCAGCGCCGCGACCGTGAACGGACGCAGCGCGGGCGGCGCGATCAGGGACACGTCGGAGGTGTCGCCCGACCGCACGTCGCGCAGCGGCCCGGCGAGCCCGGGATCGGCCACGACAAGATCAAGAAGTCCGGAAAGGGTCATCAGAAATCGCCCACAGCCCCACGATGGCAACACGACTACCCCCGGCGGGAGGGTCGCGTGCACGGGGGTTACTGACTACAGGGTACTTGCCCGGCTCTCCGTGACGTCGCCGCACGGGTATCCTCGGCTCTTCGCGGTCGATTGACTACTCTAGGTGACATGTACGAGGTGACATCGGGCGTCGAGCGAGACGACCTGTTCAACCGCATCATCCGCGACCAGTGGACCGAGCACCTGGGGCGCCGGATCGACGTCCTCGCGGCCGGGTGCGGCAGAGGCGGCGACCCGCTCACCGCGCCGCGCATGGAGACCAGGGTCACCGGCATCGACGAAGACCTGCCCGCGCTGCGCCGCGTGGTCGAGTCGCGCCCCGACCTCGACGCCTTCGCGCTCGGCGACCTGCGCCTGGTGCCGGTCCCGCCACGCGCCTTCGACGTGGTGCACATCGACCTGGTGCTCGAACGCATCCGGCACGCCGAACTGGTGCTCGACCGCCTGATCGCGGGCCTGCGCCCCGGCGGGCTGCTGCTGCTGCGGATGCGCGACCGCGAGTCGGCCTACGGTTTCTGGGACCGCGTGGTCCCCACGCCGCTGCGACGGCTTACCTGGCGCCGGTTCACGCCCTCCGGCACGGTCGGGCCGCTGCCCGCCGTCTACGAGACGATCACCTCCCGTGACGGTGTCCGGTCGTTCTGCCTGAGCCGGGGCCTGCGGATCAGCGAGGAGCACACCGCCTGCGCCGGGCCCGCGCTGCGCGGCACGTTCGGCGGGCTCGCGCGGCTCGCGTGCCGCCTGGTCCACAGTCTTTCCGGCGGGCGCCGCACGGCCGCGCACGACGAGATCACGTTCGTCATCCGCAAGCCGCAGAACCAGTTCGCTCGTTTGATCTGACCTGGGACGAGTCGCTAATCTGTCACTCTCCTACCAAGACGGTCGGTTGAGTGCGGCAAACGGCGACGGAGCATATGGCGACTTCCGAGTGGACCCCCGATGCCCGTGAGCTGGCCGATCTGGAGCTGCTGCTGTCCGGCGCGTTCCACCCGCTCACCGGTTTCCTCGGCGAGGCGGACGCGCACAGCGTGCTCGACCACGGCACCCTGACCGACGGCACCCGATGGCCCGACCCGGTGCTGCTGGCCCTGCCCGACGACCATCCGGCCGCCGCCGGCGACCAGGTCACGCTGCGCGATCCGGAGGGGGCGGCGCTGGCCGTCCTGACGGTCACCGAGCGCGGGCCGCACGGCGTGGCCGGGCCCGTCGAAGGGCTCGGGGCGCCGGAGCACGGGCCGTTCGCGCGGCTGCGACGCACTCCCGCCGAGACCCGCAAGGAGCTGGGCGACCGAGACGTGCTGGCGATCACCATGCGCGGGCCGCTCGACGATCCCGTGCTGGCCGAGATCACCGCGACGGCCTCCGAGCTCGACGCGGCCGTGCTGCTGCTGCCCCTGGCGTACGGCGAGGGCGGCCCCGCCGTGGTGCGCGCGGCGCTCAGCGCCCGCGACCGGCTGCCCGGCGGCGCGGCGATCACCGCGGTCCCGCTGGCCCCGCGCGAGGACACCGCGATCGACCTGGAGCTGCGCGAGCACGTCGCCGAGGCGTACGGCGCGTCCGAGCACCTGGCGGCCCCCGACCCGATCTCCATTCCCGGCCCCCCGCACCGGCGCGGCCTCGTGGTCTTCTTCACCGGACTGTCCGGTTCCGGGAAGTCCACCATCGCCAGGGGCCTGCACGACGTCCTGTTGGAACGCGGCACCCGCACGGTGACCTACCTCGACGGCGACGTCGTGCGGCGACTGCTGTCGGCCGGGCTGACCTTCTCCAAGGCCGACCGCGACCTCAACATCCGGCGCATCGGGTTCGTCGCCGCCGAGGTGGCCAGGCACGGCGGGCTGGCGATCTGCGCGCCGATCGCGCCATACGCCGCCACGCGCGCCGAGGTCCGCGAGATGGCCGAGGCGGTCGGCGCCGACTTCCTGCTGATCCACGTGTCCACCCCGCTCGCCGAGTGCGAGCGCCGCGACCGCAAGGGCCTGTACGCCAAGGCCCGCGCCGGCCTGATCCCCGAGTTCACCGGCATCTCCGACCCCTACGAGGAGCCCGACGACGCCGACCTGGTGATCGACACCACCGGCATTCCGGTGGAGCGCGCCGTGGCCCGGGTGACCGACCTGCTGACCTCCGGCCGATGGATCAGGTGATCCGGTGATCGACCTCCCCCTGATCATCGGCTCGTTCCTGGTCGCCGTGATCGTCGGACTGACCGGCATGGGCGGCGGGGCCCTGATGACCCCGATGATGCTGCTCGTCTTCAACGTCCCGCCGCTGGCCGCGGTGTCCAGCGACCTGGTGGCCTCGGCGGTGATGAAGCCCGTCGGCGGCTACGTCCACCTGCGGCGCGGCACTGTGGACATGCGGCTGGTCGGCTGGCTGTGCGCGGGCAGCGTGCCCGCCGCGTTCTGCGGGGTGTTCGTGGCCCGCGCCTTCGGCGAGGGCGAGCAGGTGCAGCAGGCGGTCAAGTACGCCCTGGGCGTCGCGCTGCTGCTGGCCGTGGGCGGGCTGGTGGCCAAGACGTACCTGGGGTGGCGCGAGCGCGGCTCGAAGGGAACCGAGACGGGGCTCACGGACATCGCTGTGCGCCCGATCCCTACCCTACTGGTCGGTACGATCGGAGGGTTGATCGTCGGGATCTCCTCGGTCGGGTCGGGTTCGCTCATCGTGGTCGCCCTGCTCGCGCTGTATCCCGCGCTGCGGGCCAACCAGCTCGTCGGGACCGACCTGGTGCAGGCCGTGCCGCTGGTCGCCTCGGCGGCGATCGGGCACCTGCTCTACGGCGACTTCCGGCTCGACCTGACCGCCTCGCTGCTGATCGGCTCGATCCCCGGCGTCTACCTCGGCGCGCGGATCTCCTCGCGGGCCCCCGGCGGGCTGATCAGGGCACTGCTGACGATCGTGCTGCTGGCATCGGCGCTCAAGCTGCTCGGCGTGGACGACATGACCACCCTGTGGGTGCTCGTGGCCGCCGTGGCCGTCGGAGCGGCCGTCTGGTGGTTCGCCACGCTCACCCGCCGACTGGAGGGTCAGCGCTCGACGGGAACTCAGCGCTCAGCGGAAACTCAGCCCTCGGCGGAGGCTCAGCGCTCGACGGGAGTCGAGCGGAAGTAGGAATCGCGGGCGAGATCCCGGAACGCCCGCCCGGCCCCGGCCGAGGTGTCGAACCTGGTGTCGCCTCGCGGGGCCAGCGCCGAGTCGAAGTAGACCATCGCCTTGACCTGCGGGTAACGCTGGATCCTGGAGCGCACAGAATCGAAGAACCTGCGCTTGAAGGTGTGGTCGCCGGCGCGCTCGAAGGCCCCCCACTCGGCCACCATGATCGGCTTGCTCGGGAAGCGGGTCTGCATCCACCGGTAAAAACCCGGCCAGCCGGGGTAGTCGGCGCGCCGCTTGTTGATCAGGCTGTCGAAATCGTTCACGCGGGCGTCGGCGTACGGGTCGAGCGCCACCCAGTCGACCACGTCGTCGCCGGGGTAGAGCCGCTCGAACCACGGCTTTGAGGCCCAGTTGGGCGCGCCCATGTAGGTCATGACGGTGACCGCGTTGCCGACCCCCTTGGCGCGCAGGCGCAGCACCACCCGGCGGTACATCGCCGCGTAGTCGTCGGCGGTCATCCCCGACCGGGGCTCGGCGCGCACGTCGTTCTCCGGTTCGTGGTGGATCGTGAGGAAGAAGCGCTCACGGAAGTGCTTGGTCAGGTGCGCCGCCAGCCGGTCGATCCGGGCGTCCAGCGCCCCCGCCGCGATCTGCGCCCAGGTGTGCTCGAAGGACGGCTTCCAGTTGATCAGCAGCATCCGCGGCCGGCGGCGGTCCTCCACCAGCGCCCGCTCCTCCTTGGAGGGGAACAACTCGCTCTCCCGGTGGTAGAGGTGCACGATGTCGGCCCGGCGCCCCATTCGCCGCTCCGCCCGCGCCAGCGCCATCCCCGGCGGCAGCCCCGAGAACACCTCGGGCGCGATCCCCCACCAGGCCCCGCAGGACGGAATCAGCTTGGCGGTGACCTCACAGGGCACCGAGGCCCCCAGGCCCAGCAGATCGGTCCGGCTCTCGGGCGCGGGCGAGGCCCCTGTGCCGCCGTCGCCTCCTCCCGCTCCGGAACAGGCGCTGCTCGCCCCAAGCAACGCACCGACCATCACGAACCGCACCTGACGAAGGAAGCGCCTCTTATTGGCTTCTTTAATATTCCTGATTTTCCCGATATCCCCGATATTCCGGAAGATCCGGGCCAGGACCCTTCCATGCTTATGGCCACGATGATGCAAGTCGCCGCACTCCCTTCGAAAACGTCGCCATGTTTCTATGTGCGGCTATATGTCGCAATACATAGCTCTTGCGCGTTTCTTGACGTCCTTGCCGCCTACCATCCCACCGGCGTATCCTCGCACGTCGGAGACTTTACACAGCCGTTGCGAAGCCTTCCGACCAGGTATGTCCGGCTTTTTCAGGACAACCCTGCCATCACTCCATGATTCACTTGCCGAAATTCGTTCATCCGATGGAAAATATCGGTCAAGCGCATCGGTGGAATGGCCGACCGGCCTATAGTGGGGGGCCGTTCATCTTTGCGTGCGGGAGCGGCCCGCGCAACCATCCGGACCCGGCTGGAGGGCACGATTTCCTATGAGCCTGTCGCCGGATTTTCCCGACCGAGGTTCGGGAACCGAACTGTCCGAATACACCTCGCTGCTGCGCAGGCGGTGGCTGATCTTCTTCTTCTGCCTCGCCTCCGGGTTCACCGGCGGCGCCGCGCTGCTCCGGTACACGCCGTCCTCCTACACCGCGAC
This sequence comes from Spongiactinospora sp. TRM90649, assembly GCF_029382225.1. Taxonomy (GTDB): domain Bacteria; phylum Actinomycetota; class Actinomycetes; order Streptosporangiales; family Streptosporangiaceae; genus Spongiactinospora. Next base: position 186,136 of record NZ_JARLTC010000014.1, read on the forward strand.
CACCCAGGTCCTGGTCTCCCCCACCGGGGTCAACGACCAGATCAACCAGCTCAGCGGGCGGCAGCGCGAATCGCTCAACCTCGACACCGAGGCGCAGATCGCGCAGTCGGCCGTCGTCGCCGAGAAGGCCGCGACCAACCTGAAGCCGTCCGCGCTCGCCGAACCGGTCCCGGCCGCCACGATCGCCGTCGCCGTGCCGCCGAACTCCGCCGTCCTGTCGATCTCCGCCACCGCGGCCACGCCCGCCTCCGCCGCCGCACACGCCCGCGCCTACGCCGAGGCGTACCTCCAGCAGCGCACCGAGGCCGCGCAGCGTGAGCTGGGCGTCCAGCTCAAGGCCCTGTCGGCGAAGCTCAAGCAGGTCAACGCCGACCTCGGCGAGATCGCCACCTCGCTTCCCGGCCTGGCCAGGGGCTCGGCCGAGCGCACCATCGCCCAGCAGCAGCAAGACGTCCTGAGCCGTCAGGTCTACAACCTCACCGCCAAGTACGACACCCTGCGCACGGTCGCGATCACCCCCGGGTCGGTGATCAGCGAGGCCGTCCCGCCCGGCGCGCCCAGCGCCCCCAGCGCTCCTCTCCACCTCGGCAGCGGCCTGATGCTCGGCCTGCTCGCCGGGGCCGGGGCGGCCTTCGCCCGCGACCGCCTCGACACCCGGCTGCGCGGCGCCCGCGACGTCGAGCGCCTCACCGGCATCCCGGTGATCGCGGGGCCGTCCGGGGTCCCGGGGGGCCGCGACCCCGATGGGCCGCACGAGCTGGCGTCCACGCTGATCGCCGCCCGGCCCGGCGGCCACCTGCTCATCCGCCCGGTCGGGGCCGACTTCGAAGGCCGCCAGCTCACGCGGGCCCTGGCCGGGCCGCTCGCCCCCACCCGCGTGCTGAACGGCGACGGCCTGCACGACCTCGCCCGCGCCGAGACGGCGGTGCTGCTGGTCTCACTGCGCGGGGTCTCGGCCCGCGAGGTCGCCACCGCCGCCCAGGCACTGCGCCGCACCGGCACCCGTCTGATCGGCGCCATCGTGCTCCGCCCGGCCCGCCGCCGCGTCCGCCGCGCCGCCGCCGAGCCCCCGACGAACGACCGGCCGTCCCCGGAACTGGAGAAGCCCGGCTCCTTCGGCAAGCCGGACGGCAGGGGCGGCGGCAGGCAGGGGTCCGGAGCCGAAAAGGCGCCCCACCCTCCCGGCTCCCCCGCCGGAGCCCCTCCCCCCTGGTCCGCCTCCGGCTCAGCCCCCGTTTCAGCGACCACCCCAGACCCCATGCCCGGATCCGACCTCGGCTTCAAAAGCACATCCGATTCCAGGTACGGGGCCACACCCGAACCCGGCACCAGAACCGGGGCCGACTTCAGGCCCACATCCGACTCCGGCTTCAGGGCCGCATCCGAGCCGGGTGCCAGGGCGGGGGTCGAGCTCGGCTACAGGGCCGCGTCCGATTCCGGGGGCGATCCTGAGGGCGGGGCCGTCGATGCCGGGGCGTCCTGGTCCGGGGCCGGGGGGCCGGGGAACGTGGCGGGTGTGGGGAAGTTCGGGGCGGCGGGACGAGGTGCGGGGGGGTTTTGGCAGGGGGACGGTGAGTGGCCGGGGACGGCGGTACCGCCGGCTCCGCCGTCCCGGACGGCCTCGCGGGCCGAGTCGGACGCGCTCGGCGCTACGCCACCGCGCAGGTCCGAGGGCCGACCGCCCGGCACCGAGGGCCTCGGCAGGCTCGTGGTCCCCGCGCCCGGCGATCGCGCGCCCGGCACCGGCCGTACCTGGGACGCCTCGCACGTCACCGAAGCGCTGATCACCAGCCCCATCCACCGGCTCACCGAACCGTCCGATCCCCCCGGCCGCCGGGTGTCGCCCACCACCGACACCGACCACTTCGCCGCGTCCCCGCCCACCGGCCAGGCGCGCTCCGCCCCGGAGACCCCGGGCGACGACGCCTCCGCCGATTACCCCGCCTGGGGCGACCGGCTCGACGACGTCCCGCCCACCGGCCGCTCCCGCTGGGCCGACGCCGCCCCTCCTTCCAGCGCGCCGCACCCGTCGGAAAGCCCCACCGACCACACGGGCATGCCCCGCCTCACCGCACGGTCGGAGCCCTCCGCGCCGCGCGACCGGTCGCACGGAAGCGGGCCCTCGGGCGATGGGTACACACTGCCGCGATTCGGTGCGAACACCGGGCCGGAGGCGATCACCCCCGGTGACGAACGAGTCGTGCCGCCGCCCGCCGGGCGTTCGCGCTGGGCCGCCGACGACGGCCTCGACGACATCGGCCGGGAGGCCGCGTCCCCCGCCTGGGGCGACCGGCTGAGCCGGACGCCCGGTGACGAGGCCGACCGATGGGCCGACGGCACATCCGACGACGAGCACGCCCAGTGGCACGACGATCCCGACGACGACGCCGAGGAAGAACCCACCGCGCACAACCCCGGCGGCTCCGAATCCGGAGATCTCGCGGGGCTCGCCGCCCTCGTCAGTCTCGCCGAGGCCGTCACCCCGGCCCAGCCGTTCCGCTGGGAGCCGCACGGTCAGACCCCGGAGACCCCCGCCACGGACGACGACCGGCCACGCGGGGGCCGGAGCCCCTGGCACGAGATGTGAGGCGTGCGCGATGAGGTGGCGCCTCGCGCCGGTGGCCTGGCCGATCGCCGCGCTGCTCGTCGGCTACCCGATCTGGTGGGCGCTCGGCTTCGGCGGCCTGTCGGTGATCGTCGTGGCGATCCCGATGGCGGTCGTCCTGTGGCGGCGCAGGCCGGTCAAGGTGCCGCCCGGTTTCGGGCTGTGGGTGCTGCTGCTGACCGGCCAGGCGCTCGGCGCGCTGATGCTGGCCGAGTCGCCGCCCGGCACGTACGGCGATCTGAGCCAGGGCCGGGTGGTCGGTCACCTGATCCGGCTGACGATGTGCGTGGCGATGCTCATCATCGTGCTCTACCTGGGCAATCTCACCCATCAGGAGCTGCCGCAGCTCACCCTGGTGCGGATGCTCGGCGCGCTGTTCGTCGCCACCGTGGCCGGAGGCCTGTTAGGGCTGATCGCCCCCGGCTTCGAGTTCACCTCGCCGGTCGAGATGGTGCTGCCCGACTGGCTCGGTGGCAACTCCTTCGTCGGCAACCTCATCCATCCCACCGTCGCGCAGACCCAGAAGGTCCTCGGGCACGCCCTGCCCCGCCCCGAGGCCCCGTTCGAATGGGCCAACGCGTGGGGCAGCAACCTGTCGGTCCTGGCCGTCTGGTTCGTGGTGGGCTGGTGGGTGTACGGCGAGGCCCGGCACCGTCTGGTCGCCGCCGCCGTCCTGGCCGTTGCGGCGATCCCGGTGGTGTACTCGCTGAACAGGGGCCTGTGGATCGGCCTCGGCCTGGCCGTCGTCTACCTGGTGTTCCGGCTCGGCGCGCGGGCCCGGGTGGCGCTCTGCGCGGTGAGCGCGGCGGCCGTGCTGGCCGTCCTGCTCAGCCCGCTGGCGTCGGTGATCACCAAGCGGCTGGACAGCCCGCACAGCAACGACATCCGGGCGTTCACGGTGACCGCGACCCTCGCCGCCGCCGGGCACTCCCCCGTCATCGGCTACGGCAACACCCGCAACGCGCTCGGCAACCACCGTTCGATCACCACCGGCAAGACGCAGTGGTGCGACGAGTGCGGCCACCCCCCGCTCGGCAGCGACGGTCACCTGTGGCACCTGACGATCGCCCAGGGGTTCGTCGGCGCCGCCCTCTACATCGCGTTCTTCGCGGGCGCGGCGCTGCGCTACCGGCGCGACCGCAGCCCGATCGCCATGGCCGGCGTGCTGGTCATGCTGCTGGTCCTGTTCTACATGCTCATCTACGACGGCTATTTCACCCCCCTCACGCTCTACATGATCTCGTTCGCCCTCCTGTGGAGAGGGTCCCTCACCAAGGGGTCACCGTGACCGACGCCCGTGTTCGCGTGCGCTATCTCGACCAGACCGTCCGCCTGCTGTTCCCCGGCGACGACGATCCGGTCGCCTACTCGCTGCTGCCCCATCCCCGGCTGCCGCGCCGCCTGGTACCCCGGGCGTGGTGGCATCGCGCGTTCGGCAGCCGGGTGATGGTCCCGTCGGGAGGCGGCGACTCGATCGAGGATCACCTGGGCGAGGTCCTGGGCATCCCGGTGCGTGCCGTCCTGCACGTGCGGCCCGCGCGGCGGGCCAACCGCAAGCCCGTCCTGGAGGCGCACGGCCCGGCCGGGCTCGCCGCGTTCGTCAAGATCGGCGACACGCCGTGCACGGCGGCGCTGGTGCGTGCCGAGGCCACGGCCCTCGGCCTGCTGGCGGGTGCACCGCTGCGCACCGTGGTCGCGCCCGCCCTGCTGCACCATGGTCGCTGGCGCGGCCTTGAGGTGCTGGTGACCTCCCCGCTGCCGGTGCCCCGGCGCGGGCTGCGGGCATCCAAGCCCCGCCCGGAGACGCTGCGCGCCGCCGTCCGCGAGATCGCGGAGCTGTGCCCCGGCGAGCCGTACGCGTGGCACGGCGACCTGACGCCGTGGAACATGGCGCCCGTACCCGGCGGGCGGCTGCTGGTGTGGGACTGGGAACGCTTCGCGACCGGCGTGCCGTTCGGGTTCGACGCCGCGCACAACTACCTGCACCGGGCGCTACGGCGGATGCGCCCGGCGGAGGCGGCCCGCTCGTGCCTGGCCCAGGCGACGGCGGTGCTCGCACCGTACGGCCTGTCGTCCGCGCAGGCCAGGCACACGGTGCTGCACTATCTGATCACGCTGGCCGACCGGCACGCGCGAGACGGCCACGAGCCGCTCGGCCCGCCGTCCACCTGGCTCTCGCCGCTCGTCGATCACCAGGAGCTGATCCTTTGATCCACCTGCCCGGCCGGGCCCGCGTTCCCGTGCGGGGGTCGCGTCCCCGTGCGCTGAACCGCGCGCTGCGGCGTTCCCTGAGCAGGGCGCTGGACGGCCCGCTGCGCGGACCGCTCAAGGGGTCGGCGCACGCGGTGTCGCTGGCCGCCGGCCGCCTGACCGCCGAGGGCCGGATGCTGCCCACCTTTCTGATCATCGGTGCGCAGCGATCCGGCACCACGTCCCTCTACCGGGCGCTCGCCGGGCACCCGCTGGTGCTCAAACCGGTATTGCGCAAGGGCGTGCACTACTTCGACGTCGCCTACGAGCATGGGCTGTCCTGGTATCGGGCGCATTTTCCGTTGCATGCCACCGCCGCCCGGCTGCACCACACGTACGGCAGGCGTCCGCTGGCGTTCGAGTCGTCGCCCTACTACCTCTTCCACCCGCTGGCCGGGGCGCGGATCGCGGAGCGGCTGCCGGGGGTGAAGCTGATCGTGCTGGTCCGCGACCCGGTGGAACGGGCGCATTCGGCGCATGCCCATGAGGTGGCCAGGGGCTTCGAGCCGGAGAGCCGGTTCGAGCGGGCCGTCGAGCTGGAGGGCGAACGGCTCGCGGGAGAGGCCGAGCGCCTGCGCGCGGATCCTATGGCGAGCAGCCACGCGCACCGGCACCACGCCTACCTGTCCAGGGGGCGCTACGCCGAGCAGCTCGCCCGGATCGAGCCGCTGGTCGGCGCCGATCGGCTGCTGGTGGTGGACAGCCACCGGTTCTTCGCCTCGCCCGCCGTCGTCTACGACGAGATCCTGTCGTTTCTCGACCTCCCGCCGCTGACGCCGCCCTGTTTCGACCGGCACAACGCCCGTCCTCGGGCGGCGCCGATGCCCGCCCGGTTGCGTCGCAGGCTGTCCGACGAGTTCGAGGCGTGCGACGCGCAGCTCGTCCGGTGGCTGGGGGGGCGCACGCCGTCCTGGCGCCGGTGACCGTGTCCGCCGCGCCGTCGCTCGGGGCCGTCGCTCGCGGCGGCGCGCTGGGCCTGGCGGGGGCGGGCGCGGGGGCGGCGGCGCAGGTGGCGCTGGTCGTGGTGGTCAGCCGGGCGGTGCCGCCCGCGACGGCCGGGGCGCTGTTCACGGCGATGGCGCTCAGTTTGATGGTCGCCGGGATCGTCCGGCTGGACGCGGGCAACGGGCTGGTGCACGCACTGGCCCGGCACACCGACCAAGCCGATGTTTCCGCGTACATTCGGGCGGCTCTGCTTCCTGTCCTCGCCCTGGCCGTGCTCACCTCCGCCACGATCCATCTGCTCGGCCCGGCCGTCGCGGCGGCCACCGGGATCCCCGTGCCGTGGGTGCGGCTGCTCGCGCTGGCCGTCCCCTTCATCGCGTGCGCCGACGTCCTGGTGGCGGCCACCCGCGGGCTCGGCGCGATGGGCCCCACCACGTATCTGAGCGGGCTGCTACAGCCCCTCGGCCAGCTCACACTCACCGTGATCGCCGTCCTCCTCACAGCTCCAGCGGTCGGCACAAGCGCCATACCAACGGTCGAACCCCCCGCCACCCACGCCGTCGAGACGAACTCCACCCGGGCGATCGAGACGCACATCGCACCGGCCATCGAGACGCCCGCCACCACCACCGTCGACGCGAACGCCGCCCGCGCTGTTGAGGCGAGCGTCGCCTTGCCGCTCGCGTGGGCGTTGCCGTACGTGCCGGTGCTGGTCCTGGCCGCGCTGTGGTTGCGCCGCCGAGTCCCGCGCGGCGCGGTGCGGCGGCCTGGGGCGGCCGGGGAGCTGTGGCGGCACACCGCGCCGCGCGCCGGGGCGGGCGCCATCCAGGCGGTGTTCCAGCGACTGGACATCGTGATCGTCGCGGTGCTGGGCGGGCCGGCGGAAGCCGCCTGTTACACGGCCGCCACCCGCTTCAAGGTCGTCGGCCAGCTCGCCGCCCAGGGGTTGGCGCACGCCGCGCAGCCCCGGCTGGTCCGCGCGCTCGCGGCGGGCGACCTGCCGGGCGCGCGACGGCTCTACCAGGCCACCACCTTGTGGCTGGTCACCCTGACCTGGCCGATGTGGGCGGGCTACGCGGCGCTCGCCCCGCTGCTCCCCCGGTTCTTCGGCACCGGGTACGAACGTGGCGTGCAGGTCGCCGCCGTCCTCGCCGGGACCATGATGATCGCGTCGGCGTGCGGCATGGTGGACATCGTCCTGACCGCCGCCGGGCACACCACCGCCAGCCTGGCCAACACCGCCGCCGCGGTCGCCGTCACCGTCGCCGCCGATCTCGCGCTGGTGCCAGAGCACGGCGCGGTCGGCGCGGCGCTCGGCTGGTCGGCGGGGGTGCTGGTGAAGAACCTGCTCCCGTTGCTGCACCTGCACCACCGCTACGGCCTACGCCCCTTCGGACGGCACAGCGCCACCGCGCTACGCCCTCGCACCTGGCGCGGAGACACTCCATGAGCCTTCCCTTCACCGGTCCGCTGCTGGTCACCGGCCTGCCCAGGAGTGGCACGAGCTGGGCCGGACGCATGCTCGTCGCGGGCGGCGAACTCGTCTACGTGAACGAACCGCTCAATCCGCAGCACCCGCCGGGCGGGTGTCCAGGCGTGCTCGACGCCACCGTCACCCACCGGTTCCAGTACATCTGCCGCGACAACGAGGCCGGGTGGCTTCCGGCGTTCCGGGACACGGTCGCGTTGCGCTACCGGTTCGCTGCGGAGTTGCGGCGCAACCGCGCGCCGTACGACGTGGCCCGGCTCATCCGGTACGGCGGGGCGTTCACCGCCGGGCGGATGCTGGGTCACCGAGCCCTGCTCGACGACCCGTTCGCGCTGCTCTCAGCCGGCTGGTTCGTCGAACGGCTCGGCTGCCGGGTGATCATCCTGCTCCGCGACCCGGTGGCGCTCGCGGCGAGCTGGCACCGGCTCGGCTGGACGTTCGACTTCCGTGAACTCCTCGACCAGCCGCTGCTGCTGCGCGACCACCCCCACGCGCGGGAGGTCGCCTCGCTCGCCGCCTCCGCCGACGACGTCATCAAGACCGCCATCCTGTGGCGCCTGACCGGCGTGATCGCCGACCGGCTCGCCGCCCGGCATCCGGGCATCCGTGTCGTCCGCTACGAACACCTCGCCGCCGACCCGCTCGGCGGGTTCAGCGACCTCTACACCTGGGCGGGCCTGACCTGGTCGCCCCGCGCGGAGGCGCGGATCACCCGCGCGTGCAGCCCCCCGCTGAACCGCCCGATGATCCCGGTTCCGTTCGCGTGGAGCGGACGGTCGCTGTCGCGCACCGCCTTCCGCCGGATGGACTCCCGGCAGGCGGCCCAGGCGAGAGCCCTCGGTCTCTCCCCCGACCAGATCAACCGCATCCGCCGCCTATGCGGCTGATGCGCCGGTACCCCTTTCAACCGACCGCCTGGACCAGGCCGGACCAGGCGGGGTGCGACGCCTCACACTCCGCCTGCGACCGGCCGAAAGAGGCCCAGCCCGGCGACCGGTAAAGGTGGTCCGTCGACGCGGACCAACCGTCAGCCCCGGTCGGCAGGCTGCGCCGACGGCGGATAGCGCTGGTAAACCACCGGCCCGAACCAACGGTCAGCCCGGGCCGGCGGGCAGCATAGATGGACCGTCAGCGTGGGCCGGTGTGCAGCGTGGACCGGTGGTCAGTGGCGGCGGCGGATGGCGCTGGTGATCAGCAGGCCGGTGGCGAAGGGGAGATCGTCGATCAGGTAGCGGCGGGCCAGCCGGATGGGCTCGGTGATCAGGCGATGCATCCACTCCAGCCCGGCGCCGCGCATCCACGCGGGGGCACGGCGCATGGTGCCAGCCGCGAAGGCGACCGCGGCTCCACATCCGACGAACCAGGCGCCGGGGAGGATCTCGCGCAGCTCGACGATCAGCCGGTCTTGCCGTGGGAAGCCCAGCCCGACGAACACCAGCCGGGGGTCGGCCGCGAGCAGTTCGCTCCGGATGCGGACCTGCTCGGCCGCGACCGACTCGAACCCGAACGGCGGTGCGAAGGTGCCCGCCACGATGAGCCCCGGAGCACGCGCCGCCAGTGCGGCACCGGCCCGCTCGGCGACCCCCGGCGGGCCGCCGAGCAGGAAGACCGGGGCCCCTTCACGGGCCGCGGCGGCCGACAGGGACCAGATCAGGTCGGCACCGGTGACCCGTCCCGGAACCGGGGTGCCCAGTAGCTTGGACGCCCAGACCAGGGGCATGCCGTCGGCCACGACGATGTCGGCCGATGCCACCAGTGCGGCGATTTCCGAATCTCGGCGGGTGGCCCGGCAGATGTCGACGTTGGGCGTGATGATGTGGCCGCCCTGACCGGCGCGAAGCGCCGCGACGACTCGATCGACGACCTCGCCCTCGGTGAGCGGGTCGAACGCGACACGGCCGACGATCACCCGGCCGTCTTCGGGAACGTGCGGCATGTTCATATCCCGCGCCCCCTCGTGTGCAGCCGGCCCACGACGGTGGCGGCGGAGACGAGCCCCGCGGCCACGACGAGGGCGAGGGCGGCGCGCGGTTCGGCCGGCCGGGCCGCCGAGGCGCGCAGGGCCCACCTGCACGCCTCTCGGCGGTGACCGAGCGCCGCGTGAGCGAACGCCAACTGGCCGTAGATCCGTGCCGCGCCGCGTGAATCTACGGCCAGCTCCGTGTGCCGGGTGAGCATCCAGTGCAGCCCGGCGATCCTGTCCGCCCAGCGGGCGAGGTAGTCGGACGCTCCCCAGCGCACCCGAACCAGCGGCAGGTCGACATGAACGATCGGGTGCCGCTTGGCGGCACGGAGGGCTAGGTCCCAGTCTTCGTTCTGGCCGCCGGGGGCGCTTTCGTCCACCCGGAAGGAGGCGTGACGCCAGAACAGGAATGTGGAGGAGTGCACCATGACCATCCGCGATCTCGTCAGGTGAGCGTGGGTGATCGTGTCGGTGCCTGCCAGGCGAGCGGTGCGGCATGTGCCGTACTCGATCTCGATGCCGCAGCTCGCGAACTCAGCGGTCGGATGCGCGCTCAGTGCCGAGATTTGGGCGCTGAGCTTTCCGGGCATCCATACGTCGTCGTCGTCGCAAAACGCCACGATATCTGTGTCGAGCGTGACGACGCCGGTGTTACGTGTACCTGGAAGTCCATTTGTGAGTTGATTTGATGTGACTCGCACCTTTGCCCTTGTTTCTGACAAAACGTGCGCCAATTGGGCTTTCACTTGGGCCACCATTTCGGCCCCGCCGTCGGCCACGACGATCACTTCGACATGGCCCGGGTAGTCCTGCCGGAGGGCCGCGAGGACGGCGTCGCACAGCGGGCCGGGACGCGCGCCACGGGTGGCGATCACCACGCCGACCGACGGATGGGCCGTCATGCCGCCGCCCGGGCGCGATAGCCGTACTGGATCATCAGGGGCAGGGTCAGCGCCGTGACCAGCACCCGCTGCGCGCGCGGCAGCGCCTGCCGCCACGCGTCGTCGCGCACCAGCTCGACCTCTCCCGAGCTGAACCGCATCGGGTTGCCGGAGGCGGTGTGCGCCGTGGTCAGCCGCGCGTGGCGGCCGGTGAGGAAGTCGAGACGGGGCGCCAGGTCGAGGCTGGTCAGCAGCCGGGCGAACGCGGGACGCGGCGCGTCGAGCAGGTCTTCGTATCGAACCCGGGTGACGGGAACGCCCTTGCCCGCCAGCAGTTCGAGCGCGAGGTTCTGCGCCGTCCAGTGCGCGGCGGTGCGGAACGGCGACCAGCGGGGCATCGGCGTACCGTCTTCCGGACGGGTGATGCGCCTGCGCCACGAATGGGCCACCGCCCGGGGATCGCGGACCATGTGCACGACGTGAACCGGCACCCCGGCCGCGGCCAGGCAGAACGCCAGCGACGCGTGCTTGCTCGAATCGACCACGACGTTGCCGCCCGCGACGTCGGCCGCGGCGGTGTAGAGGCGGCGGTAGACGCTGACGTATTCCACCAGCTCAAGGCTCGGCCTGGGCGGAATGTGCCGGGTGCGATCGACCAGCCGGCGCAGCTCGATCATGCGTGTGGCCAGCTCGGCGGCCCAGCCGCCGAAGGCCCGCCTGCCGACCTCGCACCAGAACCCGCAGCCCGGCAGTGAAACGCCGCAGCCACAGGGCTCCGCACCGAGCACGCCGCGCGCCCACAGGTGCACGACCTCGCCCAGCGGAACCACCCCGGGAACCTCACCGAGCAGCCGCTCCAGGAGCGTGCTTCCGCTACGGCCGAGCCCACCCAGAAAGATCACCCGAGCGGGCGGCGGGCACTGGCCCACGAATGCACCCCCAAGCAGTCGCTACCGTCAGCACTCATGCTAGCACTGAGGGTAATCATTTCGTGGTCCGATCACCAAGGATTCATCATGGACGCCACCCCGACGTATGGGCGTGACGTGGATCACATCCGCGGAGAGCGCTTTATTTGATTGATTTTGCGGTGGCTCGCTACGGTTGGGCGTTTTCACCCGCTTCGCGCCCCTTGCAGAGAAGGCCATGCGTCGCTATCGATTTGGCAAGATCGCCGCTCTGATCGCGCTCGGCTATTTCATCGCGGTCGTCCTGCTGGCCGTCCTGGCATTGACCACCACCTCCGACCAGCCCGTGTGGACCGTCGTCACCCAGGAGACCGATCCGCGGTGGTATTTCGGTCGGGAAGAGGCACCTTTCGTCCTCCCGGGGTGGCTCGCGCTCGTCCTGGTGCCCATCGGGGCGGTGCAGGGCTGGGCCCTGTGGCAGGTGCTGCGCGGACGCCTGCGAGGCGAGCTGACGGACCGGGGCAGGCACGTGGCGCTGCTGCGGCTCTTCCTCTACCTCACCGTCGGCTACAGCCTCATCCTCACCACCAGCGGGCCGCTGATCCGGCTACTGGAGATCTCCTGGTTCTGGTCGGTGATCGGGACCATCGGATGCCTCGTGCAACTGGCCGTCGTCTGGCTGTTCTTCCTGGTGCTTCGAGGTAGCGCCTCCCGTGGCCTGCGGGTGTTCTCCCTCATCACCGGGCTCATCAGCACTCTGAGCGCCCTCGGCGAGGGGATCACGGACCTCTTCGACCTCGACTTCGCCGGGCAGATCCTCAACCTCGCCGGCGGGTACGGCTATGGCGGACTGGTGTGGTCGGTGACGATCCTGATCGCACAGGCACGGGATCCCCGCTGGAGCGCGGCCACCGTCCGGATAGGCGTCATCGCGCAGGCGATGACCGTGCTCCAGCCCCACGGGATGGTCACCTTCGACGGCGAGTTCCCCGGCATCCTCACCTTCTTCACTCTCGTCGGCGCGGTCAGCGTCTTCGGGTTGGTGTGGGACGCCCGGACGGCCCACGAGCTGGCGAATCCGCTGCCGGAACCGGTCCCGCGAGCGGCGCCGGTGCGCGCGACCACCGTGTCGTGGCCACTGGCCGTGTTGGCGATCGCGCTTCCGCTGGCCCCGGCCGCCGTCAACCTCGCCCAGGGCAGGTACCACTGGACCGGGCCCAGGGGCGTGATCGAGTACCTCGCCCGTGCACAACTGGGCAGCGGGCAGGCGATGGCGTGGCTCGGCCTGGACGTCTTCATCGGCGTCGGCGGGCCCGCGCTGCTGATCCTGGCCGCCGTGCTGCGCCGGACCCCCGGCATCGTGCGGCTCACGACACGCGCGCTGACCATCGCGGCGGCCGTGGGCCTCATCAGCGCGCTCACGACCGTGCCGACGTCCGGCGAATTCGACTTCTTCTACGACGGCACGCAGATCTACCCGGAAGGGTTGTTCACCCAGGGACAGAACGGTGAGGTCTGGTTCGGCATCTCGCCGCTGTGGTACTCCGCCGCCCTGATCGGCTCCGCCCTGCTCCTGCGGGTCATATACGCGTCCGCGTTCACCGGGCTCGCCCGCTACTACGTGGTGTCGGTCCGGCTCGTCACTCTGATCGCCCTCGGATTCACATTCCAGGCATCCCGGCCCGCGGGTTCGATCACCACAGGCGAGGAGTGCACCCAGGCCGAGTATGGCACCGAGATGTATTCGGGCGAGGCGAAGAAGCCCGCACTCACCAGGGATCAGCGCATCGTGTGCTCCCTGCGAAAAGGTGACCAGTTCAAGTTCACCGCCAACACACCCGACGCCGGGATCCTGTCCTACGCGCGCCGCCTGTGCGGCGTCTACACGCGCAACGACCCCGCGGAGGTCGCCCGCCTGCAGGCGACGACGGGACTGCGGCGCGATGCCCTGACCTACCCGCTGGCGGAGATCTGCCCAAGCGCCGGCGCCGTGGTGAGCGCCGCGGCCGCCGAGCAGAACCGGGAAATGCAGGAGTGGGAGGACGACTCGCAGCGCATGTGCGACACCCGCCCCGTCCACCGCCCGCTCATCAAACCCGCCAAGGCCGTCCGCCTGAAGGAACCGCAGTTCACGGACTACGGAGTCGTGAGCACGTACGAGCCGACCGGGGGCGACGAAGATCCGGCCGAAGGCGAAGAGGAGCTGCTGAGCAAGGCCCAGGACAACGGCCTGGTGGCCGCCCACCCCGGCCAGCTCGTGATCACGACGCACTCCGACTACGACCTCTGCGTCACCCTGGAGACCTACACCCGCCGCCCTCCGGTGGAGACCAAGGGCTGGGACCAGGTCACCGAGGTCGGCTACGAAAGCCCTACCGGCGAGATCGTCCTCACCGACGATTTGAGCGGCACCACGTTCCCCGACCTGTCCCTCAACGGCCGCCCCGGCCATTACCGGATCCGCGTCCACTACGACTGGTTCAACTGGAAGGGCCTACAGGAGAACGGCCAACGCCTCCTGATCATGGCCTACCCGGCCAAGGGCGACAAACCCATCACCTACCGCAAACCACGCCGAAAGTGACACGTCCCGCCTGCGGCCCACCCGATTCGTGAACCGAACCGGTGACGCCGGCCCCACCATGGCGTGCGCCCCGCCGTCCGCGCGGGCGTACGACTGATCGGCTTCGCCTCGCCCGAACGTGTCTCCTAGGGCGAGCCGCGACACCGCCTGCACCGTCAGGCGGTGTCGCCCAACGCGCCCCGGTACGCGTCCCGTCCCCGTCACCTACGTCCTGCCGTCCGTGCGGGCGTACCGCCAAGGTGACCTCCCCGACACCGATCGACCTGTCCGCGGCGCTGGCCGCACAACTCGGCATCCTGGCCCGCATGGGTGCCGCCTGACGATGGTGCCCCGCCGAGTGGGTGAATGGGAGCGGCCGTATCGGACATCGCACAGGTCGGCTGCTCCGGCCTCGCCAAAGTCCCACCACCCCACGGGACGCCATCGCGCTTCCCGCTCTGGCCGTGGAAACGCCTTCGGGCCGTGGCACCGGGGACGGGGAACGTCCGAGCGCAGCGCGGCCCTTGGACGCGCGAAGCGCGGCCATTGGAAGGCTCGGCCGGGCGCGGCGAGGGCGATCTCAGGCGTGCGGAGTGGCGCTCGGGCCGGAGACCGACGCAGACGAAGGCAGAAACGCGGCTCCGGCTGGAGGGCGGAAAGGATTGGAGGGCGAAGCGCGGCCCTTGGAGAGGTCGTTCGAGCGCAGCGAAGGCCATTGTGATATGTATCACACTCGTTAGGAACAACCGGGGTCTGCTCATGAGTGTCCAAACGAGCATGAAAAGTCTGTTACGCACACTGATCACCGTCGGGGCCGCTGCCCTCGTCGTGTTACCCGCCGTGTCGGCCCGAGCCGACGCGATGCCTCACTACAAGGACCCCAAGGTCTTCGGCGCGAAGTTCCAGCGTGACCCGGGCCATGACTTCAGCAAGAAGCCGCATTCCCGCCACAACGGCGTCCTGCGCGGCTGGATGACCAAAGTGCGGGACGGAGTCGCCGAGTACGAGCCGATCCGCTGGAGATACGGAAACGACGGCGAGAGCGGATTCGTGAGCCCGCCGAAGCGCGACGCGAGGGTCTACGCCTCGCCGATCGCCCGGGATGTGCGTTTCAAGAGCGCCTACCTGTGCAAGGTATCTCCGGAGGGCCCGATCGCCGCCCGACGCTCCCTGGGCACCAGGTCGTGTTCCCGGGAGCTACTGATCAAGCGCGCCACCGCGCACTCCTACCACATCCCGGTTCTCATCACCGTCCACAACCGCGAGATCGTGGAAGTCCGGGAGATTCTCCTGCCCCACGTGTGAGATGGGCCGTCGGAGTGCGCCCCCTACGGCCCCCACATGGAGATCAGGTGCGGGCGTCGACGATCATGCCGGCGCCTACCGTGCCGTTGGTGGACTCGTCCACCAGGATGAAGCCGCCGGTCATTCGGTTGCGGGCGTAGTCGTCGACGAAGAGCGGCTGGGTGACGCGCAGAGAGACGCGGCCGATCTCGTTGAGGCCCAGCGACTCGGCGGACTCGTCGCGGTGGAGGGTGTTGACGTCGAGGCGGTAATGCAGGTCGCGGACCATCGCGCGGGCCGTACGGGTCGTGTGCTTGATGCTCAGCTTGGTGCGGGGTGACAGCTTGGTGGCGTCGGTCATCCAGCAGACCATGGCCTCGAGTTCCTGGGCCGCCTGCGGCTGGTTGTTGGGGCGGCAGATCATGTCGCCGCGCGAGATGTCGATGTCGTCCTCCAGGCGCAGGGTGACCGACATCGGGGGGTACGCCTCGGCCACCGGGCCGTCGAAGGTGTCGATCGAGGCGATGCGGGTGGCGAGACCGCTGGGCAGGTGGACGACCTCGTCGCCCGGCTTCAGCACGCCGCCCGCGACCTGGCCGGCGTAGCCGCGGTAGTCGTGGAAGGCGGGGTCGTTGGCCCGCTGCGGGCGGATCACGTACTGCACGGGGAAGCGCACGTCGACCAGGTTGCGGTCGGAGGCGATGTGCACGTTCTCCAGGTGGTGGAGCAGGGAGGTGCCCTGGTACCAGGGCATGTTCTCGGAGCGGGAGACCACGTTGTCGCCGTGCAGGGCCGACATCGGGATGAACGTGAGGTCGGCCACGTTGAGCTTGGCGGCGAACGCGGTGAACTCCTCGTGGATCTCGTTGAACCGCTCCTCGGAGTAGTCGACGAGGTCCATCTTGTTGACCGCGAGCACCAGGTGCGGGACCCGGAGCAGGGTGGTCAGGAAGGCGTGCCGCCGGGACTGCTCAAGGACGCCCTTGCGGGCGTCGATCAGGATGATCGCCAGGTCGGCGGTGGAGGCGCCGGTCACCATGTTGCGGGTGTACTGGATGTGCCCGGGGGTGTCGGCGATGATGAACTTCCGCTTCGGCGTGGCGAAGTAGCGGTAGGCCACGTCGATGGTGATGCCCTGTTCACGCTCGGCGCGCAGGCCGTCGGTGAGCAGCGACAGGTCGGTGTACTCGGTGCCGCGGTCGCGGCTGGTGCGCTCGACCGCTTCGAGCTGGTCCTCGAAGATCGCCTTGGAGTCGTAGAGGAGCCGCCCGATCAGCGTCGACTTGCCGTCGTCCACCGACCCCGCCGTGGCGAAACGCAGGATGTCCATGGTTTAGAAGTAGCCTTCCCGCTTGCGGTCTTCCATGGCGGCCTCGGACGTGCGGTCGTCGGCCCTGGTCGCGCCCCGCTCGGTGATCCGGGTGGCGGCGATCTCGGCGATGATCTCCTCGACGCTGGCGGCGGCCGACTGGACGGCCCCGGTGCAGGTCATGTCGCCGACCGTGCGGTAGCGCACGGTGGCCTCGTAGACCGGCTCGTCGTCGCCGCGGTTGACCACTTCGTCGTCGGACAACAGCATGCCGTCGCGCAGGAAGACCTTGCGCGTGTGCGCGAAGTAGATCGACGGGATCTCGATGTCCTCGCGGCGGATGTAGTCCCAGACGTCGAGCTCGGTCCAGTTGGACAGCGGGAAGACCCGGATGTGCTCGCCCTTGCGGATCCGCGCGTTGTAGAGGTTCCACAGCTCGGGGCGCTGGTTCTTCGGGTCCCACTGGCCGAAGTCGTCGCGGAAGGAGAACACGCGCTCCTTGGCGCGGGCCTTCTCCTCGTCGCGGCGGGCGCCGCCGAACACGGCGTCGAACTCGTGCTCCTCGATGCCGTCGAGCAGCGTGGTGGTCTGCAGCCGGTTGCGCGAGGCGCGGCGTCCGGTCTCCTCGACCACCCGCCCGGCGTCGATCGACGCCTGGACGCTGGCCACGACGAGCCGAACACCCAGTTCGGCGACCCTGCGGTCGCGGTAGTCGATCACTTCGGGGAAGTTGTGCCCGGTGTCCACGTGCATCAGCGGGAAGGGGATCGGCGCGGGCCAGAACGCCTTCTCCGCGATGCGGAGCATCACGATGGAGTCTTTGCCGCCGGAGAAGAGCAGACAGGGGCGCTCGAATTCGGCGGCGACCTCGCGCATGATGTGGATCGCCTCGGCCTCAAGGACGTCGAGTTGCGACGTTGTGTAGTCGGCCTGCAGCATCGGGGTGTCCTCCGAGGTGGCTCTGTGGACGCGGGTCATCGTTGAAGGTCACGGATTCCGGAGAGCAAGGACGGCGCCAGCTCCGGTAGGGAAACCAGGATATCCGGTAGTGAGGGGTCGGCCTGGTTGTAGGTCAGCGGCGAGCCGTCGATCCTGCTCGCGTGGGCTCCGGCGGCCAGGGCGACGGCGGCCGGGGCGGCGGAGTCCCACTCGTACTGGCCCCCGGCGTGGACGTACGCCTCGACCTCGCCGGTGAGCACTGCGGCGATCTTGGCGCCGGCCGAGCCGATCGGCACCAGGTCGCCGCCCACCAGGTAGGCGAGTTTCTGCACGAACTCGGGCGGACGGCTGCGGCTCACCGCGATCCGGACGCGGGCGCCGGGGCGCGCGGCGGCGAGCTTGGGCGGGTCGGCCGTGGTCAGCGTGCGGCCCTGGGCGGGCAGGGCGACGGCTCCGGCCGTCAGCGTGCCGCGCTCCCACAGGGCCACGTGGACGGCCCAGTCGGCGCGCCCCTCCTCGGCGAACTCGCGGGTGCCGTCGAGCGGGTCGACGATCCAGACCCGCTCGGCCTCGAGCCGCCGGGAGTTCAGCCGCTCCTCGCGGGTGGCCTCCTCCGACAGGACCTCGTCGGAGGGCCGTAGCCGGGCCAGCGAGTCGGCCAGGAACCGGTGCGCGCTCGCGTCTCCGGCGTCGCGCAATGCCCGGGGATCTTCGAAGCCACGCTCGGCCCGGAGGGTGAGTAGCAGCTCACCGGCCTCGGTGGCGAGGTCGGCGGCCAGCACATGGTCATCCCTAATCGTCATCAATACGCTCCAGCTCCCCGGGCGACAGCCGACCAGGTCTTCCACAGGATCTGCAGGTCCAGCATCAGGGACCAGTTCTCAACGTAACGCAGGTCCAACCGTACAGATTCCTCCCACGAGAGATCCGACCGGCCGCTCACCTGCCACAGACCGGTCAGACCGGGGCGTACCAGTAACCGCCGCCGGACGTCGTCGCCGTAGCCCGCGACCTCTTCGGGCAGCGGCGGGCGTGGCCCGACCAGCGACATGTGGCCGAGCAGGACGTTGATGAGCTGGGGCAGCTCGTCGAGGGACCGGCGGCGCAGGAAGGCGCCGAAGGGGGTCACCCTCGGGTCGGCGCGGATCTTGAACAGCACGCCGTCGCCGTCGCTGACCAGCTCGACCTTGCGCCGTTCGGCGTCGGGGGCCATGGTGCGGAACTTGTAGATGGTGAACTCGTGCCCGCCGCGCCCGACGCGCGTCTGCCGGAACAGCGCGGGCCCCCGGCTGGTCGAGCGGACGGCCAGCGCCAGCGCCGCCAGCACCGGCGCGAGCACCACCACCAGCACCGCCGCCACCGTGCGGTCGAACAGGTTCTTCACCAGTTGCCTGGGCCCGGCGAGGTCGGGGTGCTCGACGTGGAGCAGCGGCAGCCCGGCGGCCGGGCGGATGGTGGTGCGCGGCCCCGCCACCTCCATCAGCACGGGGGCGACCACCAGCTCGGTGCGGGTCTTCTCCAGCCGCCAGGCGAGCCGGCTCAGCGCCAGGCCGTCCATCTCCGGACAGCCGAGGACGGCCACGGTGTCGGCGGCGGTCTGGTTGACCACCAGCGCGGCGTCGGTGAAGTCGCCGAGCACGGGCACGCCCTCGACCTCGCACTCCCCGGCGCCGAAACCCCGGTAGCCGCCGGTGTCGCCGGGCAGGCAGGCGGCCACGACCTGCATGCCGTGCTCGGGCTCCGTGCGGAACCTGCGCACCAGGTCGGCGACGCCGTCGCGGTGGCCGACGACCACGACCCTGCGCATGCAGCCGCCGCGCGCCCGCGCCCGGTGCAGCCACCGCCGCAGCAGGTGCCTGGCGGCCAGCGTGAGCAGCGTCATCAGCGGCAGCGCGACCACGACGTAGCCGCGGGCGATATCGATCTTGGTGCTGTAGGCGCAGACGGCCAGCCCGGCGGTCAGCAGCAGACCGCACTGCACGATGCGGCGGAATTCCTCGGAGCCCGCGCCCAGCAGGCGCGGCTCGTAGGCCCGGTTGACGGAGATGGCGGCCGTCCAGACCGGCGGCAGCGCGGCGCTCAGCAGCAGATAGGGCGTGACGTACGGCGTGACCTCACCGAACCTGACGCCGAGCGCCACCGCCCCGGCGAGCACGGCGCAAAATGCGTCGGCGGACATCGCCCGCCCGCGATACTGTCGCACCCACCGAGGCAGCCGGGACCGATCCGCGGGGTCGGAGGCCCGCCGCCCGCTGGCCGAGCGCGCCAGGGCCGTGGAAGGTTCACCGTCGAACACGCACCCCTCCTGCCATTCACAAACGGACAGTCAGGGAATGATAACGAGTGGAACGGAGGCCGGTGATTTGAAGGCTGAAACGTATATCTCCGTGGACATTGAGGCGGATGGTCCGATTCCCGGGCCATATTCAATGGTGAGTTTGGGAATGACCATGGCCGGGCGGATGCGGGGGCGTCACTTCGAGGCGATCAGTCCCGACACCCACACCTTCTACGTCGAGTTGCGGCCGATCAGCGATGACTTCGTGCCGCAGTCGATGGCGGTGTGCGGGCTCGACCGCGACCTGCTGGTCCGGGAGGGCCGTGATCCGGGGGGCGCGATGGCGGAGGCCGCGGCCTGGATAAAGCGAGTTTGCCGGAATTCCACGCCGGTGCTCGCGGCTTATCCGCTTTCCTTCGACTGGATGTGGATTTACTGGTACTTCATGAACTTCACCGGGTCGTCCCCGTTCGGGCATTCGCGGTGCATCGACATAAAAACGCTCTACGCGGCGAAGGCCGGAGTCACCATCGGCTGGGCGACGAAGCGGCAGATGCCCCGCCATCTCGCGGCCCAGCGCCCGCACACCCACAACGCCCTCGACGACGCCATGGAGCAGGCGGAACTGCTGCAGAACCTGATGGCCTGGCCGGGATCGGCCACCGCGGCGGGCCACGACCAAGCAACGGCCGAGGTCAGCGAGGAGGGCCCGAGAGCTTGAGGTCGGCCGCGTGGAAGGTGTTCTGCGTGGTCTCCAGGCCCTTGGTGATCAGCGACTCCACCACGTCGGCCGCTCGGTCGACCAGGAACGGCAGGTCCTTGCGCTCGGCCGTGCCGAAGTCGCGCAGCACAAAGGCCGCCGCGTCCATCCGACCGGGCGGGCGGCCGATCCCGAAACGCACCCGCAGGTAGTCGCGGGTGCCGAGCGACTTGGTGATCGACTTCAGGCCGTTGTGGCCGTTGTCACCACCGCCCAGCTTGGCGCGCAGCGCGCCGTAGGGGATGTCCAGCTCGTCGTGGACGACCACGACCCGCGCCGGATCGACCTTGTAGAAGTCGGCCAGCGCCTTGCACGGGCCGCCGGAGAGGTTCATGAAGGACAGCGGCTTGGCCAGGACGGCGGGCACTCCCGCGAGCCGTCCTTCGACCACCTCCGCGCGCGACCGGTGCGTCTTGAAACGCCCCCCGGCCCTGGCGGCCAGCTCGTCCAGCACCATGAAGCCGACGTTGTGCCGGTTCGCCGCGTACTCCGGCCCCGGATTGCCCAGGCCCGCGATCAGCCAACGGTCCACGGACACCTCCAAACCATGACGGCGCCCGCCGTGTGAGGCGGGCGCCGGTGGTGCGGGCTACTACTCGGACTCGGTGGCCTCGGCGGCGGCCCTTTCGCCTGCGGGGGCCTCGGCGGCCTCGCCCTCGGCGGCCTCCGTCTCCTCCTCGGCCCCGGTGGGCTTGGTGGCGATGAGCAGCACCAGGGTCTCGGCGTCGGCGGTCAGGGAGACACCCTGCGGGAGGTTCAGGTCGCCTGCGGTGACCTGGGTGCCGATCTCCAGGCCGTCGATGTTCACCTCGATGCCCTGCGGGATGTGGGTGGCCTCGGCCTCGACGCCGATGGAGACCAGGAGCTGCTCCAGCATGCCGTCCGGGACGACGTCGCCGGCGACGGTGACCGGGATCTCGACGGTGACCTTCTCGCCGCGGCGGACCAGGAGGAGGTCGATGTGCTCCAGGAAGCCCTTGATCGGGTCACGCTGGACGCCCTTGGGCAGGGCCAGCTCGTCGACGCCCTCGCCGGAGAGGCGGATCAGCACGTTGGGCGTGCGCAGCGCGATCATCAGCTCGTGGCCGGGGAGCGTGAGGTGCTTGGGGTCGGTGCCGTGGCCGTAAAGGACGGCGGGGACCTTGTCGGCGCGGCGGATCTTGCGGGCGGCGCCCTTGCCGAAGGTGGTGCGCTCTTCGACGTTGATGAGTACTTCGGACACGGCTGATCTCCTAGGGACCTCGTTGGATCATCGGGATGCGCGCTCTCCCTGGCCCGCCCTAGCGGGAGGCGTTACGAGCGCAACCTAACCAGTTTATACGGACGCGAGGACCCGTCCGGGCCCTCGCGTCCTTAACGCCTTCGCACGAGCTAGCTGTCGCCCTCGAAGAGGCTGGTCACCGAGCCGTCGTTGAAGACCTCGCTGATCGCCCGCGCGATGAGCGGGGCGATCGACAGCACGGTCAGTTTGTCGAACCGCTTGTCCTCGGTCAGCGGCAGCGTGTTGGTCACCACGACCTCGGAGATGTTGCTGTTCTTCATGCGATCGACGGCGGGGCTGGAGAACACCGCGTGCGTGGCCGCGACCAGCACGTTGGTGGCGCCCTGCTCGTAGAGCGCGTCGGCCGCCTTGCAGATGGTGCCGGCGGTGTCGATCATGTCGTCGATCAGCACACAGGTGCGGCCCCGCACCTCACCGACGACCTCGTGGACCTTCACCTGGTTGGCCACGTCGAGGTCGCGCCGCTTGTGGATGAAGGCGACGGGGGTGCCCAGGGTGTCGGCCCAGCGCTCGGCCAGGCGCACCCGGCCGGTGTCGGGCGAGACGATCGTGGTGGTGGCGGGCTCCAGTTTGTCGCGCAGGTAGGACGCGAGGACCGGCATGGCGAACAGGTGGTCGACCGGGCCGTCGAAGAAGCCCTGGATCTGGGAGGTGTGCAGATCGACCGACATCAGCCGGTCGGCGCCGGCCGTCTTGAACAGGTCCGCGGCCAGGCGCGCGGTG
Source organism: Spongiactinospora sp. TRM90649 (assembly GCF_029382225.1). Lineage (GTDB taxonomy): Bacteria > Actinomycetota > Actinomycetes > Streptosporangiales > Streptosporangiaceae > Spongiactinospora. Next base: position 208,315 of record NZ_JARLTC010000014.1, read on the forward strand.
ATCGGCTCCCGGCCCCTGCCCTTCTTGTCCTGCCGCGCGTAGCCGAAGAACGGCATGACCACGGTGATGCGCTTGGCGGAGGCCCGTTTCAGGGCGTCCACCATGATGAGCTGCTCCATGATCCACTGGTTGATCGGAGCGGTGTGGCTCTGGATCACGAAGGCGTCGCATCCGCGGACGGACTCCAGATAGCGAACGTAGATCTCACCGTTGGCGAAGTCATGCAGTTTGGTCGGGGTCATCTCGATGCCGAGGTGGGCCGCGACCTCCTCGGCCAGTTCGGGGTAGGCCCTTCCGGAGAAGAACATCAGGTTCTTCTCGCCCGTCATCTTCCTGCCGCTCACTTTGCCACCTCACCGGACTGCTCGATGACGTGCCTACGTGATCGCTCGCTCACGTGCCTTTCTCCTGTTGATCAGCGGTCTGCCCGGCGGCCGACGCACGCCGCGCCGCCTCGGCCGACCTGGTGCCCGCACGCTTGCGCGCGACCCACCCTTCAATGGTGCGTTGCCGCTCGCGGGCGACCGCGATCGCCCCGGGCGGAACGTCGTTGGTGATGGTGGATCCGGCGGCCGTATAGGCGCCGTCCCCCACCGTCACGGGCGCCACCAGCATCGTGTCGCAGCCGACGAACGCGTGGTCGCCCACGGTGATGTGGCGCTTCTCCACGCCGTCGTAGTTGACGAACACGGTGGCCGCGCCGATGTTGGCGCCGGTGCCGATCGTGGCGTCGCCGACGTAGCTCAGGTGGGGCACCTTGGCCCCTTCGCCGACCTCGGAGTTCTTGATCTCGACGTGCGCGCCGGCCTTGGCCTTGCGCAGCAGCACGGCCCCGGGCCGCAGGTAGGTGTAGGGGCCGACGAGGGCCTCTGGGCCGATGCTGGCGCCCTCGCAGACGGAGTTGCGCACCACCGCGTCCTCGCCGACCTCGGTGTCGGTCAGCGTGGTGGCGGGGCCGATCTCCGCGCCGGACGCGATCGTGGTGCGGCCGTGCAACTGGCAGCCCGGGTGGATGACGGCGTCGGCCTCGACGGTGACGTCGACGTCGATCCAGGTGCTCGCCGGGTCGATCACGGTGACCCCGGCCAGCATGTGGTCGCGCAGCACCCGGTCGTTGAGCACCCGGCGGGCGGCGGCGAGCTGCACCCGGTTGTTGACGCCCTCGACCTCGACGTGGTCGGCCGCGACGAAGGCGCCGACCCGGTGGCCGTCTTCACGGAGGATGGCCAGCACGTCGGTGAGATATTCCTCACCTTGCGCGTTGGCGGCCCCGACGCGCTTGATGCCGTCGGCCAGCAACTGCCCGTCGAAGGCGTAGACGCCGGAGTTCATCTCGGCGATGGCGCGCTGCTCGGGGGTGGCGTCGCGGTCTTCGACGATCTCCAGGACGGCCCCGCCGGAGTCGCGGATGATGCGCCCGTATCCGGTCGGGTCGGGCACCACGGCGGTCAGGACGGTGACCGCGTTGCCGTCGCCGGTGTGCGCGGCGAGCAGCCGCTCCATGGTCTCCTGGCGCAGCATGGGCGTGTCACCGTAGGTGACCAGCACCGTGCCGCCCAGCGTGCCGACCTCTTCGAGGGCCGTGCGGACGGCGTGGCCGGTGCCCCGCTGCTCGGTCTGGACCACGGCGAGCGCGTCGGGGCTCGTGCGCGCGAGGTGCTCGTGCATGCGCTCGCGCCCATGCCCGATGACGACGATCAGGCGCTCGGGATCCAGCCCTCGCGCGGCGACGAGCACATGGTCGAGCATCGCCCGGCCACAAAGCTCGTGCAGGACTTTCGGTCTCTCGGACTTCATCCTCGTGCCCTCGCCCGCGGCGAGGACGACGACGGCGGCCGGGCGCGGCACACTCACGGACTGAGCTCCCTCGGCGTCGCGGCTGTGAACAGATATGGATCAGGGATGGCGTACGGTCACCTATTGGGCCCCGTACCGCAATCCACCCGACATCGTGAGGATACCTGCCCACCCTGCGGCGACTCTCACCCCACCCAGCCACCCGCACCGCCACCGAACCGGACACGGACGCAGCTCCGGCGCCAGGACTCGAACCTGGACAACTGACACCAAAAGACAGCGGGCTGCCAATTACCCAACGCCGGATGGCGAGCTGACCATACAACCCCCGGGACGACCGGGGATCGCCGCCTCAGCCCACCGTGACACCCTACCTGGCCCAGCCCGTCACAGGCGATCGACTACCACAAGCTCCACGGATCTTTCCCGGACCGGCCCGGCGCTCGTTACTTCGCGCGCACATAGACACACGTTCCGACAAAGCGCGACTTGTAACACATATCCGCTCAATCGGCAAGCCACGGAAACACCATCAGATCTCTTCCGGATCGTCACCTACGACATATTCGGTTCTTAGGGGTTCCTTACCTACGATGGCGTAGGTTACGGTTGCGTAGCTAGGACATTCGCCCCATTCACGTCGTGAGAGGCTGCCCTATGACCGTCGTCGCCGAGAGCACGTCCCAACATCCGAAGCCGGATATCGACCCCGAGCCGAAGACCAAACCCGAGCTAATCACCTTCGCGGTAGTGGTCGGCGCGCCCCTCGTGGCCATCGCCGCCGCCGTGCCCTTCGCCTGGGGATGGGGCCTGAGCTGGCTCGACATCGTCATCTCCTTCGTGCTCTACATCGTCTCCGGCCTCGGCGTCACGGTCGGCTTCCACCGGTACTTCACGCACGGCTCCTTCAAGGCGCCGCGCCCGGTGAAGATCGCCCTCGGCATCGCCGGCAGCCTCTCGCTGGAGATGTCGGTCCTCGACTGGGTCGCCACCCACCGCAAGCACCACAAGTTCTCCGACAAGGAGGGCGACCCGCACTCGCCGTGGCGCTTCGGCCCCGGGTTCAAGGCCATGTCCAAGGGCCTGCTCTACGCCCACATGGGCTGGCTGTTCGAGTCCACTCGCGCCAACCGCGAGAAGTACGCGCCCGACCTCTACAAGGACCCGGTGATCCGCAAGCTGCACTCGTGGTTCCCGGTCATGGCGATCACCTCGATCTTCCTGCCCGCGATCCTCGGCGGCCTGCTGACCTGGTCCTGGTGGGGCGCGGCCACCGCGTTCTTCTGGGGCACCCTGGTCCGGATCGGCCTGCTGCACCACGTGACTTGGTCGATCAACTCGATCTGCCACGTGTTCGGCGAGGAGGCGTTCCAGGTCCGCGACAAGTCGCGCAACGTGTGGTGGCTGGCGATCCCCTCGTTCGGCGAGTCCTGGCACAACCTGCACCACTCCGACCCCACCTGCGCGCGGCACGGCGCGCTGAAGGGGCAGATCGACCTCAGCGCCGGCACGATCCGGCTGCTGGAGAAGGCCGGATGGGCCACCGACGTCCGCTGGCCGGACCCCGAGCGGCTGGCGGCGAAACGAGTTGTCTGACCATCCGGTGATCGGCCGGGCCGCCGTCTCCCGGGCGGCCCGCGTTCCCACCGGTGCCCGGTCTGCGGGCATTATGAGACCTGTGAGCGAATCCCGGTCCCGCAGACGCATGTCAGGCAAGGAACGCAGGGAGCAGCTGATCGAGGTAAGCCGTGCCCTGTTCGCAGAGAAGGGGTTCGACGGCACCTCCGTCGAGGAGATCGCCGCGCACGCCATGGTGTCGAAGCCGGTGGTCTACGAGCACTTCGGCGGCAAGGAGGGCATCTACGCGGTCGTCGTGGACCGCGAGATGCAACGCCTGCTCACCATGATCACCGAGGCGCTGTCGGCCTCCCACCCACTGGCCAAGCTGGAGCGGGCGGCCCTGGCGCTGCTCCGCTACATCGAGGAGAGCAGCGAGGGCTTCCGGATCCTGGTCCGCGACTCCCACGCGGCCTCCGGCACGGGCACCTTCGCCAGCCTGATCAGTGAGATCGCCAGCCAGGTCGAGGACGTGCTGGCCGACGAGTTCGCCAACCGGGGCTATGACCCCAAGCTCGCGCCGATGTACGCGCAGATGCTCGTCGGCATGGTGGCGCTGACCGGCCAGTGGTGGCTCGACGTCCGGCGGCCCGGCCGTGAGGAGGTCGCCGCCAACCTGGTGAATCTGGCGTGGAACGGCCTGACCGGTCTGAACCCCGATCCGGGGCTCAGCGCGGTCGGCCGCAACGCGGGCATGCTGGGGCAGTCCCGGCCGTCCGCCGTACGGCCGCCCGCCACGGAGAAGGAGCGGCGCGAACAGGAGAAGGCCCGCGAACGCGAGGCCAGGGAGCAGGAGAAGCTCGCCCGCGAACTGGAGAAGCAGCGGCTGCGCGACCAGCGCGAGCGGGAGAAGGCCCTGGAGAAGGAGCTGCGGGAGCAGGAGAAGGCCCGCGAACGCGAGGCGAGAGAGCAGGAGAAGCTCGCCCGCGAGCAGGAGAAGGCCAGGGAGCGCGAGCTGCGCGAACAGGAGAAGGCCCGCGAACGCGAGGCCAGGGAGCAGGAGAAGCTGCGGCGGGCGGCCGAGCGTGTCGGCGCGGCCCAGCCCAAGCCGGTGCGGACGGCGGGCGGCCACCCGTCCGCCGCGCAGGACGGCGGGCACGATGGCGGGCACGATGGCGGGGGGGAATCGGCCCCCCTGTCCGTGCCCTCGGGAGCCCCCCAGGAGGAGCTCGCGGTGGGCTGCGGCCTGCCGCCGTCACCGCACCACCGGACCCAGGACACCGCCAACGGAGCAGGTTAAAGTGGAAGTGCAGGGGGAACGTAACGGGCACGCGCGACCGACAGCGCTCGTTGAACCAAAATTAACGTTCCGTTCAACAAGTTGAGCAATATTCGTTGATATGTCCGCCGAAATCGTGCAGCCATCGCCCGACGGGCAAGAGGACCCTCCACTCCCCCAGGAGCGCTTCCTCAACCGTGAGGAGTCCTGGCTCCAGTTCAACCAGCGGGTGCTGGAACTGGCAGAGGACGGCTCGCTTCCCCTCCTGGAGCGGGTCCGCTTCCTCGCCATCTTCGCCAGCAACCTCGATGAGTTCTTCCGTGTCCGGGTCGCCGGTCTCAAACGCCGGATGGCCACGGGCCTGCTGCTGCGCACCAAGAGCGGGCTGAAGCCGCGCGAGGAGCTGGCCAGGATCGGCGCGATCGCCGACGAACTGGCGCTGCGCCACGCGGCGTGCTTCCACACCCAGATCCGCCCCAGCCTCACCGCCGAGGGGATCGAGCTCGTCCGCTGGGACGATCTCGGCAGGGACGAGCGCACCGCCATGCGCAAGCTCTTCCGGGAGCGGATCCGCCCGGTGCTCACCCCGCTCGCCGTCGATCCCGCCCACCCGTTCCCCTACATCTCCGGGCTCTCGCTCAACCTGGCCGTCCTGGTCCGAAATCCGGCGGCCGGACCGAAGGTCTTCGCCCGGGTCAAGGTGCCGAGCCAGCTCCCCCGGTTCGTGGCGGCGTCCACGAACCGGTTCGTGCCGCTCGAAGACGTCATCGCCGCGCACCTGGGCCAGCTCTTCAAGGGCATGGAGATCCTCCAGCACCATGTCTTCCGGGTCACCCGCAACGAGGACCTGGAGGTGGACGAGGACGTCACCGAGAACCTGATGCAGGCCCTGGAGCGCGAGCTGCGCAACCGGCGCTTCGGGCCGGCCGTCCGGCTGGAGGTCGAGGAGAGCATCACCGACGAGGTGCTCGACCTGCTGGTGGACGAGCTCGACGTCGCCGACCACGAGATCTACCGGCTGCCCGGCCCGCTCGACCTCACCGGCCTGCACGCGATCGCGGACCTCGACCGGGGCGAGCTGAGCTTCCGGCCGTTCGTGCCCGCCGAGGCCGTCCACGCCGAGGACGACCTGTTCGCCGTGCTGCGCGAGCGCGACGTGCTGGTCCACCATCCCTACGACTCCTTCTCCACCAGCGTGCAGCGGTTCATCGAGGACGCCGCGAAAGACCCGAACGTGCTGGCCATCAAGCAGACGCTCTACCGGACCAGCGGCGACTCCCCCATCGTGGACGCGCTGATCGACGCCGCCGAGGCGGGCAAGCAGGTCGTCGTGGTGGTGGAGATCAAGGCCAGGTTCGACGAGCACGCCAACATCTCCTGGGCGCGCAAGCTGGAGCGGGCCGGGTGCCACGTGGTCTACGGCGTGGTCGGCCTGAAGACGCACTGCAAGCTGGCCCTCGCGGTGCGTCAGGAGCCCTCCGGCGAGCTGCGCCGCTACTGCCACATCGGCACCGGCAACTACAACCCCAAGACCGCCCGCCTGTACGAGGACTTCGGCCTGCTCACCTCCGACCCGCTGGTCGGCGAGGACGTCACCGACCTGTTCATCCACCTCACCGGCTACTCCCATCACTCCGCCTACCGGCGGCTGCTGGTGGCGCCGCACTCGATGCGCGGCGGGCTGGTGGCCAGGATCGAGCGCGAGATCTCACATCTGGAGGCGGGCCGTCCGGCGCGGATCCGGATCAAGAGCAACAGCCTGGTGGACGAAACGACGATCGACGCGCTGTACCGGGCCTCCCGGGCGGGCGTGCCGGTCGACCTGTGCGTGCGCGGGGTCTGCACGCTGCGGCCGGGCATCCCAGGCCTGTCGGAGAACATCCGGGTACGCAGCGTGCTCGGCCGCTTCCTGGAGCACTCCCGGATCTACGAGTTCGGCGCGGGCCGCCGTCCGGAGATCTGGATCGGCAGCGCCGACCTGATGCGCCGCAATCTCGACCGCCGGGTGGAGGCCCTGGTCAGGGTGACCAGCGCCAAGCACCGCGAATACCTCAGCGAGCTGCTCGACCTCTACATGTCCGAGAAGACGGGGAGCTGGTGGCTCAACTCCGACGGATCATGGGTCCGCCGACACCGCGACGACAACGGGGAACCGCTGCTCGACGTGCAGACCCACCTCATCGGTACCCGTCGGTGGAGGACGATAGATGACTGAGCCGGACGTCCACCCCACCGACATGATCAGGGCGGCGGGGGCGGTCGTGTGGCGGGGCGACGAGAGCGACCCCGAGGTCGTGCTCGTCCACCGTCCGCGCTACGACGACTGGTCGTTCCCCAAGGGCAAGCTCAAGGCGGGCGAGCACGTGATCGCGGGCGCGCTGCGCGAGGTGAGCGAGGAGACCGGTATCGACGCGGTGCTCGGCCGGGCGCTGCCGCCGATCCACTACCTGAAGAACGGCAGGCTCAAGCGGGTCGACTACTGGGCCGCCCAGGCGGACGGCGGGCCGGGCTTCGAGGTGACCGAAGAGGTCGACGCGATGGCCTGGCTCCGGGTCGAGGAGGCCCGGCGACGGCTCACCTACGAGTGGGACGCCGGGCTGCTGCGCGGCCTGCGGGCCGCGCCGCTCACCACCGTTCCGCTGATCTTCGTCCGGCACGCGCTGGCCGGATCCCGCCAGGAGTGGCCCGGCGACGACGACGAACGCCCGCTCGACGACGACGGCGTCGCGCAGGCGGCGGGTCTCGCCGAGGCCCTGACGGGGTTCCGGCCGGAGGTGCTGATCAGCTCGCCCAGCCGGCGCTGCGTGCAGACCCTCGAACCGTACGCGGAAAGGCACGGCCTGCCGATCCGGCAGGAGCCCGCGCTCGCCGAGACCGCCCATGACCCGGCGGGCGCGCTGCGGCTGGCGCTGGACGTACTCGACGCCGAGCGCCCCGCCGTGCTGTGCGGGCACGGCAAGACGCTGCCCGAGCTGATCACGGCGGTGTGGCGGCGACGGCACACCGCGCCCTCCCGCGACACGCATCTGCGCAAGGGCGCGTTCGCCGTGCTCCACCACTGTGCGGGCCAGATCGTGAGCCTGGAACGCTACAGCACGTGATCGGGGCCGCTCAGCGGCGGGCGTCGAAGAACGCGCGGGCGGAGGCCGTGGTCTCCGCCCACACGCCGGGGAACGCCGCGTGGGCGCGCTCGCCGGTGCCGCGTTCCAGGCCGGTCAGCACGCCGTAGGTGAAGGTGTCCTCACCGGCCTGGCGGGCGGTCTCGGCCTCGGCGGCCAGCAGTTCCTGGGTGACCACGCCGTCCTGGTAGGTGCCCAGGGTCTCCTGCACGGACTCGGCCAGCTTGGCCAGCTCGCGCATGCCGAGCACCTCGGCCGTGTAGCGGGCCCGCTTGGCGGCCTTGCGGACGTCGTGCATGGCGATCTCCCTGGCGGCCTCGGTCGGCTCGGCCTGGGCGACGTCGAAGGCGGTGGTCACCCGGTTCCACTCACGCTCGGCGACGGCGGCGAGCGGCGCGTCGGCGGGCCGGGCGGCGACCTTGGTCAGCGGCGGCGCGGCGAGCAGCGCGTCGAGGGAGTCGAGGAAGGCGAAGTAGCGCTCGCCGGACAGGGTCTCGCGGATCACCCCGTAGCCCTGCTGCTCTTTGGCCAGCAGGTCGTCGCCCAGCCGGGCGCGGATGGGGCCGACGACCAGTTCGGCGGGCAGGGCCGCGAAGTGGCGGGCGAACCTGGCCCTGATCACCTCCAGGTCGCGGACGACGCCCAGCTCGTTGCCGAGCCAGCGCAGCTCCTCCTGCAGCGCGGTCGTCTCCGGGGTCACGGCGACGATGCGCTTGAACGCCTTGAGCGCGCTGCGCGTCCGGCGGCAGGCGACGCGCATCTGGTGGACGGCGTCGTCCTCGGCGCGGCGGACCCGGGGGTCCTGCGCGAGCAGGGCGGCCACCTGGGCGGCCAGGTAGCGCAGCACGACCTCGCCCGCGGTGCCCTCGGCGGCGGCGAGCGCGGGCGGGGCCGTCACCCGCTGGGAAGCGCCGTTGAGCAGGCGGGACAGCTTGTTGGCGGACGCCGCGGGCGACGCGCCCGCCTTGCGCAGCCGCTTGCCGACCCGGCGCAGGAAGGCGGTGTCCGCGCCGATCAGCTCGGCCTCCACCTCGCGCCAGCGCTCGACGCGCGGCTCGTCGCCGAACACGGTGCCCTTGACACGGTCGTCGGCCAGCTCGACGGCGGTGTTGCCGTCGGCGTCCTTCAGCCAGGTGACGTTGCGGCGGGTGTCCAGCTCGGCCACCGGTACCAGGTCTCTGCCCCGGGTGTAGGCGAGGACGAGCGTGGCCAGCTCAGCGGGGACGATCTTGGTGCTGCGGGTCAGCGGGTGGGTGATCTCCTGCCGGACGCCCTTGGCCTTGGGCAGTTTCAGGTGCCAGCCCGGGTCGGCGCCGCCCCGGCGACGGCGCAGGGTGATGCCGCGCGCGGCCAGGCGCAGGTCGGCGGTGTCGAAGTAGATCGCGACGAGCTGGTGACTCTTCGGCCCGACCACCTCGGCGCAGCCGCGGACCCCTGCCAGCTCAGGGATCTCGTAGTCAACGGGAACATCGAACTTGTCTTCGATTTCGAGCGCCACGGCCAACCCCGCCTTATCATCAGGTAGCGAGTACGTTGCCATGATGCCACCGAAAGGTTAACAACTTTCGGGTCCTCATCCCGGGGGTCGCCGGGCCACCACGAACACCCTCCTGAACTCGAACGGCGTGCCGTATGACCTGCGCGGATACGCCGCGCCGAGCACCTTGCGGCAGTCCGCGGCGAACGCCTCCCGCTCCGGTCCCTCGCCGAGCCGCTCGAACAGCGGGCGCAGCGCGGTGCCGCTCACCCAGTTGAACGCCGCGTCCTCCCCCGGCAGCACGTGCACGTAGGTGGTCTCCCAGGCATCCACCCCGCAGCCGAGCCCGGCGAGCAGGTCGAGGTATTCCGACGGCGTGCCGACCGGGTCGTATCTGGCCAGGTCGCCCAGCCGGTCACGCCAGGCCGGGCTACGGCACAGCTCACGAACCGTGGCATGCGTCGGCGCCTCGAAGTTGCCCGGCACCTGGAAGGCGAGCCACCCGCCGGGGGCGAGCCCGTCCACCCAGCGCGGCAGCAGTTCGCGGTGCTCGGGCAGCCACTGCAGCACGGCGTTGGAGACCAGCACGTCCACCGGGCGTTCCGGACGCCACTCGCGCAGGTCGGCGACCTCGAAGGCGAGCCGCTCGGTGGCGTGGCCCGCCGCCTTCGCGATCATGGCGGGTGAAGAGTCGAAGCCGTGCACCCGCGCCTCGGGCCAGCGCCGGGCCAGTTCGGCGGTCATCTCGCCGGGCCCGCACCCGGCGTCCACGACATACTGGGGACGTGCGGCGCCGACCCGGCCGACGAGCTCGAAGAACGGCCGGGCGCGTTCGTCCGCGTAGCGGCGATAGACCTCGGGGTCCCACATATCTCTTGACATCAAGATAATTGATAGCGAACGAGATATCTCGATGTCAAGAGAGATAGAATCGCGCCATGACAGATGAGGTGGACGAGGTCGATCGGCTGGTCGCCGCGTGGCGGCAGGAACGGCCCGATCTCGACGTGGAGCCGCTGCGGGTGCTCAGCCGGATCTCGCGGCTCGCGCGCCACCTCGACCGGGCCCGCCGGGCGGCCTTCGCCGAGCACGGGCTCGAACCCTGGGAGTTCGACGTGCTGACCACGCTGCGGCGGGCCGGCGAGCCGTACGAGCTGAGCCCGGGAGCGCTGCTGCGCGCCACCCTGGTCACCTCCGGCACCATGACCAACCGCATCGACCGCCTAACCGCCGCCGGGCTCGTCCGCCGCCGCCCCGACCCCGAGGACCGCCGGGGCGTGCTGGTGTCGCTCACGCCGTCCGGCCAGGCCCGCGTCGACGCCGCGTTCGCCGACCTGCTGCGCCGCGAGCACGACCTGCTCGGCTCGATGCCGGGCGAGCAGCGCGACGCCCTCGCCGCACTGCTGCGCACCCTGCTGGCCCCGTTCGACGCCACTCCCTGACCGGTCAGGCTCCCCCGGCCCGCAGGGCGGCCAGGGCCCCGGCGATCAGCTCCCGGCGCACCTCGTCGGCCTCGGGGTGCCCCGGATCCCAGGTGCAGGCCACGTTGAGCGCGGCCACCCGCCCGGTGGCGAAGACGGTCTCCGCCGCGCGGAGCAGGGCGGCGGGGGCCGGCCCACCGGCCGCCGGATAGCGCAGGCCCGGCAGCTCCGCCGGATCGACGATGTCGAGGTCGAAGTTCACCAGCAGCGGCCCGGCGGGCAGCGTCTCCTCCGAGACCTCGCCGAGCGCCAGCCGCCGCACCGCGGACGAGGCCAGGTAGTCGGCCTCCGCCTGGTCGAGGTCGCGGGCGTCCACGAGCACCACCCGGTCCTCCGCCGGCGGGCTCAGCCCCAGCGGCCCGGCGATCAGGTCGGACCGGTACCCGCCGAGCAGGCGCAGCGCCATCCCGCCGAGGTAGCCCGAGGTGGTGGTCTCCAGCGTCTGCAGGTCGCCGTGCGCGTCGAACCAGACGATCGCCGGGTCGATCCCGGCCCGCTGCAGGCCCGCGGCCATCCCGATGGAGATCGTGCAGTCCCCGGACACGACCGTGGCCACCGTCCCGCTCCGCGCCTCTTCCTCGACGACCCGGGCGACCGCCTCGTACAGCCCCGCCAGGCGCGCCCATACGTCCTCGCGCGGCAGCTCCACGACCGGCTCGGTGGCCTCGATCCCGGCGGGCAGCGGGAGGTCGAGGGCGGCTAAGTGCTCATCCAGGTGATACGGCAGATAAATGATCGGCACGACAGCACGCTAGCCCGGCGGCACCCGTGGCGGCGCGGATCGGCTCCGCGGAGCCGGGCCGCCCGGATCAGGGGATCAAATGAGGCCGAGGGCGAGCATCGCGTCGGCGACGCGGCGGAAGCCGTCGATGTTGGCGCCGGCGACGTAGTTGCCCGGCATGCCGTACTCGTCGGCGGTCTCCAGGCAGCGGCCGTGGATGTCCTTCATGATCTCGTGCAGCCGCTGCTCGGAGAACTCGAAGGTCCAGGAGTCGCGGCTGGCGTTCTGCTGCATCTCCAGGGCGCTGGTGGCGACGCCGCCCGCGTTGGCCGCCTTGCCGGGGCCGAACGCGACGCCCGCGTCCAGGAAGACCTTGATGGCCTCCGGGGTGGTCGGCATGTTGGCGCCCTCGCCGATCGCGATGCACCCGTTGCGCACCAGCTCGGCGGCGTCGCGCCCGCTGATCTCGTTCTGGGTGGCCGACGGCATGGCCACCTCGCACGGCACCTCCCACACGCTGCGGCCGGGCACGAAGCCGACGTGCTCGCCGCGCCGGGCCGCGTAGGCGTCGAGCCGCCCGCGCTCGACCTCCTTGATCTGCTTGAGCAGGTCGAGGTCGATGCCCTTCTCGTCAAGCACGTAGCCGGAGGAGTCGGAGCAGGCCACCACCACGCCGCCGAGCTGGGTGACCTTCTCGATGGTGTAGAGGGCCACGTTGCCGGAGCCGGAGACCACGACGCGCCTGCCGTCGAAGGAGGTGCCGCGCGCCCGCAGCATCTCGTCCACGAAGAACGCGCAGCCGTAGCCGGTGGCCTCGCGGCGCACCTGGGCGCCGCCGTACACCAGGCCCTTGCCGGTGATCACGCCGGACTCGTAGCGGTTGGTGATCCGCTTGTACTGGCCGAACAGGTAGCCGACCTCCCGGCCGCCCACGCCGATGTCACCCGCCGGCACGTCGGTGTACTCGCCGATGTGCCGGTACAGCTCGGTCATGAAGCTCTGGCAGAAGCGCATGACCTCATGGTCGGAGCGCCCCTTGGGGTCGAAGTCGGAGCCGCCCTTGCCGCCGCCGATGGGCAGCCCGGTCAGGCTGTTCTTGAAGATCTGCTCGAACCCCAGGAACTTGACTATGCCCAGGTAGACCGACGGGTGGAAGCGCAGCCCGCCCTTGTACGGCCCGAGCGCGCTGTTGAACTCCACCCGGAAGCCGCGGTTGATCTGCACTTCGCCCTGGTCGTCCATCCACGGGACGCGGAAGATGATCTGCCGCTCGGGCTCGCAGATCCGCTCAATGATCTTGGATTCGGCGTACTCGGGGTGCTTGCCGAGGACCGGGCCGACGCTTTCCAGAACCTCACGCACCGCCTGGTGGAACTCGATCTCTCCAGGATTGCGGCGCAGGACGTTGTCGTAGATCGGCGACAGTCTCTCATGCAACACGGGTTCTCCTTGCTCACTCGTACGCGCGTCCTCACTGTACGGGGCGTTACGTGGTGAGTCGGCCCCTGGCATACCCGTACTCATCCTGGCGTGTTCAGGGGATGAGCACGATCTTGCCCACCATCTCGCCCGCCAGCATGGCCGCGAGCCCGTCGGCGGCCTTGGCCAGCGGCAGCGTGCGGTCGATCGCCGGGCGCAGGCCGGTGTGGACCAGCAGGGCCATCAGGTCCTCCAGCTCACGCCGGGTGCCCATGGTCGAGCCCACGACCTCCAGTTGCAGGAAGAACAGCCGGTTCAGGTCGGCGGGCGGCGCCGCGCCGCTGGTCGCGCCGGAGACCACCAGCCGCCCACCGGGACGCAGCGCCTTCATCGAGTGCGCCCAGGTCGCCTCGCCGACGGTCTCCACGACCGCGTCCACGCGTTCCGGCAGCCGCGCGCCCGGCTCGAACGCCCGGTGCGCGCCCAGCCGCAGCGCCGCCGCGCGCTTGGCCTCGGTGCGCGCGGTGGCCCACACCCGCAGGCCCGCCGCGCGTCCCAGCGCGATGGCGGCGGACGCCACGCCTCCGGACGCGCCCTGCACCAGCACGGTCTGGCCGGGGCGCGCCTCCGCCTTGGTGAAGAGCATCCGGTAGGCGGTGAGCCACGCCGTCGGCAGGCAGGCGGCGTCCTCGAAGGACAGCTCCGGGGGCTTGCGCACCACGTTGCGTGCGGGCACGCTCACGTACCGCGCGAGCGTGCCCTGGTGCTTCTCGCTCAGCAGCGAACGGGCCGGGTCGAGGGTCTCGTCACCGCTCCAGCCGGGGCTCGCGACGACCGCGTGCACGACGACCTCCTCGCCGGTCCGGGTGTCCACCCCCGCCGCGTCGCAGCCGAGGATCATCGGGAAGCGGTCGGCGGCGATGCCGACGCCGCGCAGCGTCCACAGGTCGTGGTGGTTGAGCCCGGCGGCCCTCACCTCGACCGTGGTCCACCCTTCCGCGGGCACGGGATCGGGGCGTTCGCCCACCTCCAGCGCCGACAGCGGGTCGTTCGGGGCGGGGGCGGTCGCGTAGACGGCTAGCAAAGGTCACTCCGGAGTTCGGTCGTCGATTCCTGGGTACGGCCGGCGTCGCCCGCGGCGGCGCCGATGATCTCCTTGGTGTGCTGCCCGATCGACGGCGGCCCCGAGGAGAACGCGGTGTCGATCACCGGCAGCGGCGAGCCCGGCACGAACACCTCGCCGCTGCCGTCCTCCAGGGGGATGGACCGGACCATCCGGCGGTGCAGCACGTGAGGGTCGGCCGCCACCCGGTCCACGCTGAAGATCGGGCTGCACGGCACGCCGACCTCGCCCATCCGCTCGGCGACCTCGGCCACCGGGCGCGCGCGGGTCCACCGCTCGATGAGGAGGTCCAGCTCGGCGCGGTGCTCCAGCCTGCTGTCCGCGGCCGGGCCGGTGAAGTAGGGCAGCAGCTCCGGCGCCTCCACCACCCCGGCCAGCGCCGTCCACATCCGCGTGGTCATCGGCGCCAGGTAGATGTGGCCGTCGGACGCGGTGTAGGTCCCGGCGTAGGACCGCCGCACCTTGCTGCCGACCCGCATCGGGCTCACGCCGAGCTGGAGCACCTCGGCCAGGCACGGGCCGAGCAGCGAGACCATGCCGTCCAGCATGCTCAGGTCGGTGAACGAGCCCTCGCCGCTCGCCTGCCTGCGGCTGAGCCCGAACATCACCGCGAGGGCGGCGTAGAGGCCGGTGACGTGGTCGGGCACGAACAGCCCGGCCTGCATCGGCGTGCCATCGGGCTCCCCGGTCAGGTGCACCAGGCCCGACATCGCCTGGATGATGCCGTCGAACGCCGGCCGCCTGGCGTACGGGCTGTCGTTGCCGAAGCCACTGGCGTGCACGTAGACCAGCGCCGGATTGATCTCCCTGGCCCGCTCGTAGCCGAAGCCGAGGCGCTCGGGGATGCCGACGGCGTAGTTGGTGACCAGCACGTCGGCGGTGCGCAGCAGCTCGACCAGGGCCTCCTGCGCCTCGCCGGACTTCAGGTCCAGCATCACGCTGCGCTTGTTGCGGTTCAGCGCGTGGAAGTAGACGTCGTTGTACGACAGGGTGATCGTGCTGCGGCTGGCGTCGCCCTCCGGCGGCTCCACCTTGATCACGTCGGCGCCCTGGTCGGCCAGGATCTGGCTGCAGAACGGCCCGGCGATGTAGTGGCCGAACTCCAGGACGCGGATGCCGGAAAGCGGTGCCACGCTCACGGGGTCCCCTTCCCGGCCTCTACCGACAGGCTCGGCGTCCAGATGCCCTGCTCTGCGGCGAACTCGACGGCGCGCGGGTATCCGGCGTCGGCATGGCGCACCACGCCGCTGCCCGGGTCGTTGGTCATCACCCGGTCCACGCGCAGCGCGGCCAGCGGGGTGCCGTCGGCGATCACCACCATGCCGGTGTGGACCGACCGGCCGATCCCGGTGCCGCCGCCGTGCTGCACGCCGACCCACGTCGCGCCGCTGGACGCGTTGAGCAGCGCGTTGAGCACCGGCCAGTCGGCGATGGCGTCGCTGCCGTCGAGCATGCCCTCGGTCTCCCGGTAGGGGGAGGCGACCGAGCCCGAGTCCAGGTGCTCGCGGCCGATCGCGACCGGCGCGCGCACCTTGCCGTCGCGGACCAGGTCGTTGATGACCTTGCCCGCGCGGGCGCGCTCGCCGTAGCCGAGCATGCAGGTGCGCGCGGGCAGGCCCTGCACGCGGACGTGGCGGGCGGCCAGCCGCAGCCACCGGGTGACCGACTGGTTGTCGGCGAACTCCTCCAGCATCGCGGCGTCGATGACGGCGATGTCGGCCGGGTCGCCGGACAGCGCGATCCACCGGCAGTGGCCCTTGGCCTCGCAGAACAGCGGGCGGATGTAGGCGGCGATGAAGCCGGGGAAGTCGAAGGCCCGCTTGAACCCGCCGAGGTCGGCCTCCACGCGGATGCCGTTGCCGTACTCGAAGACCTCCGTGCCCCGGTCGTGCAGCGCGGACAGCGCCCTGACGTGGTCGGCCATGCTCGCGCGGGCGCGCAGCACGTAGGTCCTCGGGTCGTTGGCGCGCAGGTCGGCGGTCTCCCGCTCGGAAAGGCCAGGGACGGCGTACAGCAGCGGGTCGTGCGCCGAGGTCTGGTCGGTGGCGATGTCCACGGGGACGTCGCGAGAGACGATCTCGGGCAGCACCTCGGCGGCGTTGGCCCGCAGCCCGATGGACAGGGCCCGCCGCTGGTCCTTGGCCGCCAGCGCGACGGCGAGCGCGTGGTCGAGGTCGTCGGCCTGGGCGTCCAGGTAGCCCAGCCGCATCCGCCGGTCGATCTTGGCCTGGTCGACCTCCAGGCACAGGACCACCCCGCCGTTCATGGTGATCGCCAGCGGCTGCGCGCCGCCCATGCCGCCGAGGCCCGCCGTGACCGTCAGGGTGCCCGCCAGCGTTCCTCCGAAGCGCCGGTCGGCCACGGCCGCGAACGTCTCGAACGTGCTCTGCAGGATGCCCTGCGACCCGATGTAGGCCCACGAACCGGCCGTCATCTGGCCGAACATCGTCAGCCCCGCGTCCTCCAGCCGGCGGAACTCCTCCAGCGTGGCCCACTCCGGCACGATCATCGCGTTGGAGATGAGCACCCGGGGCGCCCACTCGTGCGTGCGGAACACCGCCACCGCACGGCCCGACTGCACCAGCATGGTCTCGTCGTCGGCCAGCCGTCGCAGCGTCGCCACGATCGCGTCGAAGTCCCGCCAGGACCGCGCCGCACGGCCGTTGCCCCCGTAGACGACGAGGTCCTCAGGACGCTCGGCGACATCGGGGTCCAGGTTGTTCATGAGCATCCGCAGGGCCGCCTCCTGCGCCCAGCCCCGGCAGGTCAGGTCACCGCCGTGCGGCGCCCGGACCGTCCGTGCTCCCGCCGTTCCCGCCATCCGCTTTCCTCCGTTCATGTGTGAGCCGCCGGTCATGTGTGAGCCGCCGGCTATTCGCTGGGCTTCGCGGACTTCGGGCCGAACGGCTCCGGCAGGAACGGCTCGTCGCGGGCCCTCAGGAACGCCTTGAGCCCGCCCTCGGCCTTGGCCTCGTTCAGCCGTTCGCGGTCCGGGCCGTAGGAGGAGTGCGCCATCGCGTTCAGCGCGCCGTTCAGCAGCAGGCCGCTGTCCAGGCCGGACGCGCGCAGGCCCAGCATGGTGATGGCCTTGTTCAGCCGCACCGACGAGGCGGGCACCAGCGCGATGCGCCGGGCCAGCCGCCGCGCGGCGGGCAGCAGGTCCTCCGGCGCGACGACCTCGTTGACCACGCCGATGCGCAGCGCCTCGGTCGCGTCGAAGTGGTCGCCGGTCAGGGCGTAGCGGTTGGCGTTCTTCCAGCCGCACAGCGCGGCGAACAGGAAGATGGAGCTGGAGGTCATCCGCACCTCCGGCTGGGCGAACACCGCGTCGCTGGAGGCGATGGTGATGTCGCAGGCCAGGCTGTACCAGAACCCGCCGCCCATGCACCAGCCGTTGACCGCCGCGATCACCGGCTTGGACAGGCTCCAGATCTCCCGCAGGTGGTCCATTTCCGCCTGGTTGCGTTCGTACCAGGTGGAGATGACCTCCGACGGGTAGCGAGCGGCCGGGTCGGAGGAGCCCTCGACGGCCGACATGTCGTAGCCGGAGCAGAACGCCCGGCCCCGGCCGGTCAGGATGATCGCGCGCACCTCCGGGTCGGCTCCGGCGCGGCGCAGGGCGTCGTGCAGCTCCCGCTCCAGGTCGGCCGACAGGGCGTTCATGACCTCGGGCCGGTTCAGGGTGACGGTGGCGACCGCGTCGTCCACCTCGTACAGGATCGTTGCGTAGTCCACGGCGGGTCTTCCTATTCCTGGTCGGCGGGTGTCTGGGAGTCGGGGACACGGGGTCCGGCCGCCGCGACGATCCGGAGGTCGAGCACCCGCACGCCCTGCCCCCGTGGCAGTACGGCGACCGGGTTCAGGTCGATCTCCACCTCGGCCACGCGCAGGTCGGCGGCCAGCCGCGCGACCCGCTGGACGAGGCCGGCGAAGGCTTCGGCGTCGGCGGGCGGGGCGCCCCGGTAACCGGCGAACAGGCGGGCCAGGGGTGTGCCGGCCACCATCCGGCGGACCTCTTCCGATGAGACCGGCAGCAGCGAGAGCGCCGGGTCGGGCTGCAGCTCGACCAGCGTGCCGCCCGCCCCGAGCGCCAGCACCTGGCCGAACACCGGGTCGAGCCCGCAGCCGACGAACGCCTCGACGCCGCCGGTGACCATCTCCTCCAGCACGACCTGCGGCGCGGCCTCGCCGAGGTGACCCGCCACCGAGGAGGTCACGGCCTCGTACGCCTCGCGCACCCGCTCGGGCGTGGCCAGGCCGACGGCGACACCGCCGACGTCGCTCTTGTGCACCACCTTCGGCGAGGCGGTCTTGAGCACGACGGGGAAGCCGATCGACTCGGCCGCCGCGACCGCGCCGGCGGCGGTGTCGGCGGCGATCCGGCGGGGCAGCGGCAGGTCGTACCGCTCGGCCAGCTCGGCCAGCACGTCGTGGGAGACCTGCCCGGACGGCGAGGCGGAAAGGGCACGGCGCACGGCGGACAGCGACTCCGGCCGCGCCTCGTGCGCCTCGGCCGTACCGGGTGCCCGCCCGCGCCCGGCGGTGACGGCGGCGACGGCCGCCATCCCGGCGCGGGTGCCGTGCACTACCGGGATGTCCGAGCCGGCCAGCGCCCGCTCGGTGAACGGGTGCAGCCCGCCGCCGTAGTTGGACAGCACCATGACCGGCGTGCCGGAGCCCTCCCGGACGCCGGGCAGGGTCGCCAGCAGGCGGCCGTAGGAGCCGGCCAGCCGCTCGCCCAGCGACGGCGGCGCGTCCAGGACGACGGCCAGCAGGTCCACCGCCCGGTCACCGGCCACGGCGGCGGCGAGCCGTCCGAACCGCTCGGGGTCGCCGACCAACTGGCCGGTGCCGTCCAGCGGGTTGGCGATCGTGGCGAACTCCGGCAGGATCCGCGCCAGCTCCTCGCGGGTGCCCGGCGACAGCTCGGCCAGCCGTACCGCGCCGCCGTCCCGGTGGGCGCCGAAGTCGGCGGCGACGTCGGCGATCAGCCCGATCTCGCCGCCGGACAGGCCGAGGAACGCCACGCGGTCCCCGGCCGGGGCGGTGCGTATGGTCGAGAGCGCGACCAGTGCCTCGGTCAGCTCGTCGTAGTCGGTGACCGTCACGATCCCGGCCCTGCGGCAGAACGCCTCGTAGGCCCGCGCGTCCCCGGCGATCGCGCCGGTGTGCGAGGCGACGTTGCGCGCGCCCAGCTCGGTCCGGCCGACCTTCAGGGCCACCACCGCGACGCCGTTGTCGTGGCCTTTGCGGACCGCGGCCAGCACGCCCTCGGCGTCGCTCAGGCCCTCCACCACGACGCCGACCGCGCGGGTGGCGGGGTCCTGCACGAAGTGGTCGAGGTAGTCGGCCAGCCCGGTCACGGTCCCGTTGCCGCTGGAGACCACGTAGGAGAACCGGAGCCGCCCGGAACCGGCCAGCAGGATGCACCCCGACCCGGACTGCGACACCACCGCGACCGGGCCGGGACGCAGGTCCGTGCCGAAGTCGGCGGCGGTCAGCCACAGGTCGCGGCCGGGGTTGAACAGGCCCAGGCAGTTCGGGCCGACCACGCTCATGCCGTGGCGGGCGGCCGACTCGCGCAGGCGGGCGGCCCGCGCCGCGCCGTCGGCGGTCTCCTCGAACCCCGAGGCGTAGACGACCGCGCCACGGCAGCCCTTCCGCCCGGCCTGCTCGACCAGCTCGGGCACGGTCTCGCCCGGCGTGCAGAGCAGTGCCACGGTCGGGATCTCCGGCACGTCGGCAAGCGTCCGGTAGACCGGGACGCCCTCGACGTCCTCGCCGCTGCGGTGCACGCCGTACACCGTGCCGCCGAAGCCGGACCGCTGGAGGTTGGCGAGGATGCGCATGCCGGTGGAGCCGGGGCGGGCCGACAGTCCGACGATCACGATGCTCTTCGGGTTCAGCAGATCCGCGAGCGCGGGCTGACGATATGTTCGGTCAGGGCCAATAGGTTCAGTGCTCATGCGGCACCGCCACCACCTGGGTCGTGTCGAGGTACGCGGTCAGCTCGCCGCCGTGCCGGATCGAGTCGCGGGCGTCGTGGGGCAGGACGGCGCGCAGCCGCACGCCGTCGGCGGTGCGGACGGTGACCCGCACCGCGTTGCCCAGGTACAGGTCGTCGAGCACGTGCAGTTCCAGCCGGGCCGGGGCCGGCCCGGCGGGGGTCAGGCCCAGCGCCTCCTCAGGAATGCTCAGCCCGACCCGCTCGGCCGGCTCCAGCGGCTGCCCGCAGGCGACCTCCAGCTCGCACCCGGCGAAGCCGACGCGCGCCCGCTCCCCGGTGACCCCGGCCATGGTGGCCTCGGCCACGTTGTGCCCGCCGAAGAAGCTCGCCACGAACCCGTTGCGCGGCCGGGTGTACAGCTCCTCGGCGGTGCCCATGGCGTCGATCCGCCCGTCGTGCATGATGACGATCCAGTCCGAGAGGGTCAGCGCCTCCTCACGGTCGTGCGTCACGTAGACGGTCGTCGCCGCCGCCTCGTGGTGCAGCCGCCGCAGCTCCACCGCCATGCGCATGCGCAGTTCGCGGTCCAGCGCGCCGAGCGGCTCGTCCATCAGCAGCAGTTGCGGCCGGAAGGCCAGCGCGCGGGCGACGGCCACCCGCTGCTGCTGCCCGCCGGACAGCTCGCGCGGCAGCCGGGCGCCGAGCGCGCCCAGACCGACCAGTTCCAGCATCTCGGCCACCCGCCGGTCGCGGTCCGGCTTCGGCCAGCGGCGCATCTTCAGGCCGTAGGCGATGTTGTCCGCGGCCGTCATGTGCGGGAACAGCGCGTAGTTCTGGAACACCATGCCGATCTCGCGCGACGCCGGGGGCACCCGGGTCACGTCGCGGCCGTCGATGAGCACCTCGCCCTGGTCAGGGGAGAGGAACCCCGCGACGACGCGCAGGATCGTGGTCTTCCCCGAGCCGCTGGGCCCCAGCACGGTGACGAAGTTGCCCCGGTCGGCGACCAGGTCGATGCCGCGCAGCGCCTCGGTCCCGCCGAAGCGCTTGACCAGCCCGCGCAGCTCCAGCCCGGCCGGCGCGGACGGCGGTGCCGGCGGTGCCGGGGCGTCGGCCACGACCTCCTGCCGCGGCTTCTTCCGTGCCCTGACGTTCAAGTCTTCCTCCGGAGCATGAATGCGAGCGCGCCGACGACACCGGTGCCCAGCATGAGCAGGGTCGCGATCGCGGTGATGTTGGGATCCAGTCCCGTCTTGACGTTGTCGAAGATGGCCTTGGGCAGCGTCACGGTCCCCGGGCCGCCGAGGAAGTTGATGAGCACCGCCTCGTCGAAGCTGCTGATGAACGCGAAGATGTAGGCCGCGCCGATGGCGGGCAGCAGCAGCCGCAGGGTGATCCCGGTCATGGCCCGCACCCGGGACGCGCCGAGGGTCATCGCGACCAGCTCGATCTCGGCGGGCAGCCGGGCCATCGCCGAACCGACGATCAGCAGCACGAACGGCAGGCCGTGCACCGCGTACGTCACCACCAGCGCGGCCAGGCTGCTGGTGAGCCGGAACTGCACGAACAGCGTGTAGAGCGCCACGGCGTAGGCGACGCCCGGGATCACCAGCGGGCTCAGCCCCATCGCCTGGAACAGGCCCTTCAGCCGCAGCCGGGACCGGTACAGCGCGAACACCGCCGGGATGCCGATCAGCAGCGAGAGCGCCGCCGAGACGGTGGCCAGCTTGAACGACAGCGTCATCGCGTCGATCCAGGTGTCCGACCCGAAGAACGACCGGTACTGGCGCAGGCCCCACTCCTGGGGCGGGAACTGCAGCACCTCGGCGTTGGAGAACGACAGCACCACGACGCACACGATGGGCACGCCCAGGAACAGCACCGCGAGCGTGCGCACCACCAGGTCGGTCGTCTTCGCGCCGCGCATCGCGATCCGGCGGGCCACCGTGTCCGGCACGGTCCGTGGACCGTTCCCCGGCGCGGCGGGCGGCGGCAGAGTGGGTGGAAGGGTGTCGGTCGTCATCCCAGCGCCCTCCGCATCCGCTCCTTGCCGACCAGGCGCAGCCCGGCCAGGATGACCAGGCCCGCGACGATCAGCAGCAGCACCGAGGACACCGCCGCCTGCTGCGGCTGGAACAGGTTGAAGATGTCGTCGGCGATCAGGCTCGCGGAGAACGGCGCCGTGGCCCCGCCGAGCAGGACCGGCGTCAGGTAGTAGCCGATGCAGATCACGTAGACGATCACCGTCGAGGCCATCAGGCCGGGCAGCGCCAGCGGCACCACCACGTCGCGCAGCGCCCGGACCCGCGAGGCGCCCATGCTCTCGGCCGCCAGCACCAGGTTCAGGTCGATGGTGACGTAGACCGCGAGCAGCGGCAGCACCGCGTACGGCAGCATCTGGTAGGTCATGCCGGCCACCACCGCGAACGTGGTGTTCAGCATCTGGATCGGCTCGTCGATCAGCCCGAGCGAGGTCAGCGTGCCGTTGACCACGCCGAAGCGCTCCAGCAGCACGGTGAAGGCGTAGATCTTCATCACCGCGCCCATCCACAGCGGCAGGAACACGGCCAGCGCGATCACCACGCGGGTCAGCCGGCTCCTGGTGGTGCGCAGCGACCAGGCGAGCACGGCGCCGATCACCACCACGATCGCGGTGACGATCAGCGAGGTGACACAGGTCACCCACAGCGTGCGCCGCGCCGCCGGGCTGGCGAAGAAGTCGCCGACGTTGCCGAACCCGTTGGGCGCGCCGAACGCGGTCCGCAGCAGTTCGACGAAGGGGTAGACGATCAGCACGCCGGCCACGAGGAGGAACGGCGCGATCAGCCATAGCCCGGTCATGCCGGAGAAGGTGGACTGCCATCCCTTCACGCGCGTCCGGCGCCTCTTCAGAAACATGTGCTCATCTCCTGGTGCGTCTCCGTCTCATGGGGGGTCGGGGGGGGGGGGGGGGGGGGGGGGGGGGGGGGGGGGGCGGGGCCCCGCCCCCCCCCCCGCGACCGGTTGGTTCGCGAACGGTTGGTCCGTGATCTGCTGTCAAGCCGGTCTT
>NZ_JARLTC010000015.1 GCF_029382225.1 Spongiactinospora sp. TRM90649
GGCGCGGCCTCTTCGGGGATGAGGCCGAGCAGGTCGGTGACCAGGTCGCCCTTGGCGTCCACTACGGCGACGCCGCGCCCGGCCTGGATGTCGGAAAGGATCATCTGGGCGAGCAGCGTGCTCTTGCCGGTGCCGTTCGGGCCCAGGACGTGGACGTGGTGGCAGGAGTCGATCACGCCCAGGGCGACCGGCCGTTGGTGGCCGGCGTCGGCGACGCCGAGCGCCTTGCCGCGCTGGGCGATCTGGGGTGAGGGGGCGATGGCGTTGGCTCCGGCCCGCTGGAGTCCAGGTACGGCGGGGTCAATCGGCAGGTGGGCGAGCGCGGCGAGTTCCGGGACCGACAGCAGGAATCCCCGCCGCAGTCGGCGGACGGCGAGTTGCCGTGCTGGGCGGTACAGGCGGCGGCGTTCCAGCCGGTTGTGTCCGGAGAACACGGCGAAGGCGGAGGCGATCGCGTGTGCCCGGCCCCGGATCGCGCCGCGCCGGAGCGGGGGCTTGTCGCCTTCGTCGGCCTGTACGGCGTAGCGGACGGCGACTTCGTACCGGGGTTGGACGGCCTTGTCGCGGATGGCGCGGGCCTCGGCGTAGTGCTCCAGCCGTACGGCGTGGTCGGGCGCGGGGTGGATCACCCCAGCGCGGGCGGGACCGGGTGAGACGAAGTCCAGGACGCCGCGCAACAGCACGATTGGGATGTTGGAGGCGCCGCGGGTGAGGCGGCGGCCGGTGGCGGGCCGGGCCAGGATCTGCCCGGCGGCGTGTTGCCAGGTCGGCATGCCCACTCCCGCGCCGAGCAGGGCGCGCAGCGGGTCGTGGTCATGGTCGTGCTTGAGTGGCAGCCGTTCGTCGCGGGCGAGTATGAATTGCCCGCCGGTGGCCTGCCCCTCCAGCGGGAGAGGCGGGGTGGCGTCGAGTTGGGTGGTGCGTGCGGAGGGCCAGGCGGCCTCGATCGCGTGCTCGACCAGGTGTTGGGGCACGGTGCCAGGGATCCACATCCGGATCCGCACGCCGCCGACGCCGAAGACGTATTCGAAGACCAGGTGCGGCTGGCCGAACAGGAACCGTTTCCAGGCCGGGCGCAGCAATCCGAGCAGGTTGCTCCACAGGGCCTGCGCGCCTGGCAGGTCTGCGGCGGGCGGTGCGAGGATCTCCAGGCAGCGGGCCCCGTCGTTCATCGCGCGCTGCCGCACCCGCGAGAGCAGCGCCCCCACCACGGCGACGGCGACTACGGCGGCCGAAGCCGTCAGGACAAGCCAACTGCCGTGTCCGGCCAGCCAGGACATGACGACTTCCACGAGGGCGTCCGGGTGGTTCAAAAGGTCACCGATCATCGGCCCTCCTCCTCGTATCGGGCGAGTTCCTGCGGCGATGAGGTGACCAGGCGGTGTTCCTGCTCGCTGGCCAGGACGTGGAAGGCCACCCGGGACGCGCCGGAGTCGGCGGCCAGCAGACCGGTACCTCGCTCGGCCGACAGCAGGAGGTGTCGTTCGCCGTCGGACAGGCGGAAGGCGTCGGTGATCGCGTCGATGGCCTGGGGCGCCTGGCGGAGCAGGATCTGCGTGGCGGAATTGGCGATGATCGCCTGCCCCACCTCAGAACCGAGCAGATCGCCGGCGTCCTGGGTGACCACCGACAGCCCCGCCCAGTGCTTGCGCGCCGCCTTGGCCATCCGCAGCAGGAACTTGGCGCCCTCGGGGTCCTTCATGAGCAGCCACGCCTCATCGACAACCACCAAACGCGGGCGTCGCTTGCTCGGATCGGAGACGCGTCGCCAGACGGCATCGAGCGTGAGGAGCGTGCCGACGGCCTTCAGTTCCTCTGGCAGATCCCGCAGCGAGAACACGATGAGATGCGCGTCCGGGCGGGTGGTGGTGTGCCCGTCGAACAGGGCTCGGTGGCTGCCGGACACATACGGCGTGAGCCCAGCCGCCACCTCGGCCGCCTTGGCATCACCGAACTCGGTCAGCGCGGTGACCAGGTCACGCATCAGCGGCGGCGGCCGGTTCCAGGTGCCCGGATCGAAGCTGATCCCGGCCTGCTTGTAAGCGGCCAAAATCCCACGGTCCAGTGCTGCCTTGCTCGCTTTGTCCAGGGTTTCGCCGAGCATGACCACGACTAGCGTGTGCAGGAATAGCGACTGTCGCGTGAGCAGATCGCCATCCGTGTGGTTGTCCTGAGGCAGGTCGAAGGGGTTGAGCCGCACTCCGGGTGCGCCCAGGTGCAGGTAGGCTCCGCCGACCGCCGTGCAGAGCCGGGCGTACTCGTCTTCGGGGTCGATGACCGCGACCTCGACCCCGGCGTACAACGACCGCAGGGCTTCGAGCTTGGCCAGGTAGGACTTCCCCGCGCCGCTGCTGGCGATGATCGCCGAGTTGTGGTTGGGCTGGGCGAACCGGTCCCAGGCGACCAGCGAGGCGCTGGCGGCGTTCGCGCCGTACAGGACGGCGGTCGGGCCGAGCTCGGTGGTCAGGTCCGGGCTGGTGAACGGGAAGGCCGCCGCTAGCGCGGGGGTGTCGAAGGTACGGCTCGCGTTCAGGTTGTCGAACGCCAGGGGCAACGCGGATACCCAGCCCTGGAGCTGGCGGAAGGCGACCGGTCGGGCGTCCAGTAGCAGCGCGCCGGCCAGTGCTCTGGCCTGGGCGCATGCCTCGTCCAGCTCGTCCTGTGTGGCGGCGTGGACGGTGAGGTAGATCGAGACGCGGAACAGCTTCGCCTGGCCCCGGGCGATCCGGGAGGCCAGTTCCTGGGCGTCCTCGGCGGCGACTTCCGCGCCGGGGTCCAGGAGACGGCCGTGTTCGTGGTCGCTGCGCAGCCTGGATTCCAGGCGGGCGAGCTGCTTGCGCAGCCGGTCGGCGGCGACCAGGGATGGGACCGGGTCGACGTGGATGGAAACGTCCAGGCGGCCGGGGTGGGTGAGCAGTGGTTCGAGCCAGCCCGGCGAGACGTCGCGCGGATAGCCGCTGATGGCCAGGGTCGTGCACAGGCCGTCACCGACGCGCAGGCTCCTCGGCTGAACGTTGATCGCGTCTGGCCCGAAGTGGTCACGGTCTATGCGCTTACGGAAAATCCTCATCGGCGTTTCCTCGTGATAATTTCGGTGGGCTCAAGTTGCGGACAGGGTGGGGCGGTCGGATCGAAGCAGGAGGCCAGCAACGCTTTGATGGCGTGGCCGTTCAGCATGCGGACCGTCAGTCCGCACGCCGACAGCAGCCGGGTGGCCTCCTCTAGCCGCCGCAGCGCCCGGGCCGGTGACGGCTCGCGGACGATCAGCAGGACCTGGCGGCGCAGCAGTTCATGCCGCGCGGCAAGATCGGCCAGGAAGTCCGCGTGCTCCTGTGCCGCCGCTGCCAGTGCGGGATGGGCCAGGGTGCGGGCTTGCCCGGCCAGCGTGCTGATGATGCCGGTGAGGTCCACCTGTTCGGCGCGGATGAGGATCTGCGCCGGGCCGGACAGCGAGTGCAGCCAGCGGCCGAACACCGCCACCAGCGCGTCTTGCTCGTTTGGCGTGCGCAGAGCGAAGCTAAGTGTGGACACCTCCGCCACGGCGGCGACGCCGTCCGGGCCGAGATCGATCAGTCCGTCGCCGGTCACGCCGTGCGCGGGCAGCCGCAACGGCGCAGGACGCGGACCGGGCCTTATGGCGATCCACGCGGGCGGGCTCGGCGCATCCCCCGGTGGGCCGATCAGGTGCTTGGGTCTACGGGCGTGGCGGAGCGCCGCCAGCAGGTAGCGGTCCAAGGCGACGCCGCCCCGCCGTCCGATGGCCAGCAGGAGCCCGGCCAGCGCGATGGGTAGAGCGACGGCGGCGAAGACAAGGAGCGATAGACCTTCCCCTGCCACCAGATAAGCGGTGTACAGCACACCTGCGGTAGCGCCCAGGATGGCCACCTGACGGGCGGTGAAGCCGCCGACGATCCGGTCTTCCTGATCAACGTTGGGAATGCGGACCGGCTCTGTCCAGCTCATCGCTTCTCACCGCCCCCGCTTTGCGGCGGCTTCCCGGAATGAGGGCGAGTTCGTAGGTGGTACATCTGGGCCAGTCCGGCCGGACCGTTGGCGTAGTAGGTCTCGCGTGGGTACCCGTACACCGGCGTGGTCGGTCTGATCGGTGCCTGGGATCCCGCTGGATGCGCGACTGGGTTCGGCGAAGCCGTCGGAGCAGGCCTTCTCGACGAGGGGCTGCGTCTGGCGGGAGCGGATGCCGCTCGTGCCGTGTGGCCACCGGGGCCGGTACGCCGCGTTGCCGCATGGGCGGCAGCCGTTCCGGCAGGCCCTGCCGCGATGGCCGGTACGGCAACGGCGGCATTCCGCGCGGCAACGCCCCTGCCGCCCTCTGTGCCGTTGCCGCGTCGGCCCCTGCCAAGATGCAGGGCGTTGAGGACCGGTGAGGTCAGCTTGTAGGCAACCGCGTAGGTCACGATCCGGGCGATCATCGACCGGCGTCCGGCGGTCTGGGCGAAGATCCGGCGGGAGACCCACACCGGGATCCGCACCAGAATGATCAGTAGGCACAACACCAGGACCAGATTGATCAACTGTCCGCTCGGCATGAGCCCGAGCAGCAGCCCCCCGTCCTGGTTGAAGAAGACCCGCACCGCCAGCACCAGCGTCAGCGATTGCGCCACCTGGCCGATCAGCAGTCCGGTGAAGGCCCGCCACCAGAACCGGGCCAGCCCGTCGGTGTACGGCAGGGCCAGGCATGCCAGCGCGAGCGGCGCGGCCACGACCAGGAGCAACACCAGGGCGGCCCGCATCACGTAGGCCATCAGCAGCACCAGCAGCAAGACCGCCCCGACCAGGGATAGCAGGACGTAGAAGATCGCCTGCTGCCCACCGGTAATGATCAACAGCCGGATGGTGGCCACCGCGCGGTTGCCGTCGAAGTCCTGGCCGAGTAGCGCCCGCGACAGCGCGTTGGCCAGCTCGATGATCTTCCCGCAGACGGTGAAGCTGACGTTGGCCGCCAGTACCGCGACCACCAGCCGGGGAAGGACCTCCTTGACCGCGTACCGGGCCTGCACGCTCTGGTGGCCTATCGCCACGATCGCACCGATGGTGGCCAGCAGCACGAATCCCGAGTTGGCGATCGCGGCGGTCGCCTTCCACAGGTCGAACACCCGGTCGTTGCCGGACAGGTCAGGGGTGGCCAGCAGCGTCACGGCCAGCACCTCGAGCAGCGGTTTGATCGCCACTGCGGCCAGGTTCGCGAACCAGGCGTTGATCTGATTGTTGATCAGGTCACCGAGCCCGAACCCCCAGCCGCCGCCCTCGTCTGCGGGCGGTGACGGCTCGGGCGAGGGGGCCGGTGCCGAGGCGGCATTCGCGGTTGCCGTCATGGTGGCAACGCATCCGGCGATGAGGAAGCCCATTGCCGCCGTTGCCGCGACTGCCGCGGCGGGTGGCAGAGGCGTGCGGATGTTCATCGCCGCTCATCCGCCCACGATGCGCTGCAGCACGCTCACGAACAGCGGGGCCAGGATGGCCAGGGCGTACCCGAATGCTGACGCCTTCAGCGCGGCCTTGGCCTTCTGGACCTCGCCGGGGTCACCGCCGGCGATCAGGTACCGCAGGCCGCCGACGGTCAGCATCAGCGTTGCCAGTGCGGCAAGCAGCCCGATCAGCCAGTTCCGCAGGTTGGCCAGGACGGTGTTCAGATCAGGCGGGACGGCAGCGGCCATCGAGGCGGCGGACGCGCCGGTTGCCACAACGGCGACCAGCACGACCGCAACCACCGTCAAGGTCAGCGCCCAGACGGCAATCCAGCGCGCGGGCGGCATGCCGTGCCGGTGGCGGCAACCGGTGTGCTGCCGCGCCTGTGGCTGTTGCCACGAGCGGCAGCCCGTCTGCCGCCGGGTGGTAGGCGCGTGCCGGGCGGCGGCGGGTTGCTGCCGGTTGCGGCGTGCCGCTACGGAGGGATGGTTGGGAGAGATCCGCGCGGAGCCAGGGCGGGTGTCCCTGTCTCCTTTCAGTCCGGTTCCCGTTG
This sequence comes from Spongiactinospora sp. TRM90649, assembly GCF_029382225.1. Classification (GTDB taxonomy): domain Bacteria; phylum Actinomycetota; class Actinomycetes; order Streptosporangiales; family Streptosporangiaceae; genus Spongiactinospora. The sequence continues at coordinate 5,981 of NZ_JARLTC010000015.1, forward strand.
TCGCATCCGGAAGTGCTCGGCTCCGCGCGGAAGCGGATGGGCAGGCAGGGCAGGGCATGGCTTGCCAGGATCGTGGCGTGCCGACCGGCCGTCGTAGGGGGATGTCCTCCAGCCAGGACAGCGTGATGAGCTCGGCGTCCTGCTCGCTCAGCACGCCCTCGCTCACAGCGTCGATCAGCACCAGGTCGGGGTGATACCAGGGCCGGGACGGCGGTGGCGGTTCGGCTGTGGGGCGTCGCTGGGTGGTGATGTGGCGGCGGGTGTGCTCGCCCGCGTGGCGGGCCGCAGCGCACAGGCGCATGCGGACATCGGGCAGTCGCACGTCCAGCCGGTGCAGGGCCCGCAGATAGCCCGCCATGATCGCGATGTCGATGTCCACCGGATCGCCGCAGGGCAGGTCGCGGGTCAGCGAGAGTGCGATACGGCGCAGGGCGGGCATCGCCATGCCGACAGCCGCCACGGTCCAGGCGGAGCCGGACTGTCGGGCGCGGGCGATAATCTGGCGCCAGACGGCGTCCCGCGTCTGTTCGGTGAGTTCCCGGCTGGTGAGCAGCAGCCGTAGGTCGCGTAGCCCGACCGGGCCGCGCGGCATGCCGGGGGCGATGGTGGTGCAGTCCAGCGACAGCCCGCCCGGCCCGGTCGTCAGCAGCCGGAAAGAGGTCTCGGCGGTGTCCAAGGGCGATTCGGCGCGGCGGTGAGCGCTCATGTCATTGCTCCGGTCGAAGGCTCGAATTTGTCTCGAACCCTTTATGCACCCCCCTTCAGAAGCGGCTCAGAAGACGGTTGGGAATCCGCTCAGGAATTTCTCAGAGATTTGAGTGTCTGAGCCGGTTCTGAGCATCTGAGCGGCCCGCTTCTGAGCCCGCGCAGGAGGTTCGGAGCAGACTCTGAGCCGTCTGCTTGCCTGGTCACATGCCGCCCGCGCTGCGCCTGCGGTCCGGGTGGCGCGCATCCGGAAAATGCGTGTCCCGACAACAGCAATGGAGAACTGGAATGACACACGTTCCGCGCACAGCGGGCTGAACAAAACCGAGAAATCACACTTGGCCGTCGAACCGGTAGGGGTGCAGACCGCCCGGGCCTTTGTCGCCTGGACCGGTGAGCACGCCGCTCCGCCCACCACGGCTGATATCGTTCTCGCCGCCACGACCGGGGCGGGAACACTGGTCGGTGTCGTGTTCGCCGGCGGCCCCGCCTGCTGGCGGGTGGACGACGGCCGTACGGCTGAGGTGCTGTGCCTGGCCACCGACGGCACCCCGAACGCCTGCACTGTGCTGCTGGACGCCGTCTGGCGGGCCGCCCTCGCGGCGGGCCACCGGCGGCTGATCGCCTGCGCTTCGGCCGGAGCTTCGGTCACTAGCCTGCGCACCGCCGGGTCGCGGCATGTGCGAGGTGGCAGCGATCATCGCGGGTCGTGGACGATGGCCATCATCGCCAAAGTCGCGCGCAACGCGATCGCCAGAGGCGAGCGTGGTCAGGAAGCGCCATGAAGCCGCTGACGCTGGCGGAAGTGCAAGCACTACCCGCGGTCGTACCTCTCCTGCTGGCCGCCCGTGCGCTGGGGCTGAGCAGGAACACCGCCTATCGCCTCGTCCAGCGAGACGAGTTCCCCTGTCGCGTCATCAGGGTCGGCGACACCTACCGCGTACCCACGAGCGAGTTGCTCTGCCTGATCGGCGTGGACAGAGATAACGCGCGGAGCGTTTTCGGCTCCTGAACCACAACATCCGCGAGAGCCCCGTACCCGGCAGGGACGGGGCTCTCGCTGTCCCGCTGGGGGTGAGTCTGGTTGAACCATCCGGCGTGATGAACCGGCCATGATCTGGCGATCAAGGTGCCCAAGGGAACTCATTTGAACCGGTCAGTGCCCTGTGACGAGGTTCAGAGCCACGGTCAAATGACGGTCAAACGATCAAGGGCCTGATCGCCATCGTTAGCGATCAGGCCCTTGACGTGGAACTTCTGGGTCGGGGTGGCGGGATTTGAACCCACGGCCTCTTCGTCCCGAACGAAGCGCGCTGCCAAGCTGCGCTACACCCCGGTGCCCGGGCTGGCGGCCCGTGCTTGGGAAAGTCTAGCGGACTTCGTGGGTGGATGTGTCATCGATCAACGGCGAGGAACCAGGGTCAGAAGGGAGGCCTCGGGGAAGCAGGCGAAGCGGACCGGGGCGTAGGGGGAGGTGCCCAGGCCGGCGGAGACGTGGAGGAAGGCGGAGTCGTGGCGGCTGAGGCCCTTGACGCGGGCCCGGTCGATGCCGCAGTTGGTGACGAGCGCGCCGTAGAAGGGGATGCAGAGCTGCCCGCCGTGGGTGTGGCCGGCCAGGAGGAGCTGGTAGCCGTCGGCCGCGAAACGGGTCATGTTGCGCGGCTCGGGGGAGTGCATGACGCCCAGGCGGAGGTCGGCGTCGGCCGGGGCCGGACCCTCGATGAGGTCGTAGCGGTCGCGGTTGATGTGGGAGTCGTGGATGCCGCCCACCGCGATGTCCACCTCGCCGACCTTGAGGCGGGCGGTGGTGTTGTTCATGTCGAGCCAGCCCTCGGCGGCCATGGCGGCGCCCAGCTCGTCCCACGGCAGGGACGGCACGTGCTGGCGGGCGTCTCCCTTGGAGGTGCGCCAGAGGTACCGGGCCGGGTTCTTCGGCTGCGGCGCGTAGAGGTCGTTGGAGCCGTAGACGAACAGCCCCGGCCGGGTGAGCAGCGGCTCAAGGGCGTGCAGCAGCGGGGGGATCGCCTCCGGGTGGGCGATGGAGTCGCCGGTGTTGACCACCAGGTCGGGCTGCAGCTCGCCCAGGGAGCGCACCCATTCGATCAGCCGCCGCCTGCCGGGCGTGAGGTGGAGGTCGGAGAGGTGCAGGACGCGCAGCGGGCGCTGCCCCGGGGCCAGGACGGGCACGTCGAAGCGGCGCAGCCGGAACCAGTTGCGCTCGACCACGGAGGCGTAGCCGATGCCCGCGACGCCGAGCCCCAGCATGGACAGAGAGACCGCTGCTGCTTTTCTCACCCCTTCATCATGCCAGCGCCGTGCGCGTCACGGCGGGGCCGAACTCGCCGGGCGGCGTCCGCCGGTACGGCAAGATGGACCGCATGAGCGCGCTGAAGGACAAGTTGAAGGCCGATCTCACGGTCTCCATGAAGAGTCGTGACGAGGTCCGCACCAGGACCATCCGGATGGCCCTCGCGGCGATCAGCACCGAGGAGGTCGCCGGGAAGGCGGCCAGGGAGCTGTCCGACGACGAGGTCGTCAAGGTGCTGACCAAGGAGGCCAAGAAGCGCCGGGAGGCGGCCGAGGCGTTCGCGGGCGCGGGCCGGGCCGCGCAGTCCCAGGCGGAGCTGGACGAGCACGCCGTCCTTGAGGAGTACCTCCCGGCCCAGCTCTCCGACGACGAGCTGGGCAGGCTCGTGGACGAGGCCATCGCGGAGTCCGGCGCGTCCGGCCCCAAGGCGATGGGCCAGGTCATGAAGGTCCTCAACCCAAAGGTCGCCGGCCGCGCCGAGGGCGGCCGCGTGGCTCAGGCCGTCCGGACCCGCCTGGCCGGCTGAGAGCCCCCTTCACCGGCCCACAGGGCCCGTCTCCTTCTGTACGGCCGGGTGGCGCAGGCCGTACGGCTTCGCCTGGTCGGCTGAGCGGCGGGTGAGTGATGTCGCGCCCCCACGGCGTGTCCATAGGCCCGCCGGCTGCCGGTCCCCGTCGGGATCCTGCTCGCGCTGCGCGAGATCGACCCGGACGACCGCCGCCGCCGGGTGATTATCCTGACCCCCGAAGGGGCGGCGGCGGAGGCCCTCTCGGGGGCGGCCGACAAGATCGAGCGCGACTTCCTGGACGCGCTCGATCCCGGCGACCAGGCGGAGCTCAACCGGCTGCTCCGCCTGCTGCTCGACTCACACAAAACCTGATCAGGCGGTCAGCCGATCGGGGTGATGGGGTCGCCGAAGTCGACGTCGTCGTTCCAGCGCTGGTCGATGCCGCCGTCCTGGTCCGGGAGGGTTTGGTCCTCTTCCTCCCAGTCGTCACCGTCGCCGTCATCGCCGTCACCGTCGCCGTCCTCGCCCTCCTTCTTCTCCTTCTTGGGCGGCTTGGGCGCGCAGGCCGTGCTGCACCCGCCGAAGCGCTCCATGTTGAGCGGGGTGAAGGAGGTCGGGTCGGTGCCCTTCAGCGCCTCCATCATCGAGTACTTCCAGATCGGCCCGGAGATCGTCGCCCCGTACACGTAACCCCAGGTGGTGCCGCCGATGGTGACGCCGGTGAGGTCGTTGGCGAACGCGCCGCGCGGGTCGCCCAGGCTGACCGCCGAGGCGAGGTCGGGGGTGTATCCGGCGAACCACGCGGCGGTGTAGTTGTCGGTGGTGCCGGTCTTGCCCGCCGCGTCACGGCCGATGCCGCCCACGCCCGACATGGTGCCCTTGGTGAACACGCCGGACAGGATGTGGCTGGCCGCGTCGGCGACCTCCTCGTCGAGGACCTGCTTGCACTTGGGCTTGTGCTTGGTGGCCTTGCCGTACCGGTCGCGGACCTCCGTGACGGCGATCGGCCGGCAGTACTCGCCGCGCGCCGCGATGGTGGCGTAGGCGTTGGACAGCGTGACCGGGTCCATCTCGTTGATGCCGAGCGTGAAGGTCTGGAACTCGCGCAGCGGCGTGCCGTCGGCCCGCTTGACGCCGAGTTCCTTGGCCATCGTGACGGTCTCGCAGAGCCCGACCTTCTCCTCAAGGGCCACGAAGAAGGTGTTGACCGAGCCCCAGGTGCCCGTGGACAGGCTCTTGAAGCCGCCGCCGCCCTCGCTGGAGTTGCTGATCGGATGGGGGGCGGTGGGCTCGCCGACATTGCGTCCCTTGCAGTTCTTGAAGGAGGAGACGCTGGGGGCGATGTAGCCGTTCGGCGCCTTCAGCCCGTCGTCCACCTTCATGCCCTGGTCGAGCGCGGTGAGCAGGGTGAACACCTTGAAGGTGGAGCCCGCCTGGAAGCCGGCGCCGCCGCCGTGCGCGCGGTCGGCGGGCAGGTTGTAGCTGATCTCCTTCTTCTTCCGGCTCGCCCCGAACTTCCGGCTCGCGGCCATCGCCCTGATCTCCCCGCTGCCGGGGACCACCATGGCCTGCGAGGCCACCGGATCGTCGGTGGGATCGACGTAACGGGCGATCGCCTTCTCCGAGGCCCGCTGCATCTTGGGGTCGAGCGTGGTCCGGATGGTCAGCCCGCCGTTGCGGAGTAGCCTGCGGCGCTGTGAGTCGCTCTTGCCGAACGCCGGGTTCGTCAGGATCTCGTACTGCACGTAGAGGCAGAAGTACGGATATGGGCTCTCCTGGCAGCCGCCGGGGATGTCGACGTCCTTCCAGCCGAGCGGCTTGGCTCTGGCCTCCGCGGCCTCCTGGGGCGTGATCTTGCCGATCTTGTACATCCGGTCGATCACGACGTTGCGCCGGTCGAGCAGCCGCTTGCGGCTGGCCTTGTTCACGTTGGGGTCGGTCACCGACGGGTTCTGGACGGCCCCCGCCAGCGTCGCCGCCTCGGCCAGGGTCAGCTTGGAGGCCGGCTTGTCGAAGAACCGCCGGGAGGCCGCCTGGACCCCGTACGCGCCCGCCCCGAAGTAGGAGATGTTGAGGTACCGCTCCAGGATCTGGTCCTTGGTGTACTTCTTCTCCAGCGCCATCGCGAAGCGCAGCTCGGTGAGCTTGCGGGAGTAGGTCGTGGCCGTCGCGGCCGCGCGCTCCTCCTTGGTCTCGGCCTTGTTGAACAGGACCAGCTTCACGTACTGCTGTGTGATGGACGAACCGCCCTGGGTCACGCCGCCGCTGGAGAGGTTCTTGGCCAGCGCGCGGACGGTGCCCTCCAGGTCGATCGGCCCATGCTCGTAGAACCGGAAGTCCTCGATCGCGACGATCGCCTCCCGCATGACGGGGGCGACCTGATCGAGTTTGATCGATTCGCGGTTCTCGAAGTAGAACTGGGCGATAGGATCCCCATCGCGGTCGAGTAGTACTGACTTTTCGGGGAGCGGAGGCTCGTCCAGCTCCTCCGGGGTCAGCTGCAGTCCTTCGGTGGCGGACTTGACGGTCATGCCCACTCCGCCGACGGCCGGCAGCGCGACCGCCGCTGCGAGCATGCCTGCGACCGCTGCCGCGATGATGAGCCGTAACACGTTCGCGAGCAGCGACGACCGATCTTTGGCCTGTGCTTGCACGAGACTAAGAGTACGACGGCACCATGAGCTAAACGGCATGCAAAGTCCAATTTGCCGAACCGAGACCGGTGCTCCGCCCCTTCCCCTCGACCGAGGTGACTAGTCATTCCCGGCCACATGGCCCCTGATGACCATGCGGGAAATTGGCCCAGCCGGGGACTGTCCGCCCCAGCGCTTGGTTGCGTACGTTCTCCTCTGCGGCAACTGAATAAGGAGGCTCGACGCCCGCGCCCGTCGGCCGACAAGACGACTGACCACCTTAAGGGGAGTGGGGTCGAAATGTGGATCACGGATTGGACCTCCCGTGCCGCCTGTCGAGGTGCGGATCCTGACGCGCTGTTCGTCCAGGGTGCCGCCCAGAACAGGGCGAAGCTGATATGCCGAGGATGCCCGGTCCGTACTGAGTGCCTGGCCGACGCTCTGGACAACCGGATCGAGTTCGGTGTCTGGGGCGGCATGACCGAGCGGGAACGACGCGCGCTGCTGCGGAGGCGGCCCGACGTCACCTCCTGGCGCGACCTGCTCGAAACGGCCAAGGAGCAGTACGAGCGGACGAATGAGCTGATCGCCGGGTGACCTCGGTGGCGAGCCGCCTTGAGGGCGGGGCCTTGGGGCCTCCAGGCGGCTCGCGTCCAGTGGACGCGGGCCGGCGTCTGGCGGGACGCCGGCGAGTCGTGTGCCCCGCCACAGGCCCCCCAAGCCGATACAGGCCCGTTGGTACGGGCCCGGGGCCGGCCACGCCTGAGTGGTCAGCCCGTCATGAGGGCGCCGATCTGCCGTAGCCCGGCGAGATCGTGCACGTCCACCGGAAGAGCGGGCACCTGGGCCAGTGGCACGGTCGGGTGCGCAGAGACGAAGTGGTTCCGCTCCCGGTGCTCACGAGCCCCGAGTTGCATCCGCCCGGCGTGCAGCCGCAGCACGGCGGCGGTCAGCTCGTGCTCCCCCCGGCTCTCCAGGTCTTCCGCGGCCGCGGCGCTCCTGGTGGCGGAGAGCGCGCCGGCGGGGGAGACGTGAGCCCGGTTGACCACCAGCCCGGCGAGGGGCATCCGCTCCTCCGCCAGCCGTTCCACGAAGTACGACGCCTCCCGCATCGCGTCGCGCTCCGGCGCGGCGACGACCAGGAAGGCGGTGCCCGGCGCCTGCAGCAGCCGGTAGGTCTGGTCGGCCCGCTGCCGGAAGCCGCCGAAGACGGCGTCCAGGGCCGACACGAAGGTCTGCAGGTCCTTGAGCACCTGCGCGCCCAGCACCTTGGTGAGCATTCCAGCGACCAGCCCGAAACCGGCGTTGAGCAGCTTGAAGGCGCTGCGTCCCCCCGCCTTGGCCGGGGCCGACAGCACCCGGATGAGCTTGCCGTCCAGGAAACGGCCCAGGCGCTCGGGGGCGTCGAGGAAGTCGAGGGCCGACCTCGACGGCGGGGTGTCCACGATGATGAGATCCCACTCGCCGGAGCGGCGGAGCTGGCCCAGCTTCTCCATGGCCATGTACTCCTGCGTGCCGGAGAAGCTCGACGAGAGCGACTGGTAGAAGGGGTTCGTCAGGATCAGCCGGGCGCGCTCGGGATCGGCGTGCGCCTCGATGATCTCGTCGAAGGTCCGCTTCATGTCGAGCATCATGGCGTGCAGCGTGCCGTCGCCGTCGATGCCCGGCACGGGCCTCGGGGTGTTGTCCAGCTCGGTGAGGCCGAGCGACTGGGCCAGGCGGCGCGCCGGGTCGACGGTCAGCACCACGACCGAGCGCCCGCGTTCGGCGGCGCGCAGCCCGAGGGCCGCCGCGGTGGTGGTCTTGCCCACGCCGCCGGATCCGCAGCACACCACGATCCGGGTGGCGGGGTCGTCGAGGATGGCGTCGATCTCCAGGACCGGGGGATTCTTGGCGGTCACGCGGCTCCCTGTGTGCTCATGGACTCGGCCAGCTCGTACAGCCCGGTCAGATCGACGCCGTCGGCCAGCAGCGGCAGCTCGTAGCGGCGCAGGCCCACCTCGGCGAGGGTCTCCCGCTCGGCGCCCTCCAAGCGCGTACGGCGCGCGTGCTCGGACACCTCCTCCGCCAGCGCGTCGGCGATCGCGGAGGCGTCTGCGGGGCCGTCCGCGAGCCCGGCGGCCTTCAGCCCGAGCGCCAGCTCCGCGACGTCGAAGCGGCCCTCCAGGGCGGACTCCAGGGCGTCGGCGGGCAGCCCGGCCGGGCGGACCATGTTGATGAAGATGCCGCCGGGCGGCAGCCCGGCGGCGCGCAGCTCGGCGACGCCGTCGATGGTCTCCTGGACCGGCATCTCCTCAAGCAGCGTGACGAAGTGGACCGCCGTCTCGGGGGAGGCCATGACGCCGCGCACGAGGTCGGCGTGGTTCTTGATGGGGCCGACCCTGGTGAGCCCGGCCACCTCGTGGGTCACGTTGAGGAAGCGGACGATCCGGCCGGTCGGCGGGGCGTCGAGCACCACGGCGTCGTAGACGCGCTTGCCGTTCTTGCCCCGGCGGCGGACCGCCTCGCTGGTCTTGCCGGTCACCAGGACGTCGCGCAGGCCGGGGGCGATGGTGGTGGCGAAGTCGATGACGCCCATCTTGGTCAGCGCCCGGCCGGCCCGGCGCATGCCGTAGAACATCTCCAGGTATTCGAGCATCGCCTCTTCGGGATCGACGGCGAGCGCGTACACGTCGCCGCCGCCGGGGGCGACGGCCACCTTGCGCTCCTCGTAGGGCAGCGGCGGCAGGTCGAAGACCTGGGCGATGCCCTGGCGTCCCTCGACCTCGACGAGCAGCACCTTGCGCCCGCCCGAGGCCAGCGCCAGGGCGAGCGAGGCGGCCACCGTGGTCTTGCCAGTACCGCCCTTGCCGGTGACCACATGGAGGCGTACGCCGTCCCAGTCAGAGTCGCGTGCGCTCACGCTTCGAGGCTACCCAACGCTTACCTGGGGGGTCGGCCGGGAGCCCCTGTTGCCCATGCCGATCGCTAATGTGACCCCATGAAGAAATGGGAGTACGTCACGGTGCCGCTGCTCACCCACGCCACCAAGCAGATCCTCGACAACTGGGGCGAGGACGGATACGAGCTCGTCCAGGTCGTGCCGGGGCCCAACCCGGAGCAGCTCGTCGCCTACATGAAGCGGGAGAAGCGGTGACCCCCGAGGAGCGTCTCGCCGAGCTGGGGCTCACGCTGCCCGAGGTCGTATCGCCCCTGGCGGCCTATGTCCCGGCGCTGCGCAGCGGCGACCACGTTTACGTCTCCGGCCAGGTGCCGATCGCCGAGGGCAAGGTGCTGGCCGAGGGCAAGGTCGGCGTGGAGATCGACCCCGAGCGGGCCAAGGAGCTGGCCCGGGTGTGCGCGCTGAACGGCCTGGCCGCGCTGAAGTCCGTGGTGGGCGACCTGTCGAACGTGGTGCGCATCGTGAAGATCGTCGGATTCGTCGCCAGCGACCCCGGTTTCTCCGGGCAGCCGCAGGTGGTCAACGGCGCCAGCGAGCTGTTCGCCGAGGTCTTCGGCGAGGCCGGCCGTCACGCGCGTAGCGCGGTGGGTGTCTCGGTGCTGCCGCTGAACGTCCCCGTTGAGGTCGAGCTGATCGCCGAGGTGCGCTAGCCCGAGGCTGGCGGCTCATGAACGGATTCCCCCTCTCCAGAGAGCTGGGCCCCAGGGCCCGCGACGTCATGGCCGGGCGGGTGGCCCCGGTGCCAGCGCGCGACGCGTCCACTGTGGTCATCCTCCGTCCGGCCCGTTCCAACGGCTTCGAGGTCTACCTGATCCGCCGCAAGGTGGGCATGGCGTTCGCGGCGGGCGCCTACGTCTTCCCCGGCGGGTCGGTCGATCCGCGCGACATCGACCATCCGACGGGTTGGAGCGGCCCTTCCCCCGAGGAGTGGGCGGTGGCGCTCGGCTCCGACCCCAGTACGGCGCGCGGGCTCGTGTGCGCCGCCGTCCGGGAGACGTTCGAGGAGTCGGGCGTGCTGCTCGCCGGTCCCGACGACGCCTCGATCGTCACCGACACCACCGGCGACGACTGGGAGGCCGACCGCCTCGCGCTCATCGACAGGCGGCTGTCGTTCGCCGACTTCCTGGGCGCGCGCGGGCTGGTGCTCCGCTCCGACCTGCTGCGCCCCTGGTCGCACTGGATCACGCCGGAGGTGGAGGCGCGGCGGTTCGACACCCGCTTCTTCGTCGCGGCGCTGCCGCCCGGCCAGCGCACCCGCGACGTGGGCGGTGAGGCCGACAAGGTCACCTGGATGCGCCCGGCCGACGCGCTCGCCCGCAGCGCCGGCGGCGAGATACGCCTGATGACGCCTACGTACCGGACGATCGCCCAGGTCGGCGAGTACGCCGACATGACGGCGGTGCTCGCGGCGCAGCGGGAGATCGTGCCGATCCTGCCGGTCATAGTCGAGGTGGACGGCGAGATCCGCGTCCTGCGAGGGGGCGACGCGTGAGCGGCCTGCGCATCCCGCTCGGCGGGGGCCTCGACGGCTCGGGCACCCCCCGCGCGGTGAGCCTGCTCGCCCCCAACCCCTCACCGATGACGCTCGAAGGCACCAACACCTGGGTGCTCGCCGAACCCGGCGCGGAGGCCGCGCTGGTCGTGGACCCCGGCCCCGACGACGAGGGTCACCTGCGGCGCGTGGCGGCGCACCTCGAAGGACGGCGGGTCGAGGCGGTGCTCCTCACCCACGGCCACGCCGACCACAGCGCGGGCGCGGCGCGCCTGGCGGAGCTGGTCGGCGCCCCGGTGCGGGCGCTGGACCCGGCCCACCGGCTCGGCTCCGAGGGGCTGGCCGACGGAGACGTGCTCTCGGTCGGTGGGCTGGAGGTGCGGGTCGTGGGCACGCCCGGCCACTCGTTCGACTCGCTGTGCTTCTGGCTGCCGCAGGACCACGCGATGCTCACCGGCGACACGGTGCTCGGCCGGGGCACCACGGTCATCGCGTCCGACGGCGATCTGGCCGACTACCTGAGCAGCCTGGACAAGCTGCGGGTCACCGCGGAGAAGGTGGCCGCCCGCGCGCTGCTGCCCGGGCACGGGCCGGTCCTGCCGGACCCGATCGCGGCGCTCGACGCCTACATCGAGCATCGCGGGGAGCGCCTGGAGCAGATCAGACGCGCCCTGGCGGCGGGGGCCCGGACGCCCGCCGAGGTCGTGGAGATCGTCTACGCGGAGGTGGACAGGTCGCTGTGGCCCGCCGCCGAGATGTCGGTGCGCGCCCAGCTTCGTTACCTGGAGCGGTTGTAGAGCCGCTCCATGTCGAGGATCACCACGGCCTTGGCCTCGATGCGCAGCCAGCCGCGCTGCGCGAAGTCGGCCAGCGCCTTGTTGACGGTCTCGCGGGAGGCGCCGACGAGCTGGGCCAGCTCCTCCTGGGTGAGGTCGTGGTGGACCCGCGTGCCATCGTCGACCCGCTTGCCGAACCGCTCGGCGAGGTCGAGGAGCTGCTTGGCGACCCGGCCGGGGACGTCGGTGAAGACCAGGTCGGCCAGCACGTCGTTGGTACGGCGCAGCCGCTGCGCCAGCGCGCGCAGCAGGTGCAGCGCCACCTCGGGACGGCCGGTCAGCCAGGGACGCAGGTCGTCGTGCCCGAGCCCGGCCAGGCGCACCTCGGTGAGGGCGCTGGCGCTGGCCGTACGGGGGCGGGGGTCGAACAGCGACAGCTCGCCGAACATCTCACCCGGCCCGAGCACGCTGAGGAGGTTCTCGCGCCCGTCGGGAGAGGTGCGGGAGAGTTTGATCTTGCCTTCGAGCACCACGTAGAGGCGGTCGCCCGTCTCGCCCTCGTTGAAGAGGGTGCGTCCCTTGTGCAGCTCGACCTCGGTGATGCTCGTGCGCAGAGCCGCCGCGCCCTCACGGTCGAGCGCGGCGAAGAGCGGGGCCTTGCCCAGCACGTCGTCGGTGTTCACGGTTCCTCCATGAAGTCTGCTCACGCTCGCGAGGTCGTCTCGGGGGGCGAACCCGCCCGTCCCGATCCCACCCGTTCCACGCAGCCATTGTGACCTACCCCACCCGGCGAGTCGCGGCGGACTGCCAGCGTAGGCTGTCGGGGTGCCCCGAAAAGCAGCCGACCCCGCCGGACAATCCCGGCTCGCGCTGGTGCGCCGCGCCCGGCGGATAAACCGGATCCTGGCGGAGACCTACCCCGACGCCCACTGCGAGCTGGACTTCCACAACCCGCTTGAGCTGCTGGTCGCCACGATTCTCTCTGCGCAGTGTACGGACAAACGGGTAAATATGGTCACTCCAGTCCTGTTTGCGAAGTTTCACACGGCTGCCGACTACGCCGCGGCGGACCGCTCGGAGATGGAGGAGATCATCCGCTCCACGGGGTTCTTCCGGGCCAAGACCAACAGCATCATCGGCATGGCCCAGGCGCTGTGCGAGCGGCACGGCGGCGAGGTGCCGGGCAAGCTGGCCGACCTGGTGAAGCTCCCCGGGGTAGGGCGCAAGACCGGCAACGTCGTGCTGGGCAACGCGTTCGGCGTGCCGGGCATCACCGTCGACACCCACTTCCAGCGGCTCACCCACCGCTTCGCGTGGACCCCAGAGACCGATCCGGTGAAGATCGAGCACGCGGTCGGCTCGCTGATCCCCAAACGCGAGTGGACCATGCTGTCGCACCGGATGATCTGGCACGGGCGCCGGATCTGCCACGCCCGCACCCCCGCCTGCGGCGTCTGCCCGGTGGCCGCCCTCTGCCCGGCCTACGGCACCGGGCCGACCGCTGAGGCCAAGGCCGTCAAACTGGTTCGCACGGGGCCGTTCTCGTGAGCGTCGGCGAGGGCGACGGGGCCATCGGCGGGGGCGACGGGGAAGGGCCCGAGGCGCCCGGGTGGCTGCACGCGCTGGCCGCCGCCGTCGTGCACCGTCCCGTGCCGCCCGAGTTGCGACCGCCCGTGGGGCGGGGCCGCGAGGCGGCGGTGCTGATGCTGTTCGGCCAGGAGGCCGCGCACGGCCCCGACGTCTTGCTGATCCAGCGCAGCACGCGCGGGCGCAGGCACGCTGGTCAGCCCGCCTTCCCCGGCGGCGGGGTCGATCCCGGCGACGGCGGGCCGATCGGGGCGGCGCTGCGCGAGGCCACCGAGGAGACCGGGCTCGACTCCACCGGGGTCACCGTCCTCGGCACCCTCCCCGAGCTCTACGTCTCGCACAGCGACAACCGCGTCACCCCCGTGCTCGGCTGGTGGCACCGCCCGAGCGCGGTTCATCCCGCCGACCCCGCCGAGGTGGCGGCGGTCGAGCGGGTGCCCATCGCCGAACTGGTCGATCCGGCCAACCGGCTGCGGCTGCGCCACCCGCGCGGCGACTCGGGCCCGGCGTTCCGCGTCAGGGGCCTGCTGGTGTGGGGGTTCACCGCGGGCATCCTCGACGGCGTGCTGTCCGCCTCGGGTCTCGAACGCCCGTGGGACCACGACCGCGTCGAAGACCTCCCGCCCGAAGTGATCATGCTCGCGGCCCGCGGCTGAGGGGTGCCGGCGCGGGTGTGTCGCGCCGGTACGACCGAACCGGTGCACGTACGCGGTCCGCGCTGGATACGGTTGAAGCGTGCGCGGTGATCTCCTCGACCTCATCCTCGTCGGTCTTGTGATTGCCTTCGGCGTCTCGGGATACCGCCAAGGCTTCATCATCGGCGCGCTGAGCTTCGTCGGCTTCGTGGGCGGCGCGTTCCTCGGCGTGGCGATCGCGCCGTCGATCGCCCGCTCGCTGGTGGACGGCGACACCGAGCGGGCGCTGCTCGCCATCGTGATCGTCTTCCTGGCCGCGACGATCGGCCAGTTCGCATCGTCGACGCTGGGCGCGGTGGTGCGAAGTCATGTCACCTGGGAACCGGCCAAGGTCGCCGATGCCGTCGGCGGCACGTTCGCGAGCGCGCTGTCCGTGCTGGTCGTCGTCTGGCTCATCGGCGGCGTGCTGGCCCACGGCCCGTTCCCGCCGCTCAGCCAGCAGGTCAACAACTCGCTGGTGCTGGCCACCGTCGACCAGACCCTCCCCGACGTCGCCAAGCAATGGCGGGTCAAGTTCAAGGAGTTCGTCGACACCTCCGAGTTCCCGCAGGTGTTCGAGGCCATCGGCGGCGGCCAGTTCGTCGACGTGCCGCCGCCCGACGCGGGCATCCTCAAGGGGGCCGCGCTGCGCCGCGCCCGCGAGGGCATCGTGAAGATCCAGGGCACCGCGCCGTCGTGCCGCAAGAGCATCGAGGGCACCGGCTTCGTCTACGCCAACGACCGGATCATGACGAACGCGCACGTCGTGGCCGGGGTAACCGAGCAGCTCCGGGTCACCGACCACACCGGCAGCACCCACGCCGCGCGGGTGGTCCTCTACAACCCCGACCGCGACATCGCCGTCCTCTACGTGCCCGGCCTCGACCTGCCGGTGCTGCGCTTCGACGGCAAGGCGGAGAAGGGCGACGAGGCGATCATCGCGGGATACCCGAGAGGCCGTCCCTTTACGCCGGTGGCGGCGCGCATCCGGGTCAAGCAGCACGCCGAGGGCTACGAGATCTACCACCGCAAGAAGGTCATCAGGGAGGTCTACTCGATCCGCGGCGTCGTCCAGCCGGGAAACTCCGGCGGGCCGCTGCTGACCCCCGAGGGCCGGGTGTTCGGCGTGATCTTCGCGGCGGCCACGGACGAGGATGAGACCGGCTACGTGCTGACCGCCCGCGAGGTCACCCCCGACGCCGAGGACGGCTCCCAGCGGGTCAACCGGGTCGGCACCCAGGGGTGCGACTGACGGCGGGCGGCTCAGCGGCCCGGGTCGAGGAGCGCCCTGACGGCGGCGATGGCCTCCGAGGGGTCGGCCTGGGCGGGGTCGGCCGCCAGGGAGTGCGCCCGCCGTACGATCCCGGTCAGGTCCATCCCGTACGGCGTGCGCTCGCCGCCGCCTCCGCTGTGGCCGTGCACGCGGTCGGCGCCGCGGGTGAGCAGGGTGCCCGCGCCGCGCGTGTTGCCGCGCTGCAGGTGCGTCAGGCCCACGCAGATCTGGGCGAGCCCCTGCCACATCGCGCGCTCGTCGTCGGGCGCGTTCTTCCAGCGGGCCTCCAGGACCTCGTGGGCGTGGAACGGCCGCCCCTCGCCCAGCAGCCGCGCCGCCTCCGTCACCGTTTCCGCGCCGCCGGGCGCGTAGTCGTCCGGGACGCGTTCGACCCCGGCCGCGCCCCGGGGCAAGGGGCGGCCGTACTCGTCGCGCGGACGGGCGTTTCTGGGCCGTCCAGAGGGATCCCTGTCGCGGCTCAACGCCCGGACTCCTGGCCGTCGAGCCAGGAGATCAACTCGGCGTCGAACTCGGCCGGGCGCTCCTCGTGCGGGAAGTGCCCCGCGCCGTCGATCATTCGCCAGAGGTAGGGCCCCGAGACGTGGCGTCCCGAGCCGTGGGCGGTGCGGGGCAGCACGCACGGGTCGAGCGAGCCGTGGAGCTGGAGCGTGGGCGCCTCGACGGGCGCGCGCATGCTCCGCGCGTAGCGCAGGCCGTCCGGGCGGAACTGGGACCGGCCGAGCCAGCGGTGGTATTCGAGCGCGCAGTGCGCGACGCCAGGGATGCCGAACGCCTCTCGGTAGGTCGCGAGGACCTCCTCGCCGGGCTTGCCGTTGGGGCCCGACCAGCGTTCGAGCAGGCGTCCGACGCGGACCGCGCCGCGTGCCGTCAGCCGTCGTTCCGGGATGAAGGGGAGCTGGTACGGCAACCGGGTCACCGTCACGCGAAGCTGCCCGAACGGGTCGGCCACCAGCGACCGGCGCAGCCTGAGCGGGTGCGGGGCCGCCACCGGCACCAGCCGGCGCACGCTCTTCGGGTCGAGCGCCGCCATGGTCCAGGCCAGCAGCCCGCCCCAGTTGTGGCCGACCACGATCGCGCCCGTCTCGCCGAGGGCGCGGATCAGGCCCGCGGCGTCCTGGGCGAGGGTCGGCAGATCGTAGCCGCGCGGCGGCTTGTCGCTCGCGCCGTAGCCGCGCAGGTCGACGGCCACCGCCCGGTATCCGGCCGCGGGCAGGGACACGAGCTGGTGCCGCCAGGTCCACCAGAACTGCGGGAACCCGTGCAGCAGGAGCACGAGCGGGCCCCTACCGGCCTCCACGACGTGGAAGCGGGTGCCCCCGGCGTGGACGCCGCGGTGGGTCCAGGGGCCCTCTACCTGGGCCAGCGACTCGTCAAGGGGCATGACTCACCGACTCACGCCGGGCGCCGATCTCACCGGCCCCATCCGGCGTCTTCGCCGCCCCGAGGCCGTCGAAGTCGCCGTCGAGGTCGCCCGGGCCGCCCTTGAGGCTCTTCAGAGTGCGGGTGGTGCGCCGCATCTTGGTCAGACCCTTCAGCCTGCGCCAGCCGAGTAGGACGAGCAGCGCGGCGGCGAGGATGTAGAAGACGGTCACGATCGTGAAGGCCAGCGCCTGCGACAGACCCGCCGCGACCAGCCAGTACGCGATCGTGAACGAGGCCAGGATGAGCACCAGGTGGCCGATGAAGGCGGCGGCGGCGAACAGGCCGCCTGCGGTGCCCACGCGCTTGGCGTCGAATCTCAGTTCGGCCTTCGCCAGTTCGATCTCCGACCGGATCAGGGTGGAGATCTGGTCGCTCGCCTGGGCTACCAGTTCGCCCAGGGATTCCTCCTGGGACGGCTCCGCGGCCGGATTATGCGGCATGAACGATCTCCTATCGGTAGCCGGACCTGCTGTCAATCATCCTGGCCGGTCATCGGCCTCGGCACGCGCCCCCTCACCGCCGTCCTGATCGACTTCCTCGGCCCTGCCCCGTGAGCGTATGCGCAGGCGGAGCAGCACGGCGGCCAGCACCGACGCCGTGAGGCTGGCGGCCAGGACTCCCGTGGTCACCGCGCCGGAGCGCGCCGGGTCGCCACCGTAGGCCAGATCGCCGATCAGCAGCGAGACGGTGAACCCGATGCCGCCGAGCAGGGATACCGCCGCCATGTCCCTCCAGCTCAGGTCGCTGGACAGCCGTGCCAGCCCGAGGCGCACGGCGAGCCAGGCCCCGCCGAACACTCCGATGAACTTGCCAACGACCAGTCCTGCCATGACGCCTACCACTACCCGGTCAGCGAAGATCGTGCCCAATGCGGAGGAATTCAGTGGAACCCCGGCGGACAGGAACGCGAACACCGGTACGACCAGCCCCGCCGAGATCGGGCGGATGTAGTGGTCGGCCCGCTCGGACGGCGCGCGGTCCTCTCCAGGGGAGGCGGTGCACCGGGTGAGCAGTCCGAGGGCGACCCCGGCCACCGTGGCGTGCACGCCGCTGACCTCCACGAAGTACCAGGCGGCCAGGGCGATCGGCAGGTACGGCCAGGGCCCGCGTACCCGCTTGTGCTGGAGCACGCCGTACAGGGCGATCAGGGCCGCGCCGGCGAGCAGCGCGAGCACGTTCAGCCGCTCGGTGTAGAACACCGCGATGACGGCGATGGCCCCCAGGTCGTCCACGACGGCACAGGTGAGCAGGAACGCGCGCAGCGCCGCCGGCATCGCCGAGGCCGTCACGGCCAGGACGGCGAGCGCGAACGCGATGTCGGTCGCCGTCGGGATCGCCCAGCCCCGGCCCGCGTCCGGCGCTCCCATCGAGACCAGGAGGTAGACGGCGGCGGGCCCGGCCATCCCGGCCACCGCCGCGATGATGGGGAGGGCGGCCTTGCGGAGCACCGCGAGTTCCCCGTGCGTGAACTCTTCCTTCACTTCCAGCCCGGCGACGAAGAAGAAGATCGCCAGCAGGCCGTTCTGCGCCCATTTGTAGAGTTCGAGGTCGAGGTGCAGGGTCGCCGGGCCGATGGTCAGCGAGCGGAACGCGTCGTAGTCCTGGTAGGAGATGTTCGCCCAGATCAGCGCCCCGACGGTGGCCAGCAGCATGATCACGCCGCCGATCGTCTCGGCGCGCAGGGCTTCGGCGATCTGGAGTGCGTAACGGGCGGTGGGACGGATGGGCCACACTTGCGCGGCCTTGCGCATGCTCACTCCGGTGCTCGGGATCGGTCGACTGATCGCCGACCAGACTTCCCGGCACACCGCCTTAAGATTAACGGACTAACCCCACCAAAGCCGACAGGCGCGACCCGGCGTACCAGAATCGCGCCTGCGCTTGGACGTCGCTTGGATCAGTCCTCCGACTTGGCCGAGGGCAGCTTCTCCGAGATCAGGTTCATCACCGAGCTGTCCGTCAGCGTGGTGACGTCGCCCAGCGAGCGGTTCTCCGCCACGTCGCGAAGCAGCCGGCGCATGATCTTGCCGGACCGCGTCTTCGGCAGTTCGGGCACCACCAGGATCTGGCGCGGCTTGGCGATCGGCCCCAGCGTCTTGGCCACGTGCGCGCGCAGCTCGGCTCCGATGTCGTCGCTCTCCTCCGCGCTGCCGCGCAGGATCACGAACGACACGATGGCCTGGCCCGTCACCGGGTCCGTCGCGCCCACGACGGCCGCCTCGGCGACCTTCGGGTGCGACACCAGGGCGCTCTCCACCTCGGTGGTGGAGATGTTGTGACCGGAGACGAGCATCACGTCGTCGACCCGGCCGAGCAGCCAGAGGTCGCCGTCCTCGTCGCGCTTGGCGCCGTCGCCGGGGAAGTACATCCCCTCGAAGCGCGACCAGTAGGTGTCGATGTAACGCTGGTCGTCGCCCCAGATCGTGCGGAGCATCGCGGGCCACGGCTCACGGACGACGAGGAAGCCGCCGCCGCCGTTCGGGACGCTGTTGCCCTGGTCGTCCACCACGTCGGCGGAGATGCCCGGCAGCGGGCGCATGGCCGCGCCCGGCTTCGCCGCCGTGACGCCCGGCAGGGGGCTGATCATGATGGCCCCGGTCTCGGTCTGCCACCAGGTGTCCACGACCGGACAGCGGTTGCCGCCGATGTGCTCGCGGTACCAGACATACGCCTCGGGGTTGATCGGCTCGCCGACGCTGCCCAGCACGCGCAGGCTGGACATGTCGAACTTCGCGGGGATGTCGTCGCCCCACTTCATGAAGGTCCGGATCGCCGTGGGCGCGGTGTAGAGGAGGGTGATCTTGTACTTCTGGACGATCTCCCAGAACCGGCCGCGGTGCGGGGTGTCCGGGGTGCCCTCGTAGATCACGCTCGTCGCGCCGTTGGCGAGCGGGCCGTACACGATGTAGGAGTGGCCCGTCACCCAGCCGATGTCGGCCGTGCACCAGTAGATGTCGGTCTCGGGCTTGAGGTCGAAGACGGCCTGGTGGGTCCAGGCGGTCTGGGTGAGGTAGCCGCCGCCGGTGTGCAGGATGCCCTTCGGCTTGCCCGTGGTGCCGCTGGTGTAGAGGATGTACAGCGGGTCCTCGGCGTCGTGCGCCTCCGGCGTGTGCTGGTCGCTCTGCCGGTCGACGAGGTCGTGCCACCAGACGTCGCGGTCGGTGGCGCCCACCTCCTGCCCGGTGCGGCGTACGACGAGCACGTGCTCCACCTGGGGGCACTCCGCCACGGCCTCGTCCACCGTGGGCTTGAGCGCCGAGGGCGCGTTACGGCGGTAGCCGCCGTCGGCGGTGATGACGACCTTGGCGTCGGCGTCGTCGATGCGGTTCTTCAGCGCCGTGGCCGAGAAGCCGCCGAAGACGACCGAGTGGACCGCCCCGATGCGGGCGCAGGCCAGCATCGAGATCGGCAGCTCGGGGATCATCGGAAGGTAGATGGCGACCCGGTCGCCCTTGCGGACGCCCAGTTCGAGCAGCGCGTTGGCGGCCTTGCTCACCTCGCGCTGCAGGTCGGAGTAAGTGATCGTACGGCTGTCGCCCTCGGGCTCACCCTCCCAGTGGTAGGCGACCTTGCCGCCGTTGCCCGCCTCCACGTGCCGATCCACGCAGTTGTAGGCCACGTTGAGGCGCCCGCCGACGAACCACTTGGCGAAGGGCGGGTTCCACTCAAGGGTGGTGTCCCAGCGATCGGCCCAGCTCAGGCGTTCCGCGGCCCGTTCCCAGAAGGCCAGCCGGTCACGCTGCGCCTCGTCATATGCGCTCGCGGTCACGTTCGCCGCCGCGGCGAGGTCGGCCGGAGGTTCGAAGCGTCTCGTCTCCTGCAGCAGGTTCGACAGAGTCTCCTGTGTCTGGTTGCCGCCGCCAGGGCCGTGACCAGGGGTTTCCGGGGCCACTACATACTCCTTCACAGGGCCTGATTCGGTTGCTTGCGGACCCCCACTTCACCAGTCCACGGGCGCCTGCCACAAGAGGTCTAGACAGGTCTGTACCGTGGGCCGACAGTCTTCTGGGGGTTCTGACAAACCACCTGTAACCGTTGTAATAACGGAATCTTATGAATGTCTGGCTTGTTATCGATTGCCGGGGCCGTCATCGCGCGCTGGACGGTCCGAACCCTTCGCTGAACGGTCTGCGGTGCGCCGGGCGGTCCGAGTCGCCACAACCAGAAAGCCCCCAGGTCAGCCAACCCCAATCCCGCGCGCCCTCATCACCTCTACCCACCACCCTCCGCACAACCCCGCCAGGCTAACCACCCTCCCTCCTCGGCCCAAGTAGGCCCCCCTCCGAAACCCCGCCCTCGCACTCCGCCGCCTCAGTGGGCCTCGCCGCGCCCGGGCGTCCTTCACTGACGGAGACCCGCAGACGGCGCCCGACGTGGGGCGTTGTTCCCGGCCCGCCTTCGGGTGAGGGCCCGGTGGCTCTGTAGGGTCAGGCGGTGTGAGTGACCCATTGGCTGTGATCGCCCAGTTGCCCGGTGTGCCCGAGGCGGTCGAGGAGGCCAGGGAGGCGGTGGACCGGCTCTACCGGCACCGTGTGCTGCGGCGGCGGAGTCCGGAGGTGTCGGCGGAGTCGGCGTTGCGCGGTGCGCGGGCCTCGGCCGCGCTGGAGGGCGTTGATGTGCCGCTGGGCTCCCTGCGCTCAGGCGAGGTAGAGGACCCGCTGGTCCAGGGCGCGCTGCGGGTGTCCGCCGAGCTGGGACGGCTGGGCGCCACCTGGCGCACGGCCCCGCGCCAGGTACTGGCCCGCCTGCACACCCTTGCGGCCACCGGAACGGCGGACCCTACCCACCTCGGCCGCCCACGGGTCGGCCCCTCCGCGGACCTGGAGCCCGTCACGGTCGAGGATCCGCTTGAGCTGGGCGAAGCGCCCGGCCCGGAGGAGACCGCCGTCAGGATGGACGCGCTCGCCACCCTGATCACGAGCGGCACCAAGGCCCCGGCGGTGGTGACGGCCGCGGTCGTGCACGCCGAGATCGTGGCCCTGCGCCCGTTCGGCGTCGCCGACGGTCTGGTGGCGCGGGCGGCGGAACGGCTGACGCTGACGGAGTTCGGGCTCGATCCGAAGTCGCTGGCCGCGGTGGAGGTCGGACATGCCGAGACGTCATATGGTGAGAGCGTCCGGGCCTATCTGACCGGCAGCCGTGAAGGCGTGGGCCTTTGGTTACGGCACTGTGCCTCGGCGGTGACACTTGGCGTGCGAGAAGCCGTCGCGGTGTGCGAAGCGATGCAGCGCGGCTGACGCTGAGTGAGCGACCAGTCGGAGAAGCCCCAGCGTAGGGGCAGGAGGGTTCGGGCCGCCGTCAGGCGATCGGGCGCACCGGAAGGCCGTAAACACAGCGGACGGCGTCCCTGGGCTGGGACGCCGTCGCCTGCACGTCGCACCGGGTTACCAAGCGTGCACCTCATATCCGTCGGACCGGGTCAAGCCCGTCTCGACGCGCCTCCCGCGGCTGGTCGCGCGTGGGTGCCCGGCGGCCGTGCCCGGACATTCCGTCCGTGACACCTTTCTACGTCGGATTGGGCCTGTTGGGAACCCCCCACCGCAAGACCTTTACCGTCCACCTTCATCAAATTGTGACGCAATCGGATGAACCTCGCGTAAGCCCCTATAGGTGTCTTTCCAGGGGTATCTGGCCTGTTCGCGAGATGTTCGAGGGTGGCGTTTCGCTCACAGAGGGTGATCGGTATAGGACCGAATACGGATGTCCGGATTCGGTAACACGTAGTAGTCGAACCGTTACCACGAAAAAACTTGGCGGAAACTACAGATTGCTCCTCGACGAAACTCAAGTCGATCGGGCAGCATACGTTGGTATCTCCCTAAACTGGAGTGACTGTGCACGGGGCAGCTTTGCAAGTCCCTTGCCATGCTCTGGTCAAGTGTTGAAAGCTTTCTTCTGAAACGGGACCGGCTCTACCCCCCCGGAGCCGGACCGGTTGGCGACCCCCGCTCTCCCCCCCGGCGGGGGTCGCCCCCTTTCGCCTCCCGAAGTGAGGCGCTTCCAGCGCTTATCCCTCTACATCACCTATGCCGGTAGATGATGGACGAGACTGCGTAAGCCGCCTGTTAATCCTGCGCTCCGCCGTCTCGGCGAAGGCCTCCAGAGGCGCGCCGACCTCACCGCCATGCCCCTCGGCCGCCCGTTGTCCACAGGCGCCGGCGCTGGTGGAGGCCGGGTTATCCACAGAACCGCGTTCGGTCGCGGAGCGGCTTGCGCCGCTCACTCAAAGTGGGGACTCCGAACTCGAAGGAGGCCCCCGTGATCCGCCCGCTGGTCATCACCGAAGACCACGATCTGCTCGACGACCTGCTTCGCATCTCGGCCGCGGCGGGCACGGAACTCGACGTGGCCCACTCGCCCGCCCTCGCCCGGCCGTACTGGAGCCGGGCGCCCGTGGTGATCGTGGGGGCCGACGCGGCCGACGCCGTGGCCTCCTGCGGGGCGCCCCCGCGCGCCCGCGTGCTGCTGGTCACCCGCGAAGACGCCGACTCCGACACCTACCGCCGATGCGTGGCCATCGGGGCGCAGGCCGTCCTCGAACTCCCCGCCGCCGAGCGCCGCCTGGTCGACGAGTTCGCCGACACCACCGAGCCGAGCGCCCACGCCGGGCTGGTCGTCTGCGTCGTGGGCGGCAGCGGCGGGGTCGGGGCCAGCGCCTTCTCGGCCGCGCTCGCCCGCGTGGCCGCCCGGCGGCGGCTTCGCACCCTCCTGCTCGACGCCGACCCGCTCGGCGGCGGCCTCGACGTCATGGTCGCCGGAGAGGAGACGACGGGTGCCCGCTGGTCGGAGCTGGTGGCCCGCGAGGGCAGGGTCAATCCCGGCGCGCTGCAGGCCGTCCTGCCCGCGTTCGGCGAGCTGTTCGTGCTGGCCTTCGACCGGGGCCTGGCCGAGGCCGTTCCGCCCGAGGCCATGCGATCCGTGCTGGAGTCGGCGAAGCGCGGCTTCGACCTCGTGGTGGTCGATCTGCCCCGCCAACTCGACGAGGCGGCGGCCGAAGCCCTGGTCCGCGCCACCACCACCGTGATCGTGGTCCGTCCCGACGTGCGCGGCACGCTGTCGGCCGACCAGGTGCTCCGCACCCTGCGGCCGCACGCGGGCGAGGTCCGTGCCCTGCTGCGACACGGCCTTGTCGAGGAGCGGGTGGTCCTCTCCTCGCTGCGCGTGCCGTGCGCGGGGGTCCTCCCCGACGAGCCGCGGTTCGGCCGCCTGGTCAACGACGGCCACGGCCCTCCGGTGGCCCCCAAGTCCCCGCTGGGGCGCTTCTGCGGTGCCTTCCTCGAATCGTTCCTCGCCGAGCACGGCACCGACCAGAGCGCCGAACGGGGGCGGTCATGACCCGCGCCGAGTCCGTCTCACCCGAACTGGTGGAAGCGGTGCGCGTCCGCCTGGCCCGCGCGGGGGTCGAGCCGAGCGCCGCTCACGTGGCCGTCGCGCTCAGGGCCGAGAACGCCGTGCTGGGCGACGCCGAGGTCCTGTCCGTCGCGCGGGCGCTCTGCGCCGACCTCATCGGCGCGGGGCCGCTGGAGCCGCTGCTCGCCCAGCCCGACGTCACCGACGTGCTGGTGAACGGCCCGCACGCGGTCTGGATCGACGACGGCTGCGGCCTGCGCCGCACCTCGGTGACCTTTCCCGACGACGAGGCCGTGCGCCGGTTGGCGCAGCGGCTCGCGGCCACGGCGGGCCGCCGCCTCGACGACGCCTCGCCGTTCGTCGACGCACGGCTGGCCGGCGGCGTGCGGCTGCACGCGATCCTGCCGCCCCTGGTGCCGGGCGGCGCCTGCCTGTCGCTCCGCCTGCCTCCCCGGCGTGCCTTCACCCTTTCCGACCTCGTCTCGGCGGGCACCATCCCGGCCTCGGCGATCGTGGTGCTGACCGGCCTCATCACCGCCCGGCTCGCATTCCTGGTCACCGGCGGCACGGGCACCGGCAAGACCACCCTGCTCAGCGCCCTGCTGTCCCTCGCCGACCCAGGCGAACGGCTCCTCCTGGTCGAAGACTCGGCCGAACTGCGTCCTGCTCACCCTCATGTGGTCAGGCTTGAATCACGCCCGGCCAACGTCGAGGGCGTGGGCGGAGTATCGCTGCGCGATCTCGTCCGCCAGGCACTGCGCATGCGGCCGGACCGGCTCGTCGTCGGCGAGGTCAGGGGCCAGGAGGTGACCGACCTGCTGCAGGCCCTCAACACGGGCCACGAGGGCGGCTGCGGCACCCTGCACGCCAACGCCGCGGCCGACGTCATCCCCCGCCTGGAAGCCCTCGCCTGCGCGGCGGGCCTGAGCCGCGAGGCCGTCCACAGCCAGGTCGCGGCCGCCCTCGACGTCGTCATCCACCTCGTCCGCGACCACGGCACCGGCCGCCGCCGAATCGCCGAGATCAGCCTCCTCCACCGCACCCCCTCCGGCCTGGTCACCGTAGCCCCTGCTATCACCTTCCCCCTCAACGAACCCCCCACCCCCGGCCCCGCCCTACCCACACTCGCCACCCACCTCCCAGGAATCTCCCCGTGACGGCGTCCCCTCCATGCCCGGTGGTCCGGCGACGCCCCCAGGTTTGGACGGCTGAGCCGTGCGATCCGCCATGTGGCCAGGCCCTCCGCACCGCCCACCCTGCGGGGGTGTACTTGTGACGGCCTCGCCTTCGTGGTCGGTGGTCCTTGGCGACATCTTCCGGTTCAAGGGGCCGACCTGCGTGTGTTCCGATCTGGCCTCGGTCATCCCCGCCGTTTGGTGTGATGGCGATCGCCTGCCCAGGGGGCTTCCGTGATGGTTCTGACCGTTGCGTGTCTTGTCGCTCTGGCGGTGTGGGTCTGGACGATGCCCAAGGTCGGTACGACCAGATTGCTTCGCCTGATGGCGGAGCCGTCTCGTGCCGGGCAGGCTTCACCGCCGGCGTCGAGGGCCGGTGTCGAGGCTGGTTCCAGGCTCCTACCGCAGAGTCGTCCCATTGCCTCCGAACCCCTCTTCGATGCTCACAAGGCCGTCGGGCGACTCGCCGGAGTGGTGGGGGAGGCGCTTCCGCCGTGGCTGTGGGCGCTTGTTGTGCGACTGCCGTTCGTCGCGCGGTTGGTGCCTGGAGCCGGGCAGGGCAAGCGCGCCGAGCTCTGGCGTACGGCCTGCCTCGAACTCTGCCAGGGGCTCGGTGCCGAGCTGGCCGCAGGGCGCACGCCGTCCGAGGCGCTGTCCCGGGTGGCCGCCTGGGTCAGATTTCCGGAGGCGTCGGCCGGGCAGGCGCTGGAAGCCGCGGCCCGAGACGGCGGTGACGTGCCGGGGGTCCTCGCCGCGATCGCCCCCGAAGACGGCGGTGAGGGCTTACGAGGGCTCGCCGCCTGCTGGCGGGTGAGCACCGGCGTCGGCGCGAGTCTGTCCACGCTCGTGGATCGCGTGGAAACCGGCCTCAGAGCCGCCCAGACGCATCGTCAAGACACGTCGGCCCAACTCGCGGGCCCACGGGCCACCGCGCGTCTTCTGGCCGCCCTGCCGCTTCTGGGGCTTCTCATGGCCACCGGCTTGGGGATGAACCCGCTCGCCTTCCTCTTCGGCGACCCGATCGGGCTAGCGACCCTGGCCGCCGGTCTGTCCCTGAACGCCTGCGGCCTCTGGTGGACCGGCAGGCTGGTCGCCCGCGCGGAGCGGGCCTAGGAAGCGAGGCACCTTTGACGATCGTGATCGCTACCGCGTCGATCTGGGCGGCGGCCTGGCTCTGGCTCGGGTTCTCCCCGGCGGACCACCGTTTGAAGGCCATTCGCGAGGCCGACCGCCTCCGCCGGAGCGTCGGCCCCGCCAACGGCACAGGTCGTCCTGGGCCTGCCGTCCACGATCAGGCATGGGCTCGTGCCGCCTTGGACCGTGGGCAGGAGCTTTGGCCATCCCACCGCACAGACCATCAGCGGTTCCTCGTCGACGCCGGGCCCTCGTCACACTCCATCGGGAACCGCCTTCGGGCACGTGGCAGGTTGTCGGGCGTCTCCCCGCCACGACCCGGCCATCAGGCGCTGTTCGTCTCTCCCCGGGCGGAGCCTTCCCCGCGCCCCGGCACCGTCAGATCAGCCGCTCCAGCGGACCAGGCTTCCGCTGGGGGCTACCGGCCGATGACGCCCGGCAGAGGGTTGCGTGTCGGCCGTCTGGGACGGGTGGGCATCCGGGATCTGACGTTCGCGGCTGGTTCGGCGCTGCTCGGCGTCATGATCTTCGGCGTCGGTGTCACAGGCGTCTTCGCCGGCGTCCTCATTTTCGGCGGTGCTCTCATCACGCTCCGCCTACGTCCGCCCCAGGAGTCCCGCCGCGACACGGCTCGGATCCTCGCCGATCTTCCGCTCGCCGCCGATCTCACGGCCGCCTGCCTTCGGGCGGGCCGTCCGTTGACGAGCGCGTTGGAGGCCACGGCGGTCGCGATCGGAGGCCCGCTCGGCGACCGTCTCGCCTGGGTGACCGGCCAGCTTCGCCTCGGGGCCGCGCCGGAGGAGGCATGGTCCTCGCTGCTCTATGAGAGCTGCACGGCACAACTCGCCCGGACCATGGTCCGCGCCTCGACCACCGGCTCCCCGGTCGCCGACGCCTTGACCCGGCTCGCCGACGACGCCTCGGCGACGGCCCGCGCCACCTCTTCCGCCGCCGCCCGGCGAGTCGGCATCCAGGCGGTGGCACCGCTCGGCCTTTGCTTTCTGCCCGCCTTCATCCTTCTCGGAATCGTTCCAGTGATTGCCGTCCTGGCCGCCCGGGTGTTGATCGTGTGACCCGATCCCCATGGAGACGCCATCGCATATTCTTCTAGTGAACAGATAATTCGGATATGGCCGGTCGTCTCAAAGTGAGACACTGCTCTGATGCCAACGTGATTTACCTGCCATTCTTGTAATTCGTCTGAGGTGTGATGGTGTGCCCGGCCGAGGAGGCTCCGTGGCCGCCTCATGCCGATGCGGCGGGGGATTTGGGCGGCTCATTTCACCTGCCGAGATCGCGGCTCACGGGCCGAGGAGATCGAGTCCCGGGCGCGCGCCGCGACCACGAGCAGGTCGCATCCGTTCGGGTCGCCCGCTGAGCGTGGGGCAGACGCTCGTCGTCACACCGCCGTGACGGTGGCCGCCATGGCGAGACGGCACCGGGCGATCCGTGGCGGTGTTGGTGGTGTCTCGCCGACCAGTGTGCATGGGAGCGGTCATGTCGGAGTCCGCGCGGATCGGCTGCTTCTGAGGGCAGGGTCCTCCACCACTGCGATGAGACATGGTCCGGCGCTGACCGGTCCGAACCGGTATCCGAGCGGGTGCGACGTTCCACCAGGACTGCGTGATCGGCGAGGCTGCGGCCAAGTGCCGGGTCTACTGCTGGACACGACATCACTGAGGCCGCCACTGTCAGGCATCGCGCGAAGCGATGAGACCCCCGGGTTGGCCGTCCTCATGTGACACCGACCCAGCGGAAGCGCCGTCGCCGAGATCGCTCGGTCGAGGATCGCGCAGTCGGCTCATTCATGAGTGCCCACTTCCGAGGGTGACGGCAAGGCGTTGCGTTCGGGCAGGTCACGGCACTCATGCAGGCGTTTCCTGGACGCCTCTGGCGGGAGGGCTCAACCGAAGGAGCGCCGCGTGTTCGTCGAATCGGGCGCAAGCTCTGCCTGGATCGTTCGGGCCGGTGGGTCCCGCGCCGCGAGAGACGGCCGGTCTTACTCCTGTGAAGCAGGAGAAGGCTCCTCCGATCCAGACGCCCGATCTCTGTGGAGTCTGCCGATACGACTCCATTCCCCCGATTCGTAGGTGCCACTCTCTTGCGCACGGCGGGTGTCTCTTTGCGGCACCTTGGCGCCACTCAAGGTCATCTTCCGGGTGCTTGCCGGATATGGAACATAATTCGGTTTCGAAATCGAGCATCTTTCTGGTGAGAGGCCGGGCCGGGGGCGTCCGGGGGCTTAAGGGCTGCGTTATCCACAGAATTGGATTCGGTTTGGAATGTTCGCTGGTCGGGGAGCCGTGCTTCGGGTCATTCTCTCTGGGTTATCCACAGAATGCGGTTCGGTTTGGATGGGCGGGTGGGGATTCGGCGAGCCTGGCGGAGTCGCCGGGCGAGGGGCCCGGTGCCGGAGGTCGGGAGGCCGAGATGGGCGATTGGATGATGACGGCAAGGAAGTTCCGCCTGGGTGGGGGTGGGGCGTCCGTCGCACGGGTGGGCCACCTGGCTCGTGCCGCGACATCGGGGCTGGCCACGCGATGCGCCGCCAGGTTCGCGATGGTGGCGAAGGCCGGTGGTGATCGCGGCATGTCCACCGCGGAGTACGCGATGGGCACGCTCGCCGCCTGTGGGTTCGCCGCGCTCCTGTACAAGGTGGTCACCGGAACGGAGATCCAGGAGGCCCTGTCCGGCCTGATCAACAAAGCGCTCACCATCGCGGGGTGACGCATGCGACGCAGGGCGCCCACACGCCGATGGTCCAGGTCGGTCAACGCGGTCCTCCACGCTGATGCCGCATGGAGGCCGCGGCCCGCTCCTGCAGTCCGGCGGGCCCGCTCGGGCGTGATTCCTGATGGTGTGCCCGTTCGGTCCGGGAGCGCACGGCTGAGCGATGGCCGGAGGCGATCCGCGTGCGGCGGTTCACGAGGCTCGGTCACCGCCGAGACCGCGGCCGTGCTGCCGTCGCTCGTGGTGGTCCTCGCGGCGGCCATGTGGGCGGTGGCCGTGGTGGGCGCCCAGCTCGAATGCGTCGACGCCGCCCGAGCCGGTGCTCGGGCGGCGGCACGCGGCGAATCCCTGGATCGGGTTCGTGAGCTGGCCGCTGATCTCGCTCCGGAAGGCGCGCAGATCGCCATACGACGTGACGTCGGCACGACCGTGGTGACCGTGTCCGCGCGAGTGCGCCCCAAATGGGGCGAGCGGCTCCCGACCGTGTCCGTCGGCACCGACGCCGTAGCCGTGACGGAAGAAGGAGTGGTGGAAAGAGGCGGGATGCGGTTGTTGGGGCGAGATCGCTGGTGACGGGGGTCGGAGGTGAGTCATGGAGGGGCGGGAGCTGTACGGCAGAGGAAGTAGTGGGTTGGGGGGAGGGCGGGAGCGAGGGGCGGCGACGCTTTGGGGGGTGGCGTTCGCGGGGGTGTTGATGGCCATGGCGATGGCGATCGTCTATGTGGGGATGGCGAGGGTGGCCCGGCACCGTGCGCAGAGTGCGGCGGATCTCAGTGCTCTGGCGGCGGCGCGGTTGAGTGTTCACGGTCCGGAACGGGCGTGTGCGCGGGCGGGGCTCTCGGCGAGTGCCAATCACGCTGTGCTGGAGCGGTGCTCGGTCGAGGGGATGATCGCCGAGGTTCAGGTTTCCGTGCGCTTCGCGCTGCCGGGCGTCGGTGAGCGCAGGGTGATGTCGAGGGCAAGGGCGGGGCCGGTTCACCAGGTGCCGGAAGGGGCGATCCCTCCCAGGTCAGGATGAATCTGACAGGAATCTCTGACTATCAAGTCGCGATCGAGTCACGACTTCTTGGTCTCCCCTTCCAGAGGTGCCGCTGGCTCGTAAGGTGCCGCTGACCTCGTGGGTCGTCTGCGTGCGGCCGGATGGTCGGCTCTGACGCTCGCGTTTGGCGTGGGCGGGCCTGACGGGGAGGGAGCGTGCATGGCGTCGGCTCGGTCAAGTCGGCGCGATCGGTCGCCGTGCGGCCGCTCAGGGGTAGAGCGGGCCGGGCGGTGTGACTCTCGGCGAAGGGAGGCGTCGTGACGACGATTCGCAGGCCGGCCGCCGTGCTGCCGGCCGTCACGATGGTGTGCGCGTTGGCCGGAATGCTCGTCGTGACCGCAGCGGGCTCCGCGCACGCCGACGGCGGGCGGATCACGGCTCCGGCGTCCACGGTCTCAGCCCGAGGTCCCGTCGAGGTGACCGCGGAGATCGACGGCCTCTGCGATGTGCGGCTGGTCGTCTCCGGTCCTGACGGCGAGCGGGAGATCGCCCGTGACGGCGTGCGCACCCTCCTGTGCCGGGGGAGCAAGACGATCGGTGGCTCGTTCGACCCCGGTGACGCGGTCAACCGCGCCTACGTCGTCGTCCTGAAGGGGGCGGCCTTCGGGACGGTGTACGACACGCGTGCCTTCGACGTGAGCGTTCCGCCACGGCGACCGGCCGGCGTCTCGGCGGCGATGCGCGGCAAGACCCGCGTCGCCGTCCGTTGGCGCAAGGGTGCGGAATCCGACCTGACGGCCTACCAGGTGACCACAGAGCAGGGACGCCGAGTCGGCACCGTCGCGGTCGACCAGGCGTGCTCCGGCTCGTCATGCACGACCACGGTCGCGGTGCCCCAGCGGGACGCAGGGCGCCAGGTGGGCTTCGTCGTTCGCGCCGTGCGGAGTGATGGGCAGGGGGGCACGCTGGTCTCGGGCGGATCGTCCGTCGCGTACGTGAGCGTGCCCGCCGAGAAGCCACCGGCTGAGCGGGCGGAGACGCTCGCGGCCGGGCGGCGCATTCAGAACTTCCCGGTGGGCACCCCCGGAGGCGTGCCAGAGCCACGTGCGCCCGGCCCCTCGGAGGTGCCGCCGCCTCTCCCCAGCTTGGGAGAGAGGGAAGGCGAGGAGGTCATCAAACTGCCCGAGGCCGTGGTCGAGGGGCAGGGAGGCGTGCCCGGCACGCCTTCGGGTGGAGTCGCTCTTCCTCAAGCGGGCGACACCACGACCGACAAGATCAACCAGTACGGCTTCCTCATTGTGAGCGGCCTGCTGCTGTTGCTGATCGGCGGCCACGCGGGCGCATGGTTGCGCCGTCGTGGTCCTTCCCCGGGGCGCGACCTTCCGCGCGTCCTGGTCGCCACGCCTAGGGTCGGCCCGGGCGCCCATGCCCGGCACAAAGGCCGCGCGGCGGACACCGCGTCGCCGCTGCGGGCCACGGGTGGCAGGGGAGCGCCATCGGTGCGTCGGCGTCCCACGGTCGTGCTCACGATCACAAAGCGTGGCCCTCTCGGTAGGGAGGGCGGGGTGCTACCGGAGCGTCCGACGGGACGCCCTCCGGACGAGCGTAAGGGCCGGGGCGGTTCTGATCCGCCGCCTGACGCGGGCCCTCGCCAGCGGGGCGCGGCGAGCGACGGTACGACGCGCTCGCACGGGCACCGGGGTGTGCCGAGGGACTCGGGGGAGCAGCCTCCTGGCGTTCCACCTGGAGCGATCCCGGCACCACGGTCACCGCCCGCTCGTCCTGAAGCAGAGGATTAGGTACCGCATGCCGTCCACCCGATGACCGTGGTTCGTGGGTGGCGGGTCAACCTTCCCGTGAACCGTTGTCGGCCGGTCCCTGTCAGGGCCCTGGGGTTCCCCCGCGAGTGATGTAAAGGAGAGCAGTTACGCGGGGGCGGGTGCGTCGCCCGCTTCGGATCGTCGCACTGCTGACCGCTGCGGCGATCGTGCGGCTGTTCGGCGTCGGCACGCGTCGGCACGCGTCGGCACGCGTCGGCACGCGTCGGCACGCGTCGGCACGCGTCGGCACGCGTCGGCACGCGTCGCGCCGTTGATTGCTGCGGCGATTGTGGGCTGTTCGCGCGTTGGCGTGTGCGGCTTCGGTGTGTCCGCTTCCGTTCATGCCTCTGAAGGCCATCCCTGTTGGGCGGGGTGATGTTCCGTCCCGTGTGGGTGATGGAGTTTGCGTGGGCATGCTGGCTTGGCCCGGGAAGCTCATTTGTGGCTGGGGGTCGCGTCCTGCGCGGTGGTGGCGGATTTCCCGCAGGCGACCTGGTTGGGGCGTTCTGGGGTTTCTGTGGGCGTTGCGCTTGCCGGCCGCGGTGAGGTTGAAGGAGCCGGCGCACGGTGGGAGGGGGCGGGCGAGGGCCGGTGGTGTGCTCCAGTGCAGCCGAGGGGGTGGGTCTTGGCGTGCTTGGGGTCAGGGGGGTAGCAGGGCGTTGAGGAGGCGGAGGGCGCCGGGTTTGTCCAGGGGGTCGTTGCCGTTGCCGCATTTGGGGGATTGGATGCAGGAAGGGCAGCCGTGGTCGCATTCGCAGGATTGGATGGCTTCGCGGGTGGCGGTGAGCCACTCTTCGGCGCGGGCGTAGCCGCGTTCGGCGAAGCCGGCGCCGCCCTCGTGGCCGTCGTAGACGAAGACGGTGAGAAGGCCGGTGTCGGGGTGGAGTTCGGTGGAGACGCCGCCGATGTCCCAGCGGTCGCAGGTGGCGAAGAGGGGCAGGAGGCCGATCGAGGCGTGTTCGGCCGCGTGGGCGGCCCCGCCGACGTGCAGGCCGTGTTCCTCGGCCAGGGGGCTCACCAGGGCCGTGGGGAGGGTCCACCAGACGGCGCGGGTGCGCAGGGAGCGCGGCGGGAGGTCGAGTGGTTCGTCGCCGAGCACCTCGCCGGTCTGGAAGCGGCGTTTGAGGTAGGAGACGACCTGGCGGGTGACCTCGACCGTGCCGAAGTGCAGTTCGCCCGACCCGAGTGACTGGGAGCGCAGCGTGTTGAGGATGACGATGTCGGTGACGTCGCGGGCGTAGGTGGTGTAGTCGGGCTCGGCGGCGCTGACCAGGGCGATGCCGATGTCGAGGTCGAGGGTGTCGACCAGGAAGGTCTCGCCCTGGTGGATGTAGACCGCGCCCTCGTGGACCGTGGTGTGCGCCGAGGGTTCGTCCACCGTGCCCAGGAGGCGGCCCGTGGAGCCTTCGACGACCTGGACGGGTGAGCCGCCGGAGCCGCGGATGTCGGCGAGGTCGGTGGCGCGTTCGCGGCGCGTCCAGTACCAGCCGGACGTGCGGCGGCGGAGCATGCCCCGGGCCACCAGCTCGTCGAGGACCTCGGGGGTGGTGGGGCCGAAGATCGGAAGGTCACGCTCTGTGAGCGGGATCTCGGCGGCGGCGGCGCACAGGTGGGGGCCGAGGACGTACGGATTGTCAGGGTCGAGGACGATGGCCTCGACCGGTTGTCCGAACAACGCGGCCGGGTGGTGGACAAGGTAGGTGTCGAGAGGGTCGTCTCTGGCGATCAGTACGGCCAGCGCGTCCTGCCCGTCGCGCCCCGCCCGTCCCGCCTGCTGCCAGAGTGAGGCCCGGGTGCCCGGCCAGCCGGCGATGAGCACCGCGTCGAGCCCGGAGACGTCGACCCCGAGTTCGAGGGCGTTGGTGGTGGCCAGCCCGAGCAGGTCGCCCGAGCGCAGCGCCTTCTCCAGCAGCCTGCGGTCTTCGGCGAGGTAGCCGGCCCGGTAGGCGGCGACCTTGCCGGGCAGTTCCGCCAAGCCTTCCGCCAAGCCTTCCGCCAAGCTCTCGCCGGGGGCGTCGGGTACGAGTTCTTCGAGTTTGGCCCGGGTGGTGAGGGCGAGGGTCTCGGCCGCGCGCCGGGAGCGGACGAAGGCCAGGGTGCGCACCCGGTCTACCACGAGGTCGGTGAGGAGGTCGGCGGCCTCGGCGGTGGCCGTGCGGCGGACCGGTGCCCCGCCCTCGCCGCGCAGGTCGGTCAGGGGCGGCTCCCACAGGGCGAAGGTGGTGGCGCCCCTGGGCGAGGAATCGGTGGCCACCTCGGCCATCTGGAGGCCGGTGAGGCGGGCGGCGGCGGCCCCGGGCTCGCTCGCGGTGGCGGACGCCAGGACGAAGACCGGCTGCCTGCCGTACCGGTCGCAGACGCGGCGCAGGCGGCGCAGGATCTGGGCGACGTGCGAGCCGAAGACGCCCCGGTAGCCGTGGCATTCGTCGACGACGACCACGCGCAGCCGCCGCCAGAACGACGACCACTGGGCGTGCCTGGGCAGAAGCGCGCGGTGCAGCATGTCGGGGTTGGTCAGGACGTAGTTGGCGTGCTGGCGGATCCAGGCGCGTTCCTCGTACGGCGTGTCGCCGTCGTAGCAGGCGGCGCGCACCTGGCCGAGGTTCAGTTCGCGCAGGGCGCGGAACTGGTCGGCGGCCAGAGCCTTGGTGGGTGTGAGGTAGAGCACGGTGCCGCCGTCGAGCACCTGGGTCAGGGCCGGAACCAGGTAGGCCAGGGACTTTCCAGAGCCCGTGCCTGTGGAAATGATCACGTTTTGGCCACGGTGGGCGTGCTCGGCGGCCTCGTACTGGTGTGGCCACAGTCCAGTCACCCCGGCGGCGGTCAATCGGGAGACCAGCGGCTCGGGAACCCAGTCGGGCCAGCGGACCTGACCGGCTTGACGTGCTGGAACGTGCTCCACATGAGTGACGCGCTCGCGGCGCGGCGAAAGAGCGAGCAGACGGCCGAGCAGCGCGTCCGCTCGCTGGGGCGAGGAGGCGGAGGGAGTCACTGGTTTCCAGTCTGGCATCTGCGGGCAGAGTCGCCGGGACTCGTGATTTCGTATAGACACTGAGGCAGACCGTGGTTGAATGCCGCGCGTCGGGGTCTAGCGCTCTGGAGTCCCAACCTCCGGATCGCCAGGCCCAGAACAATACTTTCGCAGGCAAGGCGCTGGAGGATCTGTGGATCTGAAGTTGGACCACCGTACCGAGGATCGGCTCACCATCGTCGAGGTCGAGGGTGAGATCGATGTGTACACTGCGCCGAGATTGCGTGAGCTCCTGATCGACCTGGTCAACAAGGGCAACTTCCACCTGCTCGTCAACATGGAGAAGGTCGACTTCCTCGACTCGACCGGGCTTGGTGTGCTGGTGGGCGGCCTGAAGCGGGTGCGGGCCCACGATGGCTCGCTGGAGCTCGTCTGCACTCAGGAGCGCATTCTGAAGATCTTCCGGATCACCGGGCTCACCAAGGTCTTCGGGATCTACGCCTCGGTCGACGAGGCCAAGGAAGCTCACGGCCGAGACAAGTAGTCATGGCAACCGTCGAGCTCACGTTCAGCGCGCTGCCCGCACACGTGCGTACGGCACGCCTGGTCGCCACGGCGATCGCCCGGCGCACCGGTGTGGAGGAGTCGCTTCTGGACGAGGTACGGCTCGCCGTGGGGGAGGCATGTTCCCGGGCCGTGGAGGCGCACCGCCTGCACTGTCCGGGGGAGCCGATCCGCATCGAGCTGCGTGATGACTCGGGTCGTTTCGAGGTGATCGTCACCGACGTGGCCCCAAGCGACGACATCGATCACGGTCTCTCCCCCCTCGCGAACGAGCAGTTCGGGATATCACCCGATCCCTTCTCCTCGGGCTTCGGGATCGCGGTAATCGCCGGTCTGGCCGACGACGTCGAGGTCTACCCGAGCCCCAAGGGCATGCGGATCAGGATGAGCTGGCCCGCCGCGACGAACGGCGTCGCCCCCGCCTAGCCGGGGTTTCGGTCATACCGAAACCCCGGTTCAACACCGGTCCGCAATACGCCGGACTTGTGATGAGAAGCCAGTCATGCCATGTCAGAATGCCCGGTCAACCTGGCATGGTTACACTGCATAATCGACTCGTGGCCAATTGACCAGCCGCAGAGGCTTCATATCCGCGCTCACTCTGCGTAGACTCCCCCGCACCGGCCAAGGTTTGTCCCGCGTACCATCGCGGGAGGTCTGCGGACTCAACCGGAAGCGGCACCGCCTACCGACCCGGATGCGCGCCGCCGCCCGCCGATCGATTAATCGCAGCGCCGTCCGGGCAGGACGTACCCGTCTTGCCGAGGAGAACGGATGTCTGGCCCTTATCTCGCCGCTGTGCCGTCCACAGCGGTATCCCTGAGCGGTTCCCACCTCACCATCGTGATCGTGGTGGCCGCCGTAGCCTTGCTCGCGCTCGCCGTCGCAGGCGGCCTTGTGCGGGAGGTGCTCGGTGCCGGTCAGGGGACCGAGCGCATGCAGAACATCTCGCGAGCCGTACAGGAAGGGGCCGCCGCGTATCTCACGCGGCAGTTCCGGACTCTGGCTCCTTTTGTCATCTTGATCCCGCTGCTCCTTCTGTTGCTGCCGGCCGATTCGACCAGCGTGCAGATCGGGCGGTCGGTCTTCTTCGTGATCGGCGCGGTCTTCTCCGCGCTGACCGGTTTCATGGGCATGTGGCTGGCGGTGCGCGGCAACGTCCGCGTCGCCGCGGCCGCCCGTGAGGCCGGTGAACGGCCCGCCATGCGCATCGCCTTCCGCACGGGCGGTGTGGCGGGCATGTTCACGGTCGGCCTTGGCCTGCTCGGCGCCGCGATCGTGGTGTTCATCTACAAGGGTGACGCCCCGACGGTGCTGGAGGGCTTCGGCTTCGGCGCGGCGCTGCTGGCCATGTTCATGAGGGTCGGCGGCGGCATCTTCACCAAGGCCGCCGACGTCGGCGCCGACCTGGTCGGCAAGGTCGAGCAGGGCATCCCGGAGGACGACCCGCGCAACGCGGCCACCATCGCCGACAACGTGGGCGACAACGTCGGCGACTGCGCCGGCATGGCGGCCGACCTGTTCGAGTCCTACGCCGTCACCCTCGTGGCCAGCCTCATCCTGGGCAAGGCCGCGTTCGGCACCGAGGGCCTGGTCTTCCCGCTGATCGTGCCGATGATCGGTGTGATCACCGCGATCATCGGCATCTTCGTGACCGCGCCGCGCGCCGGCGACCGCAGCGGGATGAGCGCGATCAACCGGGGATTCTTCATCTCCGCGATCATCTCCGCGATTCTCGTCGCGGTGGCCTCCTACCTCTACCTGCCGAGCACCTTTGCGGGGCTCACCGGGGTCAGTGACCAGATCGCCGGGCTCAGCGGCGACCCGCGGATCATCGCCATCGCGGCGGTGCTCATCGGCCTGGTGCTGGCCAGCGCGATCCAGATCCTCACCGGCTACTTCACCGAGACGAACCGCCGTCCGGTGCAGGAGATCGGCGAAAGCTCCCGCACCGGCCCGGCGACGGTCATCCTGTCCGGCATCAGCGTCGGCCTGGAGTCCGCCGTCTACTCCGCGCTGCTCATCGGCGGTGCCGTCTACGGCGCGTTCCTGCTCGGCTTCGGCAACACGACCATCGCGCTGTTCGCGGTCGCGCTGGCCGGTACCGGCCTGCTGACCACGGTCGGCGTGATCGTGTCCATGGACACCTTCGGGCCGGTCTCCGACAACGCGCAGGGCATCGCCGAGATGTCCGGCGACGTCGAGGGGGAGGGCGCCAAGGTGCTCACCTCGCTGGACGCCGTGGGCAACACCACCAAGGCCATCACCAAGGGCATCGCGATCGCCACGGCGGTGCTCGCGGCGACCGCGCTGTTCGGGGCGTTCCGCACCGCCGTCGAGGAGGAGCTGGCCGTCGCGAGCGCGGGAGTCAAGGCCGCGCTGGGATCGTTCAGCGACTTCAGCCTGAGCGTCGACTCGCCGAACGTGCTGGTCGGCCTGATCATCGGCGCCGCGGTGGTGTTCATGTTCTCCGGTCTGGCGATCATGGCCGTGGGCCGCGCCGCGATGCGGGTGGTCTTCGAGGTTCGTGACCAGTTCCGCAACAAGCCGGGCATCATGGACGGCACCGAGACGCCCGAGTACGGCCGCGTCGTGGACATCTGCACCCGCGACTCGCTGCGCGAGCTGGCCACCCCCGGCCTGCTCGCGGTGATGACCCCCATCGCGGTCGGCTTCGCCTTCGGTTACGCTCCGCTCGGTTCCTTCCTGGCGGGCGCGATCGCGGCGGGCACTTTGATGGCGGTCTTCCTGGCCAACTCGGGCGGCGCCTGGGACAACGCCAAGAAGCTCGTCGAGGACGGTCACCATGGCGGCAAGGGCTCCGAGGCCCACGCCGCCACCGTCATCGGCGACACCGTCGGCGACCCCTTCAAGGACACCGCGGGACCGGCGATCAACCCGCTGCTCAAGGTGATGAACCTGGTCGCGCTGCTGATCGCTCCGGCCGTGGTCACCTACGCCGACAGCGTCCCGCTGCGCGTGGGCATCACGGTCCTGGCGGTCGCGGTCGTGGTCGGCGCGGTGATCGTGTCCAAGCGCCGTTCCGTCAGCGACTCCCCGTCCGAGGACAGCGAGAAGCGCGAGCCGCAGCCCGTGGGCCAGTAGCGGCGGCGGTCCGAGCCCGCCGCGATCCGGTGGGCGCAGGGCCATGAGGCCGCCGGGTTTCGCCGAGGGTGGGCGGGCGAGGCCGGCGGCCGGTCGAACCGAGGTACGGCCCGCGGTTCCCCATGAAGGGGACCGCGGGCCGTACCGTGTCATGGGGGTGGGAGACTGATGGAAGACGAACGAAGGAGGGCCACGGTGACCCAGCCCGACCGGCCCTCCGGCGGCAAGACGCTCGGCCTGATCCTGCTGGGCATGGTGATCGTGCTGGCCGTCCTGGTGGGCCTGTCCATCTGGGCGGTCGGAGTTGGCTGATGCCGGGATCCGCACGCTGATCGTGCTTCGCCACGCC
This sequence comes from Spongiactinospora sp. TRM90649, assembly GCF_029382225.1. Classification (GTDB taxonomy): domain Bacteria; phylum Actinomycetota; class Actinomycetes; order Streptosporangiales; family Streptosporangiaceae; genus Spongiactinospora. The sequence goes on from NZ_JARLTC010000015.1 coordinate 44,498, forward strand.
AAGGCCGCGCAGGTGCCCGGCCTGGACGATCGCGAGCGTCCGCTGACCGACCGGGGCGAGGCCGACGCCCGGCGGGTGGGCGAGACCCTGCTCGCCCTGGAGCTGCGGCCCGATCTGGTGCTGTGCTCGCCGTCCGTGCGCACCCGGCGCACGGCCGAGCTGGCGCTGGCGGCTCTCGCGCCCGACGCGCCGGTCGAGTTCGAGCGCGACATCTACCAGGCCTACGCGAGCGAGCTGCTCGAACTGGTGCGCCGTACCGGTCCCGAGGTGCGCACCCTGCTGCTGGTCGGGCACAACCCGGGTGTGCACGAGCTGGTCATGGACCTCATCGGCCACGACGGTGATCCGGGGTTCTCACCGGGCGCGTTCGCGGTGATCGAGTCCACCGGGCCGTGGCACGACCTGCGCGGCGGCACGGCCGTCACGCTGTGGAGCCCCAAGCCGCACGAGCGGCCCCGCTGACCGGCGCGTCCTGACTAGCCCGGATCGATCCGGGCACAACCCCCGTTGGGTGAGAAGACGGGGGCGCGGGGATGAGGGGGGTATCCGGGGCGCTGCGTCGTGCGCGGCGCGCGGTCCGCGAGCCGGTCAGGCGAGTGGCCGACCTGGCCCGCCGCGCGTGGGAGGCGCTGCCCGCGTCCCTGCGCGAGGCGTACGAGGTGCCGGGACGGCCCGCGTGGGGCTACGGCGCGCTCTGCGGCACGGCGATCTGCGTGCTGCTGCTCGCGGGCGCGCTGACCGGCCACGTCCGGGAGGGGTCCACGGCGGCCCTGGGCGCGTATCTGACGTCCTTCGCCGACGACCCGGCCATGCCGTACGGCAGGCGCGCCCGCCGTCTGCTCCGCAACAACCTGTTCATCATGATCGGCACCGGCGTCGGCTCACTCGTGGAGCCCAATCCCTGGATCGCCGTGCCGGTCGTCGCCCTCATCGCCGCCGCCGGGGCGTACTGGAACGTGATCGGCCTGCCGCCGACGCTGGCCACGATCCTCAGCTACTTCCAGGGCCCGCTGCCCGAGGGCGTGCTCCTGCACGTCGAGCTGGCCGGCATCGGCGGCCTGTGGATAACCGGGATCGTGCTACTCACCTGGCCGCTGCGCCGCCTGAGACCGCTGCGCTCCGCGTTCGAGTCGGCGGGCCTGGCGCTCGCCGACCTGCTCGACTCCGCCGAACTGATGGCCGACTCCGAGCAGACCGACGACGCGGAGCGCGCGGAGGAGGCCGACCGGGAGTGGGAGGCGCGCCGCAAGGACGCCGAGGACGCCCTGGCCGAGGCGCGCGTCGCCGTCGCCCACTACATCGCGGTCGAGCGCGAGGAGGAGGACGAGGACGACCCCACCCCCGGCCGGATGCTCGACGCGCTCACCCGGATCTTCCACGAGGTCGTCGCGATGCGCATCCTGCGCGACGGGGTCACCGGGCTGACCGAGCGGCGCGACTGGGTCGAGGACCTGGACGAGGCGGCCCACGCCCAGGCCGAGGCCCTGCGCGACGCGATGTGCAGGGACAGCCCGCGCGGGGTGCCGAAGGCCCTGGCGTGCGCGGCGAGGTTCGCCGACCGGGTCGAGGCGATCCGCAGGTCCACGCTCTCGGGGGACGAGCCGCTGGCCGTCGGGGCGCTGCTCGGGCAGATCCGCCGCTGTGTGGACCGGATCGGCGTCGCGACGCGCTCGGCGGCGCTGATCTCGGCCGAGGGCGTGGCCGTGGGGCCGCGGCTGCCGCGCTTCACCGCGCCGCCCGGCACCCGCCACAAGGGGCCGCACACGGCGCACTTCGCGCTGCGGCTGGCGGTCGTGACGGTGTGCTCGATGGTGCTGATGCTGGTGTTGCACGAGGAGTTCGGGAAGTGGTTCGTGGTCACCGTCGTGGCCAACCTGCGTCCCACTTTCGGGGACACCGTCGAACGGGTGCTCTTCCCGGTCATGGGCACCGCGATCGGGGCCACGGCGGGGGCGTTCATGCTGGCCCTGACGCCGGGGCACGTCACGCTCGCGCTGGTCATCGGGGCTCTGGCGGTGGTCGGCTACGCGCTGCGGACGCTCAGCCACAACTGGTGGACGCTGTTCGGCACGCCGCTGAGCCTGCTGCTCGCCGACTACGTGATCCCGCTGTCGTGGAACGCGGCCGTGCTGCGGGTGCTGTTCACCGTCGCGGGCGCGGCGGTCGTGTTCGTCGCGGCGCGGTGGCTGTGGCCGAGGGCGGAGCGGTACCGGGTGTCGGACCGGCTGGCCGACATGCTGGAGGAGCACGCGCGGCTGGTGCGGGCGCTGGCCGACCAGAAGCGGCGCGACGTCGCGGCGCGCGTGGAGGAGGCCGCGGAGTCGGCCCAGCGGCTCGACGAGTCCCTGGAGCGGCTGGGCAAGGAGCCGGGCGGGACGGTGCCGGAGCCCCTGCGGGACGCCGTGGACCACGCGGCGCGCGTGAGGGACGACGCCCTGGCCCTGTACGCGGTGCCCGCGCCCGACCCGGGCGCGGACGAGTCGGCCCCGACGTCGGCCGTCCTGGACGCAGTGGCCGACCGGCTGGAGGCCACGGCGGACGCCGTGCGCACGGGGGACCACGGCGGGCTTCCCGACGACCTGGACGAGGCCCTGGACGCCCTGGCGACCCACGTGGAGGACCTGACGGAGCAGCGGCTGGACGAGGTGGCCGAGGGGGCGGCCGAGGAGTGGACGGCCATCAGGTACGCCTACACGCACGCGGCGTCGGCGCACCCCACGCTGGAAGACCTGGTGACCAACGCGAGCCGGCTCAGCAAGGCGGCCATGTCGAAGGAAGCGGCCATCGTATGAAGCGGCCCTCGTATGAAGGCCCGTGTCAGGGCGCGATCGGAGGCTCAGAGAGACGGCCTGGAGAGGTTCTCCTGAAGGTCGCCGACCAGGCCGTCTTCGGCGTCGGCGGCCTCTACCTCGGCGCGGGAGATGCCGAGCAGGTAGAGGATCGAGTCGAGGTACGGGGTGTTCACGGCGGTGTCGGCGGCCTGGCGCACGACCGGCTTGGCGTTGAAGGCGACGCCGAGCCCGGCGGCGGCGATCATGTCGAGGTCGTTGGCGCCGTCGCCGATGGCGACCGTCTGGCTGACCGGGATGCCCGCCTCGGCGGCGAAGCGGAGCAGCGCGCGGGCCTTGCCCGGACGGTCGACGATCTCGCCGGTCACGCGGCCGGTGAGCTTGCCGTCCACGACCTCCAGGGTGTTGGCCGCGGAGTAGTCGATGCCCAGCTCGGCCACCAGCGCGTCGGTGATCTGCGTGAAGCCGCCGCTGACGATCGCGAAGCGGTAGTCGAGGCGCTTGAGCGTGCGGACCATGGTGCGCGCGCCTGGGGTGAGCACGACCTCGGCGCGGACCCGCTCGAAGATCTCCTCGGGCAGCCCGGCCAGCAGCGCGACCCGCTCGCGCAGCGAGGCGGTGAAGTCGAGCTCGCCGCGCATCGCGGCGGCGGTGACCTTCTCGACCTCGCCCAGGCACCCGGCGTGGGCGGCGAGCAGTTCGATGACCTCGGCTTGGATGAGCGTGGAGTCGACGTCCATGACGACCAGCCGCTTGGCCCTGCGGTGCAGGCCGGAGCGCTGGACCGCGACGTCGACCTGCTGGACGACGGCCTCGGCGGCCAGTTCGGCGCGCATGGCGTCGGGGTCGGCCCCGGACACGGCCAGCTCGATGCACGTCACCGGGTAGTGGGCGAGGCGCTCGATGCGGTCGATGTTGGCCCCGGCGGCGGCGATGCGCCCGGAGATGCCGGCCACGGCGGCGGGCAGCAGCGGGGCGCCGAGCACGGTGACGTGCAGCCGCCCGCGCTTGCGGTGCTCTTTGGGGGCGGAGCTGGTGGACAACTCGACCTCCATGCCGAGGTCTTCGGCGATGCGCTCGACGGCGGTCCACAGGGCGCCGAGCGTGCCGCCGGTGCCGGTGGGCCTTTCGCCTGCGTAGGCGACCAGCACACCGAGGGTGAGCTTGCCGCGAATGACCACCTGCTCGACGTCGGCGACCGTGACCGGGAAGCCGGCCAGGAGGGCGAAGAGCCGGGAGGTGACACCAGGCCGGTCGGGGCCGGACAGGGTGATCAGGAGCGTGCGCTGGTTCATCTCGTTCAACGGTACTTGGCCGCCGGACGTGCCTGAAACTCGGTTCACCATTCGGACGTCCCCTGTTCAACCCGTATGCCGACTAGGCGTGTCGAAACCGTGTCAAGGTCCGTTGAAACCGGGTCAGGTTCCGTCGAAGCCCCGCCAGGCGTGACGAAGCCCGCCCCCGTGGCCGGAGGCGGGCCGTGCCCTGCGATCTTACTTGCGGACGATCTTGGTCTTCACCGTGCGGGTGAAGTCCCAGCCCTTGATGGCGCCGATGCGCTCCAGTTCCTCGCGGCTGATCTCCTCGGCGCCGGTGGGGACGTCGTAGGTCTCCACGCCGAGCTTGGCCGAGGCGCTGCCCTTCGCGCTCTTCTTCAGCTTGAAGGAGAGCTTGAGGGAGTCGGTCTTGCCGACCTTCAGCACCCAGTCGCCCCAGCACCAGAAGCCGGTGTCGTCCCAGTCGCACTTGGTGCCGTCGGGGCCCCAGTAGGTGACCTTGCCGGAGATGCCCTTGGGCAGCCTGCCGCCGATGAAGTAGGCGTCGGCGGCGTGCGGGCCGAGGTTCGTGGCCTTGATGGAGTAGGTGACCGTGCCGCCCGCGCGCACCTTCTTGGGCGCCTTCAGCTCGACCTTGAAGGAGGAGTAGGGCTGGTCGGCCTGGGTGGCCTGGGCGGAGTCCACGACCCGCGCGACCTTCAGCGTGGCGGCGGCGGTGTCGGTGTTCCCCGTCCGGAACGGCACGAGTTCTTCGGCGGGCTCGATGGTCGTCGCGAGGGCCGGACCCGCGGCGAGCAGCATCGCGCCGGTGAGCGGTACGGCGAGCGCCGCCTTGGCGATTCGTGCAATGGGGTGTCGCATGTGAGGGGTTCTCCCGGGTTGGAGGGTCCGCGGGGGACGGGCTGCGGGAGGGGTCGAAGCGGCGGCGGGCAGCACGGAACCCGCGCTCACCCAGGGAATCTCCGCCTGCTGATCGCCTGATCCCCACGGAAGATTCGCTGCGTTCTATCATGATCTAGGTTCCGGCGTAAAGATCTGTTTTAGGTCTAGATCATGTTATGTGGCGAGAATGAGGTGCGTATCACCGAATTCATGCCACAGATATCCCTCGCGCAGCGCCTCCTCGTAGGAGCGCGCGACGAGCTCCCGCCCGCCGATCGCGGTGAGCATCATCAGGTGACTCGAACGGGGTTCGTGCAGGCCCGTCACCAGGCCGGTGACCGCGCGGACCCCGCCGTTCGGCGTCACCACGTGGGAGGTCCAGCCGTCGGCCGCCGCCACCACTCCCGGGCCCGTGGCGGCCGTCTCCAGGGCGCGGACCACGGTCGTGCCGACCGCGATCACCCGCCCGCCCGACGCGAGGGTCAGGTTCACCTGACGCGCCGTGGCCGCCGGTACGGCGAAGCGCTCCCGATAGGGCGGCTCGTCCTTCTCCGGCGAGGCCACCCCCGTGTGCAGAGTGATCGGCGCGATCCCGATGCCCCGTGAGACCAGGGCCGTGACCAGCGCCTCGCTGAACGGCCTGCCCGCGCTCGGCATCTCCGCGCTGCCCGGCACCGCCGCGAACACCGTCTGGTAGGCGGCCAGCGGCCAGTCGCGCCCGACGTAGGAGTAGCGGATCGGCACGCCGTGCCGGGCCAGGTACCCGTGGACCTCATGGTCCAGTCGCGCTCGCCACAGCCTCGGCGTCTCCCTGGCCAGCAGCCGCAGCGTCGCACCACCCGGTAGCGGCAGCCACTCGCCGGGTTCGCCCCCGGCGTAGGGGCTGCTGGCCCCCGATCGGATGGGGCGGCGCAGCTCGACCAGCCATGAACCGTCCTCGTACTCGGTGGAGAAGTGGACGGCCAGCCGGTCCAGGCGCACCGCCGCCGGGAGCGTCCCCGAGTTGTTCACCACCAGCAGGTCTCCGGGAGAGAGCAGCCCGGGCAGTTCGGTGAACGCGTCGTGGGTGATCTCCCCGGTGTCCCGCCGCGAGGTCATCAGCCGAACTCCGTCGCGGGCCACCCCCCGCGCCTCCGGCGGTTCGTGGGCCTCCAGCGTGGTCGGCAGTTCGAAGTCGAAATCCGGTTTCAGTCCCGGTTTGGCGGCCAGCGCGGTCATCGGTGGACCAGCCTTCCGCTTTCCGGCCGCTCCCGGACGAGCCGCAGGATCGTCGGCGCCACGGTCTCCGGGGACGGCGCGCCGCTCGCCTCCTCCTCCCCCGCCGCCTCGGCGAGCATCGCGGTGTTCATCTCACCCGGGTCCACCCACCACACGGCGACGTCGGGCTCCTCCTCGGCCAGCACGTGCGACACCTGGTCCAGGGCCGCCTTGGTCGCGCCGTACCCGCCCCAGCCCGGATACGCCTCGGTGGCGGCGTCGGAGGAGATGTTCACGATCGCGCCGCGCCGCTCCCGCAGGCCCGGCAGCGTCGCCTGGATCAGCCCGAGCGGCGCCAGCGTGTTGGTGGCGAACAGCTCGCCCAGCTCTGCCAGCGGATATCTGGCCAGCGGGGGCAGCGGCGTCGGGCCCAGCCCACTGGCGTTGTTGATCAGCAGGTCGAGTCCCCCGAGATCTCGTGCCGCGTCGGCGAGCAGCGCGCGGTGCGTCGCGTCGGCGACGTCCCCGGCCAGGGCGGTGACCTGAGAAGGTCCGAGTTCCAGTGCCACCTGGTCCAGGGCATCCGCGCCGCGCGCGGTGATGATCAGACGCCAGCCCTCCTTGGCGAAGGAGCGGGCGAGGGCCAGTCCCAGTCCCCGGGACGCGCCGGTGATGAGTGCGTTCTTCGTCATACCGCCGACGCTAGGCAGCGCGTGCCTTTCGGACATCGGGCCAAGGCCCCGTGACGGTCTGGGCATATCGGCGTAGGACCAACGGCCGCGGACGACCTAGGGTGAACTGTGTGGGGGACAGGCGAGAAGAACCATCGCCGCCGCGTCCGGACGGCGTGGCGGAACGTGAGGAGATCCTGCAGGCCGTCAGCTCGGCTGTGCTGGCCGTCACGCGTCACCTGTCGGTCCGGGAGGTCCTCCAGGTCATCGTGCGCTCGGCGCAGCGGCTGCTCGACGCGCGATACGCCGCGCTCGGCGTTCCCGACGACCAGGGGGCGTTCGCCGAGTTCGTGGCCGAGGGCCTCACCGACGAGGAGTGGGCCGCGATCGGCCCCACGCCGCGCCAGCACGGCATGCTCGGCGCGATGCTGCGCGACGGCGTGCCCGCCCGGCTGCCCGACATCCGCAGGGATCCCAGGTTCGAGTGGTGGCCGAGGGCCCATCCGGTGCTCAAGGACTTCATCGGCGTGCCCATCCGCGACGCCGACGAGGTGCTGGGCATCATCTTCCTGTCCAACAAGCGCACTCCCGGCGGGTTCACCCAGGCCGACCAGGAGCTGCTGACGCTGTTCGCCGCGCACGCCGCGATCGCGCTGACCAACGCCCGCCTCTACGAGCGCAGCCGCGAGCTGGCCATGGTCGAGGAGCGCACCCGGGTGGCGCGCGAGCTGCACGACGCGGTCACCCAGAAGCTGTTCTCGCTGCGCCTGACGGCGCAGGCCGCCGGGGCGCTGCTGGCCGAGCATCCAGAGCGCGCCGCCGTCCAGATCGACCAGGTCCAGCGGCTCGCCGGGGAGGCGCTGGCCGAGCTGCGCGCGGTGATCGTCGAACTGCGGCCCGCCGAGCTCGACCGGCACGGCCTGGCCGAGACGCTGCGCAAGCACGTCTCGCTGCTCGACCACCTGCACCCCGCCGAGGTGCGGTTCGAGTGGGTGGACGAGGCGTGCGACGACGACTCGGCCGCCGCCGAGCCCGCCGTCGAGGTCGCCGTGCTGCGGGTGGCCCAGGAGGCGCTGCACAACGCGCTGCGGCACGCGCGGGCGGCCAGGGTCACCGTCCGGCTGACCGAGAGCTGCGGGACGCTGGTGCTCGACGTTTGCGACGACGGCGACGGCTTCGACGTCGAGTCCGCACCGGGACGCGGCCAGGGGCTCGGGCTCGCCTCCATGCAGGAGCGGGCGCAGGCGGTCGGCGGCACGGTGGACATACGATCGCGGCCAGACGCCGGAACGACGGTTCGCATGGAGGTCCATCCTTGATTCGCGTGGCGATCGCCGACGATCATCCGGTCGTCCGCCAGGGGCTCCGCACGTTCCTCGACCTTCAGGAGGACGTGGAGGTGGTGGGTGAGGCGTCTGACGGGGCCGAGGCCGTCGAAGTCGTCGCCGCGGTGACGCCCGACGTGCTCCTCCTCGACCTGCGGATGCCGGAGCTGGACGGCCTGGGCGCGCTCGGACGGCTGGCCGAGCGCGGGCTGGCCGTGCGGGTGCTCGTGCTGACCTCGGTGAGCGACCAGGGCGACGTGGCCCCCGCGATGCGCGCGGGCGCGGCCGGGTTCCTCTACAAGGACGTCGATCCGGCCTCGCTGGTGCAGGCCATCCGGGCGGTGGCGGCCGGGCAGGTGCTGCTCGCCCCCGAGGCCGCGCAGGCGATGCTGGCGGGAGGAACGGACGCCCGGCAGGAGACCGCGGCCTCGCGTGCGGGCGCGTCGTCATCCGACGCGCCCTCGGTCTCGCCGCTCACAGAGCGTGAGCGGGAGGTCCTGAAGCTGATCGCGGGCGGACGCTCCAACCGGGAGATCGCCAGGGAGCTGTCGGTGGCCGAGAAAACGGTCAAGACGCACGTTTCCAACGTGCTGATGAAGCTCGGCGTGCAGGACCGCACCCAGGCCGCGCTCTATGCCGTACGACATGGCATGGCATGACCTGATTCTGATCGTTTCGATAGGGGAAAGGCTGCGCGGAGACGACCTTCGCGACATCTCGACCGGCGTATTGTGTGGACCCACGACAAGTACGGTCGGGTCCCGCGTATCCCCGTGAGTTCCCGTGATTCCGGCGTTGCCGGAGGAGGTGCGCATGCCGCTCGCCCGAATTGCCGGGGCGGGTGACCCCGGTCCGGCCGTGCCCGATGCCGTCGACAAGATGATCGACGGCTATCGCGTCACCGGCCGCCTCGGCGAGGGCCGCCAGGGCGTGATCTTCTCCGCCGTGGACCCTGAGGGCGACCAGGTGGTCGTCAAGCTCCTCCACCCCCGGTTCCGGCTCACCGAGGACGGGGACGAACGGTTCCTCGCGGTCATGAACGGACTGCGCGGAACGGAGCACCCCAACACGGTCACCGTCCTGGGCGCGGGGATCCATGACGGCAGGCCGTACGTGGTGAGCGCCATGGCAGACGGGTTCCCGCTCTCCACCAATGTCGCGGCCCGCCGCCTGCGCTCGCTCGCCAAGGGGACGGCCCGCGCGCTCGCGTCGCTGCACGCGGCGGGCGTCGTGCACGGCGACGTGAAGCCCGGCAACGTCATGCTCGGCGTGGACCGGCCGTGGCTCCTCGACGCCGGAATCGCCGCCGCGCTCCAGGCGGGCGCGACCGTCTTCAGCGGGACCATCGGCACGCCGCAGTACCTCTCGCCCGAGCAGATCACCGGTGAGGACCCTGGGCCGGCCTCCGATGTGTTCTCGTGGGCCACCACGATCGCCTTCGCGGCGACGGGACGGGATCCGTTCACCCCGCTGACGCATGATGTGGTGTCGTCTGAGCTGTTCGTGCTTTTCGACGACTCTGTTCCGGCGGTGCTCGACCGGGTCCTCGCGGTGCCGCCCGACCTTTCGGGGGTTCCGTCCGACCTGCGCGAACTGCTGGCGCGCTGCCTGGCCAAGCTCCCGGAGGAGCGGCCCTCGTTCCCGGAGGTGCTGGAGGGGCTCAACGCACCCGCGCCGCGCACGGTCCGGGCGAAGGCGCCGAAGCCGGAACCCGTCGTCGAGGAGAAGCCCGAGCCGGTAGAGGCGGAGAAGCCCGCGAAGCCGGAGCGGCCCGAGCGGCCCAAGAAGGCGCCGACCCCCAGGTCCACGGTCGTGCGGGCCCGGGGAACGGCGGCGATGCGCAAGGCCGCGACCTCGTCCGACACGGCCGAGCCGGGCACGGCGAGCGCGACCCCCGCCGCCGGATCGAAGCCCGCCACCCCGGCCAAGCCCCGGACCACCAAGCCCAGGAAGCCCCGCACCACCACGCCGAAGCCGACCACGGCGTCCAGCGAGCCCGCCACGGCCCGCCCGAAGCCCGCCACCAAGCGCGCCACCAAGCCCGCCACCACCCGCCCCCGCTCCACAGCCCCAAAGCCCAAGCCGGCCCCCGCAAAGCCTTCGGCCGATGCGGCGGACTTGGACCGCACCGCCGCGAAGCCGCTGAGCGACGCGCCCGCGTCCGGTACGGCAGGCGCGGAGTCGGACACGGTGACCTCGGGCGGTACTACGGCCCCCGTGAAGCCTTCGGCGGACGCGCCCGTGACGGTGGACGCGGTCGTGGAGGGCGATGGCGTTACCGCTCTGGGCAGCGCCGTGACCCAGTGGCCGGAGCTTTCCGGCGGAGTGGTCGATTCGGTCGTGGAGGCGGACGCCCTTGTCGGGCGTCCGGACGACGTGGCCAGTGCGGCCGGTGCGGAAGCCGAGCCCGTGGCGGCGGCCGGTGCGGGCACCGTTACGGCGGAGCCGTCCCCCTCAGTGGATGAGGCCGCCGCCGTCCCCTCCGGCGGTGCCGAGCGGGCCGATGAAACGCCTGGCGACGCCCCCTCAAGCGCCGTGACGGCAGAGCCGGAGCCCCAGCAGGACGGCGCGGCCGACGCGCCCTCCGACGCCACAGAGACGGCGGCGGAGACGCCTGCGTCCGGTACCGCCTCCGGTGGCCCGGTCGAGACCGAGACCGACGCCGTGCCGGATCAGAAGGCCGAACCGGGCTCGGCCGGCGCTTCGATCAACGGCGTCGAGCCGGACAAGACCGGCGACGAGGTCAAGGACGCCAAGCTCACCGAAACCCCGGACTCCGATTCGCGCACAGACGCGGCCCAGGACTCCACCCCCGCCCCCACGGCCTCCGGTTCCGTCTCGGGCGGAGCCACGAAGTCGACCAAGCCCATCAAGCCCATCAAGCCCTCCGCTCCTGCCAGGGCCGCTGGGACGGCGGCGGTGGTGGCGGACAAGAAGGTCGCGGGGAAGGCCACCGGGACGCGGCCGGCGGCCAAGACCACCTCTACCGGGCCCGCGAAGGCGGGGACCACCGCTCGGCGGCGGCGGGTCGGTGGGTGGACCCGGGTCGGGGTCGGGCTTGGGGTCGTGGCGGTGCTGGCCGTGCCGACGTGGCTGGTGTTCGGGCCGATGGGCAACTCCGGGAAGCCCGAGGCCCTCCCCACCGTCGGGATCGTGAAGCAGGCGGAGGTCGCCTCCACCGCGCCCACGCCGGTCGCGCCCACGCCCACCCTCCCCACCTCGACACCCGCCCCCGACATCACCCCCTTCCAGGCGGCCCCTCCGCCCGAGGGTTTGTCGTGGCTCGGGTACGGCTACCGGATCCGGTCCGTGAAGACCGGGAGCGAGGTCAAGGCGACCGCCCTCACGCAGGTGCGCAAGAGCGCCGTCATCGTGACCGGTGGCGCCGACGGACGTCTGCGGCTCTGGAGGCTGGAGACCGGCGACGCCGTCGGCGGCAGGTTCGCCGGGAAGGGCCATCGGGGCGCGATCGAGGCGCTGGCGACGGCCAGGCTCGGCAAGCGCCCGGTGGCCGTCTCCGGCGGCCGGGACGGCACGCTCAAGTTCTGGGACCTCAACACCCGCCGTCCCATCGGAAAGGCCGTCAAGACGCGTGGCGGCGCGGTGTCGGCGCTTACGGTGCTCAAGGCGCGCGGTCGCACGGTGGTGGCGGTCGCGACCGCCAAGGACAAGCGGATCCGCCTTTACGACCTGGCCAAGCGCCGTCCGATCGGCAAGCCGCTGCGCGGGCACCACAAGGCGATCACGTGGCTGGCCGCGGGCGAGTTCCGTTCGGGCAAGCAGTACCTGGCCTCCGGCGGGAGCGACGAGACGGTCCGCCTGTGGGACCCCGTGCGCCGCAAGGCGTACGGCAAGGCGTACAACGACCACACCCGCGCCGTGCGGGCCCTGGCGACCGGGGTGATCCGCGGGCGGCCGGTGGTCGCCTCGGCCGCGGGCGGCGAGAAGGCCGTCCGGATCTGGGACGCCGCCAGCCGCAAGCCCGCCAGGAAGCCGATCTCCGGCCCGAAGGGGTCCGTCAACGGCCTCGCGGTCACCGAGCTCGGCGACCGCGAGACCCTGGTGGCGGCCAGCGGCGACGGTATGCTGCGGGCCTGGGACCTGGCCACGGGCAAGCTCCGGGGCAAGATCGAGGACGCGCACCCGGGCGGTGCGCTCTCGGTGGTGCCGCACGTGGACAAGGACGGCAGGCTGATGCTCGTGACCACGGGCAAGGACGCCAAGGCCCTGGCCATCTGGCGGTTCGGATCGTTGAACTGATCAGGTCCCGAGCCGATCAGGTCCCGAGCCGAGCCGCCGGATGGGCGTGAGGTCACGAGGCGCGCGGTTCGAGGATCGCGTGGTGGGCGGCCACCTGGGCGCGGCGGACGGCGTGGTCGAGCCGCCGCAGCGCCTCGCCCCTGGCCGCCACCTGGCCGGTGGTCAGGCCACGGTCGTCGGCCAGGCGCAGCACGACGGAGAGCCGCGCCGACAGCGCCGCCACCCGGTGGGCCCGTGCGGGGTATCCGGGGGCGAGCGTGTCGCCGGGGGCGGACAGGGCGTCGTCGGGGCGGGCCTGGCGCGGGCCCTCGACGCCCGCCAGCGCCTCGGTGACGGCGCTCATGGACGTGCTCAGCTCGCGTTCGGCCTCGGCGAGGGACGGAAGGTCGGGGATGGTCACGGCCGCCTCCTCCGAGACCCAGCGGGTGCCTCGGTAGGAGGAGCCGCGCCGGTCGGGTTCGGGGACCAGGCCGACGCATCGGCCGCGTAGCACGGCGATGGCGGCCTGTCCGGCCTCGATGGCGGCGGAGTTGAACGACGGCGGGCCGGTGAGCCCGAGCGGGTCGCCCGCCACGGGGAGGGCGAGGCGCAGCGCCGTCATGCCGTCCACGCGCAGGTCGGCGAGGAAGGCGCGCAGAGGGAGTTCGGTGGGACGGGAGGTGCCGGGGAGCTCGCTTGTGGGCGATCCGCTGGCGGAGGATCCCCGTGGGGGGAGATCATCTGACGGTGGGCAGGCGACGATGCCGGGGCCGGCCGTACGCTCGATGTGGTCGACCGCCTCGTCCAGGCCTATGTGGCCGGCGAGCCAGGCGTTCCCCCAGCAGACGAGCGCGGCCGATGCCGGCGAGTCCCGGTGCGATGAATCCAGGTGCACCCGACCCACGATAAGCGGTGCCTCTGCAATAGGTTTTAGACGAGCGACACGATGAGGGAGTGATCGGGGATGGGCGGTCAGGTGCTGCACCTTCGGGATGTCGCCGTCCGCAGGGACGGCGCCGCCCTGCTGAGAGGCATCGACTGGGCCGTCGGCGAGGACGAGCGCTGGGTCGTGATCGGGCCAAACGGCGCGGGCAAGACGACGCTGCTGCAGGTGGCGGGGGCGATGCTGTTCCCGACCGAGGGCGTCGTCGACATTTTGGGCGAGCAGGTCGGCCGTACCGACCTGCAGGAGCTGCGCACCAGGATCGGCATGGCCAGTTCGGCCCTGACCGAGCGCATCCCGCCGCAGGAGAAGGTCATCGACCTGGTCCTCACCGCGTCGTACGCGGTGCTCGGCCGCTGGAGCGAGGAGTACGACTCGCACGACGTCACCCGCGCGGTGGAGCTGATCGACCAGCTCGGCTGCGCCCACCTCATCCGGCGGAGGTTCAACACGCTGTCCGAGGGTGAGCGCAAGCGCACCCAGATCGCCCGCGCGCTGATGCCCGATCCGGAGCTGCTGCTGCTCGACGAGCCGGCCGCCGGGCTCGACATCAGCGCCAGGGAGGATCTGGTGCGCCGGCTTTCCGGGCTGGCCCTCGACTCCAAGGCGCCGACCATGGTGCTGGTCACCCACCACGTGGAGGAGGTCCCGGCGGGCTTCACGCACGCGCTGCTGCTCCGCCACGGCTCCGTGGTGGCCCAGGGGCCGATCGAGGTGGTGATGACGGCGGAGAACCTCTCGAAGACGTTCGGCGTGCCGCTGGGGCTGGAGCAGGCCCCCGACGGCCGCTGGTACGCCCGAGCCCGGCCCGCGTACTGATCGATCGGCACCCCGATCCGTGGGTTGTTTAGCGCGCCTCATGTATGAGTAAAGCGATAACCCATAGCATTTCGGCCAGCTTCGTCATGCACCGATGATTGACAAAGGGGCCGCAATGGAGCTGCTGATCGCGGGTGTCGTCGTGCTGGCCATCGCCGGGTTCGCGCTGGTCCGCACGATAAGGATCATCCCTCAGGCCACGGCCGGCATCGTCGAGCGGCTGGGGCGCTACCATCGCACCCTCCAGCCGGGGCTCAGCCTGGTCGTGCCGTTCATCGACCGGATCCGCAATCTCGTGGACCTGCGCGAGCAGGTGGTGGCGTTCCCGCCGCAGCCGGTGAGCACCGCGGACAGTCTGGTCGTCTCGGTCGACACCGTCGTGTACTACCAGGTGACGGACGCCAAGGCGGCGACCTACGAGGTGGCGGGGGTGCTCGCGGCCATGGAGCAGCTCACCGTGCTGACGCTGCGCAACATGGTCGGCGCGATGGATCTCGACCAGACCCTCGGCGCCCGCGAGCGGATCGGCGGGGAGCTGCGCGCGGCGCTGCAGGAGTCGGCGGGCCGCTGGGGCATCAAGGTCAACCGGATCGAGCTGAAGTCCATCGACCCGCCCGCCTCCATCCAGGAGTCGATGGAGAAGCGCACGCGGGTCGACCGCGACTCGCAGTCGTCGGTGCGGGAGGCCGAGGGGAGGAAGCAGGCCGCGATCCTGACCGCCGAGGGCGAGCACCAGGCGGCGGTGCTGCGGGCGCGCGGCGAGGCCGAGGCCGTGGTGCTGCGCGCGCAGGCCGAGGCGGAGGCGGCCTCGATGCGGGCCAAGGGGCAGGCCGAGGCGATCGCGATGGTCTTCAAGGCCATCCACGACGGCAAGCCCGACCAGGCGCTGCTGGCCTACCAGTACCTGCAGACGCTGCCGGAGATCGCCAAGGGCGACGCCAACAAGGTGTGGATCGTGCCCTCGGAGATGGGGCACGTGCTGTCCGGCCAGGGCGGCTTCTTCGGGCCGTTCGAGGAGGAGCGGGACGAACGCGAGCCGCGCCGGAAGCCCCGGGCGTCCCGCCGTGCGACCGACGCCGACAGGGCTTATCCGGACGGCCTCGCCTAGCTCCCGGCCCACCCGGCCGCAGCTCCCGCGACCCGCGCGCCTACCATCGGGCATCGGGGCGGACGTGCTGCGAAAGGTGGGGTTTTGACGCCGTGGGAGGCGGTCGCGGTGCTCGCGGCCGGAATCGCAGCCGGGAGCATCAACGCGGTCGTGGGGTCGGGGTCGCTGATCACGTTCCCCACCCTGCTGGCCTTCGGCTACCCGCCGATCGTGGCCAACGTCTCCAACAACGTGGGCCTGGTGCCCGGCGGCGTGACCGGCGTGCTCGGCTACCGCGAGGAGCTGAAGGGCCAGCGCGGACGGCTGACCCGCCTCGGCGTGGCCTCGGTCGCCGGGTCCGTGGCGGGCGGGCTGCTGCTGCTGAACCTGCCGGAGACCGCCTTCAAGGTCATCGTCCCGGTGCTGATCGGCTTGGCGCTGGTGCTGGTCGTCGCCCAGCCGTGGCTGAACCGCAGGCTGGCGGCCCGCAGGGCGAACCCGCACCCGCACGGCGGGCCGTGGCTGTGGCTCGGCGTGCTGGGCGCGGGCATGTACGGCGGCTACTTCGGCGCGGCCCAGGGGGTGGTGCTGATCGGCCTGCTCGGCACCTTCCTGGACGAGGACCTGCAGCGGGTCAACGCGGCCAAGAACGTGCTGTCGCTGCTGGTGAACTCGGCCGCGGCGGTGCTGTTCGTGTTCGTCGCGCCGCTGGACTGGTGGGCGGTGCTGATGGTGGCGCTGGGCTCCATGATCGGCGGTTACCTGGGGGCGCGGGTCGGCAGACGGCTCCCGGCCGCCGTGCTGCGCGGGGTCATCGTGGTCGTCGGTGTGGTCGCCATCGTCAAGCTGGTCACCGGCTGATCGCCGGGCTGGTCACGGCTGGTCGCCGGGGTGCAGCGGCAGCAGGACGGTGAACCGCGTGTCGCCGGGCTCCGACCGCACCCGGATGTCGCCGTGGTGCTTGTTGACCACGATCCGGTAGGAGATGTCGAGCCCGAGGCCGGTGCCCTCACCCACCGGCTTGGTGGTGAAGAACGGCTCGAAGATCCGGGGCCGGATCTCCGGCGGGACACCGGGGCCGGTGTCGCCCACCTCCACCGCCACCATGTCGCCGTCGTCGCAGGAGGTGCGCAGGGTGAGCGTGCCCTGTTCGCCCATCGCGCCCACCGCGTTGTCGATCAGGTTGGTCCACACCTGGTTCAGCTCGGCGGCGTAGGCGGGGACCTTCGGCACCGTGCGGTCGTACTCCTTGACCGTGCGGACCCCCGGCGGGATCTTGGCCTGCATCATCGCGAGCGTGGCGTCCAGCAGGTCGTGGACGTCCACCGTCTGGTGCGGGGAACGGTCGAGCTGGGAGTACTGCTTGGCCGCCGCGACCAGGCCGGAGATCCGGGTCACCGCGTCGTCGATCTCGCCCATCAGCATCTCGGTGTCGATGGTGTAGGTGATCCACCCCACCGCCGACGCCAGGTTCTCCTCGCCGACGGCCGCCTCGACCTTCTCCAGCCACTCGGTGTCGATGCCCCCGGCCACGAGGGTCGGCGCGGCCTCCCAGGAGCCGGCGATGTCGTGCTCGTCGAGCCAGTCGGCGAGGACGTCCTCGGCGTCGGAGGCCGCGAGGGCGCTCAGCGGCGGCGCGGAGGCGGCGCTCTTGACCGCGGCCTCCTGGAGCTCGACGAGATCGTGCAGGCGGCTGCCGTCGAGCCTGCCGTCCGCGATCAGGGCCAGCTTGTGCCGCATCTTGGCGACCCGGTCGCGCAGCGTCGAGGTGGCGCGGACGGCGGCGGCGGCCGGGTTGTTCAGCTCGTGCGTGAGCCCGGCCGACAGCGAGCCGAGGGCGAGCAGGCGCTCCCGCTCGCCGACGATCGTCTGGCTGGCCCGCATCCCGAAGAACAGGCCCTCCAGCAGGTGCATCGCCATCGGGAACCAGGTGCGGACGGCGTCTCCGATGATGTCGGCCGGCAGGGTGAACAGCTCGCAGTCGGTGATCGCGTGCAGGCCGTTCATGTAGATCTGGTCGATCTTGTCGCCGATGTACGCCTGGGTGGCTCCGCCGTACACGCCGGGCTGGTCGGTGCGGCTGACCTCGACGTCGTCGCCCCTGATCCGGCGGCGGAGCGCGATGGTGCCGCTCAGCAGCACATAGAAGCAGGTGGCGGGGTCGCCCTCGGTGTATACCGGGGTGCCCGCCGCGCACCGCTCGACCCGGCCGTGCTCGGCCAGGTGCGCGAGCTGGGCGTCGTCCAGCGACTCGAACAGGAACAGCCGCCGCAGCTCGTCGGGAGTGAGGCGGTCGGTGGCGGTCATTGGGCCTCCAGGTAGCGGTGGATCAGCGACACCGCCATCGCGCCCTCGCCGACCGCCGAGGCGACGCGCTTGACCGAGGTCGCGCGCACGTCTCCGGCCGCGAACACGCCGGGCATGCTGCTCTCCAGGTGGTAGGGGGCGCGCGGGAGGGTCCAGCCAACGGGACGCCGGCCGTCGGCGAGCAGGTCGGGCCCGGTGATCACGAAGCCGCGATCGTCGCGCTGGACGGCCCCGTCGAGCCAGTCGGTGCGCGGCTCGGCGCCGATGAAGACGAAAAGCCAAGAGGTCTCGACGGTTCGCTTCTCGCCGGTGGTGGCGTCGCGCAGGACCAGCCGTTCCAGGTGCTCCCCGCCCTCACCCGCGACGACCTCGGTGCACGTGTGCACCTCGATGGCGTCGATGGCCTCGATCTGCTCGACCAGGTACTGCGACATGCCGCGCCGCAGGTCGCCGCCCCGGATGAGGATGTGGACACGGCTGGCGTAGCGGGAGAAGTAAACCGCGGCCTGGCCCGCCGAGTTGGCCCCGCCGACGATGTAGACCTCGCTGTCGGCGCAGCTCGGGGCCTCGGTGGCGGCGGAGCCGTAGAACACGCCGCGGCCGGTCAGCTCGGCCAGCCCGGGGGCGGTGAGCATGCGATACGACACCCCGGTGGCCAGGACGACGGTGTGCGTGGTGATCGACGTGCCGTCGGAGAAGCGCAGCACCCGGCTGGACCCGCCGCTTTCCAGCCCGATCGCCTCGCAGGTGGTGATCAGCTCGGCGCCGAACTTCAGCGCCTGCCGCCTGGCCCGCTCGGTGAGCTGGGCGCCGGAGACGCCGTCGGGGAAGCCCAGGTAGTTCTCGATGCGGCTGCTCTGCCCGGCCTGGCCACCGGTGGCGCGCTGCTCGACCAGCACGGTGCGCAGCCCCTCGGAGGCGCCGTAGACGGCCGCGCCCAGCCCGGCCGGTCCGGCGCCGATCACGACCAGGTCGTAGAAGTCGGCGGCGGGGGTGGTGCTGAGGCCGATCCGCGCGGCCAGTTCGGTGACCGACGGCGCGGCCAGCGACTTGCCGTCCGGGGTGATCACCACGGGGACGGAGTCGGTGCCGAGCCCGGCGGCCGACAGCAGCCGCTCGCCTTCGGGCTCGTCGGCCAGCAGCCAGCGGTAGGGGACCAGGTTGCGGGCCAGGAAGTCGCGGATCTTGAAGGAGGGCGCGGACCAGCGGTGCCCGACCACTCGCACCTCGTCGGCCGCGGCCTCGGGGGAGGAGAGCCAGGCGTCGAGCAGGCCGTCCACGACGGGGTAGAGCTTTTCCTCCGGCGGGTTCCACGGCTTGAGCAGGTAGTGGTCCACGTCGACGATGTTGATCGCGTCGATGGCGGCGTCGGTGTCGGCGTAGGCGGTCAGCAGCACGCGGCGGGCCATGGGGAACAGGTCCATCGCGGCTTCGAGGAACTGGATGCCGTTCATGTGCGGCATCCGATAGTCGGCGAGCATGACCGCGACCTGCTCGCCTCTCAGTTTGATCTCGCGCAGCGCGTCCATCGCGGCTTCGCCGGAGTCGGCACGGACCACGCGGTAGCGGTCACCGTAACGGCGGCGCACGTCGCGGGCCACTGCCCGGGAAACGGCAGGATCGTCGTCAACGGTGATGATCGCCGGGTTAGCCATGGTAATACTGTAATCAGGAAAAGGGACTAACCGTGCTGGGCGGGACGCACCTGGATGACCCCGTCACGCCGGATGCGGGTCTGGAACGCGGGCTGAGGCGCGGTGGCCGGGCCGTGCACCACCTTGCCGTCGGAGAGCCGGAACGTGCTGCCGTGCCAGGGGCAGACCACGCACGTCGTGCCGTCCTCGCTGACCAGGCGGCCCTGGTGCAGGGGCCCGGCGAGGTGGCTGCAGTGGTCGGCGAGGATGGTGACGTTCTCGCCGGTGCGCAGCACGAACAGGTCGATGTAGCCGAGGCGGCGGGCCACCGGGCGGCCCTCCGGCAGGTCCTTCAGCTCGCACAGGTTGTGCCAGCCGAGCGGCACCAGGTGGGTGACCTGCTCGGCGTGGTTGGCGCCCGCGGCCTGCCGGTAGGCGAGGTGGCCCCCCAGGACGCCGCCGAGGCTCGCCGCGCCGAGTCCCGCGTAGGCCAGCAGCCTGCCGGCGCGCTCGCGGCCCGCCAGTCGCAGGGCCAGGGAGCCGCTGTACAGCGTCACGGCCCCGATGTTGGCCAGCGCGTGGGCGAAGCCGACCCGCTGCTGCTCGATGTGCAGGACCGACCAGTCGGTGATGCCCGCCGCGGCGGCGGGCGCTGCCCCGGCCAGGCCGGTGGCCAGCACGGTGCGGGCGGCGCGGGGGTCGGCGCCGGTGGCGTCCAGGACGGCGGTGGCCACCCAGCACCCGAGGGTGACCGTGGCCATCGGCGGATGCGCGGGCGCGCCGGTCGGCACCCCGTGCAGCAGGTCGCGGAGAACGCCTTTGCCGAGCTTTTCCCTGATCGCCCTGGACAGCGCCCTGATCGGGCGGTCGAGGGCGGTCGAGCGCTCAAGCCGGCCGGTGAGATCGACCTTGGGCAGCATTCCCCTCTGGTAGCGGGCCCCCTTTTGGACAGTCTCCTCCACGATTGCCCCCTTTCCGTGTGACTCACCTACCCGGACATCGGGGGGCGAACACCGGCTAGGAGGGGGCCAGGTGGCCTTGGCGTACCGACTGCTCTACGAGCCGGGCGGCGTAGGCGCCGAGCTCCGGAGCGCCCTCCTCGATGATCTTCACCTTCTCCATCACCTGGGCCTGGGTGACCTTGTAGAGCGGCCATGTGCCGCCCTCGGTGCGGTGGTTGGCGATCATCGGGGCGATCCGGTCGAGCGCCTTGGCGAACCGGGCCTCCGGCGTGCGGCGCTCCTCGAACTCGTCCCACAGCTCGCGGAGCGGGGCCGCCTGGTCCTCTGGCAGCAGCCCGAAGATCCGCTCGGCGGCGGCGCGCTCGCGTTCGGCCTGGCCGGCGGCCAGGGAGTCGTCATAGATGAAGGTGTCGCCCGCGTCGATCTCCACGATGTCGTGGACCAGCAGCATGGCCACCACGCGGGCGAGGTCGGTCTCCGGCGGGGCGTACTCGGCCAGGGTCATCGCCAGCATGCCCAGATACCAGGAGTGTTCGGCGTCGTTCTCGCGTCGTGATCCGTCCATCAGCGTGTTGCGCCGGATCACTCGCTTCAGCTTGTCGATCTCGATGAGGAAGTCGATCTGTGCATGCAGCCGCGCGTCACTCACGCGTCCAGCCTAGTGGGACGTTGATCAACCGGTGGCGGAGTTCGCCGCCCCGACGGCGAACGTTGTGCTCACGGTCACCGAATCTCGCTGGGGAAGCCCCGGAGAGTGGCCCTCCGGGGCTTCCCGGCCGGCGCGACGGTCAGCCGGCCTGGGGGAGAAGCAGCGTGGCCGCTCGGGTATCAGGGGGCTCCTCCATCTCACGCGAGGAAGGCACGCGCACCCACCGATTTCCGGCGATGTCACGTGGCAGGGCGTCGTCCCTGCGGACGATCTCCACGGAGACCAGGTTGGCCCGCCGCCGGTGCCGCGCGACCCGCACCCGGCGGGCGAAGCAGGCCGCCTCCAGCTCCCCGGCGAACGCCTCGAAGTCCTCGGCGCAGATGCCCGCCCTGGTCAGGATCAGCGCCCGCTCACCGGTAGGGGTCGGGGTGATCCACAGCACCAGCGGGATCCGCCCTCTCGTCGTGTGCATCGTCGTCTCCAGGCACACCGCCTGGATCCGGTGCCGCGAGAACACGCACCAGAAGTGCGCCACAACCCACCCCCGCCCCGAACGCGTCGCGGCCGGCACCGACACCGCCCCGGAGAGGACGGCGAAGGCCCACCAACTCCCGTTCGTCACGGCGGCCACGGTCACCGCGACCACCACCGCGCCCAGCACCAGCAGCCCGATCTCGGTCCGCCACCGCCACAGCGACACCACCGGCCGACCCCGCCCCACCGCGGGCATCACCCCCCGCGCCGGATACGGATTGTTCCTCGGGTTCCTCTGATTCCGCGGGTCACGCCGCCACATTGCCCGGCACCTCCCGCTCCTCCCGTCCGTCCTCCTCGACACCGTGAAGGGCGCGCAGCCGGTCGGCCTTGAGCTGGTCGAACCGCGGATCCCGATACCGGCGCTGCCCGAAGCCGCCCTTGATGACGGTCCACCCGATCCGGTGGGCGAACTCGTCCTCCTCCATGCAGATCTCGCGATCCACCCTGTCGATGAGATCCAGAACCCAGGACTTGATTAGAGCTACTCCCTTGGTACCTTGTGAGTACATAGGACGCTTCCTTCGTGGACTCGATACGAAGCTCTTGTGGACTTGACCGGGTCGGTGGCCGCCGACCCGGTTTTTCCGTGTGCGCGCCCTCCCGGACACGCGTCAGCGTACGGGCCGTGCTGAGTCGCTCTCTGCCAGTGATCGTGTGAGCGGGGATCGCCCCCTATGACCCGATAGTCCCCCCGCGCATACCAGCTCCGCAAGTGCTCTAGCAAGTTAAAAAGCAATAAACTTTACAAATGCTGCGATCAATGCGGTGCATGTTCTCATGCAAGTTGCATTTGGCATCCGCCTCGGGTGTGCGCGGTCGAGGGTCCAGGTGGCCTGCGCGTGGCACGGTGTGTGAACAAAGGTCTACCCGGAGTTGGGCTTGTGGCAACCTTCGTACCGGTATCCACGGGGAGAAACTTAAGGCGGCGTGTGCACCGTGTCGTGCAACTTGCAGGTACGATAAGTGTCGGAACTCTTCACACGATGGGGTTCTACCACACTGTGTAGTCATAAGACTGCATTGCGACAAGGGGGTCCGGGCGGTGCCCGAGCGTGGCAGTCCGACCGTCCGCCGGCGCAGGCTCGGTCAGGAGCTCCGTCGGCTGCGGGAAAACGCCGGCATGACGGGCGACCAGGTCGCGGAGCGGCTTAGCTGGTCCGCTTCGAAGGTCAGCCGGATGGAGACCGCCAAGACGATGCCGCGAAGGGCCGATGTCCAGGCCCTGACGTCGCTGTACGGAGCGGACGAGGCGAAACAGCACGAGTTGCTCGGCCTGCTCCGGGACGCCGCGAGAAAAGGATGGTGGGAGGACTTCTCGGATTCACTGCCCGACGAGCTGACAACGCTGCTCGGGCTGGAGGCGGACGCGGTCTTCGCACGCAACTGGGAACCTCAGATCGTGCCAGGGCTTCTCCAGACGGAGGAGTACGCCTACGAAGTGATCCGGGCGACACAACCGATCACGCGAATCCCGCCGGGGGAGGTCCGGACCCGGATCGAAGCCCGGATGGCGCGGCAGCAACTGATCCTCAGGGCGGAAGAACCACTCGTCCTGTGGGTTGTGCTGGACGAATCAGTGCTGCTGCGGCGGTTCGGCGCGGTATCGGTGATGCGGCGCCAACTGGAGCGCCTGATCGAGGTGTCGCGCATGCCGAACATCCGCGTGCAGATCCTCCCGCTCGACGCCGGTCACCCGGTGAACACCAGCTCCTTCTTTCACCTGCGCTTCCCGGAATTCCACGACGTGGTCTACCTGGAATCGCTCTACAGCGCACGCTTCGTAGAGGACGAAGGACTGGTCTACGGATACGAGATCGCCTTCGACCATCTCCGGACGGAGGCGGCCGGCGTCGACGCTTCTCGCGAGCTCATTGAGAAGAGAATCGAACGTTGGAAATAGGCGGCCAGGCGACTGTGTGCCGCCACCGCAGCGGGAATCGATGACGCTTCCCGTAAAGGGAGAAATAATGGAAGAAATCGACCTCTCCGGCGCCGCCTGGAAGAAGAGCGAGCGAAGCGCTGCCAATGGTAATTGCGTTGAGGTCGCCCGGCTTCAGGCTGGAAACGTCGGCGTCCGCGACAGCAAGGCGCCGCGTGGGCCGGTCCTCATATTCACCAGCAGCGAATGGGACGCTTTTGTTGGCGGCGTCAAGGACGGTGAGTTCGACCTGTAGCCGACAGGGACACTGCGGCGGCCTCCCGTAGGGTCGCCGCACGTTCGGCGGGTCCCCAGACCGCCAATCCCGAAAATCGCGTCACCCCTCGGCGTGAAAGCCCCGCCGGGTCACCCTGCGCCACAGCGCCCAGACACCCACCACTCCGGCCGCCCCCAGCTCGGCCGTGACCAGTCGCTCACGTATCTCGCCGGTCTCCGGTGACTTCTCCGATGTCTCCTCGCGGACCGGAGGGGGTAGCCGGGCGTTCTGAAACTCCGAGTTCATGATCTCGTAGAACCGGCGCATCCGTTTGCTCTTCACCGCGTCCATGCGGTGCCTCCTGGTCTGCTCCCAGAAGAGATAGCCGGGGCGCGTGGCGAGGAAGTCGGCCCGGATGTACTCCCGCAGCACGTCGTCCGGCATTTCGCCCAGCTCGTAGAGCATCTCCCAGTAGGACAGGATCAGGTTCAGGTAGAGATGCCGGCGGGTCTCCTCGTCCGAGCGTGAGAGGTCGAGAGAGCCCCAGCACCGCAGATACACCGGGTCGTTCAAGGCCATGGAGAGAATTTGGGCGTGATAGCCGCGCTCGGCCTCTTTGCGGGTGGCGCGGTTGGCCGGCGTCAAGGAAGGTGAGTTCGACCTCTGATGCCTTTCCTCAAGGGGTGCGGCCGGTCCGGAAAGGGGCCGGGTTAGCCGCAATAGCGGACCCCGCTCTGGCCGGACTCGGCTCGTCTTTCCGGCCGGCGGCCGGGGCGGCATTCGCGCACCGCCCCGGCCCTTTGGTCACGGACGAGCCTCTCGCAGCTCGCCGTGACAGTACCGGCCTTCTCCGTTTCCGGGTTCTTCCCGGCTCTGGGTGGTCAGGCGAGGCCGAGGCCCTGGGCGACGCCCTGGCCGAGGTCCTTGTGGATGTTGGTCCAGTATTCGACTACGCGCTTCTTCGTGTCGGTGGTGACCTCCGGGGCGGAGGCGTGGCCGACGATGTTGCTCACGAGGTGGGCGCGGTCGGTGTCGGAGAGGACGTTCTCCCACAGGGCGCGGGGCTGGCCGTAGTCGTCGTCCTCCGCGTGCTTGGCGTAGGCACTGCGGACGATCTCGCCGGTCAGGTGGTAGTCCTCACCCGCGTACAGGGACGGGTCGGCGGCCGGGCCGTTGAGGGAGTTGGGCGCGTAGACGGGGTCGCCGCCGTTGGCGAAGCGCATCGCGCCGTCGCGGTTGTAGCTGTGCACCGGGGACTTGGGCGCGTTCACCGGGAGCTGCTGGTAGTTCGCGCCGATCCGGTAGCGGTGGGTGTCGGGGTACGAGAACAGGCGGCCCTGGAGCATCTTGTCCGGGGACGCGCCGATGCCGGGCACCAGGTTGCTGGGCTCGAAACCGGACTGCTCGACCTCGGCGAAGTAGTTCTCCGGGTTGCGGTTCAGGGTGAACCGGCCGATCGTGATCTCGGGGTAGTCCGCGTGCGGCCACACCTTGGTCAGGTCGAACGGGTTGAACCGGTAGTCCGCCGCCGCCTCGAAGGGCATGATCTGCACGTTGACCGTCCAGGACGGGTGGTCGCCGCGGGCGATCGCGGTGTGCAGGTCGCGGATGTGGTAGTCGGGGTCCTGGACGACGAGGGCCTTGGCCTCGGCGTCGGTGAAGTTCTCGATGCCCTGCTCGGTCTTGAAGTGGTACTTCACCCAGAACTTCTCGCCGCCGGCGTTGTACCAGAGGAACGTGTGCGACCCGAAGCCGTGCATGTTCCGCCAGGTGCGCGGGGTGCCGCGGTCGGTCATCAGGAAGGTGACCTGGTGCGCCGACTCGGGCGAGAGGGTCCAGAAGTCCCACTGCATGTTGTTGTCGTGCAGGTGGTTGTCCGCGCGGCGCTTCTGGCTGTGGATGAAGTCCGAGAACTTCTGCGGGTCGCGGATGAAGAAGATCGGCGTGTTGTTGCCGACGATGTCGTAGTTGCCCTGGTCGGTATAGAACTTGATGGCGAAGCCGCGCGGGTCACGTGCGGTGTCGGCGCTGCCCAGCTCACCGGCGACCGTGGAGAAGCGCAGGAAGAGGTCGGTCTCCTTGCCCTTCTGGAACAGGCTCGCCTTGGTGTACTGGCTCACGTCCTCGGTGATCTGCAGCTTGCCGTAGGCGCCGCCGCCCTTGGCGTGCACGACACGCTCGGGGACCCGCTCCCGGTTGAAGTGGGCCATCTTCTGGATCAGGTAGTGGTCCTGCAGCAGAAGGGGGCCATTCGGCCCGACGGAGAGCGAGTGCTCGTCGCTCGGGGCGGGAATACCCGAATCCGTCGTGGAGATGGGCCGGTTGCTCATGGCACGTTCCTCCGGATCGTCTTTGATGGAGTACGGCTTACGCCAGGGACTCCGCTTATGTACCAGCGCGACAAGTAGGGCAAATGCCCCAAAAAGTGACGTCTGCTTCGTCGACCAGATAGCCGGCGGCGTCCACGGGGTCTAGGCATGGCGCCTGTCCGACCACGCAATCGACGTCGGTCACCGTTCCGCACCTGCGGCATACGAGGTGGTGGTGGTTGTCGCCCACCCGTCCCTCGTATCGGGCGGGACTGCCCATGGGCTCGATCTTGCGAACCAGCCCGGCGCTGTGCAGCGCGGCCAACGAGTCATAGACGGCCTGAAGGGAGACCCGTCCGACGCGTTCGTGCACACGCTGGTGGATCGCGTCCACATCAAGGTGGTCGCCCTCGCGGACGGTCTGCATGATCGCCAGGCGGGCTGCGGTGACCCGCAGCCCCGCGTCACGCAGTCGGTCGGCATCGCCCATGTCTGTCACCCTATGTCCTAAACCTGAATGCTTCAAGTCTTGGAGTCATCCCAGTCTAGGTATGTCCGGCTGGTGTGATTGAAGTCGCCCTGACTGATTAGTGCCGCATGTCGGTAAGAGGTGGCATGCTCGGTTAGCAATGAAGAGGTACCCCCTTCCCCCGTTCTCCCGCCGTCTCCCTGTCCTCGTCGCGGCCACGGCGTCCGCCCTGCTGGCGGTCGCGTGCTCGGCGGGCGGCACCGGGCCCGACGGCGCCGCTTCCAGCACGCCCGCGGACCCCACGCCGATGGCGAAGGAGAGCAAGAAGCCGGAGCGTCGGCCGTACACGATCTCCTTCGGCGGTGACGTCCACTTCGAGGGAGTGCTGCGCGGCAGGCTCGACGCCAACGCCAAGACCGCGATGGGGCCGATCGCCTCGGTGCTGAAGCGGGCCGACCTGACGATGGTCAACCTGGAGACGGCGATCACCACGGGCGGCAGCCGCGCCCCCGGCAAGCAGTACGCCTTCCGCGCGCCGCCCACCGCGTTCACCGCGCTCCGGGCCGCCGGCGTGGACGTCGCCTCGATGGCCAACAACCACGGCATGGACTTCATGCAGAGCGGCCTGACCGACTCGCTGGCGGCGGCCCGCAAGGCGCGCTTCCCGGTCGTCGGGATCGGCAAGGACGAGGCCGAGGCGTACAAGCCGTTCCGCAAGACCGTGAACGGCAATCGCGTGGCGATCATCGGCGCCACCCAGGTGCTCGACTCGGAGTTCATCCAGTCCTGGACGGCCACGCCCGACCAGGGCGGCCTGGCCTCGGCGAAGAACGAGCGGCGGCTGATCCAGGCCGTGCGGGCGGCGCGGAAGAACTCCGACACGGTGATCGTGCACCTGCACTGGGGCACCGAGCTGGAGAAGTGCCCGAACCCGGCGCAGCGTTCGCTCGCCCCGAAGCTGGTGGCGGCCGGCGCCGACGTGGTCGTCGGCGGGCACGCGCACATCCTGCTCGGCTCCGGGTACCTCAAGAACGCCTACGTCAGCTACGGCATGGGCAACTTCGTCTTCTACAACTCCGGTCCGGAGACCGGCAAGACGGGCGTGCTGACGCTGACCATCAACGGCCGCAAGGTGCTCAAGGACCAGTGGACCCCCGCCCGCATCAACGGCGGCGTTCCGGTGCCGCTCACGGGGGCCGCGCGCGGCCAGGCGGTGAGTGAGTGGCGGGGGCTGCGCTCCTGCACAGGGCTGACCGCGAAGCCGACCGGCCGCTGATCACCCGCTCTGCTGACATCGGCTGACATGCCGGGCGGACGGCGGTCGCCGTACCGGCTCGTCACGCCACTCAGCGTGAGCAAAACCTCGGTTAACCTGAACGACCACGGGCCGGGCGGGCAAGATGGGAACGTGTCCACCTTGCCCGTCGAAGAAGCCGACCTCGGCATGGAGCCCACCCCCCTGCGCCGCAGGCCCGCCCAGCGCCGCAGCGCCCGCCGCGTGGAGCGCATGCTCGACGCCTGCGCCGAACTGCTAGACGAGATCGGCTACGAGGCGCTGTCCACCACCCGCATCGCCGAACGCGCCGGGGTCGCGATCGGTTCGATCTACCAGTTCTTCCCCGACAAGCGGGCCATCGCCCAAGCGGTGACCCGCCGCAACGTCGAACTGTTCGCCTCGCGCGTCGGCCGCCGGTTCCTCTCCGAGGAGTTCGGCGGCTGGTGGGACGCGGTCGACGCGATCATCGACGAGTACGTCGAGATGCACCGGGGGGTCACCGGGTTCCGGTCCCTGCACTTCGCCGACGTGATCGAGATGAACCTGCTCGACACCGTGGCCGACAGCAACACGGTGATCGCCGGTCGCCTGCGCGGCCTGCTGCTCGCCGAGTTCGGCCTGGCCGACAGCGAGGAGCTCGACCGCTCCATGCTGGTCGCGATCGAGGCCGGTGACGCGGTGCTCAAGCTGGCCTTCCGGCTCGACCCGCAGGGCGCCCCGCAGTACGTGGCCGAGGCGAAGTCGCTGGTCAGGGGATACCTGTCCAGCCACCTGCCGCCTCGGCGCGGGTGAGGCCGCCGCGCGGCGATCCCGGCGGGCCGGGCGAGGAGCCCGGCGACCCCGGCGGGTCGTCGCGGCGCGGCGCGGGCCGTCCGCGCGCCGACAGCCGGCACACCGGTGGCCTGCCCTGGCCGCGCAGGCCCTGCGCCCCCCGCAGGCTCTCCGTGCGCAGGCCTTGCTCCAGTGCGGCGAGGTCGCGCCGTGCCGCCTCCAGCGCCTCCAGCCTGCCGGTGAGATAACCGGCGGCGCCCGGCACGATCGCGGAGAGCAGCAGCGCGCACGACATCGCGAAGGCCGTCTGGTTCGACACGCTCATCGCGACCTCCCGGGACGTGGGCACTTGGTAGATGCCCGGGTGTCGCCTGTGACACGCGCAGCGTAGCGAATTATGTGCCGTCCGTTACCGAAGGGCGTCGGGCTCCGCCGGACCCGCGGAACAGCGGCTAATGTCCCGGCAAAACAGAGCGCCGGTCTGTAGTCTCTCGCTGTGGCGCATGTGACTCGTGAGCACCTTGATCGGCTCCTGGAACAGGGGCTGCTGGCCGACGACCACGCCCCGCTGGCCAGGCGGCTCGACGACCTCGCGACGGGTTACGAGTCCGGCGACGTCTCCCGGGCGGCGATCCTCGTGCTGGCGGCGGAGGAATGGCGGCAGGCGGGCCAGCCCGCCAGGGCACTGGAGTGCTTCCAGCGCGCGGTGGAGGACGGCGGGGAGGTGAGCGTCGATCCCCGTGCCGGGATCGCCGACACGCTCTTCGAGCTCGACCGCCCCGCCGAGGCGCACGAGATGATCGCGGCCATCCGCGCAGAGGGCGAGGCGACCCCGGCGACGTGTCTCAACATCGCCGAGACGCTCACCGCGTACGGCGAGCTGCGCGCCGCCCACGAGTGGGCCACCGAGGGCGCGCTGGCCAGCCCCGACGGCACCGGCGAGCGCACCGCCCTGCTACGCGCCCGCTACCGGATCCGCGTCGACCTCGGCCTGCCGGAAGACGAACTCGACGCCCTGATCTCCTGACCGGGAACGCTCCCGGCCAGGAGAGAGCACACGAAGAGGGGGCCGCGGCGGCGACCCCCTCCCCGGCCGGCGTCACTTGGCGCCGATCCCGCCCACCAGGCCGGCGACCGGCAGGCCGGTCACATCGAGCGGCAGCGGCAGCGTCCTGCCCGTGTCACCGTGCCCGTTACCGTGTCCGCTGCCGTGCCCGCTCTCGCGGTGCGGACGCCGCTCGCCACCGGACCCGGCGGTTTGCCCGACGACCCCGGTGAGCCCCGAGGCCGTCTGGACGACGTCCAGCGGCCCGCTCGTGCCGGGCAGGCCGGGCAGGCCCGACCCCACCGGCAGCTTCGGCAGCAGCGAGCCCCGCGCCGACGAGCCGGACGACCCGCCGTTGCCGGACCCCGTCACGGGCAGCCCGGCCGGCAGGTCCGGCAGCACCGGGAGGGTCGACGCCACGTTGCTCCGCGGACGCTCCGAGGACGGCAGGGGCAGCCCCGGCAGCCCGAGCCCGCCCACGGCCGCGAGCGCGCCGCCCGGGTCGGCGATGCCGGTGGCCGGAGTGGCGGGCGCCAGCCCGGTCACCCCGGCGACCCGCTTGACGGCGTAGCGCGCGTAGGCGGGGTTGACCGAGCCGACGGTGTCCACGAGCGGAATGCCGGACCCGCGCTCGCAGGACGTCTTGACCCCGGTCACCGCGTCCACGGCGGGCAGCCGCGGCAGCGTGCCGCCGCACCGGGCGGCGACGGCGGGCACGATGGCCGCGCAGGTCAGCCCGGCCGCCAGCGTGGACACGGCCAGCACACACCGGAATCTTCGTGCGTTCGACATACACGTCCCCCTGATCGTGTTCGGTCGACAACGATGGCCGAAGCTACCGAAGCGCCGGACGCGACCAGGGGGCCTTAGCCCAAAGGTGGGGAAGTGCTTACTGGAGGGCGGGGCTTACCGGGTGGCGGGGCTCACTGGGTGGCGGGCAGCCGCCTGGCCTCGATGGACAGCGAGTCGGTCGCCTCGTCCTGATCGACCAGGATCTCGTCGCCGTCCTGGATCTCGCCGGACAGCACCTTCTTGGCGAGCTTGTCGCCGATCGCCGACTGCACCAGACGGCGCAGCGGGCGCGCGCCGTACATGGGGTCGTAGCCGGTGAGCGCCAGCCAGTCGCGCGCCGCCGGGGTGACGGTGAGCGTCAGCCTGCGGTCGGCCAGCCGCCGGGCCAGGCGGGCGGCCTGGAGGTCGACGATGCGGGTCAGCTCCTCGGAGCCGAGGGCGTCGAACAGGATGACGTCGTCGAGGCGGTTGAGGAACTCGGGCTTGAACGAGGCGCGCACCGCGGTCATCACGGCGTCGCGCTTGGCGCCGTTCTCCAGCTTCGGATCCACCAGGTACTGCGAGCCGATGTTGGAGGTCAGGATCAGGATCGTGTTGCGGAAGTCGACCGTACGGCCCTGCCCGTCGGTGAGCCGCCCGTCGTCGAGCACCTGGAGCAGGATGTCGAAGACCTCCGCGTGCGCCTTCTCCACCTCGTCCAGCAGCACCACCGTGTACGGCCTGCGCCGCACCGCCTCGGTGAGCTGCCCGCCCTCCTCGTAGCCGATGTAGCCGGGCGGCGCGCCGACCAGCCGGGCCACCGCGTGCTTCTCGGAGTACTCGCTCATGTCGATCCGGGTCATCGCCCGCTCGTCGTCGAACAGGAACTCCGCGAGCGCCTTGGCCAGCTCGGTCTTGCCCACGCCGGTGGGCCCGAGGAACAGGAACGAACCGGTGGGCCGGTCGGGGTCGGAGATGCCGGCCCTGGCCCTGCGCACCGCGTCGGACACCGCCTGGACGGCCTGCCGCTGCCCGATCAGGCGCCTGCCCAGCTCGTCTTCCATGCGCAGCAGCTTGGCCGTCTCGCCCTCCAGGAGCCGCCCGGCGGGGATGCCGGTCCAGGACGAGATCACCTGGGCGATGTCGTCGGCCCCGACCTCCTCCTTGACCATGGCGTCTTCCGGTTGGGCCTGCGCCTGGGCCTCTTCCAGCTCCTTCTCCAGCCGGGGCACCTCGGCGTACATCATTCGGGACGCGGCCTCGAAGTCGCCGTCGCGCTGGGCCCGCTCGGCTCCGCCGCGCGCCTCGTCGAGCTGCTTCTTCAGGTCGCCGACCCGGTTGAGGCCGGCCTTCTCCCGCTCCCAGCGCCCGACCAGGGCGTTGAGCTCCTCCTGCCGGTCGGCGAGGTCCTTGCGGACCTTCTCCAGCCGCGCCAGGCCCGCCTCGTCGGTCTCCTTGGCGAGCGCCATCTCCTCCATCTTCATGCGGTCCACGGCGCGCTGCAGCTCGTCGATCTCGACGGGCCGGGAGTCGATCTCCATGCGCAGCCGGGACGCGGCCTCGTCGACCAGGTCGATGGCCTTGTCGGGGAGGAACCTCGCGGTGATGTAGCGGTCGGAGAGGGTGGCGGCGGCGACCAGCGCGCTGTCGGCGATTTGCACCTGGTGGTGGGCCTCGTAGCGGCCCTTGAGCCCGCGCAGGATGGCGATGGTGTCCTCGGCGGTCGGCTCGCCCACGTAGACCTGCTGGAAGCGCCGCTCCAGCGCCGGGTCCTTCTCGATGCGCTCGCGGTACTCGTCGAGGGTGGTCGCGCCGATCATGCGCAGCTCGCCCCTGGCCAGCATCGGCTTGAGCATGTTGCCGGCGTCCATGGCGCCCTCGGCCGCGCCCGCGCCGACCATGGTGTGCAGCTCGTCGATGAAGGTGACGATCTGGCCGTCGCTCTGCTTGATCTCGCCGAGCACGGCCTTGAGCCGCTCCTCGAACTCGCCGCGGTACTTCGCGCCCGCGACCATGGCGCTGAGGTCGAGCGAGATCAGCCGCTTGTTGCGCAGGCTCTCCGGCACGTCGCCGGCCACGATGCGCTGGGCCAGGCCCTCGACGACGGCGGTCTTGCCGACGCCGGGCTCGCCGATCAGCACCGGGTTGTTCTTGGTGCGCCTGGAGAGCACCTGGACGACCCTGCGGATCTCGGAGTCGCGCCCGATCACCGGGTCGAGGCGGCCGGCCCTGGCCCGCTCGGTCAGGTCGACGCCGTACTTCTCCAGCGCCTGGTAGGTGTCTTCGGGGGTCTCGCTGGTCACCCGGGCGTGGCCGCGCACCTTCTCGAACGCGTCGAGCAGCGCGGCAGGGGTCGCTCCCTGCGCCTTCAGCAGCTCGGCGATCGGCCCGCCGTCGGCGGCCAGGCCGACCAGCAGGTGCTCGGTGGAGACGTATTCGTCTTCAAGTTGCCGGGCGCGCGCCGCCGCGGTGTTGATCACCACCAGGAGCTGGCGGGAGCTGCTCGGCGCGCTGACCGTGGCGCCCTGGGCCTTGGGGAGGGCCTCCAACTGCTCCTCGGCGGTGGCGCGCAGCTTCTTCCAGTCGGCGCCGACGGCTTCGAGCAGCGGTACGGCGGTGCCGCCGGTCTGCGCGAGCAGTGCGGTGAACAGGTGCGCGGGGGCGACCTCTGGGTTGCCCTCCGCCGCCGCCCTGCGGATGGAGGTGGAGACCGCCTCCTGGCTCTTCTGGGTGAGCTTGTAGTCCATATGTAGATCCCCCTGGCAAAGCGTTCAGATCACGCGGGTGGCAGCTCGTAGCGGATCAGCGCCCGGATCATGGACACTTCCGCCCGGAGGCGCTCCACCTCGGCGCGCATCCGGATGTTGTCGTTCTCCAGCTGCAGGATCCGCTTGATCCCCGCGAGGTTGATGCCCTCCTCCTGGGAGAGCCGCTGGACCTCGCGGAGCATCAGGATGTCGCGCGTGGAGTACAGGCGGCCGCGCCCGGCCGTACGGCCGGGGCTGACGAGGCCCAGACGGTCGTACTGGCGCAGGGTCTGCGGGTGCAGCCCGGAGAGCTGGGCGGCCACCGAGATCACGTAGACCGGTGTCTCGTCGGACAGGTGGAAGAAGTCGCCATCCATCGGATCACTCGCTTCTGGCCAGCTCGATCAGCTCGGCACGCGGGTCTGCTTCGGTGGTGGCGTTGCGGAACTCGGTGAGCAGGTCGCGTGCCTTCTCGTCGAGGCGTTGCGGGACCGCGACCTCGACCGTCACGAGCATGTCGCCCTTGGTGCCGTCCTTGCGGGCGACGCCGCGCCCGCGCACCCGGAAGGTGCGCCCGTTGGGCGTGCCCTCGGGGATGCGGACGGTGACCGGCATGCCCTTGAGGGTCGGCACCTTGATCTCCGCGCCCAGCGCCGCCTCCGCGAAGGTCACGGGGACGGTGATGGTCAGGTTCTCGCCCGACCGGCCGAACACCGGGTGCGCCTTCACGTGGATCTGGACGTAGAGATCGCCCGCCGGCCCGCCGTTCTCGCCGGGAGCGCCCTTGGCCTTGAGCCGGATGCGCTGGGCGTCGCCGACGCCCGCGGGAATGCGGGCCTGGATGGTGCGGGTGCTCTTGCCCCGGCCGCTGCCCTCGCACACCGGGCAGGGGTCGTCCACGAGCAGGCCCCTGCCACGGCAGTCGCGGCAGGGCTCGGAGAAGGCGAAGTTCCCCAGGTTGCGGCTCGCCGCGCCGGTGCCCTCGCACGTCGGGCAGACGCGCGGGGTGGTGCCCGCCTTGGCGCCGGTGCCGGAGCACGCGGTGCAGGCGGACGAGCTGGTGAGCCGCAGCGACACCGTGGCCCCCTCGGCCGCCTCGGTGAACGACAGAGTGACCTCGGACTCGATGTCCTGGCCCCGCCGGGGGCGGGTGGTGGCCGTGGTGCCCCGCCCGCCGCCCCGGTTGAACAGGCCGCCGAAGATGTCCCCGATCCGCTCGCCGGTACCGCCGCCCGTGGACTGCGTTCCGCCGAACAGGTCGCCGAAGTCGAACGGGAAGCCGCCGCGCTGCCCGCCGGGACCCCCCTGGTAGCCGCCCAGGCCACCCGATCCGAACAGCGCTCGCGCCTCGTCGTACTCCTTGCGGCGCTTGGTGTCGGACAGGATGTCGTACGCCTCCGAGACCTCCTTGAACTTGGCCTCGGTCTGGGTGTTGCCCTGGTTGGCGTCGGGGTGGTATTTCCTGGCCAGCTTGCGGTAGGCCTTCTTGATCTCTTCGGCCGTGGCCGTCTTCGGCACACCAAGGACGCCGTAGTAATCCTTCTCCAAGTAGTCCTTGGTGCTCATCTAAGTCGTCCTTAGCGCTAGAGGGGGTGTCAGGTGGTTCAGTTGTCGTCGGGACCGGAGGCGTGCTTGCCCGCCCCCGGCTCGGCTGATGCCTCTGCCGGGCCGCCATCGGCCCCCGGCGTCTCCTCTGGCGTGCTGGACGGCTCCGCCGGTTCGGCCACGGCCACGCGGGCCGGACGGATCACGCGCTCGCCCATGCGGTAACCGGGCTGCAGGATCTCGACGCAGGTCGGCTCGGTGACCTCGGGCGAGTAGCTGTGCATCAGCGCCTCGTGGATCATCGGGTCGAACGCGTCGCCCTTGACGCCGAAGGCCGACAGCCCGAGCTTGCCGAGCGCCGCCTCCAGCGACTCGGCGACCTTGGCGAAACCGCCGGTCAGCTCGCCGTGGTCGCGTGCCCTGCCGATGTCGTCGAGAACCGGAAGCAGCCCGGACACGACCGCCGCGGTGGCCTGCTCGCCGACCGCGACCCGGTCACGATCGACCCGCTTGCGGTAGTTGGCGTACTCCGCCTGGAGCCGCTGCAGGTCGCGCGTGCGCTCGGCCAGTTCGTCGGCGATGTCGCCGGCCGCGCCCGGAGCGGCGCCCGCGGCCCCGCCGTTCGGCGGAGCCTGCGTGGGCGCCTGCTCGGCGCCCGCCTCGCGGACCTTGCCCGTCTCCGGGTCGATCTTGCGGTTGTCGCGGATCACCGGCTCCTGGTCGGGCCCGTTCTCACGCGTGTTCACTGATCGCTCCCCTCGCCACAGCGGCGTCACTGGTCCCGCTTGGGCTGCTGCTGCTGGTCGTCGTCGACGATCTCGGCCTCGACGACGTCGTCGTCGGCCTTGCCCGCGGAACCGGCCGCACCGGTGGCGTCGGCACCGGGCTGGGCGCCTTCTGCGCCGCCCTGCGCCTGCTGCTGGGCGTAGATCGCGGTGCCCATCTTCTGGCTGACCGTGGCGAGCTTCTCCGCGGCGGTGCGGATGGTCGCCGTGTCGGTGCCCTCAAGGGCCTTCTTCAGGTCGGCGAGCGACTCGTTGACCTCGGTCTTGACGTCGTCCGGGACCTTGTCGTCGTTCTCGCGGAGGAACTTCTCCGTCTGGTAGGCGAGCGCGTCGGCGTTGTTGCGCGTCTCGGCCTCCTCGCGGCGCTGCTTGTCGTCCTCCGCGTAGGACTCGGCCTCGCGCATCATGCGCTCGATGTCGTCCTTGGGCAGGGCCGAGCCGCCGGTGATGGTCATCGACTGGGCGCGGCCGGTGCCGAGGTCCTTCGCCGAGACGTTGACGATGCCGTTGGCGTCGATGTCGAAGGTGACCTCGATCTGCGGGATGCCGCGCGGCGCGGGGGCGATGCCGGTCAGCTCGAAGGTGGCCAGCTTCTTGTTGTAGGCCGCGATCTCGCGCTCGCCCTGGTAGACCTGGATGCCCACGGACGGCTGGTTGTCCTCGGCGGTGGTGAACACCTCGGAGCGCTTGGTCGGGATCGTGGTGTTGCGCTCGATGATCTTCGTGAAGATGCCGCCCTTGGTCTCGATGCCCAGCGACAGCGGGGTCACGTCGAGCAGCAGGACGTCCTTGACCTCGCCCTTGAGCACGCCGGCCTGCAGGGCCGCGCCGATCGCCACGACCTCGTCGGGGTTGACGCCCTTGTTGGGCTCCTTGCCGCCGGTGAGGTCCTTGACCAGGTCGCTCACGGCCGGCATACGGGTGGAGCCGCCGACCATGACCACGTGGTCGATGTCGGAGACCTTGATCCCGGCGTCCTTGATGACCTGCTGGAACGGGCCCTTGCAGCGTTCGAGGAGGTCGGTGGTGAGGCGCTGGAACTCGGCGCGGGTGAGCTTCTCGTCGAGGTGCAGCGGGCCTTCGGCCGACGCCGTGATGTACGGCAGGTTGATCGTCGTCTCGGCCTGGCTGGACAGCTCGATCTTGGCCTTCTCCGCGGCCTCGCGCAGCCGCTGCAGGGCCATCTTGTCCTTGGCGAGGTCGACGCCGTGCGCGTTCTTGAACCGGTTCACCAGCTCGTCGACGACGCGCTGGTCCCAGTCGTCGCCGCCCAGGTGGTTGTCACCGCTGGTGGCCTTGACCTCGACGAAGCCGTGACCGTCCTCCTGGCCGACGTCGAGCAGGGAGACGTCGAAGGTGCCGCCGCCGAGGTCGAAGACCAGGATGGTCTGGTCCTTGTCCTTGTCGAGGCCGTACGCCAGGGCGGCGGAGGTCGGCTCGTTGATGATGCGCAGGACGTTGAGCCCCGCGATCGTCCCGGCCTCCTTGGTGGCCTGGCGCTGCGCGTCGCTGAAGTAGGCCGGAACGGTGATCACCGCGTCGGTGATCTTCTCGCTCAGGTACGCCTCGGCG
Organism: Spongiactinospora sp. TRM90649; assembly: GCF_029382225.1. GTDB lineage: Bacteria > Actinomycetota > Actinomycetes > Streptosporangiales > Streptosporangiaceae > Spongiactinospora. The sequence continues at coordinate 81,241 of NZ_JARLTC010000015.1, forward strand.
TCGGTCTTCAGCTTCTGCAGGATGAAGGCGCTGATCTGCTGGGCGGTGAACTGCTTGCCGTCGATCTCGATCGACCAGTCGGTGCCGATGTGCCGCTTGACGGAACGGACGGTCCGGTCGACGTTGGTGACGGCCTGCCGCTTGGCGACCTCGCCGACCAGGACCTCGCCGTTCTTGGCGAACGCGACCACGGACGGCGTGGTCCGCGAGCCCTGCGCGTTCGCGATGACGGTGGGCTCACCGCCCTCAAGGATCGAGACGACGGAGTTGGTCGTCCCAAGGTCGATACCTACCGCACGTGCCATGAGTACGTCCTTGTAGTCAAAGTTGAGTCTGTTTGACTCATATTGATGTTTGGTCGGGTCTTTGTCAACTGGCTTGAGCCTACCCGACTCAACTCATGTGCGCGCAGCGGCATTCCCGCCCCGGTCTACTTGGCGCCGTCCACCACCTTCCGCCCCTCCAGGGGCGTCTTCAGCTCGACGGTCGTCGTCTTCTGCACCGCGATCTCGATGCAGGCCACGTTCTGCTTGCCCTCTGCCGCGCCCTCGTAGATGGTCACCTCGACCTCGGTGGCGGTCTCCTTGACGTCGACGCGGTCGAGGGTGTTGCACGGCTCGACGCCGGACCACCACACGAGCCGCAGGCGGTCGCCGTCCTCGGGGGTCGCGCTGATCCACGGGACCTCGCGGGGGTCCACCACATTCCCCTGGGGAACCACCGGCGAGGGCGAACCGGACGCGGACGGCGTGCCCTGGGCGCCCGGCGTGGTCGAGACGGGGGGCTGGTCGGTGACGCGTGCGCCCTGCTCGGCTCCGCAACCGAGGGCGAGCAACACGCATCCGGTCAGTAGTGTCGCCGTCATCATCCGCATATCCCTTTGACGAATTCCCATGACGTGCGGTTCAGGTCACGCCGCGCGCCCATCGTCGCCTTTACCCTGGATGGCGTCTCCCTCCACTCTCGCCGTAACGAGATCGGAAGGTGACACCGTGCTGCGTCACGTCCTGCGGGCCCTCGCGGGCAGCGCGCGCGCCGAGAGCGCCGTCGCGTCCTTTCCACCGGGCCGCGCCCTGGCCCGCCGCCACGTCGCGGGCGACACCGCGCGCGACGCCGTCCGCGTGGCGCGCGAACTCGACGACGACGGCTTCCGGGTCAGCCTGGCCCATCTCGGAGATGACGCCCCCGACGCCGCGAGCGCCGAGGAGGCGCTGCGCGGGCACCTGGACCTGCTCGACCTGCTCGCCGACGCCGACCTGGCCGACGGGGCCGACCTGCTGGTCCGGCTGTCGGAGCTGGGACTGCGGGTGTCGGAACGGCTCGCCGCCGGCAACGCGGCCCGCCTGTGCGCCGCCGCCTTCGAGGCGGGGGCGACCGTGACGCTCGACGCGGAGGAGCACTCCCTGATCGAGCCGAGCTATGCCGTGCTGGACGAACTGCGCGCGGAGTATCCGGGCACCGGCGCCACGGTCCAGGCGTATCTGCGCAGGTCGTTCGCCCAGTGCCGGTCGCTGGCGGGCGAGGGGTCGCGGGTGCGGCTGACCCGGGGCGGGTTCGAGGCGCCCGCGTCGGTGGCGTATCTCGGCTCCCACGAGATCGACAAGTCCTTCGTCCGGTGCCTGAAGGTGCTGATGGCGGCGCGGGGACGGCCGGTCGTGGCCACCCACCAGCGGTGCCTGATCGACATCGCGGCGGCGCTGGCCGTCCGCGACGAGCGCGCCCCCGGCGAGGTGGAGTACCAGATGCGGTACGGCGTGCGCCCCGCCGAGCAGCGCCGGATGGCCGGGCTGGGCGCGACGGTCCGCGTGCACGTGCCCTACGGCCCCGGCTGGTTCCCCTACCTGGCCGGACGCCTGGCCCAGCGCCCCGCCAAGGCGGCCGTCGCCGCCCGCTCGCTGGTCTCCGGCTCCTAGCGGCGGTCGGCTACCGGGCTGTCGATAGGCTGGCGAAACATCATTACAGCGAGGTGCACATGATCGCGATTCTCGGCGCCGGCAAGATGGGCGAGGCCCTGTTGTCCGGCCTGGTCCGTGCCGGCGTCACGCCCGACCGGCTGCTGGCCACCACCCGCCGCCCCGAGCGCGGCGAGGCCCTGACCCGCCAGTACGGCGTGCGCGTCGTGTCCAACCCCGAGGCCGCCAAACACGCGGATACCCTCATCCTCGCCGTCAAGCCGCAGGACATGGCGGCGCTCCTCGACGAGATCGCCCCCCACGTCCCTGCCGGGACGCTGGTGATCTCGGCGGCGGCCGGCATCACGACCTCCTTCGTCGAGGCCCGCCTCGGCGAGGGCGTACCGGTGGTGCGGGTCATGTCCAACACCCCCGTGCTGGTGGACGAGGCGATGAGCGTGATCTCCGCCGGGTCGCGCGCCGGGGAAGACCACCTCAGGCTCACCGAAGACCTGCTCACGCCGGTCGGCAAGGTGCTGCGCCTGCCCGAGTCGCAGCAGGACGCCGCGACCGCGCTGTCCGGCAGTGGCCCGGCCTACTTCTTCTACCTGGTCGAGGCCATGGTCGACGCCGGCATCCTGCTCGGCATGCCGCGCGCCGCCGCGCTCGACATGGTCACCCAGTCGATCGTGGGCGCGGCGATCATGCTGCGCGACTCCGGCGAGCACCCGGTGATCCTGCGCGAGGCCGTCACCTCGCCCGGCGGCACCACCATCGCCGCCATCGCCGAGCTGGAGCGGCACAGCGTGCGCGCCGCCTTCCTGGCCGCGATCGAGGCCGCCCGCGACCGCGGCAGGCAGCTCGCCGCGGGCTGACCCGAAACCGGGTCCGCCCGCGAAACCGGGTTCGCACCCGGTCCACCGCGGAGGCGAGGGGGTCCGAGCCTACGATTGGTCGGGTGACGATCCGTCGCGGCATCCCCCCGCTGCTCGTCGTGCTCGCACTCACCGGCTGCACCTCGGCCGAGCCGTCCGGCGTCCAGCTCGGCGCGGCGCACCGCGCCTCGGTGAGCGAGGTCGTCGAGGCTCCGGCCACCGTCGGCGCGCGGGCCACGGCCACGCTCCGCGCACCCACCTCGGGCACGCTCGCCAAGCTCTACGTGCGCGACGGCGACACGGTGGAGAAGGGCAAGGTGCTCGCCCGGATCAGCTCCCCGCAGGCGAGAGACCAACTCGCGCAGGCGCGCAAGGCCGAACGGCTGGCCGCCGCGCCCGCTGTGCCCGCCGTGCCCCGGGCCGCGTTCTCCGCCCCCTCGTCGCGCCTGACCGGCGTCGGCGACTCCGCGTTCGCGCGTCTCGACCGCACCGTGCGGCGCGACTTCGCGCGGGCCAGGGCCGCCGCCAGGAAGGTCGGCGACTCCACCGCCCGCAAGCGGCTGCTCGGCGCGATCGACCTGGCCGAACGGCAGCACCGGGCGCAGCGCGCCGCGCTCGGCGCCATCACGGCCGATCTCAACCGGTCGGTCAACGCCGTGCTGTCGCAGGTCACCGGGCAGCTCAACAGCGGCCTGGGCGGTCTTACCTCCTCGATGGCCTCCTCCATGGCCTCGCTGCGGGCCGCGTCGCGCACCCAGGCCAGGACGGCGGTCAAGGCGGCTGAGGCGATGGTGGACGGCCTCACCGTCAAGGCCCCCTTCGACGGGGTCATCACCCTGGGCCGGTCCTCCGGCGGCGGCGCCGACGCGCTGAGCGGCCTGCTGAGCGGCCTGCCCGCCGGGCTCCCCACCCAGTTGCCGCAGGGCGGCGGGCAGCCGCCCGGCGAGGGCTCGGTGGTCGCGACCGGCGTGCCCGTCGCCTCCGGCGACGCCCTCCTGACAGTCACCGACGTCTCGGAGCTGACGCTCTCCGCCGAGGTGGACGAGACCGACGTGCTGCTCGTCGAGCGCGGCACCCCGGCGACGATCGAGCTCGACGCCGTCCCCGGCGCCGTCTACACGGCGAAGGTCACCGGCATCGGGGTGACCCCGGTGGCGGGCACCACGGGCGGGGTGGGTTACCCGGTACGGCTGTCGCTCGGCGCGGGCCGGTTCGACGACGGCAGGAAGGCGCCCAGGCCCAAACCGGGGATGAGCGTGGTGGCCAGGCTCACCGTCAAGGAGTCGCCGGGGGCGCTGGCCGTACCGGCCTCGGCGGTGGTGACCAGCGGGCGCGAGAGCGTGGTGTGGGCGGTGCGCGGCGGCGTGGCCGAACGCCGGGTGGTGCGCCTGGGCGCGCAGGGCGACGCGCTGGTCGAGGTGCTGCAGGGCCTCACCGACGGCGAGCGCGTGGTCGTCAAGGGCGCCGACGCCGTACGGCAGGGCCAGAAGCTGCCGTGACCGCCGCCGGTGAGCCCGCCTTCGAGTGCGAAGACCTGCGCCGCTCCTACCAGGCGGACGGCGTGTCAGTAGAGGCGCTGCGCGGAGTGAGCCTGCGCATCGACGCCGGGGAGTTCGTCGCCATCGTCGGCCCGTCCGGTTCTGGCAAGTCCACCCTGATGCATCTGCTCGGCTGTCTTGACCGGCCGACCTCCGGCACGCTGCGGGTCGGCGGCGTGGACGTCGCCACCCTCACCGAGGCCCGCCTCGCCGACCTGCGCAACCGCACCATCGGGTTCGTCTTCCAGTCGTTCCACCTGCTGGCCCGCACCTCCGCGCTGGACAATGTGGCGCTCCCGCTGGTCTACCGGGGCGTCGGGGCCGCCTCGCGGCGCAGGCGGGCACGGGAGGCCCTGGAGTCCGTCGGTCTCGGGCACCGCCTGACGCACCGGCCGTCCCAGATGTCCGGCGGCGAGCAGCAGCGGGTCGCCATCGCCCGCGCGCTGGTCGGCGACCCCGAGGTGGTCCTCGCCGACGAGCCCACCGGCAACCTGGACACCCGCAACGGGGCCGAGGTGATGGACCTCCTGGCCGGGCTCAACGCCGAGAGCGGCGTCGCGGTGGTGCTGGTCACCCACGAGCCCGAGGTCGCGGGCCGCGCCCGGCGGCGGATCCACGTGCGCGACGGCCTGATCGAGCGGGACGCCACGTGAGGGGGCGCGAGGCGTTCCTGATGGCGCTGGCCGCGCTGCGGGTCAACCGCCTGCGCAGCTCGCTGACCATGCTGGGGGTGATCATCGGGGTGCTGGCCGTGGTGATCCTGGTGGCCATCGGCACCGGCGCCAAGGACGCCGTGGAGCGTGAGATCGCCGGGCTGGGCAGCAACATCATCCTGGTCGTGCCTGGCCAGCTCGGCGTCGGCGCGTTCCCCACCCAGAGCCGCCTCGGGCTTCGGGACGCCGCCGAGGTCAGGCGGGTCGTCGGCGACCCATCCAAGGTCACGGTGTCGGTGGCCTCCGGCGAGACGATGCGGGTCGGGCGCACCGAGGCGTTCGTCACGATCACCGGCACCGACGAGAACATCCCCAACATCTTCGACCGGCCGCTGGCCAAGGGCCGCTACCTGACCGAGACCGACGTCGACACCCGGAGGCGCGTGGCCGTCCTCGGCTCGGAGGTGGCCGCCCGCCTGTTCGGCGACGTCGATCCGATCGGCCGCCAGGCGACGATCTCCGGCGTGCGGTTCCGCGTGGTCGGCGTCTACCGGACCGTGGGCGCGACCTTCGGCGTGGCCCGCGACCAGGAGGTGCACATCCCGGTCACCACCGCCCAGCGGCTGCTGGGCGTCGCCAGGATCAACGGCATCGCCGTCGGCGCGTCCGGGCCCGACACCATCGAGCCGCTGCGGCAGCGGGTGCTCGGCGCGCTCACCGATCTCCACCCGGGGGAGAAGTTCTCCGCCGTCACCCAGACCCAGTTGCTCGGCACCATCGGCAGCGTCCTCGGCATGCTCACCGGCGTGCTGGCCGCGATCGCCGGGATCTCGCTGCTCGTGGGCGGGGTCGGGGTGTCCAACATCATGCTCGTGAGCGTCCGCGAGCGCACCGGCGAGATCGGCCTGCGCAAGGCCCTCGGCGCCAGGCAGCGCGACGTGCTTGCGCAGTTCCTGATCGAGGCCGTGCTGCTGACCACCATCGGCGGGGTTGTCGGCATCGGCATCGGCGTGGGCGGCTCGCTGCTGATCGACGTGCTGACCCCCGTGCCCGCCACGGTGACGCTGTGGTCGGTCGCCCTGGCGTTCGGCGTGTCGGCGGCGGTCGGGGTGTTCTTCGGCGTCGCCCCCGCTCGCCGCGCGGCCCGCCTCGACCCGGTAACCGCTCTCCGTGCCGAATGACAGTATTGGGCGTGTGACCGTGATCCGGGAGCGTTTGCGGCAGGGCCGCAGGTGGTTGAGCCGGGGGATGTGGGAACGGGCACGGCGGGAGTTCGAGGGGGCACTCGACGCCGCCGTGGGAGACCGGGAGCGCGCTCAGGCGGCGGAAGGAGCGGCGGAGGCGGCGTGGTGGCTCGACGACGACGCGCGGGTGTCCGAGCGGTACGAACAGGCCTACCGCGCCTACCGGGCGGCGGGAGACCTGGTCGGGGCGGCCAGGTCGGCCGCGTGGCTGGGCAACGGCGCGCTCCAGTTGCGCGGTGAGGACGCCGTCGCCCAGGACTGGTTCCGGCGGGCCGGACGCCTGCTCGAAGGGGCGCCACGGGGCCGTGAGCGCGCGCTGCTCACCCTCTTCGAGGGCATGGCGGCACGTCAGCGGGGCGACGGCGAGACCGCGATCGAGCGGGCCGAGGAGGTGGTGTCCGCCGCCCGTGGACTAGGGTCCTCCGACCTGGAGGTTCAGGGGATGGCGCTGTCCGGCGTGGCCAGGGTCGATCGAGGCGACGTCGGCGAGGGGATGCGGCTGCTGGACGAGGCCGCCGCCGTGGCCCTGGCGGGCCAGACCCACGAGGTCGGCGCGGTGTGGATGCCCGGTTGCTACCTGGTGCAGGGCTGCGTGCAGGCCAGAGACTGGGAGCGGGCCGCGCAGTGGTCCGGCCGGGTGATGGACCTCTGCCGCCGCCTCGACCTGGGCTCGCCGTTCGCGCGGTGCCGTACGCACTATGGAACGGCGCTGCTCTGGCAGGGCCGGTGGCCGGAGGCGGAGGAGGAGCTGACCGGCGCGGTGCGGGCGCTCAGCGGGATCCGCCCGCTGTTCGCGGCCGAGGCGCGGGCCCAGCTCGGCGAGCTGCGCCGCCGTCAGGGGCGTCGCACCGAGGCGGGCGAGCTGTTCCGCGCCGCGCGCACGACCCCCGACGGCCGTCTCGGCCTGGCCGAGCTGTGCCTGGACGAGGGCGACGCGGGCGGCGCGTTCGACCATGCCCGCGCGCTGCTGGACGGCCTGCCGGCGCAGGCGAGCCTGGAGCGCTGCCGCGCGCTGGAACTGCTGGCCCGCGCCGGGGCGCGGCGCAGCGCCGGTGTCCCGGAGAGCGAGCACGCACGGCTGCTGGACGCCGCGCGGGAACTGGGCGGGCTGGCCGGCATGGTGGGCACCGACGCCGTGCACGCGTCGGCGCTGTGGGCGGCGGGCCTGATGCGGCTGCGCGTGCTACAGGAGAGCACCGGCACCGAGCACGCCGTGGCCACCCTGCGGCGGGCGACGCTGCTGTTCGAGCGGGCCGGAGACGCCTACAACGCGGCCCGGGTCCGGCTCGACCTGGCCGAGGCGCTGACGGCCCGCGACCGGCCCGGCACGGCGGAGGAGGAGGCCGCCGCCGCCCGAGAGACCCTCGTACGGCTCGGCGGCGTCACCGACGCGCGCCGTGCCGTCCGGCTGCTGGCCCGGGTGCGCCACGACCGCGCCTCCGCGCTCACCACCCGGCAGCGCGAGATCCTCGCCCTGGTCGCCCTCGGCATGACCAACAAGGAGATCGCCCGGCGGCTCGCGCTGAGCGAGCACACCGTCAAACGACACATCGCCAACATCCTGGTGCGGCTCGGCCTTCCCTCGCGCACGGCCGCCGTCGCCCACGCCTCACGGGCGGGGCTGCTGTAATCGCCACAGAGAATCAACATTCCCGCCGTCAGATATTTCCCGGATGGCTTACTTTCGCCGTCGGCACCGGCCCGGACCTGCGGCTCGTCCCCGGCGACGCCGCATCCGCCGGGGGTGCCGCCCATGCCGGGATTTACGGCGTGGATTGGCGGCCGGATATTAGTGACGCCATAACCGGCCGGTAATTGTCCGATGCTGGCCATACTGTTTACCCCGGCCGGAAAACTTGGAATCTTCATGGTTGACGGCGCCGTCGCACACCCGCAAAAGAAAGATCGGCGAGGTGCGCACCGGCCCGCTCTCGCTCGTTCGCGAAGTCACCGGCGGCGGCGCCGAGCAGGAGCGGAACACCGGGCGGGTGTGCGGCGGCGGCGTACCTGAACCGGTATTTCATTCCGATGCGCCCGCCCGCCGTCCGTCAACAGGGCAGGCGAACGGCGGGCGGGCGCTCCTCGGCCACTCTCAGGACCCCCGGCTCACCAGCCCGGACTCGTAGGCGACGATCACGGCCTGCGCCCGGTCACGCGCCCCGATCTTGGCGAACAGGCTGGTCACGTGGTTCTTGACGGTCGAGGGCGAGACGCCGAGCACCCCGGCGATCTCGGCGTTGGACCGCCCGCCGCCGATGAGCGTCAGGACCTCGCGCTCGCGGTCGGTCAGCGTGTCGGCCACACCGGGCGCGGGGAGCGGGGTGGGGCGGGACGCGCGCACGAAGGTCCCGATCAGGCGGGTGAGCAGCCGGGGCGCGACGGCGGACTCGCCCCGATGGACGATGCGCACGCCCTCGGTCAGCTCCTCGGGGGAGATGTCCTTCGGCAGGAAGCCGGAGGCGCCGGCGCGGAGCATCGCCACCACGTACTCGTCCAGGTCGAACGTGCTGAGGGCGAGGACGCGCACGCCGTGGCCCGCTGCGGTGATCCGCTCGGTGGCGGTCACGCCGTCCATGCCGGGCATGTGGACGTCCATCAGCACCACGTCGGGACGCAGCTCGGCGCTGAGCCGCACGGCCTGCGCGCCGTCGGGGGCCTCGCCCGCCACGGCCATGTCGGGCTGCGCCCCGATGATCATGGAGAACCCGGTCCGCACGAGGGCCTGGTCGTCCACGAGCAGCACGTTGATCAAGAATCGGCCTCCGTCCGGGACACGGGCAAGGGGGGTTCGGGCGTCCGCGGGCTCTTGGGGGCGTGGGGGAGGGGGATGCGGGCGTGGACCCGGAACCCGCCTCTGGGGCGGGGGCCGGTCTGCAACTGGCCGCCGCAGAGGGCCACCCGCTCGGCCATGCCGTTCAGGCCGTACCCGGCCCCGCTGGTGTCCCTGGCGTCGCGTGAGCCGTCGTTCCAGGGCGTGCCGTCATCGAGGACCTCGATCACCACCGCGCGCTCCTCGTAAGTCAGCCGCACGCTCGCGCGGGCCCCCGGCGCGTGCTTGCGGGTGTTGGTGAGCGACTCCTGGACGATCCGGTAGACCGCGTGGTCCACCGCCGCCGGGAGCGGCGCGGGCTCGCCGTCCACGACCAGACCGGCCGGTAGGCCCGCCTGCCGGGCCTGGCCGATCAGCGTGGGCACTTCGGCCGCGCCGACGCCCGAGTGGTCCTCCGGATCCCGTTCGTCATCGGCGCGCAGCACGTGCAGCAGGTCGCGCATCTCCGCCATCGCCTGCCGGGCGGTGCGCTCGGCCGTGACGAGCGTCTCCTCGGCCCGCTCCGGGTCGGCCCGCATGGTGGTGCGGCCCGCGCCGACCAGCACGTTGATCACGCTGATGTGGTGCGCCACCACGTCGTGCAGCTCGCGGGCGATGCGCCGCCGCTCGGCGCGCACCGCGCTCTCGGCGGCGTGCTGCTCCCGGCGGGCCCGCAGCTCGGACCGCTGCCGGAAGAAGAGGCCCGTGCCGACCGCGAAGAGCAGCTGTATGGCGTTGCCGAGCTGGTTGCCGGGCCTGGAGTACCAGATGGCGAAGCCCTCGGCGCACATCGCCGCCACCCCGACGCTCCACGCGGACCTGGCGGTGCCGTACCGGCCGAGGGAGTAGAACGCGATCACGGTGGGCACGCCCGCCGCGTTGAGCGGGACGAAGAATGCGGTGAAGACGTCGGCCGCGGCGGTGAGCGCGGCCACGAGCACGGGCCTGCGCCTGCGCGTGAGCAGGGCGAGCGAGCCGGCGATCCAGGCGGCCGAGCCGAACAGCACCTGCGACGAGGCGTCCAGCGCGAGTCCCAGCACCATCAGGTAGACGGACAGCGCGCAGAGGACTGCGACCAACGTCACATCGAAGACCATCGGGCGGCGCAGGGCATGCCAAGCACGTCGAACGCCCCGGAATCGCATGGTTCGACCGTACGGCACGCATCCCCGCCCCGGTACGCCGAAGGCCGGGCGACCAGACGGAGATCGTATTGTCCGGCGTGCGGTAACGTCGGGCTCCAGGAGCGGGCCGCGCGCCGGGGAAGGGGCCGCGCGGGTTCAGAGGCGCCTGAACGGTCGAGCGGAGCATGCCGGATGAGCAGGTCAGTGCGGGTCGTGTGGGATGACGCGCTCACGTCGTACAACTTCGGCCCAGACCACCCGCTCGCCCCGGTGCGCGTCGAGCTGACCATGGCGCTGGCCCGCGAGCTGGGCGTGCTCGCCGAGGTCGAGCACGCCAACTGCGCGCCCGCCACCGACGACGAACTGGCCCTGGTCCACGGGCGCGCCTACATCGAGGCGGTCAAGGCCGTCTCGCGCACCGGCAGGCCCGACATGTCGGTCGGCCTGGGCACCACCGACAACCCGGCGTTCGCTGGCGTCCACGAGGCCTCCGCGCTGATCGCCGGGGCGAGCCTGGCGGCGGCGCGGGCGGTGTGGACCGGCGAGGCCGAGCACGCGCTGAACGTCGCGGGCGGCCTGCACCACGCGATGCCGTCGGCGGCCAGCGGCTTCTGCGTCTACAACGACCCCGCGCTCGCGATCGCCTGGATGCTCGACCGGGGCGCGACGCGCGTCGCGTACGTGGACGTGGACGTCCACCACGGCGACGGCGTGCAGGCGATGTTCTACGACGACCCCCGGGTGCTGACGATCAGCCTGCACGAGAGCCCGCGCACGCTCTTCCCCGGCACCGGCTTCCCGCACGAGACGGGCGCCGGGGGCACGGCGGTCAACGTCGCCCTCCCGGCCGGCTGCGGCGACTCCGACTGGCTGCGCGCCTTCCACGCGGTGGTGCCGCCGCTGCTGCGCGAGTTCGAGCCGGAGGTGCTGGTCACCCAGCACGGCTGCGACAGCCACGCGCTCGACCCGCTGGCCCACCTGATGCTGAGCGTGGACGGCCAGCGCGCCGCCTACGAGGCGCTGCACCGGCTGGCCCACGAGACGGCCGGCGGGCGGTGGATCGCCACCGGAGGCGGCGGCTATGAGCTGGTCCAGGTCGTGCCGAGGGCGTGGACCCACCTGATCGCCGAGGCGTCGGGTCACCCGCTCGACCCGGGCACCGAGACCCCGGCCGCCTGGCGCGAGTTCGTCCGCACCAGGACCGGCGAAACCGCGCCGCTGACCATGACCGACGGCCGACGCCCGGAATTTCAGGACTTCTCCGCAGGCTATGATCCAGGCGACCCTGTCGACCGGGCCATCGTGGCGACCCGGAACGCGGTGTTCCCGTCACATGGCCTCGATCTATTGCTGTGAGTGTCTGTGGACGAGCTGATTCCCCCGACCCGATCCGAACTACGTGACCACCTGATCGCCACGAGGATCGCGGGGCCCGTGGCCACCAGCCGCGAGAACAACCTCGACCACTATCGATCGCTGGCCGACCGCGACCCTTACTACCAGTTGGGGCTGACCTTTTCCGGCACGTGGTCCTACCGCGACGTGCTCGCGCTGATGGCCAAGGCCGCGGGCGTGAGCGCGGATCCCCGCCACCGCGTGGGCCAGGACACCATCGACCCGGACCGCACCATCGACGCCCTGGAGGAGATGGGCGCGCGCATCGGGGCCGCCCTCGCGCGCGGCCGGGCGCGGCTGCTGTTCGCCACCGGCCACCCGACCGGGCTGCTGACCGTGCACCTGACGCTGGCGCGGCTCGCCGTACGGCACGGCGCGCGGCTGCTCACCCCCGGCGAGGGCTGGACCTACCTGGGCGACGGCTACCGTTCGCGCAGGAGCAGGCGCATCCGCTACCTCGACGGCGTGGCGATGCTCGACGACCATGGCGGCTTCGTCCACACCCACGACGCGGCCCCCATGGAGCACATGTTGAGCGTACTCGGCGACGATCACCCCGATCTCGTGGTGGCCGACCACGGATGGGCGGGCGCGGCGGGGGAGGCGGGGTACCAGACCGTCGCGTTCGCCGACTCCAACGATCCCGGGCTGTTCCTCGGGGAGGCGGAGGACAAGATCGCGGTCACCGTCCCGCTCGACGACAATGTGCTTCCGAGGTACTACGCACCGTTGACGGCCTATCTGGCCTCATGGGTCACGCGAGCCCTGTGAGTCGTGTTCCGACCCAATTCGGCCCTCCTTATACCAGTTTTTCGCGCCTGCATTCCGGGGACCTCACACCTGGTTTGCCAACTTTTTCATGATCGTGGGCGACTCTTATGGGAAGACAGTTGTTCCGTTCCAAGAGCACGGCGAGGGTGTGGCCTGGCTGCTGGCCAGCGTTTTCTCCAGTTCGGCTGACACAGGGCTCCGAAGACTGATGGACTAGGGGGTTTGCGCACTCGGGGTCCCGCCTTACGCTGACGGCAGTACACGTGCGTGAGCAATGGCACCAGTGGGGATAACCCGGATACACGTGCGGAAGAGGCGTCCGATGGGTGCAGGTGAAAGACCTCTCAGCGAGGTGAAGTTCCTGACGGTGGCGGAGGTGGCCACTGTCATGCGGGTGTCCAAGATGACTGTGTACCGGCTCGTTCACTCGGGCGAGCTGCCGGCCATCCGGGTCGGCCGCTCATTCCGAGTCCCTGAGCAGGCGGTTCACGATTATCTGAGAGACGCCTACATCGAGGCGGGCTGAGGCGACCGGGCGGCGGTCCGGCGTCTCATCGGGTAGCGGCATGATCCGGCGATGGCCGGGTCGCGCCGCGAGTGCAGTCTCCCGGGGCTCCCCCAGGGGCGATCTACCGTGGATCGCCGGTAGGCTGTTGACCCGGTGTGCTGCTCAGCACACCGGATCGGCATCTACCAAGACCTGGGGGTCCCGTGGGCTCTGTCATCAAGAAGCGCCGCAAGCGCATGGCGAAGAAGAAGCACCGCAAGCTGCTGAAGAAGACCCGCATCCAGCGGCGTAACAAGAAGTAGCAGCGGACCTGCGAGGCGCCGATGACCCGTACCGTGCTCGTCACCGGGGTCGCCGGACATATCGGCGCCCGAGTGGCGAGCGTTCTCGCGGCCGATCCTGAGATCTCCCGCGTGATCGGTGTGGACACGGTGCCGCCGCCATCACCGGCGTCTGACGGTGGCCTGGCCCTCGGCGGCGTGCCGCTCGGCCGTACCGAGTACGTCAAGGTGGATCTGCGCAGCCCCGACATCACCCAGGTGATCGCGGCGGCCGACATCGACACGGTGGTCCATGTCAACCTGGTCAGCACTCCCTCCGGGGAGGCGGGCCGGGCACAGATGAAGGAACACAACGTGATCGGCACCATGCAGCTGCTCGGTGCCTGTCAACGGTCCCCGCTGGTCCGACGTGTCGTGGTGCGCTCGACCACGGCGGTCTACGGCTCCTCCGCGCGCGACCCCGCCGTCTTCACCGAGGACGCCGACCCTCCGGAACCCCCGAGCCATGGTTACGCCAAGGACGCGGTGGAGATCGAGGGCTACGTGCGCGGGTTCGCCCGGCGGCGTCCCGACGTCGCCGTGACCACGCTGCGGTTCGCCAACTTCATGGGGCCGGGGGTCGATTCGCCGCTCACCCGCTACTTCAGCCAGCCGGTGCTGCCGACCGTATTCGGGTTCGACCCCCGCCTGCAGTTCGTCCACGAGGACGACGGCGTGGAGGTGCTGCGACGCACCGCCATGGAAGACCACCCCGGCACGTTCAACGTGGCCGGGGAAGGCGTGTTGCTGCTCTCGCAGTGCGTGCGCCGGGCGGGGCGCCCGTCGGTGCCGGTGCCCTCACCCGCCTTCGGCCTGCTCAGCGAGGTGGCCAGACGGGTTGGGCTGGTCGACTTCTCACCCGAGCAGATCCGGCTGATGTGTCACGGCCGCGCCGTCGACACCACCCGGCTGCCCGCCGAGCTCGGCTGGAAGCCCAAGTTCACCACCGCGGCGGCCTTCGACGACTTCCTGCGCTCCCGCCACCTGACGGGCGGCCTCGGCGAGTGGGCCCGCACGATCGCACGGGAGACCGGACTGTGAGCGACGACTCCTACGCCGACGTCATCCCCATCGACGCCGCCGCCCGCGCCCGCGACGGCGGCGCGCCCAAGGACACCCCGCTCGCCGGCGTGGTCGAGTTCCTGCTGCGGCGGCTCAGCGGCGAGTACGAGGTCGACGAGTTCGGGTTCGACCACGAGCTCACCGACAAGGTGCTGCTGGAGCTGCTGCGCCCCCTCTACCGCCACTGGTTCCGGGTCGAGACCCTCGGGCTCGGCAACGTCCCGGCCGAGGGCGGCGCGCTGGTCGTGGCCAACCACTCCGGCACGGTCCCGATCGACGCGCTGATGCTCCAGGTCGCCCTGCACGACGAGGCCCACCGGCCGGTGCGGCTCCTGGGCGCCGACCTCGTCTACGAGCTGCCGCTGCTCGGCCACCTGTCCCGCAAGACCGGCCACACCCTGGCCTGCCGCGAGGACGCCGACCGGCTGATGCGCAAGGGCGAGCTGGTGGGGGTCTTCCCCGAGGGCTTCAAGGGCGTGGGCAAGCCGTTCCACGAGCGCTACCGGCTGCAGCGGTTCGGGCGCGGCGGCTTCGTCGCCTCGGCGATCACGGCGGGCGTGCCGATCGTGCCGTGCGCGATCGTGGGCGCGGAGGAGATCTACCCGAAGATCGGCGACCTGCGGATGCTGGCACGGGCCTTCGGCCTGCCGTACCTGCCGATCACCCCGTTCTTCCCATGGCTCGGCCCGCTGGGGCTGATCCCGCTGCCGTCCAAGTGGATGATCGAGTTCGGCGAGCCCATCAGAACCGACGAGCTCGACCCGTCGGCGGCCGACGACCCCGCGACCGTGTTCAACCTCACCGACCACGTCCGCGAGACCATCCAGCACCAGCTAAACGACCTCCGCCTCCGCCGCGGCCCGGCCTTCCCCATCATTTAGGCCCGGTTCAACCAGGCCCAGGGGGCCGCCATGGTGATGGTGGCGGTCTCGCTTCTCGTCCCCGCCGACACGGGGTCGCCGCTCGGGTGGCTGCTCGACGCCGGGCACCTGTTCACCGTCTGGCTGATCGCCGACGCGATCGTCCTGCGGTTGCGGGATCTGGGCGAGCCCGTCCGCGCCGCCCGGCTCGCGCCGATCCCGGCGCGGCCGTAGCGGCGCCGGGCTCAGGAGCGGTAGTGGCGGCGCAGTGCGATCGCCGCCGCGACGCCGCCCGCGACCGCGCCCGCCGCCATCGCGATCGGCAGGCCGATCATCGTGGCCTTCCTGCCGGTGCGGTAGTCGTGGACGGTCCACCCGTTGTTCCTGGCGTGCTCGCGCAGCTCGCCGTCCGGGTTGACGGCCGAGGCGTTGCCGACCAGCGACAGCAGCGGCAGGTCGTTGGCCGAGTCGCTGTAGGCCGAGCAGCGGCCGAGATCGAGGCCCTCCCTGCGGGCCAGCGCGCGCACCGCCTCTGCCTTGGCCGGGCCGTGCAGCAGGTCGCCCACGAGCCTGCCGGTGTAGACGCCGTTCTCGGTCTCGGCGACGGTGCCCAGCGCGCCGGTCAGCCCGAGCCGCTGGGCGATCACGCTGGCCAGCTCCACCGGCGTGGCGGTGACCAGCCAGACCCGCTGCCCGGCGTCGAGGTGACTCTGCGCGAGCGCCCTGGTCCCCGCCCAGATCCGGTCGGCCATCACCTCGTCGTAGATCTCCTCGCCGAGATGGACCACGTCGTCGACCTTGAGCCCCGCGACGAAGGCGAGCGCGGTCTCCTTGGCCTCGGTGATGTGCTCGGCGTTCTCGTTGCCGCGGACCCGGAAGATGGCCTGGCCCAGCGCGAAGCGCACCAGGTCTTTCGTGGTGAACAGGCCACGCCCGGCGAGCCCGCGGGCGAAGTGGTAGATGGACGCCCCGCGCATCATCGTGTTGTCGACGTCGAAGAACGCCGCCGCGGTGGGATCCGGCTCGGCGACCGGCATGCTCACGGCGGCGGCCGCGGCCACCTCGCCCGCGACTCTGGGCTCCTGCCGCCGTCGTAGTAGCCGCCTCATAACCTCTCAGCTTAATCGTCGTGGGTGGCGATGACCGGTCCGCCACGTTAGCGGGGTATGACGTGCCGTTACGGCTGGGCGCGCCGGGTACGGCCTGATCAGTCCGTAGAAGTCGCCGCCGAGGTGGCGTCCGGCCCGGCCAGGCCGTCGATGTAGTTCAGGTAGCCGCTGGCCTGGCGCTGCGTCTGCGCGTCCATCTTCTTGATGATCGGGTCCACCACACGGTGCTGTTTCTCGGCGAACCGCTTCAGCGTGGGCTCCTTCTTGGCGTCCTTGCGCTTGACCCGGGTGAGCGCGCAGACCGCCGACCGGGTGCTCTTCTCCATGTCGTTGATCGTGTCGTCCACCAGGCCCGCGCGGTCGGGGGTGCCGAGCAGCGTCGCGACCTCCGAGGCGCGCTCCTCGGCCGCCGCGAGCCTGCGCTCGGCCCGTTCCACCTCGTCGGCGCTGAGCCGGACCATGGTGGACTCCGCCGCCCGCTTGAGCGGGTACAGCGTGTCTCCGGGCACCGAGCGGTAGGCCACCAGGCCGGTGACGACCAGGATGAAGGTCGTGGCCACGGTGATCACCTGAGCGAGCACGCCGACCCGTGAGTACCCCCTGGACGCCCCGCCCGACCGGCTCGCGCGCCGGTAGCGCCTGGCGCGGCGGGCCGGAGGCCGGCGCACCACGTCCGCCTGGGCCGCCGCGCCCTTCGCCCGCTGCGCGGGCTCGTCGGAGTAGACCGCGAGCAGATCCTCGCGGAGCCGCGAGCGGAACTCCGGACGGGGGCCGGTGTCCTCCCGTGAGGCGATCTCCGACATGCGTTCGGTCAGGCGGTGTCGGGTACGCCGGATGGTGGACGGGCGCCACCACCGGGGTCGCCACTTACGCATGAACGCTCCCTGCCGCCCCCGCGCGATGATCCATCGGTGTCACTTGCCTAACGACGGGCCGGCGCGCCAGGTTACGACCTGCCGTCTGCCAAGGCGTTTCACAGCGAGCCGTTACCCGATCACGCGTAGCCGTCCGCACCCCGTTACGGGCGGCTGATACCCCTGCCACCACGTATGATCCCCGCTTCGTCACGAAGTGTCACAGCCGGTGGGCGCCTGTTGAGTTTTCGGCCTTCGGGCCTTCGAACGCTCAGTCCAGGTCCGCGCGCAGGGCGCGCGCCAGCGCGCGGATCGCCCGGAACTGCAGTGCCTTGATCGCCCCGGCCTTCTTGTTCATCGCGAGCGCGGTCTCGGCCAGGGACATGCCGTTCAGGAAGCGCAGCACCACGCACTCCTGCTGTTCGGGCTTCAGCTCCCGGACGGCACGCAGCACCCGCTCGTTGATCATCGCCGTGACGACCGCGTTCTCCGGGATGTGTGGACCGTCCAAAGGGATGTCCAGCACCTCGGCGGTGCTGACCTCCATGCGGTAACGCCCCGATTTGAAGTGGTCGGTGATCAGGTTGCGGGCGATCGTCACCAGCCACGCGCCGAAGTCGCGTCCCTGCCAGGTGAAGTCCGCGATGCGCCGCAGCGCCCGCAGGAACGTCTCGCTGGTGAGGTCCTCGGCCAGGGCGTGGGAGCCGACCCGGAAGTAGATGTAGCGGTAGACGAGGTCCACGTAGCGGTCATAGAGCGTTCCGAAGGCGTCGGCGTCGCCGGTCTTGGCACGCAGCACCAGCGCCCGGAGGTCATTGTCCCCCGGGGCGGCCACGTCCTGACGTACGGCGAACTCGCTTGTTCGCGCGTTCTGCGCCATCCCAGCGTGGGCTGGCGGGGGGAGCCCCGCGAACGGCCACGTATTCGGCATCCGGTATCCCTGGGGGGGAGGGGGTCGGCTGCTCGAAGCCTAGGAACAAAGGGGAAATTTCACAATCCGCTCTGCTCTGACCTTGGCGGTGCTTGGGACATCTAGCTGGATTCCGGTTCCCCTTTGACCATAGGTATAAGCCTGGCCATAACGTCATAGGGGGGACTGTCGTGACATGACGTAACCGGCGGATACCGTGGTGGAACGGTGCAGTGGACTCCCGCAGTCCCGGCTACCGCTACCGGTAGGGGGCAATGTCCGGCAGCATTGGAGACACCATGGAAAACGTCGTCGCCGTCCTCGGATTCGCCGGTGCTCTCCTCGCCGCCATCGCAACCGGTGCCCTGATCAGGCGCCTGCGCACAGAGCCGAGCGGGTGGCTGGGCGCCTGGACCGCTACCACGGCGGCATTGTGCGTATCACTCGGCGTGATCGCGGTGGGCCACGTCCTCGGATTCGGTTCTACTACCTTCCGGCTATATCAGATCGCGGGTTCACTGATCGCTCCACTATGGTCGGCGGTCGGTGTGATCCAGCTCCTGGCACGGAAGACCCCGGGCAGGTTCGCCACCTGGCTCCTCGCGGGCGCGTTCACCTTCGTCGCAGTCGTGATCATGGTCGTCGACCCGGTGAGCAACGTGGGAACGTTCGGCCGGACGCTGCCCGGTGCGGAGCACTGGGCCCTCATCCCCGCCTCCATACTCGCCATCGGTCACCTGACCACGGCCGCCATCCTCGTCGGGTGCGTCGTGGTCGCCGTGCTGCGCTGGCGCAACGGCGACGAGTACGACGCCGACAATCTGCAGGCCGTCGCGGTCATCGCGCCGATCGGGCTCGCCCTCGTGGGGGCGTTGCGGTTCACGTCGTCCGGGCTCTTCACGACCGCGCTCCTCACCGTCGCCGCGGCCGGCATCTGGTATGTGCTCATCCGGCCGCTCGCGCCTTACGAGGACGACGACGAGTACGAGGAAGAGGAGACCGAGCGGAAGCAGGTGGAGCAGCAGCGAGGACGCTCCGAGCGGTCTTCCTCCCAGCGCGCCCCGGAACGAGCCGCCGAGCAGTCCTTCGGGCAGACGTCGAGGGAGAGCGACACCGGCCGGCGGCGCGCGGTGGCGGAACAGGGCGGGCAGGGCCGCACCCACGTCCGCGAGGACATCCGCGGGCAGGGGGGTCAGTCCCGCGGCGATCAGTTCTTCGCCGATCAGCCCTATGCGGCCGAGCAGTCCTTCGGGGCCGACCAGTCTTTCGGGACCGACCAGGGCATGCCCGGAAGCGGCCCGCCGACCGGCGCCGGACACACGGGCGGGCGGCGGCGTTCCGGGCTCGGCGACCTCGTCGCCGAATACCGGGCGGGAGAGCCGGAGAACGACTACGGGGCACGGATGCGGCAGGGCGAGGGGGACGGCTTGCCGTACGGCACGCACACGGGCGACTTCGACTCCGCGCACGGGCGGGGCAGGCATGGGCCGGAAACGGGCGCACACGCCCGCGTGGAGGGCGGCAGGCGGGCACGCCGGGCCGCCGAGCAGGAGTACGGCCAGCCCGAGCAGGAGTACGGCCAAGCCGAGCAGGACTACAGCATGCCGCACACCGGCATCTTCTACGCGGGCGCGGAAATCCCGGGCGCCGCGCCTCCCCCTGGCGGCGGCGGTAGGCCGTCACCGAGCATCTACGGGCTGCTCACGGTCTTCACTCTGATGGACGGCTCGGGCGAGGCATTCGACCGGCTCGCGGACCAGACCGTGGAAGGTGTCCGCCAGAGCGAACCTGACACGCTGGTCTACTCCTGCCACGCGGTCAAGTCCGCCCCGCTTCAGCGAATCATTTACGAACTTTATCGGGACGAAGTGGCCTACACGGAGCACCAGCGCCAGCCCCACGTCCAGTACTTCATAAGCGAACGCCAGTCCCTCGTACTGGCCACCAACGTCATCGAACTCTCCGTCAACGCCGCCAAGGTCGTCCCCCTCCCCACCGCCTACATCTAACGCGCGGGCGCGCGAGCGGGGTCGTCCGCACGGCAAGCCCCTCAATCCGACGCCGGTCCCCGGCCGCGGCCGGAGCCCAAGCGCCCCCGTCACCCGCTGGTCCGCGTGATCCCCCCGCTTTCGGCGTGGCCGCCGCGCCAACGCGCGACGATTGGGCCTCGCTGCGCGCTCGGACTGTCTTTCTTGATGTCGGGCTTCGCCCGACGCTCGCGCCGCCCGGCGTTCACTTGGATCAAGCAACTGCGAAACCATCCAGAATCCCGCAAAAGGGTCTTCGGAGGATTAATCCAAGTCTGTCGATGAGGCGAGAGTTTTATCCCCGACCGCAGTTCTTGTGGTCGGCTGAGTGCGGGTAAGTCGGGAGCGAGTCGTGACCGTCCCTCGCGCCCTTAGGTGACCCTTGCCCCGTCCTTCGCGTAGCCGTACGCTCTCGATGAGCGCTTCGCATAAATGTAAGGAAGACAAACCCTTGCCGCTGCCCAAGCTTGATCCCGCGAAGAAGGATAAAGCGCCCGATCAGGGTAAACACGAAAAACCGGGCAAGAAGTAACAGTGCATGGGCAATGACATCGCGGTACTGATCAGCGGCATGATCGATGCGATCGCCGGTCGGCCTCTACAGCTCGTCCAATTCCGCTCCCGGCACCGTCACCGATTTTCTCGATCTCCTGAATCCACAGCCAGGTCACCGGGTACTGGAGATCGGCACTGGCACCGGCTGGACCGCTGCTCTTCTGTCCCATCTCGTCGGCGCGCAGTATGTCACCTCGATGGAAATAGACGGCGCGCTCGCCGCACTCGCCGAGAAGAACCTCAGAGACGCGGGCGTTCATCCGTATGTGGTCGTCGGCGACGGCGCGACCGGCTGCCCCGAGCGGGCGCCGTTCGATCGAGTTCATGTCACCTGCGGCGTTCACACCGTGCCGTACGCCTGGGTGGAGCAGACCCGGCCGGGCGGCGTCATCGTTCTGCCTTATGACCCGGGATTCGTCGCCGGGCACGCGGTGCGGCTCACCATCCGGCCGGACGGCACGGCGGCAGGCAGGTTCGATGGCTTCGCCGAGTACATGATGATGCGCTCGCAGCGCATCGTCGCGTGTGCCGAGCAAGGCCCGAGCCATGAGACGCGGACCCGCGTCGACCCCCGCATGATCACGCAGGCGCCGCCGGGGGCCGCGTTGGCGATGTCGGCGCTCACCGGTCTGCACATCGGCAGTCACCAGGAAACCGACCGGCTTTTGACGTGGGTGAGCGACCCGGGCGTCCCGGCGCGGTGGGCACTGATCATTTACGTCCCTGACGCTGACGACCACGAGGTTCACCAGGTCGGCGATCGGCCGCTGTGGGACGAGGTCGTGAACGCCTACCTTCAGTGGATGGCCTGGGGCGAGCCTGACCGGGACCGGTTCGGGATGACGGTCACCCCGAACGGGCAGCGGATTTGGCTGGACGCCCCGCAACGACCGATCGGATAGTCGACCGGGGGCGCGGGCTGCTCGCGCTCTGCGCGGCCGCGCGAGTGGGGTCGTCTGTACGGCAAGCCCCCCACAACCGCGCCACCGGGCGCCACCGCCTCCGCCGAGACCGCCCCGCTGGCGCGCGGCCAATGGGCTTCGCGCGACGCTTGCGCCTTCAGGCGGCCACTTGGGGCAGGTAGCCGCAGGGCCGTCGATGATGTTGGAGGCAGTCGCGGGGTGAGCTGGTCAGCCGGCGGCGATTACCTCGATTTCCACGAGCCATTCGCTGACGAGGGTCTGGGCGACCACTGCGGTGGTGGGGATGGCGCGGTTGCCCAAGGCTCGGACGCGGGCCGTCGCGTTCGCTTCGGCGTAGGAGGCGTCGCGTAGGTAGCTGGTGAGCCGGACGATGTTGTCCACGGTCATGTCGGCCGACGCCAGGATCGCCCGCAGGTTGGCCCAGATGAGGTCGAGTTGTTCGTCCAGCGTGGCACCGGGCGTGCCCGCTGGGTCCAGGCCCATCGTTCCGGAGACGAACAACAGGCGCTGTGCGTCGCGGACTTCCACCGCGTGAACGTAGTCGCTGGTGCTGGCATACACGCCATCCGTCGGGTCATGCGTGATGATCTGCGGATTCGTCGTCATATAGGTGATCTTGTCAGATCCCCATGGGAGCGTCCTGGAGTTGCGGGGCGCGATCGCAACCTGTAGGTTGCGATTGATGGCAACCTGTAGGTTGCGAAGGAGGTTGGGCATGGTTCCGGACACGATCGAGCGTGTGGTGGTGCTGCGGCACCCCATCGAGCGGGTGTGGGCCGCGCTGACCACCGCGCAAGGGCTCTCGCGGTGGTTCGGCTCGGTGGCGGAGATAGATCTGCGGCCCGGCGGGCGGGCGTTCTTCCGTTGGGACGACCTCGACGACGAGTCCGTCGCCACGATCGCGGTGGTCGATCCACCGCATCGGTTCGCGTTCAGGTGGGCGATGGAGGGTCTGCCGGAGGCGGACGCACCCCAGACGCTGGTGGACTTCACCCTGGAGCAGGTGCCGGACGGCACCCGGCTGCGCGTCGTGGAGAGCGGGTTCGCCCAGGTCTCCGATGACGTGGCCCGGTCTGCCCGCCAGGCAAACAGCCAGGGATGGGACACCGAGCTCGTCGATCTGGAGACCTACCTCGATGCCGCCGCCTGATTCGGAAGCGCAGGCCGTCGCGGTGTTCCTGGCGCTCACCGATCCGACGCGGCGGGCGCTGCTGGAGGAGCTCGCCCGTGCGGGGCCCGCGACCGTCAGTGATCTGGCGCGGCGGTTACCGGTCAGCCGCCAGGCGGTCGCCAAGCACCTCGGCCAGCTCGCCGAAGCGGGCCTGATCAGCTCCGGCGAACCGACCGGCCGCCGCCATCCCTACCGGCTGGAACCGGCGGCCATTCGCACGGCCCAGGTGTGGCTGGCCAGGCTCGCCAACCGGTGGGACGACCGGCTGGCCGCGCTCGGACGCGCACTGGACGACGCCACCGATACGAATCCATGAGCCAAGGAGCCACGCATCAATGAGCAAGCCTGAATTCACGGCCGGTCTGAACATCGCCATGAAGATCCCGAAGGCGCAGTACGAGGCCACCGTGGCCTTCTACCGCGACACCCTGGGCTTCGAGGTCAAAGAAGACGACGTCTCCTACGCTCCGACCGTTTCGCGGACTCATTCGGTGCGGTTCGGCCCCAACACCCTGTGGCTCGACTGCGTCGACAATTACAGCCGTCCCGACCTGTGGCTGCAACTGCACACCGATGACCTGGACGCGGCCACGAGCGAACTGGCCGGCATCGGCATTCACCCGTGTGACGAGGTCGAACCACTGGAGAATCTCGATTCCAGAACCCACTGGATCAAGAACCCGGCCGGTGTCGTACATCTCCTCGCGGAGACCGGCTGATCCGGCGTCCATCAGGTGCGGCGCGTGCGGGAGAGGGCGGCGAGTTGCCGTCCGAGGGCCTCGGCCCAGGTTGGTCTGTTCCAGCGCGCGCAGGTGCGCCCGGCCCCGCGGGGTCAGGTCGTCCACTCGAGCACGGTGACGACGGCGTGCGCGGCCTCCTTTTGATCTCGGGTCACGCCGGAAATGCCGCGATCGTCTGACTCGACTTCCCACACGAAAAGCGGAGCGTACACCTTTTCCGGTGTCGGTTGCGGCTGATCGCCAATTTCGGTCATTTGTGGTTTTCCTCCACTCGCGCGATATGGTCCGGTGGTGCTGATGGGACCGCAGATGATCGGCGGCGGAAGGACGCGGAGAAGGACTTTCGCCGGGACGTTCAACCGGTTCCGGGACATGCCCTCCGGGTCGCATTCGGATCGCTACGCTAAGTGTCAAAAGCGTTTCCGAGGTGGGAACTTTGGCCGAGCAGACCGCGTTCGAGCAGGCGTGCGCCGCACATGGCTGGGCACGTCCCGCGACGTTCATCACCGCTTTCGCGCAGGCGGCCCGGTTGATCGGGAAGCGACCGGGATAACGGTTCGCCAGTATCATCGCTGGCGGCTGCCGGATCCGCCGACGCCCCGGCCGTCCGCGTGGCGAGTGTTGCATGCGATGTTCGGGGTGAGCCCTGTTGACTTGGGTTTTCCACCATCTCTGAATGGTGAAGTTGATATGCCTGAGTTCGAAACCGGGTCCGCGGGGGACAATGCGAATGTGAAACGGCGAACCTTCGTGGCGGGCACCGTGGGAGTCGCGGCGGGAGTGGCGGTCGTCCCGTCCTCCGCCCTCGCGTGGAACGGGCCCGTGGGAACCCCGCATCCTCAGGAGTTGCGCGCCGGGCTCGGGTCGCTCGTCGCCATGGACAGCGCGCACGGTGGGGGCGACGTCCGAGCACTGGCCGCCCGGCATCTGGCCCGTATCCGCCGGGTCATCGACACCGGAACCTATTCCGACGCGATCGGCAGGAAACTGCGGCTGCTCGCCGGTGAGATGGCGGAGCACTGCGGGTGGTACTGCTTCGACGATCTCGACCATCCGGCGGCCCGCTCCTACTGGGCGGAGTCGCTGGCCACGGCGCGGATGCTCGAAGACCGCGACCTTGAGGTCGTGGTCCTGGCGTCGCTGAGCCTCCAGGCCCTCCGCGAAGAACATTCGCGATACGCCTACGACCTGGCGCGGGCCGCGCGGCGGCGGGCGGAGGCCATGGACTCGCCGATGCTGCTGTCGATCATCGCGGCCCGCGAGGCGCGCGCCCTCGCCCAGATGGGCGACCACACCGCCGCCCAGGGCGAGCTGGCGCGGGCGATGAAGCTGTACGAACGCGCCGACCGGGGCCGCCCGGCGCCCACGTGGACGGCCTTCCACGGCCCGGCCGAGCTGAGCACCGCCCAGGGGCTGGTCTACCTGGAGGCGGGCCGATACCAGGCGGCGGCCTCGTTCTTCCGTGCCGCCTCCGCCCAGTGTGGCGACGGCTACGGCCGCAACCGCGCGTTGTACCAGCTCAGCCTGGCCGGCAGCCTGGTCCGGGCCGGAGAGGTCGACGAGGGGGCCGGCCAGGCGGTCACCGGCCTGCGGCAGCTCAAGGAGGTCTCCTGCGGTCGTGCGACCGAGCGCGTCAAAGAGGTGCGAGATCTGCTCACCACCGTGGACACCGCCACCGCCAGAGAGGGGGCCGAGGCGCTGTCCCGGTACGCCGCGTGACCGATCCCCGGAACGGATCCAGGCTCTACGGCGTCGCCATGCTGCTCGCCGGCTGGGTGTTCTGGGCCGCCGGGCTGGCTACGACGCTCACCGCCTTCTACTACGCGGGGATCGGGTCGCTGCCCGACGACTCGCCCTGGTGGCTCTACAACCTGCTCTTCTTCCTGATGCTCATCGGCGCGGTCATCGTGCACGTCGGGCAGAAGGCGCGGCTGGCCGGTCGCAGGCGCCTGACCCGGACGGCGGCGCCCCCGGCCGACGGCGAGCCGTACGTCCTCTATCTCCGCTCCTTCGGCGAAGACCACGACCGGGCCGATCTCGAACGCGGCTGGCTGCGACCGGAGGCGCTGTATCCACTGCCGCACATCGCGTCGCTCTTCATGTCGGGGCGCAGCCTGGAGGAGCACCTGACCGGGTGCCTGCGCCGTCTCGGCCGGGTCATCGCGGTGGGTTCCCCCGCCGATGGGCTGCCGCCCGCCGGGGCGCAGCGGCTCTACCTGCCGACCGGCGACTGGCAGAGGCCGGTGCGCCGCCTGATGTCCCGCGCCCGGCTGGTCGTCATCGTCCTCGACCCGACCCCGGGAACCCTCTGGGAGTTCGTGGAGGCCGTCCGCACGGTGAATCCGCGCCGGCTGCTGCTCCTCGCGCCCGCGTCGAAGGAGCGGTACGACGAGTTCCGCGAGCGCGCCCGCGCGCTGCTGCGCGAGCGGGCCGGGGAGATCCAGCGCGAGACGGGTGAGGTCTGGAGCCCGCCGGACCTGCCGGAGTTCCGCCGGCCCGGAGGGTCCGTCACGCCGTTGAAGAGGCACGCGGCCAGCGGGCTGGTCCGCTTCGCCGCCGACTGGACGGCGCGTTTCGTGCCGCTCACCGCCTTTCCCCTCTGGGACGTTCTCGGCGCGTCGATGCGGATGGCCTTCCGGTCCGTGCGGGACGACCTGTTCGCCTACGAGAACACCTTTCCGGGGGCGAAGGACCCCTCGGTCCAGTTCTGGCGGCGGCGGGCGAAGGTGATCGGGGTGATCATCATCGTCTACGTCAACTTCATCGCGCACCGGATGATCAACCTGATCATGCTGCTTTCGGAGAACGGCTGGCGGCTCGCGCCGGGGTGGGAGCCGCTCGCCGTACAGATCGTCGTCGCCCTCGCCACGCTGCGGGCGTTCGTGTGGCTGAGACGGCGGGCGGGGCTGCGCGCTGTGCCCGCTGTGCCGTCGTCAAGCCTCCCGGGCGACCCGAACGACCTGCGTGCCGGTGACGTGGTCGAGGAGCCGTCGTGAGTCTCCCCAGACGGCGGGCAGCCGGTCGAGCCAGGCGAGCGGGCCGAGGACCACGCAGAGCCGCCGGGCGAGGGCGGCGACCGGATGGAGCCGCAGGCCGGAATCGCTGACCACGCGCAGGCCGGTGAGACGCTTGCCCGGGGTGGTGCCGGTCAGGTACTCCAGCAGGCCCAGGCCCACGATCGCTAGGGCGTGGAGGAGGCCGGCTTCCTGGTAGACCGCGCTGTCGCAGATCACCGGGCCGACGGCGACGCAGGAGCTGTCCGTCTTCACGTAGAACCAGGGCGGCGCGGCCAGCATGACGCCTTCCGTGCCGTTCAGGAGCCGCGTGACCCCCTGGGCCAGGAGCGCGATCGTGACGCCGATCAGCGGAAGATTGTCGATGAACAAGGCGATGAAGCGCCTGCCGACCGGTGCGGGGGGCGCGGTCTCGCGTGCGGCGAAGGTCCTGGCCGCCTGCGCGGGAGGGCCGAGACGGCTCAGCGCCTCGTCCAGTTCGGCCGCCGTCCAGCCGCACAAGGGTCGAGGGTGGGATAGGGGATCGGGACAGGTGGGGGCCAGGCTGGGACTGAGGGGGGCTGGCCGGTCAGGCGGTGAGGGCGGTGCGGAGGCGGGATTCGTCCACGCGCCAGAAGTCGTGCTGCACGCCGTCGATCAAGGTGACCGGGATCATCTCCCAGTATTTCTCCTGGTCCTCGGCCGACTGGGTGATGTCGCGCTCTTCCCACGGCACGCCCAGCTCGCCTGCGACGCGGGCGATGATCTCGCGGGCGTCGTCGCAGAGATGGCAACCCGGCTTGCCGAGCAGCGTGATCCGGTGGCTCATGTGGTCACCGTAGTGGAGTCGCGGCGTGGTCGGACGTGCTGCCTCTCACTTTGTGCATTCGTTCACAAAGGGATTAACCTGGAAGACGCTGTTCACCCTGTCGTCCGTCGCCGTCGTCGTCAAACCGCATCCGTGCTCGCGGCAGTGCCGCCGCCGGAAGCCCGTCCCCTGGAGTTCCGGCACGTGATACGCCGCCCGCCCCAATCCCGCGAACGTGGCATCCCCGAGGCGACCGTCGCCCGGCTGCCGCTCTACCTGCGGGCGCTGACCGGGATGGCCGAGCGTGGCGTTTCCACCGTGAGTTCGGAGGACCTCGCCATGGCCGCGGGGGTCAACTCGGCGAAGCTGCGCAAAGACCTGTCACACCTCGGCTCGTACGGCACACGCGGAGTCGGCTACGACGTCGAGTACCTGATCTACCAGATCTCCCGTGAACTGGGCCTGACCCAGGACTGGGCCGTCGCCATCGTCGGAATAGGAAACCTCGGCCGAGCGCTTGCCAATTACGGAGGCTTCGTCTCGCGCGGCTTCAGGGTGGCCGCGCTGTTCGACGCCAACCCCGAAGTCGTGGGCGACCACATCGCGGGATTGAATGTTGAGCACATCGACGAGCTTGAGGCCGTGATCGAGCGGCGGGGGGTGTCGATCGTGGTGATCGCCACGCCGGCGGGCGCCGCGCAGCAGGTGTGCGATCGCGTGATCGCCGTCGGGGTCACCAGCATCCTGAACTTCGCCCCCACCGTGCTCTCCGTGCCCGAGGGCGTCGATGTGCGGAAAGTCGATCTGTCCATTGAGCTGCAGATCCTTGCGTTCCACGAACAGCGGAAGGCGGATCGCGAAAGTGGGGGCCCAGTGATGCCCGAGGGGTTGCAGCAGGGGGCGAGCGCATGAGCGTCCTGGCCGTGGGGTTGAGCCACCGGACGGCGCCGGTCTCACTGCTCGAACGTGCGTCCGTGTCCGGCGACTCGCTGGTCAAGCTGCTGCACGACGTGCACAGGAACGGCTCCGTGGCCGAGGCCATGGTCGTCTCCACGTGCAACCGCGTCGAGGTCTACGCCGACGTCGATCGTTTCCACGCGGCGGTCAACTCGCTGAGCGACCTGCTCGGCGACCACGCCGGGGTCCCCGTAGAGCACCTGGCCCCGCACCTGTACGTGCACTACGAAGACCGCGCGGTGTCGCACCTGTTCTCGGTGACCAGCGGCCTTGAGTCGATGGTGATCGGCGAGGGGCAGATCCTCGGCCAGGTCCGCCAGGCGCTCCGGCTGGCACAGGAGCAGGGCACCCTGGGCTCCACGCTGAACGACCTGGCCCAGCACGCGCTGCGGGTCGGCAAGCGGGTCCACACCGACACCGGCATAGACGGCGCGGGCGCCTCGCTGGTGGGGGTCGGCCTGGGGCTGGCCGAACAGGTCCTCGGGCCGGTGTCCGGCAGCCGGGCGCTGGTGGTGGGCGCGGGCTCGATGAGCGCGCTGTCGGCGGCGACACTGACCCGTGCGGGGGTCACCTCGATCGTGGTCGCCAACCGCACCTACGAGCGCGCCGAACGGCTGGCCGAGACCGTCGGCGGCCGGGCCGCGCGCCTGTCCGACCTCCCCGCCGAGCTGGCCGAGGCGGACATCGTGATCTCCTGTACCGGCGGCGGCACCCTGGTGGTCACCCCCGAGATGATCGGCCCCGGCCGCGAGCGCCCGCTGTTCCTGCTCGACCTCGCGCTGCCCCACGACATCGACCCGGGCGTGCGGGTGCTGCCCGGCGTCACGCTGGTGGACCTGGAAACGCTGCAGAACTCCGGCCTGGGACTCAAGACGGGCGATACGGTGGAGACGGCGCGGCGAATCGTGGCCGAGGAGGTCACCGGATACCTCGAAGAGGTCCGGGCGGCCAGGGTCACGCCCACGGTCGTCGCGCTGCGCAGCAAGGCCGCCGACGTGGTGGAGGCCGAGCTGGGGCGCCTGGTCTCACGGGTGCCCGAGATCGAGGGCAGGGTCCGCGACGAGGTGACGCAGACGGTCCGCCGGGTGGTGGACAAGCTGCTTCACGAGCCCACCGTGCGTGTCAAACAGCTCGCCGCGTCATCGTCGGGCGATCATTATGCGGAGGCGTTGCGGGAGCTGTTCAACCTCGATCCGAAGGTTCCCGAGGCCGTGCGGCGTCCCGGGATCGACGGGCCGCGTCCCGGGGAGGGGGAGCTGTGAGCGACGGCACGAGGCCGCTGCGCCTGGGCACCCGGCGGAGCCTGCTGGCCACGGCGCAGTCCCAGATGACCGCCGACCGCCTCACCGAGCTGACCGGCCGGGCCGTCGAGCTGGTCGGCGTGACCACCTTCGGCGACGTCACCAAGGCGCAGCTCAGCCAGCTCGGCGGCACCGGCGTGTTCGTCAGCGCGCTGCGCGACAAGCTGATCGAGGGCGAGATCGACTTCGCCGTCCACTCGCTCAAGGACCTGCCGACCGCGCCCGCCGCCGAGGTGGCGCTGGCCGCGACGCCGTCGCGCGCCGACCACCGCGACGCGCTGATCGGGTCCGCCAAGCTCGCCGACCTCCCCCCTGGGGCCAGGGTCGGCACCGGGTCGCCCCGGCGCGTCGCCCAGTTGCGGGTGCTCCGCCCCGACCTCGAATACCTGCCGATCCGCGGCAACGCCGACACCAGGATCGGCAAGGTCCACTCGGGTGAGCTGGACGCCATCGTGCTCGCCACGGCGGGGTTGGCGAGGCTCGGCAGGGAATCGGAGATCGCCCAGATCTTCGAGATCGAGGAGATGCTTCCGGCACCCGGACAAGGTTCCCTGGCGGTGGAGTGCCGCGCCGACAGGGACGATCTGGTCGAGCTGCTCGGCGTGCTGGACGACCCCGGCACCCGCGCGGCGGTGACCGCCGAGCGGTCGTTGCTGGCCACTCTGGAAGCCGGGTGCGCCGCCCCTGTGGGCGCGTACGCGGTCGCCGACGGGCACACGTTGAACCTGATCGCCACGGTCGTCGCCGTCGACGGCCGCCGCGCGATCCGTAAGTCCACCGCCGGACCTCTCCCGGCGGCCATGGAACTCGGTCGCGACCTCGCGACCGCCATGGTCGCCGACGGGGCCGGCACGTTGATGGGGGAGCAGTCCCATTGAGCTCCGCGAGTCCGACCTCTCCGACCCCGCCGCCCTTCGTCGAGCATCCCGGGGGCTTCGTCGCCTTCGTCGGCGCCGGTCCCGGCGATGAGAACCTGCTGACCCTGCGCGGCGCGACGCTCCTCGGCAAGGCCGATGTCGTCGTGCTGGACCAGTCCGCCCACGGCGCGCTGCTGCGCCACGCCAGGCCCGACGTCGAGGTGATCGACGTCTCGGCGGGCGGCGCGGTGCCGCTCAGCGCGGTGCAGGCCGCCAAGGGCGGCCGCAACGTGGTCCGGCTGTGCCCGGGCGACCCGATGTTCTTCGCCTCGATCACCGACGAGGCCGCCGCCTGCGCCAAGGGCGACGTCGATTTCGAGATCGTGCCCGGGGTGCCGCCCGCGACGGCGGTGCTGGCCTACGCGGGCATCCCGGCGACGACCGGGCCCGAGTTCCGGGTGGTGGACGCGGAGCAGGTGGACGACTGGTCGGCGCACGCCGACACGGCGGGCACGCTCGTCGTCTACAACGGCACCGGCGAGGCGGTGGCCATCGGTAAGGCGCTGGTGGCGGCGGGCCGTCCGGAGAGCACGCCCGTGGCGGTGACCGGCGCGGGCACGACCACCGAGCAGAACACGGTGGTCACCACGCTGGGCAGGCTCGGCCCCGACCTCAAGCACGCGGTGATCGACGAGCCGTCGCTGATCGTCGTTGGCGACGCCGTCCGGCTGCGCGACACGCTGTCGTGGTTCGAGACCAAGCCGCTGTTCGGCTGGCGGGTGCTGGTGCCGCGCACCAAGGAGCAGTCCGGCCGGCTGTCGGAGCAGCTCCGTTCGTACGGCGCGGTGCCGGAGGAGGTCCCGACCATCTCGGTCGAGCCGCCCCGCACCCCGCAGCAGATGGACCGCGCGATCAAGGGCCTGGTCACCGGCCGCTACGAGTGGGTGGCCTTCACCAGCGCCAACGCGGTCAAGGCGGTGCGTGAGAAGTTCGAGGAGTACGGCCTCGACGCCCGCGCCTTCGCCGGGCTGAAGGTCGCCGCGGTGGGCGAGGCCACCGCCCGCGCGCTGATCGAGTTCGGCGTGCGGCCCGACCTGGTGCCGTCGGGGCAGCAGTCGGCGGAGGGGCTGCTCGCCGAGTGGCCGCCCTACGACTCCATGCTCGACCCGATCAACCGCGTGCTGCTGCCCAGGGCCGACATCGCCACGGAGAGCCTGGTCGCGGGGCTGACCGAGCTGGGCTGGGAGTGCGACGACGTCACCGCCTACCGCACGGTGCGCGCGGCCCCGCCGCCCGCGCCGATCCGCGAGGCGATCAAGGGCGGCGGGTTCGACGCGGTGCTGTTCACGTCGTCGTCCACGGTGCGCAACCTGGTGGGCATCGCGGGCAAGCCGCACAACGTCACGGTGATCGCGGCGATCGGGCCGCAGACCGTGCGGACGGCCGAGGAGTTCGGGCTCCGGGTCGATGTGATGGCCGATCGTCCGTCGGCTTCCGCCCTCGCGGCGGCGCTGGCGGAGTACGGTGCGAAGCAGAGGCAGGCGGCCGTGGCGGCCGGGGAGACGCCGCGCAGGCCGTCGCAGACACGCCGGGGGGCTCGCCGGCGGGCCAAGTGAGGGCCCGCGCCGGCGGGTGAACGACCTCCCCCTACGGACAGAGCCGTCATAGGGAAGGGCATGATGAGCGCTGAGTTTCCGGTCGCGCGTCTGCGCAGGCTCCGCCGTACGGCGGCGCTTCGGCGGATGACGGCCAGCACCAGGCTGCATCCGGGGGATCTGATCCTGCCGGTGTTCGTCAAGGAGGGCATCGCCGAGCCGGCTCCGGTCGGGTCGATGCCGGGTGTCGTGCAGCACACCCGCGACTCCGTGCGCAAGGCCGCCCACGAGGCGGCCCAGGCGGGCGTCGGCGGGCTGATCCTGTTCGGCGTGCCCGCCGTCAAGGACGCGCGCGGCTCCGGCGCCGACGATCCCGAGGGGATCGTGCAGCTCGCGCTGGGCGACGTGCTGTCCGAGGTGGGCGACGCGCTGGTGGTGATGACCGACACCTGTCTCGACGAGTTCACCGACCACGGGCACTGCGGCATCCTCACCGACGACGGCGAGGTCGACAACGACGCCACGCTGGAACGTTACGCGGCGGCGGCGGTCGCGCAGGCCCGCGCGGGCTCGCAGATGATCGCGCCGAGCGGGATGATGGACGGCCAGGTGGGCGCGATCCGCGCGGCGCTCGACGCCGAGGGCTTCGAGCAACTGCCGATCCTGGCCTATTCGGTCAAGTACGCCTCCGGGTTCTACGGGCCGTTCCGCGACGCGGCGGAGTGCGCGCCACAGTTCGGCGACCGCAGCTCCTACCAGCAGGACCCGGCCGGTTCGGCGGGCGAGGCGCTGCGCGAGGTGCGGCTCGACCTCGCCGAAGGCGCCGACGCGGTGATGGTCAAGCCCGCGATGCCCTACCTCGACATCCTGCGCCAGATCCGCGACGCGGTGGACGTCCCAGTGGCGGCCTACCAGGTCAGCGGCGAGTACGCGATGATCGAGGCGGCGGCGGCCAACGGCTGGATCGACCGCGAGCGGGTGATCATGGAGTCGCTGACGGCGATCCGGCGCGCCGGGGCCGACATGATCCTCACCTACTGGGCGACGGAGGTGGCCCGCGGCCTCCCGGCGTGACGCTCCCACTTACTGACACTGGGCAGGGATCTACGCGGAGGTGAACCGCGAACCGGGGGGTTTCTCCCAGGCGTCTGAGACGCGTGCGTTACAGTGCAAGAAGGAAAACGGATGTGTCCCAGGCGCTCGGAGCCCGCCGTTTCCGTGTGGCTCCGTCGCTTCGGCACGCCCCGGCGCGCGGACGGAGGAATCGATGGTGGGGGTACCACTCGCCCGGCGTGCGAAACGGCGGGCGCGGCACACTTCGCGGATCGGCTCCGTGCTGGAATACGCCGGGCTCGGCTGGGCCGTATGCCCCGGGGCGCATCCGCTGCGCAGCGGATCGCGGGCGTGTTCGTGCGACCGCGTGGGCTGTCCCGACCCGGGCGCGCATCCGCTGTCCCCGGCCTGGCAGATGCAGGCCACACTCGACGCCGCGCAACTCACCCGATGGTGGGAGCGTGAACCCGAGGCCAATGTGATCCTGCCCACGGGGCGCGTCTTCGACGTGTTCGACGCCCCGCTGGACTCGGGGCTCGCCGCGCTCACCCGGATGGACGCATCCGGCTCCGACACCGGCCCGGTCGCCGCCAACGGCGACCGGGTTCTGTTTTATGTGGCCACCCGGGGCAACCCCGACGACGAAGACGAATGGTGGTCCTGCAACCTCGACTGCGTCCCGGAGAGCGTCGACGACATGTCGGGGCTGCGCTGGCACTGTCGTGACAGCTACGTGCTGGCTCCGCCGTCCACGCTGCCCACCGGGCAGCCGGTCTCCTGGCTGCGCCCGCCCGACGGCCGCCCGCTGCCCGACCCGCTGCGAGTCCTCGACTGGCTGGTCGATTCCTGCGAGTGACGCGACCCACCGGCGGGGCGCCCACGAGGGTGCCGCCGTAATCTGGGGTCGTGAGTAGCAGCAGCGACAAGACGTCCCAGGAACTCTTCGACCGCGCCCGCGCCGTGGTGCCGGGCGGGGTCAACTCCCCGGTCCGCGCGTTCGGCGCGGTCGGCGGCACGCCGAGGTTCATGGCCTCCGGCCAGGGCCCGTACCTGACCGATGTCGACGGCAACCGCTACGTCGACCTGGTCTGCTCGTGGGGCCCGATGATCCTCGGGCACCGTCACCCCGACGTGGTGTCGGCGCTGCGCGAGGCGCTCGACCACAGCACCTCCTACGGCGCAGTCACGCCCGGCGAGGTCGAACTGGCCGAGGAGATCGTGTCCCGGATGGCCCCGGTGGAGAAGGTGCGCCTGGTCAGCTCGGGCACCGAGGCCACCATGTCGGCCGTACGGCTGGCCAGGGGCTTCACCGGCCGGGCGAAGGTGGTGAAGTTCGCCGGGTGCTACCACGGCCATGTGGACGCCCTGCTCGCCGCGGCGGGCTCGGGCGTGGCCACGTTCGGGCTGCCGGACACCCCCGGTGTCACCGGGGCGTCGGCCGCCGACACGATCGTGCTGCCCTACAACGACATCGCGGCGGTGGAGGAGGCGTTCGCCAACACCGAGATCGCCTGTGTGATCACCGAAGCGTGCCCGGCGAACATGGGCATCGTGCCGCCCAGCGACGGCTTCAACGCCCGGCTGCGCGAGCTGTGCACGGCCGACGGCGCGCTGCTGATCGTGGACGAGGTGCTCACCGGTTTCCGCGTGTCCAGGTCCGGCTGGTACGGCCTCGACCCGGTGGACGCCGATCTGATGACGTTCGGCAAGGTCATGGGGGGTGGCCTGCCCGCCGCCGGGTTCGGCGGGCGGGCCGAGGTGATGGACCGGCTCGCCCCCGAGGGGCCGGTCTATCAGGCCGGCACGCTGTCGGGTAACCCGCTGGCCTGCGCGGCCGGGCTGGCCACCCTGCGCGCGTGCGACGACGCGGTATATGCCCGGCTCGACGAGGTGGCCGGAACGATCGGCGCGGCGGCGTCCGCCGCGCTGACGGCCGAGGGGGTCCCGCACCGGCTGCAGCGGGCGGGAAACCTGTTCTCGATCTTCTTCACCGACGAGCCGGTCACCGACTTCGCCGCCGCCCGGAGGCAGGACTCCGCCGCCTACCGGGCCTTCTTCCACTCAATGCTGGATCAGGGGGTCTACCTGCCGCCGTCGGCCTACGAGGCGTGGTTCGTGTCGGCCGCGCACGACGACGAGGCGGTGGGCCGGGTCACCGACGCTCTTCCGCTGGCGGCCAAGGCCGCCGCGCGCGGGTGACCCCGGCGTCGCGTCAGTTCGCCTGAGCGGCCTTCACCGGGCGCGGGGCGCGCGTGCCGGCGGTGCGGGCGCGGCGCTCGCGCTCGGCGCGGGCGAGCTGCTCAAGGTAGGAGATCTGCTGGGCGGAGCTGGTCTTGGGGGCCTGTTGCGTTCTCATGCATCTATTTTCCGGCTTAGGAATGTTCAGCACAAGCGAGTATTTCTTGGGTTGCTAGTTTAGACTTGCTTACATGTTGGACCTCAACCGGCTGAAGGCCCTGCACGCGGTCTCCGTCTACGGTTCCGTGGGCGCGGCGGCCGAGGCACTGATGGTCACACCCTCCGCCATCTCCCAGCAGCTCGCCAAGCTGGAGCGGGAGACCGGCGCCACGCTGCTCGAACGCAACGGGCGCGGAGTCCGTCTCACCGACGCCGCCGGGTTGCTGGCCGAGCACGCCGAGCGCATCCTGGCCCTGGTCGAGACCGCCGAGGCCGACTTCGAGGCGCTGCGCGGGGCGGTCGTGGGCAAGCTGTCCATGGCCGCCTTCCCCACCGCCGCGCGCGGGCTGATCCCCGGGGCGCTGACCGAGCTGCGCTCCCGCCACCCCGACCTGGAGCTGCAGTTCTTCGAGCGGGAGCCGGAGCGGCAGGTCCGCGAGGTCACCCGGGGCGAGATCGACCTCGCGGTCTCCCAAGACTGGCTCAACCGGCCCATGGGCATGCCCGAGGGGCTGTCCCGCGCCACGCTCTTCGACGACGTCGTCGATGTGATCCTGCCCGCCGACCACGTGCTGGCCGGGCGCTCCGAGGTCAAGCTGGCCCAGCTCTGCGGTGAGCAGTGGGTCAGCTCCTCGCCGGGCACCATCTGCCACGACTGGCTGGTGTTCACGCTGCGCTCGGCCGAGGTCGAGCCGGTCATCACCTGCATGGCCGACGAGTACGCCACGCAGATCGCGCTGGTCGCGGCGCGGCACGGCTGTGCGATCGTGCCCAGGCTCGGGCGGGGCGCGCTGCCCGAAGGGGTGTGCGCGGTGCCGTTGCGGCCCCGGCCGACGCGGCGGATCTTCGCGTTGTGGCGGAGCGACGCGGCTCGCCGTCCGGCGATCCGGGCGGCGGTCGAGGCGCTGCGGCGGGCCGCCACGCCGTATGTGCTGGGGGCGGGCGAAACCCCTGCGGAAACGGCCATGGCCTAGGGCGACCAGATGTCCTTTCTCGGACACTCCCAGTGAAGCGTGACATAACTGGTCCCCACGGGCGTCACGCGTGTTGCATATGGGTAGGCTGAGCCCACCATGGCTCAGACCACCGTCGTCCACCTGCTTCGGCACGGTGAGGTGCACAACCCCGGGGGCGTCCTGTACGGCAGGCTGCCCGGCTACCACCTGTCGGACACCGGGCGGCGTATGGCGGACATGGTCGCCGCGGCCGTCGCCGACCGCGATGTGCGGCTGCTGGTCAGTTCGCCCATGGAGCGTGCCCAGGAGACCGCCGCACCCCTGGCCGAAACCCTCGGCCTGCCCGTCGGCACCGACGACCGCCTGATCGAGGCGATCAACGTGTTCCAAGGCGTGCCGATCGGGGCCGGCGGCGAGGTCTTCCGCAACCTGCGCCACTACCGCCACTTCTGGAACCCGTTCCGCCCCTCCTGGGGCGAGCGCTACACCGAGGTGCTGGCCCGGATGCGCGAGGCGATCGACGCCGCCAGGCAGACCGCCCGAGGCCACGAGGCCGTGCTGGTCAGCCACCAGCTCCCGATCTGGATCATCCGCCTGGCCGCCGAGGGCCGCAGGCTGTGGCACGACCCGCGGCGCCGCCAGTGCGGGCTGGCCAGCCTGACCAGCTTCACCTTCGACGGCGACCGGCTGACCAGCGTCGGCTACAGCGAACCCGCCGGGGCGCTGACTCGCCAGGCGGTCGATCCGCACCGCCCGGAGCCCCGCAGGCCCGACGCCGGGTTCACCGATCCCGGGCTGTCCAGCCCCGGATGACCCGTTCTGCCTGATCAACCCGCTTGATCATTTGGGCTCCGAGCCCCGGCGGGGCGGTGTGCCGGGCGGCGGGGGCCGCCGGTAGAGTGACAGCTCTACTGCTTGTAGTGCAAGGAGCCTCCCTCCGTGACCTCCAGGAACTCGATTCGAGCGCTCGTGCTCGCACTCGCGCTCGTCCCGGTCGTCGCCGGGTGCGCCGGTTCGCAGGGGGGCGGCCCCTCGACGGGCGACACGCGGTTCGTCCCGGGCGACGGAAAGATGTCGGTCTTCACGGCCGACGCGCGCAAGCCCGCCCCGAAGGTCGAGGGCACCTCGCTCGACGACGGCCCGATCTCGCTGGCCGCCTACCGGGGCAAGATCGTCGTGCTGAACTTCTGGGCGTCCTGGTGCGCCCCGTGCGTCGCCGAGGCGCCGGTGCTGAAAGACGTCGCCGCCGCCACCAAGGCCGACGGCGTCGAGTTCCTCGGTGTCGCGTTCAAGGACGACAAGGCGGCGGCCAAGGCGTTCGAGCGCAACCACCAGCCGGGCTACCCCAGCCTGTACGACCAGCCGGGCAAGGTGGCGCTGGCCTTCCAGGGCACCGTCCCGCCCGCCGCCATCCCCGCCACGCTGATCATCGACCGCGAGGGCCGCATCGCGGCCCGCGCGCTCGGCGCGGTCAAGTACACCGATCTGCTCAACGCGGTCAAGACGGTGGGGAATGAACGAAGGGCTGGCTGACACCGTCGCCTCTGGTTCGCTGGCGCTGGCGCTGCCGATCGCGCTGGCGGCGGGGCTGGTGTCGTTCCTGTCGCCGTGCGTGCTGCCACTGGTCCCCGGCTACCTCTCCTATGTCACGGGGATGAGCGGGGAAGACCCCCGGCGCTGGCGGCTGCTGCTCGGCAGCGGGCTGTTCGTGCTGGGCTTCGCGGCCGTGTTCGTCGCGGGCGGGGCGCTCGCCGGCAGCGTCGGCGGGGCGCTGCTGGGCAACGCCGAGATCATCACCAGGGTGCTCGGCGTGCTGACCGTGGTGCTGGGCCTGGCCTTCCTGGGGCTGATCCCCGGGTTGCAGCGCGACGTGCGCATCCACCGGCTCCCCAACGCCGGGCTCGCGGGCGCGCCGCTGCTCGGGGTGGTGTTCGGGCTCGGCTGGACCCCTTGCATCGGGCCGACGCTCGCCGTGGTGCTCACACTCGGCCTGGAACAGGGCAGCGCCGGGCGCGGGGCGCTGCTGGCCTTCGCCTACGCGCTCGGGCTCGGCGTGCCGTTCGTGGCCGCCGGGCTGGCCTACCGCAAGGTGCTGCACGCCCTTCCGGCGGTGCGCCGCCACTCGCGCCTCATCACCCGCATCGGCGGCGGGATGCTGGTGGCCGTCGGCGTCCTGCTGGTCACCGGGCTGTGGGGCGACCTCGTGATGACCATGCAGGGCTGGATCGGCTCCTTCCAGCCGGTGATCTGATGACGGGTGTTCGATGAAGCCGACCGACGACACGACGACGAGGGTCGCCGAGGGCGAATCCGCCACAGAGGCGACCACCGCGCGACCGGCCGGAAAGCCGCCCGCCGCCAAGGGGCTGGGCGTGCTGGGCTGGCTGCGCTGGTTCTGGCGCACGCTCACCGCCATGCGGACCGCGCTCATCCTGCTCTTCCTGTTCGCGCTCGGCTCGGTGCCCGGCTCGCTGTTCCCGCAGACCGGCGTGTCGCCCGCCGCGGTCGCCCGCTACTTCGAGGAAGACCCCGTCCTGGCCGAGTGGCTCGACCGGTTCTGGCTCTTCGACGTCTTCCAGGCGCCCTGGTTCGCCGCGATCTACCTGCTGCTGTTCGTCTCGCTGGTCGGCTGCATCCTCCCGCGCACCCGGGTCTACCTGCGCGAACTGCGGCGCGAGCCGCCCGCCGCGCCGCGCAACCTGAGCCGGCTCCCGCACAGCGGGAGCTTCGAGACCGACGCCGAGACCGATTCCAAGACCGAGGCGGCCACCACCGTCGAGGAGGTCGCCGCCACGCTGCGCCGCAGGCGCTTCCGGGTGGTCACCGGCCCCGGCTGGGTGGCCGGCGAGAAGGGCTACCTGCGCGAGGCGGGCAACCTGCTCTTCCACACCTCGCTGGTCGGCCTGCTGATCGCGGTGGGCGTCGGCGCGCTGTACGGCTACCGCGGCAACGTGATCATCATCGAGGGCAACGGCTTCGCCAACACGGTGGCCGCCTACGACCGCTACATCCCGGGCAGCCAGGTCTCGGCCGAGTCGCTTGAGCCGTTCTCCTTCCGGCTCGACGACTTCAAGGTCGACTACCAGATCTCGGGCGACCGTCCCGGCCAGGTGCTCGACTACACGGGCCGGTTGAAGGTCAACGACTCGCCCACGGCCCCCGAGCGCGACTACACCCTCAAGGTCAACCACCCCCTTGAGGTCAACGGCACGCAGACCTATCTGATCGACCACGGCTACGCGCCGACCTTCACCGTCACCGACGGCAAAGGCGACGTCGCGTTCGAGGGACCGGTCGTGTGCCTGCCGCAGAACAACAGGAACTTCGCCTCCGAGTGCACGATCAAGGTGCCCGACGCCAAGCCGGAGCAGCTCGGCCTGGCCATCCGGTTCCTGCCGACCGCCGTGCAGTTGCAGGACGGCTCCTGGGACTCCACCTTTCCCAGTGCGATCAACCCGATCGTCCAGGTCACCGCCTTCGCCGGTGACCTCGGCCTGCGGACGGGGGTGCCGCAGTCGGTCTACCTGTTCGACCAGGAGCGGCTGAAGAAGATGAAGCGCCTGGTCATGATGTCCGACCCGGTCGAGCTGGGCAAGAGCCTGGACCTCCCGGGCGGCTACGGCAAGGTGACCTTCACCGGGGTCAAGGAGTGGGCGGCGCTGCAGATCGCCTACGACCCCGGCAGACTGCCCGCCCTCCTCTCCTCCGTCGGCGCGGTGCTCGGCATCGTGCTGTCCCTGCTGATCCGGCGCCGCCGAGTGTGGGTCAGGGTCACCGAACGGGAAGACGGCGGCAAGCTCGTCCAGGCGGGCGGCCTGACCCGCACGGAGAGCGCCGACGGCGGCTTCGCCGACGAGTTCGCCGACATCGTCGCCGCGCTGAAGGGGCGTTCCGATGACGCCCGCTGAGCGGCCCGCGCCACCATTTCAAGTCACACCACTCGGAGGTGAACATGCCCGCTGAGGTCGACACCGGTCTCGCCACGCTGAGCGACTCGCTCGCGCTGGCGACCGTCGTGCTCTACGTCTTCGCCATGATCGGATACGCGCTGCACCTGGGGTTCGGCCGCCGCGCGGCGCGCGCCCCGCAGGCGGTGCGCGAGCCCGCCCTGGCCGCGGTCGGGGCGCCCACATCGCCGGACGCCCCTCCGGCCGATACGCCCGAGACCCCGGAGCGCCCCGTCCCCGCATGGCCGGAACGAGCCGCAGGGATCGCGCTGGCGCTGACCTGGCTCGGCTGCGCAGCCAACCTGGTCTGCCTGGTCACCAGGGGCCTGGCGGTCGACCGCTGGCCGTGGGCGAACATGTACGAGTTCGTGGTCGCCATCTGCCTGGCCGCGGTGACCGCGTTCCTGGTGATGCGGCACCGTTTCCCGCAACTGACGTTCCTCGGCGCGTTCGTCAGCCTCGCCGCCGCGCTGACCCTGGGCTTCGCGGTGCGCACCCTGCATGTGGAGGCCGGGCCGGTGCAGCCCGCGCTGAACTCCTACTGGGTGGCCATCCACGTGAGCGCCGCCATCATCGCCAGCGGGCTGTTCATCGTGGGCGGGATCGCGTCGATCATCTACCTGATCCGCAACGACGCCCGCGCCTCGCGCCTGCCGTCGAAGGCCGACCTGGAGCGCGTCGCGCACCGGATGGTCGTCATCGCCTTCCCGATCTGGACCTTCGCCGTGATCGCCGGAGCCCTGTGGGCGGACAAGGCGTGGGGCCGCTACTGGGGCTGGGACCCCAAGGAGATCTGGGCCTTCATCACCTGGGTGGGCTACGCGGCCTACCTGCACGCCCGCGCGACGGCCGGATGGCGCGGCCGGGCCGCGGTGATCATCGGCCTGGTGGCCTTCGCGTCACTCTTGTTCAACCTGGTGGGTGTGAACATGTTCCTCGGTGGTCTGCACTCCTACGCCGATATCCCCGGCTAGCCCCGGGCTGCCCGGTCGGCCGGGCCCTCGGTCGGCCGGTCAGTCGTCGTCGCGCAGGCGACGGTCGAGGTCCTTCAGGAAGTCGGGGTCGTCGTCGGGCCCGCGAGGAGCCGGAGGGCGCGTGGCATCGCCCGCGCCCCCTGCCGGCGTGTGCGCGGCCTGCGGGCGCGGACGCCCCAGCACCAGCCACAGCAGGCCGCCGATGTCGAGCAGCAGCACCACGATGATCACCCAGAGGAACTTGGGCAGGTTCCTGGTCTCCTCGTCGGGGGTCGTGATGACGTCGAAGAGGCAGTAGAGCCAGAAGGCGAGCAGGGCCAGGCCGAGAACCATGGGCATGCCCGCACTGTAAGCCATCCTGGAGACCGCCGCGTCCATCGCGCCGGGTCCGGAATCGCATCCGCTGAACTGTGCGGACATAACGGATGACGCACGAAGATCTGCGTCGTACCTTGGATGCGCGAACCGTGGGGCATGACGAAGGGGCGCGATGGCGCAGTCGGGCGAGAAGGGGCGGCATCGGCGGGGCAGCCGCTGGTGGCAGCGCGGGCCGAACGTCTCGCCGTACCGTGGTGGGTCGGTGCGCGAGGGCGGCGGCGAGGGACCGCGGGACCGTCAGGAGACCGGGCGTGAGCGCGGCGATCCGAGGGGCGTGCCGCGTGCCGTCCCGGTCGAGTTCATGGACGACATCCCGAGCGCGTTCGGGCCCTTCCGGCGTGAGGTGCCCCGCGAGGCCCCCGCCGAGACGGAGCACCTCACGGGCAGGCCGCGCACGGTCGCGGCCTCGGTGGTCGACCGGCCGCAGTACACCTGGCGCGACTTCGAGCTGGACGACGAGCAGCCGCGGGCGCAGCCGAACGCGCCCGACCACCCCGGCGTGGGAGACGGCCTGCGGCACTGTGGGCGGCTTGAGGAGATCCTGCACCGCCAGTGGGACTCCTGGCAGGGCCCGCCCTCCCCGGAGGCGGTACGGGCCGTTGAGAGCCTCGCACGGCTGCCCGAGCGGCTGAAGTCCCTGCTCGCAGAAGGGCTCGACGGGATCTACGTCGGGCCGGGCGGCGTGCCCGACCTCGACGACATGGGCTACCTGCGCGGCGCGCCCCTGCCGTCCGGCCGCGCCACCTGGGACATCTGCGCGGGCGCGTACGGCGACCGCAAGATCGTCGTGGGCGACCGGCCGTCACCGACCCCCGACGTGATGATGCACGAGGTGGGTCACGCACTCGACGACGTCGACTCCCGCCCGGGCGACTGGGTCTCCGACAGTCCCGAGTTCGTCGCCCTCTACGAGGCGTGCGAGCCACTGCTCGCCTCCGGCTTCCACCGGCAGCCGGCCGGCCTGGGCCGCAAGGAGTTCTTCGCCGACGCCTTCGCCGCCATCGCCTCACGCCAGCGCCCCGCACTGGTGGACATGCTCGGCGGAGACACCCGGATGGCACTCAACGTCATGTTGTTCTTCAACCGGCGCTACGGAATCTAGGGCATGTAAGGCGTGGAAAGGTCGCGATCTTGACTTTCTCCCCACGGCTGAAGCCAGGGAACTCCAACCCTCGCGGGTTGGGCTTCCTGCTTCACCGCCGGTCGCCTGCCGGGTCTGCGCCCTTGAGGTCTTACACCGGCTCCACAGGCGTTTCAGCTCTCCGCCCGCCCGGCGGGCCAGGACGCGTCGGAGACGGCGCGGGCCGGCGAGCGGTTGCGGACCATGTCGCGCACGGCAAGGTCTTCCACGGCGATCACTTGGTTGTCGCGAACAAGCCGTGTGGTGACCTTGTGCAGATGATCCCGCCTGCGGTCGGCGATCCGCGCGCACACCCTGGCGGCCTTGAGGCGTGCCTTGGCCCGGTTGGCGCCGCCCTTGGCCTTACGGGCGAGCGCCCGCTGGGCTTTGGCCAGCTTGCGCCGGTCATGGTGTTCGTGGCGGGGGTTGAGGATCTTCTCTCCGGTGGACGACACCTCGGACAGGAATCCGAACTCGCCGCCGCGTTTCCACCCGGTGACCATGGCGGAGGACTCCGCGTAGGCCCGCTTCACGGTCTGCGCCACGCCTGGCATCGTATCGCGCGATCGGCGGAGACTCGTGCGAGTGTTCGATTTGCGGCGCTGTGCCGCGCTTTCTCCCCATGCCTGCAGGCGGGGGTCTCCACGCTCAAGGAGATTCGATGAACGTCATCCGGCTCGCGGACGGGACCCTGCGCGTACCGCAAAGCCTGGCAAGCGATGACGGTCGCCTGATCGGCAACGCTTACGTCGATCTGTCACCCGGCGACCCCGAGTACGACCGATGGCTGCCCGAGTCGCTGACCGAGGAGGAGTGTGAGGAGCGGCGTCGTCGCTGGCAGGAAGAGAACGACGAGCTGGAACGTGAGTTCCTGGCCTTCAAGGCCGAGCAGGAGCGCTGACCGCGTCTCCTGGGCTTCCTGGGCTGCTTGAACTGAATTGGTGGTGCTGTCTGAACGGCCCCCCGAGCCCGTCCATCCGGCACGGTGACCCTGCGGCCTCCTGGTGGGTGCGCAGGATCACCGTGGTGACGAATTGATCGTCAGACGCGCGGGGACTCACCGCTCGGCCGATCGGCCGTCAGAACGTCCTCGCCGCGAAGGAGGGCGTGCACTTCCGATTCACGGAAGCGCCGGTGCCCTCCGGGGGTGCGAATGCTACTGATGCGGCCGGCGGCCGCCCAGCGCGTCACCGTCTTCGGATCTACCCGGAAGAGGGCGGCAACCTCGCCGGGTGTCAGCAGACGCTCGCTGCTACTCTCCACGATCTCTCCCCCTCGCATCCCGCCTCCTGCCAGCGGGCGGACAGGTAACCAGTGTGCCGAGCGAAGCCTGTTATATCCGTGCTTTTCTGCAAAGATCACGGGTTGTTATAGGCCGACTGCCCGATTGTTATATGATAGAGCCTCTTTGGGGCTCTCATGGGTGTTTCTTTACGAAAGGCGGTGTTGGGGAAGACTAGCAGCGCTCGCGGCCGATGCGAAGCGCTGCGCGGTGTGCGGGAAGCGTGACGTAACCTCGACGCTGTGCGTCCCGTACTCGTTTACACAGCTTCCCGGATCGGCCTGTTCCTCGTGGCGTTCGGTGTGCTCTACCTGACCGGCCTGCGAAGCTGGCCGGTGCTGTTGATCGCCTCGTTCGTGCTGAGCGGACTGGCGAGCTACATCCTGCTCTCCAGACAGCGCGACGCGGTGAGCGCGCGCATCACGAGAGAGGGAACATCCCGACCCGCGCATGATACTCCCGACCAAGACGGGTCGTATCACTACCAACCAGTAGACCGCCGCGATGGGGAAGAAAAGCCTTGACGCCGACTCCACGATCACGCGTGG
Organism: Spongiactinospora sp. TRM90649; assembly: GCF_029382225.1. Taxonomy (GTDB): domain Bacteria; phylum Actinomycetota; class Actinomycetes; order Streptosporangiales; family Streptosporangiaceae; genus Spongiactinospora. The sequence continues at coordinate 125,747 of NZ_JARLTC010000015.1, forward strand.
GGTTCCAGCGCAACGCCTTACCCGTGCGCGGATGGATCGCGCCGATGCCCGGCCGTGACACCGCTCCGGCGCCCGCGTCGTCGTGACCTCGGGGGTTGTCGAGCCATCGCTGATGACCCCCGACGTAGATCGCCGCACCGGTGAGCGCGACCGAATAGAGCGAGTCTCCGCCGGTGTGATTGACCCACGTGGGTTTGATCGTGTCACCGCGCGAGAAAGTCTCGAATCTCGCGGCGGTGTCGCAGAGTTTCCGCGCTCCGCCGTAGCCGCCTGTCGTGACCACGACGAAGTAGTCGCCCCGCGGTGAGAAATCAAGCCCTCGCACGTAAGTGGGAAACGGCTCGCGGCAGACCGGTTTGTAGGCGTCGGTGCGCCAGGGCGCGACCTTCGCGGTGGCGCCGCTGATGTCGATCAGCCCGAGCTGGTGGCGGTCGAGGCCGTCAAGGGTGGTGAAACTGCCGTCGACGGCCAGCCTCCCGGCGGTGGCGGCCATCGCGATGACCTTGGTCCGGCCGCTGATGGAGTCACCGGGGGTGACGGTGAAACCGGGATCGGGCGCGCCGGTCACCGGATCGAGGCGGGCGAGCGCCGGCCTCGGCGTGCGGCCGACCCGGATGAAGTCGCCGCCCGCGTATAGCGCGCCCTCGTGCGCCACCAGAGCGCTGACGTCGCCGCCGAACACGCGTGGATCGAACTCCGGCACGGTCGTGCCGTCGGTGACGCGCAGCTTGGCGAGCGCGGCGGCCCGCCGTCCGCCGATCGAGCCGAACGAGCCCCCGGCGTAGACGGTGCCGCCCTCGCCCGGGGCGAGCGCGGCGACCGGGCCGTCCGCGACCGGCGCGAACGCCTCGGACACCCGGCCGGTGACCACGTCGAAGGCGAACAGGTTGTCGCGTTCCAGGGTCGCGCCGCCGCGCGCCTCGCGCACCCGGCTGAACGAGCCGCCGACCACGACCGTGCGGCCGACGAGGGCGAACGCGGTGACGATGCCGTCGAGCACGTGCGGGGTGTGGGCGACCGGATCGGCCGAGACGACCTTGGTGTGGGCCGCCTCTCCGGGGGCCGCCCTGGCCGCGGCCCGCGCGTGCGGGGCGGGCCGTGGAACGGCGGGGGCGAGGAGGGTCAAGGCGGTGAGGACCGCTGTGGTGGGGGCGAGCACGCTTATAGAGGTATCAGACGCAACGTAATCACGTCGCTACTTTTCGTGGACACCCTCGCGGGACGCTCGGTTCCACCGCAGGCCGTACCCTTGAGGCCATGACCCGCGCATCGTTGGACAAGCAGCCGCACGAGGTCGCCGCGATGTTCGACCGCACCGCGCGGCGCTACGACCTGGTGAACGACGTGATCTCGATGGGACAGGTCAGGTGGTGGCGTAAGGCCACCGCCGCGGCGGTGGACGCCGGTCCCGGCGAGCTGGTCCTCGATCTCGGCGCGGGCACGGGCACCTCGACCGACACCTTCACCGGCCTCGGGGCGCGGGCCATCGCGTGCGACTTCTCGCTGGGGATGCTCACCACGGGAGTGCGGCGCAGGGGTTCCTCGGGGCTCACGGGCGGTGGCGTGCGCGGTGTGAGCTTCGTCGCGGGAGACGCCATGCGCCTGCCGTTCGCCGACGAGACCTTCGACGCCGTGACGATCTCGGTGGCGCTGCGCAACGTCCACGACCCGGTGGCGGCGCTGCGCGAGATGAACCGCGTGGCCAAGCCGGGCGGGCGCCTGGTGGTGTGCGAGTTCTCCCACCCGCCGGTCAAGTCCTTCGACCTGATCTACTCCCAGTACGTGATGCGGCTGCTGCCTCAGGTCGCCCGCGCGATCGGCTCCAACGACGATTCCTACGAATATCTGGCCGAGTCCATCCGCGAATGGCACGACCAGGCGGCCCTGGCACGCCTCATCCAGCAGGCCGGCTGGGACGAGGTCGCCTGGCGCAACCTGTCCCTCGGCATCGTGGCTCTGCACCGGGCGCGCAAGCCCGGCGGCACTCGGTAGGGGACCGGCTGACACCTCGTGCGTAAAACGCGTTAGACTGCACGCCGACAAGTTTGTGAAGAGGTTCACAAAGGAACGAAGGCCGCACTAAAGGCCGCCAGCGTGTAGGACAGGACAGGTCCCGTGACCGAGCCAGCCGCCGCACAACGCAGCGCCGCTGAAGCCGACGCCGACGTCATCGTCGTCGGCGCAGGGCCCGCCGGTTCAGCAGCAGCCTTTTACCTCGCCCAGGCCGGGCTTGAGGTGCTGCTGCTGGAGAAGACCACCTTCCCCCGCGAGAAGGTGTGCGGCGACGGCCTGACCCCCCGCGCGGTCAGGCAACTGATCGCGATGGGCATCGACATCGACGCCCCGGGCTGGGTGCGCAACCGCGGCCTGCGCGTCGTCGGTGGCGGACGCCGCTTCGAGCTCGACTGGCCCGACCTCGCCTCCTATCCCGACTTCGGCCTGGTCAGGGTGCGTAAAGACTTCGACGAGATCCTCGCCGCCAACGCGGTCAGGGGCGGGGCCCGGCTCATGCAGGGCGTCAACGTCACCGGCCCGATCCTCGACGACCGCAGTGGCCACATCGTCGGCGTCACCGCCAAGAAGGACGGCGAGCCGGTCTCCTACCGCTCCCGCCTGGTCGTCGCCGCCGACGGCAACTCCGCCCGGCTGGCCCTCGGCATGGGGCTGCACAAGCGGGAAGACCGCCCGATCGGCGTCGCCGTCCGCACCTACTACGAGAGCCCCCGCCACGACGACGACTACCTTGAGGTCTGGCTGGAGCTGTGGGACGGCCGCGACCTCCTGCCGGGCTACGGCTGGGTGTTCGGCGTCGGCGACGGCACCAGCAACGTCGGGCTCGGCCTGCTCAACACCAGCGAGCGGTTCAAGAACGTCGACTACCGCGACCTGCTGCGCCGCTGGGTCGCGAACATGCCCTCCGACTGGGGCTTCTCCGACGAGAACATGCGCGGCCCGGTCCGCGGCGCCGCGCTGCCGATGGCCTTCAACCGCCAGCCCCACTACACGCGTGGCCTGGTCCTCGTCGGCGACTCCGGCGGGATGATCAACCCGTTCAACGGCGAGGGCATCGCCTACGCGATGGAGACCGGAGAGATCGCCGCGCGCACGATCGCGCAGGCGCTGCCCCGATCCACCCCTGCGCAACGGGAACGTCTGCTCCGGGCATACCCTGGGGTGCTGAAAGACGCCTATGGTGGCTACTTCACGCTCGGCCGTGCCTTCGTCGAGGCGATCGGCCGTCCGGGCGTGATGAACTTCGCGACCAGGCACGCCCTGCCGCACCCCCGGTTGATGCGGTTCGCCTTCAAGCTGCTCGGTAACCTGACCGACCGGCGTGGAGACGCCTCCGACCGCATCATCAACGCCCTGTCGAAGGTCGCGCCGTCATCATGATCTCCACGAAGCCTTCGTACCAGGAACGAAAACCGATGATCGCGCTGCCTAGACTTGCACGACACATCACGACGTACCGCGCGCCCTCGCGTGAGGAGCTGGGACGCGTGGAGATGGGAGAGGACGCGTAGCGATGGAGCTTTACCTGCCCATCCTGGTGCTCGCCGTGCTCGCGGCGGGGTTTGCCGTCTTCTCGGTGGCGATCGCGCCCTTCACGGGTCCCAAGCGCTGGAACCGCGCCAAGCTCGACGCCTACGAGTGCGGCATCGAACCGACGCCCCAGCCGGTCGGAGGCGGGCGCTTCCCGCTGAAGTACATGATCACGGCGATGCTGTTCATCGTGTTCGACATCGAGATCATCTTCCTCTACCCGTGGGCGCTCGCCTTCGACGCCCTCGGGGTGTTCGGGCTGATCGAGATGATGCTGTTCATCGTCACCGTGCTCGTCGCCTACGCGTACGTGTGGCGCCGCAAGGGCCTGGATTGGGACTGACATGGGTCTTGAAGAGAAACTCCCCAGCGGATTCCTTCTCAGCACGGTCGAGGCACTGGCCGGCTGGGGCCGTAAGAACTCCGTGTGGCCGGCCACCTTCGGCCTGGCCTGCTGTGCCATCGAGCTGATGTCCACCGGCGGGCCGCAGCACGACCTGGCGCGGTTCGGCATGGAGCGGGCGTCGGCGACGCCCCGCCAGGCCGACCTGATGATCGTCGCAGGTCGCGTATCGCAGAAGATGGCCCCGGTGCTGCGGCAGATCTACGACCAGATGGCCGAGCCCAAGTGGGTCATCTCGATGGGCGTGTGCGCCTCCAGCGGCGGCATGTTCAACAACTACGCCATCGTGCAGGGCGTCGACCACATCGTGCCGGTGGACATCTACCTGCCCGGATGCCCGCCCCGGCCCGAGATGCTGATCGACTCGATCGTCAAGCTGCACGACAAGATTCAGAACACCAAGTTCGGCGCGCACCGCGCCAAGCAGATCGACGAGCTCGAAGAGCAGGCGCTCCGCTCGCTGCCGCTGATCGATCAGGGGGCACAGTGACCGACAACTCGCCGGACAACCTCCCCGGCGTACCCGAGGAACCGGTGGCACGCACCGGCATGTTCGGCGCGTCAGGCACGGGCGACACCTCCGGCTACGGCAATCTCGTCGTCCGCCGCGCGCCCCGGCTCTCCACTCCCCGCCCGTACGGCGGGCCCGTCGGCCCGGCCGGCCAGCGCGGCGATTACGACGACATCGCCGACGAGCTGGAGCGGGCCCTCGGCGGCGACCTCAGCAGCGCCGTCGAGCGGGTGGTCGTGGATCGCGGCGAGCTGACCTTCCACGTCAAGCGGGAGAATCTGCTCGAGGTCTGCCGGCACCTGCGCGATGACCCGGCGCTGCGCTTCGAGCTTTCGCTGGGCGTCTCGGGCGTGCACTACCCGCACGACACCGGTGCCGAGCTGCACGCCGTCATCCACCTGTGCTCGATCACGCACAACCGCAGGCTGCGCGTCGAGGCGAGCGCTCCCGACGCCGACCCGCACGTGCCCTCCACGGTGGAGATCTACCCCACCCACGACTGGCACGAACGCGAGACCTACGACTTCTTCGGCCTCGTCTTCGACGGGCATCCCGCGCTGACACGGATCGAGATGCCCGACGACTGGGAGGGGCACCCGCAGCGCAAGGACTACCCCCTCGGCGGCATTCCCGTGGAGTACCGCGGCGCCGAGATCCCCGCGCCCGACGAGAGGAGGTCGTACGCGTGAGCACGGCCTACGACAAGATCGACGACGAGGCCACCGAAGGCCGCGTCTACACCGTCAGCGGCCAGGACTGGGATGAGCTGGTCGCCGCGGTCGCGGGGGCCGAGGACGAGCGCCTGGTCGTCAACATGGGCCCGCAGCACCCCTCCACACACGGCGTGCTCCGGCTGGTGCTGACCCTCGACGGCGAGACGGTGATCGAGGCGCGCACGGTCATCGGTTACCTGCACACCGGGATCGAGAAGAACATGGAGTTCCGGACGTGGACGCAGGGCACCACGTTCGTCACCCGGATGGACTACCTGTCGCCGATCTTCAACGAGACGGCGTACTGCATGGCCGTGGAGAAGCTGCTCGGCATCACCGACCGGATCCCCGAGCGGGCCGAGGTGATCCGGGTGCTGATGATGGAGCTCAACCGGATCTCCTCGCACTGGATGGCGGTCGCCACCTACGGCATGGAGCTGGGCGCCACCACGCCGTTCCTGTTCGGCCTGCGTGAGCGGGAGATGGTGCTCGACCTCTTCGAGCACATCACCGGCCTGCGGATGAACATGGCCTACGTCCGCCCCGGCGGAGTCTCGGTCGACCTTCCGGCGGGCACGCTGGACAAGGTCGGCGAGTTCCTCAAGGTCATGCCGAAGCGGATCAAGGAGATGCGCAAGCTCCTCGACGCGAACCCGGCCTACCTGCGCCGCACCAAGGACGTCGCCTACCTCGACCTCACCGGCTGCATGGCCCTCGGCATCACCGGCCCGGTGCTGCGCTCGGCGGGCCTGCCGTGGGACCTCCGCAAGTCGCAGCCCTACTGCGGCTACGAGAACTACGACTTCGACGTCCCCGTCGAGAAGTCCGCCGACGTCTACGGCCGCTACCTGGTGCGGATGGCCGAGATGGAAGAATCCCTGAAGATCATCCAGCAGGCGGTGGACCGCCTGGCCGGCGCCGAGCTCAAGGGCAAGCCGGTGATGATCGAGGACAAGAAGATCGGCTGGCCCGCGCAGCTCGCGCTCGGCCCCGACGGGTTTGGCAACTCGCCCGACCACATCGCCCACATCATGGGCACCTCCATGGAGGCCCTGATCCACCACTTCAAGCTGGTGACCGAGGGCTTCCGCGTGCCCGCCGGGCAGGCGTACGTCGGCATCGAGTCGCCGCGCGGCGAGCTGGGCGCGCACGTGGTCAGCGACGGCGGCACCCGGCCCTTCCGGGTCCACTTCCGCGACCCGTCGTTCACGAACCTGCAGGCCATTCCGGCGACGTGCGAGGGCGGCATGGTCGCCGACGTGATCTCCGCGGTGGCCTCGCTCGACCCGGTCCTTGGAGGTGTTGACCGATGAGCGGATATTCGCCGGAGGTGCGCGAGCGCCTCGAACGCGACGCCAAGGAGATCATCGGGCGTTATCCGAAGCCCCGGTCGGCCCTGCTGCCGCTGCTGCACCTGGTGCAGTCGGAGGAGGGCTACGTCTCCGACACCGGCCAGGAGTTCTGCGCCGAGCTGCTCGGCCTCACCAAGGCCGAGGTGGTGGGCGTCTCCACCTTCTACACCATGTACAAGCGCAAGCCCGCCGGCGAGTACCACGTCGGCGTGTGCATCAACACGCTGTGCGCGGTGATGGGCGGCGACCAGATCTGGGACGAGCTGACCGAGCACGCCGGCATCGGCCACGAGGAGGCCACGCCCGACGGCAAGGTCTCCCTTGAGCGCATCGAGTGCAACGCGGCCTGCGACTTCGCCCCGGTGGTGATGGTCAACTGGGAGTTCTTCGACAACCAGACCCCGGCCTCGGCCAAGCAGCTCGTCGACGACCTGCGCGACGGCAAGACGGTCTCGCCGAGCCGCGGCCCGAAGCGGCTCTGCACGTTCAAGGAGGCCTCGCGGGTGCTCGCCGGCATCCCCGACGACCTGGCCGGCGACGGCCCCTCGGCGGCCGGACCCTCCCTTGAGGGCCTGCGCATCGCCAAGGAGAACGGCTGGACCGCGCCCCCGAAGGAGGAGTCGCCATGACCACGCTTACGCCGGTCCTCACCGCGAACTGGGACCAGCCCGACTCCTTCACGCTTCGCGGCTACGGCGACTACTCGGCCGCCCGCAAGGCGCTCGCCATGGAGCCCGACGCCATCATCCAGGCGGTCAAGGACTCCGGACTGCGCGGCAGAGGCGGCGCGGGCTTCCCCACCGGCATGAAGTGGGGCTTCATCCCGCAGGGCGACGGCAAGCCGCACTACCTCGTCGTAAACGCCGACGAGTCGGAGCCGGGCACCTGCAAGGACATCCCGCTCATGATGGCGAACCCGCACTCGCTGGTCGAGGGCGTCATCATCACCTCCTACGCGATCCGCGCCAACCACGCGTTCATCTACGTGCGCGGCGAAGTGCTGCACGTCGTGCGCAGGCTGCGCGCGGCCGTACAGGAGGCGTACGAGAAGGGCCTGCTGGGCACCGACATCCTCGGCTCCGGCTTCGACCTGGAACTGGTCGTGCACACCGGTGCCGGCGCGTACATCTGCGGCGAGGAGACGGCGCTGCTCGACTCGCTGGAGGGCTACCGGGGCCAACCTCGCCTCAAGCCTCCCTTCCCGGCCGTCGCGGGGCTTTACGCTTGCCCCACCGTCATCAACAACGTCGAATCGGTCGCCAGCGTTCCCAGCATCGTGGAGAACGGCGCCGGCTGGTTCGCGGGGATGGGCACCGAGAAGTCCAAGGGCTTCGGCATCTTCTCACTGAGCGGCCACGTCACCCGTCCCGGGCAGTACGAGGCCCCGCTCGGAATCACCCTGCGCGAACTGCTCGACATGGCCGGGGGCATCCGCGCCGGGCACCGCCTGAAGTTCTGGACCCCGGGCGGGTCGTCCACGCCGATCTTCACCGACGAGCACCTCGACGTCCCGCTCGACTTCGAGTCGGTCGGCGCCAAGGGCTCCATGCTCGGCACCCGCGCGCTGCAGATCTTCGACGAGACCACCTGCGTGGTCCGCTCCGTGCTGCGCTGGACCGAGTTCTACGCGCACGAGTCGTGCGGCAAGTGCACGCCGTGCCGTGAGGGCACCTACTGGCTCAAGCACGTGCTCAAGCGGCTGGAGAAGGGCCAGGGCACCGAGGAGGACCTCTCCACCATCACCGACATCGCCGACAACATCCTCGGCCGCTCGTTCTGCGCGCTCGGTGACGGCGCGACGAGCCCGATCCACTCGTCGGTGAAGCACTTCCGCGACGAATACCTCAAGCACTTCGAGATCGGCGGCTGCCCGTTCGATCGCGCCGCGTCCACTGTCTGGGGGAACGCATGACCATCCAGGCGACCGCAGGAGGATCGGTCGAGCAGCCGGTCGACCTGGTCAGCCTCACCATCGACGGCTTCCAGATCAGCGTGCCCAAGGGCACCCTGCTGATCCGCGCCGCCGAGCTGCTCGGAATCCAGATCCCCAGGTTCTGCGACCACCCGCTGCTCGACCCGGTCGGCGCCTGCCGTCAGTGCCTGGTCGCCATCGAGGGCATGCCCAAGCCCGCCGCCTCCTGCACGATCGTGTGCACCGAGGGCATGGTGGTGCAGACCCAGCTCACCAGCCCGGTCGCCGAGAAGGCCCAGCGCGGCGTCATGGAGATGCTGCTCATGAACCACCCGCTGGACTGCCCGGTCTGCGACAAGGGCGGCGAGTGCCCCCTGCAGAACCAGGCGATGTCCAACGGGCAGGGCGAGACCCGGTTCCAGGAGGACAAGCGCACCTTCGAGAAGCCGATCGCGCTGTCCACCGAGGTGCTCCTCGACCGCGAGCGGTGCATCCAGTGCGCCCGCTGCATCCGGTTCTCCGATGAGATCGCGGGCGACCCGCTGATCGACTTCTTCGAGCGCGGGGCCAAGGAGCAGGTCCGCACCGCCGACGGCGAGCCGTTCCAGTCGTACTACTCGGGCAACACCGTGCAGATCTGCCCGGTGGGCGCGCTGACCGGCGCGGCCTACCGGTTCCGCGCACGGCCGTTCGACCTGGTGTCCACGCCGAGCGCCTGCGAGCACTGCGCCAGCGGCTGCGCCCAGCGCACCGACCACCGCCGCGGCAAGGTCACCCGCCGCCTGGCGGGCGACGACCCGCAGGTCAACGAAGAGTGGAACTGCGACAAGGGCCGCTGGGCCTTCACCTACGGCACGCAGCCCGACCGCCTGCGCACCCCGCTGATCCGCGACGAGGACGGCATGCTCGTCCCCGCCTCCTGGCCGGAGGCGCTGGCCGTGGCCGCCAACGGGCTGGCCCAGGCCAGGGGCCGCACCGGCGTCCTGGTCGGCGGACGGCTCACCGTCGAAGACGCCTACGCCTACAGCAAGTTCGCGCGGATCGGGCTGGGCACCAACGACATCGACTTCCGCTCCCGCCCGCACTCGGCGGAGGAGGCCCAGTTCCTGGCCCACTCCGTGGCGGGCAAGGGCATCGAGGTCTCCTACACCGAGCTGGAGCGCGCGCCGGCCGTCCTGCTGGTGGGCTTCGAGCCCGAGGAGGAGTCCCCGATCGTGCAGCTCCGGCTGCGCAAGGGCGTGCGCAAGCGCGGGCTCGCGGTCTACGCGGTCGCGCCGTTCGCCAGCCCGGGGCTCACCAAGCTGCGCGGCACCCTGGTGCGTGCGGTGCCCGGCACCGAGCCCGACGTCCTCGGCGAGCTGCCCGGCCCGGTGGCCGAGGCGCTGCGCAAGCCCGGCGCGATCGTGCTGGCGGGCGAGCGGCTGGGGACCATCCCCGGCGCGCTGTCCACGCTGGCCCGGCTGGGCGAGAGTACCGGCGCCCGCGTCGCCTGGATCCCGCGCAGGGCCGGGGAGCGCGGCGCGCTGGAGGCCGGCGCGCTGCCGAACCTGCTGCCGATAGGGCGGCCGGTCGCCGAGGCCGACGCCCGGGCCGAGGTGGCCCGCGCGTGGGACGTCGCGAGTCTGCCCGACACGCCGGGCCGCTCGACCGCGCAGATCCTGGCCGCCGCGCTCGACGAGCAGCTCGACGCGCTGCTGATCGGCGGTGTCGACCCCTTCGACCTGCCCGACCCGGACGCGGTGCTGGCGGCGCTGGAGAACACCCCGTTCATCGTCAGCCTGGAGCAGCGGGCCAGCGCGGTCACCGACCGCGCCGACGTGGTGCTGCCGGTGGCCACCTCCACCGAGAAGTCGGGCACGTTCGTCAACTGGGAGGGCAGGGGCCGCACCTTCAAGGCGGCCATCAAGACCCCCGGCGTGATGAGCGACCTTGAGGTCATCGGGGCCATCGCCGACCACATGGACGTCCACCTCGGGCTGCCCGACGAGGCCGCCGCGCGGCGCGAGCTGGGCTCGCTCGGCGCGTGGCGCGGCCCCCGGGGCGCCGCTCCCAGCGTCTCCGGCCGGTTCGTGTCCGAGCCGCAGGCCGGTGAGGCGGTCCTCGCCACCTGGCACCACCTGCTCGACGCGGGCCGGATGCAGGACGGCGAGCCGTACCTCGCGGGCACCGCGCGGGCGAGCGAGGCGCTGGTGTCCGACGAGACCGCGGCCGAGATCGGGGTCGCCGACGGCGCCAAGATCACGGTGACCACCGACCAGGGCTCGGTCCGGCTGCCGGTGCGGATCGCCGACCTGCCCGCCCGGGTCGTCTGGCTGCCGGCGAACTCCGCCGGCTGCTCGGTCACCCGCGACCTGCGGGCCGGGGCCGGAGACATCGTCAAGATCGGTAGCGCGTCATGAGGAGCGGTGAGCGACCGATGAGGACAGAACCCCACGCAGTGAGCGGAACGGTGAGGGACCAGTGAACGCGACCCGAGTGCTGCTCGCGGCTCCCCAACCCGGGCCGTCGGGCCTTGAGGACTTCGGCCACGACCCCTTGTGGATCTCGATCATCAAGTCGGTCGCGATCTTCGTCTTCCTGCTGCTGTCGGTCATGTTCGGGGTGTGGATGGAGCGCAAGCTCATCTCCCGCATGCAGCACAGGTACGGCCCCAACCGGGCGGGGAAGTTCGGGCTCCTGCAGTCCGTCGCCGACGCGCTGAAGATGGGCCTGAAGGAGGACCTCTACCCGCGCACGGTGGACAAGTTCCTCTACGCCATCGCCCCGATCATCCTGGTGGTCCCGGGGTTCATGGCCTTCTCGGTCATCCCGTTCGGGCCGAACGTCTCAATGTTCGGCGTGGTGACCCCGCTGCAGCTCACCGACCTGCCGATCGCGGTGCTGTTCGTGCTGGCGATGTCCTCGGTGGCGGTCTACGGGATCGTGCTGGCGGGGTGGTCGTCGCGCTCGCCGTACGCGATGCTGGGCGGCCTGCGCTCCAGCGCGCAGGTGGTCTCCTACGAGATCGCGATGGGGCTCTCCTTCGTCGGCGTCTTCCTGTTCTCGGGCACCCTCTCCACCTCGGAGATCGTGGCCAAGCAGGCGAGCGGCGGCACGTGGGACATAGCCGGGCTGAGCATCCCGATGCCGTCCTGGTACGTCGTGATGCTGATCCCGTCCTTCCTGATCTACGCCATCACCATGCTGGGCGAGACCAACCGCGTGCCGTTCGACCTGCCGGAGGGCGAGGGCGAACTGGTCGGCGGTTACCAGACCGAGTACAGCTCCTCGCTGAAGTTCGCACTGATCCAGATGGGCGAGTACGTCAACGTGTTCGTCGTCTCGGCGGTGTCGATCACGCTGTTCTTCGGCGGCTGGCACGCGCCCTGGCCCATCTCGCTCTGGGAGGGGGCCAACACCGGCTGGTGGCCGCTGCTGTGGTTCTTCATCAAGCTGGTGCTGGTGTTCGCCGCCTTCATCTGGGTGCGCGCCTCGATGCCCCGGATCCGCTATGACCAGCTCATGGCGTTCGGCTGGAAGGTGCTGATCCCGCTGAACCTGGCGTGGATCATGCTCGTCGCCACGGTCCGGGCCTTCCGCGTCGAGGACGCGGACCGCACGGTGCTGTTCACCATCGCCGCGGTCGTCCTGGTGTGCTGCCTGGCGCTGTACTTCCGCTTCGACACGGTGCTCCAGCGCCGCAGAGAAGAGAAGGCGGCGGAGACCGAGGCCGAGTACGAGCGGCTCGAAGTGGAGCCGACCGCCGGTGGCTTCCCGGTGCCGCCGCTGGACCTGCCGCACTACCACGGCGCGGACCGCAAGGAGGTCTCCAGTGGGATTCACTGATTTTCTCAACCCCGTCAAGGGCTTCGGGGTGACCTTCCACCACATGTTCAAGAAGCCCGTCACGGTGCAGTACCCCGAGGAGAAGCGGCCGACGGCGCCGCGGTTCCACGGCCGCCACCAGCTCAACCGCTGGCCCGACGGCCTGGAGAAGTGCGTCGGGTGCGAGCTGTGCGCCTGGGCCTGCCCGGCGGACGCGATCTATGTGGAAGGCGCGGACAACACCGAAGAGGCCCGGTTCTCGCCGGGTGAGCGGTACGGTCGCACCTACCAGATCAACTATTTGCGGTGCATCCTGTGCGGCCTGTGCATCGAGGCGTGCCCGACTCGCGCGCTCACCATGACGAACGAGTACGAGCTCGCCGACTCCAGCCGGGAGAGCCTGATCTACACCAAGGAGATGCTCCTCGCTCCTCTCGGGCCCGGCATGGAGACCCCGCCTCACCCGATGCGTCTGGGTGAGACCGAAGAGGACTACTACCGGCTTGGACGTAACAATGGGTGAGACCATCACGTTCTGGGTGCTCGCGGTCGTTTCGGTGACCGCGGCGCTCGGGCTCGTCCTCAGCCGCAAGGCGGTCTACTGCGCGCTGATGCTCGGCGTGGTGATGGGCTCCCTGGCGGTGCTCTACGCGGTGCAGGAGGCGCCGTTCCTGGCCGCCGTGCAGATCATCGTCTACACCGGCGCGGTCATGATGCTCTTCCTGTTCGTGCTGATGCTGGTGGGCGTCGACTCCACCGACTCCCTGGTCGAGACGATCAAGGGTCAGCGCTTCTGGGCGATCGTGGCGGGCGTGGGGTTCGCCGCACTCCTCGGGCTGACGGTGGGCAACATCGCCTTCGCGCCGCCGACCAACCTCGGCGGGGTCACCCAGCAGTACGGCGGGAACGTCCAGGGCCTCGCCCAGCTCATCTTCACCAGGCACGTCTTCGCCTTCGAGGTCGCCTCCGCCCTGCTGATCACCGCCGCGCTCGCCGCGATGGTGCTGGCGCACCGCGAGCGCGTCAAGGCCAAGCCCACCCAGAAGGACCTGGCCAGGGCCAGGTTCAACGGTCCCCACCCCACCCCGCTGCCCGGCCCCGGCGTCTACGCCAGGCACAACGCCAACGACATGCCGGCGTTGCTGCCCGACGGCACGGTCTCGGAACTGTCGGTCAACCGGATCATCGCCCGCCACGACGTACAGGCCGGGCGCCTGCCGGAGGACGCCAGACTCGCCGAGGCCATCAGGAACGCGGTCGAGGTTGAGGAGGAGAGCAAGTGACGACGCACTACCTCGTGCTGTCCGCCCTGCTGTTCGCCATCGGCGCGGTCGGGGTGCTGGTACGGCGGAACGCGATCGTGATCTTCATGTGCGTGGAGCTCATGCTCAACGCCTGCAACCTCGCGTTCGTCACCTTCGCCAGGCAGCACGGCAACCTGGACGGCCAGCTCATCGCCTTCTTCGTGATGGTCGTGGCCGCGGCCGAGGTCGTGGTGGGCCTGTCAATCATCGTGACGATCTTCCGAACCCGCAGGTCCGCGTCCGTGGACGACGCCAACCTGCTGAAGTACTAAGAGGTGGCGAGTGGAACCCGCTGAGATCCTCCAGCATGCCGGAGGTGCGATCGGGGCCTCGTGGCTGATGATCGCGCTTCCGTTGCTCGGAGCCGCGATCCTGCTGCTGGGCGGACGCCGCACCGACCGGTGGGGCCATCTGCTCGGCGTCGCCATGTCGCTGGCGTCGTTCGTGGTGGCCGTGGTCGTCTTCTTCGAGATGATCGGCCTGCCCGAGCAGGAGCGGCGCCGGAGCGTCGAACTCTTCGAGTTCATCCCCGGCGTCGCGGACATGGGCCTGTTGATCGACCCGCTGTCGATCTCCTTCGCCCTGCTGATCACCGGGGTCGGCTCGCTGATCCACATTTACTCGATCGGCTACATGTCCCACGACCCCGACCGGCGCCGGTTCTTCTCCTACCTGAACCTGTTCGTGTCGGCGATGCTCCTGCTGGTCCTGTCGGACAACTACGTCGGCCTCTACGTCGGCTGGGAGGGCGTCGGTCTCGCCTCCTACCTGCTGATCGGGTTCTGGCAGTACAAGCCGTCGGCCGCCACGGCCGCGCAGAAGGCGTTCATCGTCAACCGGGTCGGCGACTTCGGCCTGGCGATCGGCGTCTTCACCATCTGGACCACCTTCGGGTCGGTCGCCTACGGCCCGGTCTTCGCCGCCGCGGGCGGCGCGGAGCAGGGCGTGCTCACCGCGATCGGGCTGCTCCTGCTGCTCGGCGCGTGCGGCAAGTCGGCCCAGGTGCCGCTGCAGTCCTGGCTTCTGGACGCCATGGAGGGCCCGACCCCGGTGTCGGCCCTCATCCACGCGGCGACCATGGTCACCGCGGGCGTCTACCTGGTGGTCCGCTCCGGTGCGGCGTTCTTCCCCGAGGGCTCGACGGCCGCGCTGGTCGCCGCCGTCGTCGGCACGGTGACGCTGCTGGCCGGTGCGATCATCGGTATGGCCAAGGACGACATCAAGAAGGGCCTGGCGGGCTCCACGATGTCGCAGATCGGCTACATGATGCTGGGCGCGGCCTTCGGCCCGGCCGGCTACGCCTTCGCCATCGCCCACCTGATCACGCACGGCTTCTTCAAGGCCAACCTGTTCCTCGGCGCCGGATCGATCATGCACGCCATGAACGACGAGGTGGACATGCGAAGGTACGGCGGGCTGCGCAAGGTCCTGCCGATCACCTTCTACACCTTCTTCATCGGCTACCTGGCGATCATCGGGTTCCCGCTGCTGTCCGGATACTTCACCAAGGACGGCATCATCGAGACGGTGGTCCACCACAACGAGATCCTCGGCTGGCTGGCCGTGCTCGGCGCCGGTCTCACCGGCTTCTACATGTCCCGGATGGTCTTCATGACCTTCTTCGGGCAGAAGCGCTGGGCCGACGACGCGCACCCGCACGAGTCGCCCGCCGTGATGACGGTGCCGCTGGTCATCCTGTCGATCGGGTCGATCTTCCTGGGCGGCTACCTGATCCTCGGCAACACGTTCATGAAGTTCCTCGGCCCGGCCGTCGGCCTGCCCGAGACGCTGCCCGCGTTCCACTGGAACACCGTGCCCGGCCTCACCACGCTGGCCCTGGTCGCGGTCGGCGCGGCCATCGCCTGGCTGCGCTACGGCAGGGCGCCCGTTCCGGTCACCGCCCCGCGCGGCTCGTTCCTCACCACCTTCGCCCGCCGTGACCTCTACGGCGACGCGCTGAACGAGGCGCTGTTCATGCGGCCCGGCCAGTGGCTGACCAGGTTCGCCGTCTTCTTCGACAACCGCGGTGTGGACGGCCTGGTCAACGGGCTGGCCGCGGGGATCGGTGGCACCTCCGGGCGGCTGCGCAAGATACAGACCGGCTTCGCTCGTTCGTACGCGTTGTCCATCCTCTTCGGCGCTGCCGTGGTGGCCGGCGCTCTGCTCCTCGTAGGGAACCTGTGATGCCCTGGCTTCCGATACTGATCGCTCTGCCCGCGTTGGGCGCGCTCGGCGTGGCCGTGCTGCCCAAGGGCAGCGACAAGGCCGCCAAGCAGCTCGCCCTGCTGGTGTCGCTGGTGGTGCTGGCGCTGACGCTGGTGCTGGCCTTCCAGTTCGCGCCTGACGCGAACGGCTTCGCCTTCCAGCAGAAGTACTCCTGGATCCCCTCGTTCGGGGTGAGCTTCGGCGTCGGAGTCGACGGCATCGCGCTGGTGCTGATCGCGCTGTCGGCCGTACTGGTGCCGATCGTGATCCTGGCCTCCTGGCACGACGCCGACGGCACCGGCGCGGAGAACCCGCCCAAGCGGTCGGTGAAGACGTACTTCTCGCTGCTGCTGGTCCTCGAAGCGATGATGATCGGCGTCTTCGCGGCGACCGACGTCTTCCTGTTCTACGTGTTCTTCGAGGCCATGCTGATCCCGATGTATTTCATGATCGGGTCGTACGGCGGCGCTCAGCGGTCCTACGCGGCGGTCAAGTTCCTGCTGTATTCGCTGTTCGGCGGACTGCTCATGCTGGTCGCCGTGATCGCGCTGTACGTGACCGCGGGCAAGAACACCTTCATGTTCCCCGAGCTGATCGGGGCCGTCACCGACCCGACCGTGCAGAAGTGGCTGTTCCTGGGCTTCTTCATCGCGTTCGCGATCAAGGCGCCGCTGTGGCCGTTCCACACCTGGCTGCCCGACGCCGCCGCCCAGGCCCCGGCCGGGGCCGCCGTGCTGCTCGTCGGCGTGCTGGACAAGGTCGGCACCTACGGCATGCTGCGCCTCTGCCTGGAGCTGTTCCCCGACGCCGCGAAGTTCTTCACTCCGCTGGTGCTGGTGCTCGCGGTGATCGGCATCGTCTACGGCGCGATCGTGGCCATCGGGCAGACCGACATGAAGCGCCTGATCGCCTACACCTCGATCTCGCACTTCGGCTTCATCGCCATGGGCGTGTTCGCGATGACCTCCAACGCCCAGGCGGGCGCGACGCTCTACATGGTCAACCACGGGTTCTCCACGGGCGCGCTGTTCCTGATCGCCGGATTCCTCATCTACCGCAGGGGCTCGGCCAGGATCGACGACTACGGCGGGGTGCAGAAGGTCGCGCCTGTGCTGGCCGGCACCTTCCTGGTGGCGGGCCTGTCCGGCCTGGCGCTGCCCGGCCTGTCACCCTTCGTCAGCGAGTTCATGGTGCTGCTCGGCACGTATGAGCGCTACCTCGTGTACGCGGTCATCGGCACCTCGGGCGTGGTGCTGGCCGCGATCTACATCCTGTGGATGTACAAGCGGGTGGCGAACGGCCCGACCGCCGAGTCGGTGTCCGGGATGAAGGACCTCAACGGGCGCGAGCGGCTGGTGATCGCCCCGCTGCTGGTGCTGATCATCGCGCTCGGCTTCTTCCCCAAGCCGGTGATCGACGTGATCAACCCGGCCGTGGACCGCACGATGACGAACATCCAGATGAAGGATCCGCAGCACGCCGTGCCCGTGGCGGAGCAGGCTGAGCAGAAGGGTGCGGGCAATTGAACACCATTCAGCCACCGACGATCGAGTACGGGCAACTGAGCCCGCTGCTCCTGATCTTCGGCGCGGCCATCATCGGGGTGCTGATCGAGGCGCTCGCCCCGCGCTATCTCCGTAAGTCGCTGCAGATGCCGGTCACCCTGCTCGGGCTGGTCGGCGGCTTCGCGCTGGTGCTGGTGGTGGTCCTGCAGGGCGTGCCGACCACGCTGTCGGCCGAGGGCGCCATCGCGGTGGACGGCCCGGCGCTGTTCTTCTGGGGCGTCATCCTGGTGCTCGCGTTGATCAGCGTGATGCTGATCAACGACGACAACGAGTTCGTCGCGGCGGCCTCAGCCGTACCGGGCACCCCGGAGGAAGAGGAGTCGATCGCCGCCGGGGGCGCGCACACCGAGATCTACCCCCTCACGCTGTTCGCGGTCGGCGGCATGATGCTGTTCGCCTCGGCCAGCGACCTGCTGATCATGTTCGTGGCCCTTGAGGTCATGTCGCTGCCGCTGTACCTGCTGTGCGGCCTGGCCCGCAGGCGGCGTCTCCTGTCCCAGGAGGCGTCGGTCAAGTACTTCCTGCTCGGCGCGTTCTCCTCGGCCTTCTTCCTGTACGGCATGGCGCTGGTCTACGGCTACGCCGGCACCGTCGACCTCGGTGGCATCAACACCGCGCTGGGCACGGTCGGCGGCCAGAACACGCTGCTGCTGATCGGCATGGGCATGCTCGGCGTCGGCCTGCTCTTCAAGATCGGCGCCGCGCCGTTCCAGGCGTGGAAGCCCGACGTCTACCAGGGCGCGCCCACCCCGATCACCGCGCTGATGGCCTCCGGCACGCTGGTCGCCGCGTTCGGCGCGGTGCTGCGGGTGTTCTGGGTGGCCCTGGGCAACGCGGACTGGGACTGGCGTCCGGTGATGTGGGGCGTCGCGATCCTCACCATGGTCGTCGGCGCGATCCTGGCGATCACCCAGACCGACATCAAGCGGATGCTCGCCTACTCCTCGATCGCGCACGCCGGGTTCCTGCTCACCGGTGTGGTCGCGACCGGTGCCGCCGAGCAGAACGCGATGTCGCTCAAGGGCATCCTGTTCTACCTGGTGGTCTACGGCATCACCACGGTCGGCGCGTTCGCGGTCGTCACCATGGTCCGCGACGCCGGCGGCGAGGCCGGGCACCTGTCTCGCTGGGCGGGCCTGGGCAAGCGGTCGCCCGCCCTGGCCGGGGTGTTCGCGTTCTTCCTGCTGGCCTTCGCCGGCATCCCGCTGACCTCTGGCTTCTTCGGCAAGTACGCCGTGTTCGCGGCGGCCGTGGCCGGTGGGGCGGTGCCACTGGTCATCGTCGGTGTGGTCAGTTCGGCCATCGCGGCGTTCTTCTACGTTCGCGTGATCGTCCTGATGTTCTTCAGCGAGCCGGCCGCCGACGGCCCCACGATCGCGATCCCGAGTGTGGGGACCGCGGGTGTGGTCGCCATCGCGGCAGCGGCTACCGTAGTGCTCGGGATCTACCCGGAGCCCGTGCTCCGGCTGGCGGAGGACGCCGCCTCGACACTGTTCATCCACTAAGGGGAGCTTATGGCCGCGCCACCCGTTGTTGACCTGCCCATTGGCGACGAACGGCTGGCACGGGAGATGGCCGGCGGACTGGCCGAGGTGGAGAAGCTGCTGCGCGCCTCGGTCGAGAGCGAGGACGCCTTCATCACGGAGGCGTCCCGCCACCTCATCGAGGCCGGTGGCAAGCGGTTCCGGGCCACGCTCGTGCTGCTGGCCGCGCAGTTCGGCAACGCCGAGTCGGCGGGCGTGGTGCCCGGGGCCGTGGTGATCGAGCTGACCCATCTGGCCACGCTCTACCACGACGACGTGATGGATGAGGCGCGGGTGCGCCGGGGCTCGGCCTCGGCCAACGCCCGCTGGGACAACACGGTCGCGATCCTGACCGGCGACTATCTGTTCGCCCAGGCGTCCGTCATTCTGGCCGATCTCGGCAACGACCTGATCCGCACCCAGGCCCGTACGTTCTCCCGGCTGGTGCAGGGGCAGATCCGCGAGACCAGGGGCCCGCGCCCCGGCGACGATCCGGTCGACCACTACATCCGCGTGCTGGCCGACAAGACCGGCTCCCTGATCGCCACCTCCGGCCGGTTCGGCGCGCTGCTGTCCGGGGCGTCGCCGAGGGTCGTCGAGCGGGTGGCCGGGGCCTGTGAGGCCATCGGGGTCGCCTGGCAGCTCGGCGACGACCTGCTCGACGTCGCGGCCTCCTCAGGCGAGAGCGGCAAGACGCCGGGCACCGACCTGCGCGAGGGCATCCGCACCCTCCCCGTCCTCTACGTGCTCGCCTCCGACGACCCGGCCGACGCCCCGCTGCGCGATCTGCTGTCCGGCCCGGTCCCCGAGGAGCGGGTGGCGGAGGCCCTTGAGTCGCTGCGCGCCCACCGGGCGATGCGGCAGGCCAGGGATGAGCTGAACCGCTGGGCCGAGCGGGCCAGGGCCGACCTGGCCGAGCTGCCGGACATCCCGGCCAGGGAGGCGTTCATGTCGCTGTGCGACTACGTGGTGGCCCGCTCAGGCTGAAGTACGGCCGCCTCGTCCCGCGACCGCGCGGCGGCGATCCGGTTCCTTCTCGCGTGGCTCAGGGCGTCCCAGGTGAAGACGGCCAGCGCCAGCCAGACGATCGCGAACCCGGCCCACCGGCTGGTCGGCATGGTCTCCTTGACGATCAGCACCCCGCACATGAACTGCAGGACCGGCGCGATGTACTGCAGCAGCCCGACCACGGACAGTGGCACCCTGATGGCGGCGGCCGTGAACATCAGCAGCGGGATCACGGTGACCAGCCCCGAGCTGACCAGCAGCAGCGCGTGCTGCCAGCCGAAGGAGCCGAACGTGCCCACGCCCTGGCCGTGCAGCAGGAACAGGTACCCCAGCGCCGGTACGGCCAGCACCAGCGACTCGATGGTGAGGCTCTCCGCCGCGCCCACCTTGGCGGTCTTCTTGACCAGCCCATAGGTGCCGAACGTGGTGGCCAGTACCAGGGCGATCCACGGCAGCCGGCCGTAGTCGAGGGTGAGCACGAGCACGGCCAGCGTGCCGAGCCCGACGGCGGCCCACTGCGTGCGCCGCAGCCGCTCGCGCAGCAGCACGACCCCGAAGAGGACGTTGACCAGGGGGTTGATGAAGTAGCCGAGCGCGCCCTCGACGACGTGGCCGCTGTTGACCGCGTAGATGTAGGTGCCCCAGTTGATGGTGATCAGCAGGGCGGCCAGGACGAGCAGGCCGAGCTTGCGCGGCTCGCGGAGCATGGGACCGAACCACGCCCAGTGCCGCCGGACGGTGAGGATGCCCGCCACGATGACCAGTGACCAGGCCATGCGGTGGGCGAGGATCTCCAATGATCCGGCGGGCTGGAGGAGGGGCCAGTAGAGGGGGAAGAGCCCCCAGAGGGCGTAGGCGGCGACCCCGTACAGGATTCCGCGCCGTTCTTCAGGCATGTCACCAATTTTCGCTCCTTACCAGGGCTTAGCACAAATAAGGAGTTCTTGGGCACTGGTTTAGCGACGCTAACGCCAGGGAACATCGCGGCCTTCGCCGGAGTTGGATGAGATGAACGCAGAGGAGGTCCCGATGGGCTGGTTGTTCGGCAGAGACAAGACGACCATGGTCACCGCGGAGGACGCCCTTCCCGGCCGTCCCACCCCGCTCCCCGTACCCGACCGCCACCTCGTCCTCAACACCCCGCTCGCCCCGCCGTACCCGCCGGGCAGCGAGATCGCCGACTTCGGTCTCGGCTGTTTCTGGGGCGCCGAGCGCGTCTTCTGGCAGACCCCGGGCGTCATCACCACCGCCGTCGGCTACCAGGGCGGCCACACCGAGAACCCGACCTACGAAGAGGTCTGTTCCGGCCTCACCGGCCACACCGAGGCCGTCCGCGTCGTGTTCGACCCCGCCAAGGTGAGCTACGAGGAACTCTTGCGCGTCTTCTGGGAGGCCCACGACCCCACCCAGGGCATGCGCCAGGGCAACGACGTGGGCACGCAGTACCGCTCCGCCATCTACACCCATGGCCCCGCCCAGGAGAAGTCCGCCCTCGCCTCCCGCGACGCCTACCAACGCACCCTCACCGCCGCCGGCTACGGCGACATCACCACCGAGATCGCCCCCGCCGGCCCGTTCTACTTCGCCGAGGACTACCACCAGCAATACCTGAAGGCCAACCCCAACGGCTACTGCGGAATCGGCGGCACCGGAGTCTCGTGTCCGGTGGGGCTGGCCTCTGGGTCCGGCGACGTCTGAGGGCGTACGGAGAGTTCGAGGACGACGGCCTGGGCGCCGTCGGCGTCGATGAGGTGGTCTTCCACGGTGGGGCCGGTGACGGCCAAGTGGTGGCGGTGCAGCCAGGTGAAGAGGTCCTGGCCGGCGCGGATCACGTTCGTGGAAGGCGGGACGACGGCTCGCACGACGGCGCGAGCGGGCAGGGTTAGCCGCTCGCCGTCGTGGTCGGTGGTCACCGCAGCCGTGAAGCCGCCGGCCGGGTACCCGCGCAGCCAGGTCAGCAGGGTCGCCGGCGGCGCCGGGCACAGGGCGGCGAGCTCGGATGGGTGATCCAAGCACAGGCGATGTACGCGCAGCCGGCGGGATGTCACGGTGGTCTGCTGGGGGAGGATCGACATCGGGGTGGCGAGGTGGTCCTCGGCGTACGTGGCGGCGGCCGTGAGGGCGGCGATGTCACGCCGAATGCCGGTGACGATCTCGGCGAGGGCCTGTCGCAGGTGTTCCTCGGGAGCGTCGAGGAGGTCGGCGATCCGGCGTAAGGGCAGGCCGAGGCGTTGCAGGCCGCGGATGCGTTCCAGCCGGGCCAGCTCGGCCACGCCGTACCGGCGGTAGCCGGTGGATCGGTCTACCGCGGCGGGAGTAAGCAGCCCGATCTTGTCGTAGTGGCGCAGGGTTCGTTCGGATACGCCAGCCATGCGTGCGAGTTGCCCGATCCGCCACATCCTGGCTCCTCTCCTCGGCGGCTTGACCCTCTCCCTGCGGCAGGGTCCTACCGTCACCGTCCATGACAAGTTCTCGGCTTACCGGTGTCCTGTTGCTGATCTCGTTGGTGGCCATGATCGCCGGTGCGGCCATCGTGGTGCCATTGGGGTTGACCCTGAATCCGGCCGATCCCGCCGCCGCGCTGGCCGCTGTGGGGGAGCAGACCGGGCCGCACCTGATCGAGCTGGCCCTCGACGTGCTGGGGTGGCTGGCGCTGACCTCGGCCGGGCTGCTGATGTTCGCGCGTTTCGCGTTGGCCGGTGGACTGCTGGCCGTCGCCGGGACGGCGGGCCTGCTGCACGACGCCGGGAATCTGGCGATGACCCAGCTGGCCGCCGACCCCACCGCCCCGGGCGTCGCCACGGTGGCCGCGGCGGTGCTGCTGACCGCCAAGTGGATGGTCAACCTGGCCGGGCTGCTGTGGGTGGCCGCCACCGTCGCCACGGCGCTCGGCGTCCCGATGCCGGCCGGGCTTCGCGTCGCCGGTGTGGTCGCCGCGATCTCGGGCGCGGTCGCCGCCGCACTGCCGTGGACGACCGGCACCGACGGGCCGACGGCGGTGCTGGAACAACTCGGATACGCCCTCCACCTGCCCATCATGCTCTGGTACGGAGTCCTGGCCTGGCGGTACCTGCATAGTCGGTGATCCCTCGCCGTTCGGCGACCCTTTGCTACTTCGAGTAGTAAGATGAGCTCGTGAGCATGCCAGAGCGAGACTTCGCCCCGGGAGACGGCCCGGCCGCCAAGGTCAGTGTCTCTCTGAGGACGGGCAACATCCGCGCCGTCCGGGAACGAGTCGGGGCCCGCGGGTTCTCCGCCTATGTCGATGCCGCGGTGGAACGCCAGATCGAGCGGGATCTCCTGGAGGAGGCCCTGCAGGCGAACGAGGCCGCTTCCGGGTCGATTCCACAGTCTCTGCGTGACGAGGCCGCGGAGTTGTTCCGCCACGTCAGGTCGGCGCCCGAACTCCAGGAGGAGGACGGATGACCCGCGCACGAAGCAGGCTGAGCGCGGGCACCGTCGTTCTCAACTGCGAAGGTCTCGTGAAGTGGTGCGAGGCCGATCAACGTGTGACTGCATTCGTACGGGAGGCGCAGGACAACGACTTTCGGGTCGTGGTCAGCGCCATGACGCCGATCGAGGCGCAGGACATCCGCGTCCAGAGCGATCGTCTCAGGTGGTATCTGTCCCGGCTGAAGATCGAGGCGGTGACCGAGGACATTTCGACGCGCGCGATCGAACTTCTTCGGAGTGCCCGCCTGCACGGTCACAAGTACGCCATCGACGCCGTGGTCGCGGCCACAGCCCTGCGCTCGGTACGCCCTGCCGTCGTTCTGACGTCCGACGCGGACGACATGAGCAGACTGTGCGGAAAAGCAGTGCAGGTGGTCCCTGTCTGAGACCGTGCGAGGCCCGATGGTCCGGCTTCCAGGTCCGCCCGGTCAAGGGTCGGTCACCTGGACGTCGAGGAAGACGGGGCGTTTGGCGGGGAAGAGTTCGTGGCCCTGGGGGTCGGTCATCTTTCAGTAGATGCGGCAGGTGGCGGGGGTGGGGGCGGCTTGGACGGTGGCCTTGATGTCGACCGTGCGGCCGGGGGTGGTCGGGGGGATGGGGACCCAGTCGGGGGCCTGGCAGGCGGAGGTGTTGACGCGGGTGAGGCGGCGGTCGTGCCAGGTGGTGGTGCCGGTGTTGCGGAGGCGCCAGACCTTGGTGAAGGTCGTGCCGGGGCGGACCGGGGTGCCGTCCGGGTAGGTGATGTCGCCCACGAACTGGGAGTCGTCGTGGCCGGACGCGCTCGGGGGCGGTGACGGCTTGGGCTCGGCCGGGGGTGGGTCGGCGGTGAGGTAGAGGAAGGACGGGACGATCACGGCGACGGCCGCCGTGAGCCCGATGAGGAGGCCGATCCGGCGGGCCGGTCGGGGCGATGGGGACGCGGTGCCCTCCGCCGGAGCCACGGATGGGGACTCGGTGGTGGCGGCCTTCGCGTGGTCCCAGTGTTCGCGCCACTCGCGTTCGGCCCGGCCAGGGTCGCGGCCCAGGCGATCCACGGCGAGCACCCGGACGAACTCCCAGGTCGTCTCCCAACTCGGCAGTCTGCGGCCCTGGGCGGCGCTGGCGAGGGACGACTTCGACGCCGCCGCGCCCAGTTCGGCGGACATCTCGGCGTAGGAGGGGTTGCCCGCCTCTTCCTTCAGCCGCAGCAGGCGGTCGGCGAAGGCGGCGATCGCGCCCTCGTCGGGGTCGGGGCGAACCGGCCGGCGGCCTCGTCGTTTCCCGTGATCCTGACCCTGCACGAGGACCCCACTTCCGCTTACGTCGCCGGCACCTTCGACCCCTCCCGTGCGCCTCCAAAATTAGCCGACCAGCCCGCCGCGCACGTCTTCGCAGGTGGGCTCATTCGAGGGATTTGTCCAATGTCCAGATCCACCCGTCCCGGCAACCTTGGACAAAGATCGCTTGGGCGGGTCACCGTCGCGGTGGCAGTGTTGCCGGCAGCCCCGGAGAGGGATCGTCTCGCTCGCCGGTCGAGTTCGCGGGGGCCGGCATCAGTGATGCCGTTCGCGGGAGACGCCCTCTGGGGATCAGCTCACATCGGAAAGGGGAGATCTGCATGTCCACGAGTTCTCGTGGGGTGAGCCTGCGGACCCGAGCCGCCGTCGTCGTCGCCGCGTCCATCGCCGCCACCGGCCTCATCGGCGTGGGCGCCACGCCCGCCTCGGCCGGCGTCCACCGTGGCGTCACCGGCTGCTTCTCCTGGTCCTGGGGGGACGGCAACACCTCTGTGACGGTGTACTGGCACAACCGGTGCAAGTCCAAGCGAAAGCTCAACATCAAGTACAGCCTCGGCTGGACCACCAAGAAGTACACCGCCGTCGTCAAGGGCGACGGGAAGGGCCACAAGAAGTTCCAGACCGCCTCAATCGTCTCCATCAAGGACGGCGGGCGCGTCTAGTCCCGAAACCAAGCCGCATGGGGGCGGCGCCCACCCGGCGCCGCCCCCGCGGTGCTTTCGATCAGACCGGGTTCGAGGCGGCCAGTTCCTCGGCGCGGATCACACCCGCCTGCGAGCGGGCGAGCAGCCGGACGCCGACGAGCACCAACGGCGAGTAGCACGCCAGGGCGACCACGGCCCCCACCGTCGCGGGCAGGACGGCCGCCGCCACGAACGGCAGCAGGATCACCGGCACCGTCCACCAGCCGACCACCCCGGCGCGGGCGAGCCCGGCCATGAGCAGCGGGAGCATGGCGACTCCGAACAGGATGCCGCTGAGCCGCCACAGGGCGAGCGACGGATCGGCGGTGACGGTGTCGAACACCCGCGCCGCGTCGGCGAGCGGCACCGCGTTCGGCATCGCGCCGGTGAACCAGTCGGACAGCAGCATGCCGGACATCTGGATCGCGCCGAAGGCGGACAGCGCCACCCCGGCGCCGGTCAGCCCCCGGCCGCGCGGCCCACGGAGAAGCGTCAGCGTCGCGGGGACGCCCAGCGCGACGAGCACCCACCCGTAGTGGAACAGGTTCGCGGACAGCAGTGACACCCCGTAGTCGGCGGCCAGCGACGCCAGGTAGCCTTCGGACGAGTCGTCCGCCTGCGGCGGTGAGGTGAGCATGCCGCCGAACAGCAGCGCGGGGGCGAGTACGAGCGCGCCGCCCGCGAGTCGGCGCAGGGGAGTGGAGGCGGCGGACGTGGCGTCCATGGGGGTTTCCTTTCGGATGTTTCGGTTGCGCAGGTGTCTCGGTTGAGCAGGGCCAACGCTATGAGCGCGGGCCCGGCCGCCGGATCGGCGTAGCGGGCCGTCCGAAGTGCGATTCCGAGTCACCCGCCCGGCCCAGGTGTCCTCTCCGGAGACGACCCGGGAGGGCGAGCCGTCCTCCCCGGGTCTGATCCGCACCCCGGCTTCCTTGGTTAACGTCGGTGCGCCGGCGATGAGAGGAGCGGGTGTGGGCGCACCATTCACCCCCAGACGGTGGCTGCTCGTGGGGGCGGCGGCGGGAGCCCTGTTCGCCGTCCTGACGGTGGCCGAGATGTACGGCGACCCGCGCGGGGCCGACGACCGGCTCGCCGTCCTCGGGCTGAGCCTGGCCCTGGCGCTGTGCTTCCCCCTCGCGGCCCGGTACCCGATCACCGCGATGTCCGTCGCGATGCTGTCGTTCCCGTACGCGATGCTGACCGGCGCGGAAGGGGTGGGCGGCGCGCAGCTCATCCGAGCTGGTGCTCGTGGCGCACGCCGCGTTCCGCAGCGAGCCGCGCCGTTCGATGATCGCGGCGGCCTGCGCGGCCGTCGTCCCGGCGCTCGCCCTGGTCTGGGGCGGCGAGGGCGTCTGGGAGTTCGTCTTCTTCGGCGCGCTGGTCGGCGCCGCCTGGAGCCTCGGCGCGCTGCTGCGGCGGGAGCAGTCGCGCTCCCGCCAGCTCGCCGCGCTCGCCGCGGAGCTGGCCGCCGAGCGGGAGGCGCGGGCGCGGGCGGCGGTCGCGGAGGAGCGCGCCCGTATCTCGCGTGAGCTGCACGACGCGGTGGCGCACACCATCAGCGTGATGACCATGCAGACCGGGGTGGTGCGGCGGCGGCTCACGGACCGGCCGGTCGAGCACGAGGCGCTGACGCAGGTGGAGAGGCTCGGCCGCCGTTCCGTCAACGAGCTGCGCCGCGTGGTGGGCCTGCTGCGCTCCGCCGACCGGTCCGGCGACGACGCCGACGGGCTGGCGCCGCAGCCGTCCCTGCGGAGGGTCGAGGACCTGGTGACGGAGCTGCGTTCCGCTGGGCTCGACGTGACGTCCACGACGTCCGGCACTCCCGCCGCGCTGCCGCTGGGCGTGGACATGTCGGCGTTCCGGATCGTCCAGGAAGCGCTGACGAACGTGTCGCGCCACGCGGCGGCGGCGGTCGCGACGGTGACCGTGGCGTACGAGCCGGGCGCGGTGAGCGTCCAGGTCGTGGACGACGGCCGGGGCGCGGCGTCGCCCGGGCCGGGGCCGTACGGCGGGCACGGCCTGGTGGGCATGCGCGAACGCGTGGGCATGTTCGGCGGCGAGCTGCGCGCCGGCCCCCGCGCCGAGGGCGGTTTCGAGGTGTACGCGCGGTTTCCGCTCGGAGGGGAGATGTCATGATCCGGGTGCTGCTGGCCGACGACGAGGCGATCGTCCGGGCGGGCCTGCGCATGCTGATCTCCGACGAGCCCGACATGGAGATCGTGGGCGAGGCGGCCGACGGCAACGCGGCGGTACGGCTGGCCGCCTCCCTCGAACCCGACCTGGTCCTCATGGACGCCCGCATGCCCGCCCTCGACGGCATCGCCGCCGCCCGCGCGATCGCCGCCACACACCCCGGGATCAAGGTGCTGGTGCTGACCACGTTCGACGAGGAGGCCATCGTGGACGGCGCGCTGCGCGCCGGAGTCGCGGGCTTCCTGCTCAAGGTGTCGCCCCCCGAGCAGTTGCTGGAGGCGCTGCGCGAGGTCGCCGCCGGACGCGGCCTGCTCGACCCCGCGGTGGTCCCGTCCGTGATCGGCGGATACCTGCGCGCCCCCTCGGCCCCGCCCCGGCACCCCGCCCTCGACCGGCTCACCGTCCGCGAGGCCGAGGTGCTCGCCCTGGTCGGCCGGGGCCTGTCCAACTCCGAGATCGCGGCCCGCCTCTACCTGGGCGAGACCACGGTGAAGACCCATCTGGGCCGCGCCCTGGACAAACTCGGCCTGCGCGACCGTCCCCAGGCCATCGCCTTCGCCTACGAGAGCGGCCTCATCCGCCCCGGCGAAGAGTAGTTCGATCCGGTCAGCCACCGGGTCTGAGCGCGTCCACGGGGGACAGGCGGGCCGCGCGGACGGCCGGGTAGAGGCCCGCGACGGCTCCCGCGGCGACGGCGACGGCGAGGCCGCCGAGCGGGGCGGCGTGCGGCGGAAGCGGGAACCTGCCGTCGGCGGCCGGGTCGGGCCAGTCGGCGAGCCCGGCACGGCGCACGCAGCCGCGCGCCGGGCCTGGGGACGAGCGTGCGGGCCACGATCCCGTTGGGGACGCGGAATGATCCGGGTGGTGATCGTCGACGATCATCAGGTGGTCCGTCAGGGGCTGCGCTACGTGCTGGAGGACGAACCGGGCATCGAGGTCGCGGGCGAGTGCGCCGACGGCGAGGAGGCGCTCGCGGCCATCGCCCGGCTGCGTCCCGACGTGGTGCTGCTGGACATGCTGATGCCCGGGCTGGACGGCCTGGGCGTGCTCGAACGGCTGGCTGGGGAGGCCGTGCGGCCCGCCGTGATCGTGCTGACGTCCCATGTGGACGACGAGTGGGCGCTGCGTGCCGTCCGGGGCGGAGCACTGTCGTGGCTGCCCAAGACGGCGCCCGTGGGACGCGTGGTGGAGGCGGTACGCGCGGCGGCGGAGGGCGGCAGCGTTCTGGACCCGTCGGTGGCGGCTCTCCTGGTGCGCCGGGTGCGTGGGGAGGGGGATCCCTTACAGGCTTTGACGCCTCGGGAGCGCGAGGTCCTGACCGCCCTGTCGCGCGGGCGCTCGAACCGGGAGATCGCCCGCGCGCTCGCGCTGGGCGAGGAGACCGCGAAGTCCCATGTATCCAGCCTGCTGCGCAAGCTCGGACTGCAGGACCGGACGCAGGCGGCGATCTTCGGTTTGCAGCGCGGGCTGGTCCCGCTGGAGAGCGCGCTGGAGGATATGCCCGGCGAGTAACGTTCCGGCTGGTTCTGCGGACTCATTTGGCGGGCGCCACCGTGAACGGGCGCGCCTTGGTGCGCGCGAGCGCCGGGCGGGAAGCCGCCGGTCAGGGTAACTTTGGTGCCCCTGCGGACACTTCCGGGCGACCCCCCGACCGACGCGCGAACCGGCGGCCACGATCCCGAGCCGGTCGGCGCCTCCGCCCGGCACCGCCGTCCGACGCGATCATGCGACGGCGGACAAATGGAAAGCGTGGATCCATGACCATCGAACGTGCGGCCATCCTGACCGACACCCTCCGGCTACGCGACCAGGTGTGCGGCCACCTGCGCGACCGGATCATCTCCGGCGTTCTCCGGCCCGGGCATCGGCTGGTGGAGCGCGACCTGGCCGAGGAGTTCGGCGTGTCCAGGATCCCGGTGCGCGAGGCCATCCGGATGCTGACCGCCGAGGGATTCGTGGAGGCGCTGTCGCCCCGGCGCATCGCGGTCAAGGGGCTCACCCGGCGCGACGTCGAGGAACTGTTCGACGTGCGGGAGGCGCTGGAGGCGCTGGCCGCCCGGCAGGCCACCGCGCGTGCGACCGAGGCGGGGCTGCGGGAGCTGGCCGTCCTGGTGGAGCGGGTCAGGGGTGCGGGGGCACCTGACGCGCTCGGCAGGGCGGGGGCGCTGCTGCGCCGTCACGTGATCGAGATGACCGGCAACGGCCTGCTGGCGGACATCCTGGAGCCGCTCGAAGGCCGCCTGCGCTGGCTGTTCCAGCAGGTCGCCGACCCTTGCCGGCAGTGGGAGGAACACCGCGAACTGTACGAGGCCATCGCGTCGGGCGACCCCGACGAGGCCGCCGCCTGCTCCCTCCGTCACATCCGCCGCAGCAGACAGGTCGCCCTGGACCTCCTGACCGGCCCCTGAGCCCGTCGTCCACAGGGGGCGGGCGGCTCGTGGGCGGAGTTTTCCACAGAACGCCGTTCGGCCCCGATCCCGCGCGCGACGCGCAGGCATCCTGCTGCGCGTGCGAGAAAACCTGACGTCCGGGCTGCTCGACCCGGCACGAATGCTGACGGCGGGTCATCCCGGTCCGCCGCGACGTCATCCCCACCCGGATCGGCGACTACGTCGAACAGATCGCCAACGCCCTCCTCGAACGCGGCTGGAAACCGTCGCACGAGCGCCTGATCAGCGTCCAGTCCCACATTCGCGCCCTCCGAAGACGCCCACCGTGACCGTCTGACCAAGCCCGCATGGCGAGATCGCGGGTGTGGGCGGTCAGAGGGCGCGGAGACCGTGGAGGACCGCGCGGAGTAGCGGTTCCTGGGGAAGGCGGGCCATCGTGGCGGGCGGGCGAAGGGTGATCAAGCCACGCTCGCGCAGGTCGCCGAGCAGCACCCGGGTGACCATCACCCCGAACCCGGTCTCCGAGGCGATCTCCGCCACCGACGCCGGCGCCCGGCACGCCGCCAGCACCCGCAGATGCTCCGGCGCCAGCCCGACCAGATGCGCCCGATCCTTCGCCCGAAGGTCAGCGCGCTGCTCCTGGACCGTCGGCCGCGGCTCGGCCACG
Source organism: Spongiactinospora sp. TRM90649 (assembly GCF_029382225.1). GTDB lineage: Bacteria > Actinomycetota > Actinomycetes > Streptosporangiales > Streptosporangiaceae > Spongiactinospora. The sequence goes on from NZ_JARLTC010000015.1 coordinate 156,250, forward strand.
GCCTCGTGCCCCGCCCCGGTCCCATGAGGTCCTGATACGGCCGAGCCGGGTGCGGCGGCGGCCTGCCGTCCGTTTGGGCCGCTCGGGGCGTGAGGGGACGCCGGGGGCGGGCACGGAGGGCGGGGGGTGTGATGCGCGTCGTTCCTGATGCCACCGATCAAGGCCGCGGGGACGGCGGTCGCGATGGCGATCAGGTCGAAGTCAGGGCCGGTCGGCCGGGTCCTGCCCCTGGTCATCGTGTAGGGACGGACGACAGGGGCCTCCTGGTCGAACCGGCGTCCGGTCATCTGATGCCTCCGAGGAGACCCCCGCCGGCAGGCGAGGGGAGGAGTCAAGTCGGATCGTCCTCCGCCGCGCGTTGCCACCCCGTGCGGAAGGACGCGAAGACGTCAGCGGAGCCCGTACCCAGAGCCTCGGGTGGCTCGACGGGCTCCGGGTACGCCTCGGGGCCATCCACCAACGGGCTGGACGGACGGAACTGAGTCGCCTGCCGTACGCGCTTGGGCAGCGGGCCGCTGCCGGTGGTGGAGCCCGAGGACGGTAGCGGACTTCTGGGAGGGGTCATCGTGCCTTCCGAGGATGGACTGCCGAACGCCCCGGATACGTGGGCGGTGGGCGTCGGGGGATTCTCTGGGCGGGTGGACGGTGACGGCCAGGAGGAGGGCCGGACGACGGGACGGGTGGAGTACACGTTGCCATGGTCCGGGCTGTCGGGGGCGTACGGCGCGCGGTGTGCGCCCGTGGTGCCGTCGAGAGCCCCGGGCAGGCGGGGACGGTCTGCCGGGCCGGACGGTGGTGGTCCGGTGGTCGCTGCCGGAGGGGGTGCTGGAGCAAGGGGCGGCGGGCTCATCGGCTGGTAAGACGGCGGCATTGGGACGGCCGGCGGGCGGGGATACGGCCCGGTGCCAGTGGCCGGTTGCGGCGAGTGTGCCGATGTCATCGGGGGGCGAGTTGCCGGGCTGCCGGGGGCCGTTGACGTGCGGTGGGGCAGGGCGGTACCCGGAGCGACGGACGACACCGTGCCAGGCGGTTCGGCGGCGGGGACAGGCGCCGCGGTGGGCGGTAGCGCAGGAGGGGCGACGGCGGGTGGCCCTGTGGGCGTGACCCCGACGGAGGGCACCGCCGTGCGTGGTGCTGTGGGAGGGATGTTGGCGTGTGGTCCTGTGGGCGGGTTAGCGGTGGGAGGTGCCGCCGTTTGTGGTGCTGTTTGTGGGGCCGGGAGAGTGGGGGGTACGGCGAAGGGCGGCGGCGTTCGCGTGGGGGTGGTCGGTTGGGCTGGGGAGGTCATCCGTGGAGTGGGGGGTGACGCGGAACGGGGGGCGTGGCTTGTCGATGGGAGGCCGGCGAGGAGGGGGGAGGGGATGAGGATGACCGCTGTGGTTCCGCCGTAGGGGGACTGGTGTAGGGATACCGAGATGTTGTGGCGGGCCGCGAGGCGGCCGACGACGAAGAGGCCGAGGCGGTCGGTGTCGGCGAGGTCGAACTCCGGGGGGTGGGCGAGGCGGTCGTTGATCTGGGCCCGTTCGGGGGCGGTGAGGCCCAGGCCCCGGTCCTCTACCTCCAGGGCGTAGCCCCGGGCCGCCGTGTGGCCTCGGACCAGGACCTGGGCGTGGGGCGGGGAGAAGATGGTGGCGTTCTCGACGAGTTCGGCGACGAGGTGGACGACGTCGGTGACGGCGGTGCCGACGATGGCGGGCTGGGGGGAGGCGTCGATGGCGACCCGCGGGTAGTCCTCGACCTCCTCGATCGCCGCCCTGATCACGTCGTACACGCTGACCGGGTTGCGCCACCCTCGGCCGGGGGCCGAGCCGGAGAGGATGATGAGGCCTTCGGCGTGGCGGCGCATGCGGGTGGTCATGTGGTCGAGGACGAACAGGTCGTCCAGCAGCGCGGGGTCGGTGGCCCGCTTCTCCATGGTCTCCAGTTTGTCGAGCTGGCGCTGCAGCAGCGACTGGCTGCGCCGGGCCAGGTTGAGGAAGACCTTGGCGATGCCCTTGCGGAGTTCGGCCTGTCCGACGGCGGCCTGGACGGCGGTGCTGCCCACCGAGGCGAAGGCCGCCGCGACGTCGGCGATCTCCCGGGTGGCGGTGGCGGGGACGGGCGGAGGAGCGGCGGCGGGGACGGTCTCGCCGCGCCGGAGGCGTTCCACGACGTCGGGGAGGCGGTGGTGGGCGAGGTCGAGCGCCGCGCCCTGCAGTCCGCGCAGTTCGGCCCCGAACTCCCTGGAGAAGCGGACGGACACGTAGATCGACGCGGCGACGGCGACGAGGCCGAGCCCGCCGGCCACGATCAGGTCGGTGAGCAGGCCGAGGGTGAGCGCCGAGGCGTTGTCGCCGTTGACCCGGCCGGTGATGTCGCCGAGCCGGTCGAGCATCGCGGAGACGGCCGTGGTGGTCGCGATCCAGCCGGCCGACTGGGCGGGGAGCGGTTCGCCGGGCCGTACGCCGGTGGTGACGGTGTTCTCCAGCGTCTCCAGGGCCGTGTACGCGGGGGACTTCTGCAAGGCCTCGTACGGCGTGCGTAACTCCCCGTCGAGCCGGTCGAGCGCCATGCCCTGCAGCAGCCGCCGGTTGGCGACCATGGTGGTGAACGCGGCCAGCTCGGCCTCGTCGATCTTCTTCTCCGTCATCGCCCCGTTGAGCAGCGCGGTCTCGCGGCTCATCAGTTCCCTGCCGTGCTCCATGAGGGTGATGGCCCGGCTCTGGTCGGTGAGTTCGGGGTCGGTGGAGACCCGCATCCGGCCGAAGACGCGCAGCGCGGCGTCCACGAGCGTGCTGTAGGACTCGATGGTCTGCAGGGGCGTGAAGTTGCGGGTGTCCACCCGGACGCGGATCTCGGCGAGGCGGTCCATGGTGACGAGCAGTTCGCGCAGCCGCTGCCGGGTCACGGCGGGGACGCCGTCCTGGACGCCGGGGGCGGTGGCGCGCCGTTCCAGGTCGGACCTGGCGGTGTTGGTGGCGGCGCGCTGGCCGTCCACTTCGGCGCGCCGCGCGGCCTCGGCGGACGCGCCGAGGTAGGCGGTGGCTCCCCTGCGTTCGTTCTGCAGGGCGGTCATCAGGGCTCGCGTGGGGGCGACGATCTCGTCGTGCAGGTCGCCGATCCGCAGCAGTTCGAGCCCTTCGCGCATGGTGGACGCGGCGGCGAAGGTCCACACGGCGGTCAGGGAGAGAAGGGGGAGTACGAGGAGTATGGCGATCTTTGTCCGGATGGAACGTTTTCGACCACCCATGCGGACCTCGCATCCCCGGGACATGCGGGTTGATAGTGGCGAAACCCTAGCAACGGTATGGCACGTGCCACTAGAGGCGGATCTGCCGATAAATCACTCAATAGTGCTACTGAGACGCTTGGGAGCCTTGAGCCGCCACGCCTCCGTCAGCAACTCCCGCAATTCCTCCACCTCCACCGCCGCGAGCCGCACCCGCATCCAGTCGTAGTTGTCGTCGTGGCCGGCGCGGATGAAGAACTTCGCCGGTTCGGCGGCGGTCAGGTGCGCCCGTTCGGCGCGCGGCACCGCGATCCCGATGACCTCGTCGTCGTCCCCGATCGAGGCGAAGATCTTGTTCCGCACCCGGAACGTCGGCAGGCCCCAGGCGAGCTTCTCCATGGTCTCGGGCAGCGACAGCGCGATGGCCCGGACATCATCCACAGTTGTCATGAATCCATACTCAACCAGCTCTCTTTTGTGGCTTCCAGGTGAGGGCGGAACCATCCGAAGTCGGGGCACGTCTGTTGTTGGTGAGCAGCGGCAGGGGGAGGGCGTACATGCCATCGGTCGCGGATTTGGTCGAGGCGGAGATCGCCCGGGCGGCGCAGACGGTGCGCGCCGGGGCGGCGGAGCTGGAGCAGGGCGGTGCGGTGCAGTTGGTGCGTTACGCGCCACTGGTGGTGAGCGCCGAGGTGGACGACGACGCGGCCCACGTCGAGCTGACGGTCGTCGAGGGCTCGCTGCGCTGGTTCTGCACCTGCGCGGTGGGCCGTGGCGGCGCGTTCTGCGTGCACTGCGGGGCGACGGCGATCGCCGCGTGCCGCCGGAGCCCCGTCAGGTCCCAGACATCGGGAGCACCCGAATTGACTAGGTGAAATATCAATTGGACGAGCGGTGTCTGGTTGTCAGACAATCGTTGGGTGAAACTCAACGGACCGCTCGCCGTGGTCGCCGCGTCCGTGCTCTGGGGCACGGCCGGGACCGCAGGCGCTCTGGCGGTGCTCGGCGGCGTCGACGTCGAGCCCGTCTCTCTCGCCGCCGCCCGCCTGCTGATGGGCGGGGTGCTGCTGGCCATCTTCACCGGCGCCCCGGCCGCGATCACACTGCTGACCAGGCGCGGCCCCGCGCGCGTGCCCATGCTGCTCGCCGCCCTCGCGGCGGCGGGCTACCAGCTCGCGTTCTTCGCCGCCGTCACCCGCACGGGGGTGGCCATCGGCACCGTGGTGACGATCGGCAGCGGCCCGGTCTTCACCGGCGTCCTGTCCTGGCTGATCAACGGCACGCGCCCGACCGCCCGCTGGACGGCGGCCACGGCGGCGGCGGTGGCGGGCAGCGCGGTGCTGATCGTCGGCGGCAACGTCGAGGCCGGCGGCCAGGTCGTCTCCGGTATCCTGTTCGCCCTGCTCGGCGGCCTGCTCTACGCCTTCTACGCGATCATCGCGGCCCGCACCATCGACTCCGGCGTCCGCTCGGGCGTGGTGATGGGCGCGATGTTCGGCGGCGCCGGCGTGGTGCTGCTGCCGGTGCTGCTGACCTCCGACTTCTCCTGGCTCGGCACGTCCGGCGGCCTGGCCACCGCGGTCTACCTGGGCTGCGCTACGACCACGCTGGCCTGCTTCGTATACGGCATCGGCCTGCGCTCGACCCCCGTGGCCACCGCCGCCACGCTGACCCTCACCGAGCCCGCCGTCGCGGCGCTGCTCGGCGTGCTGGTGCTCGGCGAACGGCTGGCGGGCCTGTCCCTGGCGGGGCTGGGGCTGCTCGCCGTCGCGTTGGTCATCGTCGGCCTGCCGGAACGCCGCTCACGACCCGGCCGGGAAGCCGTCCCGATCCGGGAACGGGCAGAATCGTCGGTGTGAGCATCCCACTGCGACCCATCTCAGCCGTCAGCGCGCTCGCCGAGGCGCTGCGGGCGCGGGTGCTTTCCGGCGAGATCGAGCCGGGCACCGCGCTGCCCGAGCAGGAGATCGCCCTGGTGTACGGCGTGGCCCGGCCCACCGTCCGCGAGGCGCTGGCGCTGCTCGTACACGAGGGCCTGCTCCGCCGCGAGCGCAACCGCAGCGCCTACGTGCCTGAGGTGACCACGGACGACCTGACCGACCTGATGTTCGTGCGCCGGCCGCTGGAGGAGCTGATGGCCACGGCCATGGCCGGGCGCCGGGCGGCGGAGGCGGAGGCCGCGCTGGAGCGGATGGCGGGGCTGCCCGCCGGGTCGTCGTGGAGCCTGGTCGTGGGGGAGCACATCGCGCTGCACCAGGCGCTGATCGTGGCGGTGGGCAGCCCGCGCCTGGAGCGCATGTACGGCACGCTCGCCGCCGAGACCCGCCTCGCCCTGGTCCGCCTGCGCCGGGTCTACGACGACGACCGTGAGGGCCTCGTCGCCCAGCACCGCGATCTGCTCGACGCCATCGCCGAGGGGCCGCCGGAGGCCGCGCGTGCCGCCGTGCGGCATCACCTGGACCACTCGTGGGCCGAACAAGCGTGATTCCCTAACAATCCCCCATATTCCCCATCGATTTAGGGCGTTCCAACTCCCGATCACTGCCTGTTTGACCGGCTCTTCGCGCCCGAGCCCCCTGCTATTGCCCGGTTCCCTTGCACGCGGACCCCTGGAGTCGTAAGAATCGCGCCCATGCACGGCAACCCAGTGCCGGACTCTTACGTGTACGTCACAGAAGAAGGCGTGACCCGTCACTACGCTGACGGCAGCGTTGAAGCACTCGCATGGGAAGACGTCGTCGAGGTCCGCGTCGAGGGCGACGCCGACGCCGACGTTCTCTATACCCTTCTCGACCGCGACGGCCAGGGCTGCGTCGTGCCCAGGTCCGCCACCGACGCGTCGTTCCTGACGCGCCTGCGATACCTTCCCGACTTCGACCTCGACCGTCTCGCATCGGCGGTGGCCACCGCCCGCGAGGGATACACCGTCGTCTGGCGCAGCCCCGACCCGCCCGCGCCGCTACCCGATCTCGAATACGACTAGCCCCGGTCCGGCCCCAAGCCGGCCCCGAATCAACCCCGAATCAACCCCGGACCGGCCCCGGGCTGGATCCACCCGAGACTTACCCTGGATCCAAGCGGGATACGTTCAACGGTGACGTCCCCGCGATTCGGTCATCGGTCCACACTATTTGGACCGTTCCGTCAAGTAGAACACCACTTTGTCTTTCGTCCGAATGTGGACAGTCACCCCTATTTCCCTCAAGGTGGTCGATCTTTAGGATTTCCCTGGGTACCCACCGCTCCTGATACATCAAGGGAAATGTGTCAACCAGAGGGACGGGCCGCACGTCTCGTTTCTGCTTAGACAGAGGCAGCAGGGTGGGGTGGAATGAGGGTGGGGGTTGAGGAGCGCAGTGTCGCGCTCCTCGATGACGTTGTCCGCACGGCTCCGAGCATATGGACGAGATCCTATGTCCGGATCCTACTCGCGGGTGATCTGGCGTGCGCGGTGATCGCCTGTGAGATCGTGATCGGCACCCGGCTTTGGCTGGGCGCCTACGTACCGGGCACCGAGGCTCTCCTCGGGCTGACTCTCGCGCTGGCATGGCCTGCGGCGATGGCGCTGGGGGGCGCCTACCGCAAGCGCTTGCACGGCGAGGGCAGCGAGGAGTTCCGCGTTGTGTTCAACGGCGGCTTGGCGCTCACCGCCGCCGTGGCGATCGGCGCCTACGCGACCCAGACGAACATCGCCAGAAGCTTCGTGATGGCGATGTTCCCGCTCGCGTTGGTATTGACGCTGTTCTTCCGGTACCGAATGCGCAAGCGCTTACATCGCTTACGAAAGCAAGGTGATTACGTACGACAGATGGTGGCCGTCGGCCATCGCGAGGCAGTGCTCGACCTGGTCATGCAGTTCCGCAGGCAACCGCACCATGGGATGCAGATCGTCGCCGCCTGCTTGCCGGAGGGGCAGGCAGAGACCGGTATGGACGTGGACGGCGTCCGGGTGCTGGGTGACTTCGGGAACGTGGCAGAGGCCGTGGCACGTGCCGAAGCCGATTCGGTGGCCATCCTGGCGTGCCCAGAGCTCGACGGCGCCGCCCTGCGGCGGCTTGCCTGGAGCCTGGAGGACGCCCGCACAGAGCTGTACGTCGCCCCGGCGCTCATGGACGTCGCGGGACCGCGGATCAGCATCCGGCCGATGGCCGGGATGCCGCTGTTGCACTTGGAACATCCGGAGTTCGACGGCGCGCGCCGCATCGTGAAGACCGTCTTCGACCGGGTCGTCGCCGGCACGGTGCTGACCCTGCTGGCCCTGCCGATGCTGGCCATCGCGGTGATCATCCGCGCCACCAGCAACGGACCCGCACTGTTCCGACAGGGCAGGGTGGGCAAGGACGGCCAGGAGTTCATGGTCTTCAAGTTCCGCACCATGGTCGTCAACGCCGAGGCCCGCAAGCTCGACCTGCTCGGCGACAACGAGTTCGACGGCGTGCTGTTCAAGATGCGCAAGGACCCGCGGATCACCCGCGTGGGAGGGTTCCTGCGCCGCTACTCGCTGGACGAGCTGCCCCAGCTCCTCAATGTGATCCGTGGCGAGATGTCCCTGGTGGGGCCACGGCCGCCGCTGCCGGACGAGGTCAGGAAGTACGGCGAGGACGTGCGCCGTCGCCTGGTCGTCAAGCCCGGCATGACCGGCCTGTGGCAGGTCAGCGGCCGATCCGACCTCACCTGGGAGGAATCGGTCCGGCTCGACCTGCGCTACGTCGAGAACTGGTCACTGGTGCTCGACCTCCAGATCCTCTGGAAGACCTGGGCCGCGGTGATAAGCGGAGAAGGGGCCTACTGAACCGTGAAAGCTCTGGTGCTGGCCGGAGGAGCGGGAACGCGGCTGCGGCCGATCACCCACACCTCGGCCAAGCAACTCGTGCCGGTCGCCAACAAGCCGGTGCTGTTCTACGGGCTCGAAGCGGTCGCCGCGGCGGGCATCCGGGAGACCGGGATCGTCGTCGGCGACACGCAGGCGGAGATCGAGGCGGCGGTCGGCGACGGCTCCGCCTTCGGGCTCCAGGTCACCTACCTGCGGCAGAGCGCTCCGCTGGGGCTGGCGCACGCCGTCGCGATCGCCCGGGACTTCCTGGGGGAGGACGACTTCGTCATGTATCTCGGCGACAACTTCATCGTCGGCGGGATCAACGGCCTGGTGGACCGGTTCGCCCATGATCGGCCCGCCGCGCAGATCATGCTGACGCCGGTCGCCGACCCGCGCCAGTTCGGTGTGGCCGAACTGGACTCCACGGGCCGGGTGATCGGCCTTGAGGAGAAGCCCCGGCAGCCGAAGAGCGATCTGGCGCTGGTCGGCGTCTACCTGTTCACCGCCGCGATCCACGAGGCGGTGGCCGAGCTGAAGCCGTCCGGGCGGGGTGAGCTGGAGATCACCGACGCGATCCAGTGGCTGATCGACGCGGGACAGCGGGTCGAGTCCACCCTGGTCACCGGCTACTGGAAGGACACCGGCAACGTCACCGACATGCTGGAGGTCAACCGGCTCGTCCTGGAGTCGCTGGACACCCGCGTCGAGGGCACGGTGGACGCCGAGAGCGAACTGATCGGCCGGGTCGTCGTCGAGGAGGGGGCGGTGGTGGAGCGATCCCGCATCGTCGGCCCCGCGATCGTCGGCGCGGGCGCCAGGGTCTGCGGCAGCTACATCGGGCCGTTCACGTCGATCGCCGGCGGCTGCTCGATCAGTCACAGCGAGATCGAGTACTCCATCGTGCTGCCCCGTGCGTCCATCTCCGGCGTGGGCCGGATCGAGGCGTCGCTGATCGGTCACGACGTCGAGGTCACGCGCGCGCCGGCCACCCCCCGAGCCCACCGGCTGGTGCTCGGCGACCACAGCAAGGTGCAGATCAGTTGCTGAACGTCCCTGGTACTCCAGGGCGTGTTCTCGTCACCGGCGGCGCCGGGTTCATCGGCTCGCACTACGTGCGGGCGCTCGCCGCCGCCGGTGTGACGGTCACGGTCCTGGACAAGCTCACCTACGCGGGCAACCCCGCCAATCTCGACGGAGTCCCGCACGCGTTCGTGCTGGGCGATATCTGCGACGCGGGTCTGCTAGCCGAGGTCGTCCCGGGCCACGACGTGGTGGTCAACTTCGCCGCCGAGTCGCACGTGGACCGTTCGATCGACGGCGCGGCCGACTTCGTGCGGACCAACGTGCTCGGCACCCAGACGCTCATGCAGGCGTGCCTGGACGCCGGTACGCCGCGCGTCGTCCAGGTGTCCACGGACGAGGTCTACGGGTCGGTGGAGACCGGCTCGTGGGCCGAGGACGCGCCGCTCGCGCCGCGCTCGCCGTACTCGGCGGCCAAGGCGGGCGGCGACCTGATCGCGCGGGCCTACGCGGTCACGCACGGGCTGCCGGTGTCGATCACCCGCTGTGGCAACAACTACGGACCCAACCAGTACCCGGAGAAGGTCATCCCGCTGTTCGTCACCAATCTGCTGCGGGGCCGCAAGGTCCCGCTGTACGGCGACGGCGGCAACGTCCGCGACTGGATCCACGTCGAGGACCACTGCGCCGGCATCCGGCTGGTCGCCGAACGCGGCGAGCCGGGTGAGATCTACCACATCGCGGGCACGGCCGAGCTGACCAACGTCGAGCTGACCGGACGCCTGCTGGCCGCCTGCGACGCCGGGTGGGACATGGTGGAACGGGTGCCCGACCGCAAGGGCCACGACCGGCGCTACTCCCTCGACGACGCCAAACTGCGCGCGCTCGGCTACGCCCCGCGCGTGGGCTTCGAAGAGGGCCTGGCCGCCACCGTGCGCTGGTACGCCGACAACCCGTCCTGGTGGAAGCCGCTGAAGGAGGCCCCACGATGAGATGGCTGGTCACCGGTGGGCACGGCATGCTCGGCACCGACCTGGTCGAGCTGCTGCGCGGCGGCCCAATGAATGAAACAGGGTATGAAACGGTGCCCGAGACGGTGGCCGCGCCCGCCCGCGACGAACTCGACGTGTGCGACCCCAGGGCCGTGGCCGCGGCGGTGGAGGAGCACAAGCCCGACGTGGTGGTCAACTGCGCCGGGTGGACCGCGGTGGACGCCGCCGAAGGCCACGAGGCCGAGGCGCGGGCCGTCAACGGCGACGCGGTGGCGTCGCTGGCGGCGGTCTGCGCGCACTACGGCGCGCGGCTGATCCAGATCTCCACCGACTACGTCTTCGACGGCACCGCGAGCGAGCCGTACCCGGAGGGGCACCCGGTGAGCCCGGTCAACGCCTACGGGCGCGGCAAGCTCGCCGGGGAGCGCGCCGCGCTCGCGCAGGGCCACCACGTGGTCCGCACCGCCTGGCTGTACGGCGCGCACGGCCGCAACTTCGTGCGCACCATGATGCGGCTCGCCGCCGAACGCGACCACGTGACGGTGGTGGACGACCAGATCGGCCAGCCCACCTGGACCGGCGACCTGGTCGCGCAACTGGTGCGCCTGGCCCGCGCCGACGCCCCTCCTGGCGTCTACCACGGCACCAACGCGGGCCGTACGACCTGGCACGGCTTCGCCAGGGAGATCTTCGCCGCGCTCGGAGCCGACCCCGACCGGGTCAGGCCGATCGGCAGCGAGCGGTTCCCGCTGCCCGCCAGACGCCCCGCCTTCGGCGTGCTCGGGCACGAGGGGTGGGCGAGGGCCGGGCTGTCGCCGATGCGCGACTGGCGTGCCGCGTTCCGTGACGCCTGGCCCTCGATGGTCGGTGGGTCCGGTCAGTGACTCCTCAGCTTGTCGTAGTAGGCGAGGCAGGTCTGGTAGTCGGGAAGCAGGCCACCGTCGAGCGCCTCCCGCAGGGAGGGGGCGGCGGCGTCCTTCTCGGAGAGCAGCGGCGTGATGCCGTCCGGCCACTCGATCCCGAGATCCGGGTCGAGCGGGTGGACGCCGTGCTCACGCTGGGGGGCGTAGCCCTGCGAGCAGAGATAGACCACGGTGGCCCGTTCCGAGAGGGCCATGAACGCGTGGCCCAGGCCCTCGCCGATGTAGAGGCACCGCCGGGACTCCTCGTCCAGACGGACCGCCTCCCACCGGCCGAAGCCGGGCGAACCGGTGCGCAGGTCGATCACGACGTCCATAACGGCCCCCGAGGCGCAGGTGACGTACTTCGCCTGCCCCGGCGGCACGTCGGCGAAGTGCACGCCGCGCAGCACGCCGCGCCGCGAGACCGAGCAGTTGGCCTGGGCGAGTTCCATCCCGTGCCCGGCCGCCTCGCGCAGCACGGACGCCGAGTAGGTCTCCATGAACATGCCGCGATCATCGGCGTGGACGCGCGGCGTATGGCACCAGGCGCCGTCGATGGTGAGGGGTTCCATGGGCCAGAGCATGCCACGGCGGGCGGGCCCGGCGCGTCCGGTGACGGACGCTGTAACGCCCGCGTTGGATCGAGCGAATTAGCTGTCGGCCATCAGGGCCACAAGGGAGATATTCAATGACAAGCTGCCGACTGTGCGGCTCCGTGAGCCTCGCCTCCGTCGTCGATCTGGGTGCGACGCCGCCATGCGAGCGGATCCTCACCGCGGCTGAGCTGGACGGTCCGGAGGCGACCTACCCGCTCCACCTCCGGGTGTGCACCGAGTGCTGGCTGGCGCAGATCCCGCCGCTGATCACGCCGGAGGACACCTTCACCGAGTACGCGTACTTCTCCTCGTACTCGACCTCGTGGGTGGAGCACGCCAAGAAGTTCGTGGACGGCCTGACCCTGCCCGACGACGCGTTCGTGGTGGAGGTGGCCAGCAACGACGGCTACCTGCTGCAGCACGTCGTCCAGCGCGGGGTGCGCTGCCTGGGCATCGAGCCGTCGGCGAACGTCGGCCAGGCCGCCAGGGAGCGCGGGGTGCCGACGCGGACGGCGTTCCTGACCCCGGAGACGGGCCAGACGGTGCGCGCCGAGCACGGCCCGGCCTCGGTGGTCGTGGCCAACAACGTCTACGCGCACATCCCCGACGTCGTCGGGTTCACCAAGGGCCTGCGCGCGCTGGTGGCCGACGACGGCATCGTGTCCATCGAGGTGCAGCACCTGCTCACGCTGATCGAGCTGAACCAGTACGACACGATCTACCACGAGCACTTCCAGTACTACACGGTCGCCTCGGCGCAGCGGGCGCTGGCGAGCGGCGGGCTGGCGCTGGTGGACGTCGAGCTGCTGCCGACGCATGGCGGCTCGATCCGGCTGACCGCGGTTCCCGAGGAGGCGGCGGGCGAGCCGTCGCAGGCCGTACTGGACGTGCTGGACAGGGAGAAGGCGGCCGGGCTGACCGAGCTGTCGGGCTACGCGGAGTTCGCGGCGCGGGTCGGCAAGGTACGGCGTGACCTGCTGCGCTTCCTCATCGACGCCGCCGAGCGCGGTGAGAAGGTCGTCGGCTACGGCGCCCCCGGCAAGGGCAACACGCTGCTGAACCACTGCGGCATACGCCCCGACCTGCTCGCCTACACGGTGGACATCAACCCCTACAAGCACGGCAAGTTCACGCCCGGCACCAGGATCCCGATCCTGTCGCCTGAGCAGATCGCCGAGGACCGTCCCGACTACGTGCTGATCCTCCCGTGGAACCTGCGCGAGGAGCTGAGCCGCCAGCTTTCCTACGTTCACGAGTGGGGCGGCCGGCTGGTCTTCCCGATCCCGAACCTGGAGATTGTGCAGTGAAGGTCGTCCTGTTCTGCGGCGGTTACGGCACGCGCATGCGCAGCGCCGACAGCGACGCGCCCAAGCCGATGCAGCTCGTCGGCCCCCGGCCGCTGATCTGGCATGTCATGCGCTACTACGCGCACTACGGGCACACCGACTTCGTCTTATGCCTCGGGTACGGCGCGCGCCACATCAAGGACTTCTTCCTGAACTACCAGGAGACCACGTCCAACGACTTCGTGCTGCGCGGCGGCCGGGTGGAGCTGCTGTCCACCGACATCTCCGACTGGTCGATCACGTTCGTGCAGACCGGCATCGAGTCCCCGATCGGGGAGCGGCTGCGCCGGGTGCGCGATCACCTGGACGGCGAGGAGATGTTCCTGGCCAACTACGCCGACGTGCTCACCGACGCCCCGCTGCCGGAGATCATCGGCCGGTTCGATGCGTCCGGCGCGGGCGCGTCGATGATGGTCGTCCCGCCGCCTGCCACGTTCCACTGCATCGAGGTGGGCGAGGAGGGCAGGGTCAGCGGCGTCACGCCGGTGAGCGAGATGCCGCTGTGGGTGAACGGCGGCTACTTCGTGCTCCGGCAGGAGATCTTCGACCACATCCCGCCGGGCGGCGACCTGGTCGCCGACGGCTGCTTCGAGCTGGCCAAGAGCGGGCGGCTGCTGGCCTACCCGCACCGCGGCTACTGGCGGCCGACCGACACCGTCAAGGAGCGGCTGGCGCTGGACGAGGCGTACTCTCGTGGCGACCGTCCATGGGCGGTCTGGGAGCGCGAGCCTTCGGTGGAGCGGACGGCATGATCGGACTCGTGCCCGGCGGGGCCGACCGGATCGTGGCGCTGGCCGCCCACTGCGACGACATCCCGATCGGCGCGGGCGGCACGCTGCTCACCCTCTGCGCGGCCCGTCCGGGCGTGCAGGTGGACGTGCTGGTCCTCTCCGGCGGCGGCACCCCCCGCGAGGACGAGGAACGGGCCGCGCTCGCCGCCTTCTGCCCGGGCGCGCACCTGCGCGTCCGGGTGCTCAAACTGCGTGACGGACGGCTTCCCGCGCAGTGGGAGGAGGCCAAGGAGGCCATCGAGGAGCTGCGGGCCGAGACCGACCCGCACCTGGTGATCGCCCCCAACCCGCGCGACGCCCACCAGGATCACCGCGGGCTGGCCGAACTGGTGCCCACGGCCTACCGCGACCACCTGGTGCTCGGCTACGAGATCGTCAAGTGGGACGGCGACCTCGGACGGCCCACGGTCTACCAGCCGCTCGAACCGGCGGTCGCCGAGGCCAAGGCCGACCTGCTGCTGAGCCACTACCCCTCCCAGTGGAGCCGATCCTGGTACGACCGCGAGGCGTTCCTCGGGATCGCACGCGTCAGGGGTATCGAATGCCACGCGCGCTACGCCGAGGCGTTCTACGTGAACAAACTGACCTTGAATCTGGCTGGAGGCTGAGATTCGGATGCGCGTACTGCTGACCGGGCACCAGGGCTACCTCGGGAGCGTGATGGCCCCGGTGCTCACCGCCGCCGGCCACGAGGTCGTGGGGCTCGACTCGGGGCTGTTCGCCGACTGCGTGCTCGGCCCCGTGCCGGTCGATCCGCGCGGCCACGCCGTCGACCTGCGCGACGTCAGCGCGGAGCCGCTGTCCGGCATGGACGCCGTGGTGCACCTGGCCGCGCTGTCCAACGACCCGCTCGGCTCGCTGGCGCCCGAGCTGACCTACGACATCAACCACCACGCGTCGGTCCGGCTGGCCCGGATGGCCCGCGACGCCGGCGTCAAGCGCTTCCTCTACGCGTCCACGTGCTCGGTGTACGGCGCGTCCGGCGCCGACGACCTCGTGGACGAGGCGGCCCCGCTGCGGCCCGTCACCCCCTACGCGGAGTCCAAGGTCCGCGTGGAGGAGGATCTGATGGAGCTGGCCGACGACGACTTCACCCCGGTGTTCATGCGCAACGCCACCGCCTTCGGCTACTCGCCCCGGCTGCGCGCCGACATCGTGCTGAACAACCTGGTCGCGCACGCCTACCTGACCGGCGACGTGCGGGTGCTCTCCGACGGCACGCCGTGGCGTCCGCTGGTCCACGCGGAGGACATCGCCAAGGCGTTCGCCGAGGTGCTGGCCGCGCCGCGGGAGGCCGTCCACGCCAAGGCGTTCAACATCGGCACCGAGGAGAACAACGTCACGGTGGCCGAGATCGCCGAGCGGGTCGTGGCGACCGTGCCGGGGGCCAAGCTGCTGATCACGGGGGAGGCCGGGCCCGACCCGCGCTCCTACCGGGTGGACTTCTCGGCGCTGCGCTCGGCCGTCCCCGGCTACCAGGCCACCTGGACGGTCGGCGCGGGCGCGGCCGAGCTGCTGGACGCCTACCAGCGCTACGGCATGACCGAGGACGACTTCCAACCGCGCTTCACCCGGCTGACGCGCCTGGCCAGGCGCCGTGAGGACGGCAGCATCGACGCCGAGCTGCGGCCGCAGAAGGGCCCCCGGGCCGAACCGGAGGCCGTTCCGCTGTGACCACGCAAGCCGCGAGCCGGGAGCCGCACCAGCTCGTGCATGGCGGGCTCGCCATGCACGAGCTGGTGCGGCGGCTCTATCCGCTGTGCCGCAGCATCACCGGGGACGGGGTACGGCGCACGCTCGCGATCGTCGGGGAGTCGATCCCACTCGACGTGAGCGAGGTCCCGACCGGCACCGAGGTGCTCGACTGGACCATTCCCAAGGAATGGAACATCCGCGATGCCTACGTCAAGGACGCCGACGGCCGCCGCGTGATCGACTTCACCGAGTCGAACCTGCACGTGGTCGGCTACAGCGTGCCGGTGCCGCCGACCACGATGAGCCTCGGCGAGCTGCGCGGGCGGCTGCACACGCTGCCCGACCAGCCGGATCTGATCCCGTACCGGACCAGCTACTACAAGGAGACGTGGGGGTTCTGCCTGCGCCAGGAGACGCTGGCCGGGCTGCCCGACGGCGACTACGAGGTGATGATCGACTCCACCCTGGAGGACGGGCACCTGACGTACGCCGAGCACGTGGTGCCGGGCCGTACCGACGAGGAGGTCCTGATCTCCTGCCACGTCTGCCACCCGTCGCTGGCCAACGACAACCTGGCCGGGATCGCGGTGGCGGTACGGCTGGCCAGGTGGCTCGGCGAGCTGGAGGACCGTCGCTACACCTACCGGTTCGTGTTCGCGCCGGGGACCATCGGCTCGATCACCTGGCTCGCCCGCAACCGCGAGCGGGCCGCGTCGAAGGTCCGGCACGGGTTCGTGCTGGCCTGCGCGGGCGACCGGGGCACCCCGACCTACAAGCGCAGCAGGCGCGGCGACGCCGAGATCGACCGCGCCGTCACGCATGTGCTGAACGGGCGTGAGCACACGGTCCTGCCGTTCACGCCCTACGGCTACGACGAACGGCAGTACTGCTCACCGGGCTTCGACCTGCCGGTGGGCTGCCTGACCCGCAGTACCTACGCGGGCTACCCCGAGTACCACACCTCCGGCGACGACCCCGACTTCGTCTCGCCGGACGCCCTCGCCGACACCCTCACGACCTGCCAGAGCGTGGTGCGGGTGCTGGAGGGCAACCGGCGTTACGTCAACCTCAGCCCGTACGGCGAGCCGCAGCTCGGAAGACGCGGCCTGTACGGCTCGCTCGGCGGGCGCAGTGACACCCAGGCCCTGCAGATGGCCATGCTGTGGGTGCTCAACCTGTCCGACGGAGTGTCGAAGGACACCACCCTGCTCGATATCGCGGAACGGTCCGGCCTGTCCTTCGACGCCGTCGCGGAGGCCGCGTGGGCGCTGGCGGAGGCCGGACTGCTGAAGGAGATCCGATGAGTGCGAACCTTCGGGTCGGGGATCTGGTCGAGGTCCGCAGCGCGGAGGAGATCCTGGCGACCCTGGACGAGAACGGCGAACTGGAGAACCTGCCGTTCATGCCGGAGATGCTGCGCTTTTGCGGGCAGCGGATGACGGTGCACAAGGTGGCGCACAAGTTGTGCGACACGATCAGCCGCAGCGGGATCCGGCGCATGACGAACGCCGTGCACCTGACCGGCGCGCGGTGCGACGGGCAGGCCCACGGCGGCTGCCAGACCGCCTGCTCGCTGTACTGGAAGGAGGCGTGGCTGAAGCCGGTCTCCGGAGCGCCCCCGTCCGGGCAGGCCGCCGAGCCGCCGCCGCGCAGCCTGCCCCTGCTGGAGATCAAGACCCGCAGGGACACCGATGAGGGCGGCGAGGTTCTCTACCGCTGCCAGGCCACCGAGCTGCTGCGGGCCGCGCCGACCTGCCTGCCGTTCAGCGACCTCGGGCAGTACGCCGACGACGTGCGTTCCGGCAACGTGAGCGCGCTCGGCAGCGCGCGGGGCTTCCTGGTCGGGCTGTTCAACCGGTTCCAGGACCGCAGCAAGCGGTTCCTGCCCCGGTGGCTGTGGATCAGGGGCGGCCTGCGCTGGGGCTTCGTCAAGGGCGGCGTCACCAGCGGCAAGACCCCCACGGTCACGCTCGACCTGCAACCCGGCGAGCTGGTGCGGATCAAGTCCAAGGCCGAGATCATGGCCACCCTCAACGGCGACCTGCTCAACCGGGGCATGGGGTTCGAGGAGGAGATGGCCCGCTACTGCGGTCAGACCGCGCGGGTGCGGACGCGCGTCGAGCGGTGCATCGACGAGAAGTCCGGCCGGATGCTGAAGATGAAGAACCCGTGCATCATCCTTGAGGACATCGTCTGCGCGGGCGTCTACAACGCCAACTGCCCCAGGGAGTTCGTCCCATTCTGGCGGGAGATCTGGCTGGAGCGGGTCACCGAGGCGGCCGAGCGAGTCGAGGAACCGGCGAACGGATGACCGATCAGCGGCCGGACACGGGGACCGGCACCACCACCGAGCAGGAGACGGACGACCTTTCGGCCATCGGCCGCAAGGCCGGCCGCGGGCTGAGCTGGAGCCTGCTCGGCAACGTGGTGATGAAGGCGGGCTCGTTCGCCATGAGCCTGGTGCTCGCCCGGCTGCTCGGTGAGGACGACTTCGGGGTCTTCGCCATCGCGCTGGCCGCCAGTCAGCTCATGTTGCACATCAACGACGCCGGGGTGATCGCGGCCGTCGTGCAGTGGCGCGGGAAGCTGGAGGAGATCGCGCCCACCGCCACGGTGGTCGCGATCGCGTCCAGCCTCACCCTGTACGGGGTGTTCTGGACCATCGCCCCGGTGTACGCGCACTTCGCGGGCGACCAGGACGCCATCGGGGTCATGCGCGTGCTGATGCTCACCAACGTCGTCTACGGGCTGACGGCGGTGCGCAGCGCGGCGCTGATGCGCCGCTTCGAACACGGCAAGCTGGCCTGGGCCAACCTGGTGGGCTTCCTCGGCAACGCGGCCCTGTCGATCAGCCTGGCGGCGGGCGGGGCGGGGGCGTACAGCTTCTCCTGGGGGCAGCTCCTGCAGGCCGTCATCACCGGGATCCTGGTGGTGCTGGCCGCGCGGATGCGCATCCGCGTCCGCGTCGAGTGGGACAAGGCCAAGCGCCTGCTGGTCTTCGGCCTGCCGCTGTGCGTGACGCTGGGCATCGAGGGCCTGCTGCTGAACATGGACCTGCTGGTCGTCGGTGGGGTCGTGGACAAGCACACGCTCGGCTTCTACCTGATGGCCTTCAACATCGCGAGCTGGGTGCCGGGGCTGATCGGCACGGCCGTCCGGTACGTAGCCCTGCCCAGCTTCTCCAGGCTCGCCGAGGACCGGACGGCCGATTCGGTGTCCGAGGGCGCGAGGCGCGCGATCCCGCTGCTGATGTCCGTCGTGCTGCCGGTCGCGGTGCTCATGGGGGTGCTCGCCACCCCGCTGGTGACCTTCCTGTACGGCAAGCCGTGGGCTCCCGCCGCCGAGGCGCTGAGCTTCCTGGCCGTGGTCATGACGATCCGCATGTTCAGCGCGCTGACCACCGACATCCTGGCGGCCGTCGGCAGGACCCGCGCGACCATGTGGCTGAACCTGGCCTGGGTCGCCCTGCTGGTGCCCGCGCTGACGATCGGGGCGCGCCAGGCGGGCATCCAGGGCGCGGCCATCGCGCACGCCTGCGTCGGCCTGGTGTTCGCGCTGCCGGTGCTGTGCGTGGTGCTGCACCGGACGGGGGTGCGCCTCGGCCCGGTGGCCGTCGGCCTGATCCGCCCGCTGGCCGGCGGGGGCGCCGCGGCGGCCACCATGATCCTGCTCTCCGGCGTGCTCGGCGACTCCGACTTCGTCCGGCTGTGCGTGGCCGGCGGCGGTGGTTTCCTGGTCTACGGGCTCGTCGTCGTTCCCCGTGCCGTGATGGTCTCGGCCGCGTCCAAGATCGGACTGCGTGCCGCCCTCCGGAAGGATTCCGATGCCTGACGCAACACCCCTGGTCTCGATCGGGCTGCCCACGTACAACGGGGCGTCCCGCGTGCCCGAGGTGATCCGTTCGATCCTCGCCCAGGACCACGCCAACCTGGAACTGGTGATCTGTGACAACGGCTCGACGGACGACACCGAGCAGGTGTGCCGCGCACTGGCCGGGGTGGACGGCCGGATCGTCTACCACCGCCACCCACGCAACGTGGGCCTGCTGAACAACTTCATCTCCGCGATCCGCCTGGCCAAGGGCGAGTACTTCCGCTGGGTCGGAGACGACGACCGGCTCGAACCGCAGTGCGTCTCCCGCTCGCTGGAGCCGTTCCTGCGCGACGAGCGGCTCGTCCTGGTCACCACCCAGGTCGCCTACACCGGCCCGGACGGCGTCACCTCGACGGCCCCCTACGAGGGGACCGCGCTGGGATCCGGCGACCCGGTCGAGCGGTTCGCCGAGATGCTGCGCATGCTCAATCAGAGCCACCTGCTGATCGACCCGCTGTACGGCATGGTCAGACGCGAACCGGTGGCCGCCATCCCGCGCCGGAACATGCTGCGTGAGGACGAGGTCTTCGCCGCCAAGCTGGCGCTGGCCGGCCCGTGGGCGCACGTTCCCGAGGTGCTGGCCCACCGCAACTGGAAGCACGAGCGCCTGCCCACGGTGGCCCGCCGGCTCGACGTCCCGGTCTGGCAGGCCCGGTTCGCCACGACCCTGCAGTGCAGGGAGATGCTCCGCTGGCTGGGGACGGCTCCGCTCACCCCCGCACAGCGCCGCCGCGCCCGGGCCGAGGTCCTGCGCATGTACGGCACGCGTCAGCGCCGCGTGCTGACCCACCGCAGCCGCAAGCTGGCCCGCATGGCCGCCTCCCTGGTGGTGTCACGCGGAACGGCCCACAGCTGATCGTTCGCCTTCCTCGTCCAGGTCTGTCTCTTGAATCGACCGCTTACGCCCCCGGGCTCTGACGGCCGCCACCATGGCGTCCCGCAGCGCCGGCCATGTCCTGTGCCGCTGGAACGGCAGCTCGAACACCGCCGCGAACAGCCGTGCCACCACCAGGGTGAGCGGCAGCGCCAGGCCGAGCGTGGCCGCCAGCCTGCCGCCGCCCGGCTCGGTGATGGGTACGACGACCAGCGCGCTCACCGCGACGACCAGCGGGGCGTGCGTCAGGTAGAGGCTGTAGGAGAAGGACCCGAGCCCGCGGACCGGCCGCGAGTCCAGCAGCCGCACGAGCCGGCGCGGACGGCCGGTGGCCACGGCGGCGAGCAGCATGCCGACCGAGGGGCCGATGGCCAGGTCCACCCAGAAGAAGTTGCCGACCGTCCACACCGATCCGTTGACCAGGATCAGCGCCAGGACGGGCAGGAAGGCCAGGAGCGCCAGCCAGTGCCAGGGCAGGTTCCGCACCCGGTCCCCGGCGGAGACGATGCCCGCGGCGACCACGCCGACCGCGAACAGCGCGGCGAACTGAGGGGTGAGCCGCATCAGCGCGTCGATCGCGGCGACGCTCGCGGAGAGCGCGCCGACGGCGGCCACGACGACCGTGACGGCGGCCAGCATGACGACGGCCCCGGCCCGGCGCACGACCAGCAGCAGGAGCGGGAAGACGAGGTAGAGCTGGGCCTCCACCGCGATCGACCACAGCGCGCCGTTCGGGCTGGGGGAGCCGATGACGTCCTGCAGCAGCAGCCCGTAGACCAGCACGGACTTGGCGGTGGGCGCGGACTCGCCCGGTTGCGGGACGAGCGTCCAGGCGATGATCAGGCTCATCGCCAGGGCGGGCCAGTAGGGCGGCAGGATGCGCCAGAGCCTGCGGTGGGCGAACCGCTTGACTCCGCCGAGCCGCCAGCCGTTCCTGGCCGGGGCGACGGCGAGGGAGAAGCCGGACAGCACGATGAAGACCCCGACCGCGAAGTGGCCGTACATCATCCAGCCGAGCCAGGGCGGGCCGTTGTCGACCGGGAAGCCCGGATAGGACAGCAGGTAGCAGTGGTGCAGGACCACGAAGAGGGCGGCCAGGCCCCTGATTCCGTCCAGTCCGGCGAGCCGGGCACGTCCCGCGCCGCCGCCGCCGGTGCGTGCGGGCACGCGCTCGGACATGGCAGGTTCCATCGAATCCACTCCTGTCGCCGATCTGTCTCTGCTGGGGGCCACCGTCGGGGGCCACTGCCGGGCGAAGCGAACAGGCGACGAATGGAGTGTCGCGCGGGGGTTCGGCCCTCAGTGGTTAATCGCACGAAGGAGGCGGTGCGTAACATGGAACAGGCAAAATCGACAGGTCTTGGGATCGTTCCAAATCCAGCACTTTATGGCGGTTTATGGCGCCGTGTCCTAGTCTTTCATGCCTTGACAATAAGAAGGCGGACGGTTTCATATGTGGGTGGGGCGCTACACCTAGTAACAGGCGGACTGCCGCTGACGATGGCCATCTACGGTGTATCAGGGTTCACGGCGCCCTGGCGCACATAAGGGCGGGGAAACATGGAGTTCTGGAAGACGATTTACGATCTTGCTCGGAGGAAGTTCGTCGGCCCGCCGGTGATCCTCTTATCCATCGTCATGGCCGCGATCGTCTACATCCTGGTGCCCGCGACCTACGTCTCCTCCACGTCGATGGTGCTGACCACACCCCCGGCCGGTGGCACGCTGACCTCGGACCCCGAGCGCCAGGGCGGCCTGACCAACCCGCTGCTGCAGTTCAGCGACGGCCTGCGCACCACCACCGGCGTGCTCATCCTGTCCATGAACACCCCGGAGATGATGGCCGCGCTCGGCATCACCGAGAACAGCGGCACCGAGATCATCATCAACGACGGCCGGACCAACCCCGAACTGCTCGGCATCAGCATGAGCGGGCCGTTCATCTACATCGAGACCACCAGCGGCTCCGCCCAGGCCGCCAAGGACGTCACCGCCCGTGCACAGCGCCGCATCCGCCAGGAGCTCGACGACCGTCAGCGCGCCCTCGGAGCGCCCCGCTCCACCTACATCTCCATCGTCGACGTGGTGCCGCCCACCCTGCCCAAGGCGTCACTGTCGGACAAGATCCAGTTCGCCGGCGGGGCGCTCGTGGCCTGCGTCAGCCTGGGCTTCGGCATCGCCTACGCGCTGCGCCGCCGCAAGATCCTGAGTGACCAGGCCGCCGCGCCCCCCGCCACGGCGGCGTTCGCCGCCGCGCACGTGGGAGCCCCGCCCGGCTCCCGTGCCATCGCGCCCGGCGCCGGGGCCGTGCCGAAGAAGCCCGCCAAGCCGGCCGCCGAGCCGAAGGCCGTGGCCGGACCGCCGGCCAAATCGCCCGCGAAGCCCCCCGCGAAGGCTCCGGCGCAGCCTCCGAAGGCCCCGGCGAAGAAGGACGCCAAGGCGGAGGAGCCCAAGGACCGGCCGGAGGACGAGCAGTCGCCCAAGGACGCGGGCGGCTGGCCCAAGGAGGGGCTCGGCAAGTCGGTCGTGGTGATGTTCCCCGCGACCGGCGGGCAGGACGACGACACCGTCGCCTTCGCGCGCCTGCCGCTGGACGAGACAGGCCCCATCCCCGCCGTCAACAACGAGAACCACACCAGGTACGAGCACGGCAAGGACTGAGCTCGCACAGACGCGGCCGCGCGGGGTCACCGCCGCCGGGAGGTCCTCACGACTCGGCGGCGACCTCCGCGCATCGCCGTACGGCGGCCTGCCGCACGTGGTGGGGGGTGTTGGACTTGGCGGAGATCGCCATCCCCACGGCGTCCGGCCCGAGGCGGTCGGCGAAGGCCACCGCCGCCCGCTCGTCCCACGCGGTGTGGTCGTAGCTGGTGTGGCAGAACGTCGTGTCGGACTCCGGCCGCTCCTCGCCGAGCACCTCGTCCACGAACACGCCGTACAGGATGAACTCCGAGATGTGCACCTCGGCGGTGAAGGCGTCGAGCCAGTGCCGTCCGGTGACCTCGCTGACGCGCTGCCGCATCGCCTCGACGACCGAGGGACGCCAGGGGATCAGCGGGCCCACGTAGTCGGGCAGCGGCAGCGGCGGGGGCGGGGGGAGCCCGAGCAGCCGCCTCGCCACGTGGTGCCAGATCACGTGGCGGGTCATCGACTCGTTGACCGCGTTCTCCTCGCGGTAGAGCAGCGGCCTGCCGTCGCGGATGAAACGCTCGGCCCGGGTCGGGCGCACCAGCACCACGTCGGAGTCGGCGATCAGCGCCACATCGGCGTCGATCGTCGCGGCGGCGTGTATCTTGATGGCCTGCTGGGTGATCCACCCGCGCACCGGGGGCCACGGCCGTCGTGCGTTGACGTAGATCTCCGAGCGGGGCATCCGCAGGTAGCGGCCCGGCAGGGCGTCGGAACGCGCGATCACCCGGCACCTCGGGCCCTCGAACCTGGCGAACGCCGCCAGGTCTGCGGGCGGCACGAAGACATGGTGAACGGTGTCGTCCGTGGTGTGCTCAAGAACGGACGCGTGCAGATCGGCGAACAATCGGATGTCGGGCGAGTAGCTCGGGGTGACGACGGCCAGTTTGGGCATGGATGGTCTGGTCTCCAGTCCTATGGCTGATTCGGGTCATGGCCCGCTGCTTCATTCATCATGGTTGTGCTAGTCACTTGTTACCGGCGTTCCCGGAAGGTTGCTTTTAGGTCACGTCTACGACAGAAAGCTCGGCCGCTTTCCGGCGTAACATCGCACGGGTCGGCATCCGATCACTCCTTTGGGGAGGCTGTCGGATGCGACTCCCGACATCCAGCATGGGAGAGCGGATGGACTTCTGGGGGACGGTCCTTGTCCTGTTCCGTCGCTGGTACCTCTCCTTTCCCGCGTTCCTGCTGGCCGTCGCCGCCGCGTTCGGCGTCTACAAGACCATTCCGACCACCTACGTGTCGTCGGCCATGCTCGTGCTGACCGTTCCGAACAGCGGCGCCAGCCTGCCCAACAACCCCAAGGTGCCGAATGGGAAGATGAACCCGCTCCTCAACTTCGACCACGGGCTGAGCGTCTCGGCGTCCATTCTGATCGCCGCGCTCGGCACGCCGGAGATCGCCCAGGAGCTGGGCTCGACCCCCGGGGAGGGCGGCACCACCTACCGGGCCTACAACGGCAGCAGCAACCTGGAGTCGCTGGCCACCGGTCCCTTCGTGTTCATCGAGGGGGAGAGCGCCGATCCCGCCGCCGCGCAGGCGATCGTGCGCAGGGTGATCAAACGGGCCGGAGTGGAGCTCCAGGCCCGGCAGCATCGCCTCGCCGCGCCGGAGGCGACCTTCATCCGGCTGACCGAGAGCATCCCGCCGACGGCCCCGCAGGGCCAGGGCGGGCGCCGGATGCGGTCCGCGGCGGCGGCCCTCGGCCTGGGGCTGATCTCCGCGCTGACCGTCACGTTCGCCGGTGACAGCGTGCTGACCTCCCGGCGCAGGCGCCGCCAGGCCCTGGCCACGGCCGCGCCGCCCGACCCCGGCGCGCGGGCGCAGACCGACGACGGCCTGGTGCGCGTCGGCGCGCCTCCGGAGCGCTGATCGTGGCCAAGACGGTGACCGAGGTGGAGTCCCCTCCCGCGCCTCCCGCACCCTCCGGGCGCGGCTTCGTGCGCGCCGACGGCGCGACGCTGGCCATGGTGTTCGCCGTGGTGCTGCTGGTGATCCCGGCCCGGCTGGTGTTCGTCGGGCTGCCGCTGTCGATCAGCCCGGCCAACCTGGTCGCCCTGATCTCCGCCGCCGTCTGGCTGTTCGCGCACTTCACGGTGACGCTGAACATGGCCAAGGGCCGCACGCCGGTGCGCACCGGCATCTTCGCCTACGCCACCTCGATGATCGCCACGTTCGGCTTCGCCACCTACGGCTTCCTGCCCGCCGACGAGCTGGGCCTGGCCGACCACGCGTTCATCCTGATCATCGCCAACGTGGGCCTGGCGCTGCTGGTCTGCGACGGCATCCGCAGCCCCGAACGCCTGGACTTCCTGCTCAAATGCGTGGTGCTGGCCGGGGCGTTCATCTCGGTGATCGGGGCCTTCCAGTACCTGTTCAACATCGACCTGACGAACTTCCTCGAACTGCCCGGCCTGCGCTACACGTCGGAGGACGCCACCATCATCGAGCGCGGCGGCGGACGCCGCGTCGGCTCGACCACCGGCCACCCGATCGAGTTCGGCGTGGTGTGCTCGATGTTGCTGCCGATCGCCGTCCACTACGGCTACAAGGCCAGGCTGCGCGGCGAACCGGCGCTGCGCTGGTGGGGCTGCGCCGGGCTGATCGGCCTCGGGCTGATGTTCTCGGTGTCGCGTTCGGCGGTACTGGGCCTGGCCGCCGTGTCGCTGGTGCTGCTGATCGGCTGGCCGAGCCGCCGGCGGCTGCAGGCGCTGCTGGTCACCCTGGGCTTCCTGGTGGTCATCCGGGTGGCGGTGCCGGGCCTGCTCGGCACCTTCTACTCGCTGTTCGCCAACTTCGGCAACGACGACAGCATCCGTTACCGCACGCACGACTACGACGTGGCGGTGGCCGAGATCTCCAGGCACCCATGGCTCGGACGCGGGGTCGGCACGTGGTACGCCCCCAAGCACCAGGTGTTCGACAACCAGTACATCCTGTCGACGGTCGAGACCGGCTACATCGGCATCGTGGCGTTCGCGATGATGTTCCTGATCGCCATCTACGCCGGGCTGCGGGTGCGCTACCTCAGCCCAGACCCCGGCACGCGCGACCTCGGGCTGACCCTGAGCGCGTGCCTGGTCGCCCCGCTGGTCGGCTCGGCCACCTTCGACCTGCTGTCGTTCGCCACCGTGACCGGCCTGGCCTACCTGCTGATCGGCGCGAACGGCGCGCTGTTGCGCACCACCGAAGCCGGTCTTCAGGGCCCCGCGCAGGCCAGCGGCCCGACGGTGCCGGTGACCCGGTAGCCCTCGTCGATCGTGACCAGCGTGTTGTCGGCCCACTCGCCCTTGCCACAGTCGGAGTCGACCGGGCCGTAGACCCAGGACTTGTTCACCAACCGGTTGCCCCGCACCACCTGGCGCCCGGCGACGTTGCGCACCTGGATGCTGTAGGTGCCGCCCATGACCAGGTTGTCGGTGACCGTGACGTTGGACTGGCCCTCGTCCACGAGGAACACCGGCGCGGTGATGTCCTTGGCGTTGCGCTGGTCGATGGTGTTGTGGTGGAAGCGCAGGTTCTTGCCGGTCTTGTAGGACTGGATGCCGTCGGAATGGTCGCCGGGGGTCGAGCACAGGTTGACGTAGGAGTCCTGGATGTCGATGTCGTCGCCGGAGGCGCGGAAGCCGTCGCTGTGGTTGCGGATCAGCACGCGCGTGGCCCGATACTTCGAGGGGCCGATCCCGGGGGCCTGGTGGCAGCCGCTCGGCGGGCCGACCGTGGAGTCGGTGATCGTGAAGGAGTAGAACTTCAGCGAGTACTCGGCCCACACGGCGCCGTCGATGCGGCTGTTCTTGACGGTGACGTCGTCGGCGGTGATCAGCAGCTCGCCGGGGATGTGCACGCCGTCCAGGACGGTGCCGGGCTTGGTGACCCGGTAGGCGACGCCCTCGGTGTTGAGCTCCACCTTGGTCAGCTTGGTGCCCTTGGGCACGCCGGTGCACTCGGGCGTGGGGTACTCGGGACAGCCGGAGGCGGGGGAGGGCAGCGGCGCCGGGGACGTCGGCGCGGCGCGGCGCGGCGATGGTTCCGCGCCGGGCCCGGAACTGCAGGACGCGACCAGCGCGGCGGCTGCGGTGATCGTTAAGACCCGGCGCATACTCACGGCTCCATCACTTGGGGTCGGGCCCCGATGGCCGGGGCCTGGTGTCACAGACGCGCGCGCAATTGTTCCCACGAGCCGGCGTCACGGTCACGCGCACTGATGGCGGAGAGCGCGAGCGGCCACTCGATTTTCAATTCCGGATCGTCGAAGCGCACCGCTAGATCTTCCGACGGGTCGTGTTCCCTGTCGATTCTGTAGCATACGTCGGCCTGATCGGTGAGCGCCTGGAAACCGTGCAGCAATCCCGGGGGCACGTACAGCGTGGCGAAGTCGTCATCGTCGAGACGCACCGAGGTCACCTCGCCGAACGTCGGGGAATCGGGGCGGGCGTCCACCAGAATGTCGAGGATCGCGCCCCGGGCGCATCGCACGAGCTTGGCCTCGCCCCGCCCGGAACGGCCGTGCATACCGCGAATCGTGCCCTTGCGCGACCGTGACTGGCTGTCCTGGATGAACGCGTCCGGGTCGAGTCCGTGCTCTTTCGCCACGGCCACGTCGAACACCCGGGTGAACAGCCCGCGATCGTCATGGTGCGGGGTCGGAAAGAATAACAGGACGCCGTCAAGCGGTGCTTTCTCCACACGCATATGGGATCCTTTACAAAAGGGAGGGGAAATGGTGGAAGTGGTCATTCCCGCACACAACGAGGAAACCGTTGTGGCGGGGAACATCGCACGACTGCTCGACGGCGCCGCGCCGGGCGAGTTCGATGTCCTGGTGGTCGCCAACGCCTGCTCCGACCGCACGGCCGAAGTGGCGCGGACGGCCGGCGCACGCGTCCTGGAGACCGACCAGCCCGGCAAGGCCAACGCGCTGCGGCTCGGCGACGCCGCCTGCCACGGCTTCCCCCGCGTGTACCTGGACGCCGACGTGCGGTTGTCGGCGGACTCGGCGCGCGCGCTGGTCCAGGCCGCCCGGCGGCCCGGAGTGCTCGCCTGCGCGCCCGTGCCCGAGATGGACATGCGCGGGGTGGGCTGGGTGTCGCGGCGGCTGACCAAGGTCCACGAGGGCCTCGTCGCGCCCACCAGGGGCCTGGCCGGGGTGGGCGTCTACGTGCTCACCGAGGAGGGCCACGCCCGGGTGTTCCCGATGCCCGACGTGATCTCCGACGATGGGTGGGTGCACGCCAGCTTCGCGCCGCACGAACGAGTGGTGGTGACCGAGGCCCGCTCGCTGGTGCGCCCCTCGCAGACCGTGGCGGCGAACCTCAACCGGCGGGTGCGGGTGCGCATGGGCAACCGCCAGCTCGCCGAGCTGGGACGCCCGGTCACCGCGCGCCGGCTGGCGCTCGGTGACCTGCGGGCGCTGGTCGCCGCGCGGCGCGCGACCCTGCTCGACGCCGCGTGCTATCTCGGAGTGCTCGTCCTGGACAAGGCGCTGACCAGGGTGCGGGCGTTGCGTCGGGGGCCGGTCGCCTGGGGGACCGACGCCACCTCGCGCTAGCGGGAGGGCTCGGATCATGTACGGGGTTCCAGGAGGTACACCCGGGTCGTGCCGTACGGACCGGTGTCCTGCTGGTTCTTGCGCCGCCCCGTCACCACGGTGCGCAGCAGCCGGAAGCGCCCGGTGCGCAGCAGGACGTGCTCCTCCACCGGGTTGAAGTAGATCACCCGAACCTGGCGGGGGACGCGCTCCACCGAGTCGATCAGGTTCCTGATCGTCGAGGCGAAGACGTCGCCCTGGAACGGATTGTTCAGGAACACCACGTTCACGTCGTCGGGGATGACGTAGTCGAGCACGTCGCAGGTGATCAGGCGGACGTCGTCGCAGCGCAGCCGCAGCCGGGTGCGCGCCACGTTGGCCCGCGCGATCTGGTTCAGGTGCCGGGACAGCTCGACGCCGATCACCTTCTTGAACGGGTACCTGGCCGCCGCCTCCAGCACCATGCGGCCCATGCCCGAACCGAGGTCGATGAACACGTCGTCGGGGCCCACCTCCCGCCTGGGAAGCGTGCGCCGAAGGGTCATCCAGTTCGCCGGCGAGTAGTAGACGCGATCCCGGTGCGCCAGGCCCAGCTCCTCCAACTGGACGAACTCGGCGGTGTGCACGCCGTAACGCCACTCGAACAGCAGCTTGCCGGCGTTCCTGCGCAGCCAGGTGTACGGCCGGCGGGCCGTGCCGCCAAGTAACCCGCCCATGGCCTCGGCGCGCGCCCACTCGGCGGCGATGTCGACCACGGCGACGGACTCCAGGAGAACCGTCATGCCCCTCCCCTTCTCTTCCTCCCTCCTGGCTCGCGGTACCGGAGGGGTTGCTACGCGGGCCGGCCCTGTCCGGCTCCGCCCATGGCGGCCCGGTAGGCAGAGATCAACGCCTCCCGAGAACGCTCCCATGAGAGTGGCCCGGCGACGCGCCGCCGGCCGATCTCGCCCATCCTCGCGCGTTCGGCGGGATCGTCCAAGAGCTCGACGATCAGCTTCGCGAACGCGGACTCGTCGTTGCCGGGCGCGTAGAGCGCCGCCTCACCCGCCGACACCCGGGCCTCGCGCAACTCGAAGGAGACGATCGGCCGGGCCATCGCCATGTACTCCATGACCTTGTTCATCGTGGAGACGTCGTTGAGCGGGTTGAGCGGGTCGGGCGACAGGCAGACGTCGGCGGTGGACAGGTAGCGCAGCAGGTCCTCGTCGGGGATCCGGCCGGTGAACTCCACCTGCTCGGCCAGTCCCAGCTCGCGGGACAGCGCCACCATGTCGTCGAAGGTGTCGCCCGCGCCGATGAAGACCGCGTGCCAGTCGGTGCGGTCGTGCTCGTCGCGCAGCCGGGCCAGCGCCCGCAGCGCGTAGTCCACGCCGTCCTGCGGCCCCATCACGCCCAGGTAGCAGAGCATGTGCGGCTTGCCCCGCCGCAGCTCGTCCTCCTTGGGCACCTGCCTGAACCGTTCGACGGCGGGCGCGCTGCGGACGACGAAGACGTCCTCCGGGCGCTTGCCGCCCCTGGTCATGGCGACCTGCCGGTAGCTCTCGTTGGTGGCGATCACGATGTCGGCGGCCCGGTACGTCCGGCGCTCCAGGTTGCAGACCGCCCGGTAGAGGAAGTCCTCGCCACGGTTGAACCGGGACAGGTACAGCTCGGGCACCAGGTCGTGCTGGTCGAAGACGAAACGCGCGCCGCGCCGCTTCATCCCCCGCGCGAGCAGGAAGAACAGGTCCGGCGGGTTGCAGGCGTGGACGACGTCCACGCGTCCGACCCGGCGGGCCAGCCGCCAGGTGTGCCACAGGGCGTGGCCGTACTCGCTCAGATAGCCGAGCGGGCCGCCGGTGGCGGCCCGCAGCGGGTAGCGGTGGATCCGCACCCCGTCGATCTCGGCCTCCGGCTCCGTGTCGCGCTTGGTCCCCTGCGGGCAGATGACATGCACCTCCCAGCCCTCGTCGCGCAGCGCCAGGCTCTCCTGCCAGACGCGCCGATCGAAGGGGACGGACAGGTTCTCGACAAGGATCAGCGCCTTGCCTGTGGTGCGTGCGTTACCAGCCAAGTCCCACGTATCCAGGTCGGTCCCGGCGCAGGGCCGCGTCGGGAAGGCGGATCAGGTCGACGATGGTGCGGTCGGGGCCCGCGTCACCGAGGACGCGCAGCACGTCGGGGTCCTTGCAGCCGACGACGCAGACCTCTGCGTGCGCCAGGACGTCGTCGGCGGAGTTGGTGAGCAGTTCGCCGAGGTGGGGCAGCCGTCCCTCGATGTAGGCGCGGTTCGCGCCCATGAGCCGCGACAGCGTCACGTTCGCGTCGTAGATGCGCAGGTCGTAGCCCTTGCCGAGGAGGCGTTCGGCCAGCTCGACCAGCGGGCTCTCGCGCAGGTCGTCGGTGCCGGGCTTGAAGGAGAGGCCGAACAGGCCGATCCGCCGCTTCCCTGGCAAGGTGATCAGGTCGAAGGCGCGGCGCAGGTGCTCCTCGTTGGAGGACAGCACGTGGGAGAGGATCGGGACGGCGACGTCGGCGCGGCGCGCGGCGTAGACGAGGCCGCGCAGGTCCTTGGGCAGGCACGAGCCGCCGAAGGCGAAGCCGGGGCGGAGGTAGGCGGGGCTGACGTTCAGCTTCCGGTCGGCCAGGAAGATCTCCATGACCTGGTGGGAGTCGAGGCCGAGGGCCCGGCAGACCGCTCCCAGCTCATTGGCGAAGCCGATCTTCAGTGCGTGGAACGAGTTATCGGCGTATTTCGTCATTTCAGCGACGGAGAGCGGCACCCGGAACACCTCGCCGGGTAAGTCCTCGTAGAGCGCGGCGACCGTGTCGCCGCTGAGCTCGTCGAACTGGCCGATCACGGTCTTGGGCGGCTCGTAGAAGTCGCGGACGCTGGTGCCCTCGCGTAAGAACTCCGGGTTGACCGCCACGCCGAAGTCGACGCCCGGGGTGCGCTGGGAGGCCTTGGCGAGGATCGGGATCAGCAGGTCCTCGCAGGTGCCGGGGAGCATGGTGCTGCGGAAGACCACGGTGTGGCGGGGCTCCTGCGGGCCGCGGGCGCCCAGCGCCACGCCGATCTGTTCGGCGACCCGCTCCAGGTGATCGGTGGACAGGCTCCCGTTGGGCGCGGACGGCGTGCCCACGCACACCAGCGACACCTCCGACTCGGCGATCGCCGCCGCGACGTCGGTGGTGGCGCGCAGCGCCCCGGACTCCACCATCTCGGCGGTCAGCTCGCCGATGCGCTCCTCGACGACGGGCGCCTTGCCGCTCGCGATGAGCGCGACCTTGTCCGGGTTCACGTCGATCCCGATGACCTGGTGCCCGCGTGCAGCCAGGCAGGCGGCCGAAACCGAGCCGACGTACCCCAGTCCGAAAACGCTGATCCGCAACGGTGTCCCGCCCCTCTGTCGCCCCGGCACGCCGCCGGCCGCGGAGCGGGATGTGAAATTTCCTACCTTCCCCCGACTCCAACACAAATATCGTTCCAAGGCAACCGCTTGTTACACCCAAATTCGAACATCTTTGATGTATAGGGTTGATGATGCAACATGCGTAAGTGTCATGGAGCGGACACGCTATTGTGTACGGTGATAGTAGCATTTAGTGTGTCCACCACGTGTTCCGGCGGACAGTTCGTTATATTAACGAGTTTGCCACTCACCGTTCGGGGATCAAATGGCTGACAGTCACACCGGATCGCCCCGGACATCGGCGGACGTACCGTTACCAGCACCGCCTCGGCTCCCATCATTGACAGGTTTACGATGGTTCGCCGCGTTCGTTGTGTTCGGCTTCCACGTTCACCACAGCGGCCTCACCGACGACCCGGTGATTTCGGGGATCTTGGGTGTGCTATTCGAGGCTGGTGCGTCAGGTGTGCCGTTCTTCTTTGTTCTGTCAGGAATGGTACTCACTTGGTCGGCACGCCCCGGCACCCGGCCCTCCACTTTCTGGCGGCGGCGCGCGGCCCGCGTGCTGCCCAACCACGTGGCCACCTGGATCGGCGTCCTCGCGCTCCTCTTCGTGCTGGGCGAGGTCTTCCGGACCGGTCCCGCGATCAGCGGCCTGTTCCTGGTCCAGGCGTGGTTCCCCGACGAGGCCTACTACTTCGGCGGCAACACCCCTGCCTGGTCGCTGTCCTGCGAACTGGCCTTCTACGCCGCGTTCCCGCTGCTGCTGCCGCTGGTCCGGCGCATCCCCGGCAAGCGGCTGTGGGCGGTCGCGGTGGCCATGTTCGGCGGGATCTGGCTGGTGCCGCTGGCCACGCTGGCGCTGCCGGTGGACCTCGGCTACTGGTTCGTCTGGATCTTCCCGATCACCCGCGCCCTGGAGTTCGCGCTCGGCATGACGATCGCGGTGATGGTCAGGGAGGGGCGCTGGCACGGTCCCGGGCTGCTGCCGTCCGGACTGCTGGTGCTGGCCGCCTACCTGACCGTCCCCTACGTGCCGGACGCCTGGGGGTGGGTCGCCTGGATGGCCGGGCCGTACGCGGTGCTGATCGCCGCCGCGGCCGTGGCCGACGTGCGGGGCAGCAGGTCGCTGCTGCGCGCGCCGGTGCTCGTCTGGCTCGGTGAGGTGTCCTTCGCGTTCTACCTGGTTCACCAGAGCGTGGTCCGGCTGGTGGCGTGGCTGGCCGGCGACCAGCCGCAGGCGCCGCTGGCGCTGGCCGGGATCGCGGCCATGCTGGCGCTGGCGGTCGCCGCCGCGTGGGCGCTGTACCGGATCGTCGAACGCCCGCTGGAACGCAGGCTGAGCGGGGCCAGGGTCACCGGCTGAGCGACCTCAGCCCGTGCACGGCCCGCCGCAGCGCCGGGGCGATGGGCGAGCGCTTCACCGCCGAGGTGACGGCCACGCCCGCCCGCCGCACCAACCGGCCCGCCGTTCCCCGGGTGACCATGCCCTGGCAGACCATGGTCTCGCCGGTCTTGGCGCGCCGCTTGTACTCGTCGTCGCCGCGGCCGAGGTCGATGCGCGTCACGCCCAGCTCGGGCGCGGCGGCGACCAGCTCGCGCAGCAGGATCCAGCCCGGCGCCAGGTTGGAACGGGCCGGGTCGTAGACCGGGAACCACCAGTGCAGCACGCCGTCCGAGCGCATCCCGAAGTGCGCCGCCAGCAGGTGCGGGCCCGCGTGCAGGGTGGACAGGACGCCGGCGAACGACGTGCCCCGGGTGTGCAGCAGGGCCGACAGCAGCTCGCGCCTGCCGGGCGTGGCGAAGTAGTCGCGCGCGCCGGTCGCGGCGTACTGCGCCCGCTTCAGCTCGATCACCTGGTCGAGCGCGGACTCGTCCACGATGTCGGCGGCGAAGCGGATCGGGCCCAGCTCGCGCTCGGCCTTGGCGGTGCGCCGCCGCGCCTGGCCCATGTTGTCCTTGCCGCTGCGCGAGGCCCGGCCCAGGTAACCGTCCAGGCCCCCGGTGGTGTCCACGTGCGGCGACGGCCGCCGGGACTCCACCCACGGCTCGAAGTCGCCGAGACCGTCGAGCAGGTGGTCGAACGCGAACTGGCGCACTCCCTTGGCCAGCAGCTTCGCGACCGGGAAGGCGCACCCCGGCTCCATGATCGGCGCCTGGAAGTCGGCGCCAGGCCAGCCCACGGGCCTGATCAGGGCGCGCTCGCGATGGTGCGGCAGCAGCGCCCGGACCTTGCCCCCCTCGTCGCGGGCGACCGCGACGAGCACCTCGGCCCCGCTCGCGTGCACGGCGGCGGCGAACCCCGGGTGGAAGTACGGGCTGTCCAGCGCGGGGTTGGCGCTCCTGAGCGTGTGCCAGGAGTCCAGCTCCTCGGCGCCGAGCGCGTCGTAGGGGAGCGTGCGGATGCTCGTGATGGTCATCAACCCGCCTGTGCCTGAAGGCGGCGTGAGGGCCGCAGCAGCGTCGCGACCGACTCGCGTGAGGTGCGGCGGCCCGTCAGCGCGCGCACCGCCTCGCCCAGGATCACCGCCAGGTAGTAGATCGCGCCCGGGATCGATCCATGGCGGCGCCGGAACAACCTGACCTTGTTGACCACGAGCAGCGCGGCGAGCGCCGGGTTGACCCCCGAGTCGCCGCCGATGTGCTCGATCACCGCGCTCGGCTCGTACCAGAGCGTCCAGCCCAGGTCGGCCGCCCGCAGGGTGAACTCGGTCTCCTCGCTGTAGAGGAAGAACGACTCGTCCCAGGGGCCGACCTCGCGCCACGCCTTCGCGGAGATCATCATGGCCGCGCCGGTCGCCCACGCCCACTCGGCGCCGTCCGGGCCCTCGTAGTGGCGGGGATCGGTGACCAGCTCGCCCAGCGAGCCGATCCGGCCCGCAAGGTTGCCGCCGATCACCGACTCGATCAGCGCCCGCAGGATCGTCGGCGTGCGGCGCAGCGAGGGCTGCAGCGAGCCGTCCGGGTTGAGCAGCCTGGGCGCGGTGATCCCGCGCCCCTCCGGGCGCAGCGCCTCCGCCAGGACGGCCAGCGAGCCCGGCCGCACCCGGCAGTCCGGGTTGAGCACCAGGATGGCGTCGAGGGCGTCGAGATCGAGGGCGGCGACCCCGGCGTTGATGGCCGCCGCGTAGCCCGCGTTCCTGCCGACCTGGACCGTCCGGACCGGCAGGCCGGGGCCCGCCATCCGGTCGGAGATGGCCGCCGACTCGTCCTTGGAGGCGTTGTCCGCCACCACGACGCCGGAAAGGCGCGCGCCCTTGGCCCCGTCGGGGAGGGACGCCAGGCATCCCTCGATGACGTCGGCGCTGTTGTAGGTCACGATGACCACGGCGACCCGTGACACGCCGTGATCCGCTGTTGGTTCGGACAACGCTGCTCCCTCAGCCGCGTAACCGCTTGAAGGCGCGCGCCGCCGATGCGCGGGCGCGGCCGGTGACCGATGGCCTGCCGTCCAGGACCCTGTCGATCCAGGGCTGGTCGAGATCGTGCCGCAGGCTGGTGCGGGCCTGCAGCCACGTGCCCGGGCTCGTCCGTCCGCCGTCGCTGGTGTAGGCCCGGGTGACCTTCACGTCGCGCAGCCGCCGCAGGACGTGCCGGTCGTAGGAGCCGAACGGGATGGCCACCCTCGACACGGGCCGCCCGGTCAGCTCGGCGAGCACCCGGCAGGCGTCGACGAGCTCCGGTTCGATCTCCTTGGGGGCGAGCCGCCGCCAGTCGCGGTGCGCCCAGCCGTGCGAGCCGATCCGCATGCCCGCGCCTAGCAGCTCGCGCACGCCGTCGGCGTCGAGCCGTCCCGGCTCGCCGAGCAGGCCCGCCAGCACGAAGAACTCCGCGGTCAGCCCGCGTTCGAGCAGGCGCGGCAGCGCGATCTCCAGGTCGGAGGCGTTGCCGTCGTCGAAGGTGATCCGGACGTCGCTCCGGCCCATCACCGAGTCGAGCACCCGCTCGAACCGCTCGACGTCGACCCAGGTCAGATCCTCGTCGGGGTCCAGTTCGCGTACGGCAGGGCCGATTCCATGCACAGTGACATTGACGATCGAACTCGTCATCGACCCCACCCTCATATCCCCGACTCCACCGTCATATCGGGACGCGCGGCGTCCCGTGTTACACACTCGCCGCCGCGTCACGGGAACGGTCCGCGTACCAGGCGACCGTGGCCCGCAGCCCGTCGCCGAGCGGCGTCGCCGGGCTCCAGCCCAGCACCTCCTCGGCGCTCGCGATGTCGGCGATCTGCGGGTTGTCCAGCGGGCGGTCCGGCAGCGCGCCGAAGTTCGGGCGTCCCGAGCCGCCGACGATCCGGGCCAGCCGTTCGACGGTCTCCCTGATCGACACCCGTTCGCCCGCGCCGACGTCGAAGACGCCTCCCGCCGCCTTCTCGGCCGCCGCGGCGGCGAGGAACGCGTCCACCACGTCCTCGACGTAGACCCAGTCGATCAGCCGGGTGCCGCTGGACAGCGCGGGGTCCTCGCCGCGCAGCAGCGCCCGCGTCACGTACGGCACCAGCCGCCGCGGCTCGTCGTTGCCCGGCCCGTAGACCATGGCCACCCGGAGGACCGAGACCGGCACCCCCCACAGTCCGTGGAACATCCGCGCGTAGGAGGTCGCCGCCGTCTTCGCCGCCGCGTACGGCGAGCAGGGCGTGGCGTCGCCCTCCCGGGACTCCTCCACCGACCCCGCCAGCACCACCCTGGTGCCCGGCCGGGTGGTGGCGACCGCGGTGAGCAGGTTCACCGCCGCGCCCAGGTTGGCGTGCAGCGTCGGCAGCACCGCGTTGGCGTCGCGGGTTCCCGAGACCTCGCTGGCCAGGTGGAACAGCACGTCGGGCCGCGCCGACCTGATCAGGTTCCCGGCGGCCTCCGGGTCGGTGAGGTCGGCGGTGTGCCACACCTCGCCCGACGCCTGGGGCTGCGGCCGGCGGCTGACGGCGTGCACCTCGGCGTCCAGCGAGCCCAGCCGGGCGGCCAGTCGGCCGCCGACGAACCCGGTGGCGCCGGTGACGAGCACCCGCTTGCCGTACCAGTCGTATGGTCCCTCGGCAGGGGCCATTCAGATCCTCCTCGACGCGGTTTCATGCCGGAGGACTCAGATTAGTCGTGCTGTTCCGGGGGTGGAATAGGTGTCTCATCGTCGTGCCACACATTTCCCGAATTCTCGGCCAGCCGCGACCGGGTGCTCAGCAGAATCGGGCGGTCGTAAAACGACTGGCGGCCGAACCGATTGTCGATCAGCGCCGACGGCGCCGCCGGGGTGAACTCCGAGTCGCGCACCACGGTGCCGTCGCCGGCCTCGGTGTCCAGAAGCGGACGCGGTCTCACGGTCGGGCCGCCGCGGAAAACGCAGTCGACGAACGTGATGTTCTTTCCGGTGACCGTGACGAATCCGAGGAATTCGCGGCCTTCGATCACCTGGCCGTCGGTCGCGAACTCCCGGTCGCCGATAACGGCGGAAAGCCTTTTCCCCGGGCGGACTCCGGTGGTGTGCGCATTGGGAAATCCACCGTAATCGCGGGTGGCGGTTTCCTGAACGGTTGGCCGGACATCGCCGGGGGTGCTCTCGGGCGCGCCCGCCGGGGTGCATCCGGTCAGCGCCAGGGCCGGCAGGAGCCCGGCCCGCAGGAGTCCGTGGTCGCCCACGACGCAGATCCTACGGGCCGGAGCGGGGAATGGAAGGGGTCGCTAGCAGGTCTGGAACGTGCGGTCGGGCACCTCGGACTTGATGAGGGTGGCGAAGCGGTGGGTGCGGGAGGAGGAGCACACGCGCTGGCGCACCTTCGCCACGGTGTTCACCTTCTTGTCCTTCCAGACGTCCACGAACTCGGTCTGGAAGACCGCCTTGCCCGCGTCGATGAACGGTTTGACCTCGTCGCACTCGGAGTAGTAGAAGCACTCCTCGTTCAGGGCCCAGTCGAACGCCGCGACCGTGTCCCGGTCGATGACCTCGACACCGTTCTTCATGCCGACGCTGAGGCCCCGGGCGTGCGCCTGGCGGGCGACCTGGAGGTACCACGCCTTCTGGTGCGCGGCCGTGATGGGGAAGCCCGGCGAGTTGCCGAGCGGGTTGTTCTGGTCGGGCTCGACGCCGTCGCAGCCGATCTGCTTGGCCAGGTCGAGGCGCGCCCAGATGATCGGCGCGAACTTGCTCGCCGACTCGGGCCGGATGTCGAGCCAGTTCTCGTCGTCCCAGCCGGTGTTCGCGCCGATGACCTGCTTGGGGAACAGCTTGGCGTCCGGCCGGTACGACTCGTACGCCCCGGTGTCGAGGTAGCAGATCGCCACCTTCCCGGCGGCGTGGATCCGGTCGATGACCCCGGCGTTCTCGCCGGCCTTCCACTTCACGCCGCCGAATCCGGGGACGTTCACGGTGCGGGCGGAGGGGACCGCGGCCTCTAGGTCGATGTCGTACATATCAACCTTTTCTAAGGTCTTGGGGATCTTCCCCACGATCTGCCACTGCCAGGTGGTGTCGGGGCCGGGGCGCCATATCTTGTCGGCGTACGCTCCCTGGGGGGCCGCCAGGAGGGCGGTCACGGCCAAGGCGACGGTGAGCACGCCGGAATGGATGCGCAAGAGCTTCCTCTATCTGCTGGGGATCGGACGGCACGAGCCAGCGTCACGGGTGGCCGACGGCACGACAAGGCGGGGCAATGCCAAATACCGCGCTTTCCTGCCAATCGCTCACGCTGGACCGAGCCAGGCCCCCAGCAGGGCCCTCAGCGGAGGATCACGGCCAGAGGGCGTGGAAGTGGTGGACCGGTCCCCGGCCGTGGCCGACGTTCAGCGTGTCGGCGGCGCGGAGGGCGCCCGTCAGATACTCCTTGGCCGCGCGCACCGCGCCGGGCCAGTCGTCGTGGCGCGGGCGCAGCGCCGCGATGGCGGACGACAGCGTGCAGCCGGTGCCGTGCGTGTTGCGGGTCGTGACGCGCGGCGCCGACAGCTCGGTCTCGCCGTCCTCGGTCAGCAGCACGTCGACGCAGATGTCGCCGTCGAGGTGGCCGCCCTTGAGCAGGACCCGTCGCGCGCCCAGCTCGCGCAGCCGTCGCGCCTGCTCGTGCATCTCCGTCAGGGTCTTGGCCTCGGGCTCGCCGAGCAGGTCGGCGGCCTCCGGCAGGTTCGGCGTGATCAGGTCGGCCAGCGGGAGCAGCTCCTCGCGCAGCGAGGCCACGGCCTCTTCGGCGAGGAGCCGGTCACCGCTCTTGGCCACCATGACCGGATCGAGCACGACGTACGGCGGGCCGTACGTGCGCAGCGCCGACGCGACCGCGCGGATCACCCGCGAGTCGCTCAGCATCCCGATCTTCACGGTGTCGGCGGGCACGTCGGTGAGCAGCGTGTCGAGCTGCTCGGTGACGAATTCCGCCGGAACCTCGTGAATGGACCGCACCCCGGTGGTCGTCTGTGCGACCAGCGCCGTGATCACCGTCATGCCGTACGCGCCGAGGGCGGAGAACGCCTTCAGGTCGGCCTGGACGCCCGCCCCGCCGCTCGGGTCGGTACCGGCGATGGACAGCGCCTTCGGGATGGCGGTCATGGGAACTCTTCCGTCAGCCGATGCGCCAGGTGTCTCCGCCGAGCAGCAGGTCGCGCAGCTCGCCGGGGCCCTTGCCGTGCACGGCGCGGTCGAGCTGGTCGGCCATCAGCTCGTCGTAGGAGGGACGGTCCACACTGCGGAAGACCCCCACCGGCACGTGCTCGAACGCGGGCTCGTCGAGCCTGGACAGCGCGAACGCCACCGACGGGTCGGCCGCGTGCGCGTCGTGGACGAGGATCTCCTCCGCCGGGATGGAGGCCCGGTCCACGACCTCAAGGGCGCCGTTCGAAGCGCGCCGCACCGCCTTTGAGGCGCTGACGATCGGCTGCCCGTGCTCGAGGCGCAGCGTGATGTCGTCGCGGACCTCGGGGTCCTTGAGCTGCTCGAAGGCGTTGTCGTTGAAGATGTTGCAGTTCTGGTAGATCTCCACCAGCGAGGTGCCCTGGTGCTCGGCCGCCTGACGCAGCACCGACTGCAGGTGCTTGCGGTCGGAATCGAGGGTGCGCGCCACGAAGGTGGCCTCCGCGCCGACGGCCAGCGAGATCGGGTTGAACGGCTTGTCCAGCGACCCCATCGGCGTGGACTTGGTGATCTTCCCGACCTCGGAGGTGGGGGAGTACTGGCCCTTGGTCAGACCGTAGATCCTGTTGTTGAACAGCAGGATGTTGACGTTGACGTTGCGGCGCAGCGCGTGGATCAGGTGGTTGCCGCCGATCGACAGCGCGTCGCCGTCACCGGTGATCACCCACACGCTCAGGTCGGGACGGGAGGCCGCCAGACCGGTCGCGATCGCGGGCGCGCGGCCGTGGATCGAGTGGAACCCGTAGGTGTTCATGTAGTACGGGAACCGGGAGGAGCAGCCGATGCCGGAGACGAACACCATGTTCTCCCGCTTCAGCCCCAGCTCGGGGACGAAGCTCTGCACGGCCGCGAGGATCGCGTAGTCACCGCAGCCCGGGCACCAGCGGACCTCCTGGTCGGACTTGTAGTCCTTCATGGTCTGCTTGGCGTCGGACTTGGGCACCAGCGACAGCCCGCGCCCGTTGAGGGTGGTCTCACTCACTGTCGATCACGTCCTGGATCACTCCGGCCAGCTCCTCCGCCTTGAACGGGAGGCCGCGCACTCGGTTGTAGCTGATGACGTCGACCAGGAAGCGGGCGCGCAGCAGCAGCGCGAGCTGGCCGAGGTTGATCTCCGGAAGGAGCACCTTGTCGTAGGACTTGAGCACCTCGCCGGTGTTGGCGGGCAGCGGGTTGAGGTGACGCAGGTGGGCCTGGGCGACCTTGCCGCCCGCCCGGCGCACGCGCCGCGCCGCCGCGGCGATCGGCCCGTAGGTCGAGCCCCAGCCGAGCACCAGCACGCGGGCGTCGCCGTCGGGGTCGTCGACCTCCAGGTCGGGCACGTCGATGCCGTCGATCTTGGACTGCCGGAGCCGGACCATCGTGTCGTGGTTGTCCGGGTCGTAGGAGATGTTGCCGGTGATATCGGCCTTCTCGATGCCGCCGATCCGGTGCTCCAGACCGGGCGTGCCGGGGACGGCCCACGGCCGAGCCAGCGTCTCCGGGTCGCGCCGGAACGGCTCGAAGGTCTCGCCGTCGGCCCCGTTCGGCCCGGCGGCGAACCCGGGCTCGATCACCGGCAGCGTGGAGACGTCGGGGATCCGCCACGGCTCGGAGCCGTTGGCCAGGTAGCCGTCGGAGAGCAGGATCACCGGCGTGCGGTAGGTCACCGCGATCCGGGTGGCCTCGATGGCAGCGTGGAAGCAGTCGCTCGGGGTGGCGGGCGCCACGATCGGCACCGGCGACTCGCCGTTCCTGCCGAACATGGCCATCAGCAGGTCGGCCTGCTCGGTCTTGGTCGGCATTCCGGTGCTCGGCCCCGCGCGCTGCACGTCGACCACGATCAGCGGCAGCTCGGTGGTCACCGCGAGGCCGACGGTCTCGGCCTTCAGCGCGACGCCGGGGCCGCTGGTGGTGGTGACGCCCAGCGAGCCGCCGAAGGACGCGCCGAGGGCGGCCCCCACACCGGCGATCTCGTCCTCCGCCTGGAAGGTGCGGATGCCGAAGCGCTTGTGCCTGGACAGCTCGTGCAGGATGTCGGACGCCGGGGTGATCGGGTAGGAGCCCAGGAACAGCGGTAGCCCCGACTGCACCGAGCCCGCGATCAGCCCGTAGGCCAGGGCCTGGTTGCCGGAGATGTTGCGGTAGACGCCCGGCTCCAGGCGAGCCGGCTTGATCTCGTAGGAGACCGAGAACGACTCGGTGGTCTCGCCGTAGTTCCACCCGGCCTGGAACGCCGCGACGTTGGCCTTGGCGATCACCGGCATCTTGGCGAACTTGGTCTCCAGGAACTTGATCGTCGCCTCGGTGGGCCGGTGGTAGAGCCACGAGAGCAGGCCGAGGGCGAACATGTTCTTGGCCCGCTCGGCGTCCTTCTTGGAGATCTCGAAGCCGTCGAGCGCCCCGACCGTCAGCGAGGTCAGCGGTACGGCGTGGACCCGCCACTCCGCCAGCGAGTCGTCGTCGACGGGGCTGGCCGCGTAGCCCACCTTGGCCAGGTTGCGCTTGGTGAACTCGTCGGTGTTGACGATGATGTCGGCGCCGCGCGGCAGGTCGCCGAGGTTGGCCTTGAGCGCCGCCGGGTTCATCGCGACCAGCACGTTGGGCGCGTCACCCGGAGTGAGGATGTCGTGGTCGGCGAAGTGCAGCTGGAAGCTGGAGACGCCCGGCAGCGTGCCTGCCGGGGCGCGGATCTCCGCCGGGAAGTTGGGCAGCGTGGACAGGTCGTTGCCGAACTCGGCGGTCTCCGCGGTGAAGCGGTCGCCGGTGAGTTGCATGCCGTCGCCGGAGTCACCGGCGAACCGGATGATCACGCGGTCGAGTTGCTGAACCTGCTTGGTCACAGCTCAGTCCTCCTCGACGCGCTTGGGCGCCGTTGCTCGCGGCATGTTCTTCGGTTCCATGCTAGATCCCTTGGGATGGCGCGTATCTCGTTCGCGTTCCACTCTGCGGAGGAGTGTGACGTACGTCGCAGGCCCTCCGGGGCCGTCGGCTCACTGATAGCGGGTGGAACTGGGGTGCTCGGGGTGCGTGGTGCTGTGCGAGGCCGGGGTGTCGTGCTCGGACCGCTTCGGGGCCGTCGCAGGACGCAACAAGGCCGTCTTTCGTGCGGTTCCGTGCCGATACGCCGACGTCGGCGCTGTCACGACCGCAGGAGATAGCCGCGACACAGCCCCGACGCCAGCCGGCACAGGTCCACGTGCAGGCGAGCGAAAAGGACGGTTCGGGTCACGAGGCCTAACTATATGACCCCCCGAAGGATGGACGGCTACGGGACCGGTGCCTCGCCGCGCGCCCGAAGCCGCCCAGGTCGCACACGCCGGGCTCGGCGCGTGGCCGATGGAGCGCGCGCCGGGCCCGGCGCGTCGCCGATCAGGGGTATGCGTCGTGTCGGGCGCGTCGCCGGTGCATGGGCGGACGCCCGTGTCTTGTCAGGGGCTGCTCGCGCCCTGCGGGCGACCACTCGCGTGCGGGCTCGGCGCCGTCGATGTCGCGGCCCTTCCCGCATAGTAGGTCCGTCCGGGCTCCATCGCGTGCAATCCGTCCAACTCCGGAACGGTCACCAGGACGAACCCGCGCTCGCGCAGCCCGGTCAGGACGGCGGGCAGCGCGTCCACCGTCTCGCGGTAGACGTCGTGCAGACGGATGACGGCCCCCGGTTCGGCCCCCGCGACGGCGCGTCGCGCGATGGCCTCCGGGTCACGGTCGGCCAGGTCGCGCGTGTCCACGCTCCACTCCACGACGCTCAGGCCCATCTGCTCGGCCACCTTGGCGACCTCCGTCCCCGCCGAGCCGTACGGCGGGCGCATCAGCGTCGGCACCTGCCCCAGGGCCGCGTCCACCGCGCTCTGGGTGCGTGCGAGCTGGTCGGACAGCAGCGAGCCGGACAGCGCGCCGAGGTCCCGGTGCGACCAGGAGTGGTTGGCCACGAGGTGCCCGCCGTCGCGCATCCGCCGGAGCGTGCCCGGCTGGGCCGCCGCGTTGGAGCCCAGGGTGAAGAACGTGGCCCGCGCGCCGTGTTCGGCCAGGATCGACAGCAGCCGGTCGGTGTGCGGGCCGGGGCCGTCGTCGAAGGTCAGCGCCACGCACTTGGCCTCGGCGCAGTCCACCGAGC
The DNA here is from genome assembly GCF_029382225.1 of Spongiactinospora sp. TRM90649. Lineage (GTDB taxonomy): Bacteria > Actinomycetota > Actinomycetes > Streptosporangiales > Streptosporangiaceae > Spongiactinospora. Next base: position 199,677 of record NZ_JARLTC010000015.1, read on the forward strand.
CCGCGGTGACGCTCCGCGCCTTCGGCGGGCGGTCGTCGAACGCCTGGACCGGCGGCGGGGTGATCATCTGCCGGGGCGCCTCCACGGCCGCCTGCCGGGCGCGCCTGCCGACCGCCGAGAGCAGCGGATCGGCCTCCTCGCGGGGCACGGCGACCGCGACGCGTCCCAGCGAGGGATGCGCCACCTGACCGTCGTCGAACTCGACCACGAGGTCCCCGTCGCGGTTGAAGGCGATGGAGTCGAACATGGACGGGACCGGCGTGATCGATGTCATGTTCACGGCGGGGGCGCGGGGGGCCAGGCGCTGCCGCACCTTCCCGGCGAGGACGGCCAGCGCGGCGGAGTCCTTGAGCAGGCCGGTGGAGTCCAGGGCACGCCTGGACGGCTGGTGGTACCAGAGGGTGCGGGTGGCGTTGGTCCACGGACGGCCCGCGAGGGTGCCGGAGCGCAGGCGTACCCCGATCACGTCGGGGGACACCGCGGCGAGCCGCCACTCCACGTTGAACTCGGGCGCGTGGCCGCCGGTGGACTCGGTGCTCGTGGAGTCGGTGAACTCGCGGAGCTGACGGGTCACCTCGTCGCGGAGCCGGTCGGTCAGCGCCGGGGTGCTGGGGATGCTCGGGTAGGTGATGTGGACGCGGCGTCCGTTGGTGCTCGTGAGGTGGCTCGCGAGGGTGCGTGTGGTCAGGCCGTCCACCCGGGAGGGGTCGGCGAAGTCCATCATCGTGGGGTCCGATGGCAAGGGGCCGTCGGCGGGGTCGGTGGGGGAGGCGGCGAGTCCACCGCAACCGGCCGCGATCACGGTGAGCAGGGCGATTCCTCCGGCGAATCGCGTGCGCATGGAGGTCAGATTAGAGATGGCGTGTACCGATTTATGGCGACTTGTCATGACTTGAGCGGATGCGGGGAGGTCCTTTTACCCGGCGTGTCCGGATGTTGGCAGTGGCCGGGAACGGCGCCCCGGGGAAGGGAGAGGGGCCCAGGGAATCTGGGAAAGCGGGGGCCCCGGGGTTACGATCGCCCCATGGGCGGATACTTCGGCTCCTACGCGCTGGTCGTCGTCCTGTTCGCGATCGGCGCCGTCGTCGTGGCGGGCGCGCTGACGGTCAACCGGCTGCTCAGGCCCACCCGCCCCACCGCCGAGAAGCTGACCACCTACGAGTGCGGCATCGACCCCGTGGGCGAGGGCTGGGCGCAGTCGCAGGTCCGCTACTACGTGTTCACGTACCTTTATGTGGTGTTCGCGGTTGACGCCGTCTTCCTCTTTCCCTGGGCGACCGTCTACGCCGCACCGGGCTTCGGGATGACCACGCTGGTGGAGATGTTCCTCTTCCTGGGCTTCATCGCCCTCGGCATCCTGTACGCCTGGCGCAAACGCGTGCTCGCCTGGACTTGACCCCCGCCGGCACCACCGCGGCGGCCTGACGGAAGGAGATCGAAGCCCATGGCGGATCTGCCGATGCCCACCGTGGGGCCGGTGTCGCGCCTCGCCCCCAAGCCCATGCGGTTCATCCTCAACTGGGGGCGGCGCTACTCGCTGTGGGTGTTCAACTTCGGCCTGGCCTGCTGCGCGATCGAGTTCATCGCCACCTCGATGAGCAGGCACGACTTCATCAGGTTCGGGGTGATCCCGTTCGCCAACGGGCCCCGGCAGGCTGATCTGATGATCGTCTCGGGCACGGTGACGGACAAGATGGCGCCCGCCGTCAAGCGCCTGTACGAGCAGATGCCCGACCCGAAGTACGTGATCTCGTTCGGCGCGTGCTCCAACTCCGGCGGGCCGTACTGGGACTCCTACGCCGTCACCAACGGCGTCGACCAGATCATCCCGGTCGACGTCTACGTGCCCGGCTGCCCGCCCAGGCCCGAGTCCCTGCTGCACGGCATCATCAAGCTCCAGGAGCGCATCGCGGGCGAGTCGCTGAGCGACCGTTACGTCTGGGCGCGGTCCCACAACGGGGGAGAGGTCCAGCAGTGACTCGGGGTCCAGCGGATGATCGGGGTTCAGCGGATGAGCGAGGTCCGGCGATGAGCCGCGACTTCGCCGAGCCCCTGGCCGGGCGGTTCGGGGAGCTCGTCCAGGTGACGGAGACCTTCGGCGAGATCACCGCCGACGTCCCCGCCGAGCTGTGGCACGACCTGCTGACGTTCGCCCGCGACGAGCTGGGCTGCGTGTTCTTCGACTGGCTGACCGGCGTGGACGACCCGCCCGAGGCGTTCTCAGTGGTCGCCCACCTCTACGACCCGCAGGCCCGCGCCCACCTGCTGGCGCGCACCTCCATCCCGCGCGACGACCCCCGGCTGCCCAGCGTGACCGACGTCTACCGGGGGGCCGACTGGCACGAGCGGGAGACCTTCGAGATGTTCGGCGTCGTCTTCGACGGCCACCCGAACCTGGTGCCGCTGCTGCTCCCCGACGGCTTCGAGGGCCATCCGCTGCGCAAGGACTTCATCCTGGCCGCCCGCGTGGCCAAGCCATGGCCGGGCGCCAAGGAGCCCGGCGAGTCCGACCACGGCGCGCCGAGCAGGCGCAAGACCCTACCCCCCGGTGTTCCCGTTGATTGGGGCCGCGATGGCTGAGGTGCTCGACGTCCTGATCCGGCTCGTCTCGATCGTCGTCGCCTTCCTGCTGCTGCCGTTGATCGTGGGCCAGGCCGAGCACAAGGTCATGGCGCACATGCAGGCCCGTCTCGGCCCCATGTACGCCGGGCGCTTCCACGGCTGGGCCCAGCTCATCGCCGATGGCGTGAAGTTCATGCAGAAAGAGGACGTCATCCCGAGGGCGGCCGACCGGTGGGTGTTCGCGCTGGCCCCCGGCGTCGCGCTGGTGCCGTACCTGGTGATCATGATCGCCATCCCGATCGGCCCCGGGCTCGTCGGCGCCGAACTCGACGCCGGGCTGTTCTTCGTGCTCGCGGTGATGGGCGTCGGCGTGCTCGGCGCGATCATGGCCGGTTGGTCGTCGGGCAACAAGTACTCCGTGCTGGGCGGCATGCGCGCGGCGGCCCAGCTCATGTCCTACGAGCTGCCGCTGGTGCTCGCCGCGTCCTCGGTCGCGATGGCCGCCGGGACGCTGTCGCTGTCGGGCATCGTCGAGGCGTGGCAGTGGTGGTGGCTGCCCTGGCAGGCGGCAGGGGCGTTCGTCTTCTTCGTGGCCGGGCTGGCGGAGCTGCGCCGTCCGCCGTTCGACATGCCGATCGCCGAGTCCGAGCTGATCATGGGTCCGATGACCGAGTACACCGGCATGCGCTTCGCGCTGTTCATGCTGGCCGAGTACGTCGGCATCGTGGTGCTCTCCGCGCTGACGGCCGTGCTCTTCCTGGGCGGCTGGCACGGCCCGCTGCTGCCCGGCCCCCTGTGGATGCTGATCAAGGTGGCACTGCTGTCGTTCGTGGTGATCTGGCTGCGGGTCAGCTATCCCCGGCTGCGCGAGGACCAGTTGCAGAAGCTGGCGTGGATGGGGCTCGTCCCGCTCGCCCTCGGCCAGCTCGCCCTCACCGGTCTGGTAAAGGTCCTTCTCGTCTGAAGGTCTGTGGATAACCGTCTTGCCTGTGGATATGTCTGTGGATAACTGTGTTGGTTGTCCCCATGGGTGTGGAAAACCCCATCTGTTGGTCAAGGATGCTGTGGAAAACCTGGGGACAAGTGATGTGCACATTCACCTTCGGGGCAAGGTGCGTCATGATGTTGAATCGTGGCGCACATACCGGGAGTGGGACTGGCCAAGGGGCTGTCCGTCACGCTGCGGCACATGCTGAAGAGGTCGGTCACCCAGCAGTACCCCGAGGTTAGACCCGACCTGCCGCCGCGCAGCCGTGGCGTGATCGCGCTCGTCGAGGAGAACTGCACGGTCTGCATGCTCTGCGCCCGTGAGTGCCCCGACTGGTGCATCTACATCGACTCGCACAAGGAGACCCTGCCGGCCCCCGAGGGCGGCCGTCCCAGGGCCCGCAACGTCCTTGACCGCTTCGCGATCGACTTCTCGCTGTGCATGTACTGCGGGATCTGCATCGAGGTCTGCCCGTTCGACGCGCTGTTCTGGTCCCCTGAGTTCGAGTACGCGGAACACGACATCCGCAACCTCCTCCACGAGAAGGACCGCCTGCGAACGTGGATGGACACCGTCCCCCCACCGCCCCCGCACGACCCCACGGCCGAGCCCCCAAAGGAACTCGCCGCCGCCTCCCGCCCCCCTCGCCCCACCCGGGCCGTTAGAGCGCCGGTGGGCACGGCCTCCAGCGGTCCCGTATCACCTCCCTCCACCCCCCCGCCCACCGCCGGCGGCCCCTCAGCGCGCCCCGACGGCACAGGCTCCGCCCCCACCGCCGACGAAACCTCCGCTCAGGGTGGCGCTTCCGCTCAGGGCGGTGCTTCTGCCCCGGATGGCGCTTCTGCTCAGGGGGACCCGCCCGCTCGCCGCACAGCCGACGGTGCCACGCCGCCGTCGCCGGGCACCCCGGCACCTCCCGCCACTGGTCCCATCGCCGGTCCTGCCAGCGATCCCACCGCCGGGGCGCCCGCTCCGGCCGACGGGGCGGCGCCACCCTCTGGCGGCCCGGCTGCGCCGGAGGGCGGCCCCCGTTCCCGCCGCACCTCTTCCACCGGGCATGCGGCCGTGCGCGCCATCCGCCCGCCCGGGGCGCTTCCCGCGAAACCGGCGAGGCCCAGGCCCCCCAACGACGGCGGCGACGATGACGGCGGGGGCGGCGGCGAGATATCCACAGGCCGGGGTCCGGCCGCCCAGCCGTCATCCACAGAATCCGATTCGAGTACAGCGGGCGAGCCGAGCGGAGGTCAAACTACTTCGCGAAGGCCGGACGATCCACCGGACCAAGCCGGTGATCCCGGCGGTCGAGACTCCGAGGAGGAGTGATGACTGGGGCAGTGCCGTCATATCTGTCGCCGACCGGGCAAGAGATCGTCTTCTTGCTCCTAGGCGCGGTGACACTCGGATCGGCACTGCTCGTCGTGACAACCAGACAGCTCGTCCACGCCGCCCTCTGGCTCGTCGTCTGCTTCGGCGCGCTCGCGGGCTGCTACCTCGTCCTCACGGCCGAGTTCGTCGCCTGGGTCCAGGTACTGATCTACGTCGGCGCCGTCGTGGCCCTCCTGCTGTTCGGTCTCATGCTCACCCGCGCCCCGATCGGGCGCTCGGCCGATCTCAACAGCGGCAACCGCCTGGTCGCCGCGATCGTCGCGGTCGCCACGGCCGCCGTCCTCGTGACCGTCGTCATCGACGGCTTCCGCACCGCCTACGCCGATCTGCCCCCGGGCCGGGGGGCCGCCTCCGAGGTCGGCAGCAGCCTGTTCCGCAACTGGGTGCTGCCCTTCGAGGCGCTCTCCGTCCTCCTCCTAGCCGCCTTGATCGGCGCGATCGTGCTGTCCCGCACGGACATCAGGGGGCGTTGATGCACATCGTCTATCCCGCCGTCGTGTCCGCCCTCCTGTTCTCCATCGGCGTGTACGGCGTGCTCGCCCGGCGCAACACCGTCCTGGTGCTGATGTCGGTCGAGCTGATGCTCAACGCCGTCAACCTCAACCTGGTCGCCTTCGACGTGTGGCTGAGAGACCGGCTGCACGGTGGTCAGGTCCTCACCCTCTTCGTCATCGTGATCGCCGCCGCCGAGCTGGGTGTGGGCCTGGCCATCGTCCTGGCCCTCTACCGCAACCGCCGAACGGTCGAGCTCGACACCCTGCGCGAACTCGCCGACCCAGGCATGGAATCGACGGCCTCGCCCAGCGGAAGCACCGCGACCTCCGCCCCGGCGTCCCCGGCCACGGCGACGGCGACGGCCACGGACGCGAATCAGGTCCAGGTGAGCAGGGAGGCAGCGCCATGATCGTGGTCACCGCCGTCGCGGTGATGCTGTTGCCGTTCCTGGCCGCGGTCACCGGGCTGCTCGGCTCGCGCTGGCCGCGCGGGGCGCCGGGCACGGCCGATCCACGCGCCAACCGCCGCGCCGCCTGGATCGCCGTGATCCCCACCGCCGTCTCGGTCGCGCTGGCCGTCTGGCTGGCCTACACCTGGTGGACCGGCCCGTACGAAGGCGTCACCGAGGCGGGCACGCTCACCGTCATCGACACCGGGGCCCTGCCGATCTCGATGGGGCTCGCGGTCACCGACCTGTCGGTCCTGGTCGGGCTGCTGGTGACCACGGTGGCGCTGGCCGTCCAGATCTACTCCGTGGGCTACCTCGAAGGCGACTCGCGCTATCCGTCCTACAGCGCGTTCATCAGCCTGTTCACCAGCGCGATGCTGCTGGTGATCTACGCGGAAGACCTGCTCGTCCTCTACGTCGGGTGGGAGGTCATGGGCCTGTGCTCCTACCTCCTGATCGGTCACTGGTGGGAAGACCGGGCCAACTCCCGCGCGGCGGTCAAGGCGTTCCTGGTCACCAGGCTGGGCGACGTCGGGTTCCTGTTCGGCCTGTTCACCCTGGGGGTGGGCGCGGGCAGCCTGCGGATCTCCGACGTGATCGACAGGGTCCCGCAGATGTCCACCACGACCCTCGTCATCGCGACGATGCTGCTGCTGGCCGGTGTCGCGGGCAAGAGCGCGCAGGTGCCGTTGCACACCTGGCTGCCCGACGCCATGGCGGGCCCCACCCCGATCAGCGCGCTGATCCACGCGGCCACCATGGTCGCCGCGGGGATCTTCATGGTGGCCAGGCTCTTCCCGGTCTTCGAGGCGGCGGGCCCGACCCTCGACGTGCTGGCCGTCCTGGCCGCGCTCGGCATGCTGGGCGCGGCGCTGGCCGCCCTCGCGCAAGACGACCTGAAACGGGTGCTCGCCTACTCCACGGTCAGCCAGCTCGCCTACATGGCGGCGGCGCTGGCCGCCCGCGCGGAGAACGTCGCGGTCTTCCACCTGCTGACCCACGGCGCGTTCAAGGCGCTGCTGTTCCTGTGCGCGGGCGCGGTGATCCACGCGGTCGGGTCCAACCTGATGCGCGACATGGGCGGCCTCCGCCGCACGATGCCGGTCACCTTCGTGACCATGACGATCGGCTTCGCCGCGCTCATGGGCCTGCCGCCGGCCAGCGGCTTCTTCAGCAAGGACGCCGTCGTCGTGGCGGTCGAGCGGGCGGGTGCCGAGGGGCTGCTGACCGACGCCGCCGGCTGGCTGCTCTACGCGTGCACGCTGGCGACGGTCGCCGTGACGGGCGCCTACGCCACCCGGGCCTGGCTGCGCACGTTCTTCGGCGAGGCGCGGGCCGCCGCCCTCCCCGAGCCCGCGCCGGGCACGGCCCACGTCTTCACCGGCCAGGAGGCCCCGCTGTCCATGCGGGCGCCGATCATCGTTCTCGCGGTGCCCGCGCTGCTGCTCGGTTTCGCCGGGCTGACCGACGTGCACTGGGGCCCCGCGGCGATCACGGTGGGGCTCGCGCTGCTGGGGGCCACCGTCACCTACGTCGCGTGGCGAGCCGACCCGGCGGCCGACCCGGCGCGGCTGCTCGGGCCGTTCCGGGTGGCCTGCGAACGGGCGTTCTTCGTCGATCACCTCTACCGCGCGCTGTTCGTCTGGCCGGTGCTGCGGCTCTCCCGCGCGGTCGTGACGACCGACGCCCAGGTCGTGGACGGCGCGGTCCGCGGCTCCGGCAGGATCACGCGCACCGCGTCCGGTCTGCTGAGATTCGCCCAGAACGGCAATGCGCAGCTCTACCTGAGCGGCGTGCTCGCGGGCGTCCTCCTCATCGCGGTCGGGGCGGTGATGCTGGGATGACATCCTCCCCGCCGAAGCCCACACGAGCCTCACATCCCGCCTGCCCGGCGGTGCCGACCACCGGAACGCCAGCACGGAGGAGGTCGCCGTGAGTCGAAAAGCGCCAGGTCACCTCACCGCTTCAACCCTGACGGCCTCTCCACGCTCCCGATTCCTCCCCCGGAGACAACGATGAGCTGGCTGCCCATCGCGATTCTCGGGGTTCCGCTGCTGGGGGCGCTGGCCCTCGTCCCGCGCGGGGGAGTGCCCGCCTCCGAGCGGGCCCTGCGGTGGTACGGCCTGACGGTCTCCGGCGTGACGCTGGCGCTGGCCGTCCTGCTCGCCGTCCTCTTCGATCACGGAAACCCGGCGCGTGTGCAGTTCGCCATCGACCGGCCGTGGGCGCCCGGCCTGGCCCTCCGCTTCCACCTGGGAGTGGACGGCATCTCGCTGCCGCTCATCGTGCTGACCGCGCTGCTGACCTTCCTCTGTTTCATCTACCTGTCCGGCACGGGCAGCAGGCGTCCACGCGCACTGCTCTTCGCGCTCCTGATCCTCGAAGTCGGCATGCTCGGCACCTTCCTGGCGCTCGACCTGCTGCTGTTCTTCGTGTTCTTCGAGGTCGTGCTGATCCCGATGTACTTCGTGATCGCCATCTGGGGCGGCCAGGCCCGCCGCGCGGCGGCGGTCAAGTTCATCCTGTACACGCTGCTCGGCTCGGTGGTCCTGCTGCTCGGCCTGCTGCTGATCTGGGCGCAGACCGGCACGCTCGACATGGTCGCCCTGGCCCGTGCGCACGGCGCCGGCATGCCCCGGGCGATCCAGATCCTCGCGTTCGCCGCCATCGGCGTCGGCCTCGCCGTGAAGACCCCGATGTGGCCGCTGCACACCTGGCTCCCCGACGCCCACACCGAGGCGCCCACCGTCGGTTCGGTCCTGCTCGCGGGCGTACTGCTGAAAATGGGCACGTATGGCTTCGCGCGCATCGCGATCCCGATCCTCCCCGAGGGCGCGTCGGCCGCCGCACCATGGCTGGGCGCGTTCGCCGTGGTCGGCATCATCTACGGAGCGCTGGCCTGCCTCGCCCAGCACGACCTGAAACGCATGATCGCCTACTCCTCGGTGGGCCACATGGGCTTCGTCCTGCTCGGATTCGCGACCCTCACCCCCGTCGGCATCAACGCGGCCCTCTTCGGCAACATCGCCCACGGCCTGATCACCGGCCTGCTCTTCTTCCTGGCCGGAGCGATCAAGGAGCGCTACGGCACGGCCGACATGCCGACCATGGGCGGCGGCATGCTCGCCCGGATCCCCCGCCTCGGCGCCCTGCTGACCTTCGCCTGCATCGCCTCCCTGGGCATCCCCGGCCTAGCCGGCTTCTGGGGCGAAATGCTCGCCCTCCTGGGCGCCTTCACCCCGGCCCCCGGCCTGTCCCGCCCCCTCTACCTGACCTTCATGTCCATCGCCGGCATAGGCGCGGTCCTCACCGCCGCCTACTTCCTGGTCATGCTCTCCCGCCTAACCCACGGCCACCCCGACACCCCCGCCCCCTCCGCGTTCCCCACTGACAATCCCGCCACAGCACCCGCCCGCGAACCCGTCACATCGCCGGCGTCCCCCACCCTCGTCGCGCCATCAACGGCGGTGGCGGTGGTGGCACCGCCTGCTGATGGTGGTGAGGCGATGCCTGATGTGCGTGGGTTCGAGTTGGCCGCATGGGTGCCGCTGGTCGTTCTGATCGTGCTGTTCGGGCTGTGGCCCAAGGCGCTTCTCACGCTCACCACGCCGGTGGTCCAGGCCATCCTGGGGGTGTCATGATCCAGTCGATCGACTACGCCGCCCTCGCCGCTCCCCTGATCCTCGCGCTGACGGCCGCGCTCGTCCTGCTGCTCGACGCCTTCCTGCCCCGCCCGTCCCCGCACGCCGCCGAAGCGGTTCCCCGGGTTCTCGCGCGCGCCGGGGCGGGGAGCCCGCCCGCCCGTCCGAACGGCGCCTCCGCCAGCTCCGCCACCTCCACCGCGGGCAGCGCGAACGGCGACGGCCGGCCGCACGCCTCCCGAGGCCGGAGCCTCCTCGGGCTGGTCACCATGGCCGGAGTGCTCGGGGCGCTCGCCGTCGTCGTGGTCCAGGCGATCGACGGCGGCACCCGTCGCACGTTCTGCGTCCCGCAGGCGCTCGTGACCGGCGGTGGGCCCGCCCCGTGCTCGTTCGTCATCGACGCCTTCACCCTGGTGGTCGCCGGGCTGGTGCTGGTGTCCGCCGTGGTCGTCACCCTGCTGTCGATGTCCGAGCTGGCCGACGGCCGGATCCCCGTCGGCGAGTGGTATTTCCTGCTGCTGTGCACGATCACCGGCGCCGTCCTGCTCCCCGCCTCACGCGACCTGATCACGCTCGTCGTCGCCCTGGAGATCGTGTCCCTGCCGATCTTCGCGCTCACCGCGCTCCGCCGTTACGACGGCCGGGCGTCTGAGGCGGCGCTCAAGCTGTTCCTCGTCTCGGTGGTCTCCACCGCCGTGATGCTGTTCGGCGTCTCCCTCCTCTACGGCCTGACCGGTTCGGTCTATCTAGACCATCTCGACGTCGGGCCCGAGCCGCGCCCCGTGGCGGTGGTCGCCGTCGTGCTGGTGGTCGCCGGGTTCGCCTTCAAGGTCGCGGCGGTACCGTTCCACTCCTGGGCCGGTGACGTCTACCAGGGGGCGCCCGTACCGGTCGCGGCCCTCCTGTCGGTGATCTCCAAGGCGGCCGGATTCGCCGGGCTCATCCTGCTTCTCGTCGTCGCGCTGGGCGGCCAGGCGGACCTCTGGGGCCCGATGGTCGCCATCCTCGCCGGGCTGACCATGACCGTCGGCAACCTGCTGGCGTTGCGCCAGCGGCACGCCGTACGGCTGCTCGCCTGGTCGTCGGTGGCGCAGTCCGGATACATCCTCGCGCCGCTCGGCGTGGCCGCGGTGGGCTCGGCGAGCGGCACGGGTTCGGCCGCCGCCGCGTCGCTCGCCTACCTGGTGTTCTACGCCGCGATGAACCTCGGGGCCTTCGCCGTGGCGATGCTGGTGTCACGGCGGAGTGAGCGAAACGAGCTCGACGACTACCGGGGGCTCGCCTTCCGCAGTCCGATGACCGCAGTGGCGCTGGGCTTCTGCCTGGTCTGCCTGGCCGGGCTGCCCCCGGGGCTGGCGGGTCTGTTCGCCAAGATCGTGGTGTTCCGCGAACTCGTTCAGGGCGGCGGGGCCGTGCTCGCCGTCGTCATGGCGGTCAACACCGTGATCGGCCTTTACTACTACATTGCCTGGACCGCCCGTCTGTTCACCCCCGACACCCCTACCCGGGAGGTCACCGCCCCGCCTGCCCGCACGACCCCGATCGCGATCGCCATCGTGGTCGCATTGGCCGTCGCCATCGCCTTCTCCGTCGCGCCGCAGGCCGTCCTCGATCTCCTTCCAGGGTCGCTGTCCGCTCCCGACTGACCACGTCTGGGAACGATCGGCATACCGCTGGGCGTTGAACCAGTCGAGCCCACGGAGAACGGACCCATGCGAAGGGGGGAGCCACCATGCACCACAACGGTCTGCGGACCGCGGTCCTCCTTGGAGCGCTTTCAGCGTTGATCCTCCTGGTCGGCGCCTGGCTGGGGGGAGGAACCGGGGTTCAGATCGCGCTCGTCGTCGCGGTGGCGGCGAACCTGATCGCCTACTTCTTCTCCGACCGGATCGCCCTGTCGGCCATGCGGGCCCGTCCCGTGGGCGAGGTCGAGCAGCCGGCCCTGTACCGGATCGTCAGGGAACTCTCGACCGAGGCCAAGCAGCCCATGCCGCGCCTCTACGTCTCGCCCACCATGCAGCCGAACGCCTTCGCGACCGGCCGCAACCCGCGCAACGCGGCCGTGTGCGTGACGTACGGCATCACCCAGCTTCTCAACGAGCGTGAACTGCGCGGGGTCATCGGCCACGAGCTGTCCCACGTCTACAACCGCGACATCCTCATCTCGTCGGTCGCCGCCGCGCTGGCCACCATGATCACGTACCTGGGTTACATCGGCGTCTTCTTCGGCGGCTCCGACGACGACGAGGGCCCCGGCTTCCTGGGCGCGCTGCTCATGATGATCCTCGGGCCGATGGCGGCGGGCATGATCCAGATGGCGATCTCCCGCTCCCGCGAGTACCAGGCCGATGAATCGGGCGCGCGGCTCACCGGCGACCCGCTCGCCCTGGCGAGCGCGCTGCGGAAGATCGAGCTGGGCAGCCGCGAACTGCCGCTCCCCGAGAACGGCCGCCTCGCCTCCGCCTCGCACCTGATGATCGCCAACCCGTTCCGCGGCGCGGGCCTCGGCCGTCTCTTCTCCACCCACCCGCCCACGTCCGACCGGGTCGCCCGCCTGGAGCGGATGGCGGGCTACCGCCGCTGAGTGCGTGTGCGCCTGAGCGCCCGAGTGGGGGTGTGCTGTCAGGAATGCTGATGAATCGGGTCGGTCTCGTTCGCGCGTAGCGCGAGCAGCCCGTCGATGCTCTCCCGGTCGTTCGTGGCCCGCTGAACCCGGCGGGTCACGGTGTCCGTCCGCCCACTCAGGTCGTCGAGCAGCGTGCGGTCCTTGTCATGGTTCATGACGGGAACGGCGAAGCCGCAGGAATCGGCGACCCGCTCGCAGTCCACCACGATGATCGTGCGCACCCCGGGGTGCGGCCCGAACCGCTTGATCAGATCGGTGAACTCCGGATCGTGCGGCGTGACGACCCGGCCGGTGCCGTACAGCCGGAGGATCTTCGGCGGCCCGGAGAAGGCACAGAACATGACGGTGATCCGCCCGTTGTCCCGCAGATGCGCGATGGTCTCGACACCGCTGCCTTCTAGATCGAGGTAGGCCACAGTGGTGTCGTCAATGATGGTGAACGTGTCGGCATGTCCCTTGGGAGAGACATTGACGTGACCGCCCTCTTGAGGGGCCGTCGCCACGAAGTAGATGGGCTGCTCGGAGATGAATGAACGCAGGCGGTCGGTCAGGCCTTCGTAAACTTTCCCCATAAAGAGAAAGTACCTGGACCATCGTCCCGCCCGACGTTCCGTCCAGATGGCGGAAGCCCCGCGGGCTTCCTGGAGCGTCGCGTTCACGTATCCGGGCGGATGACCGCTCCCGGCCAGACGTCCGCGGGAGTGCAGGAAGCCACGAACCCGCAGCGCACACCACGCTGTCACCCGATCTCGGCAGCGTCCGAGTGGCCACCGCCCATGCTCCTACCTGACTTTGGCGGCCCCGGGTGGCCCGGTAGTCCCTCAGCTTTCCGCGAGGACGATGACGTAGTCGTCCTCGGTCAGTGTGATCTCTTGGGATTTATCGGGATTGAGGGTGACCCCGTAAGCGGGGGCCTCGTTGACCTTGGCTCCCAGGCGGTAGCCGATGGCCGTCTCGCCGCGGCGGCGGGCCGACTCGATCACGGTGGTGAACGTCACGGAGGTGTCCGGCCGGACGTAGTCCTGGGCCGGGCGGGGGTAGATCTCCGAGCCGCGGGAGTCGAAGAGGTAACCGAAGACCTCGGCCAGGTGGCGGCTCTCGGCGAGCTGGGCCAGCAGCAGGCCGATCACCGTGTCGCTGATCACGATGTCGTCGGCCTTGGTCACCTCGGCGAGCGTCCGGTTGTTCTCGTCGTGCATCTCGCTGACGATCGAGTAGCGCTCGGCCAGCACCGCCTGCATGTCTCTGAGCTGGAGCAACGTCATCAGCGTGCGGGTGTCGGCGTGCTGCCCGCCGTACCGGTCGTCGGACAGGACGATCACGTGCTCGTAGACGCCCGCTCCCAGGGACTCCAGCGCGTAGCGGTCGATGGTGTCGCACTCCTTGACGTTCACCGTCAGGTTGCGCAGGCCGTCCAGGCCGGTGCCCGCGTCCGGGTGGGCGGCGGCGATGTCGAGGACCGAGCCCGGCGCGACGTATCCGTCCATCTGCCGGACGATCTGCCGGGCCCGCGTGTTCCAGTTCAGCAGCAGGGTGCGCTCCGGGCGCGCCGGCAACGATTCGGCCAGCACGATCGCCGCCTCGTCCGCCCGGTGCCCGGGCTTGCCGAGCCGGATCAGTGAGTCGTCCTGCGCGATCATGATGACCTGGTCGTCATCGGTGATGACCGTGTCCATCGGCGGGTTGAGCATGACACCGGACGGCCTGCGCAGCCCGATCACGGTCGCCGTCTGGTATGCCTGCAGCGACTCGCCGTACGGCATGCCGGTCAGCTTCGGCTCGTGGCGTAGATAGATCTCACCGTTGTCGAAGTTGAGCAGGTCCATGCAGACCACGGACACCCCCGACTGCCTGGACGACTGCACGATGAGACGCGAGGCGGTGTCGTCGGAGTCGACGAGGTGCACGTCGGGACCGCCGGCCAGCCGGGCCGCCGCGATGTTGCCGGACGAGGTGATGGACGCCACCACGGGCGGGTGATCGCCCGCGCGTTTGGCCAGCGCCAGCAGGGTCTTGATGACGTGCGCGTCCGGATCGTCCCCCTGCGGGGACAGGACCACGACCGAACGGGCGACGTTCAGGTTCATCAGTTCCAGGTCGGCGGGCTCGGTCGGACGCCCGGTACGGCAGACCACCCGGGTGCGCCCGAGGTCGCCGACCTTCTCCTTGAGCTCCGTCTCCATCGCGACCTTGTCCACGTCGGCCATGATCGCGATCACCGTGCCACGCTGGCTGGCGTGCGCCTTGCTCAGCTCGACGGCGATCGTGAAAACCTGGTCCGACCAGCCGAGGATCACGGTGTGCCCGCGCTCGACGACCCGCGACCGGCCCTTGCGGAGGTCCTCGATCCTGCTCTTCAGGCCGTTGGCGAGCACGCCGACCAGGGTGCTGAAGATGAGGAGGCCGCCAAGCGAGGCGGTGAGCATGAGCGCCAGGTAGAGCGCGCCGCCCTCGTCACTGGCGACCTTGCCCGGGCTGAGCATGTGCATCAGCGTCATCCAGAGCATGCCGCCGAAACCGTTGTTCTCGCCGGCCTCGGCCGGGGTGAGCCAGCTGGTGAGCGCGCTCACCAGCACGATCACTCCGGTGGTGACCGCCGTGAGCCAGCCGATCAACGCCACCGTGCCTCTGGCCATGGTGTTGTCGAACCAGTATTTGAGGCGTTCCCGCCACGTCGCCCGCGCCACGCCGATCCATACCTCCCCGTCGGATCACCAATCGGACAAGCTACATCCGATTGCGACGCACTCGCACCAGATAAGCCCCGGTATTACAGCTAATAGAGCATCTCGGCAGGACTTGCAGATGCTTGCGAAATTTGTGAAGTATCTCCGGGGGCGGGACAGCCTATGCCGGATGGGCTAGGCCGTAGCGCGAACGATCAGGTCCAGCCCGAGCTCGACCTCGCGCACCGCGGCGGAGCCGGCCAGGTCGAGCCCGTTCTTCCGCCGGTCGAGGCGGTGCAGCAGGCGTTCCATCGCCGCGTTGCCCGACTCCGCAAGCGGCTGCCGCACGGTGGTCAGGGCCAGGGTCTCGGCCGCCTCGCCGTCGTCGAACCCGATCACCGCCAACTCGCCCGGCACGGACAGGCCCAGCTCGCGCGCGGCCCGCAGCACCCCGGCAGCGAGGGTGTCATCGGCGGCGAACACGGCGGTGGGCCTGCCGTCCGCCCTGGTCAGCAGGTCTGTGGCCGGTGGTACGGCGGGGGCCGCGCCGGAGCCGGGGGCGGCGAGCCGTACATCGCCGGGCCCGAGGGGGTGACCCGCGTCGGCCAGGGCGGCGCGGAAACCCGCCAGCCGCCGCTCCGACGGCGAGACGTACCGGCCGGACCGTTGCGCCTCGCCGACGAACCCGAACCGGCGGTGCCCCCGGGCCAGCAGGTGCTCGGCGGCGAGCCGGCCGCCCAGGTGGTCGTCGGTATAGACCGAGTCGAAGCCGGGATGGCGTACATCGACCAGAACGGTGGGTAGCCGCTGCGTAACAAGGCGGTCGGCCACCTCGGCCTCCAGCGGCAGGCTGATGACGATCAGGCCGTCGAGCCGTCCCGTCACCGGCAGGCTGCCCAGCAGCGGGGACACGCTGCGCGCGGCCGACTCCTGGTCGAAGAGCACGATTTCGACCGGACGCGCGCCGACGGCCCGCAGCACGCCGTTCAGCCGCCGGGCGACGGTCGGATACGACGTGAAGGGCGCGATGACGCCCACCCGGCCGACCCCGCGCCGGGCGCGTGCGACGGCATCGGCTTTCGGTACGAATCCGAGCGTGTCGACCGCGGCCAGCACCCTCTCCCTGGTGGCCTGGCTCACCCGGGTGGGCACGTTGAGGGCCAGCGAGACCGTGGAGACGCTCACGCCCGCCTCGGCGGCGACCTCGCGGATGGTCGGCTGACGTCGCATCCACCCGATGGTAGGCTATCGAAACAGTTCGATCGAACTAGTTCGCCTGGAGGCCGACATGATGACGCGCTCCTACGTGGTGACGGGCGCGGCGCGCGGCATCGGCCGGGCCGTCGCCGAACGCCTCCTCGCCGACGGGCACGCGGTGGTCGCCCTCGACCGCGACCCGTCCGCCCTCACCTGGCTGTCCGACCACCCTGCGCGCACCCGCGCCTTCGCCGTCACAGGAGACGCGTCCGACCCGGCGGTCACCGAACGGGCGGCGGCCACTGCGTCCGCACAGCGGATGGTCCTGCACGGCTGGGTCAACAACGCGGCGGTCTTCCGCGACGCGTCAGTGCACGAGACGACGGTCGCCGACGTCCTCGGCCTCATCGCCGCCAACCTCAACGCCTCGGTGGCCGGGTGCGCGACGGCGATCCGGAGCTTCCTGGCATCCGGGACACCGGGGGCGATCGTCAACATCACCTCGCACCAGGCGCGGCAGGCGGTGCCGGGCTGCACGCCGTACGTCACCGCCAAGGCCGCCATCGAGGGCCTGACCAGAGCCCTGGCCGTCGAGTACGGCGAGCGCGGCATCCGCGTGAACGCCCTCGCCCCCGGCTCCGTCGCGACCGAACGCCAGGCCGGCCACGTCGCCGCCGCGACACCGGAAGACGCAGGGCGCATCGAGGCGCACCTGCGCCTCCTCCACCCTCTCGGCCGCGCCGCCCGCCCCGGCGAGATCGCCGCCGCCGTCGCCTACCTGCTCTCCGCCGACGCGTCCTTCATCACCGGCGCCACCATCCCCGTCGACGGCGGACGTACCGCCCTCGCCCACGACCCGGAGTCGCACGCCCGCGCATGAGATCGGGCGGCACGGTCACGAGCGGGGGGTGTACGCGGCAAGGGAACGGCCGCCCGAGGCGGCCGTGAGCCCGAATGCTCGAAGGGTGCCTGCGCTCTGCCCTCAGGGGACCTAAGGGAACCCGCAGGACAAAGCCACACAGCACCGCTCGTCAGCGGTAGTTCAGGAACTGCAGCGCGATGTCGAGATCCTTGCCCTTGAGCAGGCTGATCACGTCCTGCAGCTCGTCCTTCTTCTTGGAGCTGACCCGCAGTTCCTCACCCTGGATCTGGGCCTTCACGCCGCGCGGCCCCTCATCCCTGATGATCTTCGAGATCTTCTTGGCGTTGTCCTGGTCGATGCCCTCCTTGAGCGCGATCACCAGGCGGTACTCCTTGCCCGACAGCTTGGGCTCCCCGGCGTCCAGCACCTTCAGCGACAGGCCCCGCTTGACCATCTTGTCCTTGAACACGTCAAGTACGGCGCCCGCCCGCTCCTCACTGTTGGCCTTGACCTCGATATCTTTCTGGCCCGACCAACTGATGCTCGCCCCGGTCCCCTTGAAGTCGAACCGGTGCCCGATTTCCTTGACCGTCTGGTTCAGCGCGTTGTCGACCTCCTGTCGGTCGATCTTGCTGACGATGTCGAAACTTGAATCGGCCATCGATGTGGGTGTCCTCTCTCCGTCCCTACCGACCTTAGCGACCTCAGACGATCAGAGTACGGACCTCACCCCGGACAAACCGGTGTCACGTCCGCCCCCGAAGTCCGCTATTCTTCTACCTGTCGCCGCGAGAGCGGCCGACCAGGCAGGTTGCCCGAGTGGCCAAAGGGAGCGGTCTGTAAAACCGTCGGCTCAGCCTACGCAAGTTCGAACCTTGCACCTGCCACACCAGCCACATCGGCCCCTGACCAGCGGAAATGCGGTCAGGGGCCGATCTCGTTGTGTCCGGCCGTCCATGGTCATCGTCGGTGCTCTACGGCCAGTCACGGCCAATACGCGGCCAAGTTCTCGACATGATCGTTAACCTTGTCGGACCGCGAACGTCTTGCAGTAGCTCACGGTCCGTTGGTGTTGACGTGCTGCAATGCGGATTTCGGGTCATCCTCGTTGGTATGACGCACTCGCATCCCCCCGCTTCGAGTGGCCACGGCCATGGACACGATCATGGACACGATCATGGACACGATCATGGTCACGGCCATGGACACGGCCATGGACACGGCCATGTGGCTCGCCGCTGGTCGCGGCTACGGCACGCACTTCGGCCGCACAGCCACGAAGCGGCGGACAAGGTCGATGCGGCGATGGAGACCAGCGCCGAGGGTCTGCGCGCCCTGTGGATCTCGCTCGCCGTCCTAGGAGTCACGACCGTCGTTCAGGCTGTGGTCGTGGCCGTGTCCGGCTCGGTGGCGCTGCTCGGCGACACCATGCACAACGCGGCGGACGCCCTGACGGCCATCCCTCTCGGAATCGCCTTCATCCTCGGCCGCAGAGCACCTACCCGGCGCTACACCTACGGCTACGGGCGCGCCGAAGACCTGGTCGGCGTCGTCATCGTCCTCGTCATCGCCGCCTCCGCCGGCCTAGCCGTCTATGAGTCGATCGATCGCCTGATGCACCCGCGCCCGGTGTCGAACCTGCTGGCCGTGGCCGGTGCCGCTGTCGTCGGGTTCATCGGCAACCAGTGGGTCGCGCAGTACCGGATCCGGGTCGGGCGGAAGATCGGTTCGGCCGCACTGGTGGCGGACGGGCTCCATGCCCGTACCGACGCGCTCACCTCGCTCGCCGTCCTGCTCGCGGCCGGTGGTGCCATGGCCGGATGGGGATGGGCGGACCCGGTCGTCGGCCTGCTGATCGCGGTCATGATTCTCGCGGTGCTGCGCCAGGCGGCGCTGGAGGTCGGTCGCCGCCTGATGGACGCGGTGGATCCGGCCTTGGTGGAACGCGCGGAAGCGGCGCTGCGCGTGACTCCTGGTGTGCTTGACATAGGAGAGACGCGCCTGCGGTGGATCGGTCATCGGCTGAGAGCAGAGTGCTCTGTGGTCGTGAGCGCCGAATCTACGGTCCTTCAAGCACACCAGGTAGCTGTAGACGTCGAGCATGCTTTGTTCCATGCGATTCCTCGCTTGTCAGCAGCCCATGTCCACGCAGACCCACACGCCCCCAACGGCGTCGATCATCATGCTTCCTTGCTTGATCATCGCTGAGTCCCAACTGAAGCGGACCCGCATCCAGTGCATACAACGAGCAGCAGAACCAGGTGATCAGGACATCGTTGAAGAGCGCGTCGTACTTCCAAGCGGGTCCAGTAGGTCCGCGTCGAGACCCCAACTGGGAACCGCCCTAAACTTGGCGCATGTAGTCTTCTAGAGATCTACGCCTAGGCGTAGTCTCGCCCTGAAGTCGAGTCTCTTCCTTACGGAGGTGGCATGGGAGAGGCGAGTCCATATGCGACTGGCGGTGGCGGGACGGTGCTGGAGCATCGCTATGGAGCATTGCTTCTAACTCACCTTTTGACCGGCGATCCTCTCACCGAGCTAGGTGATGACGCAACCCCAGTCGAGATCACCTTTCAAGCTAGTTCATTTAGCGCAGTTGACGACGTTGTTGTAAAAGGACTCTTGGAAGATGGCACGAAACGCCAGGTTTCAATAGGAGTCCGGCGTTCTCCATCTTTCGTCCCGAGCGACGGGCCATCAGTTGACTTGATTCGTTCCTACCTGTGCGTGCTTCATGATAGACCGCTCGAAATAGCGTCCGGTGAATGGCGACTAGCATTGACAGTCGCAAGTCCTAACACTCATGTGCAGCAGATGCGCGAGCTGGCCAACATTGCCCGAGATGTGATTGATGAGGAGCAATTTCGAGCGGAAGTGGCTCGGCCAGGTAGGACCACGCATTATGTAAGGGACAGGCTGAGGCATCTCGATAGACTCGTAGCGGCGGCTGCCCATAAGACGGACTTCGACACGAAACTGTCTTCTACAAGCAGACTGACATGGCTACTTCTCGCGGCTTTACGCCTGCGTGAGCTTCGCTTGGAAGGAATCGATGAAACCGATCGTTCGAGTGCAGTCGCACGTCTTCGAGGACACACAAAAGCGGGTAGCGCTGATGCAGCTAGTAAGCTGTTCAGCCGTCTTGCTGAGCTTGTAGGACGGTACGCTCCTGCAGCAGCAACAAAAAATAACACCACACTACGCCGCGACCTGAACGGCGAGTTGAGGCAACCTCCCGCTCATGGCAGTAATCGTTATGACGCTTCAGTGCAGGACTCACAAGATGCTGCAGCAACTTACCGTCAAGCCAGGACGGAATCTGCTCCTGAAGTACGGTCAGAGTACCTATCTCAGGTGCGGCGCATTGCCCCACGAGACCTGCTATCGCGGGAGCATGAAGTTTCTCATCTTGCAGAGTTCTGCACTGCACTGGAATCCGATTCCTACTTATGGCTGCGCGCCCCGGCGTGGGCCGGGAAATCGGCCCTACTTTCATCTTTCACGTTGAACCCTCCGCCCGGCATACAAGTGGTGTCATTCTTCATTACAGCGCGACTCGCCGGTCAGGGTGACCGCAACGCCTTTGCCGATGTTGTCCTCGAGCAGGCATTAGAGATAACTGGTGAGCCGATGCCTGTGCTGCTATCGGATGCCACTCGAGAGGCCCACCTGTTGGCCTCGCTAACCCGTGCTGCTCAATCCTGCCAAGATAAGGGTGAACGCCTCGTTCTTGTCGTTGATGGACTTGATGAGGATCTCGGCGTGACCACAGGCCCTGACGCACACAGCATTGCCGCGATGCTGCCAGCTGACCCGCCGGGCGGTATGCGCGTGATAGTTTCCGGTCGGCCGAATCCTCCTATTCCTTCTGATGTAGCCGACGATCATCCGTTGCGTCGACCGACCATTATACGCACATTGCCAACCTCCCCGCATGCCGAGGTAGTACGTCAAGATGCGGAGCGCGAACTAAAGCGCCTTCTTCGCGGCACTGCGGCGGAACAGGACCTACTTGGCATACTCGCCACTGCTGGAGGTGGACTATCCGGAGACGATTTGGCCGAGCTGACCGGCCTGTCGGCCTGGGAAATTGAGGACCACTTAACAGCAGTGTCAGGTCGTACTTTTTCTCCTCGAGTTGGACGTTGGCGTCCTAATACTACTGTCTACCTGCTTGCTCACGAGGAACTCCAGCAGCAGGCGGAAAGTTTCATAGGCGCGAATCGGCTGGAATTGTACAGGGAGATGTTGCACTCGTGGGCGGATAAATATAGGGATCAAGACTGGCCCATTGACACTCCTGAATATCTTCTACGCGGCTACTTCAGGTTGTTAATCAGCATAAGCGATGTCCGGCGAATGGTTGCGTACGCCACTGATGCGAAGCGCCATGATCGGATGCTTGATGTAATTGGCGGCGATATCGCCGCACTTACCGAGATTACATTGGCTCAAGAAGCCCTCGCTAGTCAACCCGTACCGAACTTGGTGCAGATGACTCGGCTTGCCCTGCATCGCGCCAAACTTGTCGAAAGAAATGAAAATCTGCCGGTCAATCTCCCCGGAGTGTGGGTTCAACTTGGAAGTCCCAGCAGAGCAGAAGCGCTAGCTCGTTCTATAACTAACCCATCCCGGCGTGTTCGAGCACTTGCGGCCGTTGTTCATGAATTAGTGGTCGCCAATAAAATTGAGAGAGCAAAGATTATTGGCAGTCAAGCTGAACAGGCCATAACCAGTGTGACAGATCCGTTTCAGCGGGCCAACGGGTATGCAGTAGTCGCGCGCGCTTTTGCTGAGGCCAAAGATCCGCGAGCCAACGATCTCATAGTCCTAGCAGAGGAATCGGCCAACTTGTTAGCCGATCCACCGCAACAAGCGGCCGTACTTGCTGTCGTTGCGCGCGCAGTCGCGGTGTTGGGCGAAGCGAGCCGAGCCAGAGATATCGCTAACTCCATCAGCACTTGGTCAGAGCGCGCTCAAGCGCTTGCAGCAGTCGCGATAGAGATTGCCAATACCGGTAGAACACGTCTAGGACTTGAAGTTGCTAGCGCAATCTCGAATCGTACCGTCCGCGCCCAAGCGCTTGCCGACGTAGCTCGCACAGCAAAGCAGCATGGTGATGATCGAGCTTCCGTAGATATAGTAGAGAGGGCTGCGGTCACTGCTCGGGAAATAGGGAAGCCCGAGCGGCAAGCTTCGGCACTTGTTTCTGTAGCGTACGCAATGGCTTTAATTGGACAGTCAAAAGAAGCGCAACAATTGCTGGTACAGGCTGAACGACTCGCGACCTCAGTAATCAAGCAATCCGAGCGCGAAAACATTTCTATAGCTATTGCGCGCGTGGTGGCAATCGTCGGGGATCTAGTGGTGCATCACGCAACCTTGGTGGGGTAACTGGTCCATGATCGAATCGGGGAGCTTGCGGCGAAGCTGACCTT